>NZ_JAESDK010000009.1 GCF_019249245.1 Alteromonas lipotrueiana | reverse complement strand
ACGGGTTAAAAAGAATAATATCATGCCCTGATAGCGACCTGCCGGCTACTGTCCACAAAGACAGGTTGTGGGTGTCTATGGTGAAATAGTCGAGTCTTAATAAATATAGCTTATGCCAATATTGGAAGAAGTTCGGTATATGGCGAAGATGTGAGTGTCCACTTTGGAATAAGTGTCGTACGGATATGAAGTTTTATCTTTCGGTGATCTAATCGATAAATTCATAATTATGAATGGTACAGGAGTTAAAAGTTGTAAGAGCTCTTGCATGAGATATTAATCACCACATACAAGGATATTACAATGGATAAGGGTGCAAAAACGTTAAAGAAACTTTGTGAACTGGATTTTGATGCTATCGAAGCCTATGAAGAGGCCATTAAACGCCTCGACGATAAAAGTATCGCTGATAAATTATCGCAATTTCGAGGGGATCACCTTTCTCATACCGATGCATTGAATCGCCTGTTACAGGCTCGAAGCGAAGATAAGGTAGATGGACCTGATGCAAAACGTGTGCTTACGGAAGGCAAGGTTATTATTGCCGACTTAATGGGCGATAAAGCAATTTTGAAAGCCATGAGTGCGAATGAAAAATTAACCGTGAAAGCTTACGAAGAAGCATTGGAAGTTGATTCACTCAGCGTAGAAGAAAAAACTCAAGTCACTAAACATTACGAAGACGAGAAACGTCATCACAATTGGATAAAGTCGACGCATGATAAAATGTAACGTCTTATCAACTATCTCCGACTTGCTATCTTAACGTAGTTTATGAAAGAAATAAAAATAGGGTTTACTCTCTATAGCTGCTAGTTAAATAGGCTAAAACTGTTCCATTGTTTCTGTTACCGTAAGGGGGCTATACCAACATCTTTACGGTAACAGGATGCTTTTAAAGTTATTTATAATTTGCCGCATTAAAAACGTAGGTTTGACGGCTCTACCTGTAAAAAATCTATGACTCAGGAAAAGTCTACGGTACTTGTAGGCGAGTTATAAATCGATAAAAACTAGGTAACCGCGGCTCTTTGTTGATATTTCTCGTTGAGATACAATTTCTCGGTGATTACTTTGTTCAAAACTTCAATGGCATTAAATATATCTTCATAGGCTAAATATAGGGGCGTAAAACCAAACCGAATGATATTGGGCGCTCTGAAGTCAGGGACCACCCCATTATCTATCAACGCCTGACAGATAGGGTAAGCAGCATCGTGTGAAAACGATAGCTGACTCCCTCTGATGTTTACATCTTCCGGTGAAATTAACTTCATCGCCTTCAATTCAGAATATTGATCTTTTAATGCTAAAAAGCACTGTGTCAGTCCGACCGATTTTTCACGTATCTGCTGCATATTTATATTTTCAAAAATGTCCAAAGCAGCATCTAATGAAGCCATTGCAATTACCGATGGCGTACCGGTTAAAAATTGTTTGATGCCCGCTGCTGGCTGATATGTTTCTGTTAATTGAAATGGATTAGCATGTCCCATCCAGCCGCTTAATGGCTGCTGAATGCTATCGAGGTGTCTGTGTGCTACGTACAAAAATGCGGGCGCTCCGGGGCCTCCATTTAAATACTTATATCCGCAGCCTACCGCAAAGTCAGCTTCACACTCGTCCATTGATACAGGTAAAGCTCCGGCACTGTGGGCCAGATCCCACAAAACTAAAATACCTTTGTCGTGTGCCAGTTTTGTCAGACGCTTCATATCGTGGATTCGGCCACTTTTAAAGTTGACATGAGTTAGCATAAGTACAGCAACGTCATCAGTCAGTGCACTTTCTATATCAACGGTACTCACCATGTTTAAAGAGCAGCGTTGTCTGCCCAATAATGCTTCTATACCCTGAACCATATAGAGATCGGTAGGGAAGTTCCCTTGTTCAGATACAACAACATTTCGACCAGTTTGAATATTTAATGCAGCGGTTAAGAGCTTAAATAAGTTAACCGAAATAGAATCACAGACAATAACCTGACCCGACTTAGCACCAATCAACGGTGCAATCTTTTCGCCGGTTTGAATTGGAAGATCAATCCAGTGATGCTTATTCCATGAGCTTATAAGGTCGTTTCCCCATTGTTGACTCACTACCTCTTTTATCCTTTTTGCACTGGATTTCGGCAAAGCACCTAATGAGTTGCCATCTAAATAAAGTGTGTTAGGAGGAAGCGCAAACTCAGCACGCTTACTGGCAAGAGGATCGTTTTTATCAAGTTGTTTGACTTCGTTTAACTGCATAAAATTAATTACTTTTTAGTGAATCGACAAAATATGAGAACGCCACAGAATCAGGATGTACCCAATCAAAATGGCCTGCACCTTCAATTACGCTGAATTTGCCAGTGGGAAGAGGGGGAGTCGTTAGCGGTACAAGGGTATCTTTTTCGCCGGCTAAAATCGTGACCTGAGTATCATATGAGAAATTTATTGGATTCGCCTCCCTGTACTGGTGGGGTAACTGCTCGGGTGTGCCCCCCATAAAGTCAGATGTTGCCGCCTGACAGCTATTGCTACCCTTAGCATACGCTTCTATGTCAACAATAGGCGCCAAACCAATGAGCCTGTCAACCGGTGTTATCAGTTGTCCGTTTGCCAGTAAGGCTAAATGCCCACCGGCCGAATGGCCGACTAAGTTGACACTTTGTCTGTTTCCAAGATATTGGTTCTGCGTCTGAATAAATTCAATAGCCTCAACAATATCATTCAAACTGCCGGGCCACCCCCCGCCTGGATCTCCGGTTCGTCGATATTCTACCGACCACACGGCATAGCCGCGCTTTTGGAGAGCAGTGGCAGCCGGATAGGTGTGCTTTAAATCATATTGATTTAACCAGCAGCCCCCGTGTACAAAAATTACCTGGGGAGCAGAACGAGGGTCAGCTTTAGGTAGCCACAGCTCCACAAACTGTAGGGCGCTGGGGCCGTAACTTAAACGTTTATCAGGCTTAGTATATGGCAGCTCTGCTACCTCAGTAAAACGAACATTTTGCAAAGCCGATTGCGTGACCATTTCACTTCGGGGCTTTTTTTGAACTACCGGAGTTTCTTGCTGTTGACACGCTACCAACATCGGAACAATAGCTAAGCCAAACCAAATGCGCATTTTATTACCTTTGTCTGAGTGTAGAGACCTATAACATCAATAATAGCAATCACTTGCAAGATACTTAAGCCTAATTGTAAAAATTCTAAGAAGTTTTTCGACTCCATACTGAAGGTATCTGTTACAGAACAAGTTCCTTACTATCTTTGTGCGAGAACGATACTACCCAGGTGCTACTGACGAGCGGTACTTTATCGGAGGTGCTTTATCGGACACCCATCTATTTTAGTGGACACCCACACACCTGCGTAGTTGCTAACGCATTAAAAGGGTCAGTTTGCTTTCAAAATTTGATTGGAAAGTTAGCAAAACAGTACTTTATCGGACGCCCATCTATTTTAGTGGACACCCACACCTGCGTAGTTGCTAACGCATTAAAAGGGTCAGCTTGCCTTCAAAATTTGTTTAAAAGTTGGCAAAAAAACTATTAATGCACTGAAATTAATATATTCAACAGATTGGCTGTTTTTTGATAATTTAAGAGGCAAGAACGGAAAAAACTGTACTCTATCGGACAGAAAATATAAGAGACAGCCATAAATTGGGGCGCTTAAAATTTAAATATATTATCCCCGAATCTAATAGTGGACACCCACCAATTTATTACATCAGCCGGACTTTTCAAGTTGTTCCAACCAAAAAACCCTGACAAACAACCTCAGGCTTATTCAGATTAAAATCACTCTTGCTCTATCTAATCATCATCGGTATCAGGCATTGTATTGCGTTTTTTACGCATGATAGGTTTATGACCTGCATCTGAACCAGACGTAGTATCGACACGTTTCTTCGCAGGTTTGCCCGCGTGATGCCCAGCATCCTTATTTTTTGCAGACGACGATGCGTTTTTATCAAATGCTGGAGAAGGTGGTTTTGGCTTAATACCATAAAAGCGAGCCGGCAACTCAGAATGCGCATTACAATCTAACGGGTAGTCAAGATGAGCTTTTACAGCTTCGTAGCTTAACCAGTCACGAGGACCCACAAATGAAACCGCCTGACCTTTTTGACCAGCACGACCAGTGCGGCCAATACGGTGAATATACTCATCTGATTGTTTAGGCATGTCGTAGTTTATCACCAGCCCAACCTTTAATAGATCCAACCCCCGGGAAGCCACATCGGTAGTTACCAGAATGCTATGCTGCCCCCGACTAAACTCACTCATAATCTGGGCTCGCTGGTTTTGCGGTAAATCGCCACGTAAAGCAATTGCTTCAAGATGTTGCTTATTCAGCATATCGCTGATTCGGTCTGTGTCTTCACGGGTGGCGGTAAACACAATTGCCTGATTGTAATCGTGCTCACCAATACACTGCTGAAGTAACGCGTCTTTATGGTCAATATTATCAGCAAAGTATAAGTTTTCACTGATGTCCTGATGTGCGGCCGTCGACTGGCCAACGGTGATACGCACCGGCGCTTTAAGCAAACTTTTGCTTAAGTGGGTGAGTTCAATGTTATCCAATGTAGCTGAAAACAGCATAGTTTGGCGTTTACGATGATCAGCAAACTGATTGATCATATTCAACTGAGCCACAAAACCTAAATCAAGCATACGGTCAGCTTCATCAAATATAAGAAGTTCTAAACCGTTTAAAAAAAAGGTCTTATCTAGCAAATGATCAGCGATACGGCCTGCAGTGCCCACCACAATAGCGGGGTTTTTACGCAGTACTTTTACCTGATTATTGTAATTTTCACCGCCCACCACCAAAGCGCAGGGCAGATTTAGCCCAGTGGTCAGATTTTTGGCTTCGGTAAATACCTGTTTAGCTAGCTCCCGGGTAGGGGCCAGAATCACTACGCGGGGATCTTTGCGGGTTAGGGCTTTTTCGGTAAGCAGTCGGTTGATGGCGGGTATCAGAAATGCCAGTGTCTTGCCTGAGCCAGTTTGTGACGACGCAATAATATCTTTACCGCTAATGGCCGGTAACATGGCTTTTTGCTGAATTTCAGTCAGGGTTTCAAACCCTTTTGTTTCCAGCTTATTAATAATTTTATGATTTACAGGAAGATCTCTGACTAACAATGGACAACCCCTTAAAGGACAATAAGGGCATTATCTACCAAGCGTGGGATGAATGAAAGCGACCAGAAGCTCCGGTCGCTAAAAACAGTCCAAATTACACGGACATTTCACTTACATTATCAGGTACCACTAGCTTACCGGCGGTTTTTTCCTTAATTTCTTCAACCGATACGCCTGGGGCGCGCTCCTGCAAATGAAATGCGCCATCTTTGACTTCCAAAACAGCCAAATCGGTAATAATGCGCGTGATACAGTTTACGCCGGTGAGCGGTAACTTACAGGCAGGTAATAGCTTAGAATTTCCGTGTTTGTCGGCATGAGTCATGGTAACAATAATATTTTTCGCCCCGGCCACCAGGTCCATGGCGCCACCCATGCCTTTCACTAACTTGCCAGGAATCATCCAACTGGCAATGTTACCGTTTACGTCAACCTCAAAAGCCCCTAATACTGTGAAATCAACGTGCCCCCCACGAATCATTGCAAAGCTTTCAGCCGAATCAAAAATAGAGGCGCCATTAATGGCAGTTACTGTCTCTTTTCCGGCGTTGATCATATCGGCATCAACCTCGTCTTCGGTCGGGTAGCGGCCCATGCCTAACAACCCGTTTTCAGACTGCAACATTACCTCAATTCCCTCAGGTACAAAGTTTGCCGCCAACGTGGGAATACCAATACCTAAATTGACATAATCACCGTCTTTGAATTCCTGCGCCACCCGCATAGCAATTTGGTCTCGGGAAAGTGCCATGTTAACGCTCCTCCTTTGCCAGAACCTTACGTTCGATGCGTTTTTCAAAGGTTCCTTTGATAATGCGATCGACATAAATGCCTGGGGTATGAATATGAGCCGGATCTAATTCGCCGGGTTCTACAATTTCTTCTACTTCAACTACCGTAATTTTACCGGCAGTTGCAGCCATCGGGTTAAAATTCCGGGCAGTATGGCGGTAAATACAATTACCGAAACGGTCAGCTTTGTAAGCTTTAACAATGGCAAAGTCGCCCGTTATTGACGGTTCAAGAATATACGGACGACCGTCAAAATGTTTAACATCTTTGCCTTCGCCTACGGGAGTACCGTAACCGGTGGCAGTATAAAAACCCGGAATACCCGCTCCGCCGGCGCGCATTTTTTCAGCCAGTGTGCCCTGGGGAGTAAGCTCAACTTCCAGCTCGTTAGCAAGTAACTGCTTTTCAAACAGGGCATTTTCGCCTACATAAGATGAGATCATTTTGCGAATTTGCTTATCTTCAAGCAGCACGCCTAAACCAAATCCATCAACCCCACAATTGTTTGAGACTACGGTAAGACCTGTGGTGCCCATGGATTTTATCTGGTTAATCAACCCTTCTGGTATGCCACACAAACCAAAACCGCCCGCGATGATAGTCATATTATCGCTTAACCCTTTCATCGCTTCAGCATAGCTGGTAACGACTTTATCGAAACCCGACATTTGGTGCTCCTGTTTGTTTCAAATACATACATGAGTATCATCGAGAGATAATTTTTTGTAAAATTAATTTTATATCAATATTAATAAATTAAATTTATCAATCATGGCAATATCTTACCGAAATATGCTGGCATTCATTCGGGTGGCTGATTCGGCTACCTTTGCTGAAGCCGCAGAAAAACTTCATTTAACACAACCGGCGCTCTCCAGTGCAATAAAAAAAATGGAAGAGCAATTAGGCGGTAAGGTATTTTCACGCAGTACCCGCAGAGTGCAACTTACACCTGAAGGTAGAATATTGCTGCCGCGCGCCAGAAGGCTGGTTGATGAATGGGATGATACGTTTGATGAAATACAAAATTTATTTGCGGTCAAACAAGGGCGGCTGACTATTGCTGCCATGCCCTCATTTGCCGAGTCGTACCTGCCTGAAATACTGGCAAACTATCATACCCATTATGCCAATATCCGGCTGAGCATTTTAGATGTGGTAATGGAAGAAACCTTACAGGCTGTAGCCTCCGGACGTTCTGAACTTGGTTTTACGTTTAAACCTGAAAATTGCGAAGGTTTTTATTTTGAGCCACTTTTTGATGATGCCTTTATGGCTGTGCTTTACCCGCAGCATCCGCTTGCTAAAGCGTCCTCCGTCACCTTTTCACAGTTATTGCAAAGCCCGTTTATTGCCATGAATCGTGGCTCGGCGGTGCGTAAGTGGACCGAGCAATGCACTGCAAAACACGGACAGTTAAAAATTGTCGCTGAAACCGGCCAGCTAGGTTCGGTAGGGCAATTGATTGCCCAACAATTGGGCGTGTCGGTCATGCCGCAACTCTGCAAACCCCAGATGCGCCGCAATAATCTAGTGTGTGTACCTTTAGCCGACTCTGATATGGTCAGGCAGGTAGGAATAATCAAAGCCGCGCGCAGTACTATGTCGGTGGCAGGTCAGGCACTGTGGGAACAATGCCTGACTAAATGGCAGCGTTAGTTAAGAAAGGGTAGGGTTGGGGTGTTTACCATTTTTTCTTAGGCGCAAACAGCTCATCCAGTTCATCGCGCTCTGCCTCCTGGCGCTTAGCGCGATCTTGTGCATTCACACTCTTAAGGTTCGCCTGGATTTCGCTAAGCCACTGTTTAAGTGATGTTAACCGGTTTTCTATGTAGTCATCGGTCTGGGGCTGATTTTCTAAGGCAGTGACCGCTTTTTCAAAATACTGGCGACCCGAACCCATCATATTTGACTGCATGGCATTGCGGCCGCGCTTGATCAACGTTTCAACGTTTATTCTAAGCTGTAAACGCTCAAGGGCTTTGTCTTCTTCTGTATAAATTCGCGAGTTCACCTTGCCGCGAGAATGTTCAGAACGAAGTAAAATACGCAGCTTCTTAACAGCCTGAATAAATTGAATAATCATTTTATCGTTATCAGGTAGCGTAAAATCATTTGGGGGTACAGACTCAGGATCGGCGTTATTTACGCGACTGTCGGCTTCTAATACGCGCTGCTTGATATCCGGGCCGCCTGATTTTGACTCTTGTATGGTTTTTAGTGCGTTGGCCACCCGAATTTGCATAATTTGTAGCAAACGACCCGAAACCGGCATATGAGTCGCCGCTAACAACACATTTTCGGTTTCATCTATAATGGTTTTCTGTTTGGCAAGCTCGGCACGACGCTCTGCATCTACTTTGGCTCTGTGTTGCTGAAATGCATTGATAAAGATTGCGACTATAATAAGAACAACAATCAGTATTATTATTATGGTAAACATGAGTAGTTCCGTTCGCTTTTGTTACCGCTTTGCCTTATCTGCAAGGCCAGACAACTGATAATACAATTAACGGCAGAGTTTACGGTATTTTTACTTCAAATACACTGCCCGAATATGCGCCGCCGTTGCTCAGGCTTATTGAGCCTTGCTTTTGTCCCCGGGTATGGGCGCCAGCAATTAGCCGCGCGAAAAAAATGCCTAAGCCGGTGCGGCCCTGACTCAGGGTAAATTCAGCCAATTTGGTTTGTGATTGCTTTAACATGTGGGGAGGGTAGCCCTCGCCGTCATCTTCAACCTTGATTACCAGTTCCTCGTCTTTTACAAAAGCAGAGACGGTAATATATTGCTTTCCGTATCGAAGCGCGTTAATGATTGCGTCATTTATCAGCATATACACCAACTCTTTATCTAAATACCAGCTTAATTGCTCGTCGCAATTTATCTGCACACTGAACGCTTTATGTTGCTTGTACAGTTGTACTGCACCCATTACATCTTCAAGCAAATCGGCGATAAAACACTCGTCAACAGCAACGGGCAGATTATCAAGTTGGGTTCGATACAAAGACAACAATTGCATTAATGACGTATTCAGCCGGGTAGCCTCATAGTGCACGCTGGCAACCTGGGCATTCGCCTGTGGATTATGTTCCTCAAGGGTTTCACTTAATTGTTCAATAGACTGAATAAGCAAACAGAGTGAGTTTTTCATGTCGTGAACAGCGGCAGCCAGCACCGACGAAAAATCAATATTATGCAAAGGGGGATTGGGGTTTTCAGTCATAGGGTAATATCTTTTGAACATCAAAAAGTGCAACTGTGAGTATGTTATAAAATAGCGCAATATGCCTGCTTTTTTTAATCCGCGTATCTTTATAACTAAAATGACTATAGAAATACGGGCCGGTTTTCGTTATAACAACAGCATACCAATTCATTTGCGCCAGCCGGGAAGGGTTCTCCCACCATGAAATTACAACAACTTCGTTATATTGTAGAAGTAGTTAACAATAATCTTAATGTCTCTGCGACCGCAGAAAGCTTGTTCACATCACAACCGGGTATTAGTAAGCAAGTGCGTATGCTTGAGGACGAACTGGGCGTGCAAATTTTTGGTCGCAGCGGTAAACATCTTACCCATGTAACCGACGCCGGTCAGGATGTTATCACCATAGCCCGTCAAATTCTGGCCAAGGTTGAAAGCATAAAATCGGTTGCGCGTGAGCATACTTTGCCTGATCAGGGCAAACTGAATATTGCTACTACCCATACTCAGGCACGTTATGCTCTGCCCGATGTTATTCAGGGATTTATGAATAAATATCCACGGGTATCATTGCATATGCACCAGGGGACACCCTCGCAAATCTCTGATTTGGCAGCCAAAGGCGAAGCGGACTTTGCCATAGCCACCGAAGCATTGCATTTATACAACGACCTGGTAATGCTGCCGTGCTATCACTGGAATCGTAGTGTCATAGTCAACAAAGACCACCCATTGTCTAAAAAAGGCTCCATTGAAATCAGCGATATTGCAAAGTATCCGCTTGTTACCTATGTGTTCGGCTTTACCGGCCGCTCACAGCTGGATCATGCGTTTGAACAAGCCGGTCTGAACCCAAAAATTGTTTTTACCGCCACCGATGCAGATGTAATAAAAACCTATGTTCGTTTGGGCGTGGGAATTGGGGTTATTGCTTCTATGGCAGTAAACGAAGAGCTCGATGATGACCTGGTTAAAATTGATGCCAGTCATTTATTTGATTACAGCACGACCAAAATCGGGTTCAGGAAAGGGTCGTTTTTGCGTAGTTATATGTATGACTTTATTGAGCGATTTGCCCCGCATCTGACCAAAGATAAAGTCGAAAAAGCCATGATGCTTAAAAATAATGATGAGGTAGAAAAGATGTTTAAGGGCGTAACGCTACCGGTAAAGTAGCATTACGCTATACTTAGGCTAACCTGCTATCAGCACTCGATAATATTAACCGCAAGACCGCCCCGGGCGGTCTCTTTATATTTGGTTTTCATATCGTTACCGGTATCACGCATGGTTTTGATAACTTTATCTAATGATACCTTATGATCGCCGCTACCGCGCATAGCCAGGCGTGAAGCATTGATGGCTTTTATCGCGCCCATAGCATTACGTTCAATACAGGGAACCTGTACCAGGCCGCCTACCGGATCGCAGGTAAGCCCCAGGTTATGCTCCATGCCAATCTCAGCCGCATTTTCTACCGCTAAAACGGTACCACCCATAATTTCAGTAAGTGCACCGGCCGCCATTGAACAAGCCACCCCCACTTCGCCCTGACAACCAACTTCAGCACCACTTATAGAGGCATTTTCTTTATACAAAATACCAATGGCCCCGGCGGTCAGTAAAAAACGGGCGGCAGTTTCTGTATCTACCGGCCGAATAAATTTATCAAAATAATGCAGAACCGCAGGCAATATCCCCGCCGCGCCATTGGTTGGTGCAGTAACCACCCGGCCACCCGCGGCGTTTTCTTCGTTTACCGCTAAGGCAAATAAATTAACCCAGTCCATAGTTTGCATGGGGTCGGTGCTATTTTCAGTTTGCAAACGACGATATAGGCCTGGGGCCCGGCGTACCACCTTAAGCCCGCCCGGTAAAATACCTTCGCTTTCGATGCCCCGTTGTACGCACGCTTTCATAGCCTGCCAAATTTCGTACAAACGGTCTTTTACTTCGTGCTCAGGGCTGTGAACCCCTTCATTTTTGAGCATGAGTGAAGAAATGCGCATTCCATTATTTTTACACAGCTCCATAAGCGCTTCAGCCGATTTGAACGGGTAGGGCACCTGGGCCTGCATCGACATCGCATTCGCTTTGGTGGCCTCGAAGTCTTCATCTTTAATTATAAAGCCGCCGCCAATGCTGTAATAGGTTTGCTCGCGCAGCAGCTCTTTGCCCTTGTAAACATAAAAGGTCAGAGCGTTAGCATGGCGGGGCAAACTCTTACGACGATGAAAAACAATCGCATCTTTGTTTGGAAAACGAACTTCATGTCTGCCGTTTAGAGCAAGACGCTGACTTGAGTCAATTTGCTCAAGCCAGGTCTCGATGCAATCAACGTCTATTGATTCGGGAGCCTCCCCCAGCAAACCTAAGATAACCGCTTTGCCAGTACCGTGGCCTTTGCCGGTCTGACCTAATGAGCCAAACAACGCTACCTTGATACCGGTAACGTCTTCCAATATATTTTGCTGGTCAAGTTCGCCGACAAATTCGGCAGCAGCGCGCATCGGACCTACAGTATGAGAACTGGAAGGACCAATACCAATGCTGAACATATCAAAAACACTAATCATAAACCCAATAAGATCCTTGCCTGTTATAATACGATCTTGCCTGTACCACGCCAGAACTACAATACAAAATTGCTAATCGGATGATAAGAAAAGCTAATCAAATGTAAATAAATCTTGCTACCCTGCGGGCGCAATGTGATGGGACAGGTTGCGCAATATGGCGGCTGTGGCCCCCCAAATCATCCGTTTTTGCCAGGGTATAAAGTAGATGGGAAAGCGTGTGTTCAGGCTGGACGTATGATGTATCAGATGGTTTTGCTTATTCATCAGGTGTGCTAATGGCACATCAAACACGCTGGCTACTTCGTTAGGGTCGATATCGTAGGTGAAGTTGGGCGAAACAAAAGCTACCACCGGGGTTATCTGGTAGCCGCTGATAGTTCGATACAGTGGCAGAGCGCCTATTACTTCAACCTGCTCAGGGGGAACGCCTACCTCTTCCATGGCTTCGCGTTGGGCGGTTTCAAACAATGAGGAGTCTTGTGGTTCAAAGCCGCCCCCGGGAAAGCTGATTTGACCGGGATGATGACGTAAGTGGTGCGCTCGCTCAGTCAACAAAACGTGTAAACCATCGGGATATTCAAGCAGCGGAATGAGTACCGCAGCGTCGCGACCTGGTTTTGCCAGTGGAAAGTCGGGTTCTAAGGTTACCTGACGTAGATGATGAAAACGGGTCAAAAACTCACGTCGGTTCATGACAGCTGCTCCAGTGCAGGTAAAATGCGCGATACTTTGTCTAGCGTCTCCTGGTATTCCGATACCGCTTCAGAGTCTAAGACAATTCCACCGCCAGCCCAGCAATACAGATGGTTATCCTCGGCTAACAGTGTTCTTATGGTAATGCTGGAGTCCATATCGCGCTTTATGCCATAGTACATTATGCTGCCGCAATACACATTGCGCCGATCGGGCTCGAGCTGTTCGATAATTTCCATTGCCCTGATTTTGGGAGCCCCGGTAATCGAGCCCCCCGGAAAAGCACCGGCGAGTAAATCTAAGGGGCTGGCCCCAACATTAAGCTGTCCTTCAACGGTGCTCACTAAATGATGCACCGCCTTATAAGATTCTAACGCGAATAAATGCGGGACTTTGACCGAAAAAGGCTGGCAGTGTTTGCTTAAATCGTTACGCAGCAAATCAACAATCATAAGATTTTCGGCCCGATCTTTTTCTGCACTTTGTAACTGCGCCGCGCTTTTCGCGTCCTGTTCAGCGTTACTAAAGCGTGGGCGGGTTCCTTTTATTGGCTTGGTTTGAACTTTGCCGTTGTTTACACTAATAAATCGCTCGGGAGAGATACTTAATATGCAGCTTTCGGGCAAGCGAATAAAGGCACTAAACGGCGTATTGTTTGCTTCTGTCAACGCGGTGTACGCCTGCCATTCGCAGCCGGTATAGGCGGCTTTAAATCGCTGGGCCATGTTTATCTGATAACAATCGCCAGCCACTATAAAGCGATGAATTTGCTCAAGCGCTGCCGTATACTCTGTTTGGGTCAGATTAGAAGACCAGCCGCTGGTAAGCTTAAACACATCCTTTTGAGTTGATGATGCCAGCCACACAGATTGTTCTGCAAGCACTGCATGCTGGCTTAGCCGGCAATGGTATACGGTATTGGTGTGCGTATCGGCAATCAATGACTGAGTAAAAAGACCGATGGCCATATCCGGACATTTGTAGCTGTACTTATTATTATCTGGCAACTGTTCGTAATAACGTCCCAAATCATAGCCACATATGCCCGCGGCGCCTACCACAAACGGCAGGGCTTTATAAAGTTCAGGTTTATTACAGTTATCTGCCTGCTGGGAAAAGCGTTGCTGCATCATCTCATCGACACAGGCCAGCGGGGTAAGGGCGCTTTCGGTTTTCTCATTCAGGGCAGGTTTTTCGACCCATACCTTGCCATCTTTGGCGGTAATAAGGGTTTCTGGTTGCCAAAGCATAATGTGATAGCGTCCTGCTGTGCTATTCGCGCTATCGAGCAACATTGACCAACTTTGGTGTTGAATCTTAGAAAAAAATTGCTGAATGTTCTGGCCATCTGGCAGTGCGACAATATCAATAAAAAGTGAAAAGTCAGTTTTAGGCTGTGACATAGGACGACGACTACCTGTTTTTAAAAATAATGCACAAAGATTTAAATATGTTTACCGACACCACGACTAACTGTGTACCACGCTGGATAGGTTTAGAGCAGTCACGCTTTTCGATGGTGCCAGTTCCGCAGATGCGCTAGTATACGGATTTTTAACCCCTACACACCACCCAAAGGCAAGTTTTAAGAGGACGCCATGACCGTTATTCGTCAACAGGACTTTATCGATAGTATCGAAGATGCACTGCAGTTTATTTCTTATTATCACCCTCTCGATTACGTAAAAGCCGTTGAAAAGGCTTACCTTAAAGAAAAGAGCCAGGCCGCAAAAGATGCCATGGCGCAAATTCTTATCAACTCAAGAATGTCGGCCGAGGGCAAACGTCCTTTGTGTCAGGACACCGGCATTGTGACCTGTTTTGTTAAAATTGGAATGGGCGTAAGCTGGGATAAAACTGACTTAACCGTACAAGAAATGGTTAATGAAGGAACCCGCCGTGCTTATTTAAACAGCGACAACCCGTTGCGGGCATCGATTGTTGCTGATCCGGCCGGCGCCAGAACCAACACTAAAGACAATACCCCTGCGGTAGTGCATATTGATATGGTTGCTGGTGAACAGGTCGAAGTGATGATCGCAGCTAAAGGTGGCGGTTCTGAAAATAAATCTAAAATGGTTATGCTTAACCCCAGCGACGATATAGTGGAATGGGTGTTGAAAACACTCCCCACAATGGGCGCTGGCTGGTGCCCGCCAGGGATGTTAGGCATAGGCATTGGTGGCACGGCCGAAAAAGCCGCGGTACTGGCCAAAGAAAGTCTGATGGACCCGGTTGATATTCAGGAGCTGGCCGACAGAGGCGCTCAGACTACTGATGAAAAGCTGCGTTTAGAGCTGTTTGACAAAGTAAATGGGCTAGGCATCGGCGCTCAGGGACTGGGCGGTTTAACTACGGTCGTCGATGTGAAAATTAAATCAGTACCTACCCACGCGGCTTCCAAGCCAGTGGCACTTATTCCTAACTGCGCGGCTACCCGTCATGCGCATTTTCATTTAGATGGCAGTGGCCCGGCAGAGCTCAATCCGCCGAAGCTTGAAGAGTGGCCTGAAGTTACCTGGGAAGTGGGCGAGAACACCCGCCGCGTGAATTTAGATGAGATAACTAAAGACGATATTCTTGACTGGAAAGTGGGTGAAACAGTGTTGTTGTCAGGCAAAATGCTGACCGGTCGCGATGCGGCACACAAACGTATTCAAACCATGATGGAAAATGGTGAAGGTTTGCCAGAGGGTGTTGATCTGACGAACCGGTTTATTTACTACGTAGGCCCGGTGGATGCTGTGGGTGATGAAGTGGTCGGTCCGGCAGGACCAACCACCGCTACGCGCATGGACAAATTCACCGACATGATGTTAGAGAAAACGGGCCTTATTGGCATGATTGGCAAGGCTGAACGGGGCCCTGCTACAGTTGACTCTATCGCTAAGCACAAAGCGGTTTATTTGATGGCCGTAGGCGGCGCAGCGTATCTGGTGTCAAAAGCCATCAAAAAATCTCGTGTTGTGGCGTTTGAAGACTTAGGTATGGAAGCCATCTACGAGTTTGATGTAGAAGATATGCCAGTAACAGTCGCGGTGGATAGCACAGGTGCCAATGCACACAAAACCGGCCCTGCAATTTGGAAAGCCAAAATTGAAGAGCTGGATAATATTATGAGTAAAAAATAAGTATTAAACTCATCACTTAGAATACGGGTACCTGCAGGTGCCCGTTTTTGTTTGGAATTGAGGTAGTAGGAAATGGAACAGCTTCAGACGTGGATGGTGGCAGCTCTGGTGGGCGTCGCCTTAGCAGGCATCCTGGTAGGTATTGTGGTGCAGCGTCGCCAAAGTCAAAAGAAGATACAACAGCTTGAACACAATTACACCTTGCTGCAACAACGCAGTGATTATACCGCCGAACAATTACAGCATCAGTTAGAAGACAGTCAGGATTCGGCTAATCGATATCAGGAAAAACTGTATAGCGCACAAACCACGCTGGGCGAGTTGACACAAAAAGCCGCGCAATTGGTGCGCCTTGAGCATGAACACCGCGAATTACAACACAACTACCGTGAGCAACAAAACGAACTGGCAGCGCTTGACGCCCGTTTTCAATCGCAGACAGCCAGCTTTACCGAAGCTCAAAAAGCCAAAGAGGAACAACTGCAAATGCTGCAAGATGCCGAACAGCGTTTGCAAACCCAGTTTGAAAATCTGGCGAATAAAATCTTCAGTGAGAAAAGTGAAGCATTTAGCCGCCACAGTCAGCGTAACCTAGACACTTTACTGACGCCGCTTAAAGAGCAAATTGATGGCTTTAAACGACAGGTAAGCGAACAATACACCCGCGAGGGACAGGAGCGGGCGTCTCTTAAAACCGAAATCTTATCGCTTAAAGCGCTTAATCAACAAATTACTCAGGAAGCCTCAGCGTTAACCATGGCCCTTAAAGGCGACAATAAAAAACAGGGCAACTGGGGCGAAGTCGTGCTTGAACGCATTTTAAAAGAGTCGGGGTTACGTGAAGGCCACGAGTTTGAAACGCAGGTTTCAGCGCGTTCACGTGCCGGTAAGTTGCAGCAGCCTGATGTGGTCGTGCATTTACCTGACGACAAAGACGTGATCATTGATTCAAAGGTCAGTTTGTCGGCCTATGAAAGGTATTTCAATACCGATGATAACGCCATGCAACAGCAGTATTTGAAAGAACATGTTAATTCGATACGGGGCCACATTAAGGGGCTGGGAGCAAAGGATTATCAGGAACTAGAAGCTCTGCGCACCCTGGACTATGTGCTGTTGTTTATTCCTATAGAGCCGGCATTTTTACTGGCTATAGAGCACGACCCGGAGCTGGTGACCACAGCGCTGAATCACAATATTATGCTGGTAAGCCCGACCAATTTGCTGGTGGCACTACGTACCATCAATAATATCTGGCAATATGAATATCAAAATGAGAATGCTCAGAAAATTGCTGAAAAAGCCGCACGTTTGTATGACAAATTTACCGGTTTTGTGAGCGACATGGATAAACTGGGTAAAACCATAGAAACATCACAGAAGCATTTTGATGGGGCTTTTAACAAATTATCGAACGGTCGCGGGAATCTGGTCAAACAGGTAGAGCAGTTCAGAAATATGGGGGTTCAGCCAAGTAAGCGGTTACCCGAATCATTAACCCGCCATGCAGGTCTTCATTATGAAACCGACGAATCTGAAGTGCATGATTTGACCAACCCTTAGCATGAAAATAACTAAGGTGATATCTGATTAAGATGAGATCCAATTAAGGTGAGGTCTGATTAAGGTGAGTTTATGTGCGGACGATTAAATATTACTGACTCAATGGGTGTACGCGCTTTGTGCGACCAGCTTGATATTAGCCTTTGGCCCGAGGATGGTATGCGCTTTTCAAGGTTTATCAAAGCGACAGACCGGGTATCAATAATCTTCGAAGATACGTCGGGCCAGCGTATTATGAAAAATGCAATCTGGTGGTTATTGCTAGATAAGCAACATACAGAACAGGGCGTTCGTTTTGTACCATCAAGGTACACGTCGTTTAATACCCGTTACGATAAGCTAAATACGCCACGAAGCGCAGGCTATCATTCGTATCGACAGCAGCGTTGTGTTATTCCGGCGTGCGGATTTGGCGAAACTCAAATAGTGAGTGGTCTGGCGGGTAACAAAAAGCACTATCATGATATGCAGGTAGCTGAAGATTCACAGCTAGCCTTAGGAGGCCTGTACCGCATATGGCAGGGCGTTGATGCTACTGGGCAGGCCTTTACCGAACATTCATGTTCGGTGGTGACTCTGGCGCCTCATTCTAAGCTAAAAAATATTCATACTAAGGCGAGTCCTCTTATGTTGAGCACTGACGACAACAGTCTGCAGCAGTGGCTGGACCATAACATCACAGAGCCAGACCAACTCGAGCATCTGCTAAGCCCGCGATTGCGCCATTCATTGCTGGCACAACCTATTGACAAACCTTCCTCTTACACACCCGTTGGCCCTGCATTTTGCCTTAAGGCTGATTAATCTCAGCGTTAACTTTTGGTACTGCCTTTACCAAAATGGACGTCAAGCCCAAGGTCAGACGGTACGCCGTAAAAGCCGGCGCCAACCCGCCATTATTAGCAAAGCCAGCAATATAGTACGGTTTATGCTACCCCCCGAGCCACCGCCTGATGAATCACGGGCACTTTCGGCACGTACTGTAACCGTGGTGGTCGCCGATGCCTGATTACCAAACGGATCAGAGGCGGTTACAGTAAGCTGATACTGACCGGCAGTGGCGCTTGAAGCGGTGGATACTCTAACTGTTTGTGCATCAGGGTTGGTCAATTGCAACGGACTGCCTGCTTCTGCAACCCAGCGGTAGCGGATATTATCATCATTGGCATCGGTAGCCGTCGCGCTGATATTAACCGATTGCCCGGCAGTAACCGCAAAACCACTTTGGGCGTTATTGATACGCACTACCGGAACACTTTCTACCTGCAAGCCAGTATACAAAGCAGCTTGTTCGCTGCGCGTGCCTTCGATGTTAGTAACCTCAGACACTACCTGTATGTTGAATGGCCCTGGTGGCGCTGAGTTAGCTACCTGTGCAGAAAATGTAATGCCCGCCACCACCTGAGGGTTTGCCGAGTCAATGGCTGCTGAAGTCGACAAAACTGGATAAAAACACACGCTGGATCGCTCTGTAATACCGGCTTGCTGTAAGTTCAGGTTATAGCCATTGATGCCGTTCGAGTCTTCAAAGCCTGTGTAGCCTTCTTGCTCATCCGGTAGTTGGCTGTAATGCATAACAAATCTCGGGCGATTTGGCGTGTCAACAGCACGAATGAACAGTTGCATGGACACTCTTTCTTTTGAGCGGGTAAGCAATTGCGCCCAATTAATCAGAACGTCTCCAGAGGCAGATTGAGACACTGTCACCTGGCTTTGAGAGTCGACCGACAGCGAAGCCCAATAAGGCGCTAATACGGCATTAGGCAAGGCTATATCGGGAAATTTTGTCGCATGTAACTGTTGTTGAGTTAATGTATCGTCAAAACTGACGAAGCCATTGCGCGCCACCACAAGCTGATTTACCGGCTCGCCCAAATAGGTCATATCCACAGCAAAGGCTGCGTACTGTTCATCATCATTTAGCGTATAGCGGGTGGCGAATGTGTCGGAATTATTTAGTTTGTCACCGTCAACCGCGCATTGATTGTCAGTATGAGACAATGACAGAGCCAGTAACTGATTGGGGCGCTCTATTGCAGGCTGAAACACTTCCCAAAACAAAGCATTACCTGACACAGTCGCACCATTGCCTACCGAATCGGGGTTTAATTGCAGAGTGTCAGGTAACTCAACGTTAATCTCATAATGACGATCACGATTTGTGTCATTGGTAATAACATTGACACTAAAGGTTGCCTGATCGCCCGGCTCAACCCGGCCAGCGTCTGGAGAGCCAAGATATACATCATCTTGCTGACGCACCCAGTCAACTTCGGTAAGACCAATATTATCTGATTCATCAGCGCTGCTACCCAGTTCAAATGCGCCATAATAACGCTCACCGGTTTGCGCCCCCGGAATTGCCCACTGCAATCTTAAATCAAACTCAGCCATGGCGGCAGCACTGGCGGGTCCTTCAATGGTAAGGTTATCGCGTTCGGTACTATCAATACGCGCATAGCTTAGTGTAAAGTCATCGGTAGCCGCGCCAGAGCCCTGATAGTTTTGTACAATCACAAAATACTGCCCCGGTTGCGGATAACTCAGGCTAATATATTCGGTGGCATCAAAAGATGTGCTCTCGCCGACCAGTTCGCTCTCTTCGGCAATACCGTTGTTGTTGGCATCCCGAACTAAAAACAAATCTAAGTCAGAGGCGGTTGAGTCAAGGATTTCAATCACAAGTCGCTTGTCATTTTCAAAAATCTCAATGGCGCGAATGGCAATACCATCTTCTAGGCTATCAAACACTGACCGGTTGTCGGAGTCGACGGCCACCTGCTCATTTACTAAAACGGCTGGAACCAGGCCATAAGAGGTCGCCACAAAATCTTGTATTTCGATCGTGAAGATATCTTTTAACAAAAAGCTGTCGTAGTTTCGGTGTGCATCCAGCGTTATAGCATCGGGCACGGTTCCATTACTGGCGAAAGCCACCACCGGCATGTGCAGGTCGGGTCCCTGGCTGGCACTAAAGTTTATCGCCCCAAACCCCCATTCATTGCTTCGAAGCTGACTAACATCCATAGTAATGGTCAGCTGCTGAGTTTGACCTTGTTGCAGTTCAAACTGTTGGGGAGAAACACTAACATCAAACCTGTCCGTTAACTTTTGGGCCTGCAGATTCCAGCTACCGTCAGCGGTAGCGGTAACGGTGCGTGTCCAGCTACAGGTATTGAAACAATTTGTATCGACCACCGCAGGAGTATTTAAAGCGCGCGGTTCTCCGCCTTGCGCCGGATTAGCCTGCCGATACGCGGTAGTAGTCTCGTTCATAATCAGCGAACTTTGAATTGCTGCATCTACCTGTATACGCCCGGCGCCCATATCAAACCAGTCAGCGATGTTCTGCCCGTTGTCTTTAGTCAGCGCTGAGTTAGCCGTAAGCATCAACGCAGAACGAATTTCGTCTACGCTCCAGTTACTGTGCGCGTTTGCAACTAACGCCGCCGCGCCTGCCACAAACGGACTGGCCATAGAAGTACCAGACAAATAAGAGTAGTCAGCGGGCGAGGGCCCGGTTTCATCATGGCCGTATTGCTGGTCAGCAAAAGCGGCGAAAATATCGACCCCAGGCGCACTAAGGTGGGGGGTCAGTGTGCTAACCGAAGAGTTTGGCCCGCGTGATGAAAAGTCGGCAACAATATCGGCCTGGGTCTTATCAATGGTGATACCCCCTGTCGCAGCGGTGATAGTAGCCTGATGATTACTGCCGGTGGCCAGCCAATTGCGTAAACGTGTGGCGTCAGCGCTTAAAATATGGATGCCAGGAATAACATACGTGTCGTTAGCAAGGTTATCTGCACCCTCGGCAACGTTGGCCAGAACAAACCCTTTTGCACCGCCAGCGGCGACATTTTTTGCCTTTTGAATTCGGGCAATATCGCCCCGATCGCAAACGACAATTTCACCATTAAATGTGCCTTCTGGGTAAGGCTCCAGACATTGTGCCGGATCGCCACCAGGATCGTTAGGATTGGCAACCTGTGCAGCATAAATAATAGGTGCTGTAAGCGCACCGGTATTACTAGAACCGGTGATAGGCGCAAGGGGCGTCACCCCGCCCGTAAAGTCAGTAATTTGTTTTTCATAATCGATTAACCGGCCATGAGTACTGGCACCAACAACGGTAAGCCATGGTGCATGTTTTTCTGTGGTATAACTGGCAGGTCCCTCATTGCTGGCCGAATGGGTGGTAAAGACCCCGGCGCCGTGGGCATTTAGCCACGCTTCGTTCACGGCGCCGGTCCAAGGGTCTCCACCGCCGGAAATTGAGAAGTTAATAATATCAACCACTCCTGAAGCCACAGCATCATCGATAGCCTTCACAATAGCCGAATCGTAACAGCCATTGTATGTGTCATCGGTTTCACCGGGCAGACAAACCTGATACGAAACAATATTGGCATGGGGAGCAACGCCCGATATCCGGTCATAGATGAAACCAGACTCTATGCCTGAACTAGACTCACTGCCTCCGTCCGGAAATACTTCTGCTACGTCATATAAAATATTGCCCGCCGCTGTGGCGGCAACGTGAGAACCGTGACCATTATAGTCTTCGCCATTTTCGGGTAAGTCTGGCGGAAATATATCGCTGTCGTTATAGGTGTTGGTAATTTCAGGGTAGCTGACCACACCAATTAGTTTGTCGTTGCACAGTGACGCAAAACCACTTCGGCAGTCGCCCAGATAATTACCCGATCCTAAGGGGTTGTTATGGTTGTATCCGTCTCCTCCGATATCGGCAAACGAAGGGTGGTCAGTGTTTATACCGGTATCCAGTACCGCAATAGTCAGCCCTTCGCCAAGATTGGGCAGCCCCGCTGGGCTGGCATCACCATTCCATACGGTAGGGGCACCGACCAAAACCGGGCCCGTGTCGGTATTAAGCGAACGCCGGGTATCGGCTTCGATGTGTTTAACAATGCTTAATTTTCGCAGTTGTTGCACTTGTGCTGAGGTCGCCTCGATGGCAACCCCGTTAAAAGCGTAATAATAGTGAGTAAGTACCTTTAATGGGCCGGCTGCTTGCTCCATAGCACTTAGCCACTGCGACTGTTGATTTTCAAGCTGATACTTATACGCCAGACTGGTCGCTGTCTGCGAATTGAAACGAGGGCCATCCTGGCTTTGAACACGGGTTGCAAAACTATTCTTTGGGCCGTGAGTGTTTAACAAAGCGTGACGGGTTACAGGCAGAGCGTCAAATTGTACAATGAAAATCTGTGACTGCTGAGCTAACTGAGAAGAAGACGGGTTATTAGTATATGCACCAGAAGCGTCTCGTGGTTGCACATTAAGCTGCGCCTCTTTGTTTACAGAAACCGGTTTTAAATCAGCAGAGCTTTGAGCAAAACCGTGGGTGGTGAAGACCAAAGCAAAACACGTGGTGACATTAAACAACATTTTATTAATCAACTGCACACCCTTTTTTCAAACAAATTCTTAAACGATGAAATCTCTTAAATACCGGCTTTCTTAAACACTGATTTTGCTAAGTTCAGGTTCATTCTCGCACAGGATTACCTTTTAGCGATGATCACTATTGATCTTATCATAGCAGCCTGAAACTGAACGTATGATGAAAAAGCCTCCATAATCGGCCTGTAACAGGTAATTGTTACTTATACCCTGGTAAACGGCAATCAGATAAAATAGTGTAGAATTGTTATGCAAAAAACCCTATAGCTTTAATTTAATGTTAACCAGTAGGATATATGTCCTGCATTTTTTGCTGTTGAGCGGACAAGTATTGCATTTGAATGCAGTGACAACCCCAAAATAGCAAGGTGTCTTAAGGGCACATGAACTAGCATAGTCACAATTCGGTAAAAGGTTTTAACCTTCCTATAACAAGAGGGATTCACAGTGCAAGACAGAAACCATCTGGCACAGGTAGATACCACCCATCAGGTGCATATTATTGAAAATGGCCTGATTGATATACCTATGCTGCAAATCCTCAAGCCTGACGGCACCCTGCATGAACAGGCGCAAGAACCTGATATCGATCAGGAAACAGCTCGTAAAATGTATGACACTATGGAATATATCCGGGTGTTAGATGAGCGCATGGTTGGGGCCCAGCGCCAGGGCCGGATTAGTTTTTATCTGGCCTCTACCGGCGAAGAAGCCGCCGCTGTAGGTAGCGCTGCTGCGTTACAACCTCAGGACATGATTATGTCCCAATACCGGGAGCAGGGCGCGCTGGCTTACCGTGGGTATACCACGTCACAGTTTATGAACCAGATGTTCAGCAATCAAAAAGACCCGAATAAGGGTCGTCAGATGCCAATTCACTATGGTGATAAACCCCTAAACTTTATGACTATCTCATCGCCGCTTGGTACTCAGATACCTCAGGCAGCAGGATATGCATATGGCCAGAAAATGGCAGGACAGGATGCTGTCACTATTTGTTATTTTGGTGAAGGTGCCGCGTCTGAAGGTGATTTTCATGCGGGCCTGAATATGGCCGCTGTATTGAAGTGCCCGGTTATCTTCTTTTGTCGTAATAACGGGTATGCCATTTCTACCCCTGCAGAAGAACAATTCGCAGGTGATGGTATTGCCTCGCGCGGTTTGGGTTACGGCGTTAAAACCATCCGAGTTGACGGTAACGACCCATTAGCGGTGTATGCCGCTACATTGAAAGCCCGCGAACTCGCCTTAGAAGAGCGCTGCCCCATATTAATTGAAGCAATGACCTATCGTTTGGCGGCCCACTCAACCTCAGACGATCCTACCGGTTATCGTTCGCGTGACGAAGAAGACAAATGGCGTTTGAAAGATCCTATCCAGCGCATGGCCAAATGGCTTCAACATAAAGGCTGGTATGACGAACAGGCGAACAAAACGCTGGTGGATGAAACCCGTAAAGAAGTGTTAAGCGCTCTTAAAGAAGCCGAGAAAGTTCCGGTTAACCCAATAGAAGATATTGTGTCAGACGTTTACGATAAAGTGCCTGCGCACCTACAAAAGCAAGTAGATGAATTAAAAGACCATATCGAGAAGTACCCGAAGGCCTATCCAAAAACAGCCGGGAGATCAAAGTAATGGCAAAGATGAATTTATTGCAGGCAATTAATAACGCGCTGGTTACCGTAATGGAAGAAGACGAGCGCGCAATGGTATTTGGCGAAGACGTAGGTCATTTTGGTGGCGTTTTTCGTGCCACCAGTAATCTTCAGGAAAAGTTTGGTAAGGGGCGCTGCTTTAATACACCTTTAACTGAACAAGGCATTATTGGTTTTGCTAACGGCCTGGCTTCGCAAGGTTCTGTACCTATTGCTGAAATCCAGTTTGCCGATTACATTTTTCCGGCATTTGATCAGATTGTGAATGAAACGGCCAAGTTTCGTTATCGTTCGGGTGGTCAGTTTTCGTGTGGCACGTTGACTATCCGAACCCCTTATGGCGGTGGAATAGCGGGCGGTTTATATCACAGTCAGTCTCCCGAAGCATTTTTTGCCCATTGCCCGGGTTTAAAGATTGTAGTTCCGCGCAATCCGTATCAGGCTAAAGGTCTGCTGCTGGCCTCTATTCGTGATGACAACCCTGTACTGTTTATGGAGCCTAAGCGTTTATATCGAGCTTCGGTGAGTGACGTACCCGAAGAAGATTACGAGCTACCATTAGGCAAAGCTGATATTGTTCAGGAAGGCAGTGACATCACATTGTTGGGCTGGGGCGCTCAGATAGAAATCCTCCAGCAAGCAGCAGATATGGCCTTAGAAGATGGAGTGTCCTGTGAAATTGTTGATCTTCGTTCAATTTCACCATGGGATGCACAAACGGTCGCTGAGTCGGTTATGAAAACCGGCCGTTTGCTGATTAACCATGAAGCGCCTCTTACCGGTGGTTTTGCCAGTGAAATTGCGGCGACCATTCAGGACCAGTGCTTTTTGTATCTTGAAGCACCGGTTGCCCGGGTTTGTGGTCTGGATACGCCATATCCTCTTGCCCATGAAAAAGAGTACATGCCAGACCAGTACAAAACTTACGAAGCCATTAAGCGTACACTGAAGTACTAAGGGTAGATGATGACGACCGAATTTATTTTACCTGACATAGGCGAAGGTATTGTTGAATGCGAACTGTTGGAATGGCTGGTAGCAGAAGGCGATCTTATTGAAGAAGATCAGCCCGTGGCAGAAGTTATGACGGACAAAGCTACCGTCCAGATTCCTGCTATGCATGCTGGTAAAGTGCTTAAGCTGCATTACAAAACCGGTGATATTGCTAAAGTTCACGAGCCGTTATTTGCCATGCAAATTGACGGCGAAACCAGTGAGTCGAACGCTGCCGATAGTAAGCAGGAAGCAGTCAGTACGGAAAAGCCGCAGGAATCCAGTACAACAGATACCCCCGACACGACCAATAATAAGTCGACCAGCAACAAGTCCATTGAAGATTTTATTTTGCCTGACATCGGTGAAGGCATAGTAGAGTGCGAGATTGTGAAGTGGCATGTTCAGCAGGGCGATACGATTGAAGAAGATCAGCCCGTTGTTGAGGTTATGACCGATAAAGCTGTGGTTGAGATTCCTGCCAAACATGCGGGTACGGTGAACGAACTGTATTACCAGCAAGGTGATATTGCAAAAGTACACGAACCCTTGTTCTCGCTGGCTATTGAAGGCGAGCAAGGGGAAGCCGTGTCAGATAGCAGCGATTCAGGCAGCGGCGAACCGGATGCCACTTTGTCTGTGCCAAACAGTACGCCGACTACAAGTCAGGCCGGAACCGGCATAAGCAAACCTGATAATAGTAAATGGCCAGACGGCGACTTTGAACCTCCGGTTGAAATTCCGGGTAAAGTTCTTGCCAGCCCGGCAGTTCGGCGTATTGCCCGTGAACATAATATCGATTTAACTCAGGTATCGGGGTCGGGCAAAAAAGGCCGGATACTTAAGCAGGATGTTCGACAGACAGAACAAAAAGAGGCGACCGCTAAGCAGCAGTCAGCGTCAAAAGGTGAACAGCCTGCAGTAGCAACGCAAAGTAAAAGCACGTCGGCTGGTGGCGTACGGGTAGAGCCTGTTAAAGGTATACGCGCCGCTATGGCTAAGCAAATGAGTGCTTCAGTTCAGACTATTCCTCACTTCACTGTTAGTGACGAATTAAGAATGGATGCGTTGATGGCACTTCGTAGTCAGCTTAAACCTGTGTTTGCAGAGCAGGGCGTTAAACTTAGCTTTATGCCGTTTTTTGTAAAAGCACTGTCGCTTGCGCTTAAAGAATTCCCAATTATTAACAGCCAGTTAAATGATGATGCCTCTGAGCTAAGCTATTTTGACGATCACAATATTGGTTTCGCTGTTGATTCAAAAATTGGCTTGTTGGTGCCTAATATCAAGCAAGTGCAAAACCTGAGTTTGTTTGAAATTGCTGAGCAAATGCACACCATTATTGACAAGGCCCGGGAAGGTAAACTCAGTGGGGATGATTTGAAAGGCGGCACTATCAGCATCTCTAATATTGGGGCGCTAGGGGGTATTACCGCGACACCGGTTATTAACAAGCCTGAAGCAGCAATTGTTGCCCTGGGTAAAACTCAGCAGCTACCTCGCTTTAGTGATACCGGAAATATCGAAGCGCATAATATTATGCAGGTAAACTGGTCTGGCGATCATCGTATTATAGATGGTGCTACTATGGTCAAATTTAACAACCTTTGGTGCCATTACCTTATGAATCCTTCGGCAATGCTGGCGCATCTTCGCTAGGTGCATCTTTGTCAGGGCATTGGAACAAACAAAAAAAGGGCAGTGACTGCCCTTTTTTTGTTTGTGAGGCAGCCCACCAAGCTTTTCTCTATTGTATTGCGAACCTTAAATTTCCCCGTGTTTACGTTCCCCTCTGTTTAAATTGCTTCTACGCAGGTAAAATAAAACAATTGTTTTCTTATATTCAAGGTTTTACGTGCTTAGCTATCGTCACGCATTTCACGCTGGTAATCATGCTGATATTCTTAAACATCTGGCCTGGCTAGGTGTTATCACTCATCTCAAGCGTAAAGCCAAGCCCTTTGTTTTATTTGACACCCACGCCGGGGCCGGAGAATATCCGCTAAACTCAGACTTTTCGCAGCAAAACAAAGAATATCTAAGCGGTATGACACCGCTGCAGGGAGTAACTGCTCACAGTTCGCTATTAAACCAGTATTTGCACGTCAATCAGCCTATTTGGCAAGAAAATATTTATCCGGGCTCTCCAAGGCTTCTATGCCAAGCCATAAGAGCACAGGATAAAGCGCACCTTATGGAGCTTCACCCTGCGGAAATCGATTCGCTCCAATATTGTGTTTCAAGCCATGGTGAGGGGCAGGTTGCGGTGCATCATCGAGACGGCCTGCAGGGACTTATCGCGATGACACCGCCAACGCCTAATCGGGGGGCGGTGCTTATTGACCCTCCATATGAACAGATTCAGGAATATGATCAGGTTTCTGATACCGTAAAAAAAGTATTGCGGCGCTGGGCGAATGCTCAAATAGTTGTGTGGTATCCGCTATTATCAGAACGGGCAGAAACCAAAGCGCACGCCTGCCAGACAATGATAGAAACCATAGCCGATGCCGGAAAAAGCTGCTTCACTGCACAGCTGACCGTAGCCGAGAATACTTACGATGCGGGTATGTTTGGTTCGGGCGTATGTGTGATCAACCCGGCATTTCAGCTTGATGAGAATTTAACCGATGCTATGGGCGAGGTGTGTGGCTTTTTAGGTGCCCAGGCCGAATACTCATTGCAATGGCGTAAAAAAGACAATTAATGACAGCTTCAACCAGCGCCCTTAGGCACTTTTATATTCCCGAAGAACAGTCTATCTATCTGCTTAGCCATGCCGATGCCAAAAAGCTGAAAGACTGGGTCACACTGTGTATCGACCAATTGGCGCAATCAGGTTATCGCGATATCGGCTTAATTGGTAAAGGCGCTTTTGGGTTTGTATTTAGCGGCACTGCCGATGATGGCACTCGTTACGTGTTTAAATTTTCTCGTATTACGTTACCCCAGCATGTGCAGGACCGGCTTGAAGATGAAGCTTATATGCTGTCGCAGGTCTATCATCCCAGAGTGCCCGGATTAGTTGAATTTCAGCGCATACGCAATCAGGCTATTTTGATGATGCATCGAGCGAAGGGCGAAGATTTAGAGCAAGTGAGTTTACGGCGTGGGCCTCTACCCGCCAGGGTAATAGTGAAAATGACGGTGCAACTGGCAAAGCTGTTGCTGCATCTGCGTTCAAATACCCATCAGGGTCTGGCGAAACCCATCGTCCATGGCGACATAAAACCATCTAATCTTATGTGGGACACTAAACAGGAAACCCTGCAATTAATTGACTGGGGATCATCGGTTTTTGCTCAGGTTGATGCTACCGGCCAGTTTATCGCGGGCAATGTTATGGATTTGATGTCTGGCGATATGCATCACACGAATGCCCGCCTGGGCGATGTATATTTTATTGGGGAGGATCAGTTAAATGGCGCTATGTCGTCCCCCCGTTTTGATGAACAAGGTCTGGCAAGCACTATTTATGCTCTGGCTTCTGGGCAGTCGTGCCGCTTTGGAACCAAAGTTATTACGCCGCTAGCGCTGGGGTTACCTAAACTTTTGGCAGAGATTTTAGCCAACATGCTCAGTGATGAACCTAAACGTCGTCACAAGGGTGCTGATTATCTGTTTAGCCACTTACATGTTTTAAAGCAGATGGTTTTCACCGGTGAAACTCAGGTGCTATACCAGCCGATGATACCCACCTGGGTAAGCAGTATTCATAAAGAAATTGAAACGGTGGTATACAGTTCTCGCAAATCATTTTTACGCCAGCATCAGGATATTCGGGAAGATGAACTGCAGGGCCTTAATGATGCCCAGTTCGAACGCTATTATAAAAATTATCTGATGGGTATGGGCGAGACCGAAAAGGCGTTTATTGCGGCAATCGGTCGTTTGGGCAAGTATCCGGTGGTAGGCGGAATTGCTATACGGTGGGAGCCTGAAGGTATTTATGTAGATTCAAGCCTGAATTTGTATAACAGTTCAGACAAAGCGGCTTTTGAGCAGTCGGTCAATAATGTTATTAATTTAGGCCGGGCAATTCATCGCCATGGTATTTTTAAGTGTTGTATGTTTAATGCTAAAGATACCCTGCACATAGAAAGAGCAAGCCCCGAGGCGCCTTTTTTGCCGCAGGCAGAATGTATCATTCCTTTTGAAGTATCAGCCACCGCTATTTCAAACGATACCAGTCGTACTCATTCGTATTTTGAAGATGGTGATGACCCGGACGAGCTTTTGCGCTTGCCCGAAAAAATGATGGCTCTACTAGCAGAACTCAACACGATTCATCACACCGGGTGTATTATCTTTGAAGCATTGCCGACGCATTTGAAAATACATAGTTATTACATGTTGCTGGATCATAGTCAGGCCACACGATTTGAGCATATACTGGCAGAATTAGTGGCCACAGTACCTGAAATAAGTGGCCTGGGTATCTCAGGGTTTATGAAATTACCTTACAAAGATACCCGCTTTTTTGATCACAAAGCGCAATTACCGGAGCGTTATTATCCGCGTAATCCACGTGCTAAACCTGTAACGGAGTAAACCAGCATGTCTGAGGTTAAAATGTCCTCGTTATTTGAGCTTGAATCCATAGAGAAAGGATTATTTCGGGGACAAAGTTGGGATTTAGGTTTTCGGGCGCTTTTTGGAGGTCAGGTTTTGGGCCAGGCGCTGGCGGCTGCTTACCGCACTGTTGAGTCAGACCGTGTTGTTCATTCTTTTCACACCTACTTTTTATTACCCGGTGATGCGAAAAAGCCCGTGGTCTATGACGTTGAGGTGGTCAGAGACGGTCGAAGCTTTTCGGCGCGTCGGGTTAAAGCGATACAGGATGGCCGCAATATTTTCTACATGACGGCCTCTTTTCAAGTTGCCGAAGAGGGCATGGAGCATCAGTATGCGCCTATGCCAGAGGTGCCTGGTCCAGATGAATTAGATTCAGATATAACCTTTTATGAACAAAACTTTGATCGCCTGTCAACAGGCATGCAAGAGGCGTTAAGTTATCACCGGCCTATTGATATACGAACCGTGGACGCGGCGCATTCGTTTCAGGCCAAAAAGCGCGAACCCTTTCGGCATGTGTGGTTAAAAGTTCGCGATACCATGAGTAATGATCTGGGTTTACATCAGGCCACTCTGGCGTACGCCTCTGATTATCACTTTTTAAGTACCTCGTTACAGCCTCATGGTATGGCGGTATCTGATAAAGGGTTGAGAATGGCGACTATCGATCACGCTATGTGGTTTCACCAACCGGTCAATCTGAATGACTGGCTATTATACGCCATGGAAAGTCCTTTTTCAGGCAACAGTCGCGGAATTGTTAAAGGTCAGATATTTAATCAAAAAGGAGAGTTGGTCGCATCAACGATGCAAGAAGGAATGATGCGAAAAGTCACAAAGACTTAAGCTGAACACCTATGTTATCGGCCATTTGCGACAACTACCGGCCTTTTGCGACAACGTCGTATTTTTATTTTGCTGCTCTATAAAAAACGCCCGGAACGTGAGTTCCGGGCCTAGGGGAATGGCTCATTGCTGAGCCGTGCGCTAACTTTTGCAAAGGGAGAAGTTAATGCAAATATAAAGCGAATAGCAATAATAGAACAAAAACGTTTAAATTATAATCAATATTGTACATTTTTTTTTAATTTGTGTAACAAATAGAAACTTTTCAAGCTAAGTCTATGAAATCAATAATGCTCTGGCTACTCCGATGAGTTTGACAGTTTCCCCAATTTTTCCAGATTAAAACAAAAATATGGGTTTGTTTAATAAGCATTCAAAAAGTTGGTTGCTATTTAGCCGGCATTCATCTGCGAAATATTGGGTATAGAGCATTGTGGTTTTGTGGTCATGTTGTAACAATGGTTTCACCAGTTACCTGACAACAAGGTTTTGTGATGTCTTCTCCTGCTACATTTATTCCGCCAGAACGTACGTTGATGGGGCCGGGGCCTTCCGATGTTAGCCCTCGTGTACTTAATGCAATGGCTCGCCCTACACTGGGTCACCTTGATCCCTTATTTATCGACCTGATGGATGAGATTAAAAGTCTGTTGCAATATGCTTTTAAAACAGACAACGCACTTACCATGCCGGTATCGGCACCAGGTTCGGCTGGAATGGAAGCCTGTTTTGTCAACCTGGTCGAGCCTGGCGATAAAGTGGTGGTGTGTATAAATGGTGTTTTTGGGCAGCGTATGGTCGAAAATGTCACACGCTGCGGTGGCCAGGCAATTACGGTTGAAGATGCCTGGGGTCAGCAAACCAGTGCGCAAAAAGTCGAAGACACCCTTAAAGCGCATCCAGATACAAAAATTCTTGCTTTTGTTCATGCCGAAACCTCTACCGGGGTTCGCAATGACGCTAAACAATTGTGCGCATTAGCCAGACAGTACAACTGCCTGTCTATTGTTGATGCGGTAACCTCATTAGGCGGGATAGAGGTAGATGTTGACGGCTGGGGCGTTGATGCTATTTATTCTGGTTCACAAAAATGCTTAAGTTGTGTTCCGGGCTTATCGCCGGTTTCGTTCAGTCCCGCCGCCGTTGAAGTGATTCAAAATAGAAAAAAGCCGGTACAAAGCTGGTTTTTAGATATGAATTTGATTGTTGGCTACTGGGGTAAGGGCGGCAAACGAGCTTATCATCACACGGCTCCGGTCAATAGTTTGTACGCACTGCATGAGTCATTGCTGATACTGCATGAGGAAGGGCTGCAGAATGCCTGGCAGCGTCATCAGCAAGGCCATGAAAAGTTATCCGCTGGTCTGGAATCACTTGGAATTGAGTTTGCGGTAGACCCGGCTTATCGCCTGCCGCAGTTAAATATGGTGAAAATACCTGACGGTGTTGACGATGCTAAAGCACGTCAACAGCTACTTAATTCGTTTAATTTGGAAATTGGCGCAGGCCTTGGCGAACTGGCCTCAAAGGTATGGCGCATTGGCCTCATGGGCCATGCCTGCAAAGACCGCAATATAGACCATTGTGTGGCGAGTCTGGCCAAAGTTATCCGTTAATATTTTAAAAAGCACAGGGCCGAGGCGCTGTGCTTTTGTTGCTATAATATGCGTAGCGAAAAAACTATCCGACCCCCATTTTTATACCCCAGCCTGTAATAAGCGCGGTAGCAAAACTAACGAGCGTGCCCAGCATCATGTATTCGGTGAGCCGCATGTCTTTGGTTTTTGATAAATCGCCGACTCTGAATACTGTTTTTGTCGCGACCAGAAAACCGAGACCGGTGTATTGTTCTACCAGTACAAACGACAACGCCAATAACCGCTCGACATAGCCTATCCAGCGCCCTGCGCTTCCTAAGCTTTGGCTGTCTGTAGCTTGTAAGCGGGCAGTGTGTTGTTTTAAGAGCTGAGCAATAAAGATGCTGGCGGGCTGCAAGATCAACAAATACCCTAATATATAGATTAAAATATCAGGGTGGCGTAACAACGCCAGGTTATTGACTAAGTGGGTAAGAGTAATATCAAAAATTACGGCGCACAGTATACAAATCATAGCAAAATGTGCACATTGGTCGATAACAAACGCTTTGGTAGAAGTATGGCCTGCTTTGAAGTAGTCGATAACGCCATGGCTCAGGGCCAAGACAGTGGCTCCAGTGGCCACAAGCGTAAGGCTGAAGCCAGCAAAATAAATCGCCAAAGCTGCCAGTACTGTGTGAATTAAAATGTGCTTATACAATGCCGGCGAACGTGCCTTACGGGCATGCCGGTTTGCTATCCAGTGGGCCGGTTGCAGATAAAAGTCTCCAACCAGATGAGCTGTTATTAGCAACAATAGTAGTGTCATGTTAACCCTTATGCACTTCGCAACAGCTGGTTTTAGTAAAATGAATAAATTCGGTGACGGTCTCAGCACCCGCGGCCCGTAGTCGTTCACTGATATTTTGTCTTGATGTCCCTAGTGCAGAAGCTAACTGCTGATGAGTAGGGCATTGCTGCTCTAAATACAGATACAATAATTCACATTGCCCGGCGGTCAGCCGGTTCAAAATATAACTTTGCTGAGAACATAGTACCTTAAGAGCAGTATTATATTGGCTGTCTTGTATTTCAATTGACAACTGTGCGCCGCGAAGTGTGTCCAGCGTTCGTCCTGACCGTATATAGACAGGACCGGTATTTTCTCCGGGATCCTCACCTTCAATCGAACCCATGCCGCAAGCGCCTGCCAGTGCACACTGAATCACCGGTGCCTGGGTACCCGCTGCCAGCCACAATTTTATTTTAAGCATAATGGTGGCTATTTGACTGTACTGCGTTGTGACAAGCTGAAAACCATCGCCCCGATAAACAGCAAAAATTCCGCTATATTCGGTCGCTATTTGGGTCAGGTATTTTTTTAATGCATCAACGGTAGTTCGGTAATCGTGTTTATTCAGTTGAGTTGAATTGACAAGATCGCCAGTAATCACAGCTATCATTACGTCTTCCTCGGTATGCAGGTGTCAGGTGTTGCATCACAGTAAGCAAGCCTATAAGGTTGCATAGGCAAAGGCAAGCTGTAATGGTTGCCTTTTTAGGAATTAGATGCGTGAAAATTGGAGCAGATTTGTTACACTGCGAAAATACATCGATTCTACAAGCAGTTATGATTCACCGAATTTGGCTTTCTTTTATACTTATTGCCTTTGCAACGACATGCTATCAGGCTTTTTGGCATGGCTCGGTTGGAGGTTTTGAAGCCGTAATGGCCGCCACTACCAGCATGGCACAGCTCAGTGTCGACATTGCTCTGGGTCTTATCGGCGTATTGGCCTTTTGGCTGGGGATATTTGAGATTGCAGAACGCTCGGGGTTAGTTGATAAACTTGCCCGTATATTATCACCTTTATTACGTAGAATTATGCCCGATATTCCGGCTCATCATCCGGCGTTAGGCAGTATTACTATGAATATGTCAGCAAATATACTGGGGCTGGACAACGCAGCGACACCGTTCGGGATTAAAGCTATGCAAGATATGCAAAGCCTAAACCCGGAAAAATCAATAATTTCCAATAGCCAAATTATGTTTTTGGTTCTCAATACATCGTCGGTTACCTTATTTCCTATTGCTGTGTTTTTGTACCGGGCAGAGCAGGGCGCCGCCCAACCAACCGATGTATTTATTCCAATATTGCTTGCCACAAGTGCTTCAACACTTTGTGGACTGCTGATTACCGCATTAGTGCAAAAAATTAATCTATTCGAGCGGGTAGTGCTACTTTATATAGCCGGTGCGTTTGCAATGCTCGCTGCTGTCGTCGTCTACTTTTCAACACTAGCGGCCACAGAATTAGCGCAACAATCGTCGATAACAGCAAACTTTTTGTTGCTGACATTTATTGTAGTGGTACTGATAAGCGGGCACCGCAAGGGGCTGAATACCTACGATTTATTTATTGAAGGAGCAAAAAAAGGATTCAACGTCGCGGTATCGCTGATTCCTTTTTTGCTGGCTATGCTAATAGCAATTGGAATGCTAAGAGCAAGCGGCGTGTTAGATGCTCTGGCCCAGGGGGTAAGCTCACTCGTTGCGTTTCTGGGCTTCGATACACGATTTGTTGAAGCATTGCCTACTGCATTAATGAAGCCCCTATCAGGAAGCGGAGCCCGAGCCTTAATGATAGAAACAATGCAGTATCAGGGCGCAGATTCATTCGCGGGGCGGTTGGCCTCAGTTTTACAAGGGTCAACCGAAACCACATTTTATGTTCTGGCGGTGTATCTGGGGGCGGTCGGGATAAAATACGCAAGACATGCCGTGATTTGCTGCCTGGCGGCAGATGCAGCCGGTATAATAGCGGCTATATCAGTAAGCTATTGGTTCTTCGGCTAACTATTATTTTGAATTTGTTCATCTTAAATTCAGCAGCGAACTTCCATAGTAACGTCTAACCTATTAGTAATTGCAGGATTAACCTATGAAAGCACGCACTATAATATGCATGATGTTACTTATCATTGCTCCGGGAGCATTAGCGCAGGATTCGTCATCAAAAACAAATATTATTCAGGTCACCGGAACCGGAAACGTCGCCATTGTCCCTAATGCTTTTACGGTTACTTTTGTGCTGGAACAAAAGGGACTGACAATAACAAAATTAAACAGTCAGCTTCAAAATGACCTTACCCAGCTCACCGAATTTTTGTTAAAGCATAATGTGTCTGAAAAGAATATTCAGTCTATGCAAATCCGCCTACACCAGCGCTACGAGTCAGGTCCAGAGGGGCGGGTAGAAAATGGCTATGTATTGAGCCGTGAGGTTACGATAACGCACAATAAAATTGACGAATATGACAGACTCATTGATGGCGCTTTAAAACGCGGTGTGACAAAAATCAATCGATTTGAACTTATCGCCTCAGATCCACAAAAAGCGTATGAAAAAGCCTTGATAAATGCGGTAAGTGACGCAAAATCTAAGGCAGCGCTGTTAGCGAGTCAACTTGGTGTGAAAATAGGCCAGGTTACACATATAAGTGAAGGGTACACAGGCAATACCATGCCAGAAAACCGTGTCGCAATGGCAATGAATGATGCAGCTGGTAACAACTTTCCAGGCCAGCAGCAGCTAGAGGCGACGGTGAATGCAACCTTCACATTAATTCAGTAAATATTTAGCGGAGAAAAACTTTGTCAAACGCGTTTTATCAGCGGCTGGAACAACAGAGCCGGGCTTTGTTAAGCGGAGAGTCCGACACTATAGCAAACATGGCCAATCTGAGTGCGCTGCTTTTTAATGAGTTAGCTGACGTAAACTGGGCCGGCTTTTATCTTTATAAAGAAGAGCAGTTAGTTTTAGGTCCATTTCAAGGGCGCCCGGCGTGTATTCGAATTGCCATGGGGCAGGGAGTTTGCGGCACCGCTGCGGCCGAAAAAACCGTGCAGCGTATAAGCGATGTTCACGAATTCGCAGGGCACATAGCCTGCGACGTGGCTTCAAACTCAGAAATTGTAATACCTATTGTTATCAATAATACATTATTAGGGGTACTTGACATAGACAGCCCCAAGTATGGGCGCTTTAGCGAAGAAGATGAACAGGGTTTAATACGCATTGTAGACGCGTTTATCGAGACCCAACTATGAAAGACAATGTTGATATACATGTGGTACTGGCAACCAGCAGTGACATGGACGAGCGTCATGATGATCAGGAAGAGGCTGCAGAACGTTTAAATTTCATACTTCATGCAATGTACGACAAAGCTGATGAAGATATAGAAACGGAGCGACTTGAACGAATTTTGCACTACACATGGGAGCAATGGCAACAAAATAGCAGTTTATTAGAGATTGAGGACGACGAATTGCTGGATTGGGTTGACCACACGCTAGCAACTTGGGATGATGCGGATAATTCGGAATTTTACTAACTAGCGTTAAATTTAATGGAAGCACCAGAGAAATTTTCTAACAGCAAAGAAGTCATCGCTTATCTTGCCGAGCGTTTTCCTAACTGTTTTTCTACCCAGGGCGAGGCCCGCCCGCTGAAAATTGGCATATTTCAGGAATTGGCTGAACGACTTGAAGATGACGAGCGGGTAAGTAAAACCCTGTTACGTTCAACCTTACGTCATTACACTAACAGCTGGCGTTATTTGCATAGCATCAAAGAAGGCGCGTACCGTGTCGATCTTGATGGTAATCAGGATGCTCAAATCGAAAAAGAGCACGCTGATCACGCAAAAATGCAACTAGAAGAAAGCAAAGCTAAAGCAGCAGAAAAGCGTAAGGCCCGTCAGCCTCGTGAAGGTGACAAGCCACGTCCAACGCGTCGTCCCCCGCCCAAAGCAAATGGTGACAAGCGTCGTGATGAAACAAATAAAGGAACTAAACCGAAAACTGACAGACCAACCAGAACCCCACCAGCAAAATTGTCGGAAGGTGATCTGCAAACGGGTACTAAAGTAACGGTGAAACTAGGTAAGGCACCAATGCCTGCCGTAATAACCGAAGTTGCCAAAGACGGTATACATGTTCAGCTAGACAGCGGCATGGTCGTGAAAGTAAATTCCGACGCTCTACGTTTGGCAAGTTCCAAGAGGTAGTAAAATGAAAGATATCCTTCGTATTTCCATTGCCAGCGCATTTCTGACTCTTGGAGTTGGCGCCGGCGCTGTGACCACCACTGCTGAAGTTGATGAACTTCCTATATTGCAGCAAGAATCACAGCATAGTGTTGCAGCTAAGCGGGTAAGCGCATTATTTACCCGGGCTCACTACAAGGAAATTTCGTTGGATAACGCGCTTTCAGAGCAAGTATTTAACCGTTATCTGAAAGCGCTGGACAATAACAAACAGGTGCTGCTCAAATCTGATGTTCAACAGTTTGACCGTTACCGTGACGATTTTGACGAAGCATTGTCTCGTGGCAATCTGAAGGTTGCTTACGATATTTTCAATCAAACATCTGAACGCCGGATGCAGCGTTTTGAGTACGCGCTGACTTTATTAGAAAAACCGTTTGATTTTGAAAAAACAGACGATAAATTTTACTACGATCGTGAAGATGCTTCATGGGCGACAAGTAAGGAAGAATTAGATGAGATTTGGCGCCAGCGGGTTAAATATGATGCGTTGAATCTTATTTTAGCCGACAAAACCTGGGAAGAAGCCAAAGATCTTCTGACCAAACGGTATAACCGCGCTATCAAACGACTTAAGCAGACCCAAAGTGAAGATGTATTTCAAACGGTAATGAATTCGTTTGCCCGTACTATTGAAGCACATACCAGCTATCTTTCTCCCCGCAACGCCGACCGCTTTCAAATGGAAATGAATCTTTCTTTTGAAGGTATTGGCGCGGTATTACAAAGTGAAGAAGATTTTACGGTAATAAAGAGCATAGTGCCTGGTGGTCCGGCCGATAAATCAAAAGCGTTAAAACCCGAAGATAAAATTATAGGGGTGGCTCAGGACGATGAAGAATTTATCGATGTTGTAGGCTGGCGGTTAGATGAAGTGGTTGAGCTGATCAAAGGCCCTAAAGGCTCTACAGTAAGACTACAGGTCCAAAAGGGTGCCACTGAAAGTAAATCTATGTCAGTGGTTAGTTTGACCCGGGACAAAATAAAGCTTGAAGATCGCGCTGCAAAATCTGAAGTTTATGTACCCGACACCGGAGCTCATCAGGGCGAAAAGCTGGGCATAATTACTATCCCCAGTTTTTACAACAACCTCCATGCAGATGTAAACAAAGAAATTGATAAACTTAATGCGCAGAATGTAAAAGGTATCATTGTTGATTTACGCGGCAACGGCGGTGGTTCGCTTACGGAAGCAACGTTGCTAACCGGGCTGTTTATTGAAAAAGGCCCGGTGGTACAAATACGCTACGGTGAAGGTAAAGTAAGCGTGAACCGTGACACCGACAGTAATGTTGCTTACGATGGACCGCTAACGGTTCTGGTTGACCGCTACAGCGCTTCGGCCTCTGAGATTTTTGCCGCAGCTATGCAAGATTATAATCGGGCGCTTATTATAGGTGAGCAAACTTTTGGTAAAGGCACGGTTCAGCAGCATCGCGGTTTAGGTCGAATTTACGACTTGTACGAAAACCCGTTAGGCAGCGTGCAGTTTACCATTGCAAAATTCTATCGAATCAATGGTGGAAGCACCCAGCATAAAGGTGTCGTACCAGATATCCTTTATCCTTCACCCATAGATCCAGCAGAATGGGGCGAAAGTCAGGAAGAATCGGCATTGCCTTATGACAGCATTGAGCGTGCGAATTACGCCACATTTGCCGATGGCCAGAATGCATTAGACGTACTAACGGCTAAACACAATAAACGCATAATGCAAGATCCTGAGTTTAGTTATATCTACGAAGATATTGATGAATACAAAGAGAAAAAAGCCCGCGACTTTATCTCTTTGGTAGAGTCAGAGCGTCTGGCTGAAAAAGAAGAGCTTGAGCAGCGCGAACTAACTCGGGTTAACGAACGCCTGGCAAGAATGGGCGAAGAGCCTGTTAAAAAGGTTGATGACTTATCGGAAGAAATTGAAGAAGAATTGGATGAGGTCGACCCGTTCTTAAAAGAAGCGGCTAATATCACCTACGACATGCTAAATACTGGCAAGTATGCGATACATAATAAATAATAAAAAATTGTGAAAAAGGCTGGTGCTGAGCCAGCCTTTTTTGCATGTGAAGCACACCAACGACAACAATAATAAGCAGGAACACACACATGGCTATGCGCGGTGAATTTTCTTCCCGTATCGGCTTTATACTGGCTGCTGCAGGTTCTGCAGTAGGTTTAGGGAACATCTGGGGATTTCCTACCCAGGTAGCCAGTAACGGCGGAGCGGCGTTTGTATTAGTTTATCTACTTCTGGCTTTTGTACTGGCATACCCTGTACTAATGGCCGAACTCATTATTGGCCGGGCAAATCGCTCAAACATGGTCGATGCACTAGGAAAAATCTCCAATAATTTTTCAGGTCGCCTTACGGGCATTTGGGGCTGTGTTACGGTTTCACTGATTTTGGCATTTTACGCCATCGTCGGGGGCTGGATGCTGGCTTACTTTGCTGATGCCGGCGCTAATTTAGTCGGCGCAGAAGCGGCTTCAAACTGGCTACTTACGTTTTCAGATACCCGCAATATAATCTTTTGTGCTGCTTTTATGATGATCAATTCTTTCATCGTATTGGGGGGTGTAAGAGGAGGTATAGAAAAATGGTCAGTACGGCTTATGCCGACGCTGGTCATTATTATTTTGGCGTTAATTGTTTATGTGAGTTTTCAGCCCGGCGCTTTAGAAGGTTGGAGTGCTTATTTGGTGCCTGACTTTTCGCGCGTGTTTGAGCCCGATTTATTAATAAGCGCTATGGGCCAGGCATTTTTCTCAATGTCTTTAGGCGTAGGGACCATGCTGGTATACGGTTCTTATGTATCAAAACAGGAAAACCTTCCTGTTATTGGCGCCTCCGTTGCCCTGGTTGATATAGGGGTGGCTATTATTGCCGGTATGTTGATTATTCCGGCGATGTACGTGGCGCTGAATAATGGGGTTGAAATTTTTGCTGCCGACGGTGCTCTGATTGCTGGCGACAAACTTATTTTTACGGTATTGCCCGCTTTGTTCGATACCATTGGTAGTGTTGGCTTATTTGTAGCTCTGGCATTTTTCGCGCTGATGGTTATTGCTGCAGTAACATCGTCTATTTCTATGCTTGAAGTTCCGGTGGCCTATTTAGTTGAAAGCCGTGGGTTAGTGCGTAAAAAAGCCGTATGGGTAATGACGGCGATTATTTTCACCTGTAGCTGCATTATTATATTTAACTTTGATGTGTTGTTCTCTTTGGTTATCACTGCAACTACACAGTGGAGTCAACCGCTATTAGGTTTAGTATTGTGTATTTTTGCGGGCTGGGTATGGCGACGCGACGCAATATTAACTGAGTTAAAGTCTGGCAATCCGGATGTGGAATCTGGCTGGTTCTGGAAAATCTGGCCCTGGTATGTTCGGTTTGTATGCCCTGTGATCATTGCGATAATGTTTGTCCGCTCTGTGATGTAAGAGGATAATAAATAATAATTATGAAAAAAAACTCTATTAAAACTCCCTCGCTAACTGATGCGCTGATACCCATTATCGCCCTGGTTATTATGATGGGGTCAGCGGTATATCTTTATGGTGATAGCTCATCATTTGGTCCTAACCAGATAGCTTTATTACTGGGCGCGGGTCTGGCTGCTATTATCGGTATGAAGAATGGGCACAAATGGAAGGATATTGAACAAGGCATTGTCAATGGCATTTCAATGTCGCTGGGTGCGTGTCTGATTTTACTTGCCGTTGGTGCATTAATTGGTACCTGGATGCTTGCCGGTACGGTGCCCACCCTGATTTATTACGGTTTAGATTTGTTAAATCCTTCATTTTTTTATGCCGCAACCTGTTTAATTTGCGCTGTTGTGGCCATGAGCATAGGCAGCTCCTGGACCACGGCGGCGACCGTCGGTGTTGCGCTGCTAGGGGTGTCGTCGGGAATGGGCATGTCTGCGGCCATCACCGCGGGGGCAGTTGTTTCAGGATCGTACTTTGGCGACAAAATATCGCCCCTTTCTGAAACCACTAACTTAGCGCCTGCAGTGGCAGGAACGGACTTGTTTGAACATATTCGCTATATGCTTTGGACTACTATACCCAGCTTTGTTATTGCCGTTATCTTGTTTGTATTTTTAGGTTTTAGCGAAACCGGCATGGAAAAAGTAGAACGTATTGAGCAAATGCAGGTATTGCTGAGTGAGTCGTTCGAGCTCGGCTGGCATATGCTGGTTCCGTTGATTTTACTGCTTACTCTGGCGGTTAGAAAGATGCCTGCTTTTCCGGCGGTGTCTATTGGTGCGTTAGTCGGTGCCTTGTGGGCAGTCTTGTTTCAGCAAGATGTGGTGTTGTCGATGGCCAACCCGGATGACTCTGCTGCTATCGGTGTACTAAAAACCGTATGGACCTCTATGTATGACGGCGTGTCATTTTCAACCCCTGACGAAAATCTCAATAGCCTGTTAAGTCGCGGTGGAATGTCGTCGATGCTAAACACCATTTGGCTGATAATTTGCGCGATGTCTTTTGGCGCGGTATTAGAAAAAGTTGGCTTATTAAAACGAGCGGTCAGTACTATTTTACATGGCGCTAAGTCTGCCGGCGATATGATAAGCCGAACCATTCTCACCTGTTTAGGTTCTAACCTGGTTACCGCAGACCAATACATCTCTATCGTTATGCCCGGGCGTATGTATAAAGAAGAGTATGAAAAACGCGGCTTACATCAGCTTAATTTATCAAGAAGCTTAGAAGACGGTGCCACATTAACGTCGCCACTCATCCCGTGGAATACGTGTGGAGCGTATATGCACGGCGTATTGGGCGTGAATCCATTTGACTATATTTTTTACACCTTCTTCAACGTTATCAATCCTTTCCTGGCGGTTATTTACGCCTACGTAGGAATAAAAATTCTTAGAATCGAGCCTCCTTTTGAAACGGACGCAAAGGAGTCTGACGCTTAACATCCCTGGAGGATAAATGAGCTTACAAGCAAAAAAACGGGCGGATTATCAGCCGCCCGCTTTCACTATTAATGATGTAAAGATGGAAGTGAAACTCCATCCAACATGCACGCGGGTCTTTAGTGAATATCAGGTAGAGCGTTGCGGCAATCATTCCTATCCGTTGCAGCTTGATGGTGACAATCTTAAGCTCAATTCGGTAACTGTTGATGGTCAGCCCTTTCAAGATTATGTTGAAACGCAGAGTCAGCTGACCCTCAATAATGTTCCTGACAATTTTACTCTGGCGTTTGAAACCGAAATTGACCCGGAGCATAATCAGGCGTTAGAAGGTCTTTACCTGTCAGCCGGAACCTACTGTACCCAATGTGAAGCAGAAGGTTTTCGCCGTATTACCTACTATCTTGACCGGCCTGATGTTTTAGCCCGTTTTGAAGTAACGCTTCATGGCGAAAAAGAAAAATACCCAATATTACTGTCAAACGGAAACCCGGTTGCGAAGGGCGATAACAACGATGGTACGCATTGGGTAACATGGCAAGATCCCCATCCCAAGCCGGCTTATCTGTTCGCTATGGTCGCGGGCGACTTCGATTTGCTCAAAGATACCTTTACCACCATGAGCGGTAAAGAAGTAAAATTGGAGCTATATGTAGATAAAGGTAAACAAGCCCAGGGAGCATTTGCTTTAGCGTCGTTGCAACGAGCAATGAAATGGGACGAAGAGACATTCGGGCTTGAATACGATCTTGATATCTACATGATTGTCGCGGTCGATTTTTTCAACATGGGCGCTATGGAAAACAAGGGCCTTAATATCTTCAACAGCAAATTTGTGTTAGCCGAACAACACAGTGCAACAGACGAAGACTTTTTTAATGTTGAATCAGTTATTGCCCACGAATATTTTCATAACTGGACCGGTAATCGGGTTACCTGTCGCGACTGGTTTCAGCTGAGCCTGAAAGAAGGCTTGACGGTATTTCGCGACCAGCAGTTCAGCGCCGACATGACTTCCCCCCTGAGCAATCGTATAAAACATGTCAGAGTGATGCGCGAACATCAGTTTGCTGAAGATGCCAGTGCCATGAGCCATCCTATCAGACCCGAAGAAGTGATAGAAATGAACAATTTCTACACCGTCACGGTCTATGATAAGGGCGCTGAAGTTATACGCATGTTCCACACGTTACTTGGCCCTGAAAAATTTCGGGAAGGTATCGATGAATATTTTCGCCGGCATGATGGTCAGGCCGTAACCTGTGATGATTTTGTGGCAGCAATGCAAAGTGTGACCAACCTTGATTTGGGACATTTTGCTTTATGGTATTCACAGTCAGGAACGCCTGTCATTAATGTTACAACATCGTTTGATGCTGACAATGGATTGATGGATATTACCTTTTCACAGCATACACCGCCTACAGCCGATCAAAAAGATAAGAGATCGTTATTTATGCCTGTGGCATTTGATTGCATTGATAGCCTCGGAAATCATTACACCGATGATGATGGGCAGGTCGAAAACGGTAAGTTTATTTTAGATACCGCCGCTAAAACCTTGCACTTCAGCAATGTTAAAGAAGCCCTTATTCCAGTAGTGTTAGGTAATTTTTCGGCTCCCGCGAAAGTTCATAATTCGTTAACTGCCAGCCAGTTATTAGCCGTTTTTAAATATGCTAACGACAGCTTTAATCGTTGGGATGCTTTGCAATCATTGTATGACTGGTGCATCAGTCAGTATGAAAGCAACCAACATGACACCGTCGATGAGTCTATTTGGCATGGGTTTGAACAGGTAATTGGCAACGAATCGAACAATCACGAACTGCTTGGAGAATGTTTGGTCATTCCTTCGTTCGAAACATTGTGTCAAAAACGCCAGCTGGTCGATGTCGCCTCGTTACACACGGCCAGAAACCAGTTCTGTGAAGACTTTGCTAAGCGTTTGCAGCACCCGCTGAAATCTTTGTTTGACAGCATTAATACCGGTGATTACGAATACAGCCAGCAGGCGATAAATGCCCGTCGCTGTCGTAATGTGGTTCTGAATCATCTTGCCTGTGCAGGTGATGCCGATGCCATGCTTAAGTCGCAGTTTGAAAATGCGGACAATATGACCGACTCGCTGGGGGTACTTAAGGCAGCGCAGGGGCATAGTCCAGCTCTTTTTGAGTCATTGATGTCACAGTTTGAACAGCGCTGGAATCAGGAACCTCTGGTTCTGGATAAGTGGTTTGGATTGCATGCTACTACTGAACGGCCTGATATTCTAAGTCAGCTAAGTATGCTTCAGCAGCACCCTCAATTTGCAAAGGGTAACCCTAACAGGGTAAGAGCGGTAATGGGCAGTTTTGCCTTTTTCAATACCGCTGGTTTTCATGCTGAGGATGGCGGCGGGTATCAATTTGTAACCGATTATCTGCTTGAGCTGGATGCCGTGAATCCGCAGGTAGCTGCACGTATAGTTACACCACTAACGCAGTGGCACAATTATGCACCCGAGTACCAGCTGCGGATGAAAACACAATTACAGCGAATCGCCGAACATAAAAATCTTAGTCGCGATTTATACGAAAAAGTCAGTAAAAGTTTGGCGTATTCTGTAACCAGTGAGCAACAATAAGTTTTACTATTTTTCATTAGGCCTGAATTATAAAGAGTGTGAACGTTTATATCAGGCCGGTTTTCTGCATGTTGTGGTGGCGGCTGAAAGTGGCCATCGGGTGCAGCTACCTATCGATCGGCTCAGGCCCTTCGTCACCCCATCGGGGTTACAGGGCCGATTTAAGCTAACCACAAACAGCACCAATAAAATTCTTACCTTTGAGCGTATTTCTTAATTTTATGATGCGCTTAGTCCGCTTTATATCAACTATTTATTTTAATCTATTAACTAATTGAATAGTCATAGTATTACCAAATTGTTAACTGGTACGATTTGTTCTTGCGATTATTTCAAAATGATGTAATTATTTTGTTAATCGCTATGGGTGGCTTACGGATCTGCACCACCAATACGTTAACCTGGAGAATAAGAACTATGATAACAAGGCAATGCGCATTTAAAAAATCCCCCGTGGCAGCTGGGGTCATTGCTTTACTGGGTGTCGCATCGACGTCGGTAAGCGCGGCCAATTGGCAAGTGGGTGAAGCAAGCATCACGCTGGACTCTACATTCACGCTGGCCACAAGTATCCGCGTTGAAGACCGCGACTATAGTCTGATAGGCAACAGTAACCATCCGCAATTTGATTGGACCGGTTACAACGCCGCTACCAATGTTATCTATCCAAGTGCAGATGTATGGGCGCTGTCAGGTGATGGAGCATATTCAGCCAATGGTGATTTGGGTAATTTGGCCCACGATCCCGGCGAAGCTTTTTCATCACAAATAGCGGGCAACCATGAGCTAGACATTAACTTTGGTGATTACGGCTTTTTCGCCAGAGGCTTTTGGTTTTACGACTTTGAGCAAGAAAACGGAACCTCAGCGTGGGCAAACCCGATAACCGGTGAGCATCGCGATCTTTGTCAGGACTCAGAGGCCAAAGACCTGTTGTGTGCTGACATTCGTCTGCTTGATGCATTCTTCTACGGCGATTGGTGGGTAGGTAACAAACCGCTTACTGTGCGGGTAGGCCAACAAGTGATCAGCTGGGGTGAAAGTACGTTTATTCAACATGGTATAAACACTACCAACCCGGTTGATGTTACCCGTGCTCGCGCTCCCGGAGCCGAATTAAAAGAAGTCTTTATACCAGTAGGAATGGTTTATGCCTCGCTAGGCTTAACCCAGGACTTTAGTATTTCTGGCTACTATCAGTATGAATGGGAACGTAGTTGGTTACCTGTTGCCGGAAGTTACTTTGCGGGTAACGATTTTGCGGGCGAGGGCGGCCAGTTTAGTAATGTACAACTGGGCTTTACCGGTAATCCGGACATTAACCTGCAAACGTTGCTGACTCAGCTTAACGATTTGGGCGCCGCGTTAGGCGCGGGCGCAGACCCAGCCCAAATTTCTCAGGCTTATCTTGCTTACCCCACCAAAGTGGCTGTTCGCGGTTATTCTGATGCGGCGCATCAGGATGCCGATGACCAAGGTCAGTATGGTTTACGATTTACCTGGTTTGCAGAAAACCTGAACGAAACCGAATTTAGTTTTTATCATATAAATTATCACAGTCAGCGGCCGCTGGTTTCAGGTATCACTTCAGACTTTACTGCTGAAGGTATTGCACAAGACATCGCCTTTTTGGCCCAAAATCAAATTACCCGAGACAATATTACTCAGTTAGAAGCATTTACAGAAACTCAGTTTTTGTATCCTGAAGACATAAAATTATACGGAATGAGCTTCAATACAAACGTCGGGACTACAGCCTTAGCAGGTGAGTTTGCCTACCGTGTAGATGAACCTTTACAAATTGATGATGTTGAGTTGCTGTATCAGGCTATGCCTGAGCAATTAGCTAACGCAGGTCTGCGTCCAGATTTGGCTGGTATCTCGCAGTTAAAGAACATTGGTCGCGACGTAGGCCCGGGTGAGTCTGCAGAAGGATTTTTGTTGTCAGACACCTGGCAGGCGCAGTTTACGGTTTCTCATGTCTTTGGTCCTAAATTTGGCTCGGATAACTTTGTCCTGTTGGGTGAAGTTGGCTATGTCAATATTGTCGACTTCCCAGACCCTGATGTTATTCGTTTAAATGCACCAGGCACCGCCAGAACACCATCACTTGAGCCAACGGCTTCAGGTAACCCGCGCCCCGGATTACATGAAGGACTTTCTGATGGTCCTGAAACAAACCCGTTTGCAACCGACGATGCCTGGGGCTATCGCCTTCTGGCGGTAGCAGATTACAACAACATTATGGCCGGCGTGAATATGCGTATGCGCGCTACATTCTCACACGATGTTGACGGCACAACCCCGGACCCTTTGTTTCTTTTCACCGAAGATACAAAGTCGGCGAACCTTTCATTCACCTTTGATTACCTGAGCAGATGGTCGGCAACGGCTTCTTACAGCGCGTTTTGGGATGGCATAGGTACTACCAATGCATTAGCAGACCGCGACTTTGTTTCGTTTAATATCAAGTATTCAATTTAAGGGACATTTATTATGATGAAAAAAATTACCCTAATTGCGGCAGCGGTTTCGTTGTCGGTAGCCAGCAGCTGCGCTTTTGCGAAGATATCCGAAGAAGAGGCTCACAAACTCGGCAATGAACTTACGCCCTTAGGAGGCGAAAAAGCTGCCAATGCTGATGGCAGTATTCCAGCATGGAATGGTGGTATTACGACCTTACCAGAAGGATACTCTGAAGGAGATCACCATCCGGATCCGTTCCCGGGTGATACAGTTAAGTTCACTATTACTGCTGATAATTACAAAGAGTACGCCGAGTTTTTATCAGAAGGACAGCAAAAGCTATTTGAAGCTTACCCTGAAACCTATGAGATGCCGGTTTATCAAAGTCGTCGTTCTGCCTCAAACCCGCAGGAAGTGTATGCCGCGACTAAGAAAAACGCGATGCAGGCCGAGCTTATCGAAGGTGGAAATGGCCTGAAAGGTGCGGTATTGGGTGTTCCATTCCCTGTTCCTGAAAACGGCCTTGAGGCAATCTGGAACCATATTTTACGCTACCGGGGTGAAGCCGTTCAGCGATATGGTGGTCAGGCAGCCGTAACCTCATCGGGCGATTACAACGTTATTGGGTTTGATGAACAGCTGCTTATTCAGTACGCCAAAGAGGGCATGACCCCAGAAGAGCTAATGGATGATAATATCCTGTTTATGTTCAAACAAAAGGTAACCAAACCAGCACGACTCGCGGGTACGGCTTTGTTAGTACATGAAACCGTAGACCAAATCAAAGAGCCGCGCCGTGCATGGACTTATAACACAGGGCAGCGACGCGTTCGGGCTGCACCAAATATTGCTTATGATACCCCAGGAACCGCCGCCGATGGTTTGAGAACCACCGACGATTTCGATATGTTCAATGGTTCGCCTAATCGCTATAACTGGGAGCTGAAGGGCAAAAAAGAGATGTACATTGCCTACAACAATTATAAGTTGCACAGCAATGACATTGGCTATGATGATATATTGAAGCCCAATCATATTAACCCTGAACTAACCCGTTGGGAAAAACACCGTGTTTGGGTGGTAGAAGCCACTTTGAAAGAGGGCTTTCGTCACGTCTACCAAAAGCGGGTATTCTTTTTAGATGAAGACAGCTGGCAGATTCAGGTTGCCGATATGTATGATAACCGTGGTGAGTTATACCGTGTGGGTATTGCTTACGGGGTTAACTATTACGACGTACCGACACAGTGGTCAACCCTTGATGTTTATCATGATTTGAACTCACGCCGCTATCTGGCTATTGGCCTGGACAACGAAGAGCAAATTTATAACTTTTCGATTCGTCCCAGAGATGTAGAGTTTACTCCTCAGGCCCTTCGTCGCGAAGGCAAGCGTTAATCTCACCCCAGGGCGAAGCTATCTGGCTTCGCCTTCGTTATTTTTTATCTTCAGGATTGTTTTATGAAAACACCTCTGGCAGCTTTTGCTGCACTGGCATTTAGTGCTTGTGTATGCGCTCAGACAGCTTATCAGGCCCCCCTGGTTGAACAATCGTTGCTTTTAGATATTACTGCGGGCGAAACCCTGGTAATAGTTGGAGAGCGGGGCCATATATTAACATCTTCAGATGGACAAGAGTTTAAGCAGGCTGAAGTGCCATCTACTGCGACTCTAACCGCTGTTACCATGGTAGATGACCAGGCATGGGCAGTAGGCCATGATGCAACTATTTTGCATTCAGATAATAAGGGCAAAACCTGGCGGGTTCAATTTTCTAATCCTAAATTAGAGCGCCCCTTTTTAGATGTACATTTTTTTGACAAACAGCACGGCATTGCGGTGGGTGCCTATGGTATGTTCTATCGTACTAAAGATGGCGGAGAACACTGGCAGGCTGAGTTACACGCCTCTTTGCTAGACCCTTATGATCGTGAATACCTTGAAGAAATACGTGAAGAAGATGAAGAATTTTACAAGCAGGAGTTAAACTCAATACTGCCGCATCTCAATCGAATTTCGCAACATGAACAAAAACTCTATCTTGCCGGAGAAGCGGGTACGCTTGCTTTGAGTGAGGATATGGGTAAGACGTGGCAGCGATACACCGTCGACTATACCGGTTCGTTTTTTGATATTGCAGCGCTTGACTCAGATACCCTTATGGCGGTGGGTTTGCGAGGTAATATTTTTGTTATGCAGAATAATGAAAACTGGGAATATATAAAAACCTGTTCCACCAGTACATTGAATTCTATACTGCCGATAGATAAGCAGCAGGTTGCAGCATTAGGGAACAACGGCATTGTGGTTACTATGCAAAGACCGTTTACTGTTAGTCAGCATGATCCCTACGCTCGTGAACAAGACTGTAGTGCCGGCAAAAATGTAAAAGTACATCAAATTGACGACAAAGCCGCTATTGTAAATGCAACTCAGTTTGATAAAAAAGTGTTGGCCGTTTCGGCAAATGGAATTAAGACCCTTAAATTAGAATAAGAAGTTATTATGTCGCGTATTACCCAATTTCTTGAACGGCTAATTTTCACCCATCGAATTGCTGTTATTCTATTGTTTGCCGTAGCCACCTTGTTTCTTGGCTACCAGGCCTCGTTACTAAAGCTGGATGCGGGATTTGAAAAAAACATTCCGCTTAATCATGAATACATGCAAACCTATATGGCCCACCGCAACGATTTTGGCGGTGCAAATAGTGTTTATGTGTCTGTATGTGATAAACAAGGCAATATTTTCAACCCAGAGTTTTTTGATACATTAAAAGACGTTCATGACCAATTATTTTTTATTAATGGGGTAGACCGTTCGTTAGTAGTATCGCTTTTTTCTCCCTCAACACGTTTTACTGAGATAGTAGAAGGTGGATTTGCTGGCGGCCCGGTTATTCCAGCAGATTTTGACTCCAAAAATCCCCAGGCGCTGGAAAAGGTAGCCGCTAACATTGAAAAAGCAAATATAGTTGGTCGCCAGGTAGCAAATGACTACAGCTGTTCGATGGTTACTGCCCAGCTTTTAGACCTAAACCCTGAAACGGGGGAGCCTCTTGATACATTAGCGTTAGCAGCGCAGTTAGAAAAACAGCTTCGCCAGCAATTTGAAAACGACAGTATCTCAATTCATGTCATTGGTTTTGCCAAAATGATAGGCGATGTCGCCGAAGGCGCGAAAGACGTCGTGCTATTTTTTGCACTGGCATTGGCAATTACCGCCGTAATGGTGTTTTTCTTTTCTCGTAACTTAATGCTGACTATTTTGCCTTTAACATGCTCGTTTATTGCAGTGGTATGGCAACTAGGGCTACTCACCGTAATGGGCTTTGGCATTGACCCAATGTCTATTCTGGTGCCATTTTTGGTCTTTGCCATTGGGGTATCGCACGGTGTGCAAATGATTAATGCGGTTGAGAAAAAAGCCGTATCAGGGGCCGGGGCGAAACACGCCGCGATGTTCGCTTTCAGAAGCTTACTGATACCCGGCGGTATTGCACTGTTATCTGATACCGTAGGCTTTATGACGCTACTGGTTATCGATATAGGCATTATTCGTGAACTGGCGATAACAGCCAGTATGGGTGTGGCAGTTATTATTCTGACCAACCTTATATTACTGCCTGTACTGATGAGTTACCTAAAGCTTGATCAGAAATATGTCGCAAAATTTAAGGGAAAAGAAGCCCATTCTGTTCGTTTTTGGCAATGGGTGGCAGGATGTTCTCAGAAAACGCCGGCTATGGTTATTTTGTTGGTCACCGCATTGTTGCTGGTTTTTGGGCTGTATCAGTCGCAACAGATGAAAATAGGAGACTTACATGCAGGTGCCCCCGCGCTGCATGAGTCTTCAAGATACAATCAAGATACCTTTTTGATTACCGACCGATACGAAGTTACGGTTGATTATTTATCTGTGTTAGTAGAAACCACGCCTGAAGCCTGTACCTCTTATGATGTGATGAACGCCATGGACGGTTTTCAGTGGAAAATGCGTAACGTACCCGGTGTTCAGTCAACGGTTTCTCTGGCCTCGATTGCCAAGGTAGTTAATGCCGGTTACAACGAAGGTAATGTTAAATGGCAGGTACTTCCTCGTAATCAACAGACCCTTGTACAAGCCATTGCGCGTATCCCTACATCATCAGGTTTACTTAACGGTGATTGTTCGGTCATGCCTATTATCCTGTTTATGGAAGATCATAAAGCAGAAACAATCTCACGTGTGGTTGATGCAGTTAAGCAATACCGTGAGAGTTATGAAACTGACGATATGAAGTTCAGCCTGGCATCAGGACCGGTGGGTGTGATGGCGGCCACCAATGAGGCAGTAAAAGAAGCGCAAATACCTATGATGGCGTATGTATTTGGGGCTGTTATACTGCTGTGCCTGCTTAGTTTCCGTTCACTTCGTTCGACTTTATCTGTTGTCATTCCGCTGTATGTGGTTTCGGTACTGGCTCAGGCTCTCATGACATTTTTGGAAATTGGCTTAACAGTATCAACACTGCCTGTTATTGCATTGGGTGTAGGGATTGGAGTGGATTACGGCATTTATATCTTGTCGACCATGAATGCGCGCATAAAGCAGGGAGACAGTGTTCAGCAAGCGTATTTGACTGCATTACACGAACGCGGCAGTGCTGTGTTGTTCACAGGTATTACCCTGGCTATTGGTGTAAGTACCTGGGTATTCTCATCGCTTAAGTTTCAAATGGATATGGGCATTTTATTAACATTTATGTTTTTGGTGAACATGTTAGGTGCGATAATCGTACTACCGGCACTAGCTCGTATTTTATGGGCAAATCGAAATGAAGATAAGTCGCCCGACCAGTAAGATTTTTTTGCATAGGTAAACATGCAAAAGGGCCGTAAGGCCCTTTTTTATAGGTCTTTTTTGCATACTTATCTAAGCTGTTAACAAAGCGTTAAAACAGGGCTTTCATTTACCGTTGGTTTTAGCGAAAATGGTTAGGGTTTTTCCGCACTTACGTTAATTTAAGGTTTATTCATGACAGTCACCTCTAAGCGACACTCTGTACTACTGGACAATGTTTTCTCGCTAATTGATAAGAAGGTGGATGCAAAACAAAAGGCTCTGGTAAAACAGTTCGGTCAGCTTCTCTATAAAAATATCTCACATGAAGATCTGGAACACCGAAACGACAGCGACCTTTATGGCGCCACTTTAAGCTTATGGAATATTTTATACGATTTTGATAAAGACAAGCCGTACATCCGGGTCTTCAACCCTGAAATCTCAAAGCACGGCTGGCACTCAAGCCATACTATCGTGGAGATTGTGGTACGCGACATGCCATTTCTTGTGGATTCGGTTCGTATGTCGCTTAATCGCCAGAATATTACTGCTCATCTACTGCTACATAGTCCACTAAGCCTGGAACGTAACAAAAAAAATGAGCTTACCGGATTCAAAGACTCCGGACACAACAGCAAAAACAATGAGAAAGAAACGGTACTGTTTATAGAGATTGACCGTCAGACCAGCAAAAAAGATTTGGAAAACCTGACCAAAGAACTGCACTCGGTCGTCGATGAGGTGTCGCTGGCGGTCAATGACTGGCGCGAGATGGCAAGTCAGTTAAACGAAGTTCGCAGCAATATTGATGATTTGAATCTGCCTTGCGATAAAGACGATATCGATCAAACCCGACGCTTTCTTGACTGGTTAGCGGATCACAATTTCACTATGATGGGCTATCGCTATTACAGCGTCAAAGCTGTTGAAGGCGATCACCGCTGGATTCCAAACAATGACAGCAGCCTTGGTTTGATGAAAAACTCAATCAGCGAACGTGAGCGATTGTTGTCTAAGCTACCTGCCACTGCCCGCGATGAAGCCTTAAGCGACAACCCGTTAATGCTAACCAAAACCAACACGCGCTCGCGTGTGCATCGTCCGGCCTTTATGGATTATGTGGGCGTGAAAGCATTCAATAAAAATGGCCAGGTAATCGGTGAACACCGCTTTTTAGGTTTGTACTCTGCTTCTTTTTACAATGCGTCGGTAACACAGCTCCCCATTCTAAGTGACAAAATAAAGAAAATCTGCGATCTCAGCGGTTTTGAACCCGGCACACATGCTTATAAAGCGTTTGTTAATATTGTTGAAACCTACCCACGCGACGAGTTGTTACAAACGCCGGCTGAAGAATTAAACCAGATAGTTATGGGTATATTTCAGATGCAGGAGCGGGGAATTACCCGTTTATTTATCCGTAAAGATGTTTTTGGTCGATTTTTCTCATGTATGGTGTTTGTTCCGCGTGAACGCTACAACACACAGTTGCGAAAAGAAACACAGGCACTTCTGGAAAAATCTTTAGGCGCAACCGAAGAGGTAGAGTTTACTACTTTCTTCTCGGAGTCGGTGTATGCCAGAACGCACTATATTGCTCGCGTAGAAGACAACAATGCGGAATACGACGTGAAAGAAATTGAACAGAATATTATTGAGCTAACCAAGACGTGGAACGATCGGTTAGCATCATCTATCAGCCAGGCTTATGGTGAGGCCAACGGCAAGGCATTGGAGCGCAAGTATAATAATGCGTTCAGCCGCAGCTATATGGAACAGAACCTCCCCAGCGCCGCGATGATCGATATCGACAAGCTTGAAACGCTTGATGATGACCATAAATTAGATATGCTGTTTTATCGGCCGCAAGAAGAAGCAAAAGATAGCCAGGTCGTGAAGCTTAAGCTGTTCCATAGAGCAGAACCAATACATTTGTCAGATGTTCTGCCAATGCTGGAAAACTTTGGCTTGCGGGTTATCGATGAAAGTCCTTTCAAAATTACCTGTTCTGAAAATGAGTTGAACTGGGTAATGGATTTCACTATGTTGCACAAAGCAGGTGAAAAGCTTGATATGGACAAAGCGCAGACACTTTTTCAGGATGCGTTTGCCAAAGTTTGGGAAAATACCCTTGAAGATGATGCCTTCAACCGCTTAATTCTGGGCGCAGGCCTGACCGGACGTAAAGTGACAATACTTCGCGCCTACGCCAAATACATGCGTCAAACGGGTAGCTCGTTTAGCCGCGACTACATCGCTAATACCTTGTCGAATTATCCTCAAATTGCTAAAGACCTGGTCAGTTTTGTTGATACGCGTTTCAACCCCAAGAAAAAGCGGTCTCAGAAAAAAGAAGACAGTATTTTAGATAGCATAAAAGGGCAGTTGGATAATGTCAGTAATTTAGATGACGATCGTATTATCCGTCGTTATCTCGACATGATGATGGCGACGTTACGTACCAATTTTTATCAAAACGATGAGGAGGGTAATGAAAAGCCTTACGTCTCATTTAAAGTGGCGCCTGAACAGATTCCGGATATGCCCTTACCTTTGCCTAAATTTGAGATTTTTGTTTATTCTCCAAAAGTAGAGGGTGTTCACCTTCGTGGCGGCAAAGTGGCACGGGGTGGTTTGCGCTGGTCAGATCGCCAGGAAGATTTTCGTACCGAGATATTAGGTCTCGTTAAAGCTCAGCAAGTAAAAAATACAGTGATTGTACCGGTAGGAGCAAAAGGTGGCTTTGTTTGTAAACGCCTGCCAACTGAAGGCGGTCGGGATGCAATACTGGCAGAAGGTAAAAATTGTTACCGCACCTTTATACGTAGTTTACTGGATATCACCGATAACATCGTAAACGGTGAAGTCGTACCACCGGAAAATGTGGTTCGACTTGATGAAGATGATCCGTATCTGGTTGTGGCGGCCGACAAAGGAACCGCAACTTTCTCTGACATTGCCAACGGCATTTCTGAAGAATACAACTTTTGGATGGGCGACGCGTTTGCCTCAGGCGGTAGTGTTGGCTACGATCATAAAAAAATGGGCATTACGGCCCGCGGTGCATGGGAGTCGGTAAAACGGCATTTCCGCGAAATTGATATTGACTGCCAGACCACCGATTTTACCTGCGCCGGAATTGGCGATATGGCAGGAGATGTATTTGGTAATGGCATGTTGTTGTCAAAGCATATACGTCTTATCGCCGCATTTAACCATCTGCACATCTTTTTCGATCCCAATCCAGATGCTGCGTCGAGCTACAAAGAGCGTCAACGCTTGTTTGAAAACCCAAGCCTGAGCTGGGACGATTATGACAAAGAGCTGATTTCAAAAGGTGGCGGTGTATTTAGCCGGTCATCGAAGTCAATCAAGCTGACTCCTGAAATGAAAAAATGTCTGGGTACCCGCCAGATGACCATGACGCCCAATGAATTAGTCCACAATATTTTAAAGATGGAAGTAGACTTAATTTGGAATGGCGGCATAGGAACGTATGTTAAAAGCACCAAAGAGTCTGATGCTGAAGTTGGCGATCGCGCTAATGACGACCTACGTGTAAATGGTAAAGAGGTTCGGGCAAAAGTTATCGGTGAAGGTGGTAATCTGGGACTGACCCAATTAGGACGTATTGAATATGCGGCCAATGGTGGACGGGTTAATACTGACTTTATCGACAATGTGGGTGGGGTAGATTGTTCTGATAATGAAGTTAATATCAAAATATTACTTAATAACTTAGTTGCTAATGGCGATCTTACGCTAAAGCAACGAAACAAGCTGCTTCACGACATGACCGATGATGTTGCCCAATTGGTTATTGAAGATTGTTACCGTCAAACTCAGTCCATCTCTATTACCGAACGGGCTGGTGTATCAGCGCTAAAAGAACAGCTACGGTTTGTTCACGGCCTGGAGCGCGAAGGGCGCTTGAACCGTGAATTGGAGTTTATCCCTACCGACGATGAGATTTCTGATCGGGTTGCTGCCGACCGTGGTTTTACACGTCCAGAATTAAGTGTATTGATTGCTTACGGAAAAATGGTGCTTAAAGATGAGCTAGATATCCCGGCCATTACTCAAAATCCATATCACGAACAAATGCTTATCAATGCATTTCCGGAAGTGTTACGTGAACGATTTGCCGAACAAATGCAACAGCACCCGTTGCGTGGCGAAATTATAGCTACCAAGTTAACCAACTCCATGATTAATGACATGGGACTAAACTTTGTATTTCGCATGCAGGAAGAAACCGGCGCCTCTGTGGATGAAATTGCAGATGCTTACAGTATTGTAAAAGGCATATTCAATATTGGCCCGCTATGGGAAAAAATTGAAGATCTGGATAATCAGATTGATGCAGACCTGCAGCTACGGATGCTTGAAGAAGCTCGTCGTATTATGCGCCGGACAGCGCGTTGGTATATTCGTCACGGTAATAAATCACTGGGAATTCAGGAAGCCATTGATAGCTATCAAAGTACCTTTAAAGATTTGAGCAAAAATCTTGAAAATTATTTGGTCGATGACGAATACGCGATGTTGGAACGTCATACTAAAAAGCTTATTGATAAAGGGGTACCAGAAGACATCGCGCTACCGGTTGCTCGATTCTCTAATATTTTTTCTGCGCTGGATATTGCGCATATTGATGCCGATGACAAACGCGATACGCCGGTTATTGCTAAGCTGTATTTCCAATTGGGTAATCAGCTAGAGCTACATTGGTTCCTTGAACAAATTAATAATCAAGCGGTAAGCAATCATTGGCAGGCATTAGCAAGAGCTTCGTACCGCGAAGAACTGGACTGGCAACAACGCTCTATTACGGCTAATTTGCTGGCAAGCCGCCCCGATGTTAAAGACGCTGATGAAATACTGAGTGATTGGGTCGATAACAATCAGGCCTTACTGAAGCGCTGGTATCATATGATGTCAGAGTTCAAAACCAGCTCTGCGCACGAATTTGCGAAGTTTTCGGTCGCATTACGTGAATTGATGCTTTTAAGCGTGAAGTCTAACCATTAGAATAGACTAATTCGCAGAAATATAAGCCCTGTCTGACAGGGCTTTTTTATAAGTACTTGTTATGTCCTCCATTGCTCAGAAACTCCTGTTAAAATGCGACCCGGAAAGCAGTCACGATTTTGCTATGAAGTGGCTTAACCGCACTCAACATACTCCCGTGGCCAGACTGTACAAAGAAAAGACCATTGATAAGCCTTTAACAGTGGCAGGGGTAAACTTTGCTAATCCTGTAGGGCTTGCCGCCGGCCTGGATAAAAACGGAGACTGTATTGATGCGTTTGCTTCAATGGGGTTTGGTTCTATTGAAATCGGTACAGTTACGCCGAAGCCGCAACCGGGCAATGCTAAGCCCCGACTGTTCCGTATCGAAGAAAAGCAGTCAATTATCAATCGGATGGGTTTTAACAACAAAGGTGTCGATTATCTGGTAGAAAATGTTAAAAACGCGCGTTTTAAAGGCGTAATTGGAATCAATATTGGTAAAAATAAAGATACCCCAGACACTAACGCCATCGACGATTATCTTATTTGCCTGAACAAGGTTTACCCTTATGCAAGCTATATCACCGTAAACATATCTTCGCCTAACACGCCCGGACTACGGAACCTTCAGTACGGCGCGGCTCTCGACGGCTTGTTGAACGGGTTAAAACAAGCCCAGGATAAGCTTTGTCAGACCCACGGGAAATATGTACCGTTGTTTATCAAGATTGCCCCGGATTTAAATGATGAGCAAATTCAAAGCATCGCGGGCTCATTAATACACAGCAAAATGGATGGTGTTATTGCCACCAACACTACGCTAAGTCGGGAGGCGGTTAAAGACCTGCCAAATGGCACTGAAGCCGGCGGTTTAAGCGGGTCGGTGATGACTACAATGGCACTTGAAATAACCCGGAAATTGTCAGTTGCATTAGATCGCGCGCTGCCTATTATTGGGGTAGGCGGTATTGATAGCCCGCTCGCCGCTCAGCAGCGACTTGATGCGGGGGCCTCATTGGTGCAGGTATATACCGGGTTTATCTATCAGGGGCCCGAATTAGTTCGCAAAATAGCGAAAGCAATCTAACTTAACGTTGGGAGCTCTTGCTCCAGACAGGTAAACTTTTTCATGAACAAAATTCTTGTTACCACAAGCCGCGGACTAGATGAATTACTTAAACAAGAGATACTTTTGCTGTGTCCTGATGTGGACATCTCACTAACGCCAGGCATGCTAAGCTTTGAAGGCACTCTTGAGCAGGCGTATACACTTTGCCTGTGGTCCCGGCTTGCGAACCGGGTAATCTGGCAGCTGGCTTACGGAAAATGCGACAGTGCTGAGGCATTATATGAGACGGCCGACAATATTGACTGGCCTTCACATATGAAATCTAACCAGACACTGGGCGTTCATTTTGTCGGTACTAACAGAGTAATAAAAAATACCCAGTTTGGTGCGGTAAAAATCAAAGATGCGATTGTTGATCAGTTTACTCGACAAAGCAGTCAGCGACCTTCTGTAGAGCGGCGTCAGCCAGATATTCCTGTTTATGCAAAGTGCCATCGTGACCACGTGGCAATTGGTATTGACTTATCGGGTAATAGCCTGCATCAGCGCGCCTACCGGCAACAAACGGGTGAAGCACCGCTCAAAGAGCATATTGCCTGTGCCATGCTTATGCGGTCGGGTTGGACTGCAAATACAGCGCTACCGCTGGTTGATACTATGTGCGGCTCAGGGACTATAGCCATCGAAGCCGCTTACATTGCCCGCAACATCGCCCCGGGTATCAAACGAGCATACTGGGGGTTTAATCGTTGGTTACAGCATAACAACGAGTTGTGGGAAGCATTAGTTGATAAAGCGCTGGAGGCGCAACAACCGCCGCAGAACAACATTTACGCAAGTGATGTAAGCCGCCGCCTGGTGGCTATGGCCAGAACGAATGCTGATGAAGCGGGTGTATTTAGCGATATTCAATTTTCAGTACAAGATGCGACCAAAGGGGCGCCGCCGGTAAAACAAAAAGGATATATGGTATCAAACCCGCCTTATGGCGAGCGCTTAGGCGAACTCACCGATCTGATACCTTTATTTTCGGCCTGGGGTAAGCATTTGAAAACAGCCTGGAAAGGCTGGCAAATTACACTGCTTTCCAGTAATCGTGACTTGTTGCGAGTATTAAAACTGCGTGCCGCCAAAGACTATGCTATGAACAATGGCAAGCTTGAGTGCCGTTTGGTAAATTATCAGCTTGATGAAGCCAATTGTGAGCAATTCTCAGAAGAGGTGCAAAATCACGAGTTTGCGAATCGCCTGAAGAAAAATCTCAAAAAACTAAAGCCTTGGCTAAAGCAGCAAAATACCCAGTGCTATCGTATCTACGATGCCGATTTGCCGGATTACAATGTTGCCATTGACCGCTACGATGACTGGTTAGTAGTACAGGAGTACGCGCCGCCCAAAGACATCTCTGAAGACAAAGCCCGCCGCCGGCTGCAAGAAGTACTGTTACACCTTCCTGCTGTGACGGGCGTGCCTGCTTCACAAATTTCACTAAAGGTACGAACGCGCCAAAAGGGTACGTCGCAATACGAAAAACTTGCTCAGCAGGGGGTCACCAAAACGGTACAGGAAAACGACGCACTGTTTGAAGTTAACCTGACTGACTACCTGGATACCGGGCTGTTTTTAGATCATCGTGACACTCGCCAGCGTATAAAAGCGATGGCGAAAAATAAAGATGTACTAAATTTGTTTGCCTATACCGGTAGTGTTTCGGTGTTCGCTGCTTTAGGTGGGGCGCGTTCGGTATGTACTGTAGATATGTCAAAAACGTATATCGAATGGGCTAAGCGTAACTTTACCCTGAATCGTCTTAATGGCCCTTATGCTTTTGTACAGGCAGATTGCACAACCTGGTTAGAAAGTCATAGTGGCATGTACGATTTGATTTTTATAGACCCGCCGTCGTTTTCTAATTCAAAACGAATGCAGTCGACCTGGGATGTACAGCGTGACCATGTTGCACTTATTACGCAGGCAGAAAAATGCCTGAAGCCAGGTGGCACAATTATTTTTTCTAATAATAAACGGGGCTTTAAACTAGATACTGATGCGATAAAAGCACTTGAATTAAGTGCTGAAGATTTAAGCAAGCAAACGATTCCGCAAGACTTTGCCCGGCATAGTAATATACATAAATGCTGGCAGTTAACAAAATGCAATTAGTCCTGTATACCGGGCCAGGCTGCGACCTGTGTGATGTTGCTTACAGTATGGTAATGCAGGCACCTTTAAACTGTCAGATCGTCAGGCGAAACGTGCGCGATGATTTAGCGTTATATCATCGCTACGGCGCCAAAATTCCGGTATTAGAACGAGTTGACTCGCAGGCGCAGTTAAGTTGGCCTTTTACGCAAAATGAACTGGAGTCCTTTTTACAATGAGCATTTTGCAGCTAAAAAATATTACGGTTATCTACGGGGATCCACCGTTGTTAGATGGGGTTGAGCTAGTGGTTCAGCCTGGTGAACGTGTATGTCTTGTTGGACGTAACGGCAGTGGAAAATCGACTTTAATGAAGGTTATTGCCGGGGATGTTATCGCCGATGATGGCCAGCGTATTGTTGACAGTAAAACTATCATCGCAAGACTTGAACAAGATCCGCCCCAAACAACCGATATCACGTTATACAATTATGTCGCTGAAGGGTTAGCCGATGTTGGCAAAATAATTCAAAATTTTCACCGACAAACACAGGTTGTTACCGAAGACCCTAGCGACAAAAATCTGGCTCGACTTGAGGCCTTGCAAGCCGAGTTAGATGCAAGAGACGCATGGCAGGCCGAACAGCAGATAGCTCAAACACTGACCATGTTAAAGTTGGATCCTGACGTTTCTTTATCCACTTTATCGGGAGGCTGGCGTCGTAAAGCCGCGCTGGCCCGAGCCTTGGTGCGCTCTCCTGATTTGCTGTTATTGGATGAGCCTACCAACCACCTTGATATCGAAATGATCAGATGGTTAGAGCAAAGCCTGAAGAACTTTCAGGGCGCTATTGTCTTTGTAAGCCATGACCGGGCATTTATTCGGGCTATGGCAACGCGTATTGTGGATTTAGATCGGGGGGGGCTTACCAGCTATCCTGGCAATTACGACAGCTATCTTGAGAAAAAACAGCAGGATTTAGAAATAGAGTCGGCCCACAATGCCGAGTTTGACCGCAAACTTGCTTTGGAAGAAACATGGATACGCCAGGGAATAAAAGCCCGGCGAACGCGTAATGAAGGTCGCGTCAGAGCACTGAAAAAACTGCGTGAAGAACGTAAAGCCCGGCGTTCGGTACAAGGTAACGTAGCGGTGAGTCAGCATCAGGGAAGCCGCTCTGGAAAAATGGTCTTTGAAGTTGAAAGTTTAAGCTACAGTATTGAACAAAAACCTATAGTCAAAGGTTTGGATTTACATGTTTTGCGCGGCGATAAACTGGCCCTTATCGGCCCCAACGGCAGTGGTAAAAGTACACTGATTCGATTACTGCTGGGACAGCTTGAAGCTGATGAAGGTCAGGTTCGCAGGGGGACTAACCTTGAAGTTGCCTACTTTGACCAGCACCGGTTTGGGCTAGACTTAGAACAAACCGTTATCGATGCTGTAGGCGATGGCAAACGCGATCTAACCGTTAACGGCCATCCCCGTCATGTTATTAGTTATCTTCAGGATTATCTGTTTGAGCCTGAGCGGGTAAACGCGCCGGTCAAGTCACTTTCTGGTGGTGAAAAAAACCGCTTAATGCTGGCAAAACTCATGCTACAGCCCAGCAATGTATTGGTGCTAGATGAGCCAACTAACGACTTAGATGTAGAAACGCTGGAGATGCTCGAAACGCTTCTGGCAAACTATGCCGGCACCCTTTTACTGGTTAGTCATGACCGTGAATTTGTCGATAACGTGGCTAATTTGTGCCTGGTATTTGAAGGCGAAGGTAAGTTGCAGGAATTTGTCGGTGGTTTCTCAGACATCGCCCAATGGTATGCAGAGCAGGAAAAGGCCCGGATAAAAGAAGAAAAAAACGCCCAGGTTCAGCAATCAAGTGAAACTAAAAGCGCTGACAACAGTCCTAAGTCAAAGTCTTCTCCTCGAAAGACGAAAAAGTTATCATACAAAGATCAGCGAGAGCTTGAATCTTTGCCACTAGATATAGAACGTTTAGAAGCACAATTAGCAGAAGCTCAGGAAGTTGTGAACGCCCCTGATTTTTTTTCCAAAGAACAAGCGACAATCAGCGCTGCTTTAGAACATATGAACAATATAGAATCAACGCTCTCACAAAAGTATGCGCGTTGGGATGAACTTGAAAGCATGCTTAAAGATGCACAGCAGTAAAGTAGGACAGCAATGAAAAAAACACAGCTTGCCGCAGCCATTGTTTTGGCAACCAGTAGTATTACCGCGTGGGCAGAAAATTATACTGTTACACCTTTGCCAGTTTCAGAAAAAGCGCAAAACAGCTTTGCCAAGTCGATTGACAATACCGGTACCATGCTTACCACTGTATCGGGTGAATATAACCCCTTTATTAACGTGGGCTGGCTTAACGAAAAAGATTATTTTGAAACCAATGCCAGCTTTTTTGAAGATCCAGACGCTGCTGCTGCGGGAAATTTCACTACTGCCGATTATGAGCAGATTGTCAACTCACTACTGGTAAGCAGCCAGCGTAGTTCGACCGCGTTTCAGCATTTGGCGCAATTTCGTTCATATATCTCAGATACCGTCGACTCTGACTTGATTCCAGGTCTTGATGTACTTCGTGATGATGACAGCAATGGGTTTACGCAATCTGTACAAACGATTGCCCGAGACAGCTTAAACGCAAATTTCATCGTAGGTACTTCGCAGCTACCTTATGAGCGTGTCAATTTTGTTAACTCAGATGACGAAGAAGACTTTTATATTTTAAGTGAAGGACCGATTCAGGCATTTGCGCAAATAAATGGCGAGTCAGTTCGGTTACCTTCGCCCGACGATACATTAAATGGTTTCGCCACGGCCTATGCGGTGAATAATAATTTTCAGGTAGCAGGGTACAGTACTGTAGGCTTTTCGGAGTCGCGCCTGGAAGACATTGAAGAATGTATGAATGACGAAACCCGTGGCGATAAAATCATCGAAAAATGTTTGCAAGAAATTGTTTATATTTCAGGTTTAAGTTCAACTGGTTTTCCGTTAAGAGACTCCTCACAGATTCGGCCCACTATCTGGCAGCTTGATGCCTCTGGAAACCTACTTAGTACCACCACATTTCCGCTTCTTTTTGAGCCTGATGAAGATCAGTTGAATATTGCCTATGCGGGTTACGCTCAGGCAATTAACAACCAGGGTATTGCAGTAGGGCGAACCACAACTGAAGGTCGCGAAACCGTGGCTGTTTCTTTTGTTAACAATCAGACAATTGAAATGCTACCTCGTGATGAAAATCAGGTGAGTAGCGCCGTTGCGATTAATGATGATAATTGGGTTACCGGCTATGTACAGCGTGCACCTAATGGTATTTCAAGAAAGCGGTTGTTTGCTTATAACTTAGACAGCGAAGAAAGTTACTATCCCGACGGGTTTTATACAAACTCGCCCACAGAAGGTAAAGCAATAAACAACAATAATATTGTGGTGGGTGTTTCAGAGTCTGAACCTGCTCGTAATACCACAGCTGCGCAGCAACGAGCGTTTATGTACACGCTGGGTGATGAAGATATTGTTGACCTTAACTCTTTGATAAGTTGTGACAGCGATTACACGTTGGTCGATGCCATTGACATTAACGATAATAATGAAATTATTGCTAATGCACTGTTTAAACAGACAATTCGAAATATTGACGGAACGGTTGTGCTAGATGACAATGGCGATGAAGTCGTCGAGGAAGTCATTCAAGCGGTTAAGCTCACTCCCAACGGCAATACTGAGCCTCGAGATTGCGATGTCGACACAGACGATGATGATAATTTTGAACGTAGTGGCGCGGCGGTTTCCTGGGGAATTCTTGGGTTTCTGGCTGGCGTTGTAGGCTGGCGTCGTATTCGACACTAATGGTCAAGCTAAGATGAAAAACCATGCTTATGCGTGGTTTTTTTGTGCCCAAAATAAATAGCGAACACAATTATGTGAAGAAATAACGGGTTAAATAATAAATTTTTGTTAAATTAAATATTGATAAAAATCAGATTGTTGAGATTTGTCAATAATAATTAAACTTAAAAAAACTTGAACCTATCCTTATTGTTAGCTATCAAAGATAGGTGCGGTTTGAAAATAACCTGCGAACGACAAATTTTGCTTCGTAGTGTTTTATTTTTGCATGCGCACATAAACTGACAAAAGAGGCTAATCGATGAAACGACAAAAAAGAGATAAATTGACTCGTGCCCATTCAAAAGGGTATCAGGCTGGAATCAGCGGTCGCTCTAAAGAAAACTGTCCATTTCAATCTTTTGATACAAGGTCCCACTGGCTAGGAGGTTGGCGAGAAGCGGTAGGCGATCGACAGGAAGGTCTGTCGGTGAGGTAAAACTCTCTTTGATGTTGAAACAAGCCCCGTCAATAGCGGGGCTTTATAGTTTAGAAGTTCGAAGTATCCTGAAACAAACCCACTTTCAAATCTTTTGCCGAGTAAATTTCGCGACCATCCACCTCGACCACGCCATCAGCCTGGCCCATAAACAATTTTCGTTTAATCACACGTTTCATCGTAATACGATATGTTACTTTTTTAGCGGTAGGCAATATTTGGCCGGTAAATTTGACTTCACCTACACCCAATGCCCGTCCCTTGCCCGGGCCGCCGCTCCAACCAAGGTAAAATCCAACCAACTGCCACATAGCATCCAGGCCTAAACAACCGGGCATAACCGGATCACCTGGAAAATGGCACTTGAAAAACCAAAGTTCAGGATTAATATCCAACTCGGCTATCATTTCACCTTTACCGTGGGCACCGCCATCTTCTGTGATAGATACAATACGATCCATCATTAGCATGTTCGGTGCCGGCAATTGGGCATTCCCAGGGCCGAACAGCTCACCCTGACTACAGGCCAGTAATTCATCGCGATTATAGCTATTTTGCTTGTCAGACATATAATTTCTTCTACATTGAAATATCAGCGTCATAATTTAGCGAACACTTGTACGCTAAACAACTCCGAACAGTGATTTAATGCAATATTTTTCACATGCTACACTGGGCTATCACCTATTTTTTAGGAAAATTATGACAAAAAAGAAAAAATTTAACCCCTACGCCAATGCTGAAAAACAACGCCGCTTTCGTGACAAACAGCATAACGAGGGTAAAAAAATGGTGCGTGGCTATGTAAGTCCCGAAGCTATGCAGTGTTACGAGGAACTTCGGGAAAAAACAGGGTGGAACGACAATGATATGGTAAGTAATGCGATACGGTTGATGTACGCATCGTATAAGTGTGGGCAGGTAAAATTGTTAAACGAATGGCTTAAAGACCACAACCGGTAAGCACAACGTTTTGTTATAGAGCGCATAGTAACAATTCGTTTAGCATCGCTTTAACATTATGATTTTCTCGACATGACCATAATGACTCTGTGACTGATTTGGCCTTTTTGGTTTATCCCCGATAGGTGCAGACAAAAAACCGAACCCTGAATATCTATGTTGTAATGATCTGGCTTTTAGGTCTTTGTTTAGATCAAATAATGCGATTTTACGTATATGTGCAGAACAAAAATTTAAAACAGAGGTGTGTGTGACAGTACCTGTGAGCCTGATGTGGTTTAGAAATGACCTGCGCGTTAAAGATAATCCGGCTTTAAATGCCGCCTGCGACGAAGGTAAGATAATTCCGGTCTTTATTTACGATAGCGCAGCGCCCGATGACCATAAGCCGGGTGGCGCCTCACAATGGTGGTTGCATCAATCATTGCAAAGTCTTAATGAACGCCTGAATGGCCATTTGCAAATCTTTAAAGGGGCTGCGCAAGAATTGATTCCACATTTGCTTGAACAGTTTGGCGTCGAACGTATTTTCTGGAATCGTTGTTACGAACCCTGGCCAATTGAACGAGATAAAAAGCTTAAGAAACAACTTAAAGAAAATGACATAAAGGTAAAAAGTTTCAACGCAAGCCTGCTGTGGGAGCCCGGCAATATTAAAAATCAAAGTGGAGACCCTTACAAGGTATTCACTCCCTACTATAAAAAGGGATGTTTAAATCAACCTGAACCGCGTTACCCAAAGGCCCCGCCAGCGCGTATTACTTATGCCGAAGTAGAAGATAAAGGCGATGGCTTAGAATCATTGCAGCTTTTACCCTCAATTAACTGGTACGCTGGCATTGAAGAAGAATGGCGTCCAGGCGAAGAAGGCGCAGCAGATCGCTTAAGCGAGTTTTTATCTGAGCCAGCTAATCACTATCAAGAAGAACGAGATATCCCTTCGGTTGAAGGTACTTCAAAGCTTTCTGCGCATCTGCACTGGGGCGAAATATCGCCTAATCAAATATGGTATGCCATTAAAGGCAAATTTGGCGACCAGGAAAATAAAGATATTGAAACTTTTCTTAGCGAGCTGGGATGGCGTGAATTTAGCTATTATATGCTTTATCACTTTCCGCACATTGTAGATGAAAACTTCAAAGAGAAGTTTAACCATTTCAATTGGCGATACAGTAAAAAGGAATTGAACGCCTGGCAGCAAGGCAAAACCGGTATTCCTATAGTAGATGCAGGAATGCGTCAGCTTTGGCAGAGCGGTTGGATGCACAATAGGGTAAGAATGATCGTCGGTTCTTTTCTAGTCAAAAACCTTTTAATGCACTGGAGCCAGGGCGAACAGTGGTTCTGGGATTGCCTGGTTGACGCGGATTTAGCGAGCAATACCGCTGGTTGGCAATGGGTTGCAGGTTCCGGCGCTGATGCCTCGCCGTATTTCCGGGTTTTTAATCCGGTATTACAAGGTGAGCGCTTTGATAAAGAAGGCGACTATGTAAGAACATTTTGTCCTGAACTTAAGGATATACCTAAAAAATATATTCACAAACCCTGGGATGCACCCGACGATGTGCTTCAAAAAGCAGGGGTTGCTCTGGGCGACCATTATCCTGAGCCGTTAGTTGATTTGAAAAAAAGTCGGCAGCGCGCACTTGATGCGTTTGATGAGATAAAAGGAAAGTAACAATGGGGGCTTCGCTAAGGCTTATTTTAGGAGACCAGCTCACACTGAGTTTGCCTATCATTCAGCAAGCGGATAAACAAAATGATGTCTTACTTTTAGCTGAAGTTAACGAAGAAGCAACATATGTAAAACATCATAAGAAAAAACTCGTTCTGTTATTTTCGGCGATGCGGCACTTTGCTCAGACATTAAAAGATGAGGGCTACGTAGTTCGTTACCGATACTTTGATGATGAAGACAATCAGGGCAGTTTGCTTAACGAAGTAAAGAAAACTCTGCAGGATAATGCTTCGTTACGACGCGTGTTAGTGACCGAACCTGGAGAATACCGACTTTTAAAAAGTATGCACCAATGGCCACAACAGCTTGGTACCTCTGTAGAGATTCTTGATGATCCCCGGTTTTATGCCAGCCTTGAAGACTTTAAGGAGTGGGCAAAAGCTCGAAAATCACTGCGTATGGAATTTTTTTATCGTGAAATGCGTAAAAAACACCAGATATTGATGGAGCAGGGCGAGCCCGCCGGTGGCAAGTGGAATTACGACGCCAGCAATCGCAAAGCCATGCCGGCGCATATCTACCCGCCTGAGCCTACAAAATTTGAACCTGATGCGATTACACAAGAGGTTATCAAGTTAGTAAAAAAATATTTTGATGATCACTTTGGCAATATAGGTTCATTTCACTATGCCGTTACGCGCGAACAGGCGCTGCAGGTACTTAATGAATTTATTGAACAGCGCTTACCTGATTTCGGCAAATATCAGGACGCAATGCGACACAATATGCCCTGGTTGTTTCATTCACACATTTCTTTTTATTTAAACTGTGGGTTACTAACTCCGCGAGAAGTAATTCAACAGGCCGAGTCTGCGTGGCATGCCGGCGAAGCTCCGTTAAATTCAGTTGAAGGTTTTATCCGGCAAATTCTGGGCTGGCGCGAATATGTTCGCGGCTTTTATTGGCATTCAATGCCGACGCTGCAAAACGATAATTTTTTCAATGCGAAGCGAGATTTGCCTGAGTTATTTTGGAGCGGTCATACTAATATGAACTGCTTACGCCAATGCATTCAAGACACTAAAAATCACGCTTATGCTCATCATATACAGCGTTTAATGGTGATTGGAAATTTTTCGCTACTGTGCGAATTATCCCCCAGGCAAGTTCAAAACTGGTTTTTATTAGTTTATGCCGATGCGTATGAATGGGTGGAGCTACCCAATGTTGCCGGTATGATTTTATATGCTGATGGCGGAAACCTGGCCAGTAAACCCTACATAGCCAGCGGAAGTTATATCAATAAGATGTCGGACTATTGCAAGAATTGCGGTTACAGTGTGACAAAAAAGACCGGCGAGGACGCGTGTCCGTTTAATTATTTATATTGGCGCTTTGTTGATTCTCACCACGATAAACTTAAACACAATCCGCGAATGGGCTTGGTTTTTAAAAGTTTTGAAAAAATGTCACAGCAAAAGATCGATACTGTGCGCAGTGATAGCGCCGCATTTTTAGACAAGCTCAGTAAAAATGAAGAAATCTGAGTTACCCTCTAAACTATGTCCTGTTTGTAAGCGCCCCTTTTTCTGGCGAAAAAAATGGGAAAAAAACTGGAGCGAAGTAAAGTATTGCTCAAAGCGCTGCTCGGGTAAACGCAATAAATAAAAAGGATAAACTGTGTTGAAGGCTAAAGAGAAGTTTGTATCGTAATGCTTAGTCTGACCTTTTTTATTATTAATTTAATATGACTCTAGCAAAATCTGTAGCATTGACCACTTCCTTACTTCTAACCACTGCTTTGTACGCCAAAGAGCCGCAGCAGGTTATCGATGTTAAAGGCACTCAAATTACCGGCATTTCAGTTAGCTCTGAGGGCAGAGTTTTTGTAAGCGCACCAAACTGGCGTGATGGCGTTAAGTTTGCGGTAGCAGAAGTTAGCACTGAAACAAAAAGCCTGACGCCGTTTCCTGATGATAATTACAATAGATGCGTAGCTGATAGCATTGTAAAAGACGACTGTTTTTTAGCTGTACAGTCAGTAATTGCGCATAACAATAAGTTATATGTATTAGATACGCGAAACCCAAAATTCAAGAAAGTGCAGGATGCCCCAAGAATCTTTGTAATAGATCTAGCGTCGAAAAATATTGAATCGGTATTGGAGTTATCCAAAAATGCGTATCATAAAGACTCATACATCAATGATTTACGTATTGATGATAAAACACAAAGAATATACCTGACCGATTCAAATCATCCTGGTTTGGTTGTTTATAATTTACAAGATGACAGCAGTTACCGGATTTTAAACGACCATACATTTACGCGAGCCGAAGTCGATACATTGGATATTGCGGGAAAACCTTTTAAGAATACTGTTCATTCTGATGGCATTGCACTGGATAGGGTGAATGACACGTTGTATTTTCATGCTTTAAGCGGATATTCACTTTACGCTATAAATACAAAAGATATAAAACATAACGTACCAAACAAAACAGAACAAGCTGTATGGAAGGTAGCTAAAACGGGCGCGCCAGATGGGATGATATATGCGGACAACGGAAACTTATATTTAGCAAACCTTGAAAAACAGACTATTGATTACCTGACCCCGGCTCACCAGCTCAGAACCCTGGTTAAAGGTGATAAAGTCAACTGGGCCGATACATTCAGTATTTTTGATGGTTACTTATATTACACAAACAGTAAAATTCAGGATGCAGGTAAAGATGTAAGTGATATGCACTTTGGCGTTTTTAAAGTGTTGCTACCAGAATAAGAGTTAATATTGTAAAGCCCCAGGTTGGGCTTTCTATTTAAGAATTTACGGCACCATACCTTCATAATATTAAACCATTAAGTGTCGCGTTGCGACACAAAGACCAGTTTCCAAAAAGGTATTTATTTATAAGTATTAACCTTAACGTAACTACAACTTAAGTACCAACCTTACTTAAATGTAATTGTCGGGTAAACCAGGCTGAGGAAAACACAGTAACCATTTTAGAGTAATAAATAATCTGGAGAAATTTTATGAGCAAAATCAGGTACGCGGGCATACTTAGTATAGCCGCCTTATTTAGCCCAATCGCTATGGCGCAAGTGCAGGGGTCTGTGTCCTTGGCAGGCCATTTCTTTACAAGTGTTCTGGCGGGGGTGATTATAGCCGTTGGGATACAGTTTTTACTTAGTAACCTGGCAGTGGCACTAGGAATAAGCGCAGTTGGTGATATTCGAGATAAGCAGGGTAATAGCAGTAGCTCATCAAATAATTCATCTCAATCATCATCAGACTCTTCAACGCCCGGCAGTATGGGGCAAAAAGTGGTGTCCGGGCTGGGATTATTCAGCACAATTACGATGTCTATTTCACTGTTTGTAGGCACCTGGTTAGCGCTTGATCTTGCTCAAAGTACGACAATCTTAAATGGTGCAATTACTGGGCTCATAATCTGGGCACTGTTCTTTATAGCTTGTCTTTATTTTGATATTAAATTTACAACAAGTATAACCGGGCGTTTATTCTCGTTCATTCAAACTGGCTTTAGCAAAACTGGCTCAGCTTTATCTAGCGTTTTCAGCTCGAACGGTCAGGCAAAACCTGAAGAATTTGCGCAGAAGACCGTTAAGGCAATCCATGATGAAATTCGTCAAGAATTTGATGTTTCGGAAATTGATAAGAAGATTAAAAGCTATATAGATAAAGCGACCTCTGACCATTCTCCTAAAGAGTTTCGTAAAGAAATCGAAAAGCTTATTCACGAAATCGAAATTGAAGAGCAGTATACGACCGATGATCCGGAAGCCGCACGCAAGTTAATTCTTGAAGTTGCAAACAAGCAGTCAAACGTTAGCGATAAAGATAAGAAAAAACTTTCAGAAGCAGTTAATCATACTAAAACTGCTATGCGAGAAGGTGACTCTAATCAGCAGAAAGCAACGTCTGCATTTGATAAATTAAGCCCTGGTAATGAAGAAGAAGGTCAGAAATACCGTCAGGCTGTATCAGATTATCTAGATGAAATGGGGCAGGACGAAGTATCTTCTGAACAAATAGAAAAAGATTTAGAAACGATTTTTGATGATCCTTCACAGTCTCAACAGGTACTTCGTCAACGCATGCAGAAAATCGACCGCAACACGATTAAAGCGGCGATTGCTTCACATAAAGATATGAATGAGCAAAAAGCAAATAAAATATTATCTGTTTTCGATAAGCTTGTGGGTAAAGCAAAGTCTGCTCAAAAATCTGACAATTCAGAGCAAAATGGCGGAAGTCAGACTGATAATCTGCCGGTAAAACGCAGCCGTGCCGAGACGCGTATCCAAGATTGGTTTAACCGGACCCAGCGCCCTGAATTAAGATATCGCAATCTTAAAGCTGATTTTATGGGTATTCTTGATGATCCTAAAATGGCGCCGGAAATTTTATCTAAACGAATTTCAAAAATGGACGAGAAAACAGTTCGTGCACTTTTGACCAACAATAACCAGTTAGATGAATCAGACATTGATGAGTATATGGCGAAGTATAATGAAGCGAAAGCAGAATTAACCGAACGCTTAGACTCCTTCCAAACTGAAGCGAAAAATCGTATTCAATCTTTAGAAGATATGGCTTTTGAGCAGTCAGAAGCTGTAAGAAAAACAGCAGCAAGCGCGGCTTGGTGGATATTTATATCTGCATTAGTGAGCGGCGGCTCAGCATTACTAGCCGGAGCATTAGCGAGTAATTTAATCTAACTACATCGGTCATTGTAATCGGATAAGCCCCGCATAGTCGGGGCTTTTTTGTGCCAATAAATTGTTAGCTTTAAAGTGCTAAAATTTATTCTACTAATTAGACGTGCGATTAATAGCGTGGTAGGTTAGATTTTACCTGCATTTTTCGGACGGTCTGTACACGGAAAAGTAATCAGATGTCATAAAATATCATGCCTGAACTTTAAACAGGCATCACGGTTTGTGTTATAGAGTAAATTTTCCAGGTATATGAGCACCATCATTTAAATTTTTATAGACTGCGGCAAAAAAACAAAGTGAACAGGGAAGGGCGCACAAATGGTAATTATTATAAAATCTATCGGATTACTGCTGTTTATTTTTATTATCTCTGGTTGTACGCCAGAACCTGTATTAACTGAATCGATGTTAAGACGCAAGGCTGCAGAAGCCGATGTGCAGTTGCTGGTACGCAAAGCCGAAAATATGATGACGTCACATTTGTTGGCAGAACCTTATAAGTATCTTGATGAACTTATGCTTATTGAGCGTGCATTGTACAATGCAAAGCTGGTCTATAAAAAAGCAAAAATTGTCGGCTGGGAAAACGAAAACCTTGTTTATCTAGAAAGGAGAATGCAGACATTAAATAAGCCTCTGGCTCTCTATACATTGGAAACTTTTCAACAAGCCATAGATCGCTCACTGATTTTAAAGCAGAAAAAATTAAATGTTGAAGCATTACCTCAGTACGATAAAGTTTTAGCGAAAAAAGCATTATTTCAGTACGTTGATACATTTAATCAGGAACTGAAGCAATGTTGTGTGGAGAGAATAAATCTAATAAACCAGTTTCTATTATCTGAAAAAGATAAATACGGCGATGTTATAAAGCTCACCCATAATACTATGCATTACATGGGAAAAATGATTCGCGGCGAAATCAGCGAAGCTCGTTTACGTGATAAAGTAAATCAGAAAAGAATACTTGTTGAGAAAGATATGTTTGTTGAGAATGATACTAAGCTGGTTCGAGTTTCAAAAGACTAGGTGTTTTTCAATGTAGAATACCAATCAGTCTATTAGCTGTAGTGGCTCGCGAACATAATCCCTCTGACTTGATTACATCGTACATTTTGGACTCACATTAAGTGAGAATATGACCGGTGCCTGACTCACTTTAATTGACAATGAACTCACGCTAATCGAGAACGGGCTTGCAAACATAATCAGTCGGCTCACTTTATTTAAGAATAACGACAGTTCATAAAAATGGACGTTAAAAGATACCGTTCGTTAGTTTATGCATATAAAGCAGCCTGCGCCATTACTTATTTAAGCGTCAAAACTTAAAGCGTGAAAGCTTAGGTATGTATCGGTTAGTGTCAGACTTATATTTTAGAAAATCATCGCCATGCACTTTCTTCAAATAAGGCTCTTCAATTTGTCGAACAATCACTTCAATGCAAATCCAACATACAAAAGCACATGCCCAAAGCAGCAAATGTGGGAACGTTATACACACCCCTGCCCAAAATAGAAAAATACCAAAGTAAATGGGGTTGCGAGACTTTGCGTAAATCCCGTGGGTAATAAGTGCAGTCGTTTCTTGCTGGTCAACGCCAATACGCCATGAATCTCCCATTTGAATTTGAGACAACAAAGTTACAGCAATTCCGCAGGCGCCAATCAAGGAGCCGAGAAGCTGAAATGGAATTGAAGGAACAAATAGTAGGGGCGCACGTCCTAAGTAACCAAAAAGAACTAGACCAAATGCAAAGCAAAACGTAACCACGAATATAGCCCCTGGTACAATTTCTATTAATGGTGCGTTTATAGATGCTGCTCTTATACCAAAATCACCATTTCTCTTATATTGAACAAAGCTTCTACCGAGGACGGCTAGCGCCAAAAAACTACTAATTAAAATAAGCGAAACCATATCTATCCTTATCGTACATGACGTTAAGAATATGATTGTAAAGTCTATACTTAATAAAGAGTCAATAGGTACCTAAAAATCGTTCAGGTAAAACTTGGGCATTTACGAATAAATGCCCAAGAACACTACTGATCCCCTTTACTATGCACGAGTCGATAGAGTACAGGCAGCACTACCAGTGTTAGCAAGGTTGACGATATTATCCCGCCGATGACCACCGTGGCCAAAGGCCGTTGCACCTCTGCACCTATGCCCGTATTGAGCGCCATGGGCACAAACCCTAAGCTTGCCACTAATGCCGTCATTAGCACTGGACGTAATCGAATCAGTGCTCCTTCAACAATGCTATTCACTAATTCTCCGGTTTCTAGCAAACGTTGCTTTATAAAGGACAGCATTACCAATCCGTTTAGCACGGCAATCCCAGACAACGCGATAAACCCTACCGATGCGGATATGGATAAAGGCATATCCCTTAACCAAAGAGACACTACACCGCCTGTTAATGCCAAAGGGATACCTGTGAAGATAATTAACGCATCGCGTATAGAGCCAAACGCAATCACCAGCATAGTCAATATCACAAGCAACGTAACGGGTACCACAATAGTCAATCGTTGACTCGCACTCTCGAGCTGCTCAAAGGTTCCACCATAGTCGAGCCAATAACCAGCAGGTAAATCTACTTCATCATTGATTCTCGCCTGAGCTTCTTCAACAAAAGTGCCAATATCTCTGTCACGCACATTTGCTGTGACAACAATACTACGTTTGCCATTTTCCCGGCTTATTTGGCTAGGTACTTCTTTAAATGCCAGTGTGGCTAATTCGCTTATCGGTACATGCTCACCAGAGGGCGTAACTATGGGAACGCTCTCAAGCTGAGTGAGTTCATTTCGAATGTCGTCGGCATATCGCACGACAATTTCAAAGCGTCTGTCGCCTTCAAAAATCATTCCAGCGGTTTTTCCACCTGTCGCAGCATTGAGCCATAACTGCAAGTCGGCTATATCCAAACCAAAGCGTGCCAATTGATTAGGCTTTGGTGTGACGGTGAAGATTGGAATGCCTTCTACCTGCTCAAGCCTCGCGTCATCAGCCCCTTCAATCGTTGAAATAACGGACAAAATGTCAGAAGCAGATGCAAAGAGGGTATCTAAGTCATCCCCAAATAGTTTTATGCCCAAATCTGCCCTTACCCCACTGATCAATTCATTAAACCGCATTTGAATAGGTTGGGTAAATTCATAATTATTGCCGGGCAAGGTAAACAAGTCCTCTTCAAACGTTTCGACTAGCTCGGCTTTAGTCATTGATGGATCGGGCCATTGCTCCCGAGGCTTTAAAATAACAAACGTATCAGTAATGTTGGGCGGCATAGGGTCGGTGGCGACCTCACCCGTACCCGTGCGACCGAATACCGTCTGTACTTGCTCATACTGCATAAGTTTCGCTTCAAGAGTTTTTTGCATTTCAACTGCTTGTTCTATCCCTGTCCCAGGGATCCGTATTGCCTGTACTAAGATATCACCTTCATTGAGCTGGGGAATAAACTCGGAGCCTAATTTACTGCCCATCCATAAACTGCCGACAACCAAAGCACTCGCTGCTACTACCACTAGCCATCTAAAACGCAGCGCTCCGGTTAAAACAGGACGATAGACTGCCTTTGCACCTTTAATAATTGGGCTTTCTTTTTCGCTAATTTTACCTCTCATGAAAATCGCTATCGCCGCAGGCACTACGGTAAAACAAAATACCATTGCGGCAAGCAAAGCCATTATCACGGTCGCTGCCATGGGGTGGAACATTTTACCTTCGACGCCAGTGAGCGTGAACAAGGGGATATAAACAATGGTAATGATCAATACACCAAACAAACTGGGACGTATGACTTCATTAGTGGCTTCATATACAACATTCAGTCTTTCTTTGAGCGGTAGAGTTGCGCCGTTTTGCTTCTGGGATTCGGATAATCGCCTGATACAGTTTTCAACAATGATAACTGCGCCATCGACAATCAAGCCAAAATCCAGTGCGCCTAAACTCATTAAGTTAGCAGACACATCGGTTTTGACCATACCCGATATCGTGGCAAGCATTGCCAGGGGTATTACAGCGGCTGTAATAAGTGCAGCTCGCACATTCCTAAGCAAAACGAATAGCACAACGATGACAAGTAAAGCGCCCTCGACGAGGTTTTTCTGTACTGTGTCGATGGTTTTGTCAACGAGGCTTGTTCTATCGTAAACCGCTTCAAGGATAACGCCCTCGGGTAAGCTTGTTTTAATGGTTTCGAGCTTACTGTCCACAGCTTTGGCGACCGTACGAGAGTTTTCTCCCACTAACATCATTGTCGTGCCAATCACTGTTTCTTGGCCATTTAACGTGCCGGCTCCAGAGCGCAGCTCTTTACCGAGGTTGATTTGGGCGATGTCTTGAATTTTTACCGGTACGCCATCAATGATCTTAACAACCACTTGGCCGATATCGTCGATGCCCTTCAGTTGGGCTTCCGATCTGATCAGGACTTGTTGCCCATTTTGTTCTACAAAACCAGCGCCTTGATTCGCATTGTTGCGTTCTAGCGCACTGAGAAGGTCACCTGTACTTATCCCAAAGTTTATCATTGCGACTGGATTAGGATTCACATGATATTGCTTTTCAAATCCGCCTACCGCATAAACCTCGGTCACCCCCTCAACAAGCGACAATTGGGGCTTAACTACCCAATCATGGATCTCCCTTAATGCCATAGCATCATAGGGTTGACCGTTGTCCTGTCGCGCCTGAGGCTCAGCACTTAACGAGTACATGTAAATTTCACCCAAGCCTGTGGCGATAGGGCCCATTTCAGGGGTTAACCCTGTTGGCAATTGCGCCGCGATGGCGGTGAGACGCTCGTTGACGAGATTTCGTGCGAAATATAAATCGGTGCCCTCTTTAAACACGACTGTGACTTGCGACAAGCCATAGCGTGATATCGAGCGGGTATACGATAAATTAGGCAAACCGGCCAGCGAGGTTTCAACTATAAACGTTATGCGTTGCTCAGTCTCCAAAGGCGAGTAACCTGGGGCTGCGGTATTTATCTGCACTTGCACGTTGGTGATATCAGGCACAGCATCAATCGGCAGTTGTTTGTAACTGTACATACCAAAAAAGGCGACAAACAAGGCGAACAACATCATGACACCACGGCGCTCAATCGACAGACGGAGTATTCGTGCAATCATGCTCTCACCTCACCGTTTTTATGGACTTGGCTTTGCTTTTGACAATAAATGCGCAGGTAATTAGTCATCATCGCCCGCCTCCATTTTTAATAAATCAGCTTTTAGTAGATAGCTATTTTCTACAACGACTTGCTGGCCTATTTGAACGCCCTTCACAATCTCTACTAAACGGTTGTCCGTGTTCCCAAGTTTTACTTGGCGGGGGTAAAATCGTTCCCCTTCTTTGACAAAAACAATGGTTTGCCCATCTAACTCTTGTATTGAACTTTTGGGGAGTGCCAGATTGACTTCTTGGAAACCAATCTGAATATAACCCTCTACCATAGCGCCTAAAGGCCAATAACCACTGCCATTATCAACGTTTACAAACGCGATAGAATAGGGTTTGTCATCCGGTGAGGACGTAATGTGGCTTATACTTGATTGTTGCTGCAATTCCTCAAGCCTTAAAGTGACTTCCATATCAGCGGCAATATGAGTACGTTGTTTGGGGAAAATAGCCAATTGAGCAATTGCGCGAGAGTAATTAGCAACAGAAAGCAGCACTTGACCGTTGGTGAGCTCACCATCATTGGCGTGTCTAGCTATGATTTTTCCAGACATCGATGAGGTGATTGAGTATTGATTTAAACTCTCGTTTGACTCAATGATTGCCAGTGTGTCACCTTTTTCTACTTTATCTCCAATATTCACCATGATACGTTTTACAACACCGTCGAAGCGGGCACGAATATGACTCAGTGACGCAGGATCATGAACTATCCGCCCAAAGGTTCTGGTTGTGAGCGATAATGTTCCTGATGCGGCCGATGCAGTCACGATATCGTGTTCAAGCATCCGTTCTTGAGATAACACTACGTACTCGGGTCTTTCTTCGGCTTCCTCATCGTCATCATCAGCCAGGGCGACAGAAGCAAACAGTAAAGTAACTAGCATGGCTAACACGCCAAGCAAGTCACGTGCGCTAGTGAGTAATGTAAATTGTGATGTATTCATTATTTTTTCTCTAGTAATTCTGATGATTGAGCAGACGTCGAGGGAGAGTCAGAAAACACGGGAATTCCCGTAAGTGCCTCTAGATCTGCGCTTCGAAGGTGGACTAAGCCTGCGGCTTTTATCAGTGTTCGTTGCATATCTATGAGTTGCTGTTGCGTTGTCACCCACTCTATATAGTTGTAGCGACCACTTTCATAGCCATCCCGCGCCAATTTCAATGCAGATTCCAATGTGGGAACGACATTGTCTTGAAGGGTCGTAACAGTGAGCAAGGCTTGGTCTTTTGCGCTAATGACTTGATTTAATTGGCGAGTGAGTTCACGAATTTTCGCTTGTTTTTGATAGTCGATACTGTCAAGCAATGCGCGCTGTTGTTCGTATTCTCCTAGATTCCGCTGCTTGGTATTTAACGGCACCGAAATACTGGCGACTAACGCTGTGTCATTAATTCCCTGCATTCTTCGGATACCGGCTTCCCACGCAATGTCGAACTGCTGACTGGCCTGAACCACTCTCAATCTGGCCTCTTGTACCCGATAGTTATCAGCATAAAGCAGAACGTGTGGATTGCTTTGAAGCTGTGAAAGCATATGTTCAAGTGATAGTGAATTTGGAAACGATAACAGTGTCCCTTCAACTTCCGCAAACGCAGCGGTAGTGTCACCCCACATGATGGCCAGGTCGCGTTTATACTCATTGAGTTTTTGTTCACTTATCAATAACGACAAACGCGCCTGCGACAACGCTGACTCTGCACGTTTTTTCTCAAGTGGTGAAGAAGCCCCCGCTTCAACCCGTGTTGAGACTGTCTGAAGCATTGTGCGAGCCAGCATTTCAGCTCGTTGCTCAGTCTTGTGCAACGCTTGTTGGACAATGACATTGATATATCGTCGAGTTGTTTCACCCAAGATGTCCAGCGTACGAATGCGCCGTTGTGTAAGCAGTTGTGCTTTTTTTGAACTCACCACATTCATTCGGCCGCTGACTTTATCTCCAAGCTCGATGACCGACGATAAGGTCAGTGTCAATTCGGCATCTTTGATACCAGACACTTCGCCTGTTCCCAACACATTTTCAACTTCAACCCCAACAGACATTTCAGGTCGTAAGCTGGCCATTTTTGATTCACCATCCAAAGCCGAAGATTTAAATTCGAACACAACTAAATCTGGGTTGTTTGATAATGTGCGTTTGAGCACATTTTCAAGCGTGATTGAAGACTTTTGCGCATTGGCAGATTGAACAGATATGCTCATGGTTACCAGTGCAGCAGATATCAATTTCAGATACGCTGAGCTAGCTTTTTTTATGCCCAATGGGCGTGAAGAACTCATAAAAGAACCTTTTGTTCATAAGATAACGACATACATGGAAAGCACCCATGCAAACATATAGGAGGGAATGGATTAATGTTGAGGTGGGCGCAAAAGGCCTTCGACTAGGCCGTCAGTGACGTTGCGGGAATAACTGTATTGATTGGTATATAACGGTTTAGATACGTCATTTATTGGGTGTTGTGCCAGAAACTTAATCTGTCCACATTGACACAGCACACAATGGAAACACTTAGACTCTTCACTCGACGTATTATCACCAGCATTTACATTTTTTTCGGGAACATCATAAGTGCCTATCGACTTTGATTGTTCAGGGACTGACGATACCTCCGCAGGGTAGTCATCGCATTGAGCGGCGAACGAAAAGCCCGATTGACACATGAGCAAAGTAATAAGTAGCCATGCCAACCTACGCAGTTTTGATGTGCAATTAAAAATTGGCATTTTCTTATCAACTTTGCGTATTAAGCGCTCGCTGTCTTTCATTTCCAGCATCTTCGAGGATCATTTTTGCCCCGCGCAACACAACGCACGAAACTATCACACCGATAACCAGATCAGGCCATCGAGAATCGAGCCAAAACACCAAAACGCCAGCAAAGATAACACCTAAGTTGGCAATCACATCGTTGGCTGAAAATATCCAGCTTGCCCGCATATGCACTTCTTCATTTCTTTGTTTGCGTATGATCACAAGACAAATGACATTAGCAACCAGTGCAACTGCCCCCATAGCCATCATTAGTCCCGATACAGGTTCGCTACCGTAAATTGACCGTCTTACAATATCAATGATAATCAACACACCCAGTGCCATCTGAAAAAAGCCGCTAATTCTAGCCGCATTGGCTTTGTGCAATAGCGATTTACCAATAGCATAAAGGGCAACACCATAGACAACTGCGTCGGCGAGCATATCAAGTGAATCGGCTATTAATGCGGTTGAATCAGCAAGCAACCCGATCCCCATTTCTATAACAAACATTGTCGCGTTTATTCCCAAAAGCCAATACAAAACCTGTCGTTGAGACTGGTCTTTTATTTCAACTTCGCACCCACATCCGCTCATTAGAAACACACTCTTTACTGATGAATAGTATGAGTATAAAGTCTATACTTGGTATAGAGTCAACGGTTAGGAGAAAAAAATGAAAATTGGTGATGTCGCAAAGACGACAGGTTGTAGTATTCAGACCATTCGTTTTTATGAAAAGAAGGGGCTCTTGCCTGAGCTTAAGCGCTCAAGTGGAAATTATCGTGTCTACGACAAGGGGACTATTGAACAACTCCTGTTTATCAAACAGTGTCGTTCATTAGATATGTCTATCATGGAAGTAAAAACGCTAATGGACAGTCGTTCGAGGCCAGATCAGAGCTGTTCAAATATCAATACGTTAATAGCTAAGCATTTATCAGACGTCATTATTCGCATTGAAGAGCTAAACGCATTAAAGTCATCACTCGAAAATATGGCGTCATCGTGTGACCAAGACAAAACCATTAGGGACTGTGGTATTTTAAATTATTTACACACTTAAAATTGTAAGAAGAACACAATTTCACTGTGCGCGCTCACCTTAACTTGTATCTATCGGCTAACATTCGTCATTTGTGTAGATTTATAAGGCAAAAATCAATAGCCTGAACTTTTGATACTGAGTCAGCCATGCATATTCATTTGTGGCCCTACAAAGCGATTTACATCGGAATCAGTCCTGATAATGATGTTCATGCACATCATGCTGTCCAAATTTGCATTGGTTTAGACAAAGACATCTCGGTTCAAGATTACAAGGCACAAAGTATTCACACCGGACAATGTATTGTGATTTTCGAAGATGTCCCTCACAAGGTTTTGGCACAGGACAATCAGATTGTAGTGATCTATTTAGAGCCTGAAGATAGGCAAAACCAACAATTTCTCAAAGCCTTACGTCAAGCCAGGAGTGATGGAATTAATACTCTGCCGCTTACTAGCAAAGAATTGGGATCCATTTCTCAGCATCTATTTACTGACGTCGATATCGACAAAGTGTGGAAAACAGTAAATAAAGCGGTAGGGCTAGTCTATAGTCCTGCGCTTTCATCGCGCCCTGAGGATAAACGGGTACGAGCGGTCATCGACATTATTGCTTCGCAGAGAGGTTGTGCAATCGATATGGCGTTTTTATCATCGAAGGTTTTCTTGTCCCCAAGTCGTCTAACACATCTTTTTAAGCAAGAAGTGGGTATACCTATTAGTCGTTTTATTGTCTGGTGGCGTGTGCGCGCCGCAATAGAACAACTGAGTAAGTCAGCAACATTGACTGAGGCTGCCCATGCTTCGGGTTTTTCTGACTTACCTCATATGAGTAAAACGTTTAAACAGCTGTTTGGATTTGCACCTTCCTCGTTATTCAAACCGCACACCATTAAAATTCACAGTAATTAGCCGTTTGATACAAGCCGAATTAAGTTTGACTAGGGAATAATATACGCATCAATAAAAACGCGAATGTGTAAATACTATGAGAACGTTGGTCCAATGGATGTTCAGCCCATTATTTTTTTTAAGCTTTATCTTTGCTGCATCCAGTATCTCCCAAAACACAGGATCTGCAGCTTGGCTTATACCCCTGCTTTTATTCGCCATCGTCGTATCTTTTGCAGCTGAGAAATGGTTACCATATGAAAAAGCATGGAATACACCGCAGGGAGATTTCGGGCGAGATATAGTGCATGCCATTGTCAATGAAGGCTCTTTGGCTCTCACGGTCGCGTTTATCCCAATAATGACCGCGATAGTGCCCCACTTCAGTATTTGGCCACACCATTGGCCACTACTAGTACAACTTGGCTTTGCCATCATCGTCGCTGACTTTGGGATAACGATGGCACATTATTTTAGTCATAAATACAAAGTGCTTTGGCGCTTACACGCGGTTCATCATAGCGTTGAACGAATGTACGGGTTCAATGGATTGTTAAAGCATCCCCTTCACCAAGCGATTGAACTAAGTGCAGGTACACTCCCATTACTTTTGATAGGTATGCCCTTAGAAATAGGCGCATTGGTAGGGTTTAGTGCTGCCATACAGTTGCTGTTGCAACACTCTAACGTTGATATGCGGCTTGGCCCGCTAAAATATGTTTGGGCTGTTGCTCCAGGTCACCGACATCATCACGTAAAAGACGGTACCAAAGGTGACGTTAATTTTGGGTTGTTTACACATTTATGGGATCACCTCCTTGGTACATTCGTCACCAATTCTAATGAACGACCCTCACCACGTAATGGGGAGCTAGGAATTGGTAGTCAACCAAATTACCCCAAGAATTACATCGCACAGCTTATTCAGCCTTTTATGAGAAAGGTATAAACACTTCACGGAAGTTGAAAATGTTCTTTAGAAACGAGCGAGATAACAGCATCTTTAAAGTCTTTAAAGAATTAGCACGATTGTTAAGAACAACCATGGGGAGAGGTCGCGTGCATTCCTCAATTTTTTCGTATTTTAAGTAATAAATCATCAAATGAGCACCATTGCCCAGAGCATTCATTAGAACTATCAATAAAAGATATCACGAGTACTTCAAATAGTGTTACTCGACTATAGTTGTCCTTCAATTGAACTCTCACAATCATTACTTCGCTAAATGTTCGAATATACCCTCGTTTATTCATACTTTCCAACCATGGCGACTGGCTTCCCTCTTATAAATAATTATTAGTACGAAAAACCCATTGCTATAATCAAGGTTCATTAAACAACAAAGTTAATGGATAGCACGAACTATTTATGATTTTCGGGTATCAACGTGTCAGCACCAAAGACCAAGGATTCGATTTACAAACGGATGCTTTGAAGAAGTACGGTTGTGACAAAATATTTTCAGATGTGGCATCGGGAGCGAAAGCCAGTAGGCCATCACTGGATAATCTCATTTCTCAATTGAGAGATGGGGATGTTATCGTTGTATATAAATTAGACAGACTTGGTAGGTCACTAAAACATCTCATTGAACTTATCGACTCGTTAACTGCAAAACGGATTGGATTAGTAAGCCTTAATGATCCTGTGGATACCACATCTCCCCAAGGCCGATTGATTACGAATATTTTTGCTTCAATTGCAGAGTTCGAACGGGAACTTATCGCCGAACGCACTAAAGCGGGTTTGGATGCTGCTCGGGCTAGAGGTAGACATGGTGGTAGACCTGAAGGTCTTTCAAAAGAGGCCGAGAATAAAGCCGCTGCTGCTGAAGCATTGTATAAAGCAGGGAAATTAAGTGTTACAGATATTTGCGTTCAACTCAGTATTGCCAGGTCAACGCTCTACAAGTACCTGAGAATAAGAGGGGTTGATATTGGAAAATGCGAAAAACAGGCCCAATCAACGAGCTAATGGCACACAAACGGATAGCGCAAGAGGTTCTAATTGATCTACACCGGAGGATAGAAAATCTTCCTGCGCGTGATCATGCGAGGCGAGAAATCATCAAGCAAGCCTCTAACCTCTATGGTGTCTCAGAAAGTACACTTTACCGCCAACTATCCCAAGTTAAAAAACCTAAGTCTGTCCAACGCAATGATGCTGGTTGTCCACGAATTATACCTGAAGAAAAGATGATGCAGTATTGTGAACTGATTGCTGCACTCAAAATTAGGACAACCAATAAAAATGGGCGCCATATATCTACCGTCACAGCATTAGAAGTGCTCGAATCGACGGGTATTGAATCAGAATATGGCTTTATCAAGGTTCCTAAAGGTTTGCTGAATAAAGCTACAGTAAATAGATACCTCACTCTTTACGGTCTGGACAAATCCAATCTGATAAAGAATGCGCCAGCGGTCAGATTTCAAGCTAAGCATAGTAATGAATGTTGGCAGTTTGATTTAAGCCCATCAGATCTTAAAAGTGTTGATGAGCCTGTTTGGTATGACAAGTCAAAAGGCTTACCTATTCTAATGCTCTACTCGATAGTGGATGACCGTTCGGGTGTTTGCTATCAGCAATATCGCAATGTACACGGCGAGACGCGGGCAATGCGCTGCGCTTCCTTTTTGATGCCATGTCCCCAAAAGATGATCCAGATATTCCTTTTCATGGCATACCCAGTGTTATCTATCTGGACAATGGGCCAATCGCAAAAAGCACTGTTTTTCTCAACGTCATGCACTTTCTTGGCATTGAAATAAAAATACACATGCCTGATAGCAAGGACAAACGACGTAAAACTGCTAGGTCAAAAGGAAAGGTTGAACGGGCTTTCCGCACTGTAAAAGAATGTCATGAGGTTCTATATCATCTGCGCGAGCCAAAAAATGAAATAGAAGCCAATGAAATGTTGAGTGACTATCTGAAGAAATACAATGATCACCAGCACCGTTTTGAGCAGCACTCTCGGATGGATGATTGGCTTAAAAATATCGACGGTACCGTAAAGAAAATGTGCACTTGGGAACGCTACTGTGCATTTGCCAGAGAGCCAGAGAAACGCACCGTTGGTATCGACGCAAGGATTACCGTTGATGGCAGTGTATATGAGATAGATGCTGATCTCGCGGGGGAGAAGGTCGTCCTTTGGTGGGGGTTGTTTGATGAAGAGCTTTATGTTGAACATGGTGGTCAACGCTATGGTGCGTACTTCCCAATAAGTGGGCCTGTCCCACTATTTAGGTATAGGAAGTTTAAAAAGACAAAAAACGAAGAGCGGCTGGATAAACTTGAGTCATTGGCAAAGTCACTGAAATTGCCTGAGTCTGGTGATGCTAATAGTGAGGTTATTTCTGCAATAAAAAAAGTTGTGGAGCCGGTACCTACAAGAGAGTTTGACGATCCTGATCCTTTCTACGAAAAACAGTATGAAAATATACTCAAAGCAAAACAGGCAATATCAAAATATTTGGGCAAAGCTTTAGCAGTACTACCTCAATGCGACAGGGATATGATTGACGCTATCTTGTCTGAGTCGTTAGACAAAGATGCTGTAATGAAACGAATAAAAGAATATTTCAATAATAGGAGCGGGGAGCATGCAAATTGAAGTCATGGAACACTTTGGGATAAAGAAGTATTTTCGAGATGCAGATTTCTTCGAAACCGACACAGCCAAACGGCTATTCAAACAACTCAAGAAAATCATACCAGAAGGACAACTCATAGCGTTAACGGGGGTCGTTGGTATCGGCAAAACGACCTACCTTGAACGTATTCAAAAACAGTTGACGGTCGAGAAAAAGGTGATTGTGGCCAAGTCGCTTTCAGTTGAGAAGTCCAAGACTAATTTGACAACGTTAATCACCGCATTATTTTATGACGTATCAGGTGACAATGACTATAGAGTTCCAAAACTTGGCGAAAAGCGTGAGCGTGATTTACAGGAATTAATTAAGAAAAGTAAAAAGCCCGTAGTACTATTTTGTGATGAAGCGCATGATCTTCACCACCGCACGCTTACAGGTTTGAAACGCTTGATGGAAGTCATTCAAGAAGGTGGTGGTAAACTTTCCATTGTCTTGGCTGGACATCCCAAACTAAAGAACGACTTAAAATCTCCGACGATGGAAGAGGTTGGATACCGAACTGTCACTATGTCACTTGATGCTTCTCAAGGTATTTTGCGGGACTATATTCATTGGCTCTTAGATAAATGCACAAACGATAATGTAAAGACCAAAGATGTTATCGAAGAGCAAGCAATTGATTATCTGGCTGAACATCTCACTACGCCGCTTCAGGTAGAGCAACATCTTACCCTTGCACTAGAAGAGGGTTATAAAGTTGGTGTTAAGCCAATCAGTGTGGTCTCCTGGAAGAAACTCTGTCCAGTAGAATAGATGAAATTGAACCCATGCTTATCAGACATGGCTACAATGAGCGCGTGATTGCAGAACAGTTCCGTTATCGACCAGCCGAAATCAGAAAGCTCTTTTCAGGCGGTTTAGATCCAAGTAGAGCAAAGGAGATGACTACCGAAATGCGTGAAGCAGGTTTGCCTATCTAATTCTTAAATAAAGTGAGCCGACATATTATGTTTGCAAGCCCGTTCTTAATTAAAGTGAGTCCATTATCAATTAATGTGGGCCTGGCAACAGGCTTATTCTCACTTATTGTGAATCAAAAAGATCGGATGTAATCAAGTCGGCGGGTATATGTTCGTGAGCCGCTACAATTAGCAAATGTAGGCGTAAACCTGGATAGTCACTTTCTGGGAGTAATTAACGCCAATCAGCGGGATAGAATTTGTATGTAGTTCAGCGTTGTGCCGTATATCATTGTGAACAGGCAAAAAATCTTGTGCACATCCAATTACTTCCATTTGCCTCGAGCTGAGTCCGGCAAGAGACTGGAGTAACTTACAAAGTTTGTCATCGATGTTCACTAAAAATTCAACACTAAACTGAACGGGCCTCGTTTTGAATATAAGATGCATCTAAGGCTACAACAGTAAGAAACGCTTATCCGATTAAACATTTAGGTAGGTAGGTTATTTTATGCAAATAGTAGTTGCGCAAGTTTTACCTCAGGTAGATACAATAGCTTGGGTAAGCCACTGAAATAAAATAATATATAACTTCACATAATGTATATTATGTTAAATAGGATATTATCAGATTGAAAGTGAGGGTTGTACAGCTCACCTACTTTATACGAATTCGCTCAGGTGCTTCGCTAACCGGTTTGCAGCTATCCTTGATGTTTTTCCAACGAGCTTGTTTAAACAGGCTTAGCGAGATTGGAAAATATGTGTTGCGTACATAAGTGTTCGATATCAATAATCGATAACTTTACCGCTTGGCGTTACTACGTCTTACACCCGTATTGTAATTACTGGATGAGTACCATTACTGAATAAACTACGTAACGTGCTGACTTTTCACCGGTTCAGGTTATCAGTATCAATCCACAATAATGAGTCACCAGATATGCCGCGATAAACATAAGTGAGAAACTGAAAATCGGAGCCTGAATATCGAAACCTGCTACAGGCATTAAATACGATTAAAATAGCTCAAATTTAAGGCGACGCTACGTAAAATCTGAAATGATTAAGGTACTGTTACCCGTCAGATTTCACACAGAACTCGATTTAGAAAGTAGTTTTTTTGTCCAAATTCGTCAGGAATATTCAAATTCCAACCATACTTTTTGAAAGACCACCTTAATTCATTTGAAGATGACTAAAACAATGCGAAGTAACTATAATTTTGAAAGAGTGCCTGCCACAATTTTACCGAGAAGCCATCCTAAAAGTAACAGAAACTGACAACCATTATTCCTATTTAACATGTTTATTAGACTTAGTCCTTTAGCTTTAAATCCCCATTCAACTGTAAACAAAGCTAAGTACTTGCAAATTACAACGCAAGCTGTATATTTATACAGTTGCCAATAAAAAGGCATCTAAGAAGAAACGGGCAAGTTTAGATATCGAGATCTACTGCGATCCATCACGCAAGATAACTGGAATTATCATGCGTGATGATAACGCATATTCGTATAGTTTGATCGAGTAAATTTTATATCTCACTTAATATCAATAAGTTAATAGCAAAGGAATTCATGGGTTACTCAGCTTTAGCACCGATCCCGGGGTTTGTCAGTGTCTATAAAGATGCGGTTAATAAATATTTCACCGACATATTTACCAAGCTGCCCCGCAATACTCAGCGTGCTTACGTAAGTGATTTCAATGAGTTTGCTATTTTTTGCGAGCAAGAAAATCTTGAAGGCTTTAATGATTCCATGCATAACAACGAAGACTGCATAAAACGTTATGTAGAAGTTCTCTGTCAAAGCCCCCTTGCCTATCGAACCATAAAGCGTCGCCTCAGTGCTTTGAGTAAATTTCTAGGAATTGCCCAGTTACCAAATCCTATTGTGCATTCCGTGTATCTTAAGGATTTTGTCAAACTTTCGCTTGCTCAGAACGAAAAATACCAGCTTAGTAGCCATCAGGCTGTTCCGCTTACCCTGGATATTCTGGAAAAAATCAACAATAACGTTATTCCAGATACCTTATTAGAGATGCGTGATCTCGCATTAATTAATCTGATGTTTGATGGTTTGCTTCGGGCCGATGAGGTTGTTCGTATACGATTGGAACATATCAATAAACGAAACAATGCTCTACTGGTCATAACGTCAAAATCTGATCAGTCTGGCAAAGGCTCTTATCGTTACATCTCGAACAGCACTATCGCAATGATTGACGAGTACATTAATGAAGCCAACTTCAATAAAGCAAAAGAAATCGAACGGGATATGCAGGATCCGCGAAGGATAAACAAGGGAATTTTGTTCAGACGAGTATCCAATCGCGGCCACGCCCTACTTCCTTATGACGAATCCAAAGCCGGTAAATCATCACCTATTTTAGAATATTCAAGTATTTACCGAATTTGGAAACGCATAGGCAATCTGGCAGATATCAAAGAAAATATTACCCCTCATTCCGGACGCGTTGGCGGTGCGGTTTCATTAGCCGAAAATGGCGCTACGTTACCAGAGATGCAATTAGCTGGCGGCTGGAATTCGCCAGAAATGCCTGGTCATTATGGCCAACAGGCCAACGTAGGGTTAGGCGGAATGGCGAAGCTATCCTTGAAGCGAGGAAGGTGAGTATATTCCTAATAACTAGGGTTTCGATAATCGGTTGTTGTTTTATCAGAGTTTTTTTACTGATACGGTTAATCAAATCAACCACTTATATAAATCTACATCACTGATTAAATTTTCAGTTTATATCTGCTCTAGCTATTATATTGTCGCTAACCAATTTAAATTATTCGTAATGCGTGAATTTAATTACTCATAATTTGGCCGTATCTCAATTTCGATATCAAAAAAAGCCTCGAAAATGAGGCTTTTTAGTTATTTATGTTTTAAACGCTTGGCTAATCTTGTAGTAAACCCGCTAGGCTCGTTTAACCAAACCAACAATAAAGAGAAGTACGATGGCACCTACGGTGGCCGTTATAATAGAGCCTATTAATCCGCCGGCGCTGATTCCAAGTAAGCCGAACAAAAAGCCGCCTAATACTGCTCCGATTATGCCGATAATGATATTACCGATAAGACCAAAGCCACCACCTTTCATTATTTTGCCAGCTAACCAACCAGCAATAGCGCCAATCAATAGAAATATTATTATTCCTGTTGCATCCATAACATTACCTTCTTCGTTAATAACTTAGTGTGTTAATTAATAATGATAATAATAACAAATGGTTCACATTGGATGAAAAAACATACTTTGTTGAATCTAAATATACCCCGTGTAACTATCGATGCTTTCCAACTTCCCAATCAGTATCAGACAGCAATGCTTCACCGGATTCAATTGCGCCAGGTTCCATAGTGGTCCCCATAGAATCATTCCACCGGTTTAAATACCCAAATAATGAAATAACACCCATGATTTCGACAGTATCCTGTTCGCTCCAATGTTGTTTCATTTCATCTATTACTGTTTTATCTACATTGTTAGGAACCGTAGATGCAGCTACCGTTAAATTTAAGGCGGCTTTTTCAGCAGCACTAAACGCAGAACTACTCTGGTAATCCCAAACATCTTCAAGCTGTTTTTGTTCAGCACCATAGCGTTCAGCTGCACGAATGGTGTGAGCCTGACAATAGCGACATCCGGTAACATTGCTTGATACGTAGGCAATGAGACGTTTGAAAGCACTGGTCACATTTCCCTGATTTTCCATAACCGCCATATTAAGGTTTATAAAGGCTTTAGCGATGGCAGGGCGATGCATCATGGTCAAAACACTGTTAGGGCAAAAACCCAGAGTTTCGTTAAAAAACTTAGCCATTTCTGCTACTTCGGGGTTGGTGTCAGCGGCAAGTGGTGTAACTAAAGGCATCGATAATTCCTGGATAAAATTTAACTGATTACAATCAATATAAACTGCTTCGTTCGGCTATTACAAGCTGACTTTATTGAATCTTCTCGCCTTATCTTCGCGAGAACTTATTGCATGAGGTGATTCAAAATTTTGGAAAATGCCCGTCAACCGCCCTATTTGTTCAAAACTTAAGTCCATATTAAACAGCGTTTAAAATACAGCGGTTGGTATCGGATATTGTTAATCGAAACCCGGTTTGTCACCCTTATCTATGTTGGATATGAACGCAAGTGGTCGTTCTAGAGGCTTTGTAACGAAGAAGAGTTAGATAAACAGAATGCTTAGGGTTCGGCATACAGGTAAGTAAACTAGGACGGTAGATTAAAGAATTGATATCAAATCGCTGTACGCATAAAAAACCGGTGACAACCTAATTAGGCTGGCACCGGTTTATGGTAAAAAGCGAATGTACGCGCTTCGGTTTATGCATCAACGCTTAGTGATGACATATCCATTACAAATCGATACGCGATATCGCCTTTAGCTAAATGCTCGTAAGCGGTATTGACCTCTTCTGGTCGAATCATCTTACATTCAGGGTGAATATTATGCTCAGCACAAAAATCAAGCACCTCTTGCGTTTCTTTAATGCCCCCGATTAATGAGCCAGCAATACGACGACGCCCTGTAACCAGTGGAATAGTAGAAGGCTCATCTAATGGACCTACCTGGCCTACGATAACCAAAGAACCATCTACATCAAGTAGGGGCGCATACTGGGTAACGTCATGCTTTACCGGCACGGTATCTAAAATAAGATCGAACGCATTGGCCGACTTTTTCATCGCCTCTTCGTCGGTAGACACCAAAATTCCAGAAGCTCCTAACTCTTTTGCTTCCTCATCTTTTGCATCAGAACGACTGATTACGGTCACTTCAGCGCCCATGGCTACAGCCAATTTAACGGCCATATGACCCAAGCCGCCCAGTCCGATAACACCTACCCGGCTGCCCTCTTTAACATCCCATGTACGCAATGGCGAGTAAGTGGTAATTCCGGCGCACAAGATAGGGGCTGCTTTAGCCATGTCTAATGCTTCTGGCAAGCGCAGCACAAACTGTTCGCGCACAATAATATGCTTAGAATATCCACCTTGGGTTATTGTCTCATCAATGCGATCAGGGGCACCATAAGTGGGTGTCATACCGTTTCGGCAGTACTGTTCTTCGTGGTTGTCGCATTGGTCACACTGCTGACAACTATCGACCATACACCCAACGGCCACATGCTGGCCTACTTCAAAACCTTTTACGTCTGGCCCTACTTCCAGCACTTTACCTACAATTTCATGTCCGGGTACAAGCGGATAGGACTGGGGTCCCCAGTCGCCGTTTACAGTATGCAAGTCGGAATGACAAACCCCGCTATAAAGTATTTCTATTGCAACATCGTTGTCACGAATATCGCGACGTTCGAAGTGATATGGCACCATGTGCGCATTTGAATCGTGTGCTGCATAACCAACTGTTTTCATCTATTACCTCGAAGTATCTATGAATGTGGGGTAATTACGTATTTAACTTAGTTTTAGCCTTACCGCTTTAGCAAAAATGCACTGTTTGTCTAAAAGATGTCCAGCATCGGCTAAATTAGTAGGATTTATGCCATATTCCAAGCCAGGATACTTCGCGTACCCGTGTTAAAACCAGCGTTTATAAACTATCATTCTTGCTATAAGCAATAGCTTTTAGGTTATTGATAAGAAATACGATTATTAGTAAATTTGCGTTCTATAGCTCGAGTCATCTATTTTCAGTAAACCAGAAGTTTATACATTTTGATCGCTTTTTTTTGCCTGTCCAACTAACCCCCTTTATTATGATTATTCATGGAAATGGTTTTCCTTCAAAGCCTGCTATTTCCTTTGAAGAAGGTTTTGGCCTTAAGAACTCTAAAGTCTCCCCTACAGACAGTTTTTGTGCCGCTATGCGGCATTTATTAGTTTTAATATACCTATGGTATGGTGCCGTAAATTTCAATGGAGAAAACTATCAGCCGTTGATACATCGTTAATTACACTAGTATATTACCATCTATTATTTTAACATGTATATATATACAGCATGTGAAGATATCCTATGAATCTGCTTCGTTACTATATGATGAAAATTGAAGAACATAGTGATGCTCTTGTCCAACTTGTGCATCAGTATGGCGAACCTAATAACGCAGTTATGTTTGCTTTGCCCCGAATTACCAAAGAACAAGAGCAAAAGATTATTGATGATGACTACGACTCTATTAACGTCACTACCATAGTAGGTCAGCAGGCGGTAAACATGGCCGCTCAGGCTTTTAAAGACATGTATGTATATGAAAATGACTTAAGTCGACGGTTTGTTCAGAAGTACCCCGGACTTATTTCACTGTCATGCGACTACACAATGTTAGCGGCAGTAGTTACAGAGCTAAATAAAGCGAAAGCCGCTTTTAAAGCTGAAGTGCAAAAATACAATGACGCAGAACAAAAGTTTTTTGAGGTGCATGATAGATTTCATTATCTCATCACCACTATGGCCTATCGGAAAGTGTATACCTTTCAAGGAAATTACAAGGCATTTTATTTCAATTGGTCCAGACGACCAAGAGTTGAGACCGACACTAAAGAAAACTGGATAGAGCGTATTGAGCGCGCCAAAGCAACCGTACCGGCAAAACACAATCAGTATTCATGGTACGCCCTGTTAGAAAAAGAAAAAGAGCAGGTTGCAGGTTGTGCCGCTTTAAAACTGAGCATCCGACGACCTATAAAGTTAAGACCCGAATGCTCAGCACGAGATAATGAGGGCAAAATGCTCGGATACAGTGCCGGTTTGCCTTTTTTACTGACTAATGCAGAAAATCGTCCTAAAGTCTCAGAGCTTAAAAACTATGAAAGAACTCCCATTAAAACCCGCTCGGGAAAATGGCAATTGTTGTTACCTCGTCTTCATTTGTATCAAAAGGTTCCATAATAGGCCCGAATTCAGATAATAAGTGCACCACTCATGGTTAAACGGTGAGAAGAGATCAACTGCCTGTTGGTGGTACTCTGTAATCGCCAAAAAACATGAGTAGTTACCATGAGATACAAGCAGTTGATCGAAGGACAACGATACCAGATCGAAGCCTACTTAAGCGAGGGTTTCAGCTATCGGGAGATTGGGAAACGGCTGAAGGTGAGTCACAGCACCATTAGTCGGGAAGTCCGGCGCAACAGAATAAGGGATAATCACTACCTGCCCGAAGTGGAGCCCCGAACAGATTGCAGGCGTGGGCAAAATTATTGGTCATATCGTCAGTCATGAGTGGATTTACGGCTTCGTACAGCGCGATAAATTGCGCGGTGGAAAGCTCTACAAGCAGTTACGACATGGCCACCGTAAATACCGTAAAGGCAGCTACGCGAAGCGCGTTATTATTCCGAATCGGGTTGGCATTGAATGCCGTCCTGCCATAGTAGATAAGAAGAAACGGTTCGGTGACTGGGAAGCCGATACGGTATTAGGCAAGAACGGCACAGGTGCCATCGTGAGCCTGGTTGAACGAAAAAGTAAGCTGTACCTGATACGCAAAGTGCCAGCAAAAACTGCTGCAGATGTAGGACGGGCAATGGTTGGCATGTTATGGCGCTACCGTCGCCATGTCCGGACGATTACAGCCGATAACGGCGCAGAATTCTGCGCACATGAGCTGGTAGCGGATAAACTAAAAACGGACATCTACTTCGCTAATCCATACTCATCGTGGGAGCGCGGCCTAAACGAAAACTTCAACGGATTGCTGCGGCAATACATCCGAAAGGGCACAGATTTACGGACAGTTACAGACAAGCAAATTGCAGACGCTCAACGGGCACTTAACCTTCGGCCAAGAAAGTGCCTGGGATATAAACAGCCAGCAGTGGTGTTTGATAAATTACGTGGCGCGGCTTAATTTAGCGAGTGGTGCACTTCGGGGTTGAATCCGCGGGTGGGTAATTCCAACCTTCGCTACTTTTGATGATCCCAGTATCAATATACAGGTGTACTCATTCTATTGTGACTAAAAACGTACTCTATGAGCCCTGAATCTTCAAACATACCGCTAAATGTTGCTATTGTTGGTGCAGGCCCGGCAACCGTGTATCTACTTGCCGCCCTGGCCCGTCAGCGCACCAAGCTAAATGGCACCGTCACTATTTTTGAAAGCTCTGATGTCATTGGACGTGGTACCCCATACAGCAGTTATTCCAGTCAGTATAAAATGCTATCGAATTTGAGCGAAGACGAGGTGCCTGAACTGCACATATCTTTCTGCCGTTGGTGCGAAAAAAATTATATTACCCGAGATAAAAACACGCAAAATATTGTACCGAGGTACCTGTTAGGACAATATTTTGAAGATGCGTTTCACTACTATTTACGTATTTTACAGCCCTATGTCACTCTTATAACCCGATGCGAAATTACCCGAATTGAACCAGCCGGAGATAAACAATTTTTGGTGTATCACCACAGCCGGCCCCTGGGTGCTTTTAGTCAGATTGTGATAAATACCGGGCATGGCACCATAGATAGAAGCCAAAGTGAGGGCAACCACCCTCCATTTGCGCATTATTTCAAAACACCCTATCCCTTACAGCGCATATTAGATCGTAAATGCTCTCAGGTAATAATACGCGGAGCTTCGTTAACGGCGATAGATTGCGCATTAGCGGTAGCGCAAAAACATGGCTATTTCATCGAAAACTGCTACGGCCTGCACTACGAGTCCCGAACCCCATTGCACATTACAATGTTTTCTACCTCAGGTCGCTTTCCTGGGCCCTGGTTTGCTTCGTTAGATTTACAAAGCGACATTGCTCAGGCGTTTGAAGAAAAGCTTAGTAAAGACAATACGATTTGTCTTCAAACTCTTTTTGATACGGGGTTTATTGAATTTTTAGCACATAATGCGCCGGCGGTTTATCAGCAGGTCAGGTTCAAGAATATTGAAGAAGTAGTGGAATACCTATTATCTAACCGTCAAAAACTAAATGTTGAAACATTACTAAAAGTCGAAGTTCTTAGTTACTCAGTGAACCGCGAATCTACTGAAAACTGGCAAGGCGTATTAGAATGCTTTGGTAATGTTTTACATCGTTATTCTCATTTGCTGAACAAGCACGATTTAGACTGTTACCAACAAGTATTAAAGCCTTTCATTGCAAAAGCTAATGCCGCTTTACCATCGCAAAGCGCAGCGAAAATACATGCCCTATTGCAAGCCGGATGTTTGTCATTGCAGCAGCGCGATATTCCGAAAACAGAATTTAAAATACTTAGCACTTCTGTAAGTTGTACAAAAGGCACGTTATATGTAGATTGCACCAGCGGTGATAGCCTTGAAAGTTGCTGTACTATGCTTCAGCCTCTTTTACGGGCAGGATTTTTAACGCATAAATCCAGGGCAACGCCTGATAGTCTCGATTTACGCGTAAACCAGGATTTTCAAGCAATCGGGACCCACGAACCATCACCTATTTTTATCGGTGCCCCCTCACTAATCAGCACAACCCTAATGACATTGCCAGGATTAGAAGTTAATGATTATTTATCAACAACCATTGCCAAGGCGTTGTTATGTGGACACGCACAGTCCCCAACACTGACCATGCAATCGCATCGTTGCTCTTAATTGGATCTGTCGTGCTCACTCTTCGTATAGTAATAGTATTGATTCACTGGATTTATTGATGAAAGGAATATTATGAAAAACAAAGCAATCGTGGGTGGGATTGGTTTAGTGGTTATTATTGTTGCGGGCCAGTTCTATACCAAAGCTGCGTATGAGGAGAGTATTGATGCTCAGGTCAAGCAGCTGAAAGAACAACTTCGTGGAAAATCTGTTTCATTAGCCCACCAGCCTGCAGAGCGAGACATATTTAGCGCCAGCGATGTTTTTGAGATAAATATCAGTGCCGACGACACACGCTTGCAGCTGTTAAATCTAAACGGTGATTTAACCTTTAATGCGCTTAACAATTGTACCCTTTTGCCTTTTTATATCACCTGCGACACTGCTCTTGAGCCGCTAAGTTCTGCCGCAATCAATATGGCCAAAACTTACCCTGTTGAGTACAAAGCCGGCTGGTCTGCTAATGTCTTATTCAATAGTGTTGAAAGCTTTCTGACCACTGAAGAAACCGTGATAGACGATTTTGACGGAAAACTGGTCCTTGCTCCTACATCCATATACAGCGAAACTAATTTAGAGATGTCTGAGTACGAAATTGAGGCCAATTGGAAAGGCATGACACTGACCGGTAGCTCTACCGGCACTGATATATCCCTTGGCCGGTTCCAGTATACTGCTGAAGCTGAACTTGAAGACAAAAATTTTTTTACAGGTGAGTCGACCATCGATTTAACTGATATAAAAATTGTAAGTAACGCCTCTGCAATGTTACCCAGTGAGATACTTATAGATAAAATAATGGTCTCGACTGAAATGGAACGCGAAGAAGATGCATTATATGAATTAGAGTACGAATTTCATATTGATAACATAAGTACCGGCACCACCAAAGATGTGATCAGCAATGTTGAAGCTGACATCAGTATTGATCAGCTTAGCCCTGAATTGTTAAGTGCATTGCGTACTATGGACTCGCAGTCTCAGGGTAAAGCTTTTGATTCCGCTATTAATATCTTCGGGCAGCGTGAACACAATATCACTATTGAAAAATTTGGATTTCACTTTAACGACGAACCTATATCTATAACCGGCGATTTAAAACTGGCCAGGCATAAAGCGGCTGACTATGACAAAGGCGAGATAGGTCAAAAAATTAATGGTGTTGCAGAGATATCTATCGCAAAAGAGTTAGCCGAATCAAGCCCGCTGATAAGCCTGGTGTTAGCAGAACAAATTAAACAGGAAGTTCTGACATTGGAAGACAACACCTATAAAGGAGATTTTGTTATCAAGCAGGGTGAAGTAATGACGAACGACAAGCGTTTGTTCAAGTTATAGATTTAAGCTTACCACATGACATACGCTGGCACTTATACACAAGCATTATGTGCTTTAAATCTGTTTTTCTGGTCTCAGCGTACCCACTTTAATTGTATAAGATAAGGAATAATATTGATGTCATACGAGATTGATGAGCATCACGCTAAAACACTAATCGGGGTGTTAGAACAGTCTGCCCACTGGAAGGTTCATCCAGAGAAAAAAGGACCATTTTCAAGTGCCCAGGAAGCAATAAAATACGTTGAAACACACAACGAGCCATTGTGTATTCGGGTTCCGGTTGCTGGGACGGACGACCACCTTACGGTAAAAGTTACTTCAAGTGGCGAAGATGTTGTGTTTAGTAACGTCAGTTTTGACGAACCCGTTGAAAAACGCGTTCACAGTTCGCACCTGAAGCTAATCGAAAGTACCGTCACCGACATGCTGAATGCTAAATTGCCTGAAGGGCAAAAAGTGGCGTCGTTTTAACTTATCATTTAAGCCTTTATTACCAAGCCAAGACGATGCCTATCGTCTTGGTGGCTTTCAAATTTTAAGTAAAACTGAGCCCCAAACTATTGCCACCAGCAGCAAACTCACAAACACAGCAGCAGACCCTATATCTTTTGCTTTGCCAATCAGAATATGTACCTCATCGCTTACTCTGTCTGCTAATGCTTCTATGGAAGAATTAAGAAGCTCAGCAATAATGACAATAAAAAGGCTCATGATCATAAGCAACTTTTCACTTAATGAAACATCCAGATAACACGCCAACGGCAAAAGTAAAGCTATTGCCGCAAGTTCTTGTCTGATAGCAGGTTCGCTAATAAAAGCCAGTTTCAGCCCATTGATGGAATACTTTGAAGCATAATACAAACGGGAAAAGCCCGCGGTCTTGGTTTTAAACATACAATACCTATTACCACCGACACACACGTTTCAACTTTGATAAGAGTTACAACGCGTGCTGACCAAATACATATCTTTGGTTACTGCCGGTCTTCTTTTTATTATTATGTTTAAATAATGCAATAGTTTGTGACAAAGCGCCAGCTTTTATAATACTTAACGCATTTATTCATCTACATTTTTTGTTTCTTTTTCAATATCAGCTAAGTGACTTGAAGGCATAAAGCTATCAGCACTGGCTTCCATAAAATGCAATCTTAAGGATTCAGGCAAGTCATCTTCTAACAAACTTGCACGTTTAACCAACGGAAAAATCTCATCATAACGCTTAACTTCACTTTGATTTACTCGCCTGAATATATGCGTCCGGTTTAAGCGATCGGGCGAACTGTGTCCGGTGGAAGACAAAATATCCATTAGCGACTCCACGGTTTTATGATGATAGTTACGTACCCGCTCCCCTTTGTCCGTAGGATCTAGCCCTTTACTAAGTTTAGGATCCTGCGTAGCGACTCCCGTGGGGCACGTGTTGGTGTTACATGATAAAGACTGTACGCAACCCAGCGCCAGCATCATGCCCCGGGCGCTGTTACACAGGTCAGCCCCAAGGCTTAAATTTTGCACCATATGAAACGCGGTAAAAATTTTACCTGCAGCAATAACTTTAATATCTTCGCGAAAACCAAAACCCGTTAATACATCATCGACAAATGCCAGCGCTTCACGTAATGGAAAACCAACAGAATTTGAGTATTCTAACGGCGCAGCGCCAGTACCTCCCTCACCTCCATCAACAGTTATGAAGTCAGGCTTTATACCGGTTTCGAGCATCGCTTTACACACGGCAATAAACTCGCTTTTTCGGCCCAATGCTAATTTAATCCCAATTGGTTTGCCCCCAGACAGATCGCGTAACCTGGTAATAAAACTCATCATTTCTTTAGGGGTAGAAAATGCGGTATGTCGGGGCGGCGACTCAACCGTAGTGCCTTGTTCAACCCCTCTTACTTTGGCAATTTCGGCGGTGTTTTTATGTGCGGGTAAAATTCCTCCATGACCAGGTTTGGCGCCCTGAGACAATTTTATCTCTATCATCTTAACATTGTCATGACCGGCTTTTTCTTCAAAAGCCAATTCATTAAATGAACCATCTTTGTTTCGGCATCCAAAATAACCGGTACCAATTTGCCAGATAATATCCCCACCATGCTTCAGGTGATACGGTGTTAAGCCGCCCTCCCCCGTATTTTGCGCAAATTGCCCTTTGGCTGCGCCTTTGTTCAGCGCCTCAACTGCATTTGCACTTAAACTGCCAAAGCTCATGGCTGAAACATTCAACAAGCTAGCCGAGTAAGACTGTTTACAATCGGGCCCTCCTATTATAATTCTGGGGTCCTTGTCCATTTCTTCACGATTCATCGCGGATAACGAATGTCCTATCCATTCATAACCACTGGCGTACGTATCCATTTGTGTACCATAAGGGTGGGTGTCCAAAGATTTTTTTGCCCGCTGATACACAATAGAGCGGAACATCCGATTTACCGGACGTCCTTCAGTGTCTTTTTCAAGAATATATTGCTGAATATAAGGACGAGTGCTTTCAATGACCCAACGCATGCGACCTATCACAGGATAGTTTCTCAATATAGAATGCTGTAACTGAATAGCGTCACGCCAGGTAACAATGGTGGTAGTCAGCGTTATTATCAGCAGCCAGAGCGCCGGGGGCCATATCAGACCAATCACAATATTAAGTATTAGTACCGCGGTAACAACGGTTAACATTGTTCTTCGCATGCAAACTCCTTATTTTTGTTCAATCGGTATGAACTGATATAAGCCCAGGATCATATATGACACCGAATTAACCTTTTATTACTGATTCTTAATTGTATCTTCTACGTAAATTGTATTAATTCCCCGACTGTGCCTTTCATCACTACAGACCATATGGTAAAAAGCCTTTACACGCTTTGTTGACCACGGTTTTCGATGTAAATCAGTTTTTTAAGTGGGTCAGTTTTTCTTTTTGCGCGATTACCGCACCTTTCTTGGAGTTTGCAAACTCATATGTGGATTTGGCTTGTCTTTGTCATACTGTTAGTTGTTGTTTATTGGTATACCTACCCACGATTAGGGCGGTTGCTGCTTAACGCGTATCAGCAAAAAGCCTATAAACAAGCAAACCTGGTACGCCGGCGCTATTCGATAAACGGTATCAGCTTAAGTGTGTTAGAAACTGAAGGCGCCCGGAATAAAGACAAACCGTTGTTGATGATGATACATGGCTTTACCGCCGACAGCTCAGTTTGGCTGTCATTGGCCGCCTTGTACAAAGACGACTATCACCTGGTAATTCCAGACCTGCCGGGCCATGGACATACCGGTTTTTCAGACCAGTGGAAATACACCATCGAGGCTCAGTCAGTCATATTAAATGCCTTAATCTGGCGTTTGGGCTATCAAAAAGCAACATTGATTGGCAATTCAATGGGCGGATACATCAGCGCGTGGATGTCACGTTACAAACCTTCCGCGGTTCACGCGCAGATTCTGCTGTGTCCAGCCGGGCTGCCTTCTGTTAAAAAGAGTCGGTTGGATACATTATTAGATAAAGGCCAGAATCCTTTTTTTATCACGCGCCGACGTGCCTATTATCGTTTCTTTGCCATGACAATGACTTCTCGTCCTTACATCCCAAAAGTGGTAAAAGATGTGCTGGCTGACGAACATATACGTCGCGTTAAAGATTATCAGCGGGTTTTCGCCGATTTTGCGGAAGCAGGCTATATGAATAAGACAGAGCTTGGCAAAACTCAGGTTCCCACTCTTATCATCTGGGGCGCAAAAGATGCTATTTTAGACGCCTCGGCGTTAGACAACTGGTTAGCGTGCTTATCTTGTGATTATGAGGTTTTTCAGGATGTAGGCCACATGCCCATGCTCGAAGCACCGGGCCGAACCTATCAGCGTATACAGCATTTTTCACATCGGCTTCGCGCAAAAAATGCCGCCTGATGTTTATTACAATAATGTAGTTTTTTAATTTTCTTACCGGACGTTACCTGCCAAATGGAATACATTTTTCTGCTCTTTGCTTTTGCCTGTGGTCTTTCTGTTAAACTTGCTGGCATTCCACCCATGGTGGGCTACCTGGCAGCCGGTTTTGTACTGAACGCGCTGGGTTACAGTATGACGGACAATTTGCAGGACATTGCAGATTTGGGCATTACCATCATGCTATTCACTATTGGCTTAAAGCTGAATGTAAAAGACTTAAGCAAGCGCGAAGTCTGGCTGGGTAGCATCGCCACTACCATGTTGTGGGTGGTGGTAGCCGGCGTGGTAATTATGGCCTTAGGTGTTGTCTTTGGTACGGCCACCGGCGCTATAGACTGGCAAACAGCTGCTTTGATAGCATTCGCGCTGAGTTTTTCAAGCACGGTGTGTGTAATCAAAGTTCTTGAGGAAAGCGGTGAAAGTAAAACCCGCCATGGTCGATTGGCCATTGGTATATTGGTCATGCAAGATGTGTTTGCTGTGGTATTTATGGTTGCTGTTACCGGTAAACTTCCCTCTTTATGGGCCATTGGCCTGTTTGCACTTGTTCCCGCTCTGCCTCTTATCAATCGTGTCATTGACCGTTCCGGGCACGGTGAATTATTACCCCTTACGGGGTTTGTCCTGGCTTTAGGCGGCTACCACCTGTTTGACCTGGTGAATATCAAAGGCGACTTAGGAGCCTTGATCGTAGGCATTTTACTTGCCCGTCACTCAAAAGCGGTGGAGTTGTCTAAATCTTTGCTGGCGTTTAAAGATCTGTTCTTAATTGGTTTCTTTTTATCCATAGGGCTGACCGCACTGCCCGATATGAACATGCTGTTATTATCCCTTGCCGTTTGTTTACTGCTTCCGGTAAAAGCCATTATGTACTTTGGGTTATTTACGCTGTTACAACTTCGGGCCCGTTCCAGTTACCTTACCAGCCTGGTGCTTTCAAACTACAGTGAATTTGGGTTAATTATCGGCGCGCTTGCCGTGTCGCTGGGGTTATTAGATGAGCATTGGCTTGTGGTGTTAGCTCTCAGCGTTTCTATTTCGTTTGTGGTGACCAGTTTACTTTACCGAAACTCCCATAGCCGATATGTAAAGATTAAATCTAGCATTACCCGGTTTGAACGTGATAAACGCTTATCTGAAGATATTTACCCGAGTTTAGATAATGCGCATTTTCTGGTTATTGGCATGGGCCGGGTGGGTCTGGGGGCTTATCGCTCTTTAAGCAAGCTGGTAAGCAGCGATGTAATCGGAATGGATGCCGATCGTCCCAAAACGGTTCGATTACGAAAAAAGGGACTAAACGTTATTTGCGGTGATGGCGAAGATATCGATATGTGGGAAAATCTTAATATTTCTCAAGCGCGTTTGGTATTACTGGCCTTACCGTCAATTGAAGATGCCATCAATATAACCCGTCAATTAAAATTTGCGGGCTACACCGGAAAAGTGGCGGCCATAGCGCGTTATGAAGATGAAGTAAATGCGCTGCTGGAGCATGGTGTCGATAAGGTATTTAACTTTTTCACCGAAGCCGGTTTAGGCTTTGCTGAAGAGAGCCTTGCATATGTTCATGCAAATCAGGACGTTATTATTCCTCACAAATAAAAACAAAGGTTTAAGTGATAACCATTATCGTTAGTATGTTATTGTTTTAAAGCCTTTTTTTGACTAATAAGACAGAAGCGCTTATACTTTTCATCTCATTTATCGAGAGGATCTGCACATGCAAGGCGACCGCAAAATTATAGCCATGCTCAACGAAGTGCTGACGAGCGAGCTTACATCCATTAATCAGTATTTTTTGCATGCTCGCATGTTCAAGAACTGGGGTCTTGAACAGCTGAACAGTAAAAACTATAAAAAATCGATTAAGGATATGAAGCAGGCTGATGACCTAATCGAACGAATTCTTTTTTTAGAAGGCTTGCCAAACCTTCAGGCGCTCGGAAAATTGTATATTGGTGAAGCACCGCAAGAAATGATCGGGTGCGATACGCGCTTTCAAACCGAGCAGTTACCCTTATTAAGAAAAGCCATCGCGTTGGCTGAAGAAAAACAAGACTATGTTAGTCGCGAATTACTTGAAGGCATACTTACATACGAAGAAGACCATCTGGACTGGCTCGAAACCCAGGAGTATCAGATTGATACTATGGGACTCGAAAATTATCTTCAGGCTCAAGTAAAAGGAGACAAATAATGAAAGGCAATCAAACCATAATCTCCGGTTTAAATGCGTTGCTGGCTTACGAGCTAGCCGCTATGGATCAGTACTTTATCCATTCACAAATGTATCAGGACTGGGGTCTGAACAAACTGTATGAGCGCATCGATCATGAATTTGATGATGAGCGCGGTCATGCGACAAAGCTAATTGAGCGGATGCTGTTTTTAGAAGGCAAACCCGACATGCAAACGCGCACCGGTCTTAAAATAGGTGATGATGTTCAAGCTATGTTAGAAAGTGACCTGCGTGTAGAATACGAAGTTGATGCTAAACTACGTGAAGTGATTGCGCTGTGTGAGCAAGAAAGTGATTACGTTACCCGAGATATGCTAATAGAATTGCTTGATGACACAGAAATGGACCATGCTCGCTGGCTAGAGCAACAATTAAACCTTATTAAATTGCTGGGTCTGTCCAATTATTTGCAAGCTCAGATGTAATATCGAGTTTGCCTGGTTAAAAGTAAAAAGCTGCATTTTAATGCAGCTTTTTTTTGTCTATAAATTACCAGCTTTAAGCAAGCAGATTAAGGCCAAAACAATACCTGTACAGCTTTCACACCTTTCCCAAATTTTTTAACACAAACTATTTTTTTAGCGACTGCACAAACATGCTACGGTTTGTAGTATCTTTTTATATACAGACACATTATTATCCGCGTAATTGTTGATTCGTTTAAAACGTGAACAACTGGTGTTATTGACACCTGTTACTTTGAAGTGGAAGAGCCAGTAAATGAGTGAAATCAGTCAGGAAAAGCCGGTATACAACTACAAGGTTGTGCGGCAATTTACCATCATGACCATTGTCTGGGGTATCGTAGGGATGAGCTTGGGGGCGTTCATTGCCGCTCAATTATTTGCTCCGGTTCTGAACTTCGATTTGCCCTGGCTTACATTCTCACGATTACGACCGCTACATACAAACAGCGTTATTTTTGCGTTTGGTGGTTGTGCATTATTTGCCACCTCGTATTATGTGGTGCAACGAACCTCTCAGGTCAGACTGTTCAGTGACAAACTTGCGGCATTTACGTTTTGGGGTTGGCAAGCGGTTATCGTCAGCGCCATTATTACCCTGCCCCTGGGGTTAACCACGTCAAAAGAATACGCCGAACTGGAATGGCCAATAGATATCTTAATTGCTCTGGTCTGGCTGGCTTACTGTATAAACTTTTTCGGCACCATGATTATTCGACGGGTGAGTCATATCTATGTTGCCAACTGGTTTTTTGGCGCATTTATTCTTACTGTATTGATACTGCATATTGGCAACAGTATGGCGATACCGGTTTCGTTTGGAAAATCTTATTCGCTGTACGCAGGAGCAGTAGATGCGATGATGCAGTGGTGGTACGGCCATAACGCGGTAGGCTTTTTCTTAACCGCCGGTTTTTTAGGTATGATGTATTATTTTGTACCTAAACAAGCGGGACGGCCTGTCTATTCCTATCGCTTGTCTATCGTGCATTTTTGGGCCCTTATTTCGTTGTATATTTGGGCTGGCCCACACCATCTTCACTATACCGCTCTGCCCGACTGGACCCAGTCATTAGGCATGGTGATGTCTATAATTTTGTTCGTGCCCTCGTGGGGCGGAATGATAAACGGCATCATGACATTATCGGGGGCATGGCATAAATTACGGACCGATCCGGTGCTGCGCTTTTTGGTTGTCTCTTTAACCTTTTACGGTATGTCTACCTTTGAAGGCCCAATGATGGCCATAAAAACCGTCAATGCGTTGTCTCATTATACCGACTGGACAATTGGACATGTGCATTCCGGCGCTTTGGGCTGGGTTGCGATGATCTCCATCGGATCCGTATACCACCTGATCCCGATTCTTTTTGGTCAACGCGCAATGTATAGCGTACGCCTGATTAATGTACATTTCTGGTTAGCCACTATCGGTGTAGTGCTTTATATCGTGGCAATGTGGTTCTCGGGGGTATTGCAGGGCTTGATGTGGCGGGCAGTCAATGCTGACGGAACGTTAACGTACAGCTTTGTAGAGTCTTTAGAGGCTTCTAAGCCATTTTATGTTGTGCGCTTTATTGGTGGCTGTTTTGTGGTGGTAGGCATGTTGGTTATGGCCTACAACACCTGGAAAACCGTTCGTGCGCCTAAGGGCAGCATTGCCGCCGACGCAGCTACGCAGCCAGCATAATAAGGAATTGACGAATGAAGAATCCTCACGAGTTAATAGAGAAAAATGTCGGCTTACTCACTATTCTTATATTAGTAGCAATTAGCCTGGGCGCGCTGGTACAAATTACACCGCTGATGTTTCAACAGCAGACCATGGAGCCAGTGGAAGGACTTACCCCCTATACCGCTTTGCAGTTAGAGGGTCGGGATATTTATATTCGCGAAGGTTGTGTAGGGTGTCATTCGCAAATGATTCGCCCCTTCCGGGCAGAAACCGAACGTTATGGCCACTACAGTGTGGCCGGGGAGTCGGTCTGGGAGCACCCGTTTTTGTGGGGCTCTAAACGCACCGGACCCGACCTGGCCCGCGTAGGCGGACGTTACAGTGACGCATGGCATTTAGCCCACTTGCGAAACCCTCGCGATGTAGTGCCCGAGTCTAATATGCCCGGCTTTCCATGGTTATTAGAAAACACACTAACCGGTGAGCTTACCGCTAAAAAAATGCAGGTATTCCAGGGGTTTGGTGTTCCTTATACAGAAGAAGATATATCCGGTGCTAAAGAAGCAGTAGCCGGAAAAACGGAAATGGAAGCGCTAATTGCTTATTTACAATCACTCGGGACGCATTTGAAATAATATGGATCAGGGCATTGTAGGAACAATTTTTACATTAGTGGTTTTTATCTGCTTTTTTGCCGTGGTGTGGTGGGCATTCAGTAGTCGAAACAAGAAAAAGTTCGATGACGCGGCCAATCTGCCGTTTGCAGACGAAGACCATCAGGAATCAGACAAAAAGAAGCGGGAGTCTTGAGCTCATGAGCATGTTTTGGACAATCTGGATCTCGGTAATTACGCTGGGTACCATTATTGGATGTTACTTCCTGTTGCGGTGGTGTCTTACTAATTTCACTGATGTAAAAGAAGGTGAAAGTATGGGCCACACCTTTGACGGCATCGAAGAGCTCAATAACCCCTTACCTAAATGGTGGACCATACTTTTTTATGTCACCATTGTGTTTGGGTTTATCTATTTAATTTTGTACCCGGGGTTAGGCAGTTACCAGGGATTATGGGGTTGGAAAAGCTCTAACCAGAATATTCAGTCATTAGCTGAATCTGAGCAGGCTCGGTTGGATGCGGCGCAGGAAGGCATGTATGTTGAATACGATGTAGCTCTGCAAAAGGCCGCACAAAGGTTTGACCCGATTTTTGAAGCATTTGCAAAAACTCCGGTAGAAGAACTGGCAAACAATCCTGATGCGGTAAAGATTGGTCGACGCTTATTTTTACAAAATTGCTCTCAGTGTCATGGCTCTGATGCGCGCGGCCAAAATGGTGGCTTTCCAAACCTTACCGACAATGACTGGTTATATGGTGGCAGCGGTGCAAAAATCACAGAAACACTGATCAATGGTCGTCAGGCGGCGATGCCGGCCTGGTTAAATGCCATGGGCGAACAAGGTATTGATGAAGTGGTCGCCTATGTTCTTAGTCTAAGTGGCCGACAAGTCAATCAGGACCTGGCCGCGAAAGGAGAAACTCGTTTTGCAGTATGTTCGGCGTGTCATGGTGCTGACGGTAAAGGTAACCAGATACTCGGGGCGCCTAATTTAACTGATAATATCTGGTTGTATGGGGGCAGTAAACGTGCGGTAACCGAGACCCTGAACTATGGTCGTAATGGCGTGATGCCCGCCTTTAAAGACACACTGGGCGAAGACAAAATACATGTGGTCGCTGCTTACGTTTACAGTTTATCCAATCAACCGCAATAACGCGTGGATTACCTACAATTATAGGTAGTTTAGAGCGCAGTGTTTTAATGATACTGCGCTGTAACCGCTTCTGAGTATTTTTTAAACCGGTATTTATAGCCCCTTATGCACGATCCCTGGTACAAACAATTCTGGCCCTGGTTTTTTATAGTCGTTCCTTTCATTACCTTAATTATGGGAGGGGTATTGTTGTACCTGGCGATCAACACCCAGGATACATTGGTAGTCGATGATTACTATAAAGAAGGTCGTGTTATTAACGCGACATTAGCCCGCGAACAGGAAGCAAAAGTCAGAAACATCAGTACTTCACTGGATATAAATGAAGGAAGCGTGTCGCTACGGTTTATAACCGGCGCACCTGATAACGGAACTGCAATCAGACTCTCGTTTTATCATACCACTTTGGCAGAACGCGATGTTTCAGTACTGCTGAGCCGTGATGCTACCGGCGTTTATCGAAGCTTTCTTGAACATGATCTTGCCGGAAAATGGCGCGTTACCATAGAGCCGCTGGATTTGGTCTGGAAACTACAAACCGTGCAGTTTTTACCTCAAGAAAAACCCATTTTAATCAATCCTTGATGCAAACTGATATTTGTTTTCATTGCCACCAGCCTGTGCCCAATGGCTTGGCAATACAAGAAAAGGTGTTAGCTTCAACGCGATCTTTTTGTTGCTACGGTTGTCAGGCTGTTGCACAAGCGATTGTGGCCAACGGCTTAGAAGATTACTACCGGTTTCGGACCCAACCTGCTGAATCGGCTAAAACTACAGACCCTGTCCCTGCAGAGCTTGTAATGTTTGACGAGCCTGATGTTCAGCAGGAATTTGTATATCAGCATGGAGAGCTGAGCGAAATTGAGCTAACTATTGAGGGTATCAGTTGCGCGGCCTGCGGCTGGCTTATTGAAAAACAAATGGCAAAAACGCCTGGCGTAAAGCAGGTGGCGGTAAATGTGTCTCAGCGACGCGCATTGATAAGCTGGAACCCGGATGAAACCCGATTAAGTAAAGTACTAAAACGCCTTGGACGTATAGGATACAAAGGTTTTCCTTTTCAGCCTCACGAACATGAAGCATCGTATCATCGTGAACAGCAGCAGTTTGTGAAAAAATTAGGCCTCTCAGGCATTATGACCATGCAGGTAATGATGCTGATGGCAGCTCACTATTTTGACCTATTGGGTGACATGAGCACCCTCACCCGCCAATATTTTAATTGGATAGCCTTATTATTAACCACACCGGTGGTGTTTTATTGTGCATCAATGTTCTATAGCAGCGCTGTTAAAGCGTTGGCGGCACGCACGGTTAATATGGATGTCCCGGTTTCTCTGGCCATAGTAATTACGTATATTTCCGGAGCCTGGGCCACCTGGCAGCAAGTCGGACAGGTGTTTTTTGAATCTGTGTGCATGTTTATCTTTTTGTTATTACTGAGCCGGTTTGTAGAACATAAAAGCCGGTACCAGGCAATGCAAACATCGGCCAACATGCTTAAATATATGCCGGTCTCGGCGACCAAAATTGAAGCCAGTGGTCAGACAACCGTTCTGGCGCGAAAACTAAATCCGGACGATCGCATTCTGGTGCTTCCGGGAGAAATAATCCCCGTCGATGGCTGTATTTATGAAGGCAGCTCTTACATAGACGAGGCTATGCTAACGGGTGAATCAACCCCCATCGCCAAGCACTCTGGCGATGCTGTATTCGGGGGGACGCTCAATGGCGACCAAAGCCTTAAGATAAAGGTCAGTGCTACGTTAAATGCATCGCTTATCAGTCAGATTGTCAGATTACAAAGTCAGGCTATGGCCAGCCGTCCGGCGGTAGCACAGCTGGCCGACAAGCTGGCGACCGGGTTTGTCTTTACCGTCTTAATTATTGCTTCAGCCTCATATGGTTACTGGTACTGGCAACAAAACCCGGATGCATTGTGGATAGCGGTGGCAGTATTGGTAGCCACCTGCCCTTGCGCTTTGGGTCTTGCAACGCCTGCAGCGTTAACCTGTGCGATGGCAAAACTAAACCGGCATGGTGTCTTACTCAAACGAAGTGATATTCTGGAGTCGTTAGCAAATATTGATACCATTGTTTTTGATAAAACAGGCACGCTCACCCAGGGTAATTTTAAAATTATGGCGTCGTGGTTTATAGACCCCGACCAAAAAGAACAGACATTAAGTCTGGCTGCACATTTAGAAATGCAGTCGCAGCATCCTCTTGCTTCAGCCTTTACCACGTTACCGCAAGCAAAATATGGTCACTTCGATCTTCAGGTTATCTCGTCGCCGGGTGAAGGGCTCACCGCTGCCTATAAAGGTGATGAATATAAAATAGGCTCACCGGCCTTTACCGGTACAAACGATATTGCGTTGCCATTTTGCGCAAATGTTGTAATGACATGTAATACCAAAGCCATAGGCGCATGGCGTATCACTGACTCGGTAAAACCCGGCGTAGAAACTGTACTGCGCTCATTGGCGTCAAAAAACATCTGTATATTAAGTGGCGACAGCCAGGCTAATGTAGCCACGGTTACAAAGACACTAAACATAAATACAGGCTACGGTGAGCTTAGTCCCGGTGGCAAACTGGCGAAGCTACAATCGATGCAACACTCAGGTCATCAGGTAATGATGGTGGGCGACGGCATAAATGATGCGCCAGTGCTGAGTCAGGCAAATGTATCGGTAGCTGTAGGTAATGGTACTGATATTGCCAAAGCCAGTGCGGATATTATCTTTTTAAGCGAAAACTTAACCTCATTACCTTTGCTGTTTCAGATAAGCGCTCAAACAAAACGCATTATACACCAGAATTTTGTATGGGCATTAAGTTATAACGCGGGCATATTGCCTATGGCGGTGAGCGGATTGTTACAACCCTGGATGGCAGTTGTAGGTATGTCGTTAAGTAGTATTATTGTGATAGTAAATTCGACCCGCCTGATAAAGACATCTATATGAACATTATTTATGTACTTATCCCCTTAGCTGTAATTATTGTAGCTATTGCTATTGCTGTGTTTTTTTGGGCAGTACGCAGCAAACAATTTGAAGATTTGGATCGGCAGGGTTATAGCATTTTATTTGACGACGACCTGTCTGAAGAAGAAAAAAAACTCGCAGACGAGCGAAAAGCACTCCATGACCAGGGTTATGATCGAGACTATGATCGAGACTATGAGCGAGATTAACCTGTTCTCAGCGTTGCTTATTGGTTTGGCCGGAGGACTTCATTGTATCGGAATGTGCTCGGGAATAGCCGCAGCTTTACGTTTTGCCACACCTGAACAAGACAATCACTGGCCCTACACGCTTAGCTACAACGCCGGACGAATCATCAGCTATACCTTGTTTGGCGCTTTGGCAGGGACATTGGGACAACTTTCTGTGATGAGTTTGCCCCATGCCCTGCCGCTTTTAAAACTCACAAGCGGTATATTGTTGCTGGCCATGGCAGCTTATCTGGGTCGATGGTGGCTAGGGTTGCGCAAGTTGGAACAGCTGGGTGGAAAAGTCTGGATACGCATCCAACCATTGTCAAAGCGATTTATTCCGTTCAGGCACCCCGTAGCTGCACTGCCTTACGGAATGATTTGGGGCTGGCTGCCATGTGGGCTGGTGTATTCAGCATTAAGTTGGTCTATGGTTAGTGGTGATGCCCGGCAAGGCGCGCTTATCATGTTATGTTTTGGTCTGGGCACTTTACCCGCTTTATTAGCTGCAAGTATCGGGGCATCGTGGTTGGTGTCTGCACTTAAAAGCAATGGGTTACGACAGACGGTGGCCGGCTTGCTAGCGTTATATGCCGTTTTATTGCTAGCTACCCTTTTTGTATCTCATCTTCAAAACATGCCCGTTCAACATCACTGACATTTCGGCATAAGTGCTTTTATTCTGGTATCAGCATTCATCAGTTGGCGGGTTAAAATAATGGGGTTTGCTTAACATCCGATTTCAGGTTGAGACCCCGATTCCTTTAATTACTCAATTTTGGGCAAATTGAACTCAATCGTGTTCTTTACAGATCCCTGCCTTTAAACAATAAACAGGAAGTAACGGGTAAATGGTATTACACTTATACCTATGCGCATTAATTCACAGGATTAAAGGCGATGATTACTTACGATACCATTTTGGCGGTTATAGATAACAACGTTGACACTCAGCCGGCATTATCCCGTGCTCTTGAACTTGCTGAAAAAACGGATGCCACCGTAATTGCACTATTGGTGGTCTATGACTTCTCATATGAGATGACCACCATGCTTTCCAAAAACGAACGGGAGGCCATGCGTGACGCTGTATTAAACGACCAGCGCAATTGGCTGAATGAAGAGATTCGCCGTTACACCAAGCGACCCGTCGAAGTAGTGATCAAATGGCAAAGCAGAGTTTTTGAAGCAATAATAGGTACGGCAATACAATGTAATGCCGATCTTGTCGTGAAAAGCAGTCATCAAACTGCAGATTTGGTTTCCGTTATTTTCACACCTACCGACTGGCATTTACTGCGAAAATGTCCGCTCCCCGTTTTGCTGGTTAAAGAGCATGCGTGGCCCCTTTATGGAAATATTATTGCCGCAATAAATGTGGGCTCTGAGGATCGCGAGCATCTCCAACTCAACAATAAAATAACCCGTATCGCCCAGGACTACGCCAGTTTACTTACCGGTAATGTCCATCTGGTAAGCGCTTATCCGCCGGCTCCGGTGAGCATCGCGCTTGAAATACCAGAGTTTGACATTCAGGCATACCATCAGGCAGTACAACAGCACCATCAACAGGAAATGGTCCGACACGCCGAACAATATCAGCAGGTAGCAGAGCACTGCCATGTTCGCGAAGGCTTACCTGAAAAAGTAGTGGCCCATATGGCGGATAGTCTTGACGCCGAACTGGTTGTTATCGGAACCGTTGGCCGGGTGGGATTATCGGCAGCCTTTATTGGCAATACCGCCGAAAGAGTCATTGACACATTGCAGTGTGATGTACTGGCGATAAAGCCCGACGGGTTTGAATCCCCCATCTATTGAAACATTGGCATTAAAGCTCGGCTAAAGGGTGACGTTCGTTGCTGGGATTTTGTATAATAGAGTTTTTGAGAGCCTGAACAGAAATTGTATGAGTCAACATGCCGACAAGAGCCATCCAGAGCCGCTAACCCGCGCGCAGAGTAACCAAAAATACAGTTTCAACAAACTGCAAAAGCGTCTTCGCCACAATGTGGGCAAAGCGATTGCCGACTTTGGCATGATTGAACATAATGATAAAGTTATGGTGTGTTTGTCTGGCGGTAAAGACAGCTACACGATGCTGGATATTCTGCTGTTACTGCGCAAGGTGGCCCCCATATCCTTTGATATTATTGCAGTCAATTTAGACCAGAAGCAACCAGGATTTCCAGAGCATGTATTGCCAAATTATCTTGAGAACCTGGGTGTAGAATATCAAATTGTCGAAGAAGACACCTACTCCATCGTAAAAGACAAAGTGCCCGAAGGCAAAACGACCTGTGCTTTATGCTCACGTCTTCGGCGCGCTATTTTATATCGAACGGCAACCGAACTTGGTGCGCCTAAAATTGCATTAGGGCATCATCGTGATGACATGCTCGAAACACTCTTTTTGAACATGTTTCATGGTGGTACAATTAAGTCTATGCCCCCCAAGCTGGTTAGCGATGATGGCCAGCACATTGTTATCCGGCCACTGGCTTATTGCACCGAAAAAGACATTAAAAAGTATTCTCAGGATGTGGGGTTTCCTATTATTCCTTGTAACTTATGTGGCTCTCAGGAAAACCTGCAAAGACAGAATATTAAACATATGTTGCAAGACTGGAATCAACGTTTTCCGGGCCGCATAGAGTCTATGTTTAAAGCAATGCAAAACGTAGTACCTTCGCATATGCCAGATCGCCAGTTGCATAATTTTGCTAACGTGACCCGAAGTGACGGGCCAGTAGCTGATGGAGACATCGCGTTTGACCAGCCCGAGGTTACTGCGAAGCCTGTTCACGACACTCAACAAACGCCAGTACAAATTATCAATTTAGTGGAATAAAAACAGCATGAAAATAGGTATTGCACTAGGTGCGGGCGCCGCTCGAGGCTGGACCCATATTGGTATTATCCAGGCTCTGGAAAAACTGGGTGTAAATATTGATATTGTCGCCGGCTGCTCAGTAGGTGCCTATGTTGGAGCCGCCTATGCCAGTGGCAAGCTTGATGAGCTTCGCCAGTGGTCATGTTCACTGACCGAATGGCAGGTGTTTTCTCTTATGGGCGTGGGTATCCATAAAGGCGGGCTGGCCAGCGGCGAAAAGGTTTTTAAAAAACTAAAAAGCGACTTTTGCGCGTCAACATTTGAAGAAATGCAGAAAAAATTTGCGGTAGTCGCAACCGATTTGCACTCAGGGCGTGAAGTGATGTTTGGCTCGGGTCCACTGGATACGGCAATCCAGGCATCGTGTGCTATACCGGCTTTGTTTAGCCCGGTGTCTTACCAGGGCCGCTGGTTGGTTGATGGCGCCGTAGTGAATCCGGTACCGGTAAATTTGTGTCGCCAACTGGGTGCCGATTTTGTGATTGCCGTAAACCTGAATGCCGATTTTCGACCCCAAAGACTTGAAAAACCGGCCGAAAAACACGAAGAAAACGATCGTAAAACCGAGCATTTCTTACAGAAAAGTTCAAGCGCAGTACGGCAGTGGTTTTCGCCGGATAACGGCACCGACAATAAAGCCCCACCGGGTATTTTGAGTGTAATGAGCAGTTCTCTGGAAATTCTTCAGGCTCGGGTAACCCGTTCCAGATTAGGAGGTGACCCGCCTGACATACTAATAGAGCCGTATTTAGCCGATGTGGGTTTACTTGAATTCCACCGTGCTACTGAACTGTGCGAAAAAGGCGAACAAACGGTCAATCGGTTAGCTGAACAAATACGTTATCAGCTTGTTCTTAACGACTAATAAGGGGCTGGCACCAAGACGCTCTATTGAGTCGAAGCGATTGCGGTAATACGCACGGGTGGCTGGGGCAATTTTAACGCTTTGCTCTGGTTCAACCATTCTTTAGGAAGCCGTAACAACCCACTGGTGATAGAGGGTGCCCCCTTTAATGGTGCCTGTAGGTAAGGATTGTCAAATTGCATAGACAGCCCCTGAACCGAGGGCATCATAAAAGACAAGAAGCTTCCCATTTCGTTGAAAAAGGCTTCGTATTGCTCCACCAGCATCGATAACTCGTCTGCAGAATAGTCACTTTTCAAAAACTCAGGCTTGGTTTCAAGCTGAACCGACATATCGCACCGGCCCGCAGCCTCTGTAAAACCAATCACTATTTTAGCGTCCGCCAACTTTAATGCTTTTTCAGAAGGCAGCGTAAAGCGCTGCTCAGCAGAAATAGTCATGGGTAAAGACAGTTTTGGCGTGACAATGACTGCTGACTCAATGTTACACAGCTTACCACTTTGGTTATTTAAAAAACCAAAAGCAAACTGCAGCGCTTGAGTGTCATCGCCCTCAAGCTTTCGCGTATGGCTATAAAACTGTTTATATTCAAGCTCGAGCTTTTCTGTGGCAATGCACAGCGAGCTGAAAAAAACCGCCACTGCAGCTATCCAGGTTTTCATTTTGTAAAAAACTTCTTATTGAATCGAATCATTGACTGCAATTCTTCAACATAAGCCGCCCCACGCTCTGAATATTTCATCAGCCCTTCAGCCAGTGCCATACCGGTAATGGGCTTTTGGTTCATACGTAACCTTGCACGTATACTACGCAAATCCTTGTAAGCTCTGTGCCGATTAAGGTTACGCATATAGGTATATGTTGCTCTTGAGATATTATCAAAACGCGCAACTTCGTGGGCCGCGCCTTTATTACGTTGTGAAGGAACAAAGCCGCAGCCGCGCTTAAAGCACCACAACCCAAAAAAGTTATAACCTTCACGGGCGAACCGGCTGGTCCCCCAGGCAGATTCGTTAGCAGCCTGAACTAATACCAACTCCACCGGTAAAATATCCACCTTTTGAAGCAATCGATTAAGCTGTTCGTCTACGGCAACTGACTCTTTTACGCCATACTCGTTAACTAACCAGGCAATACGCTCCTCATCGTCTTCAGACAAATTTTCACCGCTGGTCATTTTGCGCTGTAGTGTTTGTAAATAATGACGCAATGACAACAAGTATTCATTTTGCTTTTCGACTTCAGGACGCAGGTAGTCAAAAAACGCAATCTTGCGTTCACTGACATTTTCAAAAGAAGAGAAATCGGGTACTGGTTCACTGGCTTGCTCACTTTCGGGCACATCCAGTATATCTGGCTCGCCCGAAGTCAGGATCCAGGCATTGATGACAATGACCGCCAAAATACCCAGAGTAATCAGAACAATTTTTGTAGTTTCACGTTTATGCATCAAAAGTCGACTCATGATTAGAATGTTCAGACGACAATTCTTCAGACTTGGCGCCAAAAAGATCATCAAATAAAAGGCCCACAGTGGCATAGTAAAGGGGCATAACCCAAAGCATTGCCAACCCCAGGGTAAACGCACTAAGTAGCAGTAATAAAATAAAAATTCCGAACAGGCTTATAAACCCTGACAGGTATTTATTCACCACCTTGAACGACAGTATTATTGCCGAGGTCACCGGAATTCTACGCTGAGCAATAATTGGCAGGGTAAATACACTGGCCATAAATACATACATACCAGGAACAATAAGAAGATAAAGCCCCAATTGCACGATAATAGAGACGAACAACTGCGCCACCGCCAGTGATAGAATTTGGGGTAAGTAATCAAATAGATTATGAAACCGGGTGTGCCGCCTACCCGCCAGGTCACTGGCCTGCATAATTAGACCGGTAGTGATAGGTGCCATCAAAAATATCACAATAACATCGATAAATGCTTGTTGAGACTGGGATAGCTGGGTGAGACCTTCTACCGAATAGCGACCGACCAAAATTGCCATCAATGCAGCGACAACCAGTAAAATAACGCCACAACCAGCGATTAAAAGCTGATAATTAGATTTCACTAAACTGTTAGATCGCAGCAATATATTTTTGACCGAAAAATCGTAGTCGCCTGACAATGCTTTTTCCAGACGGTCCCCTTGCGGGTTATAGTTTGTGTTGCTCACCCATTCCTCATTGCGCTGATGTTCACAGCATTAGTATACCTGAAAGTTCGCCGCGTCTCTAAGCGAATACCAGTTTTGCCGCCAATCCAAGCAGCAGTACCCCCATGGTACGATCTAACCAGTAACCTTTTTTTCCAAGTAACTGTGTAACCCGCCCAGAACCTAAAATAAAAGAGAGAAAGCAGAACCACATGCCGGTTGCGACTGCCAGGTAAATACCATAGGTCAGTTTAATTCCCATAGGAGTATCAACATCAATAAAAGCGGTAAATAATGATAAAAAAAACAGCGTAGCTTTAGGGTTAAGTCCGTTAGTCAAAAAGCCCATCCATAACGCCTTTTTGGGGCTAATTGAGCTTTTGACCGGAATCTTAGCAGCCTGTTCTTTGTCGCTAGTGGCCGTAGGAGGGCCACTTTTAAGCGCCCCTATTGCCAGATAAATCAGGTAGGCGGCCGCTAAATAGCTGATGGCCTGATACAACCAGGGCGTGGTTTTTATTACCACAGATAGTCCCACCAGCGAGTAGGCCACATGAATTAAAATACCCAATCCAATACCAATGCTGGTAAAAATAGCGATACGTCTTCCATAAGCAAGGCTGTTTCGAACAACAATGGCAAAGTCGGGGCCCGGGCTGGCTACCGCCACCAGATGAACCAACGCAATAGTGATAAAGTCTTGCCAAAACATAGCCATTGTCTCTTATAAAATCGTTACGATAGGGTTTTTAAAAACGTATTGAAAAACGCGGGCACCGTCTCACTGGCTGGCCCTTGCCAGGTTTCGTCAAACAAATCCTTGTTGGCCGCTGATTGTAAATTAATCTCAACACTATGAACATTCGAATCCCGGGCAATTTCGACAAAGCCAGCTGCAGGATAAACCTGGCCAGAAGTACCAATAGCAATAAACATATCAGCTTGGCTAAGTGCGGTCATGATGGTTTGCATATATTTGGGTGTTTCGCCAAACCAAACAATATCAGGACGAACCTTACTGCCAGGGTCACAACAATGGCACCGCGTATTGCTATCGTAGGGCGCCGTATAATAAACCTGCTGGTGACTGCTTAAACAGCGATAGGAAAGTAAGGTACCGTGCATATGCAGCACATTATGGCTTCCCCCTCGCTCGTGTAAATTGTCTACATTTTGAGTAATAATTGTGACGTTATCACCTAATCGCTGCTGTAATTCAGCTATCGACTTGTGCGCTGCATTAGGCTGAACATCAGCGCGTTGTAATTGAGCACGACGCGCATTATAAAAACGATACACCAGCTCGGGATCACGCAAAAAAGCCTGGGGAGTCGCTACATCTTCGATTTGGTGGTCTTCCCAAAGCCCGTTATTATCGCGAAACGTGGCTAGTCCCGATTCTGCTGAAATCCCTGCCCCGGTTAATATTACAATTTTGGGTTGTTTCATTATTTACCCCATTTGTATGGGCAGTGTCTTGTCACTGCCCCATTCAGTCCAACTACCGTCATATACCGACACGTGACTGGCGTTACATAATAATGCGGCCATCCCGATAATACACGCGGTTATACCTGAGCCACAGCTACAGATAACCGGCTTTTTTAAGTCGATATTTTGAGACCCAAATATGGCATTAAGTTCGTCGACAGATTTGAACTTGTTATCGCGTAAAAGCGTCTGATAATGAATATTAACCGAGCCCGGTATATGTCCGCTTCGCACACCTTTACGGGGCTCAGGCTCGCTGCCGGCAAAACGAGCCGGACTTCGGGCATCTATAATTTGAATGTCTGTATGCAGTGCCTTAACTACCTCGGGGGTATCTACAAACCAACCGTTTTGCGAAACTACGTTATACAGCTGCTTAGAAGGCGCGGTTGGCTGCTCCCGATTTGTTATCCCGCTGTTCGCTCGCCACTCAGGTAGCCCTCCATTTAATACCTGTACCTTCTTGTGCCCGACCGCTTTGAGCATCCACCATAGCCTGGGCGCACAAAAAACGCCGAAGTTGTCATAAACAACGATATCGGAATGTTCAGTTAACCCCAGCTTTCCCAGCAGGATACTTAGCGTGTTATCGTCCAGTCGTTGGTGTACGCTGTTATTAAAATGAAGGCTTCCTTCATTGTCTAAATCAACACGTTGAGCCCCAGGTAAATATTCGGCTGAATTTTGTTCTGATTTTGCCTCTGTCAAACCAGGCATAGTCATAATGGCATTTAAAACAACCACGGGCTCTTGTCCGAGTTTATCGGCCAGTGTTTCGGTAGAAACTAACATGTCGGTCATAATACGCCTTCTTATTCAAACAAATGGTTTCAAACGTTTAATTTTAAAACGAATACGGTTTCAATCAAAACTTGTTGCAACTAAAGCAATACTAAAAAATGGTATAAAATCTTTAAGAATCAACATAATTGACTACGACAAACATTCAGATACTACACGTAAATAATGTAACTATTTCACAGCATTATTGTAGCTGTGTGAAATGTAGTTTTTTTTCATCATAAAAACCAGAGGTTTACTGAGCCGCAATCCTGGTTTGTTCTTTGCTGTAGGTGATATCAGGAGTTTGCTGTATTCCCACAGCCCCTTGAATACATAGCGAGGACGATCGGATGAAAGACAATTTTAGTGTGGTCACAATTGTTAAAAACCGGACAAAACAACTTTCTAATCTGATTGCAAATTTAGAGCAGGCGCAGTTACCACCTTCAGAACTTGTAGTGGTATGGATGGCGCCCCCATCTGATAAATCATTAGTACAAAGCAAAAAGTTTTGTATCAAGCATAAATTTGCAACTTCAGAGGAGCTACCGCTAGCTCAGGCTCGTAATCGCGGGTTTTTTGCCTGTGAATATGAGCGTATTGTGCATATAGACGTTGATTGTCTGTGCGCGCCAGATTTGTTCTTAAAACTGATGCAAAACTGGCAAGATAGAACCATTTTCACCTCGCCCATTCAGCCAGTTGTGGATATGCCAGAAGAGATTTCTTATACCGCCCTGCGGGCTCGCAGAGATTTACACGTCCCCAAATCGGTAAGTCAACGCAGCCAAAGTAAGACCTTTCACTCGGCGCTTTTTGCCATTGATCGAGCCAGCTTTAATGAAGTTAATGGTTTTGATGAGCAGTACCATGGGTTTGGAATTGGAGATATCGATTTCGCCACCCGATGTTCGGCTGCCGGTATAGATTTACACATGCTTGATACGTTAACCTTTAATCAATTCAGGGCGAATTATCAGTATCCGGTGAATCATTTGCTTGATATTGTTACCAACGCTAATCTTTTTAAATCAAAATGGGGTTACTACCCGGCAACTCATTGGTTGAGCGCGTTTATGCAGGCAGGGTTAATAGATGAAAATTATGAGAGCAATGGGCTTTGTATTAAGCGCATGCCGACCGCAAGTGAGGTTTCTACAGCGCTTAATGTAGAAACTTCTCATACCCAAGCTGCTAACGTAGCGCGAATTTCAGCCTGAAAAAATTATGCTGAAAGTTTATATAGATAAGCAAAAATTGTTTTAGTAAAAGGCAGATGCGGTGAGAATGTGTGAAGCAGGCTTTAGACGCCTGCTTTTTTGTGTTTAAAACATAAAATAATAAAACTGCGGTATGTCTGTCCATATATTAGTCCATGTAATAGCCCACGCCTTATTACAATATCTGCAGCAGTCTTTAAGACATTTTAAAAGTGATGAAACAGTACGTCTATGCAATACAGAAGTGAGATTGACGGCCTGCGGGCGGTGGCGGTTTTACCCGTCTTGTGGCTGCATGCAGATTTACCAGGATTACCGGGTGGCTTTTTAGGTGTAGATGTATTCTTTGTTATAAGCGGGTTTCTTATTACCAGCATTATTAACCGTGAGCTTTGCGAAAAACGGTTTTCAGTAATCACATTTTATGAGCGCCGGGCGCGTCGTATTTTGCCCGCATTGGCTTGTGTCGTTATTGTAACGAGTATGATCATACCTTGGGTAACCCTATCGCCTAAGGTACTGGGCAGTTACGGAGAGAGTTTACTGGCGGTTACCGCCTTTGTTTCTAACCTGTATTTTTGGCAAACCACTGGGTACTTCGGAACCACATCTGAGCTATCTGTGCTGCTGCATACCTGGAGCTTGGCCGTAGAAGAGCAATATTATGTGTTGTTTCCTTTATTGGCTTTGCTCATATTCAAATACGCGCGGCCGTACTTTGCTCACTTTTTAATAGGTATTGCATTGTTTTCTCTCGGGTATGCTCAGTGGTACCAAAGTGTTGACCCTATCGGTAATTTCTATTTGCTGCCAAGTCGTGCGTGGGAGTTGATGGCCGGGGCGTTAGCCAGTCTATACATTAATACTGCGAATTATTCGCAAGTTGCTGCGAATACGAAAAATGTTCTGAGCTTAATCGGGCTTGTATTAATACTGGCCTCTTACGCCTTATTTACACCCGCCACCGCCCATCCGTCCATGCTCACTCTGATTCCTGTATCAGGTGCGGTGTTACTTTTACTTTTCGCCACTACTGGCACCACGATGGCCGCGATGTTGTCCATGCCTGTCCTGTTGTTTATCGGCATTACGAGTTATTCGCTGTATCTTTGGCACCAGCCGGTATTAGCTTTGCTGCGGATTTATCATGATGGTGAACTGACACATCTTTTCAGTATTTTGGGCATAGTATTATCATTTATATTGAGCATTGCTTCATGGCGCTGGATTGAAACACCGTTTCGAAACAAACAACGATTTTCCAGCACCAGGATATTTAAATATTCCGGGACCTGCCTGCTCGGTTTTTCATGTCTGGGGTTGCTGTTTTATAGCAATGTAACCTGGCGTAGCGTTATTGAACCAGAGAATATGGCCCGTTATCAGCAACTCGCTACCGCGTATTCATCGCATACCCGTCAACCTATGGTTAGCGAACCATGCAAACTATGGTCATCCGTGCTGGATCCCGAGTTTACCCGCAAGTTTGAAAAGTGCGCTCAACAGCATCAACAAGCAGTATTTATTTTAGGTGGCAGCCACGGTATGGATTTATACAATGCCGTAGCAATGAACAGCGCTGCACCATTTGTAGTGAGTGTGTCACGAGGTTCGTGCCGGGCCCATGCCTATCGAGGCCACCCGAAGAACAAACCCCACTGTCAATACCAGGATTTTTTGTCGTTCGCGAAAAAGCATGCCTCCCATATTGGATTAATTGTTTATACGCAAACGCCGGACAAGCTATTTACCGGCGCTTCTATTTTTGCGGGCACCATCGAGAATATAAATAAGCATTATGTAAACGAGGTTGTGCGTTACCTGACTAAAGTTAAACGCGTCGCATCTGCGCCTGTACTAATGATAGGTATGTTACCGCCGTTGACCACCCATCCGGTTGACTGGAATTATCGCCAACCCTTTAGTGGCCAATTACCAGCTTATGTCTCTGACAAAGCGATTGCTCACTCGGTAGCTCTGGATGATATTTTTAGTAAAAAGCTTAATGTTGCCGGTATTGGCTATATTTCAAAGCTGGAGGGATTCAACCTACGATTACCGGAAGATTTAATCGTAGAAGGCGCGATAACCTATTCAGACCGTCGTCATATCAGCACAATTGGTGAACAGGTGTTTGGCAGGCGTCTGCTTGAACACGCCTATGGTCAAGGGTATCGTATACTTGAACCGGCCAGGTAAAAGGTTGAACCCATGGTTAGTGTGCCTTCAGGTTTCATCTGCAGACTAGCTAGCTTACTGATAAAGCACGCTTTTTAACCTTATTGGGCTATGCTGTCGATACAATATATCCGATGGGTTGTACAAAATATAACCCTATGATTTTATTAATAGTTTTTCTAAATAAAACTTGACGCCGATATCCACAAACATTACACTGCATTCCTCTTTTGGTTAGACACTAATTGAGAAGACAACCAGGTAATTCTTTAGCCTTTTGTCTCTGTGTGGAGTGGTACCCAAGCGGTCAACGGGAGCAGACTGTAAATCTGCCGGCTCAGCCTTCGCAGGTTCGAATCCTGCCCGCTCCACCATCTTTCTTTTTCTATCCCAGCTATTCCCACCGTTGTTTTACGTTACCTCTTTCATAAGTTTTTAAATAATATTTATTGGTAGCAATAAAGCGCAAGCCGTCACTGTCTCTACAGTCATAAAACATAATTTTATAATGCTTTAAGAATGGGGCTGTGCACTTCCCCTTTAATGTGTCCCTTGAAATTGATGGGGCTGATGTCACTGCAAACATCGACACCTCCACCGCAGCACTGTCTGTCAGCAAAGCACCGGCCAAAAAAGCTACACGGTCAAAAGGCAAAACTCGCGCTAAAGCCGACAATGAGCCTAAAGCCGAAGATACTGACACGCCAGCGCAAAAGAATGAAGCACCGGTAAAAGAGGAAGAAGCTGCCAACGAGTCACAGGAAAAAACGCCAGAGGCAATATCCGCAAAGGATGAGCAGCCTACTAGAAATCCGATGGCTTCAGCGGAAAAGTTACCCTTTGAGCCGGACAACAAAGCTAATGATGCTCCTGTTAAACAACGTTCGGCTAAATCACTGTTCGCATGATTCAGTGTATCGTCCGATTCTTTAAAATTCTATTCACGACGCTGGGCTCGCTTTAGTTACCGGCATCGTGATTGGGGTGTCTTACTTTATATCAGTCTTTCTCAGCGCATTTGGCATTATTGCCGCTATTGGTCTACTGATATGTGCAATATACGCAGGGAAAGAGCCTAAAAAATAATTACCCCTTACTTAAATATACTTGAAATCGTACTTGGAAAATAAAAAATCCGATACTAGCGTCTAGTATCGGATTTTTTATTGCTTTAATTTAAGAAAAACTGAAAGCTAAGGATGAGGGAATAAGCCACCCATTTCACCATTGCTTTTAAAATTACCAGTGGGCCAAGCATAACTTCTAGAAGCTCTCCATTCTTGAGTACCTAAACTCGAAGAGCCGTCTTGAGTTCTAAAGTCGACTGTGAAATCAACGTAAATGGTTCCTGGCCTATAAAACGAATTCCAACCCTCGTCCCAAACTTTTATGGTAGTGTAGGAATCAATTGCCGACGTAGCCTCTTCAATCTTATTTTCATTAATAGGAACTCGAACAACTTTGTCATCTTCTGCTGCTGTGTCCATAGTAGTAATAAGTTGATCTGACTTCTCTATGGCTGACATTATATCGTAAGCTTCTTGGACCACTGTATACTTTTTAACAGCGAGATCGAATTATTCAAGTGTAAGACCAGCATATTTAGCTAATCCAGTTTTGTATTCTGTCATAACACTATGAACTTCCTCCAAAAGTGCATGCGATATCTCTAAACCGCTTTCCCTCAATTGACGAAGTTCAATCATCGCCGAATGCTCTGATAACTTGAAGCCTGGCCCTTGAGCAATCGCATGAGGAGTCTCTACTAGAGAGTTCATGAGTCTCATGTATTCCTTTCCCGACAGATCCAATATATCGGCAGTTTCATTGATGCGAAGCTTTGATTTAACTACAGGCTGTGCGGATTTCAGCATACTATCTGACACCTGCCCGCCACTATGGGCAAAAAACGAGCTAGTTGCCAGTACACCTAAAATAGTTAATTTTGAAGCTAAACTTACCATGTAAATTTCCTTTTTACTTTTTGTAGATTCAAAGTAACCCTATCATGCTTTGACTAAAAAATAACCCGTATCTTGCCGCGATTCTGGGATTATCTCCAAATGGGCATTTTCCATTTGATCTTTAGACAGTTTACAATTTTGAAAAATTGATACGAGTTTATGGTGAAATTCTTTGCCATCTCAAGGAGCTAAGTTAATTTCAGACAGGTGTATCCACTGCCAAATAAAAAACCCGAACCTTGAAGAAGTAGGAACCGGTTTTACAACTCGGATTTTTAATGAACTTAACCCAAGGAGTTGGCGCAATTATGTCTGTTCGACGTGCGGGGGAGTAATTCTAACCGCAGCGCGCAATGGTTCTATCAATATTGTAGAGATGTACCCGGCATACTCTTCACTCGAAAGCGAAATTCCTGATAGAGCTAGAGTGGACTTCCCAGCTTTCACTAGACATTTTGTTGTTCCAAAAAATACGCTTCTTCGAATTTAGCAGGTGATACACCGCTTGTATGCGAATGGCGTTTTTTAGAATTGTAAAACATTTCTATAAAGTGAAATATCTCAGTCTTCGCTTCGTCTCTTGTTGAATATATCTTTTTTCTGATCATGCGCTTTTTAAACGTAGCAAAAAAGCTCTCCGCTACCGCATTATCATGGCAGTTACCTCGACGGCTCATAGAAGGAACAAGGTTGTGCTCTTTCATAAACGTCAAATAATCTGCACTGCTACGGCAGACACTGAGCCTCTAATAAAGAGTAAATCCCATTGCTTACAGGTATTCGTGTTTGCATTTCGTAATTGAACAATGATCTGGCACCAATAAAAAACCGGGTTTTGAAAGGACTCACATTTTTAGTGATTCAAAGGCTTCGGTTAAATTTTTCAGAACCACTATTCGTAATATTATTAGTTTCCATTCAATCGATATACATCATTTTGCTCGACCATGACACAGAAGAACCTGGAACTGAACGTCTTTTTAAAAACATTTAATATCGGCTAATCATACAGACTGTAAGATGGGGAAATTGGGTAGAGCTAAGGGTTTGAGTGCAATGGTACTTGGATTGCTATCGATGGATACTAAGAAATGGTGCCCGGGGCCGGACTTGAACCGGCACGATCTTACGATCGAGGGATTTTAAATCCCTTGTGTCTACCAATTTCACCACCCGGGCATTAAGGGCTCGGTCATCAGACCTGGTGCAATTGCCTTGGTAAAAGCAATTTGGAGGCGGAACCCGGAGTCGAACCGAGATACACGGATTTGCAATCCGCTGCATAGCCATTCTGCCATTCCGCCAATATCGGAACCGTGATTCCTACCAAACTAAAAAGTTTGGAGCGGGAAACGAGACTCGAACTCGCGACCCCAACCTTGGCAAGGTTGTGCTCTACCAACTGAGCTATTCCCGCATAAATTGTCATTTAAATCGAACGACAATTTGGCGTTTGGTTTGTGTTACTTGCTGCGCCAAACGTGCGATGCATTCTACCTACCCCACCCTGACTGTCAATACAAAAACCGCTATTTTTCAATGAATTTTGCATTTTTCGGTTTGTTTGCTAGTTTTTTATTCACATTGTGCAATAGTCAACCAACTTGGTTTATTTAAGGTTTAACTGAAAGATGTTTCCAGGCAGATAATGTGTATTTCACCATAGACCACAACGACAATACTGCGGCGATATAAAGTAGAATATAGCCTAGGGTTACCCAATAAATGGGAAAGCCCATAAAGCTTTCTAAGCCAGACAGTAATCCGATAAGTGCCAGCATCTGCGCGGTAGTTTTGGCTTTACCTATAAAAGAAACCTTAACTTCATCTCTTACACCCTGGCTGCCCATCCATTCGCGCAGCGCTGAAACGTAGATTTCTCTGATCAGCAAAACGATTGCCGGTATTGTTATCCACAATGTTGCGTAACTGTGCGTTATCATTAGTAGCGCAGCGGCAACAATCAGCTTGTCAGCCACGGGATCTAAAAATGCGCCGAATGGCGTGTTCTGGTTTAATTTACGTGCCAGATAACCGTCGAACCAGTCGGTAATAGCCGCTAACCAGAAAACAAACGCACCGAGTTCGTGCGCCCACTTCCAGTCTAGAAAGTAAACCATTACGAATACCGGAATTAGCACAACTCGAAAAAGGGTAATTAAATTTGGTACTGTCCACATAATAACTTCTCTGTTCGCCTGGTTGGATTGTACCCAAAAGATGGGTTGGCGCACCACTAATGGTGCAGGTGGTCGTAAATAGTTTCGGCTAAATCAGTGCTAATGCCCGGCACACTGGCAATTTCGCCCTTGCTAGCACGCTTCAGGCCCTGCAGGCCGCCCATGTATTTTAACAAAGCCTGTCGACGCTTAGCCCCTATGCCTGGAATGCCTTCAAGCGTAGAGGTGTTTTTAACTTTCTGACGACGGTTTCTGTGCCCTGCAATAGCAAAACGATGCGACTCATCTCTGATATGCTGGATAAGGTGTAATGCAGGAGCATGACTTTCCATTGGGATGGTTTCGTGAGTATCTTCAAGAATCAAGGTTTCCAAGCCTGGTTTTCGTGTAGTACCTTTTGCCACCCCAATAAGCATAGGCTTGATATCAGCCGGCCAGTCGGTAAAAAAAGCCTCAGCCTGCGCCAATTGACCTTTACCGCCATCAATAAATAATATGTCGGGTATCTTGTTCGCTTCGCCAGGAGTTTTATAACGCCGCTTTAACGCCTGAGCCATTGCCGCATAATCGTCTCCGGGGGTTATTCCTTCTATGTTATAGCGCCGATAATCAGTTTTTAAAGGCCCTTCGCGGTTAAATACCACACACGAAGCAACCGTTTGCTGACCCGAGGTGTGAGAAATGTCAAAACACTCCATGCGTTGCACGGGCGTTTCTCGCTCTAAAGTTTCCTCTAAATCTAAATAACGAGCATGTACTGACTTTTGTTCTACAAATCGAGCTTCTAACGAATTATTAGCATTGTTTTGAGCCAATTCTAAATAGCGCCTTTTTTCATCGCGTGCACCGCGGAAAAATTTGACCCTGTGGCCCGCTTCATTACTCAAAACATCGGCAATAGCACTTTCATCAGTAAGTTCTAACGGTATAACAATTTGCTTAGGAATAACTTTATTACCCGCCAGATAAAACTGTAACAGAAACGATTCAAATACTTCCTGTTCAGTCGCGGTAGAAGGAATTTTAGGAAAAAACGACTTCGAACCCAGTAACTGTCGGTCGCGAATAAACATGGATTGAATACAGGCTATGTTGCCTTTCATGGCATAACCAAATACATCCATTTCATCCTGGGTCCCAGAAACCCATTGCCGTTCCTGTACTTTGCGCAATGCCGTGATCTGGTCGCGGTATCGCGCTGCAGCTTCAAAGTTCATGTCAACAGACGCCTGCTCCATCCGGTCTACCAAAGTACCGATTACCTGCTGGTTTTTCCCTTTCAAAAATAATCGCGCCAAATGAACCTGTTCACCATATTCGGCATCACTCACATGACCCTCTACGCACGGAGCACTACACCGCTTCATTTGATACTGCAAACAAGGGCGACTTCTTGCGCGATAATAGCTGTCTTCACACTGGCGAACCGGAAAAATCTTCTGCATCGAACGTAAACTTTCTCGTACCGACCAGGCACTAGGATACGGCCCGAAATATTCGCCCTTGCGTTTTTGCGGACCACGATGAAATGACAGCCGAGGATGTTCGTGGGCAGACAAAAATATAAACGGGTACGATTTATCATCTCGTAAAACCACGTTGTAACGTGGTTTATATTTTTTAATGAAGTTGTTTTCTAATAAAAAAGCTTCCATTTCGCTGTTGACTACGGTGACATCCATAGCGGCAATATGCGCCACCAGCGAGCGGGTTTTTGCGTTATCTACCTGATCTCTGAAATAGCTAGAAACCCGTTTTTTCAGGTTTTTCGCTTTTCCTACATAAATCACCTCTTCCTGGGCGTTGTACATTCGGTAAACGCCCGGCTGATTAGTCAGGTTTTTAAGAAAGGCAGCAGAGTCGAAAGAAGACATATCAGATTTACAGTGAATGGGAGTCGATCAATTTATGCCTTAAAGCCAGGTGGGTAAGCTCTACATCAGTGGTTACACCCAGCTTTTCGAACATGCGATAGCGGTAAGTATTCACGGTTTTTGCGTTAATGCACAATTCACTGGCTATTTCAGGCACACGTTTTCCCCGGGTCAACCTTAAGGCAATACTTAATTCACGATCTGAAAGTATCGCAAAAGGATTATTTGTATCTGGGGCAAGCTTGCTGATAGCGATACTTTGTGCAATTTCTGGGGCAAGGTATTTTTGTCCGGCCACAACTTTATAAATTGCGCGTATCATCTCATCGGGCTCAGCATCTTTTGTCAGAAAACCAAAGGCGCCAATTTGCATAACCTGAGCCGGAATCGGATGTTCCTTATGCATAGATAAACAAATTACGCGGGTATTTTCAGACATACGTAAAATCTTTTTGGTGGCTTCGAGCCCGCCCATGCCTGGCATATTAACATCCATTAATACCACATCAGGCGCATTACGCCGACAAAGCACTACCGCATCTTCACCAGTTTTAGCTTCTGCAATTACGCTAAAGTCTTTTTCATCATCTAAAATACGCCGAATTCCTGTTCGAACCAGCTCATGATCGTCTGCCAGGATAATCTTTATCACGTTATTGGTCACCGATAGTCGTTGTTGTATTCGTGGGAACGGGTACATCCTGCACCAACCACATCATATCATGGTTCACAGAGCTGTGAAGTCTTCCCGACTGGTCACCTTCAGCTATTTGCCTGAAGTTTAAACGAATCCTTGAATTACGGCGTAGCAGATAAAACAGATTCATTATTAGAGAGCAAATGTATGCCATATAATAAAAAGTCAGAGTTACCGGATTCTGTTCGCGATAACTTACCCTCTCATGCCCAGGATATATTCAAAGAAGCTTATAATAGTGCCTGGCAGGAATACAAAGACGCTGATGACCGAAACGGGGACGACAGTCGCGAAGAAGTCGCTTTTAAAGTCGCCTGGTCGGCGGTAAAACAGAAATACCATAAAAACGAAAAGGGCAACTGGGTTAAAAACTGACAACCTCCCTACCTTTTTACTAATTTTATCTGTTCAGGGGGACGCCTGCCCCCCCTATCTTAACATGGACACCCACCATCATTACGTGGACACCCACCTTCCATTTAAGACACCCACAACCTGTCTTTGTGGACAGTAGCCGGCAGGTCGCTATCAGGGCATGATATTATTCTTTTTAACCCGT
>NZ_JAESDK010000008.1 GCF_019249245.1 Alteromonas lipotrueiana | reverse complement strand
TTCTCCCCGAAGCGGGATGCGCATTCTACGCGTTTCGTTTTCTGCGTCAACATCTTTTTGAAAGTTTTTTCTAAAAGCGCTTGAAGGTCGAAAACGGCCTCAGAAGTTTGCTTTGCAAAGCGTCTGAAGTAAGGCGAGCATCTTACGCCTCAAGGTTTTTTTGTCAATCTCTTTTTCATTTAAAATGAAAAGAAGTTTTCTTGAAACCCTTGCTGTTACTCAGCTATACGGTAAGTAACAACTAGCTTCTCTAGAAAAGTTATTATGTTTTCCTGTCGAAGCGGAGGCGCATTCTAGAGATTTCTGACGCAAGGTCAACCCTTATTTGAAAACACTTTGCTTTTAATGTTTTTTTGCTCATAAAGACGGCAAAACGACTATATTCTGGTCGCTATCGGAGCCGGGTGTCCGTATTTGCTATAATGTATGGCTATTACAACGGGCATAGCGCCAAGCATAATAGCGATAAGATCATAATAGTCGAATGTTCCGGCTATCACCAACTGACTTACTTCATAAGTAATTGCGCCACCAGCCAATGTTGCAACGTGTTGCATATTTAACGTAAAGGTGGCTCGTCGATAAAGTACCAATAGCCCTAGCACATATATAAAACTAGGATAGCTGCCCATAACAATAACCGCGATATTGTTGTCTGCTACCCTTTCTGTTCTTGCGTACTGACAAATAATGCCTAAGGGCACACCTACAAAGAAGATAACTCGTTCGATCATTTCCGTATATTTACAAATCGGCAAATTTACTTCCCTCCTGGTAGTTAGCAAGATGATAAAATACTGGGGGTTTTATCCCCCCAGACCATCCACAAACGATTGAAAGGCAATAGATGGTCGTTGTTTTGAAACATGTCAGGAGTATTGCCCGCATCCATAACCAAAGCATCTTAAGCTTTACCGGTGACATAGCTTAAGAAAAAACACCCTTGGTTTGCGCACTGCCCCGCAAGGCTATTCAATTCTCTGAAATTAGCGATTTGTTCCTTCATAATTTTTCCTTTAATGTTCACCCGACTACTTCGTGTCAAACTAATATAAATAAACTGGCATTTGATTTAACCTGTACAGGAAGTCAGTTTTTGGAGATAAGATGACCTTACGTGCTTATAAAAATACAACCCCTGACATTGAGTCTGGTTGTTACGTTGATGAGTCTGCTGTCATAGTAGGAAATGTGACGCTGGCAGCCGACGCCAGTATCTGGCCTTTGGTGGCAGGCCGGGGCGATGTTAATTATATTCAGATTGGCAAGCGTACCAATATTCAGGATGGTTCAGTATTACATGTTTCACGTGGCACCCATGCTAATCCTGATGGTTTTCCGCTTATTATTGGCGATGATGTAACCGTAGGGCACAAGTGTATGCTGCATGGCTGTAAGCTTGGTAACCGCATTCTGGTGGGGATGGGCGCAATTGTTATGGACGGTGTTGTCGTAGAGGACGACGTATTTATAGGGGCGGGTACTTTAGTCCCCCCGAATAAACGTCTTGAAAGTGGTTATTTGTATGTTGGTAACCCTATGGTTAAGAAGCGCCCTCTTAAAGAAAGTGAAATAGCTTTTCTTAGTCAATCGGCCCAAAACTATGTTGATCTGAAAAACGAATATCTGGAACAGTTACCGTCATTCTAACTGTTTTCGTAAGGTCTCTATGACGGGTCCGGATTTTGGGTGCATAGATGTCCATATAGTAAAGGCCGCCGCGGCTTGCTCAACCAGCATGCCCAAACCGTCCGCGGTATGCAAAGTTCCCTGTTGCCTTGCATACTTCATAAATACGGTAGGCTGTGCTGCGTATACCATGTCGTAGGCAAGCTCGCTCTGGTCAAATATGATGTCAGTTACTTCTGGCAGCTCATTGGTCAAACTGGCTGAGGTTGTATTAATGATAATATCAGCTTTGTATCCATCCAGGGCCGCCCTATCGAGTACACCGAACCGGTTGTCATCCACGGCAGCAACAATTTTTTGCGCTTTTTCGATGGTACGGTTGGTAATCGATAGTTTTTTAAGTCCCGCATCTAATAACGGGTTTACCACACCGCGTGCGGCGCCCCCTGCTCCGATTAACAAGACTGATTTATTTTTTAACTCAACACCCTGATTATTTAAATCGGCCACCAGCCCTAATCCGTCTGTATTGTACCCACGAAATGAGTTGTCACCCTGACGATGTAACGTATTCACCGCTTGAGCAAGCGCAGCGGCGTCATCCAGTTTGTCAGCAAACCGGACTGCGTCGCCCTTAAAAGGTACAGTGATGTTGCATCCTATAGCTTGAGAGTCGGAGAAAAAACGCTCTAAGCAGCCGTCAAAGTTGTCCAGAGGAGCGCACTTTTTTTCATAGCTAATCGTTATACCGCATTGTTCAGCGAACATTTGGTGAATAGTCGGTGATAGACTATGTGCAATAGGGTTTCCAAATACAGCAAATTTGTTCATGAGCTTTTTACACTTTTTTCGTCGAAATAAAAATAAACCCATCAAAGGGGCACGGATGCCTTTTGAGGCTATCGGAGGTGAACCTACAATCAAGGCTATCGCCAACAGTTTTTATGACATTATGAGTACTGATGCTATAGCAGCGGAATTACTGGCGCTACACCCGCAACCCCTCGACCGCATTCGTCACGTGTTCTTTCTTTATCTTATGATGTGGATGGGCGGGCCTAATGAATTTGAAAAGCAGCATGGACACCCCAGGCTACGTGCGCGTCATTTACCTTTTACGGTGACCCCTGCCCTCAAGGCCCAGTGGATGTATTGTATGAAAAAAGCCATGTATCAGCATGTATCCAATCTGGCGCTGGCAAATCGCTTACTGGCAGCGTTAGATGATTTGGCTGAACATATGATTAATCACCCGGAACAAAGTTAAACAGACCGTTTGCTTTGTATAGACCCTGTCCACCCGCATTTAACATAGATTGCTAAGAGAGCAGGCTCTTCATTACCACTGTCGGGGTTTGAGCCATTGCGACAATTGTGCCTCAGGACTTCCCTGCGCGGGTTCAAAGCCGTATTCCCACCGAGCCAATGGCGGCATAGACATTAATATCGACTCAGTGCGCCCTCCGGTTTGCAATCCGAATAAGGTACCTCGATCCCAAACCAGATTAAATTCTACATACCGCCCACGCCGATAAAGCTGAAAATCTCTTTCGCGTTCACCATAAGAAGTATTTTTTCGTTTTTTTACTATAGGGACATACGCATCTAAAAAACCGTTGCCTACTGCCTGCATAAAGGTAAAGCTGGGTTTAAAGCCCCATTCGTTCAAGTCATCAAAAAAAAGACCACCGACGCCACGGGTTTCGTCACGGTGTTTAAGGTAAAAATAATTATCACACCACTTTTTGTAATCTGAATAAACCGAACTGCCATAGGGTTGGCAGACTTTCTTTGCAACATTGTGCCAATGCTGCACATCTTCTTCAAAAGGATAAAATGGGGTTAAATCAAACCCGCCACCAAACCACCATATAGGCTCTTCGCCAGGTTTTTCAGCAATGAAAAAGCGAACATTGGCATGTGAAGTAGGCACATAAGGGTTGTGCGGATGAATAACCAGCGAAACGCCCATCGCCTGAAAACTACGTCCCGCCAGCTCTGGTCGAGAAGCCGTTGCTGATGCAGGCATTGCGTCACCGTGCACGTGTGAAAAATTAACCCCACCCTGCTCGATAACCGCACCGTTCTTTAATACCCTTGAGCGACCGCCGCCGCCCTGTTCACGTTGCCATTCATCTGGCTTAAACTGGCCTTCACCATCTACCTGTTCTAACGTTCGACAAATATTGTCTTGCAAGGACAGAAGATACTTTTTTACCTGGGCGATGGCATCAGAATTAGAAATCTTACTCATATTACTCTCGTATTATTTGTCCGCTTTCACCGTCACGAATAGAGCTGGGACGAGCCTGCCCCGCCACCTCACCAGGAATATAAGTTACTGTGTCACCAAAATAAGCCTGCGCCTGAGCGGTAGTCAACGCAGGGTTTGCCCCAGCCGGATTAGCACTGGTTGAAACCAGCGGTTTACCGAATTTTTCGCATAAATGTTTAACCACCGGGTGCGAGGTTACTCTAACGGCTATCTTTGAATGACTGCCTGTAATCCAGACAGGGGCAGAAGATGATTTTGGCAATAACCAGGTTATACCGTCTGGCCAGCTGGAAAAAATAGCATAGCGGCGATCCTGCCCAATAGCATTGTCATTAACATACGGCAATAAACGCGAGTAATTGTCAGCCAACAATATAAGACCCTTGGCTGCCGGCCGCTGCTTTAACTTCAACAGTTGCCCGACCGCGTCTTCGTTGTCGGGGTCACAGCCAAGGCCCATCACAGCTTCAGTTGGGTAAACCAACAACTGGCCACTTGTGAATGCGTTTGCAATAGGGTCTGTAGAGGTATTGTCTTGCATGAGTTTCTCAGTCAGGTTGGTCTTGCTTATAGTCACAGGCTGGCTGAGGGCAACACAATTTGTCTTTCTTTTGAATAAGCAACTGCCAGCCGCATTCAGGGCAAGGCCCTACAACAGGCTGAGAATTTAACACATAACGGCATTTGGGATAATTATCACAGGCAAAAAATTGTTTACCGTATTTGTTGGTTCTTTCAATGATATGTCCTGTTTTACACTGCGGGCACAAAAACTGAGTATCTTCTTGTTCTTTAATTGGCTCAATGTGCTGACAGTCAGGAAAATTAGTACAGCCGATAAACATACCAAAACGTCCTTTCTTTATTGCCAAAACATTTTGACAAAGCGGACACTCAGTACCATTAATTTCTTTAAGAACGGTAGTTTGGTTGTCTTGCAAAGGTTTGCTAAAAGTACAGGCTGGATAGGTTGAACAACCAATAAAAGGACCTGTCTTGCTATTACGTATATGCAGAGTGCTACCACATTCGGGACACGTTTGTGAATCCTGACCAGAGGCATTAAATAAAGACGGGTCAATTTTAGACATTTAGGTTTGGTTTACCCTCATACGGTTGGTTTAATGCAAAACACCATCAGACTCATCAAACAGCAAGTCTTCCATTTGTGCGTAGGCATTTTCTTTGCCCGGAACATTAAACAGCACCATCAGTACCACCCACTTTAAATCTTCAAGACAAAATTCGGTCGAATCAATCTCCATGACTCTGTCGATAACCATTTCACGAGTTGTAGCATCCAGCACCGAAACTTGTTCTAAAAAGAGTAAAAAGCCGCGGCATTCTACGTCCAGGCGCATTTGTTCTTCATGAGTATAAATACGACTCAGGCTTGAATTAATGCCCCTGCTAAAATAGGGTTTAATATCTGTTTCTTGAAGTGCGGCTAGCTTTTCAAGCCATGCCAAAGCCTTGTAAATCTCGTCGTGGTGAAAGCCGGCACGGACCAACTCTTCGGTAAGCTCATCCTGGTCGACGCGAATTTCGGTTTCGCTATGAATAAAATTTTCAAAAAGATACATGAGGATGTCGAACATGTTATTTCCCCCTCAACTTGATATAGCCACCAGGAACCGCAGCTACCAGACCACGCAACTCATAGTGTAATAAAGATGCCAGAACGTCTGAAACTGGCAGTTTGCTGCGCTCGGTAATAATGTCCACATTGGTGACATCATAATCCACACTAGCTAATAATTTATCGGTTGCCAAGTTTTCTCCGTTACTTTTTTCGCTTTGCCCGGCCGCATCAACATGGCTTCTTCGTATTTGAACGGGAAGCTCATTTAACACATCTTGTGCGCAGGTTATCAATGCAGCCCCCTGTTGAATCAGATGATGGCACCCCTGGGTTAGCGGATTATCAATACTACCAGGAACCACAAATACATCGCGCCCCATATCTGCGGCCAAATTTGCGGTAATCAAGGTGCCGCTGCGTATTTTTGCTTCAACCACCAGTGTTGCCAAAGTCATTGCAGCAATGAGTCGGTTGCGCCGGGGAAAGTGCCCGGCCCTGGCGCCAGTGCCCGGCCAAAACTCAGAAACAACCGCTCCTCCACTATTAATAATGTCTTGTTCTAATTGTTGATGGCGACGTGGGTAAATAATATCAGGCCCGGTACCTGTGACTGCAACAGTTTTACCTTCGGCTTGTAATCCACCTTTATGAGCATACCCGTCAACACCTGTGGCCAGGCCGCTGGTGATGGTCAACCCTGCCTGGGCCAGTTCATTAGCCAGTCGCCAAGTGGTATTAAGTCCGGGGCGCGTAGCATTACGACTGCCTACCATAGCCAACTGAACCTCAGCAATTCGCTGAGTATTGCCTTTCACAAATAAAATTAATGGGGCATCGGATAAATGACGTAATAGCGGCGGGTATAGGTCGCTGGTATAAGGAATTAAATGGTGTGAAGGATTAGCAGCAGCCCAGTTCAGACTGGCCTCGACTTTGGACAATTGTTGACGGCTGAGAGCCTGAGTTAGTTTGTGTGCGGTGGTCTCATCCATATTGTCGGTAGGCCCGTTGGCCAAACATGCGAATGTTGTATTAAAACGCGCGCATAACTGATGCCACTGCCGAGCACCGACGCCTGCCACACTGCTTAAAGCAAGACACACGTCAACGGAATTATCGGGACGCGCAGACGATAAAGTGAAAGATTTGCTTTGCATTACACTGCCGCCTTGAAACAACGGCAGTGTTGGCGTGTTGAGATTAAGGATTGGCGACAATATCACCGTTTTTCACTAATGCTCTGGCCCGCGTAATAATGCCGTAGCTTGCTTTGTCGAAGGTTTTAAAAATGACCAGCTCGCCAATTTTTAGCGCTGGCTGAGTGACCGTAGAGCCGTCTTTAAAGACACTGCGAATGGCATTGGCTTCACTGGCGTACTTTGGTTCATCGCCATCAATAATATCGGGCCCTTGTGAGTACAACCCCATCACCGTGCCCGGTGACACCTTGCTATTGCCCAAATCCAGAATAACAACATCGTTTTTGCCTAATAACTGGTGTTGGTGCAGGTTACCTACTACATGACCGCGCTGTTCAGAGGCAGCTTGTAACACCATGTCTTCTGTGGCGCTGAATTCTCCTGGATACAGTCTGTCACCGCGTCGGGCTTCTAAATTAGACTCATCTACTTTCACCAGCCATTGAGTCGCGATATTGCTCTCTATCATTTTTGCATTAGCAATATGGTGAATCTGAATGCCCAGGACTTCACCTGACAGGTCGGTGATAGTAGATTGTTTTCGCACGACACGATACTGATCTGAAGGCCGGCCATAACTGCGGCTTAACACTAAATCTTCACTGGTAAAACGGATATCCCCGCTTTGATTGCCCAGCAGATGCGGCAAAGTTTGATATTTGTTCAGATCTACAATTTCATTTTGATTTACGTAAGGGGCAATGGCCGACCACGGCAACGTATTAATAGGGGCCGCTTTGGTTTGTCTGACCGTAGAAGGTCCCAGGGTCAGACGTCTTTTTTCATGCGCCAGCTCTAATACGGGTTGCCCGTCTACCATACGAAGACGCAGTACATCGCCTGGATAAATTAAGTGCGGGTTAACAATTTGAGTATTGGTGCGCCATAACTGAGGCCACAACCAGGGCTTGTCTAAAAAGATATTAGCAATATCCCACAAAGTATCGTCTTTTTTAACGGTATAAGTTTGTGGGGCACTTTCTTTTAATGTAACTGCTGCCTGTACAAATGCCGCCGGCAAGAAAAATACAGCCAGTAGCCAAGCTCGCAATACTTGCTTCATCGCTTTATTGGGGATGCGATGTATCATTCTTTTCACCTTCATCATTGTTGAAATTTCATACTTAGCCTCTATATCGGCTAATACCGACAGATTTTCAGCTACGGGATAAAAAACTGCACGTATAATGGTTATACGGTAGAATAGTCCGCATTCCTCCAGTGTAAAGAATGCTGGTAGTTGGATAGTATATTAATTCATACAGCGAGAGAGTGTAATAACGACAGATGGCGATATTAGACGTATTACGTTTCCCCGACGAACGGCTGCGCACCGTAGCAAAGCCAGTCGCGGCGGTAGACGATGAAATTAAACAGCTGATCTCAGACATGTTCGAAACGATGCGCGACGAAAAAGGCATTGGCTTAGCCGCTACCCAGGTCGACCGCCACGTGCAGGTTGTCGTAATGGATGTTTCTGAAGACCAAAACCAGCCACGGGTATTTATTAACCCCGAAATTACCGAGCGTGATGGTTCGACCATCAGCGAAGAAGGGTGTTTATCGGTACCGAATAATTATGCCAAGGTAGAGCGCGCCGAACATATCCGGGTTAAGGCGTTAGATGCCGACGGCGAGCAGTTTGAACTGGAAGCAGAAGGCCTGCTGGCTATCTGTGTTCAGCATGAGCTTGACCACCTGAAAGGCAAATTGTTTGTTGATTACCTGTCACCGCTTAAGCGCCAGCGTATTCGTAAAAAGTTGGAAAAAGACGCTCGGCTTGCAGCCCGGGCATAAGGTAAATTGTGGCCAACACTCTTCGTATTATTTTTGCCGGTACTCCGGATTTTGCCGCAGACCATCTTCAGGCGTTGTTAAACTCTGAACATCATGTAGTGGCAGTGTACACCCAACCTGATCGCCGTGCCGGCCGTGGTAAAAAGCTGACGCCAAGCTCGGTTAAACAACTGGCTCAGGATCACGAAATACCCGTATATCAGCCCGCTTCGTTAAAAGACGAAGCAGCCCAAACACAATTGGCCCACATTGAAGCGGATATCATGGTGGTAGTTGCCTACGGATTAATCTTACCATCAGCGGTTTTAGCCATGCCCCGACTCGGCTGCATTAATGTACATGGCTCACTGCTGCCTAAGTGGCGGGGGGCTGCGCCCATTCAGCGGGCCATCTGGGCCGGCGATACCCATACTGGTGTAACCATCATGCAAATGGATGAAGGGCTTGATACCGGTGCAATGCTACTCACCGAACAGCTTGAAATTGAAGCAACCGAGACCAGTGCCACTTTGTATCAGCGGTTGGCCCAGCTTGGACCTAAAGCTCTGGTAAAAGTACTTGATACTATCGACTCCTTATCAGCGACGGTTCAGGATGACCATCAGGCCACCTATGCCAAAAAACTTTCCAAAGAAGAAGCTCAAATTAATTGGCGTGAATCGGCAGTGCAATTAGAGCGTAACATTCGCGCATTTAACCCATGGCCCGTTGCCTGGGTAACGTTGGGGTCAGATAATGTCAAAGTATGGGCGGCCACGGTACTTAATGAGTCCACTGACATGGTTGCCGGCTCTGTGGTACGCGCCGATAAAAACGGCATTGTGGTGGCCACCGGTAAGGGCCAATTACAAATTACTGTATTGCAGATCCCTGGGAAAAAACCTTTACCCGCGGCAGATGTAATTAATGCCAGGCCCCAGTGGTTTGTACCGGGCCAGCCTATTGGCGAGCCCACAGAAGCATGAATATCCCGGCACCAAAACACCCCAACCTGCGCGCTGATGCCGCGTGGGTAGTTTTCCAAATTCTTGAAAATGGCAAATCGTCACGCGACTGCTTAAACACCGCGCAACAACGTCACGCGGCTAAAGACCGGGCCTGGTTGCAGGAAATGTCTATGGGGGTCTTACGTCAGTTACCCCAACTGCAGTTATGGATGCGACAACTGTTAGATAAACCTTTAAAAGGCAACAAAAAAGTTATTGAGCATTTGATCATGCTAGGACTTTATCAACTGGCGTTTAGCCGCGTGTCTGCCCATGCCGCGGTAGCCGAGACAGTAGCAGCTACTTCAGCATTAAAGGCTCCGGGTTTAAAAGGACTGGTAAATGCGGTGCTACGCAATTTTCAGCGCCAGGAACTCAGCCAGCAGCGTTCTGAAGACCCTCGTATTCAGGCAGGTTTACCAAAGTGGCTGTATAAAATGCTGATGACCGACTACCCAGAGCAACATCAGACCATCACCCAAGCTATGAATACGGTGGCACCTATCTGGCTGCGGGTAAATCGCCTTAAAATAAGTCGTGAAAACTTCCTTTGTGAGCTTCAGAAAAACAATATTAAAGCGACGGCTTGCGATAGCCATCCTGATGCCTTGATTTTGCAGACTCGCACTGATATTCCGGGTCTCCCTGGGTTTGAAGATGGCTGGTTTGCCGTACAAGATGGCGCCGCTCAGTTAGCCGCTTTGTATCTACAACCGGAAGCGAATGAACGTATTTTAGATTGCTGCGCTGCACCGGGCGGAAAAACCGGCCATATATTAGAACTTCAGCCAAAATTAACGCATTTACTGGCTCTTGATTTTGACGCCCAGCGTTTGGCGCGTGTGAATGAAAATATGGAGCGCTTGCAACATAGTGTGACCATTCAGCAAGGCGATGCCAGTCAGCCAGAAACCTGGTGGGACGGTCAGGCTTTTGACCGTATATTACTTGATGCCCCCTGCTCGGCCACCGGCGTAATTCGCCGCCATCCTGACATTCGCTGGCTGCGCAATAAAGAAGATATCGGGCAGCTTGTGTTGTTACAGGCCACCATTTTAGATGCGCTATGGCCTACTTTGAAACCCGGCGGTACTTTTCTATACGCTACCTGCTCGGTACTTAATGCAGAAAATACTCAGCAAATGCGAGCGTTTTTAGGCCGCCATACCGACGCCAGCTTAGCGCCAATCACCAATTCAGAAACTTGCGATTCACCAGGACGGCAAATTTTGCCGGGCGAGCAACAAATGGATGGTTTCTACTATTGCAGACTGATAAAGTCGCAACAAACCCATTAACGCACAAAGAGCGAACAACCCAATTACATGAAAATTATCATTCTTGGTGCAGGCCAGGTAGGTGGCACACTGGCTGAAAATCTGGTCGGTGAAAAAAATGAAATTACCGTGATTGATTCTGATCAGTCGCGCTTACGAGCAATACAGGACCGCTTAGATTTACAGGTTGTTGTAGGCGTAGGTTCGCACCCTGATGTATTAAAAAAGGCAGGAGCTGAAGACGCCGATATGCTGATTGCTGTAACGAACAGTGACGAAAGCAACATGCTTGCGTGTCAGGTAGCATACAGCCTGTTTAAAACACCTACCAAAATTGCCCGGGTTCGTTCTGAACAATATATTATTTATCAGGAGCAACTGTATAAACAGCAGGATATTCCTGTTGACCATATCATTGCCCCTGAACAGCTTGTTACTCAATCTATCAAGCGTCTTATTGACTATCCCGGCGCTTTACAGGTGGTAGAATTTGCTGAAGGAAAAGCCAGTTTGGTAGCCGTTAAGGCTTACTATGGCGGCCTGTTGGTTGGCCATGCTTTGTCGGCCCTTAAAGATCATATGCCTAATGTAGAAACCCGCGTAGCGGCGATTTACCGCCGGGGCCGTCCCATTCGCCCTTTGGGCACCACCGTTATCGAAGCTGACGACGAAGTGTTTTTTATTGCGGCAACAAAGCACATTCGGGCAGTAATGAGTGAGCTGCAAAAGCTGGAGTCTAGCTATAAACGCATTATGATTGCCGGTGGAGGTTTAATTGGCGCAGGTCTGGCCAAGCGTCTTGAACACAACCACAATGTTAAGCTGATTGAATATCATCGTGACCGGGCTAATTATTTGTCTGCCCATCTTGATAAAACCATTGTGTTTTGTGGCGATGCCTCTGACCCCGAATTATTGTCTGAAGAAAGTATTGATCGGGTAGATGCGTTTATCGCTGTTACCAACGATGATGAAGCCAACATTATGTCGGCCATGCTGGCAAAGCGTATGGGCGCACAAAAGGCGATGGTATTAATTCAGCGGGGCGCCTATGTAGACCTGGTGCAAGGGGGTGAAATCGACATTGCTTTTTCACCTCAACAAGCCACTATTTCTGCGCTACTGACCCACATCAGGCGAGGCGATATTGTTAATGTTTACTCACTGCGCCGGGGCGCCGCCGAGGCTATTGAAGCCATAGCCCACGGTGATGAAAATACGTCAAAAGTAGTGGGACGGGAAATTGGCAATATTAAGTTACCGCCGGGCACCACCATTGGCGCCGTGGTTCGTGACGATCAGGTTATTATTGCTCATAGCGACACGGTCATCGAGGCCAACGACCATGTTATTCTGTTTTTGGTTGATAAAAAATACATCAGTGATGTAGAAAAAATATTCCAACCCAGCGCCTTTTTCTTTGGATAGATAGAGGTTAGCTACGCCAAAAAGTGGGCGAAAACAGCACCAGCAAAGAGAATACTTCAAGCCGGCCAAATAACATTGCTATTACCAGTAACCATTTGCCCGGATCGCTGACTTCAGCGTAGGTGGCCGCCACACTGCCGAGTCCGGGTCCAAGGTTATTCAGAGTGGCAGCGGTAGCAGTAAAAGCAGAAATATTGTCCAGGCCGGTGGCTATCATGCCTATCATTATTACAACAAAGACTACCGCGTAAGCCGAGAAAAACCCCCACACAGCTTCCACTACCCGGTCAGGCATAGCGCGTTCACCAAGCTTTACCGCATAAACCGCTTTAGGATGTATTAACCGGTCTATTTCGCGTCGCCCTTGCAAAAACAGTAGAAAAACCCGGATTACCTTTAATCCTCCGCCGGTAGACCCGGCACATCCGCCGATAAAGCTGGCAAAGATAAGAATGATAGGCAAAAACGTAGGCCAGGCGGCAAAATCTGTGGTCGCAAAACCTGCTGTGGTACTAATAGAAACGGCCTGTATCATGGCCTGATCAAGGGCTTCTTCTGCGGTACTGTAATAACCGGTAAGCACCAAGACTAAAAAGCACAGCAAAATAAGTGATGCTTGTATTGTAAAAAATGCTTTGAATTCGGGATCTTTCCCATAATTTTTTAATGACCCGGAACTGACCGCGGCATAATGCAACGAAAAGTTCAGGGCAGCAATAAGCAAAAATACCGAGCAAATAACATTAATCATCGGGCTGTTAAAGTAGCCCAGGCTGGCATCGTGGGTTGAAAATCCGCCAATAGCGATAGTAGAAAATGAATGGCAAATAGCATCAAACCAGCTCATGCCCGCTAGCCAGTAAGCCACCATACACGCAATAGTTAATGACAGATAAATATACCACAGGTGTTTTGCGGTATCGGCAATACGGGGCGTCATCTTTGAGTCTTTGACCGGGCCAGGTGTTTCAGCACGGTACAACTGCATGCCCCCTACCCCCAGTAATGGCAATATGGCCACAGCCAGTACAATGATCCCCATACCACCCAGCCACTGAAGCTGTTGACGATAAAACTGAATAGAATGAGGTAAAAATTCGATACCCTCAATGACCGTGGCGCCGGTGGTGGTTAAACCCGAAAAGGCTTCAAAGAAAGCATCGGTCACACTCATGCTGGGTTGTTCGAGCAAAATAAAAGGAATGGCACCAAAGCTAGCCAGTACGGTCCAGAATAGCGCAACAATTAAAAAGCCTTCTTTGGCGCGTAGTTCCTGACGATGTTCACGATTGGAATACCACATTGCCGAACCGGTAAGAACACAAAGAATAAAGGCCAGAATAAATGGCAGGCCGCTACCGTCCTGGTAAATTAAAGAAATAAGCGCTGGCGGAACCATGGTGACACTAAACAGCGTTACAAGTAATCCCAGTATTCGTACTATCGCACGGTAGTGCATGTTCCATTAAGCCTTGTTTTTATTAGTAGATGTTCAACACATACTGGCATTATATTGCAAGTATCGGCCTTATTATGCGAGGAACCGGGCGAAAGGAAAAGGTTCTTTCGCCCATTGTCTCAATTAGTCCATAGCCAATACCGTTTCGACCATCTTTGACAAGCCCGCCTGGGCCTGCAAAATATCATCTGCCAGCATATAGGCAGGCGTGGTAACAAGTCGAGCTTCGCTGTCGATGACAATTTCATCTACCGGGCTGTTGACGTGTTGTGCACCCAGTTTGTTGATACCTTCGGCAGCGTCAGAGTCATTGCCGATGGTCATATTTGTTTTATTTCCATACACCGAGGCAGCCAGTGCGGGGGCGATACAGGCATAACCCGCTGGTTTTTTTGCTTGCGCGAATGCTTTGCATACTTTCAGAACCTGCGCATCAGGTTGGCTGTTAGCCCCTTCTACGGCAAAGGTACATAAGTTTTTTGCAGCCCCAAAACCGCCAGGCAAAATTAATGCATCAAAATCCTCAGGTTTGCACTCGGTTACCGGTTTAATCTCGCCCCGGGCAATGCGGGCTGACTCTACCAAAACATTGCGTGAGTGAGTATCGTCAGTTTCTCCGGTTAAATGATTGATAACGTGCAATTGGTCTTTATCGGGAGCAAAACACTGGTACTGTGCGCCTTGCTGGCGAATAGATAATAGCGTAATAACAGTTTCATAAATTTCGCTGCCATCAAAAACACCACAACCGCTTAGAATCACTGCTACATTCTTCATCCTGCTCTCCTTAGCCTGCTTACAGGCTTATATCATTTTAGATTAAAAAACAAACAACTCACAAAGAAAAAGTTCTGAGATAACGCTTTAGTATTTCAATTTCGGTATGCTACATTACTCTACCGTTTTGGCGATGGCCTAAGCGCTGCGTTAACATAACCACTAACTTATCCACATTTTTTGATACGTTAATCAACGCAAGTCAATATCTTAAAAACTATTCTGAATCCCTTTATTTTTCTGGCCTTCCCAGAATGATCACCGTTAATCCAAGATCCGTTCTTGTGATCCTGAAAAACAATGATCACAAAGTTATCCACAGATCAACAATAACTTTTGATTGTAATGCTAAGTAGCGATCGGCCCTAGCCTGTGGCATCCTTGCCATAATAACTTTCGACACAAAAAATGGGTCTATGTCTAATACTCAACAGTCACCTTTTATCCTGGTAGATGGATCATCCTATTTATTTCGCGCCTTTCACGGATTGCCGCCGTTAACCAATTCTAAAGGACAGGATACGGGCGCGATCTACGGTGTGATCAATATGCTGCGCAGCCTGATAAGACAATACAACCCTAGCCATATCGCTGTGGTCTTTGATGCCAAAGGAAAAACCTTTCGCGACGACATTTATAAAGAATACAAAGCAAACCGTCCGTCAATGCCTGATGAGTTAGGTAGCCAGATTAAGCCCCTGCACCAGATAATACGGGCAATGGGGTTGCCTATAATTATAGAAGACGGGGTTGAGGCAGATGATGTTATTGGTACGTTAGCCGCCCAGGCGACCGAACAAGGCATTGATTGCTTAATCAGTACCGGTGATAAAGACATGGCCCAACTGGTCAATAAACATGTCACGTTGATTAACACCATGACCAACCAGCTAATGGACGTCGATGGAGTTAAAGAGAAGTTTGGCGTTCCACCTGAGCTGATCATCGACTTTTTAGCACTAAAGGGCGACAAAGTTGACAATATCCCCGGTGTACCGGGCGTGGGCGATAAAAGCGCCCAGGCGTTACTTAACGGAATTGGCGGTATTGAAGCAATTTATCAAAATCTTGATAAAATTGCTGAGCTGGGCTTTCGTGGCAGTAAGTCGATGGCCACGAAAATGCAGGAACATGAAGAGCAGGCGCGCTTGTCCTATGAGCTGGCCACCATTAAATGTGATGTTCCGCTTGAATTTGCACCTAAAACCCTTACGCCCACCGATCCCGACAATTCACAATTACAAACTTTGTTTGCCGAGTATGAGTTCAAACGCTGGCATAGTGAGGTTTCATCAAAAGACGCGGCACAGCAGTCGCACGAACAAACTAGCCAGGATAAAACCCCTGTTATGGAAATTGACCGTAGCGGGTATGTCACAATCTATGACAAATCTACTTTTTCGCAGTGGCTTGAAAAACTATCCACCGCAGCGCTTATTGCCTTTGATACCGAAACCACCAGCTTAAAATATATGGAAGCTGAACTGGTCGGTGTGTCTTTTTGTATTGCCGCCGGTGAAGCCGCCTATGTTCCCGTAGCTCATGACTATCCCGATGCGCCTGATCAGCTAGACCGTGACTGGGTACTGTCTCAACTAAAGCCGTTACTTGAAGACGAAAAGATTAAAAAGGTCGGTCAGCATCTTAAATACGATAAAAATGTATTGGCGAATTATGATATTCATTTGGCCGGTATAGCATTTGACACCATGCTGGAGTCGTATGTTCTGAACAGCACTGCGTCGCGCCACGATATGGACTCTCTGGCATTGGCGTACCTTAACCATCAGACTATTCACTTTGAAGATATTGCCGGTAAAGGTGCCAAACAACTCACATTTAACCAAATCGATTTGTCCGAAGCAGCCCCCTACGCGGCCGAAGATGCTGACATCACCTTTCGCTTACATGAAGTGCTATGGAACAAACTTAAAGACGATGAAAAGCTTGCCTCTATTTTGTTAGATATAGAAGTCCCTCTTGCCAGCGTATTATCGCGTATGGAGCAACTGGGCGTGTTTATCGACAGTCAGCGTTTAGCACAGCACAGTCAGGATTTAGCCAAGCGTATCGATGAGCTTGAAAAAGAGGTTCACGAAGAAGCGGGCGAAACATTTAATTTAGGTTCAACCAAGCAGCTTCAGAAAATATTGTTCGAGAAATTAGAGCTGCCGATTATTAAAAAAACCCCCAAAGGCGCTCCTTCTACCTCTGAAGAAGTATTACAAGAGTTGGCCCTGGATTACCCCATTCCTAAAATGATTATGGAATACCGGGGTATGAGCAAATTAAAAAGCACCTACACCGATAAATTACCTAAAATGATCAATCATCGAACCGGGCGGGTGCATACCTCTTATCATCAGGCGGTAACGGCCACCGGCCGGTTGTCTTCAACCGATCCGAACCTGCAAAACATTCCTATTCGTAACGAAGAAGGCCGCCGGGTCAGGCAGGCTTTTGTCCCTCGGGATGGATATAAAATTGTCGCGGCCGATTATTCTCAAATCGAACTTCGCATTATGGCGCACTTGTCACAAGACGAAGGTTTGTTAAGTGCATTTTCGCAGGGTAAAGATATTCACCAGGCTACCGCAGCTGAAGTCTTTGATTTGTCTTTGGATGAGGTTACTTCTGAACAACGCCGCAGTGCAAAAGCCATCAACTTTGGTTTGATTTATGGCATGTCAGCTTTTGGGTTATCACGCCAGTTGAACATACCGCGGCATGAAGCGCAGCAATATATGGATTTGTACTTTGAACGTTACCCTGGCGTACTACAATATATGGATGACACACGAAAGCTTGCCACAGACAAAGGCTATGTTGAAACTGTATTTGGCCGCCGGTTGTATTTGCCTGATATAAAAGCCAGCAATGGGGCTCGCCGTAAAGGCGCAGAACGTGCTGCTATTAATGCGCCCATGCAGGGTACTGCGGCTGATATTATTAAAAAAGCCATGTTGCAGGTAGATGAATGGATAACCAGCCTGAACAATGATGACATTTATATGATGATGCAGGTACACGATGAGTTGGTGTTTGAAATAAAAGAGTCGGTTTTAGACGAAGCAACAACTAAAATTGTAGCGTTGATGGAAAATGCTGCCGTGCTGTCGGTTCCTTTAGTGGTAGAAGCCGGCACCGGCAAAAACTGGGACGAAGCCCACTAACCTGGTTAGTAACATTATTACAAAATGGTTACTGAAGTGGGGCTTTCGGCGCTAATTTGGTAATAAAATTACACAAACAGCTTGCTTTTATTGTACCTGATACGTTAATCTTCTGTGTGTAGGGTACAGAGGTGAGAAAGCTGTTTTCAAACCTTTGCTTTGACCCCAGCATGATTATGCTGGGGTTTTTTTATGTCTGAAATTTAACAAGGCGGGTGCTACTGAAAGCGCAACACCCCGTATAAAAAGATATTTTTATTTTTTTAGTTTTTTTCAAGCATCAATGGAACTATCTGCCTGGTGGTGACTCTATATCTATAGTTTGAATGTGTTTTCTCTCAGTCTTTGTCCCCATCCTCTGTGATGGGGATTTTTTTTGAGCTAACGTTACCCTTCCTGAATTCGATGAAACCACTTATCCAACATTTTTTCTAATTCGGGCAAGCCTTGTCTGTTATGAGACGAGAATGTTTGTACTGTTACATCACCCATAAAGGCCAGTGCCGCTTCCTGAGCCATCATTAATTGCGCTTTACGTTTACCCGACTTCAGTTTGTCTGACTTAGTAAGTAAAGCCAATACCGGAATACCGGCTTCTACCGCCCAGTAAATAAGGTCCTGGTCTAAATCTTTAAAAGGATGGCGAATATCCATCAGTACTACCAACCCTTTCAAGCTTTTTCGTTTTTGCAGGTACTCACCTAATGCCTGCTGCCACTTTTTTTTCATTGCAATAGGGACCTGAGCAAAACCATAACCGGGTAAATCGATTAAGCGCCGCCCTTCTTCAAGTTCAAATACATTAATAAGCTGTGTGCGGCCCGGAGTTTTACTCGTGCGCGCCAGGTTTTTCTGACGCGCTAGCGTGTTAAGAGCACTGGATTTGCCGGCATTTGAACGCCCGGCAAACGCAACTTCAATACCTTCGTCGCCATCAAGATGACGGATATCGGGGGCGCTGGTGCTAAACTTTGCATTGGTGTAATACGTCATGAGGGTCTGTTCCGTCTATACTGCTGGATTATAATCAAAAAATTGTGTGTACAAGATTGTACATTTTTAAAGCATCGTTTTACTATGGGTTTAGATCTTACGATGCATTAATTGTGCTTAATAACAATAATACCACGTATACCAGCCGTACCGCTGGATCCTTTACGGAAGTTAACTTATGAAAAAACTGTGTTTAACGGTGTGTTTATCTTTTGGTTTAGCTGCCACCGCGCTTGCTCAAGGTGATGCGCAGGCTGGCAAAGAAAAATCTGCGGTGTGTGCGGCCTGTCACGGGCCCGATGGTAATAGTGCAATTCCAATAAACCCAAAACTGTCTGGCCAGCATGAAAATTACCTGGTGAAGCAGCTTAAAGAATTTAAACTTGCCGCCACAACCGGCGGTGAAGAAGGCCGTAACAATCCAGTAATGAATGGTATGGCGGCCCCTTTATCAGAGCAAGACATGCAAGATTTGTCAGCGTATTTTGCCGAGCAAAAGCCGATGTCAGGTACCACCACCGAAGCTGCAATTGAACCTGGTCAGGCATTATACCGGGGGGGCGATCTGGAGCGTGGGTTGACCGCATGTATTGCATGCCATGGCCCCCGTGGCAATGGCATGCAGTTAGCGGGTTTTCCTGATATCAGTGGTCAACACCCTGAGTATATTGTGGCTCAGTTACAAGCGTTTCAGTCTGGCCAACGTCATAACGATATGAATGGCATGATGCGAGACATAGCCATGAAACTGACCAATGATGAAATGCAGGTATTGGCTGACTACCTGGCCGGATTACACTAAATCAACCCTGAAGTGTTAATTTAGTGTTAACCAGGGTGTTGTATTCTGTTTTTTTTCGTGTAAGCTACACATCTAGTTTTGGAAACCGCTTCTGGCGGCCTAAAACATAAAACAATAATAATAAGCATACGGATGATCGGATAAAGTGTCAGGAAGACCTTAAACAACAATGCAGGCTCTGTGAAAAACAATAAAAAGTAGAGCAATTTCGGCTAGGAAGCCAATGTAGCACAAGGGGTGCAAAACGGGAGAAGTGTCATACGACACTGAAACATCAAGGTGATGGCGCAAGCCATCACCTTTTTTCTTTTCTGGCCTACCGGCTACCCTATTATAACCGTCAAACATCAATGCGCCCTCTTTAGCGCACAACCAACACTTTGTTTTACCCTTACGATGGCCCTCGAGATTATTTTAATCCGCCTACTGTATTAGCTACGGATATACCCTCTTTTCTACCTGAAAGTCCACTTTTGAAAAGCAGGTCTGTAAAAACTTACCTCCGCTTGTTACAGGCTATAAGTGTGGTTGCAACTTCACATCTCTGATGACAAATATACTGTGGAAAAACGATTCTCATATGCAGGTTTATAGCCTTTTCTATCTGTCTTTAACCTCAAGTGCTTCAGCAAATTTATAAGGTAATGGTTTGTACTGAGGTCGTTGAAGATTTTCGCTCGCCTAAAATCGGTCTGAATTGTCTAGACAGATGTTCAATAATTCAGGGTGGCTGCGTTTCAGAACAAAGTGGGTAAGGAGTGTAAAGCACGTTGTTCTTTGAACTATAAAAACAATCTGACCCATGTAAGTTTTTTAATGATGAAACTTTCTACTATATTGGGCGTAAATATGATTATCATTGGCAACTTGTTAGCGCCGATGTCGTATTAATGCACAAGCAAAGTTATACTATGCCTTACTAATTCAAGGTATCAAAAGAGCAACTATGTCGTCTCGAAGCAAGAAAACCAGAAAAGTCGGTCAAATCGGGGTAAGAAAAGATCCTGACAGAAAACCACGCGTCCTTGTTCCACAAGGTAAAAAGAAAGGCAAAGGTAAACCATCAGGTACCCGTAACGCCCAGGAGCAAGTTGCTGCATCATCAGGTCAGCGTAATATCAATAACGACCCTCGTCATGGTAGTAAAAAACCTGTCTCACTAACCAAAGAGGCAAATACACCGACCTACGCTACGCCTGCTGAAGAGCTGGCCGCTATTGAGGCCGATAGTAAATTAATGCTGTTACTGGACAAGGCTGATGAAGGCCAAACCATAACCAAAGCTGAACAGCGGTATATGGATGAAAAAATGTCGAGGCATCGTACTCTTTGTGAACTTTTAGGGATAGATCCCGATGAAGACCACGAGGAAGACACTGACCCACTTGCGAATCTTGATGCGATAAAGATGGATGATTTTAAAAAATAAAGAGGACTATTCATGACCACGACCATCGTGATTATAATAGCGATAGTCATAATACTGGCGTTAGGCGTATATGCGGGCCGTTTGTTGTATATGTTAAAACAGCAAACTCACCGCCATACCGCTGCGCGCAATAAGCGTACCCATTCGATTACCGAAAGTATTGTTGTTATTGCCAAGGCGATGGAGCAACAACAATGTGATTTGTCTGAAGGCACTATCCGAATTGTACATTTATTAAATGCACTACCTTTAGAGTCACCGCCTAATTTTGCGAAAAAATTTCCAAATATTCATACCCTGTTCGCCCAGGTCAATGGCTTTGCTATTTTGGAAGAACGTAATAAGTTGCCAAAACCTGAAAAACGGCGCCAGGATCTGGCTCGCGAAGAAATTGAAGCCGAGTATGAAACGAAAGTCGTTGCTGAACTACCCGATATCAAGGCGTATTGTCAAAGCATTGCCTGATTAATCTATTGCCTCCTGACAGGCTGCTGTATAGCAATAACAGTCTGTCTGGTGGTCCATGACCATTCCCACCGCCTGCATAAAGGCATAACAGATAGTTTCGCCTACAAAGGTAAACCCATACCCTTTCAACGCTTTTGCCATAGCCTTTGATTCAGGGCTACTTACCGGCACCTCTTCTGCCTTTACCCAGTGATTTATCTGAGTTTTACCCTTGGTAAACTGCCACAAAAATTGGGCAAAAGACTGTTGCTGCTCAATTTTCATAAACCCATGCGCATTTTTGATGATACTTTCGATTTTAAGCTTATTTCGAATAATACCGGGGTTTTGCATTTGCCGGTCAATATCCTGTTGAGTCATCTTGATAATACGGGCAGGTTCAAAGTTGAAAAAAGCGGCTTCATAGTTAGCTTGTTTTTTTAAAATAGTTAGCCATGACAATCCTGCCTGTTGTCCGTCTAAACACAGTTTTTCAAACAGCCTTTGGCTGTCGGTTTCAGGTCTCCCCCAAACAGTGTCATGATATTGCTGATAAACAGGATCCGCAGTAACCCACGCGCATCGCTTTATTGGTTCACTCATGCCGTAATCTCGCATTTTGATGTTGATTTAATACGCATTTGGCGCTTTAGCCCTACATACTGTGCCAGACAAATTGTATACTATGCCACCTTTGAATAGTTAAAAACGAAGCAGCGATTGTATGCATAAATACGATATTAAAACCTTTCAGGGGTTTATCCTGGCCCTACAAGACTACTGGGCCCGTCAAGGCTGCGTCATTATCCAGCCACTGGATATGGAAGTTGGCGCCGGTACCTTCCACCCCATGACCTTTCTTCGCTCGTTAGGACCAGAACCTATTAACAGCGCTTATGTTCAGCCATGCCGCCGCCCTACCGATGGTCGTTATGGTGAAAATCCAAACCGGTTACAACAGTATTATCAGTTTCAGGTCATGATGAAGCCTTCTCCGGATAATATTCAGGAGTTGTATTTAGGCTCTTTAAAAGAGCTGGGCTTTGATCCGTTAGTCCATGACATCCGCTTTGTCGAAGATAACTGGGAGTCACCTACATTAGGCGCCTGGGGCTTAGGTTGGGAAGTTTGGTTAAATGGCATGGAAGTCACTCAGTTTACTTATTTTCAGCAAGTAGGCGGTATTGAGTGTAAGCCGGTTACGGGTGAAATTACCTATGGTTTAGAACGTTTGGCCATGTACATCCAGGGCGTCGACTCTATTTACGACCTGGTCTGGACCGACGGCCCAATGGGTAAGGTAACGTATGGCGATGTTTTTCATCAAAACGAAGTCGAGCAATCTAAATACAACTTTGAGTATGCCAGCGTCGATTTTTTATTTACCACGTTTGATGAGTGTGAAGCGATGAGCAATAAGCTTATTGAAGCTAATCTTCCTCTACCGGCTTACGAGCAGGTTATGAAAGCTTCCCATGCATTTAATCTGCTAGATGCGCGTCATGCTATTTCGGTCACCGAACGTCAGCGCTATATTTTACGTGTCCGAACACTTGCCAAAGCCTGTGCTCAAAGTTATTACCAGGCCCGTGAAGAACTTGGCTTTCCGCTTTGCCAGAAGGAGTTGTAGTTGTGCGCACAGAAAATTTACTGATTGAACTGGGTACCGAAGAGCTGCCCCCCAAGTCACTTAAACAGCTTGGGCAAAGCTTTGCTGACCAGTTTCAGCTAGCTTTGGAGGGCGCTCAACTGGCATTTGAGTCGGTTAGCTGGTTTGCAGCCCCCCGCCGCCTGGCTATCTATGTTTCAGCATTAGCAGAATCGCAGGAAGATACGACCGTAGAAAAGCGGGGCCCTGCTATTAGTGCTGCATTCGATGACCACAACGAGCCGACTAAAGCCGCGTTAGGTTGGGCGCGTGGCAACGGAATTGACGTAGCCGATGCTCAGCGCATGGTTACGGATAAAGGCGAGTGGTTACTGCACCATGCACACATACCCGGTCAACCCGTAGCGGCATTGCTTGAAAGCCTGTTAAATCAGGCTTTATCTAAGTTGCCTATACCTAAGCCCATGCGCTGGGGTAACTATAACACGCAATTTATTCGCCCTGTTCACACCCTGACAGTGCTGTATGGCGGTCAGGTTATACCGGTTACCGCACTAGGCTTGAATAGCGATCGTTTGGTTTTGGGCCACCGTTTCCATGGTGATGGACAGTTTGAGTTAGATCACGCTGACAACTATGCTCAGGCGCTTAAAAAGCAATACGTTATGGCAGACTTCAGTGAACGTGCTGAAGTAATAAAAAATCGTCTTGAACAAACCGCTGGCGATCTTGAACTTACTCCCGATTATGATACTTCACTATTAGAGGAAATCGCTTCTTTAGTAGAGTGGCCGGTTGTATTAACAGCCTCGTTCGATGACAGCTTTTTAGACGTTCCTAAAGAAGCGCTTATCTATACGATGAAAGATGATCAGAAGTATGTGCCGCTGCTTAATCGTGACGGCTCATTGGCCAATACCTTTCTTTTTGTCAGCAATATAGATAGTCACGATCCGTCCCTTATTATCAGTGGTAATGAAAAAGTAATTCGCCCTCGATTGGCCGATGCTGAGTTCTTTTTTAATACCGATAAAAAGCACACTCTTGAAAGTCGTTTGCCTAGCCTGTCATCAGTATTGTTTCAAAAACAACTGGGTACTCTGGAAGAAAAATCACAGCGTATAAGTTCTCTGGCTGGTTACATTGCTGGAAAAATTGATGCAAACCAAGAACATGCTAGTCGAGCAGGTTTGTTATCAAAAACTGACCTTATGACTGAGATGGTGATGGAATTTCCTGAAGTTCAGGGCGTTATGGGCATGTACTATGCGCAAAACGATCAAGAGCCAGAGTCTATCGCCAAGGCTTTGTACGAACAGTACAAACCGAGATTTGCCGGCGACACCTTACCTTCGCATCCGGTCAGTGCGGCTGTGTCGCTGGCTGATAAGCTCGATACATTAGTGGGTATCTTTGGTATCAGTCAGCTTCCTAAAGGCGACAAAGACCCCTTCGCGCTTCGCCGAGCTGCTATTGGCGTATTAAGAATTATTAGTGAGAATAACTATAGTCTTGATTTGACTGATTTGGTCGATAAAGCTATTTCGGTATATGCTGGCAAGCTGTCTAATGCTGATACACAACAGCAGGTCATCGATTTTGTACTGGGACGCTTTGTTTCGTTGTTACAGGACCAGGGTGTTAGTACTGACGTTATTCAGGCAGTTTCTGCTCGCCGCCCTACGCGCCCGGCTGATTATACTGCCCGTATAGCTGCGGTCGCTGAGTTTAAGCAACGTGATGAAGCCGAAGCGCTGGCCGCAGCCAACAAACGTGTCGCAAACATTCTTGCCAAACAAGGCGTATCAGGCGAGCCTCAAATTGATGAAAGCCTGTTAAACGATGAAGCTGAAAAAGTGCTTTATCATGCGCTGATGGATGTGAAAGAAACCGTCACCCAGTCTGCGGCACGACATGATTATCGAGAAGTATTAAGTGCTTTAGCCACCTTGCGCGAACCTGTAGATACCTTCTTTGATAATGTAATGGTAATGGCCGAAGACGAAAAAATTCGTACAAATCGCCTGGGGTTATTATTGCTGTTACGTAGCCTGTTTTTGAAGACTGCTGACATTTCACTGTTGGCGAAATCTTAATCAGCCAATTTACGTAATAACTATTTACTGACTATGCCCGGCATTTTTGTTGGGCATTTTTTTCCGAGGATACCGTTTTGAAAAAACTCGCATCTATCTTCATAGCCGCTTTCCTCACAGGCTGCTCATCCAATAGTATCGTGAACAAGTTACCTGGCATCTCGTCTACCCCACAGGTAGAGATGTCGAGTCTGTATTTACGAGGCGTATTTAACTGGTGGGAGGCGACTGCACCATACCAATTAACAGATGGCAGTAATGGCTGGTACACTGATATCGAATTAATTGCCGACGGTCAACCTTACGACTTTAAAGTGGCTGACAGCGTGTGGACACCAGCTCAAACCTGCGGAGCGAGCTACCAGGGGCTGCAGGTATCAGTATCTGAATCGGTAGCGCTCAAATGTGGTGAACAGGTAAAGAATCTTCAGTTTACTCCCAATACCACAGGTACGTATCGGTTCCTATTTGAGAAAACTGATGCTGATGAATTGAAGCTTTCAGTGACTTTGAAAAAGCGTTAAATGACGCTTATCTTAGTGTATATCTTATCGTTAAAAAGCCGCTTCGTGGGCGGTTTTATAAGCGCTCGTGCATAGGCGTATAAAAATTGATCTTCAGTCGCGCCGCATACTAACAACCTTGCCTATAGATTTAAAAATCTGTTGCATACTCAAGATTTCAGGTTTTTAACAGCTCCCCTTACCCAATGCGGTTTGTTTGAGTTTTACTTTCTACTAATAGTCATCAAATACTAAGTAATAATGCTGCTGTGTTAAAGCCGGGGTATTGCATCAATGACTGCTTCTACGCAAGGTGGTTTCTTTTCAAAATAGTCGCCTGTTTTTTTTTAAATTATTACTCTTCACTATTAACGAACCAAAGCCAGGATACTCAATAGCCAGAGTAAGCTCATAGTTGCGTAAAGCGACACCTGGGAAATCACGATGACCGATGGGATCGAGATATTTTTCAGCGCTTTTATCGTCTATATAGCTAATGAGTTGCTCTTTCCAGATACTGGCATACGATAGCTCACCTGCAGACAATACCAATCCAGGGTCAAACTCATACCCGCCATTTTCATGTTGCTTTAGCATAACCAGATAGGACTTGAGAGCATTGACATCTAACCTATCGAGTCCATAACTGACATAGGCTAAACTTCGCAAAATATGTCGTTTAATCTTATTAGTAATCGCTTCCTTTTCACGGTAAATTTTTTCAGCAGCTGTTATTTCATGTATTACCAAATAAGAAAGTGGAATGGAGATGTTGCCAAGAATCAATAGCTGTTGAGCTTCCTCTGCATTGTTTAAGCACACCGTTACATTAAGGCATTCAAAAATTTCGTATTGTTATCAATTACCGTGTGGCAAACAAAAAAGCCATACTCAAGAGTATGGCTTTTTATTCTGTGAACCTGATAACTCTTAGCGTTTACAACAGCTATTTTGTAACGCTAAGGCTATTTGACAAACTACACGTCCAGGTTTTCAACCTTAAGCGCATTTGCTTCAATAAATTCACGTCTGGGCTCTACCTGGTCGCCCATCAATGTCGTGAACAATTGGTCACAGGCAACGGCATCTTCAATTGTAACCTGCAACATACGGCGACCTTCAGGATCCATCGTGGTTTCCCACAACTGGCCCGGATTCATCTCGCCCAGCCCTTTATAGCGCTGAATGTATTGCCCTTTCTTAGCTTCACCCATTAACCACTCAATGGCGGCCTTAAACGAATCAATAGGCTTGCGACGCTCGCCACGCTGGACATAAGCGGTGTCGCCCATCATTCCATTAATAGACTCGTTCAAGTCACGAATACGGGTATATTCTGTGGATTCGATAAAGTCATGACCAATTTTATATTCATAGTCAATACCATGCATACGCATAATAATTGAGATATAAAACTCGCTTAGCTCTTCGTCTCGCTTAATCTCATACCGGTATGTCGCGCCATCATTCTCTTTATCATTTAGACTACTTACAAACTTATCAGCCACCGAGTCTAATATTGATTTGTCTTTAAGATCGGCGACATTCAGTGTAGGTGAATAAATAAAGCGATATAAAATGGCAGGTGGCATCAGGCGATATAAACGCTCAATCATTTTTTCAACGCTTTGATACTGCTTAACCAGATTTTCAAGGCCCACACCCGAAATACCCGGAGCGTCTTCATTGGTGTATAGCGCGGTACCATCTAGCGCAATATTAGTCAGGTATGCGGTTAAGGCATCATCATCTTTCAGATATTGTTCCTGCTTACCCTTCTTAACTTTGTACAAGGGCGGCTGAGCAATGTAGACATAGCCTCGTTCGATAATTTCGGGCATTTGACGATAGAAAAAAGTCAGCAACAGTGTACGAATATGCGAACCATCCACGTCTGCATCGGTCATGATTATAATGCGATGATAACGCAGTTTGTCAGGGTTGTACTCGTCACGGCCTATCCCACAGCCAAGTGCTGTAATAAGTGTTGCCACTTCTTGTGAAGAAAGCATCTTATCAAAACGGGCTTTTTCAACATTAAGTATTTTACCTTTTAAAGGCAAAATAGCCTGATTTTTCCGGTTCCGGCCTTGCTTAGCCGAGCCGCCTGCAGAGTCACCCTCCACAATGTAAAGCTCAGACAAGGCAGGATCTTTTTCCTGACAATCGGCTAATTTTCCTGGCAAACCAGCTAAATCTAACGCACCTTTACGGCGTGTCATATCGCGAGCTTTTCGAGCGGCTTCACGCGCACGTGCTGCATCAATAATTTTTGATGCAATGGTTTTGCTCACAGTCGGGTTTTCTAACAAAAATTCTGACAACTTCTCATTCATTGTCGACTCAACAGCCGGACGAACTTCTGAAGACACCAGCTTTTCTTTGGTTTGTGAAGAAAACTTAGGATCCGGAACCTTGACCGAAACTACAGCCGTCAAACCTTCACGTGCATCATCGCCGGTGGCTGTAGTTTTATTCTTTTTGTTAAAGCCCTCTTTCTCCAGGTAGGTATTCAAAGTACGTGTTAGTGCACCTCTGAAACCAGCCAAGTGCGTTCCGCCATCGCGTTGAGGAATGTTATTAGTAAAGCAGAAAATGTTTTCCTGGAAGCTGTCGTTCCACTGCATTGCAACTTCAACCGCAATACCGTCTTCTTCACGCTCCATCGTAAAGTGAAATACCTGATCATGAATCGGTGTTTTTTTCTGGTTTAGATATTCAACAAAAGCGCGTATACCACCTTCGTATTTGAATAAAACTTCTTTACCATCACGCTCATCTTTAAGACGAATAGCCACCCCTGAATTTAGGAACGAAAGCTCGCGTAAACGCTTAGCCAGTATTTCATAATGAAATTCGGTATTAGTGAATGTGTCGTGACTTGGCCAGAATCGAACTGTTGTGCCCGACTTGTCAGTTTCTCCCACTGGCTCTAAAGGTGCCTGAGGTACACCGTGTTGATATTCTTGCTCGTAAGATTTTCCAGCACGTCGAATTCGTAGCTTTAATTTACTTGAAAGTGCATTAACTACCGAGACGCCCACTCCATGTAGACCACCAGAAACTTTATAAGAGTTGTCATCGAACTTTCCGCCGGCGTGTAGCACGGTCATGATCACCTCTGCTGCCGACACCCCTTCTTCTTCGTGAATTTCAGTAGGTATGCCTCGGCCATTATCTGAAACTGATACCGAACCATCTGTATGAATCTGTACAACAATCTCTGAGCAATAGCCCGCTAATGCTTCATCAATTGAGTTATCGACGACCTCAAATACCATATGGTGCAGACCGGTTCCGTCGTCTGTATCACCAATGTACATTCCAGGACGTTTGCGAACCGCATCTAAGCCTTTTAATACTTTAATGCTGGATGAGTCGTAGTTATTTTGCTCTGACATAATTAGCTTTTACTCCTCTGACACGCGGCCATGTTCCACGTGAAACATCTTTTTATCATTGTATTTATCTACAAATTCGAGCTGCTCGGACTCTATTGCACTTACAAATATTTGTGTGTCCATTCCGAGTAACCCATCGATAAACCTTTCCCTTTTATCAATATCAAGCTCCGCTCCTACATCATCTAATAAGAAAATGCTTTTACGGTTTGTCTGTTTAGAAAACAGGGCGGTTTGAGAAAGCTGCAATGCGGCTACTGCCATTCGCAACTGTCCTCTCGAAAGAATTTCTTGTGCGTTTATTCCATTTACCTTAAATCGGATATCCGCTTTGTGAGGGCCTGATGAAGTGTGTCCAACCCTGCTATCGTATTCGTATTTTTTCTCTAATGCCTCAGATAACGATGCATCTTTTTCCCACCCCTTATAATACGAAATTTCGAGCGAAAACTCAGGTAAAAATTCGCTAGATATCACTTTAAATAGGGGTTTTAATGCTTCCATATAGTCCTTACGCATCAAATCGAGCTTTTCTCCCGTCACTACCAGCTGTTCCTGCCAATAACGAGACTCTGAGCTTGTGAGCGACACTTGCTGTTTTAATAAAGCATTGCGCTGTTTGAGTAATTTTGAATACGTCGCAAATAGACTATGGAAGGATTGTTCCACGTGGAACAATCCCCAATCAATAAATCTTCTACGCTCTGACGGTGAGCCAATAACTAAGTCTGTACTTTGAGGCGTGAATAACTGAACGGGTATAAGACTCACCAAATCTGCCAATCGATGGGAATGCTTACCATTGATAGCACAAGTGAACTGGTCTGTGTCTTTTCTTTCAATACCTATTTTAAACGGCCGGTAATCTTCATCTGTCCCCTTCGCAAACACACTAAAAGCATCTTCATTATGTTGTATCACTGACCGATGTTTAGAGGTGCGAAATGAACGCCCAAATCCCAGATAAAATATCGCTTCTAATAGAGACGATTTACCACTTCCATTTTTGCCGGTGATCACAGACAAGCTTTGAGAGGGCCTTAGCTCGGCCGAGGAAATGTTTCGAAAGTGAGAAAGCTGGATCGTTTCCAGTTTCATAACAGCCTATGCAAGATAAAAGGTGACCTAGAATTAGTAAACTGAAGTAAAGAAAAGGCGACCTAAACCGTCGCCTCTTAAAAAAATAGATTAAAGACGCATAGGCATGATGACATATAGCGCGGCATCGTCAGCAGCATCTTCTATAAGTGCACTTGAATTAGAATCAGACAGCGTCAACTTAACCTGCTCGGCTGACAGCGAGTTTAACACATCAATGAGATAGGCAACGTTAAAGCCGATTTCTAATTCCTCGCCCTGATAGTCGACATCGACCATTTCTTCAGCTTCTTCCTGCTCTGGGTTATTTGCAGTAATTTTTAATTCGCCAGAGGCCAGGTTTAGTCGAACGCCTCGAAACTTTTCATTAGACAAAATAGCCGCACGAGAAAATGCTTCTTTTAAAACAGCTTTACTCGCCAACACTGTTTTATTTCCATCGCGGGGTAATACACGTCGATAATCTGGAAAACGACCATCGACTAATTTGCTGGTGAATATGAACCCTGTGCCTTGTAAACGAATATGATTTTCACCAATTTGCACACGTAATAATTGATCGTCGTCGCCGATTAAACGCGATATTTCTAAAACACCTTTACGCGGAATAATAACCTGCCGCGCAGGTAACGCAGACTGGGTATAATCAAGACGGCACAATGCCAGTCGATGACCGTCAGTGGCCACAGAACGCACTAAATTTTCTTCAGTTTCTAATGAAAGCCCGTTCAGGTAATACCGTACATCTTGTTGGGCCATTGAAAAATGCGTACTGTCGATGAGCTTTTTCAATTCACCACAGCTGAGTTCAAATTCAACTTCGCTCTCCCAGTCTTCTAAATTGGGATAATCGTTGGCCGATAATGTAGATAAGGTGTAACGCCCCCTGCCCGCACGCAATAGCGCCTTGTTGTCGGTAAGTGAAAACTGAATCGTTGTGCCTTCAGATAAACCTCGAATAATATCGAAAAGTTTTTTTGCCGGTACGGTAATTTCGCCTTCAATAACGTCGCCTTCTAGCGTAACGCTCGACACTAATTCTAATTCTAAATCAGTACCGGTTAACCATAACGCGCCATTGCTTACTTTAATTAACACATTAGATAAAATTGGAAGCGTATGGCGACGCTCTACGGCTCCTGAAACCATTTGTAATGGCTGTAAAAACTGTTCTCTGCTGATTGTAAATTTCATCGGCTTTTGGTCTCGCGTCGTACTTGAATTAGTTAAGAAGACAATGTTCTTATTAAGTTTTTATAGTCTTCCTTTATATCATGACTTTCTTCTCTAAGCTGCTCTATTTTACGGCAGGCATGTAGCACTGTGGTATGGTCGCGCCCACCAAAAGCATTACCCAGCTCAGGCAAACTGTGGTTAGTGAGCTCTTTGGCTAAAGCCATCGCCACCTGACGTGGGCGCGCTACGCTTCGACTACGACGCTTCGAAAGAATGTCTGACACTTTTATTTTGTAATAGTCTGCGACGGTTTTTTGAATATTATCTACGGTAACCAACTTTTCCTGCAACGCGAGTAAATCGCGCAATGCTTCACGAACAAAATCAATAGTAATAGGTCGGCCGGTGAAGTTGGCATTAGCAATAACTCTGTTTAGCGCGCCTTCAAGTTCCCGAACATTTGACCGCAAGCGTTTGGCGATAAAAAATGCGACCTCATTAGGCAATTGCATTCGATTTTCAGCTGCCTTGCGCATTAAAATTGCTACCCGGGTTTCAAGCTCGGGGGGTTCAATAGCAATCGTTAACCCCCACCCAAAACGTGATTTAAGCCGGTCTTCTACCCCGTCTATTTCTTTTGGGTATCGGTCAGAGGTGAGGATAATTTGTTGGTTGCCCTCTAACAAAGCATTAAAGGTATGAAAAAATTCTTCCTGAGAGCGTTCTTTGTTCGCAAAAAATTGAATATCATCAATTAACAAGGCGTCTACAGAGCGATAGAACTTCTTAAAGTCTTCTATCGCGTTATTTTGCAGGGCTTTCACCATATCTTGTACAAAACGCTCAGAATGCATATAAACAATTTTGGCGTCTTTTCTATTTGCCACTATGCCATTGCCAACCGCGTGCAATAAGTGGGTTTTACCCAGGCCCGTACCCCCATAAATAAACAATGGGTTGTAGGAGCCTCCGGGGTTATTGGCAACCTGAGTCGCCGCAGCCCGGGCTAACTGGTTTGATTTACCTTCAACAAAGTTATCAAACTGATAGTTAGGGTTTATATTACTTTTATGCTTCATGCCTTCAGGAATAGGTATAACATTAGGTGAACGTACCCCAGCCTGATTGCCCCTGGCCGTAGCTGACCTATTATTAGCATCTGAATGATTGGCTACCGCAGCAGTATTACGATGGGTCTGATAGCCAGCCTGATACTGATCGTTAGTCGAGTCAGAAGACGCGCTCTGGGAAACGTTTCTGGGGTGCGTGACGGTTGTTGTACGTGGGGCTACTGAAGGTGCCGCTGGTGTTGAACTAACTCGGGAGATAACCTCTAAACGCAGCTCAGGCGCATCAGATCCGCAAAACTCCTCAAACAGTTCAGTAATTTTGTCTCGGTACTTATCCCGAACCCAGTCAAGAACAAAGCGGTTGGGAGCAAACAAAGTAATACAACCGCTGTCTTCGTCAGCCGTGAGCGGTCTTATCCACATACTAAACTGCTGGGTCGGCAATTCTTGACGCAAGCGGTCAAGACAATGATTCCATAACGACATGTAACTTAAAACTCCGGGTAACGCTAAATCGCCAATTTATGCAAAAACACATCATTTATATGGGTGTGGTAGAAAACAGCAAAAAAGAACGCATTGGATTGGCTTAGGCGATGAATTTATTTTTAGATCTTATCGCTGTGGATTATCTTATTTTACTAACAAAATGTAAATGGGGATCTGTATAGATCGCTTCGATCTTATTATGTTTTTATGAGAACCTATCACCTGAGATCTTTGCCTGCGTATAAGTCACAGCAAAGGATCTGACTTATTTTAGATCCAAGCTATGGTTATATCTTATTAAGATCCAGATCAATTTACCTGTACAAAAAGACTGTGGATAAAACTGTGGTAACTTCCTATTTATACACACCAGGATCAGGCCTGATTTTTACAATAATGCTATGAACCAGGCCATTAGTTAAAAAATAACCAAATAATGTGGCTTATTCGGTCATTACGCATTGACACAAGGCCCCGAGATCTCTAGAATTCGGCATCCTTTTTGGATGGGCTGTGTTAGTTACCTAACGACGTAAAAGACTTTTTGTCTGCTTTCTTCGTTATTTCAATACCGCCTGTGTTTAACTAAATAAGTGAGACTTTGGTCATGAAAAGAACATTTCAACCGAGCAACTTAAAGCGCAAGCGTTCACACGGTTTTCGTGCTCGTATGGCGACCAAAAATGGTCGTAAAGTACTAGCGGCACGCCGTGCAAAAGGTCGCGCTCGCCTTTCTGCTTAATAAAAGAAATAATATTAAAGTGGGTGAAAATCAATTTTCCAGGGAGTTACGTCTGTTAACTCCCTCCCACTTTACATTTGTGTTTGAAAACGCAATACCAGCGGTATCTCCTTCCTTTACTCTTCTTGCCAGACCTAATCAACTCGATGCTCCCCGGCTTGGAATAACTTTATCGAAAAAACGCGTGCGTAAAGCACACGACCGTAATCGTTTAAAACGGTTAATTCGTGAAAGTTTTCGTCATCGAAAAGATAAATTGCCTAACGTCGATATTATTGTGGTAGGCAAAACTGGTGCAGATAAACTTTCAAATGAGGAAGTGTTTGCCACGCTTGATAAGCAATGGAAAAAGTTAACCAAACGCTGCATAAAATAGCCATTTTTTTGCCTTTGGCGTTTATCAAATTATACCAGTGGTGTATTTCCCCGATGCTGGGGCCGCGATGCCGTTTCCATCCTACCTGTTCGTTTTACGCAATTAATGCTCTAAAAACGCATGGATTAGTAATTGGCGGTTGGTTATCGTTCAAACGCATTATAAAATGCCACCCTTTGCATTCGGGTGGTTATGACCCGGTGCCTGAAAAATACGACACTAAACACTCAAAATAAAGAGACCTCTATGGAATCGCAACGTAGTTTTTTGTTAATTGGCCTGGCTTTGGTCAGTTTTCTGCTGTGGCAACAGTGGCAGAAAGATTATGGGCCTCAACCCGTACAGCCAGTTCAATCTGAACAATCAGCCCAACAGCAGGATAACGGAATTCCTTCTGCCAGTATCGATGCTAATGGTGAAGATATGCCTAACACCAGCGGTGATGTACCCGGCATGGCGGCAGCGCCGCAGCAAAATCAAAACCGTTTGGTACAGGTACAAACCGATGCCTTAAACATCAGTATCGACCTGTTAGGTGGTGATGTAGTGTCAGCCAATTTACAGGATTTTCCGGTTACTCAGGGTTCTGAAGAAACCTACAGTATGTTGCGTTCGCAAAACGGATTGTATGTGGCGCAAAGCGGTTTGATTGGTCGCAATGGTCCAGACAGCAATGGCAAGGGTCGTCCGCGTTATGCAACAGAGCAAACCACTTATGAGCTAACCGGAGACACCCTGGAAGTGCCGTTGGTGTGGCAAAGCGCTGAAGGCCTGACGGTAACCAAAACCTTTGTATTTGAAAAAGGTTCGCACAATGTCACCGTTAATTATCAGGTAGCAAATAACACCGGGTCGCCCGTGAGCATGCAGCAGTTTGGTCAGTTAAAACAAACTACCGTGGTGCCCGATGGCGGCAATATGTTTATGCCAACCTACCGTGGTGCAGCTTACGGTACCGATAATGACAGCTATGAAAAGTACACCTTTGATGATATCGAAGATGACAATCTGAATCTGTCGACTGTGGCAGGTTGGGTAGGCATGCTGGAGCATTATTTTGTATCCGCCTGGGTACCGCCACAGGATCAAAAAAATGAAATCTACTCAAAGTTGTCGGCTAACCAGTTTGCGATTCTCGGTTTTAAGGGCCAACCCGTCAGTATTGGAGCAGGCGACAGTGCTACTATCAGCGCTAACCTGTATATAGGCCCCAAAGACCAGGACATTCTGGCAGGGATGGCCCGAGGACTGGATTTGACGGTGGATTACGGTATTTTATTTTGGATATCGCAACCGTTATTCAGCTTACTGAAGTTCTTGCATAGCCTGGTGGGTAACTGGGGTGTAGCGATTATCCTGATCACCGTGGTGGTGAAAGGTATTATGTACCCGCTCACCAAAAAGCAGTATGAGTCGATGGCGCGTTTGCGTAATCTGGCGCCTAAAATGCAACAGCTTAAAGAGCGCTTTGGTGATGATCGTCAAAAGATGTCTCAGGCGATGATGGAGCTGTACAAAAAAGAAAAAGTAAACCCCATGGGTGGTTGCTTACCGCTGCTGCTGCAAATGCCTATCTTCCTGGCGCTTTACTGGGTGCTGCTTGAAAGTGTGGAATTACGTCATGCCGACTTTGTATTGTGGATCACGGATTTATCTACCAAAGACCCCTACTTTGTCTTGCCTGTACTTACCGGTGCCAGCATGTGGTTACTGCAAAAGCTGCAACCTACAACCGTCACCGACCCTATGCAGCAAAAAATAATGCAGTTTATGCCAGTGGCTATGAGTGTGTTCTTCCTGTGGTTCCCGGCCGGTCTCGTATTATATTGGTTGGTAAGTAATATCATCACGTTGATTCAGGCTAAAATTATTTATGCCTCGATGGAAAAACGCGGTCTTAAAACTAAATAACGTTGAACATCAGCCCGCCTTTGCGGGCTGATTTGTCTTAAGGAGCAAAACTATGCCTTCATTTGATGTGGTATCTGAGATAAACATGGAAGAGGTGCGCAATGCCACCAACAACGCCAATAAGGAATTGGCCACCCGCTTTGATTTTCGCGATGTCGATGCCAGCTTTGAATACAAAGATGAGTCGGTGCTTATGACAGCCCAGGCTGAATTTCAGCTGCAACAGATGGACTCAATGTTTCGTGGTGCCTGTGCCAAACGCAATTTGGACACGTCAGCGTTGGAAGTTAAACCTATGGATCAGCATGGTAAAACTTGCCGTCAGCACATTGTGTTTAAACAAGGTATTGAGCAACCTGTGGCCAAGAAAGTCGTTAAAGCGTTAAAAGATGCCAAGTTAAAAGTGCAGTCCTCAATTCAGGGCGATCAATTGCGTATTACCGGAAAAAAGCGTGATGACCTGCAACAGGCTATTGCTTTGATTAAATCGGAAGATTTTGGTCAGCCTTTCCAGTTCACCAACTTTCGCGACTAGTTTTATGCAACAAACCTCCTTCAACGAAACCATTGTTGCCCAGGCTACTGCACCCGGGCGTGGCGGTGTAGGCATTGTGCGGGTCTCTGGGCCTAAAGTAATGGCGGTGGCCAATACGATGGTTCCGGCACCTCTTGAGCCTCGTGTGGCTTCTTACACCGCGTTTCACGATGTTCACGGCCAAATTATCGATCAGGGTATTGCTCTTTATTTTAAGGGACCCAACTCGTTTACCGGCGAAGATGTGCTTGAGTTTCAGGGCCATGGTGGTCAGATGGTCATGGATATGTTGATAGATGCGGTACTCCAGACTCCTGGCGTGCGCCTTGCCCGTCCCGGTGAGTTTAGTGAACAGGCATTTATGAACGACAAGCTTGATTTAGCCCAGGCAGAAGCCATTGCTGATTTAATCGATGCCAGTTCGCAGCAGGCAGCACGCAGCGCATTACGCTCGTTGCAAGGAGAGTTTTCGCACGCCATCAGTACTTTGTCAGACCAAATTGTGCATTTGCGTATGTACGTAGAAGCGGCTATCGATTTTCCTGATGAAGAAATCGACTTTTTATCTGATGGTAAAGTTGCCGGCGACTTAGACGCCATTATTACTTCTTTAGCGAAAGTTCAGGCCGAAGCCAAACAAGGTACCCTGCTTCGCGAAGGGATGCAGGTAGTGATTGCCGGACGCCCTAATGCCGGTAAGTCGAGTCTGCTTAATGCTTTGGCTGGCAAAGACAGCGCCATAGTAACAGATGTCGCGGGTACCACCCGCGATGTGTTAAAAGAGCACATCGACATTAATGGCATGCCTGTCCATATTATTGATACTGCAGGGCTTCGCGACAGCTTTGATAAAGTAGAGCAAATTGGTATTGAGCGAGCGTGGCAGGCTATTGCCCAGGCTGACCGCGTGTTGTTTGTGGTCGACAGTACTCAAACTCAGGTTATTGACCCCTATGCAATCTGGCCTGAATTTATGGCTCGCTTACCACAAAACATCCCCACTACAGTAGTACGTAACAAAGCAGACTTATCTCACGAAACTATAGGTGAGCAAGTACTTACTACTGAGCATGGCGATATTACTGTTGTAGGTTTATCGGCCCAGACAGGCGATGGTGTTGCCCAGCTACGTGAACATCTGGCTGTAAGTATGGGGCTTGATACGACGACTGAGGGGCAATTCATCGCCCGACGTCGCCATCTGGATGCATTGGCAAAAGCGGGTGAGCATATCGACAGTGGCCATGAACAGCTTAACAATAGCCTTGCAGGTGAATTACTGGCTGAAGAATTACGTCTTGCGCATCAGGCACTCACAGAAATCACCGGTGAATTTACTTCAGATGACTTATTAGGTCAGATTTTTTCGTCATTTTGCATCGGCAAATAATAGCCGGTTATCAAATTATCAGTGGTACAGAATATTACCGACCCGAAGAAAATGTAGGTACATTGCGCAGGCCTATCAGGGTTATTCAGCCACGCTATAAAAGCAGAAATAAAGTGACGGTCATAGAGGAGTCCCTTCCCTCTTTTTTAGTTAACTTAAGCCATTATTTAAATCATTGTTTAATTTAACTGGGTTTTGTCAAAGCGGCTGACCTGCCCGTTTACATGAGTCATCGGTGCAGTCAGCTTATTAGAACGTAAATGACTGAACTTTTGAATTGCCTCTTTGCGACAGCATACATTTAACTTTTTATACAACTTATAAATATGTGTTTTGACCGTACTTTCTGCCACAAAAAGCATTTCTGCAATTTCCAGGTTCGACATGCCTTTCACTAATTGTTCTAAAATTTGCTTTTCACGCTTCGTCAGACTGCTGTTATTAACTTCCTGCAGACTAAGCGCATAGGGTTTATAGTCTAACAGCATCTTTGCCATTACTTTTCTTGGAAGCCAGAAGTCGCCTGACTCTACCGCTTCAATACACCGGCTAAGATAATCTATAGATGTATTTTCGTGCAGCACGCCCTTAAGATTCGGGCAATAAAACAGCATTAAATCGGTAGTATCAGAAGGCACATCATAGACAATTACATCGATATCAGGTACCTGCTTCACAATGAAATCAAAACAATCGCGTTCGGTTAGTAATTGATTTGCCACTATTATGACTGAATAAGGTACCGAAGGTGTTGAAGCCTGCAGTTGTCGAATACTCTTTCGGGTTGTTTTAAACCGGTGATTCTTTTCTAACTCACGCTGTATAAACTGGCTTTGGATACAGTATTCACCAATAAGTAAAATACGTGTCTCTTTCCCCGATTTGCTCGTTTCATCTGACATAGTCAACCTCATGGTATCGTTTTGACGACCTGTTGTTATCTGCATTGCTATTCTTGTCATAAAATAGCAGCACCATGTTTCGATTTGAGTGGTATCTGGAATAATTTCGCAGACGCCTATTTTGTTGTTTATTGTTAGCGCTTCATTGCTTTAAAACTGCAAAGACAAATGCGGCTCTATTGAGATGTACAGCGTATCCTGATATTTACCAGCGGGCTTATTACGAGTATCACCAATAGTCAGTTGCAGCGGTACGCTATGACCTGATGACGCCGATAAAAATGGCAATACCGTTTTTAATTTCTGTAAATCAACTGTACGATTATTGAACAATACATCATAAGGGATATCCCAGCGAGTGTCATCTGATTGATGTCTTAATCTTCCCTGATGCTGGGAAGTCAGTACTATCTGATAAGCCGAGTTACTTTGAATCCAGAGTTTCGGTACCGAATTAATCACTTTATTAGTGTTTAGTACGCCCATATCCAAATCGTAATGCTGCTGGCTCAGCCCGTAAAACTGCACTTTGGATACCGGCGGTACCCAAACCCTTACATTCAACGTATCGGGTGGCACCATGTAATCTGATTTAAAATCTGCGTAAGCCAGACTAGCATTCAACTGTGCCTGATAGTTTCCTGCAGGTAACCACTGCCCCGACTCGTAACGCAATTTAATCAGGGCTTCAGAAGATTGTTCATTCAGGGTTACTTTCCAACTATTGGCCTGTCGGTAACCGTGAGATCCTGCCCAATCAAAGCGTAAACGTTGCGATTCGGGGCCTTTTAAAGCGGTCTCTCCTGTGTCCATATCAAGGGTAACCTGTATCTCGCAAAATTCTCCGACAATTTCGCTACGAACCCGAAAAACAGAAATGAGACTAAACGGGCCCGGAGCAAACGGATCATAACGGTTCTGGCCCCCTACCGGCTCTAAATGCAAGGGTCCATACTCACAAGCAGCCATGCTGACGCTGACATTTGTAAGCAATAAGCCAATAGAACATAGCAATAAAAAAGAGGCTTTAGTCCACATAAAGCTCTCCCAGTCGAATCAAAGTGGTACTGTCTTCATCTAATGAAATCTCTAAAACCTGCTGCTCAGCGGTATCCAAGGTAAGTCGATAACGTCCGGGCCTTAGCCCTGACACTGCAAAAACTCCGTTACGATTAGTAAAAAATTGCACTGAGGCTTGGGATTCATCGCCGAGATAATTTGCCTCGCCTGCCACCAATGCCAATGGCGTTTTAGTCTGGCTATTTAACAGCTTTCCAATAACCGTAAGCACCGAATCCGACCCCACTTTTAAGTGATACCCACGTCTATATGCTGGTTCGAGCCAAAATGCACCATCGCCTAAATCGTAACCCGGCGGCAAGTTTTGCACGTCAAAATCAATCAGCTGCTGACTATAAGCGACCAAATCAGGCACCAGCGCCGGCGCTTTGCCATAACTGAATACCCGGGCGTGTTCGCCATCATGAGCCGGAGCTATGGCTAACAAATTGTCTTGCAAACTGCTGTGTTTTGAAACGATGGCAAATGCTTCGCGCACCGGCCGCCCAACGGTTACCTTGTTACCGGCGAAAGCCAGCGAACTGCTTAGTTCAATGCGCGTATTGTGGGTTCTTAGCTTTTCGCTAATGCTTTGAAGCCGCGTGCCATGGTCAGCAATAATTTGAAAGCGATTCGCTGAATAGTTAACGCCTGCATCAATATCAGCGTCGGTTTCACGATGGTCAGTTACCCCAGCGTAGGCAGAGATTCCGCCAGTATTACCTATATGTTGCTGATACGTGGTTTCAACGGCAAGCTCATCTTCATTACTATTGTAGCGCCCTACCGTACGGGTAGTTCGACTAAACGGCCAACTTAGGGTAAGGCCTATGCCCCATTCATTATCTTCTGTCTGATTATGCTGAAAGTTAACCCGGGCGCTCCAGGTGGCGGGGGTATTAAAGAAGTTTCCAGACAACCCCGGACTCATTATCCACACATCATCGTTAGTGTTTTCGCCCTTACGGTAATTAAAGGTGATGGCTGCGCGCAACTTTTCACTAATTTGTATTGAACCGAACGCCGAAATAAAATGGTTAGTCGTATTAAACAATTGTTCTATATCTAATACCGGTTCTCGTTCAATATGATTAATCCCCACAAAGTTAGTAGAACGGTATTCGTACACAAAGCTAAACTGAGGTTGCCAAATGTCTTGCTTTGCAAAAATAGCATCAAAAGCCAGCCGATAAGCTTCACCAAAATGATTCACTGAGTCTTTACTGCGCGAAGCCGCCAGCTCAGTAACACCCAGCCCGGTAGCAAATACCACCCTGCCCCCCAGCTGATGGACCGCTTCGCGTCGCTGACCATTCACTCCCACGGTCAGCCACGGCGTCACTCCCACCTCTAAGTAACCATGTAATACTTCTTCATTAGATTGATAACCAAACTTATTTTCAATTAATACTCTTGGTACGCCATACAGCAGACTGTATTCAAACTCACCGACCGCCAGTAAATCATTCCCGGTAGCTACCGAAAACTGAATAAGTTCACGCTGACCGACAGAATTGGTGATCACCAATTGCACATCGTTAGTTCCCTGCGCCAACGGTATGTCACTTAAATCGTAGCTGCCGGCTCCCAGGCTAAGCCGCTGAACCACCACTCCATCAACAATGACGTCAACTTCAGAGGTGCGCAGTAACGTGAACTGCTGGTTAGCGGTGGGACGAGCATTACGTGTTGGGATCAAAGTAAAATCGCGGGTTATTCCGATTCCCAATACATCACTAGCCTCCTGAAAACTTACCCCAGGATTGTACATATCCCCGAGCACTAGTCGTGTCCCCGCTTCAGGAAAGTCAATATTCAGACGCGTGCCTTCGCGTAAAAATTGAGCATCTTCGCGCGATGTGTTTTCAAAGAGTGCTTCATATTCAAAATTGAATCGACCAATATTTAAGGCCGAATCAATTCTACCTCCGTATATACTCTGGCGCTCATTACGCTCAAGCAAAGTTTCAATTTCGTTGCCAGTAAGGTATAGATTAACGAAACCGCTGAAAAATTCAGGGGCTACAAATTCAGCGTGCACCGAGTCTGATTGTAATGAGATGGTTTGGGTCAGACTAACTTCACTGGGCACAGTCACTATGCATTCCAGACTGCTCATATCAAACATCAAATCCAAATTCGCCGAGCGAAAATCTTTTGGGCTGAGCACGTCACCCGGAATTTTTCGCAAAATGTCCAGAGCCTGGGCAATAACCACCTCTTCCAACAACGCTATGGTGCTGTCTTTGGGTAATAAAACTTCATCATCTGCAGTAAGCGTTACATGGGCTTCACCTAATATCGTGTCACTCATGCGTAGTAATGAAGTCAGTTCAATATCGCGTCCGGTCGGATTCAGGCGTACAGAAGTTTCGGTGGCATGTAGCCCTGCAGAGGTAGACATCCACACCAGTAGCATTACATAAACAATCCCGTAGGTGGCCCCGTTACAATCTGCTTTCTCGGCCATGGTAATCACCGGCAGGAAGCGTTGAGTCTGAATCAACAACTAAGGTGGTAAGCGGCGCGATAAATCGCTCGCCCAACAACGTACTGATACTTGCTTGCAACGTTGAGTCAGAGTCTTCAAAAATAAGGTGTTTAGAATAGGCAAACCGATCACCATGGTTAGTGAGCTGAGCTAACCCATTATGATCGATGTGAAGAACCACCTGAGAACGTTGTCGCGGGGTATACACATGCAGCAGCGCGTTGTAGTTAATCTGAATATTTACCCCAATATCTGATTCTGCTTTATAGTCAGCCGCTTCTTGATTTGCCAGTTGAATATGGGCAAAACGTACAAAGAAACTTTGCGATGAAGACAATGCGTACGCCCCACTCCATTGCACTCGAAAAGCTTGTTTTTGTCCGGGATCTATCATTGCGGCCGGAGGAAATATCATCAGGTTAGTTGCTGGTTTGATTTGAACCTGGTAACTGCCCTCTTCGTCAAATAGCAAAGGATGAGCCGAAGCCTCTAACGGTAAACGGGCGGTGGTATTATTAGTGATAATCACCTGTGCAAAGCCTTTCTTTTCGATATCCAAAGTCATTACGGTAGGATTTAATATTATCGAAAAGGCGAAGGGACAATATAACCAAACCACGACACCTAAATAATAAATTGGCTTCATTGTGATCAGTCCTGAGAAATATCTATAGAAACCGTTTCAACATTGAAGTTTGCTAATGGCTCCATTTCAAAATACCGAGTAGAATTGGGTAAAACTAAAGTACCGTTTATATGTTTACTAATTTGTGGGCCTTTTAATAAAGCGGACTTAACACCATCAGAAATATTTAATCTTGCATTAGTAAGACGACCATAGCTTTTTCCCGAATTTACTACCGGTACAATCCATTTGTTTCCTTTTTGTTGAATACTTTCAACATTTAGATCTGCAAAGGTATTATCAGGGCGTACATTAATTAACGTATTAAACTGAAAGAGCAAGCCTACTTGGGCAGTCTGTTCGCTTTGACGTAAAACCTGAACCTGTTTAATAGACACACGATATGCTTTTGATTCTGCAATAGCAGGGTCGCCCAAATATCGAATCATTACCGATTGCGATCGACCGGGCTTGATAATAGCGGTAGCGGGAATAACCAGTAGTTCGTCATCAGCGGCAACACGAGTTTCTTCGCCGTACTTGTCCATGGTCATGGAGTAAGAGAATAGTTCCACCGTAAGCGGCTTATCAGAAGTATTGTCGATGCGCATCGACATTTGAGCCTTATTACCAAAAGGTCGCATTTCAGCCACCATGGGCTCAACTTTAAAGGCATATGCAGATGAACAAAGAATAAATAACGCAATAATACTTATCCAGCGAAACATAACGATTTCCTTGCTAAAAGCGTTAAAAAAGGAAGCTGGAAATCCAGCTTCCAAAATATTTAACTAATTAGAAGTTATATTTACTGTGAGTGTATCTGAATAACCGCCAGCCCAGGGAGAGCCTTCTGTAGTCACCACCGAAAGTGTTCCGGTGGTGCCCGATGCTAATGTTGTTGAACCACCATAAGAATGATCGGCAGAAACATTATTTAGTCCAGGGCCGCCTGGCGCTGACAACGTAAATGAACTAAGACCACCGCCCGGTGCAAAGGTAGCATCATAAGTCAGGGCAAAATCTTCATCATCATCAGACTCAAGGCCACCTTCAGCACTGGTCATGGTAACCGTAGCACCATCAACATCGTTACATTGCAACCCTATATTTGTAGATACGCTCTGACCTGATGAAACTACACTACCGAAATCAAGAAGTTGAGTGAACAAACCGCTTACTTCACAAACCGGCGAAACAAAACCTACTAATTGCACATCACCCGGCGCCGCACTGACTTGAGAAGATAAAACGACGGTTACTGCTGCTGCACACATTGTTAACTTTTTCATCACTATATTCCTTTTTGAAGAGATATCATGTTATTGAGCCCAAACCGCAAAGAGCTTAAATTTACTGTTAACTTCACAGAGAGTGTTTTACTGACTGACATTATGAAGTGACGGAAATACGTCAATTGCGATAATGTCGGTGTAAGAACCCGCATAAAGCAGGTTTTCTTTCAGAGTTATCTTTATTTGTCCGCTAGCGGCAAATGGAATAACTCCTGAACTGTTAAAACTATGTCCCGCCATAAGATCTTTACTTGTCGCTACAGCAGTAAAGCTGGCTTTTTCAATATTTAATGAAAATAAATATTCGATAGCTGGGAAGTTTTCTTTTTGTTGTAATTTTAAACCACCATTTTTTGAGCTTATCGCCATACTCATAGCCTGATTACAATAAACATCTAAGGGCAGTGTTTTTTCTTTAACACCAGATAGATCTACTTGATTTCCGCCAGAAAAAATAATTTCACATTTAGATTCTATGCTGCCGTAGATAGATAGTGATAAATTGTCGGCATAACTGATATTTGATGAAATCAAAAACAGGCCCCATACCCATCGATACAATATTTCTCTGAGATATTGCGTTTTCATTTTATTAATTAGTTTTAATGTTGTTACGAGCTAAACTATAGGCGTTAATCTTTAGACTAAAGTAGGAATGAAGGTGGAATATGTACAAAAAAGTTGTATAAATAGTCGTATATACCTAATTTATTTTACAAATCTGATAATTATAAATATTCATTAAATTTAGATATTTAATCACATACCGGTAAGGGGATGGTGATTAACCGTTTGTGCGCAACCTTCTTTACAAGGTGATTAATGAAGGTCGCAGAGCAACCCCGTTTGTGGGAAAATAGCCCTGCTACAAGGCTATGTCTTTACCAAGCGTTCTTGTCAGTCTCGTTTAGCTGATAGTTTTCCTCCAAATTTTGACTGTTACCTGGAATAAAATACTATGTCTCATCATCTTACAATATTAGTTGGCTCGGTTTTGGGCGCCGCAGAATATGTGGCGGATGCACTGTCCGCAGTAGCAAAAGATGCCGGCTACCAGGTTGATATACAATTGACACCGGATTTTGAGACCGTCACAGCCGACTCGACCTGGCTGATCTGCACTTCTACCCATGGTGCCGGTGAACTACCCGACAATATTCAACCCTTTGCAGCGCAATTAAAAACGCAGGATTTATCGGGCGTCCACGCTTATGTGGTGGGCTTGGGCGACAGCAGCTACGACACCTTTTGTTATGCAGCGCAGACCATGGAAAAAGTATTGTCTGATCAGCAAGCCACCCTGATATGCGAGCCTCTTTATATTGATGTGTTAAATCATCCTATTCCTGAAGAAAAAGCGGTAGAATGGTTTTCACAACAACTGGCCAAAAAGTAACGCTGCTATGTTTACTCAGGCAGAATTTCATGCACTTTGCGCGCCCTTGTCTAATTCGGCCCGGGTTTTATACACGCTGGGGCTTCGTCCGACTGCAAATTTGGTTACCGCCGCCAGCGAACCGTTAAATTATAAATTTATTTTAAAATTGTTAAACGGCGCTGAGCAAAATGAGGGTTCGTATACCCGTGGACGGCAGATAAACACCCTACTCCAGCAACTTGAACAAGCCGGGCTGGTGGCTTTACCGCAGGCTTTAGACTTTGAGCATTCGTTAAATGGAAAAGCCTTACTGTTGCCACTAAGTACCCAGGCCCAAGATGATTTTGCACACCTACACCGTCAGCACCAGCCAATGAAAGCAAACTGGCAGCCCGATGAAGCGTTATTCAAGCAAATGGCCAATTTACTGGGTCTGATAGACAAAGAATTTGATAAAAACGATGTAGGAGAATTTATCGCTTACTGGCTAGGGCGACCTGCGGCTGTGTTCAGTCACTTTCAATGGACTCAGAAATTCACCTACGCAATGCGTCAAAAGCGGTTGGCTTCCGGCAGTGCACCTAAACAACAGGTCGGCAGTCAACAGGTACCCGTTGCAGCTGGCTTGGAAGCAGATGATAATGCGCGTAAGCTGGTAGCAAAATATTCATCACATAAAAAGACCTGATTATGGACTCCATTAAAGATCGTATTAATAGTTTGGCCCGCGCCATGGGTAAGTCTGGCATGGCAGAAGATGAATACACCGATTACAAAACCTTACGCACTCAATACGAACAACAAGCTAATGCTGAGGTTCGTCAACGTCAGCAACGCAGTAAAAAAGATCGTATTACGGCTATCCACGGTCGCTCAGATTTAAACCCAAAATGGACCTTTGCTAATTTAGTAGAAGACAGCGATGATGTTATAGAGGCGGTGAGTATTGCCCAGTCGTTTATTGCTGCTCATGAAGATCCCTCCTGGCGAAACTCGGGTTCTCATATGATGTTATTTTATGGAGATTATGGCCGGGGAAAATCACATATTGCCGGCGCTATCGCCCATCAACTTATTGATCAGTACGAAATAAGTGTTCTTTACAGACAATTATCGACGCTCCAGGAAATGCGTTATTTTTCGTACGATTTTAGCGCTCAAGACAACATAGGCCAGAAGTTTCGTGCCGCCCACCAAGAGTTGCTTGAAGTTGATTTATTAGTATTAGATGAGGTTTGCGTTAACGAAAGTGTACTGAAGAAAAATACTCAAAGCTGGTTGGGCAATTTACTGCGTCAACGGCTAGTAAATAAAAAGAATTGTATTTTGATCACTAACCATAATCTGGCCGAACTCGAACACGCAATAGGCCGCTATTGCTTTGAAAGTATTAAAGAATACGATACTTACCGGGTACGCTTTTCAGGTCCAAGTCGACGCAGTGGCATTACATCCAGCGAAGCCGAGCCCACAAGCAGTACCTCCACACGATATCAGCCTAACCAGATTCGGTAGTTCTTTTGTCTCTATTGTTGTTATAAGTCAGCGCCTGGTTTTGTTAAGAATCAGGCGTTTTTTTATTTTCAGGGTTTCAAAAGCCTGGCGAATGTGTGTTTTAGCATTATTTACGCAACAACCTTACCTATCAAAACCGCTTTTTCTAATTTTAATATCTCGCATAAATACACTTTATTTTGATATTAGTAAAAATTTGCTGAAGATCGTATCGACTGAACATAAATGACGTCGGTAGATCATTGAAGCAATGTGGATAAGATCGGCTGTGTAAAACGATCGGGGTATAGACCTTTTAAACCGCGATCAATTGATCAAACTCCTTAGTTTTTAGACAACTTATCCCCAATACGATCACAGCTTGATCACCCTTGTGGATATGATCACCCAGAGTACTGTGTATAAGCTTTGATCAACCCATTTATAAAAAGTCATCATTTCATGCCTGTGGATAAATAGGCCCCTTATACACAAGATCAGGCCCCTGTTATGATCGCTTCTGTACAAGGGTTATTCATTGTGTAAGATCCTGTGATCTAAAAGGAATGATCGCTTATCAACAGATCAGGCCGATCCTAATAATAATAAAAATAAAGAGATCTTAAGAGATCATATTATATATAAGCACACGCTCTTTCGTCGCAAACAGACTGCAATGCAGAAGATTTAACCGTTTTCATTACGGTCTAAGTCAGCTAAAATACGTGCCCTTTTGATCGAAGGGTTCCAGGATCATTTTTACAGCTTTGCATTGTGAGGTTTAGCATGTTTTATCAACACGAGTTTGATGTCATAGTCGTTGGCGGAGGCCATGCCGGTACCGAAGCTGCGATGGCTGCCGCCCGCATGGGAGCAAACACGCTTCTGCTGACCCACAATATTGAAACCATCGGTCAGATGTCCTGTAATCCGGCTATCGGCGGAATAGGCAAAGGTCATCTGGTCAAAGAGATCGATGCACTAGGCGGTGCAATGGCACTGGCCACCGATCGCAGTGGTATTCAATTTCGCACCCTGAATTCAAGCAAAGGTCCGGCTGTACGGGCTACCCGAGCTCAGGCCGATCGTACTTTGTATCGTCAGTCGATCAGAACCATGGTTGAGCAGCAAGAAAATCTGACCCTGTTTCAACAAAGCTGTGACGATCTGATTGTTGAAAACGATCGTGTCTGTGGTGTGATCACGCAAATGGGCTTAAAGTTTAAAGCCAAAACCGTGGTTCTCACTGTGGGTACCTTTTTAGGTGGAACCATTCATATCGGTCTTGAAAACTATCGGGGCGGCCGGGCAGGCGATCCACCCTCAGTGGCGTTGGCTGAACGCCTACGAGCCCTGCCATTCAGGGTAGACAGATTAAAAACCGGCACACCTGCACGGCTTGATACGCGCAGTCTCGATTTTAGTAAGATGCAGGCTCAACCTGGTGACACGCCGGTTCCGGTGGTTTCGTTCATGGGCAACCGTGATATGCACCCACGGCAAATTTCGTGCTATATCACCCATACCAATGCTAAAACCCATGACATTATCCGAAGCGGTATGGACCGCTCGCCCATGTATACGGGCATTATTGAAGGTGTCGGGCCACGATATTGTCCGAGCATCGAAGACAAAATTACCCGCTTTGCAGATAAATCTTCGCACCAAATCTTTGTAGAGCCCGAAGGTCTTAACAGCATGGAGGTTTACCCTAATGGTATCTCTACCAGTTTGCCGTTTGATGTTCAGATAGAAATGGTGCGCTCTATTGTGGGTTTTGAAAATGCGCATATCGTGCGTCCGGGCTATGCCATTGAGTATGACTTTTTTGATCCCCGCGATTTAAAGCAAACTCTGGAAACTAAACATCTGGATGGATTGTTTTTTGCTGGTCAGATTAATGGCACTACCGGATACGAAGAAGCCGGTGCTCAGGGGCTTATTGCCGGCGCCAATGCAGCTTTGCAGGTTCAAAACAAAGATCCACTTATTCTGCGTCGCGATCAGGCTTATATGGGTGTTCTGATAGACGATCTTGCTACCATGGGTACCAAAGAACCTTACCGCATGTTTACCAGCCGTGCAGAATATCGCTTATTGCTACGCGAAGACAACGCAGATATGCGCCTTACGGCATTAGGCCGTGACATTGGTTTGGTGGATGATGAACGGTGGCGCGCATTCAACACAAAAATGGAAGCCGTTGAAGGTGAGCAACAGCGTCTGCGCGGGCAGTGGGTACATCCGTCTCACGACGCGGTGGCCACGCTTAATCCTATGCTTAAAAATCCGGTTAGCCGGGAGCATTCTCTTGAAGAGTTAATTCGACGTCCTGAAATGACCTACGATAAGCTAATGGCGATTGAATCTCTGGGCCCGGGCTTAGATGATCCTATTGCAGCTCAGCAAGTTGAGATTCAGATAAAATACGCAGGTTATATCGCGCGTCAGCTTGAAGAAATTGCCAAAACCCAACGACACGAAAATACGTTGCTGCCAAAAGATTTTGATTACAGCAAAATTTCTGGCTTATCGAACGAAGTAGTCGCCAAGTTAACCGACGCCCGTCCTGAAACCATCGGCAAGGCTTCGCGTATCTCAGGCATTACCCCGGCTGCTATTTCGTTGTTATTGGTTTACCTTAAAAAATATGGATTGCTACGCAAGCAGGAGCAAATCAGCGCGTGACACAAACAGTAAATAAAACGCGTCTCGCTGAGATTTTGACTCAGGGTCTGCAAAAAATGACGGTCACGGTAAGTGCTCATCAACAACAGCAGTTGGTTGACTATATATGCCTGATGCATAAGTGGAATAAAGCTTACAATTTAACTTCGGTACGAGACCCGGAGCAAATGGTGATAAAACATCTGCTTGATTCGCTGAGTGTTTCGCCGGCTATCAATGCAGACCCTGTTATAGATGTTGGCACCGGGCCTGGTTTACCTGGAATGCCTTTGGCAATCGTTAATCCTGATGTCAGTTTTACGTTGCTTGATAGCCTGGGTAAACGGGTACGCTTTATGAAACAATGTGCCCATGAATTAAAACTAGACAACGTTACCTGTGTTCACAGTCGGGTTGAAGACCATCAAAATTCACAGCCCTATGCTATAGTGCTAAGCCGAGCCTTTGCTTCGCTAAAAGATATGTTGCACTGGTGCGAGCATCTGGTAGATTCGAAAGGAAAATTTTTGGCACTCAAAGGACAGTTTCCTCAAAGCGAAATTGACGAAGTAAGCAGTCACTTTCAAATAGAGTCCATATCGGCTTTGAATGTGCCTGATCTTGTCGGTGAACGTCACCTGGTGACTATTCGAAAAGTTTAAACAGGATTAAGTGTGGCTAAGGTAATCGCAATTGCGAATCAAAAAGGCGGCGTGGGCAAAACAACGACCGCAGTAAATGTTGCCGCTTCTATGGCCGCGACCAAACGCAAAGTGCTGCTTATTGATTTAGATCCTCAGGGCAATGCCACCATGGGCAGCGGCATTGATAAATACGATGTACCGGCAACGTGCTTTGAACTGTTAATAGAAGAGCAGCCTATTAACGAGGTTATGCTAAAAAGCACCAGTGGTAAGTATGATCTTATTCCGGCGAATGGCGACGTTACCGCAGCTGAAATCAAGTTAATGGAAATGTTTGCCCGCGAAGTACGTTTGCGCAATGCATTAAAGCCTGTACTTGATTACTACGACTTTATATTTATCGACTGTCCGCCTTCGTTAAATCAATTGACTGTCAATGCCCTGGCAGCAGCAGACTCTGTTCTGGTTCCCATGCAGTGCGAATACTACGCATTAGAAGGGATAACCGCGCTAATGGACACCATTGGAAAATTGGCCTCTGTGGTGAACCCTGAGCTGAAAATTGAGGGTGTTTTACGTACCATGTACGACCCACGCAATCGCCTTGCTAACGATGTATCAGAACAGTTAAAACGTCATTTTGGTGAGCAGGTTTATCGAACTGTGATACCAAGAAATGTACGATTAGCAGAGGCCCCCAGCTTTGGCACACCGGCGATGTACTATGATAAATCGTCAACCGGGGCCAAAGCGTATCTTGCTCTTGCCGGTGAAATTCTGCGCCGCCGCGACAAAGCCGGTGTTCAAGCGGCCAAAGCCGGATAAGTAAGAACGATAATCAATAACAATGACCGGTGATAACCGGCATACTGTGAGTCTTTGAGGAAACTATGTCAGCAAAAAAAAGAGGACTTGGGCGGGGTTTGGACGCCCTGTTGGCAACCAGTCAGTCTTCACCTCATCAAACATCAGAGCAGGCTTCACCCTCACCATCTGATTCTGAGTTGTGCAAGCTGCCTATAGAGTTCTTGCGACCGGGTAAATATCAGCCACGTAAAGACATGTCACCTGAAGCACTAGATGAGCTTTCTTTATCTATTCGCTCTCAAGGTATTATTCAGCCCATTGTAGTTCGCCAGGTAGACACCCAGCACTATGAAATTATAGCGGGCGAACGACGCTGGCGTGCTGCTCAGATGGCCGAGCTGGATACGGTCCCCTGTATTGTTAAAGATGTGCCAGATGAAGCTGCAGTCGCTATTGCGCTGATCGAGAATATCCAGCGTGAAGACCTTAATGCTATGGAAGAAGCGATAGCCCTTGAGCGTCTGATGAAAGAATTTGAACTGACTCACGCAGAAGTCGCCGAAGCGGTAGGCAAATCACGTACTTCAGTCACCAATTTATTACGCCTGAATAATTTGAACGAAGACGTTAAATTGCTGTTAGAGCATGGCGATATTGAGATGGGCCACGCCCGTGCTTTGCTGGCGCTGTCGGGCGATCAACAAACCGAGGCTGCACAGGTGGTATCGGGCAAGGGACTTACCGTGCGCGACACTGAAAAACTGGTGCGTAAGTTTTTAGAGCCCGCTAAGCCCAAACCTGAAAAAACCATAGACCCTGATGTACAAAGTTTGATGACTCGTTTGTCTGACAACTTTGGTACCGCTGTTTCAATTGATCACAATGCCAAGGGTAAAGGCAAGATAGTGATTAATTTCAGTGATTTAGAGCAGCTTGATGGTATTTTAACGAAAATGAGCTAGGCAGTTTAATAAATTTAGACAATATATGGTCGAAATATAATCACTTTTGTGTCTAGAATGGCCACTGTAACGTAATCGTCACAGAAAGTTTTCAAAATCACTTTCAATACACGATGCACTGTTGAATATTATCGATAAAACAGTATACTTCTGACGCTTTTTAGTTGGGCAGAATAACGTTGAGAAGTACTAAACGCACTGACCTCGCCGCTACCGGAAAATCTATTGCTAAGCGAGCAATAGCCGTACAAGCCACGGTCGCCGTGGTTATTGCCATAGCTGCAGGATTGTTCGCCGGTACAAAAATAGGCGTTTCTGTTTTTTTTGGGGCTTTAATTAGTCTGTTACCCAACATTGTTTTTGCGGTATTTGCGTTTAAATATTCCGGGGCCCGCCATAATCAGCAAGTGGCCCGAAGTTTTAGCCAGGGAGCAAAGGTAAAACTGGCATTAAGCATTATTTTGTTTGTTATTGCATTTACGTGGGTCAACGCAACCCCTTTGGCATTATTTGCCGGTTTTGCAGTAGCAATGGTTAGCCACTGGCTGGCCTTACTTCAACAACATAGCCGCCAATAAAAACGAAAAAAAGGCCGTTGAAGCACCGATTCAATTTTTACACTTTTAACTTTGGGTTTAAGCATGGCATCTGAGCAAACTACACAAGAGTATATTGTCCATCACTTGACCAATGCCACCATGTGTATGACAGACGAAGGTCTGCAAACAAACTATGGTAAGGGATTGGAAGAAGCCGCCACGGTGTGTCAGGAAGCGGGTTTTTGGGTATGGAATATTGATACCCTGGGCTGGTCGATAGCACTGGGCATTTTGTTTTTATGGCTGTTTCGTAAGGTCGCAAAATCAGCTACTACGGGCGTACCAAGCAAAACACAGGCATTTGTTGAAATGGTTGTGGAATTTGTAAACGACAACGTTCGCGACTCTTTTCATGGTAAAAATAATTTGATAGCGCCATTAGGCTTAACCATCTTTGTCTGGGTTTTTCTGATGAACCTGATGGATTTGGTTCCGGTTGACTTATTACCATGGATAGCAGGACAAATTGGCGCTGCAACTACCGGTGTAGACCCACACCATGTCTATATGAAAGTGGTTCCTACCACCGATCTTAACTTGCCTCTGGCGTTAGGGTTGGGTGTTTTTGTATTGATATTATTTTACTCAATTAAAGTTAAAGGCGTGAGTGGCTTTGTAAAAGAGCTGACCATGCAGCCGTTTAATCATTGGTCAATGATTCCGATTAACTTTATCCTTGAAACTGTCACATTGCTGGCGCGTCCGTTTTCTCTTGCATTGCGGTTATTTGGTAACCTGTACGCCGGCGAACTCATTTTCATTCTGATTGCAACTCTGGGCTTATGGCAGCTACCTCTGCACTTCCCATGGGCTGTATTCCATATTTTGGTTATTGTGCTTCAAGCCTTTATTTTCATGATGTTGACCATTGTGTATCTAAGTCTGGCGCACGAAGATCATTAACGAAGTACCGGTGCTAGCCCAGTACAACTGAAACCTGGGCTGTCGTCATTCATTTTTAACTTTTAACTTTAATATTTAACTTAAATCGGAGACGTAAATGTTATACATCGCTGTTTCACTATTAATCGGTCTTGGTGCCCTGGGTACTGCTATTGGTTTTGGTCTGTTAGGTGGTAAATTCCTTGAATCTGCTGCTCGTCAACCAGAACTGGCACCTCAACTTCAAGTAAAAATGTTCATCGTAGCGGGTCTTATCGATGCTATCGCGATGATCGGTGTTGGTATTGCCCTATACCTTCTGTTTGCTGTTGGTGCGTAATTTTAAAATACTACCGTCTATTAGCGAACATTAATGAGGAGGAGCGGTTGTGAATATTAACGCCACTCTAATAGGTCAATTAATCGCGTTTATGGTCTTCGTGTGGTTCTGCATGAAGTACGTATGGCCGCCACTATTGGCCGCGATTGAAGAGCGTCAGAAAAAGATTGCCGATGGCCTTGAAGCTTCCGATCGTGCTGAGAAAGACTTAGAGCTTGCTCAACAAAAAGCGACCGGACAGTTGAAAGAGGCGAAAGCGCAGGCAGCTGAAATTATCGAACAGGCCAAAAAGCGCGGTTCTCAGTTAGTTGATGAGGAAACGCAACGTGGTCAGGCCGAACGCGAAAAAATTATCGCTTCTGGTTATGCCGAGATTGAAGCTGAACGCAATCGTGCCAAAGAGGAATTGCGCAAGCATGTGGCTGCCCTGGCGGTTGCCGGTGCGCAACAAATCCTACAGCGCGAAATTGATGCACAAGCACAAAACGACATTGTTGAAAAACTTGTCGCTGAGCTTTAAGGGGGAGATGAGCCATGTCTGAATTGACAACCGTTGCTCGTCCTTACGCTAAAGCTGCTTTCGATTTCGCTGTCGAGCACAACACTGTTGCCCAATGGCAAGACATGCTGGTATTTGCCGGTCAGGTGGCTCAGAACAATGAAATGCACCAGGTATTAACTGGTGCCATTGCTCCTGAATCACTGGCTGAGATATTTATCAACGTGTGTGGTGAACAACTTGACCAAAACGGCCAAAACTTTATTAAAGTTCTGGCAGAGAATGAGCGCTTGGTTGCCTTACCAGTCATTAGTGACCTGTTTGATGCATTTAAAGCCGACTATGACAAAATCATAGAGGTGGACATTACATCAGCTACTGAGCTTACCGCTCAGCAAAAGTCACAAATTTCGGCAACATTAGAAGAGCGTTTGGCACGTAAAGTGAAGCTTAATTGTAATGTAGATTCTGCCCTGTTAGCAGGCTTTGTTGTTAAAGCTGGCGATACAGTAATTGACGGTTCAGTTAAATCAAAACTGGAACGTTTGGCCGATACGTTACAAGCATAACGGGGATAAGAGCATGCAACTTAATTCCACTGAAATTGCAGAACTGATCAAGAAAAGAATTGAGCAGTTTAATGTATCCAGTGAAGCACGCAACGAAGGTACTATCGTTGCAGTAACCGACGGAATTATCCGTATTCATGGCCTTGCCGACGTTAAACAAGGCGAGATGATCGAGCTTCCTGGCAGTCGCTATGCAATTGCACTAAACCTTGAGCGAGACTCAGTTGGTGCCGTTGTAATGGGTCCTTATGCGGATTTGACTGAAGGAACAAAAGTACAGTCAACCGGCCGTATCTTAGAAGTACCGGTAGGCCGTGCACTACTTGGACGTGTTGTTAACACTCTGGGTGAGCCAATAGATGGTAAAGGTTCAATTGAGGCAGCAGGCTTTGAGCCGGTTGAGAAAATTGCACCAGGTGTTATCGAACGTCAGTCAGTAGACCAGCCAGTACAAACTGGTTATAAGTCTGTTGATGCGATGGTTCCGGTTGGCCGAGGTCAGCGTGAGTTGATCATCGGTGACCGTCAGACCGGTAAAACGGCGATGGCCGTAGATGCTATCATCAACCAAAAAGATACAGGCATTAAATGTGTGTACGTAGCGGTTGGTCAAAAAGCCTCTACCATTGCTAACGTAGTACGTAAGCTGGAAGAACATGGCGCGCTGGCACACACAATCATTGTTGCTGCTTCAGCTTCTGAATCTGCTGCCTTACAATATTTGGCACCGTATTCAGGTTGTACCATGGGCGAATTCTTCCGTGACCGTGGTGAAGATGCACTGATTATTTATGATGATCTGTCAAAACAAGCCGTAGCGTATCGTCAGATTTCATTGCTGCTAAAACGCCCACCAGGTCGTGAAGCATACCCAGGTGATGTTTTCTATCTTCACTCGCGTTTGCTAGAACGTGCTGCTCGTGTAAACGAACACTTCGTTGAAAAGTTCACCAATGGTGAAGTGAAAGGTAAAACAGGTTCATTAACCGCATTGCCTATCATCGAAACTCAGGCTGGTGACGTTTCTGCGTTCGTACCTACTAACGTTATCTCAATCACCGATGGTCAGATATTCTTAGAAACTGACCTGTTTAACGCAGGTATTCGTCCTGCTGTTAACGCTGGTGTTTCAGTATCACGGGTAGGGGGGGCTGCACAGACCAAGATTATCAAGAAGCTGGGCGGTGGTATTCGTTTGGCACTTGCACAGTATCGTGAATTGGCGGCATTCTCACAGTTTGCTTCTGACCTTGACGAAGCAACCCGTGAACAGCTTGAACATGGTGAGCGTGTAACTGAGCTGATGAAGCAGAAACAATATGCACCATTGTCAATTGCTGACATGGGTGTGTCTTTGTTCGCCGTAGAGAAGGGTTTCCTGAAAGACGTTGAGCTAGACAAGATTCTGGATTTTGAAGCCTCGCTGCATTCTTACATGAACAGCGATCACACTGAGCTGATGAACACTATCAACGAGTCTGGTAACTACAACGACGACATTGCTGCGAAATTAAGTGACGCTTTGAAAAAATTCAAAGAAACACAAACGTGGTAATCGCTAGTGCTGGCTGTAAAGCCAGCACAACGTTAGGTTAACGGGAGATAGTCATGGCCAGTGGTAAAGAGATAAAAGGTAAGATTGGGAGTATCAAAAATACTCAAAAAATTACCAGTGCTATGGAAATGGTTGCCGCGTCAAAAATGAAAAAGGCGCAGGAACGCATGTCCACCGGGCGTCCATATGCACAGAACATGCTTAAAGTGATTGGTCACATTGCTAACGGTAATCTCGAATATCGTCATCCTTACCTTGAAGAGCGTGACGTGAAGCGAGTTGGCTACATTGTCATTTCTACCGATCGCGGGCTTTGCGGGGGTTTAAATACCAACGAATTTAAGCGTGTTACCCAGGAAGTAAAAACCTGGCGCAACAAAGATGTAGAAGTAGACTTTGCGGCCGTAGGTGCAAAAGCCTGTGCCTTTTTTAAACGGTTTGGTGGCAACTTACTTGCAGCCGAATCGGGCTTAGGTGACACACCCACAGTAAGTGACGTAGTAGGTGTAGTACGCGTTATGCTGAGAGCGTACGACGAAGGCAAGTTAGATCGGATTTATCTGGTATTTAACGACTTCGTGAACACCATGACGCAAACGCCAGTGGTCAATCAATTACTGCCTTTGCCAAAGTCAGAAGACGAAAATTATCAGCATCGCTGGGACTACATTTACGAACCTGACCCGAAAGAAATTCTGGAGTCGCTAATGGTTCGTTACATTGAGTCTCAGGTATATCAGGGTGTGGTAGAAAACGCTGCTTCAGAGCAGGCCGCACGAATGGTAGCGATGAAAGCTGCTACCGATAACGCAGGTAATCTTATTGATGACTTGCAACTGGTATACAACAAGGCTCGTCAGGCTGCAATCACACAAGAGATTAGTGAGATTGTAAGCGGCGCCGCGGCGGTGTAGGCGAAGGTTTAGAAAAGATAACGAGGACAAATTATGAGTCAAGGTAAGGTCGTCCAAATCATTGGCGCCGTTGTGGATATCGAATTTCCACAAACCGCGGTACCAGGTGTATACGACGCACTACGAGTCACTGAAGGTGACTTATCCGGGTTGACCCTGGAAGTGCAACAGCAATTAGGTGGCGGCGTAGTACGTGCCATCGCTATGGGCTCTACCGATGGTCTGCAACGTGGACTGGCAGTAGAAGATACCGGCAAAGCGATTCACGTTCCGGTGGGTACAGCTACATTAGGCCGTATCATGGACGTGTTGGGTAACCCTATCGACGAAGCAGGCCCGATTGGTGAAGAAGACCGTATGTCTATTCACCGTGCAGCGCCTACTTATGAAGAACAGTCAAGCTCGGTAGAACTTTTGGAAACCGGCATTAAGGTTATTGACCTGGTATGTCCGTTTGCTAAAGGTGGTAAAGTTGGACTGTTTGGTGGTGCCGGTGTTGGTAAGACCGTAAACATGATGGAGCTTATCCGTAACATCGCTATCGAGCACAGTGGTTTCTCGGTATTTGCCGGTGTAGGAGAGCGTACTCGTGAAGGTAATGATTTTTACCACGAAATGAACGAGTCTAACGTACTTGATAAAGTATCGTTGGTATATGGCCAGATGAATGAGCCGCCAGGTAACCGTTTACGAGTTGCTTTGACAGGTTTGACCATGGCTGAAAAATTCCGTGACGAAGGTCGTGACGTACTGTTTTTCGTAGATAACATCTACCGTTATACACTTGCAGGTACCGAAGTATCGGCACTGTTGGGTCGTATGCCATCAGCGGTAGGTTATCAGCCTACACTGGCTGAAGAAATGGGTGTACTGCAAGAACGTATCGCCTCAACGAAAACAGGTTCAATCACGTCGATTCAGGCGGTATATGTACCAGCCGATGACTTGACCGATCCGTCACCGGCAACGACCTTTGCTCACTTAGACGCAACGGTTGTATTGTCTCGTGATATCGCGTCTTTAGGTATCTACCCTGCGGTAGACCCATTGGACTCTACATCACGTCAGTTGGATCCTCTGGTTATCGGTCAGCAGCATTATGATGTTGCCCGTGGTGTTCAAACTGTATTGCAGCGTTATAAAGAGCTGAAAGATATCATTGCGATTCTGGGTATGGATGAGCTGTCTGAAGAAGACAAGCTGGTTGTAACCCGTGCCCGTAAGATTCAGCGTTTCTTGTCTCAACCATTCTTCGTAGCAGAAGTATTTACTGGTGCGCCGGGCAAATACGTCTCACTTAAAGATACTATCAGTGGCTTTAAAGCGATTCTGGATGGTGAATACGACGATCTTCAAGAACAAGCCTTCTACATGGTTGGCTCAATTGAAGAAGCCGTAGAGAAAGCCAAAAAAGCGTAATATTGAAGGCCGCCTGACATAGGCGGTCTGACTTTACGTTGACTACCTACCTTAGGAGGTTTACATGGCAGCTATGACAGTACATCTTGATGTGGTAAGCGCCGAGCAGAAAATTTTTTCTGGTCGTGTTGAAACACTTCAGGTGACGGGCAGCGAAGGTGAGCTGGGTATCCACCCGGGTCATGCGCCCCTGATCTCAGCAATCAAACCCGGTATGGTGCGCTTGGTAAAACAGCATGGTGAAGAAGAAATGATTTACGTTGCAGGTGGTGTACTTGAAGTACAGCCTGGTAACGTTACCGTTTTGGCTGATACCGCTGTACGTGCAGAAGATTTGGACGAACAGGCCGCTGAAGAAGCAAAACGCCGTGCCGAAGAGCATATTGCTAATCCAGGTGCTGATTTTAATTACGCAGAAGCCGCTCACGAGCTGGCAGAAGCAATTGCTCAATTGCGATTGATTCAAAAAATACGTAAATAAACAGCACGCCATAATTATTTGAAAGCCCGTTTCAGACGGGCTTTTTTGTGCCTGCTTATAAATCGCGGTTAAGGTTATACTTTATGCACTAAAATTGTCTGCAATTACTTAATTTTTATACGTTCGAGGAGATTCATAACTACAAAAACATTGCGTCATAATAGGGAGTAAGTAAACTAGCGCAGCGGCTGTGAACAGCCCCATTAAAATAATAACTGCATGATGCGGTATACAACAATGTTGAAGGACTTTGACGAAGAAATAGACGGAAAAGACCTGATGGCGACCAGTTTACAGTCTGACAAGCTTGTACAGCTACCGGTATGGCTAAGCCCGGTAGCATATGCAGTTACAATTGCTGTATTACAATCAATTTTTATCCCTACGTTCAATGCGCCGGTAATAACAAATATACTCACCACCACCTTTATCAATAGCGTAACGCTGCTTGGTGTACTTACGGCTTTGTTTTGGATAGCGCTGCGTATCATTCACAACAAGGCAAATAGCGCTATGTTGGAATACTTACTCGGCCAGAACAGCCTGAGTAAGTATGCGTTTTACCGTAAGCGAACTGAGGTGCGCATGCGCAATCACTGCATCGCTGCATTTGCTGCTGCGTTTATATGCTTTCCTTTTGTATTTACGGTTTTGCCCGACGCAATTTTGCCTCCTACGTTGCAGCGAATGATTATGCTGGGCTGTTTATTTGTAGCTTGGCTATATCTGTTTCAAAGCATAGGTCTCGCTCGCTTTTTATATCGACATTTCTTGATGCATCAAACCGATTCATTGCAAAAAATTGAATGTCAGCGACAGGTTTATCATGTTGTAAAAACCTTATCACGTACCTCAATGGGGCTGTTATTGTTGTTGCCTGTGTGTGCAGCAGGCTCGCTTCATTACGAACAGCTGGGCATTGCTTTTAGCATCGGTTTAACCGCGCTGTTACTTGTTGTATTTAATGTGCTGTTTTCGGCCTACCAGCAGGGCAAAGTCAGTAAAACTCAGTCATTGGAACGCCTGGACCGCAAATTATATTTTTTGAGCCGGCAATCTAAATACCGTAAAGACGCATTGAATCATGCAGCGATGCGATTGCACAAAGAAAAAAAAGCATTACAGAGCTGCACCTGGCACTTTGTGTCACCTGGTGCCAAAGTAGGGTTGCTGTTATGGAGTATCGCAGTTCCTACGCTATGGTGGCTGGTACTACGCTAACGGCGCCAATGTGCGGCAGGGCCTTGCCAAAAGCTCTGCATCGATTCCTGAAGCCTGAGTAAGGGGTCGCTATTACATTGGTAACCTTGTTTCAGGCTATAAGCCGCGGCCTCCAGTGTCGACAAACTATAAGATTTTTCAGTGTGTCGTATTCGATAGGCTGACGAGGGTGCCTGAGAAAAGTGCCAGGCGGGCAGGGCTCTGAGCCACTCTAATTTTTGAAATAACCCATAGGCCTGACGCCAGGAACCATCAAGTAATACAAGTTGCCGGGGCCGTTCATTTGCAAATGTCTCACTTTCAATAGGTTGACTGTGGGAACCTGGGTAAAGTAAGCCACATCGATACTGACTGGCTAACTGTTTTGCGGGTAAAAAGTCTTCTTCACTATTGCCGGTTACAATTAGCGTATCTGGTATAACAAGCGGTATCAGCCGGGCGGTATTTTTAGCATGCCCCGCTTCTTTATGATGTTGTAAAATAATAAATCTTACCGGACTTTTAATTGGTATAACCTGATTACATACACAGGTTGAGACCGGAAAGTGACAGTGTGAACAATAACGGCGCATCAAGTTTTTTCTTTATTACAGCGGGTATCCAGTATGCCTAATAAGGTCTATGAACAGCAAATTATTGCAATAGTTAAACTTATACCTTCTGGAAGGGTGGCGACATACGGTCAGGTAGCCGATTTGGCCGGGCTTCCACGTCGGGCGCGTTTAGTGGGTACTGTACTAAAAAACGCCACAGCTCAATGCTTACCTTGGCATCGGGTAATACGGGCTTGCGGCACTATAGCCTTTGCTGATGGATCGCCGCAGGCATCTGAACAGCGTCAATGTCTTCTTAGTGAAGGTATTGAAATTAACGGCAACAAAATAGCGATTAAAAACCATCAATGGCAGCCTGATATGTATACGCTACTGTACCTTATACGCACATAAATACTTTGTGTTTAGGCGGATCTGGGATAACTTCCCAAAGTTAATAATTTTATCCTGTAGGCTGTCATGAAAGAAGGTTTACTGAAAACCATTTCTATTTCTCAGTTAACGCCGGGAATGTATGTAAGCAAGATCATAGAACAAACCGGCGACATCAAACTAAAATCAGAAGGCAAGGTTACCTCGCAAGACATAGTCGAGGTTCTTAAAGCCCGAGGGGTGAAAAGGCTGATCATCGATGGCTCAAAGGCATTTGATATAAAAGCCCCCGACAGCCACGTATCTGAACCTGCTTTGGTAACGCAAAACACCGTTCAGAAAAAAATTACTACGCCTTTTTACAAAGAAATTCAACAAGCCGAAAAACTTCATGCTCAGGGCAAAGTAATTCAAAAGTCATTACTGGCTTCGGTTGAAAAAGGTCAGCCCTTTGATGAAGCTATTCCTAAAGCCTTTTCGCAAAAGCTGGTGGAATCGATTAACCGCAACCCAGATGCATTACTGTGTTTGACACAAATCCGTGAAAAAGATGACTATTTATTAGAGCACTCGCTGAATGTTGCTATTTTATTGGCAAATTTTGGTCAGTTTATCGGTATGGACGAAGCGCAGGTTAACGATTTAGCCTATGCCGGCTTTTTACACGATATGGGTAAAATCCGCATACCGGGTGAAATCTTACATAAACCAGGCCGTCTTACTGACGATGAAATGGACATCATGAAGCAACATGTGATGTTTGGAGTACAAGCCTTGGAAGAGGCTAAAATTGCGCCTTTTTTGATAAATATTGTAAGTGAACACCATGAACGGTTAGACGGCAAAGGTTATCCGGCGGGCAAGGCCGAGACTCAAATTTCTCGGGAAGGCCGTATGCTAGCCATAGCTGACATGTACGATGCACTAACAGCACAGCGATGTTATAAAGCGGGTATGCCCAGTCAAAAGGCGATGAAATTATTATTGCAGGGCGCCCCCCATCAACTTGATAGTCAGTTGGTACAGATGTTCATCAAATGTATGGGAGTGTATCCGGTAGGAAGCTTAGTTAAGCTTTCTAATAACAAACTTGCCATGGTCGCTGAGCAGACAGCTTCACCGCTGACGCCTATTGTTAAGGTTTTTTATTCTGTGACGGGCGATCACTTTTTAGAGCCTAAAGATTTGAATCTGGCTCATGAAAAACACTTATCGATAGAGTCTTCGGTATTGGCCAGCGACTATAAAATTGACTTTAATAGTTTCTTCGAACGTTCAATTTCTATTTAAATGCGTAAATACAAGACTAGAGGAACGTCGGGTGCAAATTTTGCTGGAACGTTTCTAATCTCATTGTCTACACTGTAAAACAGATGCCCGTTTTGGTGGAACAACTTTTGCACTATTGATTGACACATAAAAAAGCGATGGACTGAGCGATATCGTTTTTACCTTTTTATTGATGATTGACGAGGATGTTATGAAAAAAACACTGATTGCAGGCGTGGTCGCTATGACAGTAGGTATTGCTGGCTGTGCAAACGATCCATCGAATACTCAAAAAGGCGCGGCACTGGGCGCAGTAGTAGGGGCCTTACTGGGTAAAGCAACAGGCGATAATGATAAAAGCCGTTATGCCTGGGGCGCTGCAGTAGGCGCCATTGCCGGCGGGGCAATTGGTAAGTATATGGACCGTCAGGAAGAAGCGCTACGTGATGAGCTGGCCGATACCGGGATTGAGGTGGTGCGCGAGGGCGATAATCTTAAACTGATTATGCCTGGCGACATAACCTTTGCCACCGACAGCGCTTCTATTGCATCTCAATTCAACCCGATATTAAACGATGTAGCCACCGTAGTTAACGAGTACGAAAAAACGGTATTACTAATTAAAGGGCATACCGATGATACAGGCTCTGAGCAGTACAATCAGTCGCTATCTGAGCGCAGAGCTCAGTCGGTAAAAAACCTGCTCACCAGCTACAGCGTAAACCCTAAACGTATTTCGACTGTAGGGATGGGCGAATATCAACCGAAAGTGCCCAACACCAGCGCGCAGAATCGTCAGCAAAACCGTCGTGTTGAGTTAGAAATTCAACCGCTGACTAAAGAGAATACCTAATCTCAAGATACAGAACGCCGGAGGCATATTCCGGCGTTTCTATATTCACATTATTGAGTTTCGTGCTGTTTTATAGCCTGTGTTATCTGCTTGGCTAAAGCATTAGGAATAGGTATAGCCAGATGATATTGCTGTATTTTCCATTTTCCATCGTGTTTTTGTAAAACACCAGTCCCCCGGGTTACGCCATAAGATGCATGTTTAAGCCGTTCATCAAACCACGCAATGTTGCCATCTTTTGAAAAATAGATATGCCGTGTTTGCGGATGATACGTCCACCCATCTCCGCTTTCAAACACAGGTTTTGCGTAGCGTTTAAATTGTTCCAGTGTCCAGGTTTCAGAAGCATCTGTGCCAATAAAAATTGCGTCGCTGGCATAATAAGCAAAATAATCATTAAAGCGAGCTTGTTCTGCTGCTTTGTGCAGTGCATCCAGCACCTTATCGACGTTTTTGGCAGACGCTGCCAGGGCAGAAAAAGAAAGGGTTAACAATGAGAGACATAACAAGAACGCACGAAGTATCGTCATTTTGTGGGCCTTTGGCATATAGAAATCGTAAATAGGTAGCAGTACACTTTACTCTATAATTGTTCTGATAAAAGGCGTGGTTTAATGAAATATAGCATAGTGGGTTTGTTACTTTTGTGGCTTTCAGGATGCGCCAGCTTGTCTGAATATTCTACGTACTCGGTAACTCAAAGTGAAATGGAAAGTTTGCTTGATAATCAACTTACTGAATTACAGGATCAGGCACGGGTAGCCGGTATTCCTGTCACACTGGCTGTGGATGACATGTCTGTCGAAATTGGGCCTGAAGGGCGTGAGATTGTGCAGCTGGGGGCTGCGGCCACCGCCACCGTAAAGGCTTTCGGTTTTTCGTATCCTGCGAAAGTAAACCTGCAAATTGAAGGTCTGCCTTATTATGACAGCGATAAAAAAGCGATCTTTTTACGTTCATTAAAGCTTTTGGACAGCAGCATTGATGCTGGTGGTTACAAAGGCAACCTGGCGCCAGTCAGCGGCCAGGTTATGAACCTGATCAATGGCTATTTAAGTAATCAGCCGGTGTACGAGCTTGATACTACCAATACGGCTATCAGCGTATTGTCACAAATACCACTAGAGATGCGTATTGAAGCGGGTCGTCTTACATTAAGACCCCGTTCTCAGTAAATATCAGGCAGACTTATTTTCGGCTTTCCAATGGCTTAGTGCCTGAATATGTTCAGGTCCTATGCCACAACAACCACCAATAAGCGTTGCGCCGGCTTGCGTCCATTGCTTAACATACTCAAGGTAGGCAGCGGGCGATAGTTCGCGCATTGGCTGCGACTGGGAATTGGCCGAATAATCTGTAGGTATGGGTACAAAATTGTTTGCATAAACGCCCAGAGTCAAACTGCGCGAATGCTGCTTCATGATAGCTTGCGCCTCTTTTAAAGCTTGTAACATAACTTCAGGTACTGAACAGTTAAAAGCCAGGCCGGTGGCTTGCGAGTCGTTACATACTGCCAAGATTGCGTCTACCACAGGTTGTCCTGAACGTAATCTTGCGCCTTCGGTAAGACTGTCTGCCAGGGAAAATGCGTAGTGCACCGGCTTTGTAGTGGCTTTCGTGGCAGTTTGTGCCACATTAAATTCTTCCAAACTTGCCAGTGTTTCAACAATAAACAGATCGCAATACGGCTTTTGAGCTTCAAGTAAGTCTGTGTAGATAGTTAGCGCAGCAGACGCATCAAAAAGATCGGGGCGATAGCTGCCCATTGGGGGCGGTAAACTGCCCGCTACCTTAATATTCAGCTCAGGATATTGTGCGGCGGCCTCACCCGCAATTTTTGCAGCGAGCGTCGCCAACTCACAACCTTTCGACTGATATAACTTCTCGCCTAAATGAAATGGCACACACGCATAACTGTTCACAGTAATAATCTGAGCGCCTGCTTCAATAAAACGGCAATGCGCCAGTTTTACTGACTCCGGAGCCTGCCACAGCGCCTGAGCGCTCCAGTAAGGATGGTCAAAAGGCGCACCAGAACGCTTAAGTTCACGCCCCATGCCCCCATCTAAAATAACAATATCGTTCATATTCTTTGTATTCAGCATTATCAACATTGCTGCTTACCGTAAAACAAACAAGCACTAAAGCAAAAGCCCACGCTAAACCATTTACTTATAAGACATAAAAAAGCCCCTGAGCTTCGATTAGCGTGGAGCGCTCTTATGCGCTCAGTTGTTTATTACTTACCAGATCGGGTGATAAAGGGTCTTAGTTATGGACTGCATGAGGTTGTATAAAGATATACAGCACAAGGTAATTGACAATGCGCAAAGAGCAATTCAATGTTTTATGTAAGGCTTAGGAAAAATGAGTGAAGTAAATAATGAAACTCGGTCGTAACGAGCTCTGTCACTGCGGAAGTGGAAAAAAGTATAAGCGTTGTTGTATGAACAGCGTTTCTAAACCGCATACACCTGTATTTGATGATGCTGAATCTATGCTGGCGATGAACCCGCACCTGACCATCGACGAACTTGACGCTGCTTTGAAACACAAAGCAGAGCATCGCAATAACCAACCGCACCCAGACTTTTGTGGGGTAACTCCGGCACAGATGTCTAATTGGCTCCACGCACCTTTTGATGAGTTGCAGTGGGTAACAATCAATACGCCCGAAAATCTTTGTCCCAGCCCGGTCATGCGTTATCTGACTCTGATAATTGAAGAGGCAATGATTAATGAAGGGGCATTTAAAGCTACCAGTAAGGGAAATTTACCTGCCAAGCTGGTGAAACAGGCCAGTGAATTACTTCCCGAATTCGCGGTTAAACAGTACGAAAGCGACATAAGCATAAGCCAGTTTTCCGGCAGCAATGAAGATAAATTCAATGCCTTGCACTACACACGAATTCTGGCCGAAATTGCGGGCATTATTTACCGACGCAGTGGTCGATATCATGTTAAAAAGTCAGCTCAAAAACAGTATCAGGCTCATGGTGTTCACGCATTTTTTAAACCTATGCTAGAAGCCGCTGTCAGTAAATACAATTGGGGTTACTTTGATAGTTTTGAACAAAATGTAGATTTACCTACTGTATGGCTGTTTATGTTGTGGCGTATACAAAAACATAAAAGTGTGGAGATACTTATTGAAGAGGTAATGGTTGCTTTTCCAGACCTTCTGCAAGCATTCTCTTCAGATGATTACTTTTCGCCTGAAAGACATTTAAGCATGTCAATTGAGTCACGGTTTATCGACCGTTTTTTACAGTTTTGGGGCTTTGTTATTATAGATCCAAAATGTTATTTGAACGGGGAACCTATTGATAGAACGGTAGAGCTTCAGCCTCTGTTAAAGCAAACATTTCAATTCGCAATCAATAATTAGACGGCCCATTACTGCTATTTTCACAGTCACTTGATTCACCCGAAAGGCTTTATCAGTCAACTCAAGTAAGCACAGACCGCTCTGCTTTGTCTGGTAGCTTAGAATAAGAGAAGTCTTAGATGAGCTTTAAATCAATCAAAACCTTGATTTACAGCGAACCCTTACAACAGGCGAGACTGTAAAAATGGGCGTGTTAGCTAAAAATTAGCAAGAGATCTTCTTTGTGAATAACGATAAATATACTGGCAACTCCGCAAGCTAATGAGCGACTCCAGCAAGCTCCTAAAGAATCACCCCAGGGTATTCGCTGTAGAGTTTGTTGGTGATTTTATATGCCTCGCTCGGCAATAAGCGGTCAGTAAAACAACCCTGTTAGCATCAAAAAAGAGCATCGAGCAACGAAAGCAAGAAAACGCCATTTTTACTTGGTTGAGATAAGTCGGGTTAGAGTAAATACACAGCAAAAACATTCGCGCCCACGCCCGACAGGCAACCACAAACCAAGGTTATCAGTACCGTGTTTTTCATCTGCCGGGGGAAAGTGAAAACCGGTTATAATGGTAAAAAAGCCCTGTATTTTCACTGCTATAACAGGACAATACAGAGCTTCTGAGCTAGTACATCTAAGCATACTCAGTTGGGTAACTTTTTACCCAAAAACCTACTCAATATTCTGGATCTGTTTGCCGTTTTAAATTTCACGATTCCAGTGATTACAAGGCCTGAAAAGTACTTTTGACCCATTTTAAAGCTTTCTTACTCACCAGTGTACTCACCATAAAGAAATCGAAAAAATTTATGAAAAAAATAAAAAAATGCTCAATTTCTTATTGGGAAAGTTGGGATATGGGAAACATAACTAACTATCTGCGTCAGTAAAAACACAAAATGGTGAGTGCAAAGAGACATTCACAGACAACAAGCAATCATCACGAGTGATCCAGAATTGTAACTTACTGCTTGCTTTAACCAGGTAAAATTTATCGCTAGGCCGAACGTGTTTAAGAGTGGTACGTTCAATAGGTTTTGCCGACCTTGCTATATCAGCAAATTCTACTTTTTTAGCCCTGTTTATAAAGTCCATAGATTTCATAGAAGCCCCTTTCGCTATTAGGTTGGTAAGTTTTAGGCGCCTGTCGCCTAAAGGCGCGCCATACCTCATGGCCAACACAGACTACGCAGAGAAAAGCCAGTCAAGCTAGAAATCGCCCGAAGGGTTGCGAAGCAAGGGGGCCCCGCCTGCGGGGTTCCGATTTATGGCTTTACAGGATTTGAACGAAGTGGTTTAGGGCTTGATGTGTAATTTTGTCATTTCAACTTAAAAAATTGCTTCTTAAGTGCTAAGTGTTATTCTAGTGAAAGTAAACATATTTGTTTGGAGCAAACAGTGATCAAGTGTCACCTCGCAAGGCTAATGGGCGAGCACAAAATGCGAATTGCAGACGTTGCCAGAGAGACAGGGTTGAGTAGAAATACTATTACTCTGCTTTACCGTGAAACAGCGCAAAAAGTAGATCTTGAAGTAATAGATAAACTCTGCATTTTGTTTAATTGCGAGATAAGCGAACTATTTGAACAAACAACACATGACGACCAAACAGGACACTAGCAGTAAATGACCCTGATAAAACTAAAGGACCTCGAAGCACATTTATGGCATGCGGCACATATCATTACCGGGCCCATTGATGCTTCTGATTACAAAACATACATTTTTCCTATTTTATTTTTCAAACGTATATGTGATGTGTATGACGAAGAGTTTCAGGAAGCAATGGAACAGGTAGGTGATGAAGAGCTTGCTAAAGGTGAAATGTTTCACCGAATTCAGATCCCTGAAAACTGTCATTGGCGCCATGTCTTCAATCGGACCAAAGATGTAGGGCAATCACTCAAAGAAGCCTTCAGAGGTATAGAGTTAGCAAACCCTAAACTGCACGGTATATTTGGTGATGCGAGCTGGACTAATAAAGAACGCCTATCCGATGAACTTCTGGCGACCTTGTTAAATCACTTCAACAAGATAAATCTTGGTGTTGCGTCAGTGCGTGATGACGATATGGGGCGTGCATACGAGTACCTAATCAAGCGTTTCGCTGATAAAGCCAACAAAAAAGCCGGTGAATTCTATACGCCTCGAACCATTGTTCGTTTAATGGTTAACATCCTAGACCCACAAGCCGGTGAGAGCGTCTACGATCCTGCATGTGGTACAGGCGGTATGTTGCTTGAAACCATTCATCACGTAAAAGAAAACGGTGGTGATCCACGCCTGCTCAAAATCAAAGGCCAGGAAAAGAACCTAACCACCGAAGCCATAGCCCGTATGAACCTATTTCTTCATGGCCAGGAAGATTTCGACATAATACGTGGAGATACACTTCGAGACCCCAAGTTCATTCAGAATGACCGCCTCGAAACATTTGATTGCGTTATTGCAAACCCGCCGTTCAGCTTAAAAGAATGGGGTTATGATCTTTGGGCTAACGATCCCTATGGCCGAAAGCAGTATGGTTTAGCACCTAAAACTAACGGTGACTTTGCTTGGGTGCAACATATGTTCGCCTCATTGAATGAGCAAGGGCGTATGGCTGTGGTGTTGCCTCATGGCGTTTTATTTAGAGGCGGTGCAGAAAGCAAGATTCGTACACAGCTTTTAAAAGAAAACCGCATCGAAGCAATCATAGGTGTAGCGTCAAACCTATTTTATGGCACAGGTATTCCGGCATGTATTTTGGTGTTACGCAAATCGCGTCCGGTCAGTCATCAAGATCACGTACTAATTATCAATGCGGAAGAAATCTTCACCAAGGGGCGTGCGCAGAATACTCTCTCAAATGAGCAAGCGGACGAGATTTATAACATCTACCAACAACAAGAGTCAGCAGGCCCCAAGGCAGATGAAGTCGAAGGTGTTGCTCGCTGGGTGCCGATCAGTGAAGTCGAAGAAAATGACTTTAACCTCAATATTGCTCGCTATGTTCAAAAACCACTCGAAGAAGAAAACATCTCAGTGGAAGAGGCATTAAAAGACTTCCAGCAAAAACTGACCGTTTTAGAACAAGCCGAAAATGAACTTGAAGCTCTGCTGATCAAGGAAGGATATGAAATATGAAGTTAGAAAAAGCCTATTCGATTGAATTAGAGAAAGAAATAACTGCACAAGATGCCGATGTTCATTATGCAAATGGAAGCATTACTTCAAAACATCACTTCAAGTGCCCCGATAATAACTGCGAATCGCAAATAATATGCACAAACCTAACTCGCCCTAAAAAGTTGAGAAAGCGAGACCCCTACTTTAAAGCAATTGAAAAGCACTCTCCGGATTGTGAGATTGGCAAAGCTATTAGAGACAGCCCAACTCCTACTGGTGAAGGTGACTCTCCTTATGGCACAGATACTCCGATTGAAGGTGCTGTAAGACTAAACTTGACAGCTCCCCCCGTGAAAAGGCCTAAAGCAACTAGCGGAGGTACGAGTGGAGGAAGTTCAACAGGGACTGGACCTGGTAGAGGGCGAGATGGTAATAGCGACGAAGAAAGAACAGTAACTCCAACCAAAACTGTTAGCAGCTTAGTGGCCGCATTTTTACAAAATAAAGAATTTGACATAGAACTCCCAGGACAAGAGAGCATTTCGCTTAGGGATTTTTTCGTCCCAGTTAATGGGCAAGACCTTGGAGATTTTGTAGACGAATATCGTATTTACTATGGCAAAGCAGTTTTCCATTCGAGGCTGGCTGGCCAAGGTTTCCTAGTTAGATTTGAGAATACTTTGCAACATGGTGAGTTGATAAAAGAGCCTACGTTTTTTATATCAAACGAATCCATTCAGGCGTGTAGTTTAAGCAAATTTAAATTTTCTGAACTTCAAAAGCAAGCAGACAGCAACCTTCGTAACGTATTCATATTGACTAATATTGCACCGTTCCCGAATTGGTCGGAAACATACATTAATTTCGATCTTGAAGCTCTCCATTATATGGATTATCGAGATGAATAAGCATAACCTAGAAAACCTTCTCTGGGGTGCTGCCGAGTTTTTGCGCGGCCAAATAGACGCCTCAGACTACAAGCAGTACATCTTCCCACTGCTGTTTTATAAGCGACTGTCGGATGTATACCTTGAAGAATATACTGAAGCGCTGGAGATACATGAAGGCGATGCTGAATACGCCGCCATGCCCATGTTCCACCGTTTTGATATTCCGCAGGATGCCCCCTGGGAAAAGATACGCCACACCAGTAAAAACATTGGTGAAGCCATTCAGAACGCACTGCGTTTAATTGAAGCCAACAATCCGCGTTTACATGGCGTGTTTGGTGATGCCCAGTGGACTAATAAAGAGCGCCTACCCGATCACCTGCTATCTGACCTTATTGAGCACTTCAGTAAAATTCCGCTGGGGATTAAATCGGTCGCTCAAGATGATCTGGGTGAGGCTTACGAATACCTCATCAAAAAATTCGCCGACGATTCTGGTCACACCGCTGCCGAGTTCTATACCAACCGAACCGTGGTGCATTTAATGACGCGCATCATGGGTTTAAAGCCCGGTGAAACGGCTTATGACCCAACCTGTGGCACCGGCGGTATGTTGCTTAATGCGGTAATGGATTTGCGCACTCACGGACAGGAATGGAGGTCGGTGCATCTCTATGGCCAAGAGGTAAACTTGCTCACGTCGGCGATAGCTCGAATGAATATGTTCCTGCACGACATTGAAGAATTCGATGTACTGCGGGGTGATACGCTGGCTGAGCCCAAGTTTATTGAAAACGATCAGCTTAAGCAGTTTGATGTAATTTTTGCCAACCCGCCTTATTCGATTAAAAAGTGGAACCGCGACAAGTTCGCTGCCGATCCATACGGCCGCAATCTTTACGGCGTACCACCACAAGGTTGTGCCGATTATGCGTTTTACACTCATATCATTAGAAGCCTAAAACCCGACACTGGCCGCGCCGCCATGCTCTGGCCACATGGTGTTTTGTTCCGTGATTCCGAGCAAAGCATCCGTAAAGAAGTGATCGAATCGGACATAATTGAGGCGGTAATTGGCTTAGGAAAAAACTTATTTTATAACTCTCCAATGGAATCTTGTGTCATTGTTCTTAATTGTAATAAGCCCGAAGAGCGAAAAGGTAAGGTTTTATTTATAAATGGAGTTAAGCATGTCACTAAAGAGCGTTCTCACAGCCTTTTAGGAGATCAGGATTTGCATACTCTTTGCGAGGCATATTTTGAGCCTTTTAAAAATAACGATATCTGCCAATTAGTGAGTATCGATACGATAAAAAGCAATAACTATAATCTATCAATACCTTTGTACGCTCCCGTTGACATTAAAGACGATGAATTAGATATGAGTCAGCTTATCGAAAAATGGTCGATTGGTAGAGTGATAGTTCACAAAAAAGCTAACCGGGTTTTGAATACCTATGGCTTTGGTGTAGAGGGAGAGAGTAATGATTAAGAGTAACCTCTCGTTCATCAATATTAAATTTGGCGAAATTGCGGAATTAGTATCCTCAAGAGTAAATCCAAAACTAGGTGATGAAAAAAAATATATTGGCCTGGAACATTTGGATTATGGTTATTTAAAAATAACCAGATGGGGGTCTGACGTTATACTTAAAGGGCAAAAGCTTGGCATGAAAAAAGGTGACATACTGTTCGCCAAGCGGAATGCCTATTTACGCCGTGTTGCTATAGCACCATTTGATGGCATTTTTTCCGCTCATGGTATGGTTATTCGCCCAATTGGAAATAAAATTCTTCCTGCTTTTTTACCTTATTTTATGCAATCCAATCAGTTTATGAATAGGGCTATAGCTATATCAGAGGGATCTTTATCTCCTACAATAAAGTGGAAAATTTTAGAACTCCAGTCGTTCAAAATCCCCACAATAGACCAGCAGGAACAGTTATTAAAAACGCTAGAAAAATTCGATCATATCTTGGAACTGAAAAAGGGACTTCAAGGTTCAATTTTAAATTTGAAAAGAATTTCGATATCTAAATTTTTCTCCAAAAAATACCTAAAACAATATGATGCGAAAGAAGTTAGCTTTCTTGAAACATTAGATATAGTTAGCGGTCAAGTAGACCCAACTTCAGAGCCATATAAAGACTATCCACATATAGCTCCTGACAACATGGAAAAAGGACTCGCAACTCTACTACCTTATAATACCGCCCGTGAGGACAATGTAAAAAGCGGGAAGTATCTGTTTGATGACGAACACATTCTATATAGCAAAATACGTCCAAACTTAAGAAAAGTTGTATTCCCAAAAATTAAAGGTGTGTGTAGCGCCGATGTTTATCCTCTTAAAGGAAAGAACGGTCTAACTACTGAATACCTATTTTATTTGCTCCAGTCTGAGCATTTTAATCAGTATGCAATAGGCACATCAATGCGGACTGGAATGCCCAAAATTAACCGACAGGATTTGTGTGCATATAAATTTCACCTACCTCCTGAGGATGTTCAAGTTTCAACCGTTAATAAGTTAAAAACTTTAGACGATATGTATATTGAAATAAACAATGCGATATCGAGCGCTTTTAACTTAAAGGGCTCATATCTAAATTCAATGGAGTCATAAATGTTTGACGAACTGAGCGTAACAGAAAATGGAATTATTGACCGCTTAAAAGGTTTAAGCGGGGTAAAGTGGACTTATTGCCACGGTGAGAACTTGCCGAAAAAAGCGCAGGATATTTTTGTCGATGAATGGCTTAAAGATGCACTTTGTTCGTTAAATCCCGATATCGCCAAACAGCCGGATTATGCGGATGAGGTGATACATAAGCTTCGAGGGTTGATACTTGAAGCTCGTAATACCGGCTTAGTTAAAGCTAACGAAAATTTCCAAGAATGGCTGATGGCGGAGAAAAGCCTTCCGTTTGGTGAGAACGGCGACCACATAACCATCAACCTGATTGATTACGATAACATTGATAATAACGACTTTGTGGTAGCGCAGCAGGTACATTACATCGCCGCTACCGAAGCCTATTTTGACATCGTGCTTTATGTGAATGGCATTCCCCTGGTAGTAGGCGAAGTGAAAACAGCTACTCGCCCGAGTGTTACCTGGCAAGACGGTGCCGCCGATTTTATGGGGGGGAAAAAGGACTACTGGAAAAACGTAGAGCCTTTCTTTGTACCTAACCTGTTGTGTTTTGCTAGTGAAGGTAAAACTTTTGCTTATGGTGCAATCAATGCCCGAGTGAAAGATTGGGGGCCATGGCACAACACAGATCAACGTGAAGAAATTTTGCCTGGAATGGCTTCCGTTTTACAAAGCGCTGAGGGCTTGCTAAATCCAACAACCTTACTGCAATTACTGGAGTCGTTCGCGCTATTCTCGACGATTAAAACGGGCAAAATTACGCCCCCTAAACGAATTAAAATTCTCCCACGTTATCCCCAATTTGAAGCTGCTAAGCAGATTGTTGAACGGGTACGTAACGGTTATCCGAAAAAAGGCTTGATATGGCATTTCCAGGGCTCGGGTAAATCCCTCTTGATGCTCTATGCTGCAAAGATGCTTCGTGCTGACAATGAGCTTAATAACCCAACCGTATTGGTTGTGGTAGACAGGTGTGACCTGGACAGCCAGATCAATGAGACCTTTGGTGGTGCGGATGTTAAAAACCTAATCAAAGTACAAAGCTGCAAAAAGCTCGGCGAACATATCGAACAAGACAGTCGTGGCATTTTGATTACCACCATCTTTAAGTTTAAAGATGTGGAAATTGATGACAGTAACCCTAACGGCCTCAACAACCGCGATAACATTATTGTGTTAGTGGATGAAGCCCACCGCACCCAAGAAGGTGGCTTGGGTGAGAAAATGCGCTGGGCCCTGCCACAAGCGCACTTCTATGGGTTAACCGGTACACCGATTTCCGGCATTGACCGCAATACCTTTAAGCTATTTGGCGCCGAGGAAGACCCCGGTCGCTACATGAATCGTTACAGCTATAAGCAGTCGATCCGCGATGGCGCCACGAACCCAGTGAAATTTGAACCACGCTTGGCCGAGCTACGCGTTGATCGCGATGCCATCAACCAAGAATTTGAGCAGCTCGCCAAAGACAATAACTTGGACGACGAAGAAAAAGCGGCGCTTTCTAAACGCGCTGGCAAGTTGGCGGTGATGCTTAAAGCGCCGAAACGCATGGCCGCAGTCAGTGCTGATATTGCTGAACACTTTAGCAGCCATGTTAAGCCGAAAAAGATGAAAGGCATGGTGGTGGTTTATGACCGTGATGCTTGCGTTCAGATGTATTACTTGCTGGGCGAAAAACTCGGCTTTGATGCCGTTGAAGTGGTGATGAACGTTGACCAAGCTCCTATCATTGACGACAAAGGTAAGAAAAACAAAGACTGGGCTAAGTGGGAAAGCGATAAGGACATTCCAGTTAAGGAAGAAGACTTCAAGCGTTGGCAGACAATTGATGCTGAAGAACAAACTCAGAAAGATCTTATCGAAGGCTATAAAGACCCACAGAACCCGCTACAGCTTATTATTGTTACCGCGAAATTGCTTACAGGTTTTGATGCGCCGATTTGCTATTGTATGTATTTAGATAAGCCGTTACGAGATCATACGCTTCTTCAAGCTATGTGTCGTACCAACCGCTTATATGAGACTGACGAGACACGCAAAAATATGGGCTTGATCATTGATTACCTAGGCGTGTTTGAAAATCTGCGTACCGCGCTTGCTTATAATCCAGATGAGATCGAAGGTGTTGTTGAAGGCATCGAAGCTTTCAAGGCGTTGTTACCCACACAACTGGATAAGTGCTTGTCTTTCTTCCCCGGTGTAGATAGAACCCTTGAAGGGTTTGAAGGTGTTATGGCGGCACAAGATTGCTTGCCGACCAATGAAAAGCGAGACGAGTTTGCCGCAAGCTTTGGTGTACTTACAAAGCTATGGTCAGCCATTAATCCAGACCCATTTTTAAATCCATATCGACAAGACTACAAATGGCTTGCGCAAATCTATGAGTCGGTCCGCCCTGTCGGTCAAACTGGCGCGTTAGTTTGGGCTGCTCTGGGTCCTGAAACCATCAAGATGATTCACGAGAATACGGACATAAACCGTATTAGGGATGATATTGATGAGCTCATTATGGATGAGCATGCGATTTTCACTCTAACGGAAAAAGAGCAAGAGCAAAGAGCTAAGCGTCTTGAAATCGATCTTATGGGCCGATTACGTGGCAGCGGCGAGCCAAAATTTGTGGAGTTAGGCGAACGTTTAGAAAAGCTGCGACAAGATTACGAAGCTGGGGTAATCAAGGCTATTGACTGGTTGAAAGCGCTGTTAGATGCCGCAAAGGACACTGTGCAAGCTGAACGCGAAACTGGTGAGAAAGTAGTTACCGAAGAGGATAATGTTCAGGCCCTTACCAAGCTGTTCATGGAAACTCGTCCAAATAGCACTCCTCAAGTTATCCAGGATGTAGTGGAGCAAATCGACAAGATTGTTAAAGCTAAGCGCTTTGACGGCTGGCAAAACTCCAACAGTGGCCCACGAGAAATACAAAAAGCATTATTGGTAACTCTGGCCCAGTTTGCTCTTGGTAAAGATAAAGAGCTATTTAACAAGGCTTATGGATATATAGAAGAGCATTATTAGGAAGTAAAAATGCCATGGACAAATGAGCATATTCAGTGGCTCCAAGACACTGGTCAAACACTGACACTTCAGTGTGGTAAGCAAGCAAAAGTTTATCGATTTCATCATGATGTTAATGATCAAGTTAAAATGGCCGCTTGGGCAAAACATTTTAGAAATCATTACTGTAGTGATGCTGAGATCGACATGCTTAAAGCTCCCGGACAGTCTCGCACTGAATACCTGTTAGAAATGAAGTTTCCCAATGAAACAGTAGCGCCTGGTCCGAGTATTCGAGCGGGGGATTTTGCTGAAATTCTTGTCGCTGATTATTTAACGTTTTTACATGGTTATACAGTTCCAAAAACTCGATATGATCGTAAAGGTGTACCAAATGAATCCACTAAGGGTTCTGATGTTCTAGCCTTTAAACAAATCGATGGAAAGCCTAGCAACGACGAGCTCCTAGTTTACGAAGTTAAAGCTAAATTAAGTCCAGGCGCTAAGTCTATGCTTCAAGAAGCGGTTGACCATTCTGCAAAGGACCATTTGCGTTTAGCTGAGTCGTTAAACGGTATCAAACAAAGGATGATAGATCGAAATGATCTACAGAACGCAAGCATGGTTCACAGGTTCCAAGACAAAACTAATCAACCATACAAATTAAGATTTGGTGCGGCTGCTGTATGTTCCGATAGCGCATATGATGACACTTTACTTGCGAGTGCAGATTCATCACAACACCCGTACTCAGATGACCTTGAGTTGTTTGCAATTCGAGGTCATGAATTGATGGCGTTAGCCCACGCACTTTATGAGAGGGCTGCCCATGAAGTTTGAAAATAAATCTTTCAAGCTGTTATCGATAACTAAATCGAAAGCCAAAATGTACGAATTTGGTTTGGACGAAGAGCACCATATTCAGTTACCAGAGTCACCAAATGAATTGCTTCTTATGACTATCGCAATACTTGGTGATTTATGCCGGGAAGAGTTGTCTGAAGAGGTTAATCCTGAATATATCGAGCAGCGTCGTCTAGAGCTAAGAAACGCAGCCAGATACTTTGATGCGCTTGTAGGGTCAAAGTTGCAATCAAACTATGATTATTACCTGTGCCTGCTGGGGTCTGCATCCTATTATTTAGCAGATATGCCTGGTAGCGCAGCAGTATTAGCGGAAAAAACTTGGCAAAGAGAGTTCCTTACTGAATCGGGACTAGAAAACATCTTAAGTTGGTTGTTACTTGGGCAGAAAGGTCCTCAATTGTATGGAGAGGGGGCCCCAATTCAGGAGGTGATACAAAGCTTCTATACCGCTATGGCAAGGTACATGAGTGGCAATGCATCGGCCCCCAAGTTAAACGAAGATAAAGGTTTCATTCACCGATTAATGAATGAAATTAGTACATTTTTCCATTCAAATGGCACAGATCGAGAGTTACTCATAGCGGATATCATCGCTTCGATAGTAATGAGGAAGTTAAAGAATTCATCGATTAACTTGCTACCGGCCTATTCCGACCTACCGTTAGAACAATGGTTAAAAGCCCTTTCCAAAGAGACCTTTATAAACGAATTATGGCCTGCGCAACGATTGCTAGGTGAAGCGGGGGTGTTCAGAGGAACATCCGCTGTAGTGCAACTACCAACAAGTGCTGGAAAGACTAAATCAGCAGAATTGGTTATTCGCTCTGCTTTTTTATCAGAACGAGCATCGACAGCCGTTATTATCGCTCCTTTTCGATCGTTGTGTAGAGAAATTACTGACTCGCTGAACGTAGCTTTTAAAGACGAGGAAGTGTTAGTTAACCAGCTAAACGATGTTCCGCAGATAGATGAATTTGATATCGCCCTATTCTCTCAACTATTTGAAACTAATGAAGCGATAACTCCTTCACCTTCAATTGTTGTTGCTACCCCGGAAAAGCTAGTTTATTTGCTTCGCCATAAGCCTGAATTGGCTGAGGCTATAACACTGGTTATTTACGACGAGGGACATCAATTTGATACAGGCTCTCGAGGAGTAACTTATGAACTTCTTCTGACGAGCCTGAAGCAAAAACTGCGGTCTGATACGCAGCACCTACTTATTTCAGCTGTACTATCTAATGCAGCGTCAATAGGTGACTGGTTATATGCTGGCGAAGGTGAGGTGGTTAATGGCGCAGAATGCTTATCAACTGAGCGCAGTGTAGCGTTTAGTAGCTGGCGAACTGGGCTTGGCCAATTTCACTACGTTGAGCCGTTGAACCCTAATTCAGAAGAGTTCTTCGTCCCTAGAGTTCTAGAGTCCTTTCCATTGCCTATGCAAGGTCGTGAAAGGAATCAAAAGTATTTTCCCAATAAGTCAGATAAGACGAGTATTGCTGCATACCTCGGACTCAAGTTATCACAACAGGGACCGGTGGCTGTCTTTTGTGGAACTAAGAAAACAGTTGCATCTATATGTAAATTGATTGTTGCAGTACATGAGCGTTTGCCAGAACTTCCAATTCCTAGAATGACGAGTGATCAGGTTGAAATAGATAAAATATCTTATCTAGCCGCAGCGCATCTTGGCCCTAATGCACCACTCGTCAGAGCAATTAACAAGGGGGTACTTCCTCATAGCGCAGGCGTACCAAATGGATTGCGTATCTCAACTGAATATGCTATGGAGCATGGGCTAGGTCAATGTGTTATTTGTACTTCAACTTTAGCTCAAGGGGTAAATTTACCGATCAAATATTTGGTGATGTCAGGAGTTTTCCAAGGGCGGCAACGCATTTCAACCAGGGACTTTCATAACTTACTAGGCCGCGCCGGAAGGGCCGGAAAGCACACGGAAGGCAGCATTATTTTTACAGATACGGAACTGTACGACGAACGCCGTACCTCAAAGCGTTGGCACTGGAGTCAAATGAGCGGACTGCTTGACCCTGCACAATCAGAAAGTTGCTTAAGTAGTCTACTTACCTTGGTAAAACCATTCCTGAATGACCAATTTGGCGTTGATCCCATAAAATTTGTAGAGTTTCCGGATAAATACGAAAGTCTGGTATTAAAAGCAATTGAGCGTCAAGGTGGTGATCATCAGTATTTACTAAGCCAGATGGACGAGCGTCGAAAATATATAAAAAACTTGGAAAGCTTTGTTCTATCGAATTCAGATGAACAAGACCCAATCGATAGGGAAGAATTAGAAGTACTTTACACCCAAACTTTTGCGTACTCTTTAGCAAATAAAGATGAAAAACAGAAGCTTGCTAAAGTATTTAATATCATCGCAACAAGAGTGAATCAGATTGATCCGGCTAAGCATGCATTCTATGGTAAGGCCCTGTTAGGTCTTGAAGAGCTAGATTCTATTGAAGCGTGGCTGCACTCAAATATAGAACGGTTGTCCGGTTGCGATGAAATTCTTGAGCTTCTCGAAATTATATGGGAAGTAGTATCTAATCTGTTGTCCAACACTAGCTTGAGCAAATTAATCGGCGGAGATCTTATTATTGCTAAATTGTGGTGTTCTGGAAATCCGTATCACGATATTTTGGGACAACTTACGCGTGACGGAGTTAAGTTTAAAGCAGGCAATCAAGAAAGAGAGCTCACGTTAGAAAATATAATCGATATTTGTGATCGCAGTTTGGGTTATGACGCAATGTTAGTTGTAGGGGCTTGTGCAGACTTGCTTGAAAATATTTACGGAGAATCGGAAGTTGCTGAATCAATAAGGCATCTTCAGGTTTCATTGAAAGTTGGGCTGAAAGATGAGCTTTCAATTTGGCTGTATTCGCACGGACTCGCGGATAGAGTTATTGCAGAAGATGTCGCGAATTCAATAAAGAGCTCAGAACAGGTGCCAGAATTTCCAGACGATTCAATCTTCGACAAGTATTATCCAATTATTTCGCAGAAGCTGAGTAGATACCCTACTGCATTTTATAATGCTGTTTATGACTGATAGAAATTCAGGCCATAAAAAGCAGCTGCACACCCTTGACGCTTATAGTAAAAACTAGAGCCGCGTATCTATTCAGATACGACTATCCTTTGAGATGGTAGATGCTAAAAACCCTAAAAGCATCTACTAGGATTGTTCACCTCTTGGACAACGCCCGGTTGTACCATTAGCCATACGGCCACCTAGGTAGAGGTCGTCTGTAGAGTAGACGGGGCTGGTGTGCAGCCACTGATTTGAACTATAACTGACCTTCCTACATTGTGCGTCAGAAAAACACCCCTAAGTTTTCCCCGGTTTTTTTTAAGGCGGATTGGCGACGAGTCGTCCCTACTCGAAAGATGTAGGGACGACTCGCAGAGTCGCCCGTCGAGGCCACTGCTCATGATGCCTCGACACCCAATCCGCCTTGAAAAATTACAGGGCCAGAAGAGGGATGGAGATTTGAGCGTGTCACAAAGGTGTTGCAATCTCTGATCACTGTGATAATTTTATTTATGAACTAGCTCGACATGAGCATCAAGAAAAAGGGCGTATCCACTGCCCGCAACACGTTCCTGAGGAGCTGCATTCGCAGCATTATGGGTCATACGGCCACCCCACTATATACAACACAAATATAAACCACAGTAGTTCGCGCTGTATTTCAACAGAAATCACACGGCTCAGCTTTGTTGCTTTAGACCAGTTAGCCTTTATGTCTTATGACAATATGCTCGGTTACGCACCGTTCATATGGCTTTAAAACTTACCTATTTTGGCGTTTCGCCCCCTGGTCTTCGGTTTGGTGTTTTCTCAATACTTTCAAAATTAACTTTTTAATTCTGAGGAACATGAAATGAGCCAATTGGGATATCGTCTTCATCAAATGGTGAACGACACACACCGCGAAAGTAGCTTTAGCACTAGAGCTGCTCGTAGCAAAGTATTAAACCTTGCTGCAAAGCAGCTACTTAAACATGGTTATAGATTAAAAGACCCGACCGGCCTCAAAACCAAGCATATCAACCATCTTGTTACACGGTGGCAAGATGAAGGTCTAGCAGCAAAAACGATTAAAAATAGAATGGCAGCCTTGCGTTGGATTGCTGAAAAAATAGGTAAACCCAACATCTGCTCACGTAGCAACGATGACTACGGCATTCCAAGAGTTCGCAACAACCCCATCGGCAAGTCAAAAACGTTAGACATGGATAAGCATGCCAAGATCGAGAGTGACTTAATCAAGCTTTCCCTGCGTTTGCAGCAAGAGTTTGGGCTTAGAAAAGAGGAGTGTATGAAATTCAGCTTATCTTATGCCATGAAAGACACCCAAACTCTGAGAATAAAAGGAACCTGGGCCAAAGGTGGCAAATACCGAGAAATCCCTATTCTAAAAGAGTCGCAACGGCAGTTAATCAGAGACATTGCCACAGTCACCAAAGGCACGCTAATTGCGCCAGATAAAAAGTATGTCGATCAAATGCGAGAGTATGACCGCGAAACTATCCGAGTTGGATTAAATAAAAATCACGGATTACGTCACCATTACGCAAGGGAGCGTTATTTAGAGCTTACAGGTTGGAAATGCCCTGCCGACGGAGGCCCGCGTAGAAGAGAGCTTACCCCCTCTGATTATGAGCACGATACCAATGTCCGTGAGCAAATTAGCCGTGAACTTGGCCATGAAAGATTGAAGATCACATATGCCTATTTAGGTAGCTAGAATTTGGCATGCCAAATCGACAAGAGCAGCATTTTTAAAAAAATAGCAAACCTTGTCTACAGCGTATTTGCAATTTCAGTCTTTGGTTGAGCACCCATGCCACTCTTTTATTTCATGCTTGGGCTTGTTGATTTCATTCCGATATAGCTGATTAATAAAATCAGCACAGAACCTTAAAGTTGATATCGAGCCGGGGTGAAGAGTTGTTCCTCCGTGGGCTAGGCCATTTCTTAGTCCTGGCATGATTTCTATCAAAGATTTGCTGTATTCAGTTGAGGATTCATCCAGAGGTTTTCTTAGGTGAGAAAACCCCATGTCTTTTATCAATCCCCAACTTATTGATTTTTTTATGAGTTTTGGAAATGGCCAGTTACGTTCTAGGCGGTTTTTCAATGCAAATTCTACCGTCGAGTAAACTTTCATCTCACATACTTGATGGAATGGGTAGCAGTACCAAGAGTATGCGGCCAAATTCCTCGCGACATTAAACTGGCTCCTAACATCCTCGGGAACCATCGCATCCAATGAAACATGCGAAATCGACAGATATATTTCTTCTAAAGAAATTGAACGCATTTCCCCCGATTCTTCGTTAAGAACACTCCAAAAAGTATTCCTTTCATCCGGTGACAACAGATTTTCAAGAGACTTAAATTCTTCCACGCTTCACACTAATCAACATTGCGATGACCAATCCAATATCATTTCAGCCAACTCGTCTTCAATGCAGTACAAGAAGGCAGTTGGCACCTCTAGAACACCGCTCAACGCGACTACCGTTTTGAAATCTGGAGTGTGAACACCGCGTTCATATTGGTTCATTCGAGCAGACGCAACAAAGTTATCCATCCCCGCCATTATTCCTAATTGCTTTTGGGACAGACCAAGTCTTGTTCTTGCTTGCTTTAGCCGTGTTGGAAACGGCGAACCATCATTACTTTTCAACTGGTGTAGGAGATCTGCTATTGAAAACTAAGATTTTCTTAGCTTTAATGAAGCCTGGATACTAAGGAATACTTAGCCTTCAATTTGGCATGCCAAATTGGGATTGGAGAGGAGTAGTGATTTTGGAAACGCTATTTTTTGTAATATTTGGGATTGTTTACTTTCTAGTTTGGGTATTTAGCGCTGATGATCAGTCATCTACGGAAAATGAACAACTCAATGAGCTTGATGATGGTATGGGTAATATCATCGCTGATGGCGAACATATGATTTGTCAAGAGGCTGAGGATGCTCAGGCGCGAGGCGAGTTATACGACACTTATTACTAGAGTTAATACATAGGCCAATTTGGCATGCCAAATTGAGGGCGGATTTTATGAACGAAGAAAAGTTGATTAATAACTCCGAGCTACGACCATTTTTACCCGCGTTTGATGAGATCAAGCATCGACTGCGTGGTATTGAAGTCGAATGTGAGCCACTAGGCCTTTATTTTGATAAGGATGTACATACCGAAGAGGAAATGTTACTTACTTTAATATCCCAAAAGGCGTTTGCGTTCGATGTGACTAACGAAAATGGGTCTGTCTGGGATGTAAGAATTGAGCCCTTTTCAAAGTTTAAAGCGCGCAGCACTAAAATAACATTCCCGTTTACCGGCTATAATCCTAATAAGCGACAGCAAATCAGTAATTGGGTTATCGAATTGTGTAATTGGGAAGGTGACGTATTTACCGGCATTACCAGGCATTAAAATTAAAAGGAACTGCTATGACAACATATGAATGGTTTCAGATGTGGGTGTTAATGGTACTGGCTATTCGCGCTACTCGCCACTACGACAAACTAAAACACGGCCTATTTGAAGCAATTAAAGAGGGGAGAATCTAGTGATGGCTCCGTTGCTTACAGGATGCGCCATGGTTCTGGCGTTGGTGATATTTTTTGCTTTGCTATTTCATTTTAATCGCGACAACCTCAATAAATTCGACTGATATCCAATATTTCCAGCGAAAAAATTAGGCATGCCTAACGTTTTACGTTCAAAAGCAGCATTTTCATACCAAATTCCAGTAACAATTACCCCTTGACTTTTCTGGAGTACTTATTTTTTAAAAGGCTGAAAAACCCATCAAAAGTAAGGTGGGTTTTTCCGATCCAAACTGGCTCAAACCGTGTCAACCTAACTCTCAATGATTCAAGTAATACAAATGCGTTGATTTTGAGAGGTAAAAGTCATGCTAAAGGCAAAACCCGATGGTATCTACTCTTACAGTAGCAGCGGTGAAGAGAAAAAAATATCTGGGCCAATTGAGGTTAAGGCAATTGTGTCTTCCCCTAACAAGCGTGACGATTTTGGTCGTCTTATAGAATGGAAAAACTACTTTGGCCTAACAATTCGCGAAGTACTCACTATGGGAGAAGTATGCGAAGGCTCAGCAACAAGTTTTAAACAGCGGTTGTTGAACTCTGGATTTCAACTATCTCCTGAAAAAAGATCTTGGGAGTTACTTTTAGCACATCTCATTGAGGCTCCATGTAAATTGCATGCCTACAGTGCAAGACAAAGTGGATGGATTAACGGGCAATTTGTGACACCAGATTGGAGCGTAGGTCGACACGAGACACCTGCTATCTATGTTGGTGATTTTGCAGGTGCTAGTTTAGAAGAGTCAGGCTCTTTATTGGACTGGCAAAAACATGTCGCCCAATACTGCCGAGGTAATCCAATCTTAATTATGGCTGTGTGTACAGCCCTAGCGGCCCCCATTATCGAGTGGACGGATTTGGAAAGCTTCGGAATACAGATTGTTGGGAGCTCTAAGTCCGGCAAGTCTACGGTCATGAAAGTGGCTGCCAGTATTTATTCAGATCAAACCTACTGGGAAACTTGGAGCTCGACTTCAAACGGGATTGAGTCTATTGCACGAGCAAGGAACAACATGTTGCTTTGTTTGGACGAATTTAAGCAGTGCCCTGCAAATGAAATGGATCGATTGATTTACCACTTATGTAATGGTGTATCAAAGCTTAGAAGCACAAAAAACGGTGGACTAGACAAACGGTATCGGTGGCGCACTATTTTGCTTAGTACAGGAGAGCTAACTCTAGAGGAGCTTTTCCTGAGTATTAACCAGAGTGTGAGTGCTGGGCAGTCTGTTCGCCTGATAGAGGTACCAACTTTCTGTAGATACGATGCCTTTGAAAATATTCATGAGTTTCCTTCAGCAAAGGAGTTTGCTGAACATTTATCAGCCAGCGTTAATAAATATCACGGAACTTTCATTAAATCTTGGTTGGAAGTCCTATCGAGATTTAACTGTCCGCAAGATGAAATAATCAAAGAATATAAAAGTATTCGAGACGAATGGCCTTGGCCTAAGAGTATCGCCAGCCAGGCGAATAATGTTCTAGATAAGTTCGCTTTGTTAGCTGCCGCAGGAGAAGTTGCGATAAACCATGGGTTGTTGCCATGGCACCTGGGGGATGCCAAAAACGCTTTAGAGCAAGTAGCTACAATTTGGCTTGATGATCGGAATAGCACCGAAAATTCAGAAAGTAAGAAAATTATTAAGAAGCTTATCAGGCTAATCAATAAATGGCGGCACAGCCTGAGTCCTCGGGGGGAATCACATAATGGGAGTATTGGGTTCTTTGAATCAGAGCCTGAACTGACTTGGTATATCCCTCAGCAGCTGTTCAAATCGGAAGTAATAGAATCTGTTGCTCATGAATACAGGCAAGCAGTTCATTACATGCTTCAAAAAGGTTGGGCCATTTCAAATGAGAGCTCGCGAAGTACATTCAAAATAAGAGGGAAGCGATTTATTAAGTTTTTTCCCGAGAAAATCTGTCGCGAATGCAATGAAAGTGTGGATCTATCCCACTTTCATATAAATTATAACTCATTGAATAGTAATGATAATCCCACTTTCCCAGTTTCCCAGAGCGAGAATGACTAATGCTTACTGACCAGCTATTTGACGAAATTAAATGCGTGATTGAAAGCCAACTTTGCAAAGTCGCTCTCAATAGCAAAGAGTTCCTCACATTTGATGAGTGTGTTCAATATACCGCACTAAGCCCGAATTTCTTGCGGCAACAAGTACGGGACGGGTTGCCCTGTTACAAGCTTGGTGGGCGGCGAACCTTCTTCAAGAGAAAAGAAGTTGATGTTTGGGTACTAAAGAATCGCGTGGAGTTGGGAGACGAACATGAATAACGAGCTATTTGAACAACGAGCGGGCATTTTAAAACTCTATGGCGAAGAAGAACGGTTGATAAGCGAGACCGAACGCTGTCGCAGAACCGGCATTAGCCGAACTACCTGGTGGCGTATGCAAAAGGCGGGAGAAACCCCGCCAGCCTCCAGCGTGGGTAAAGGAAAAGCCCGTTGGTTGCTGTCTGATATTTTGCTTTGGATGAATAATGTAAAACTTGGTCGCTAGAGAAGCGTTATCGATATTTTTTTAGATATTTACTTGAATATGAATAGACTAATCCTTATACTTCCGCCGTGTGGGTAAAGCCTGAATCAACCGCGACGCAAATTGTATCGTAAGCGCTCTGTAAGAGCGTCGGTCTCAGGGTCCACACCCAAATTAAAGCTAAATGGAGCAAAAGCATAGGAAGTGCCAGACGTAACAATAGCCCTAGATGAAAGCGGTGACCTCGGCTGGAAATTCGACGCTCCATATAGAAACGGTGGCTCTAGCCGCTACCTTACAATTGCAAGCATTCTTTACCCGCAAGAAAAAAATAAGCATCCCAAGCGTTTAGTTAAAAAGCTATATACAAAATTCAAATGGAACGCTCAGTCAGAAGTTAAATGGGCAGACATGAGCTTGCCTCAACGCACTGAGTTTGCTAATCAATTAAGATCAATTGTACTGACAAATCCAGACCTCAAACTGCTTTCGATAACGGTAAAAAAAGAAAACGTCCAAGAGCATATTAGACGGGATGGTAACAAGCTATATAACTACATGATTGGTCTATCATTACTTAACGAAATGAAAAATCATGGAAGTGTTCTTTTCATCCCTGATCCACGTTCGATCAAGGTAAAAAGTGGAAACAGCATGCACGATTACCTTCAGACCAAATTATGGTTTGATAAAAAATCACAAACTATCCTTACTACTACACCGATGGAAAGCCAGTCATGTAAGGCGATCCAAGTTGCTGATATGTGTGATTCATAGACATCATTTCACTTTTCGTAGTTGAAGATCACGCTGATAATTCGATAACTGAATGCGTTCATTTTCAGTTTTATAGTTAGCGTGAACGTCCTCCCAAAGTGGTGTTTGTTCAAGCCGTTCAAATACAATATCCATTGGTGTTTTACCTTTGAATGAGCCGTGAGCGCGTTGCCAATTGTAGTAATGCTGCCACTCAGGCAATGTTTGATTTTTGAGTTCTTCCAAATCTAAATTAGCGGTAGAATAAAACTCTTCTTTGTCGGTTCTTTGTGACCTCTCAACTTTGCCATTTAAGTGAGGAGAGCCTGGTTTGTTGGGGCGAAATTTAATGCCATGCTCCATCAATTTGAGCTGTACCTTTTCAGCAAAAAACTCCGTTCCGCGATCAGTTTGAACACGCTGTATTGGAAATGGCATTTCTTCTATCACTTTATCGATAAAGGTAAGCGTATTGGTTGCCGTTCTGCGTTTAAAAACGTCTAACACACGATATCTAGAGCAATCATCAATGGCAGTGTATTGATAAATTCCAGGCGCGATCTTACATGTATCCATCTGAATTCGGTCACCAGGAATAGGTCTTTGATATCGAATGAAGTCTTTTTTCTTCCGCTGAAAAACTATTGGTTTTACTTCATGTTTAGTCAGTATTTTATGAATTGAGGCAAGCGATAGCTGAAAGTTATGCTCGCGAAGAAGCTCATTCTGGATTCTTCTGGCACCAAGTTTTCTGTCTTTTCTTAGATCGAGGATCCACTTTTCGATTTGATTATTAATTTTAGTGTTTGGGGAGCTGTGAGGACGTTTAGAAACATCCTGTAGGCCATCTACGCCCTTTTCTCTGTATCGCTTATACCATTTTCGAAGAGTAGGCCTAGATATACCGCACCGACGGCAAACTAGACCCGCATCATTGGTTTCTTCGTAAAGCTCAACCCACTTTAATCGCTGTTTAATTTCTTTGATCATAGAGCAATAGTATATTGAAACGATCTCTATGAATCACACAGCTGATATGCTGTCAGGCGTTGTTCAAAACCATTTTGAAGACGGAAATAGTAATGCTTGGCAAATATTGTCCCCTCATATTGAATCCAGGTGTCTATTTTTTTAATACCCCTGTGATTAACTCTAATAACGAATAAATTGTGTCGCGGTAACTCGCATTTATACAACTGTAGGGGTTAATACCGCTTTGCCAACACCAACTGATAGTTCAAATTTATAATTTTCCAGTTAACTACTCACTGCTTCTTGAAGAGCAAAACATACGGCTTCGTGAACCTCCCGTCTTTTATCAAAATAGTCCCCTTGATCATAAATCTCAGCCATATTGTCTATCTTATGATTTAAACAGCGCTCTAGAACATCCCTATCGAAGCCTAGCTGGCCAGCGATGGTTCTAAAAGTTCTCCTGAAATCATGAATAGTAAAATGCTCTAATTGCCCCATACGATTTGGAGGCGGAGCTTTTTTGCTACTGTCTATTCCAAAAAGGCTGTTCACTGCACGATTTACAGTGTCGTTTCCCATATGAGATACTTTGCTTTTGCGTCTTGCTGGGAATACATACTCAGAACTATGAGATCTGACTGTTAACTCCTCAAGCCAGCTTATAGCCTGTGGAGGAAGTGGTATACTGATATCGCTTTCCGTTTTTGTGCGCGCTTTTGGTAAGTGCCACACTGCATTACCTAAATCGAACTCCTTCCAAAGCGCTTGAATTAACTCTGACTTTCTAACGCCTAAGGTAATAAGTAGACAGCAAACTAAGTAATTATCTCGCGTGAAAGAATTCAAATTTTCCCTGAATACCGAAAAGGCGTGTTCAATTTCTTCAATGCTCAAGAACCTTTTTCTTGGCTTTTCATCCCCCCCTGCATCCTTACAGGAAAAAGCTGAAGCCGGGTTATTTGATGTAATACCAAGTTGGATGGCATGTTTAAAAAGTTGATTAAGTAAGCCCAGCACATCATTTGATACTGTTGGTCGCCCACTGTTTGTGATGGTGTCTAAGATATTTCGAACATGAATTGCAGTCACTTGTTCAACCTTTAAGTGGCCAATATGGGACGAAACGTTTTTTCCATACTTGCTTTTTGGTATATCTGGGTGTTTATTACGCTTTAATATCTTGTGTTGATACATATCCTTAAATAATAGATCAAATGTCATTCCGTCATAATTTTCAATTGAAGCAATAGAAAGAGGGTCGATGCCATCTCGAATTAATGCCCGAATTTTCTCTGCTTCACCACGAGCTTCAGCCAGTGTCAGTTGTCCGAATTTACCCAGCGACTTTTCCCTCCTCTTTTCGTTGAAGGTATATCTCAGGGACCAGTATGGTTCGCCACGCTTCGGAACGACGAAGGACAATCCATTGCCATCGGATGTTTTACTATGCTGACCTTTAGCAAGTATGTTGACTTGTTTAACTGTTAAATTTGGCATTTTTTCACCTCTTGTACTCACCAGTGGTTTGAGACTAGCAGTGAAAAATACTCACCACAATACTCACCAATTAGATGAAACAGAATGAAAAAATACGGAACGATAAAAAACAAAACCCCGCTTTAAAGCGAGGTTTTTCAATGTCTTGAGAGTCTTTGTGAGCGCTAGTGAGCTCTATTCAATATTCTGGATCTGCTCGCGCATTTGCTCAATCAGTACTTTAAGTTCAACCGCTGACTGGGTGATCTCGGTACTGATTGATTTAGAACCAAGCGTGTTGGACTCGCGATTGAACTCTTGCATCATAAAGTCCAGGCGGCGTCCGCAGGCTCCGCCTTTTTTCAGAATATTACGTGTTTCGCTGATGTGGGAGTTCAGGCGGTCCAGTTCTTCGGCCACATCGACTTTTTGTGCCAGCATAATCATTTCTTGTTCAAAACGACCTGCATCCAGCTCTACCTGGGCTTCTTCGAATCGAGTCTGAACCCGTTCTCGCTGCCATTGTATAATTTCAGGCATTTTGGTTGATACGGTTTTAACCTCGGCTTCAATGGCGTCAAGGCGCTGTTCAAGCAGTGTTTTTAATGTGTTACCTTCAGCAGCGCGGGCTTCGACAAACTGAGACAAAGCCTGGTCAAAGGCGTCCATCGCATCTTTGGTGATGGTGTCCATGCTGGTTTCTTCGGCGGCGATAACTCCAGGCCAACGCAAAACATCAAGCGGATTAACCCCGGTAGACTGACCATGCGATTGCACCCAGTCAGCAGCGTGCAATACCTGTTTGGCTAAATCTTCGTTTAGCGTCAGCTTACCTGCCGTTGCTTCGTTGGCGGTAAAGCGCAACGCACATTCTACTTTACCGCGCTGTAATTTTTTTCTGAAACGTTCACGTAATACGGGTTCTAATGACCGAAACTGTTCAGGTAGACGAAAATAGTTTTCCAGGAAACGCTGGTTAACAGAGCGAATTTCCCACACTGCTGTTCCCCATTCCTGCTTTGTTTCACTGCGTGCGAATGCTGTCATACTGTAAATCATAATTTCATCCGTTTCGATTTGCCGCCTTCGTATTGAATCCTGATCATACGCCAAAGGATGCTTTTGTGCCTAGTACTTATGCCGATGCCTTTTCTTTCATTCAATTTCATTGCGCAAATACGTTATACTTTAGGTTCAGTAATCATTTTTTATCCCCCGCGTGCTTACGCCTTGCTAGGAGAACACTATGCGTCCAAGTGGCAGAACTGCCAGCCAGATTCGTCCGGTTACCATCACCCGAGATTTTACCTGTCATGCTGAAGGGTCGGTACTTATTGAATTTGGCAACACTAAAGTGCTGTGTAATGCCACGGTTGAAGAAGGCGTACCGCGATTTATGAAAGGTCAGGGTAAAGGCTGGATAACGGCTGAGTACAGTATGTTACCGCGCTCAACCCATACCCGTAGTCAGCGCGAGGCTGCGCGTGGTAAACAGGGTGGTCGCACATTAGAAATTCAACGTTTAATTGCCCGCTCGTTACGCGCGGCGGTAGACCTGAAGTTATTAGGCGAAAATACCCTGACTCTTGACTGTGATGTTATTCAGGCTGACGGTGGCACCCGCACCGCGTCAATTACCGGTGCGTGTGTGGCCATGGTTGATGCGCTGACTTATATGCGCAGTAAAGGCATCATTAAAACTAATCCGCTCAAGCACATGATTGCCGCTCTGTCGGTGGGAATTTACGAGGGTCAGCCTGTATCTGATTTAGAATATCTTGAAGACTCAAAAGCCGAAACCGATATGAATGTGGTTATGACTGAAACCGGTAAGCTTATTGAGGTTCAGGGTACCGCTGAAGGCGAAGCCTTCTCGTTTGATGAAATGAGCGAGATGCTGGAGTTAGCGAAACACGGTTTGCGCGAACTTTTTGATATTCAAAAAGCAGCGCTTGCTTAGGAGACACAAGTGAAGTCTTTTCAACGAGAATTTATTGAGTTTGCCATTAATCGTGGGGTACTGAAATTTGGAGAGTTTACCCTTAAATCAGGCCGCACCAGCCCGTATTTTTTTAATGCCGGGTTATTTAACCGCGGTGGCGATTTAGCGCGGCTAGGACGCTTTTATGCCACAGCATTAACCGAGGCGGGAGTGGCTTTCGATACTCTTTTTGGACCGGCTTACAAAGGTATCCCTATTGCTACTACTACGGCGGTGGCACTGGCTGATGAGCATAATCTGGATGTGCCTTATTGCTTTAATCGTAAAGAAGCCAAAACTCACGGTGAAGGGGGTAATTTGGTAGGGAGTCCGTTGGCAGGAAAAATTATGCTGGTGGATGACGTTATTACCGCTGGAACCGCAATACGCGAGTCAATGCAGCTTATTGAACAAAATGAGGCGGTGCTGGCCGGAGTCCTTATTGCCCTTGATCGTCAGGAAAAAGGGCAGGGTGAGTTGTCGGCCATTCAGGAAGTTGAACGCGACTTTAACACCCGGGTAATTGCTATTGTAACCTTGGATAACGTAGTGACTTACCTACACGAACAAGGTGATCAACAAACTCAAATAGACACTATTAATGCGTATCGCAAAACTTACGGAATATAGCAGTGAGTGATCTGACAAACTTTACCGAGGCTGACCACACCCTGGATGCGATGGGCTTGCGCTGTCCTGAGCCGGTAATGATGATACGTTTGAAAGTTAGAAAATTGGCCGAAGGCGAAACCTTGTATATAACTGCGGACGATCCGTCTACTGCACGTGATATCCCTAGTTTTTGCCGATTTATGCAACACACTTTAATTAAACAGCAAACAGATACATTACCGTATCAGTACCTGCTTAAAAAAGGCGTTGCTTAAAACAGTTGTGCCCACACAAATGTGTGGGCACAACACCCCAACTCAGCTCACCTAAGTTTTGTGATAACGGCTTTCAAACGCACAGAATATTCCAAATAAAAACAGCCCGGCGCCTATAAACATAACGGCATACTGGCCGTAGCTTTGCTGCATCAGCGTATTTAGTGCATCTCTTAGTCCACCGGCCTCTTCAGGATCCGCCGCAATTGCAGCGCTCACAAAGAAACCACCTACCATGATATAGATAACGCCTCTAGCGAAAAAGCCAATCCGGCCTACCTTTTCTGCGGCCGACTTTGCTTTTGCTGACATCTTATGCAGGTCAAATTTATCCATAAAATCAGATTTTATCGCGTGTTTGAACTGTATGAACGAAAATAGAATAACAATTACACCGCACAAGCCTACCAACCAAAGCCCCCACGTCTGCTGCATTAATGTAGAAGACATTTGTTCACTACTGTTTTGACCGCCACCATCACTACGGGCGCCCTGAAACACTTTAATGGCCAGGTAAGTACCCGAAGCATAAATAATCGCCGATACAAAATAGAAGACTCGTTTGAGGACATCTTTAGCACTGTCATCCAGCTTATCAATATTGAAGAGCGCCTGGGACAGACGCCATAAAACATAGCAGGCCATACCCACAATAACGATGCCAAGAATAACCTGACCAAATGGTTGCTCTACCAGCTTTATAAATACCGACTTTTGCGAAGGGGTGTCTTGTCTGAAATTACCAATAGCGGTACCAATTACTAAAATACCTAATAGGCAATAAACTATGGTTTTGGCAGCATAACCACCAAATGCGAGGGCTGTACGTATATTGTCAGTCACATCGTTCTCAATTATTTTTTATCAGCGTAGCCTTATATACGCAAAGTTTTCAACATTGATTACTTAATAATAATTAAAATAATAGTATTTTATGGACTTTACGGTTAAGCCGATAAGAGTGAATTAGTGAACCTGAACAGTCGAATCGCCAGAGTTGGGCCGTGGTGAAGCTGCCGGGCTCAAACCATGAACAATAGACTGAAGAAGTGTTGCTATTTCAGGCTCAGTAGCAAAAAGCGGAGTAAGAGCCATTAACTGCTGCTGACTATCTGCGTAAACCTGTTCAGCAGCCTGACTATCGCCGCTATCCTGATAGCGTGCGGCTAAATACACCGTGAGGGCCCCATAGGCAATAAAATCCTCAGCAATTGTCTGTGAAGAAGAATGCGGATGGTGTAAGGCTAATATTATTGCATGGGCGGTTTCCAACGCCCGGCTGGCGTATTCTACAGTGTTTGTCTGATCGACCTGTAGTTGAAAGTTCTGGGCCTGATGGTGAAGCTCCGTACGCTGTTCGCGAGCCTCTTCAGGATGTTGCTGTAGCCATTTTTTTTGTTCGGGGTTTAAATAAGTACGGTACGACATCAAGATCTCCTGATACCCAATAACCCTGATTTAAAAGCTGGGCTGTGGCGTCATTATTGTAAAAAAGAATGGCTACTTTAGTAACGTACTAAGATACCAAAGCAACAAAACAATGAGAGTTATTGCAAGAATCGCCCAGCCCTTGTAACGCTCAATAAAATGCTGGGCTTTATTTCCTGCCACATACACCACCACCGCAAGCCCAAAGTATCGTATTGAGCGGGCAACTACGGTAGCGGCCACAAACAAAGGAAGAGAAAACTGAGTGGCACCGGCGGCCAGCATAGCAATTTGGAAAGGAATGGGGGCAATACCTAGCGTCATTACAAACCAAAAGCCCTGGTTTTCCATTTGCTGTTTTACCTGATCAAATTTTTCCTGGTTGGCGAAGGTACTGATAATCCAGTCGCCCACCAGGTCGAACAGGTAATAACCCAGCCCATAGCCAATAACAGCGCCAAGCAGGCATCCCACTGTGGCCATTAGCGCAATCAGCCATAGCTTATCGCGACGCGCTTGCATCAGTGGCACCATAACGGCTTCTAAAGGTATGGGAATAATAGTGGACTCGAGCAACGAGGCTACGGTAATACCCGAAAGCATATTCTTTGAGGCGACCAGCCTGTGAGTCCCGGCTTTTAATTGCCTTCTTATTCCCATTGTTACCTTCTATTGTTTGATAATCTCACCATCCTTCATTACAAAGGTCACCTTGCTCATTACGCTGATATCATCAAGTGGGTTTCCTTGTACCGCAATAATATCTGCCAGTTTGCCTTTTTCCAGACTACCCAGACGATCATCTACCTGAAGCATTTTTGCCGCGTGCACGGTGGCTGTCTTAAGCGCTTCGGCTTCAGACATTCCAGCTTCAACCATATAACCAAACTCTTCGGCATTATCTCCGTGTGCCGACACACCACTGTCGGTTCCAAATGCAATGTTCACCCCTGCTTTATGGGCTGTAGCGAACGTATCCTGAATCAAGGGACCAATTTTTGCTGCTTTTGGGCGGACCAGGTCAGGAAAATACCCGTCGATTTTGGCTTTTTCAGCAACAAATTTTCCGGCCATAATGGTGGGCACATAGTAAGTGTTATTTTGTTTCATCAAATCAATGGCTTCTTTATCCATGTAGGTGCCATGTTCAATTGAGGTAACGCCGGCTTTGATGGCACGCTTCATTCCTTCTTTGCCGTGGGCATGCACAGCAACGGTCATGCCGTAGTCTTTTGCGGTATCGACAATGGCTTCTACTTCGTCGGTCATAAACTGAGGGTTTTGGCCACTTTTAGCTACACTCAACACCCCGCCGGTGGCGGTGATTTTTATGACATCAGCGCCATCTTTATAACGCTGACGTACCGCCTGACGAGCTTCGGCGACACCGTTGACTACCCCTTGGGTTGGACCTACATCTGGTTGAATGGTTTTGGCCATACCATTGCTCGGATCTGCGTGGCCGCCAGTTGTTGCAATTGATTTAGCTGCGGTGAATATTCGTGGGCCTTGCATCAGGCCTTTGTCTATTGCTTTACGTAATGCCACTGTCTCGTTGTAACCGTCACCTAAATTACGAACGGTTGTGAAACCCGCATGCAAGGTTGTTTTGGCGTTATTGGCTGCTTTATAGGCAAAGTCAGCCTCGTTTAACGTATAGCGTTCAAGGTAAGTTTGCGGCCCGCCGTGTTCAGACGACAAATGAACATGCATGTCCATTAGACCAGGTAATACGGTACTATTTTTTAAGTTGACCACGGTATCATCGGTGCCAGGCTGTTGATAACCCTGACTGATTTTGCTGATTTTATTATCAGAGATGATAAGGGTCATTTCTGACTGAAGAGTATCTGAAGTGCCGTCAAATAATTTTCCGGCATGAATATAGGTGTCGGCTACTGCCAGATGGCTGGCGCAGCATCCGGCTATTATAAGGGCCAGTTTTTTCTTCATTGTTATGCTCTTTAAACGCGGTAAGGAAAACCTACTGTAGGGTACCTCACAGGCAAATGTAAAGCAGATAGGCAAGACCCGGCCAAATTATTCGGCCGGAACTTCACCAATAACAAAGGGCTCATATTCACTGGTAATATAAAGCTGCTGCATTCCTTCATGGATGCGCTTGGAGGCATGTTCTATTAGCTGGTAATACACATTTTGGTGTAAACGCGCCCACAGGTTTGTGCGAACACAAACATACGGTATAGGGGTGGTGTCTGGTGCTTCTATTGCCGCGGGGGGCATGCGTAATTCAAGCGGGTGATTTGATGACAAAGTAAAGCGCTCACCCACGTTGGTGGTAAATACAATACCATCGTCTTCGGCCTGCCATTGAGTCACAATAAACGGCACATCTTCAACCTGAATCCCAATCTTTTCTACCGGAGTAACCAGAAAATACGCGTCCTGCTCTTTTTTAATTACGGTAGAAAACAGTTTAACCAACGCCTGGCGGCCAATCGGACTATTTTGGTAATGCCAGGAGCCATCCAATTTAATGACCATATCCATATCGCCGCAAAATGGCGGGTCCCATTGGTCTACCGGCGGTAAGGCACGAGACTCGTCCCCCACCGCATCGGTAACCTGTTGGCTAAAGCGACTAAGATCCATTATCTTCAAGCAACGCTTTTATTTCACGAAGCTTCGCCTTAATACGCCGCATGTTGTCAGGGCCAGTGCGAAGCAACTGCTTTTGCGGCTCGCTCAGATTTTCTAATTGTGAGTCGGCATACTTGTACGCTACAGAATCACTGTATACTTCTACCGGAACCGGTACCTCCGGGGTATCAAGTAACTGATTAATCGCGGTAATTGCGACTTCATCAAACGGCTTTTCAGGGTTGCCGATTTCATCAAATTTTTGCTGAATCTGGGGTTTATATTGTTTATATAAATTCAGCAGTGCTTCGTTTTCCATCGACTCTATCATTTGCACATAAGGGGTATAGCGTTTGTAGCTGGCAGCATCAATCCATTGTTTACCGGCCTGAGAATATACCCGGAAGTTTTGCTCTGGTGCTTTCAAAGGCTGTTGGGCAGTCATTTCATTGTTTGCCAGATTACTTACCGAAACCACAAAGCGCTGAAGCAATCCTTCATCGACCAGTAAGCTATTTACCTGTTCATCTTCTGATAACGTATTGAGTGAGCTACGTATACCCTCGTCACTGCTATCCAATGGCTCTGACTCAGTGACCTGCGCATCGGGATCCATGGGTTCTACTTCGCGGTCGGGATCAATTTCGACGGGCGCGGGAGCAGGTTCAGGCTCAAAATTATCTTCTTCTTGAATGGGTGGGGGTTCTGGTTGAGATGTTGTTTGTTCTTTAGCCGGAATTGGCTGTTCTTCCTCAGAAGGCCAAAAAAACACCGCTAATATAACAATAAGAATAATTACCGCCAATACGATATGTGGGGCTACTTTGCGTTTCTCGGTATCTTCACTCATAACATTTCCACCATGTAGTTAATTCCTTAAACTGGCTTTGTGATAAAAATCGTACCTGCTGCCCAGCGCTTAGGTAAGCCGTTTTAGAGACAGAGTAATTTTATACTAACACCTTTTTGCTACTCAAAAAGTATTCAATATGATCGCTTTTTTACCAGCCTGTTCATAATATTCTCATTGTTACATCAAACAGTAAATGTATAACGCTTAAGACAAGCTTGCTTTAATTTAATTCACCAAACCAATCTGTAGCTCAGTATCGGCGTATGAACCTGTAGTTATGTTATCAACAGGATTCCTCATGGATAAATTTTTCTTCAAAGATGTTTCTGGTTCATCAACCGATATCGAGCGTCTGGAAGTACAGTCATTTGAAATAAACGGTTTTATTGTCAAAGTTACAGTAGAGGGCAAGTCGGGGATGGTATTTGATAAAGATGAAGACCGCCCTAAGCGCTTTAGTAACGCGGCTGAGGTTCGAAAAGCTTTTGCCAAATGCAATGTCAAAGAAGCGGTAATGACCTACGACTCACCTTATGAAGAAATGGTGGGAGAGCCAGAAAAGGTAGACTCTGAAATGACCATGCCATTTTCAATGACAGAAGAAAACGAATAATTTCAGACATAAATAAAAAGCCTGATTGTGGGCCCCCGTGTTCGCGGGTTCGACAGTCAGGCTTTTAGCTGTATAAAGATAAGTATTATAGGTTAGTGGTGATTAGCATTAAAACCTACTTCCAGCAGGGTAGCATTACCATCAAAGGTTAACGTTTTAATGTCGCCCATCCCTTCTACATTTAACGTATTAACCTGAGAAGGCCATAAGTCGCGTAACGCATCATGGCGAATTTTCAATCCTTCAAGCTCTGGGGGGTGTTCAGTTTCCTGATACACCCAGAAAAACTTGCCTTCGTTTTCAAAGCCAACTGTTTTTAAACCTAAGGCATCTTCGTTGCTATTCAGAAGAGAGAACCGTTGAGCCACATATTCAGCAAACTGCTGCTGGGTAGCGGTATCGTCTAAAATGTCAGCCTGCTTATCAAACAAAGCTTTAACCGCATGTTCTGCATCGTGCAAATTAAACCGATGCATCACTTCGATGTTTTCGGTACGCGGGTTAAATAAGACCGTAGTAATTGCCGCCTTAATCTGATGCGCCTGAAGTGAGCCACTAAGACAAAGCAACAGGGCCAGCAGGCCCCATTGCTTTGCAACAATTCCTGTAGACTTAGTCATCGTCGCCAGAATCATCGTTGTCGCTCTTCAGTTCAGTTTTACTTTCTTGCATCAGGTCTTTGGAAACCCGGCTGGTGCTCTTTTTACGCTTATATGCTTCGATACGTGAAGGAATAATACGACGTGGGTAGTAGTTGTTTTCCACATCTACGTCAGCGGTTTCCCAGCGCGGGTCAACTGCCACACTCACCAGCTCTTTTTCTTTGTCGGTAACGATTAGCTTTGATACCTGTTTAGGCGTACGACGCCAGATTTCAGCGGGAATTCGCATTGTTTGCTTAGACCCATCAGCAAATTCCATTTCAAGCAGAATAGGCATAACCAATCCACCTTTGTTGGAAAACTCCATAACATAGTAGTTTTTATCTTCACGAACCGCACGCTCGAACGCTTTACGCTCCCACGGGTCCAGCTTTTTCAAAAAGCTCTGGTATTTATTGCGGTCTTTATTCGTCGGCGTGTACTGGTCGTTATCGTCATAAAAATCACGAATATCTTCAAAGCGGTCCACCCAAAGTGTACGACCTTCCTGCTCATTACGCTCTACCGTTAAGGACATTGGCTTTTCTAGCTCAGCTTCACGCTGACGCTGTAAGTCGATATCAGGATCTTTGGTATCTATACGTAATTTGTAAACGCGGTCTAACGCAATATCTACATGGTCGGTAGAATAAAACCATCCACGCCAGAACCAGTCTAAGTCAACGCCTGATGCTTCTTCCATGGTACGGAAAAAGTCAGCGGGAGTCGGGCGCTTAAACATCCAGCGACGCGCGTATTCCTGAAATGCAAAATCGAACAGTTCGCGTCCCAAAATGGTTTCACGCAAAATATTTAAAGCCGCCGCTGGTTTGGTGTAGGCATTAGGGCCTAAGTGCAAAACCGAGTCAGACTGAGTCATGATTGGCACCTGTGAAGAGCCTTTCATGTAACCGGTGATATCACGCGGCTCTACGCCCCATGGAATGTTTGGATCCCATTCACGACCGGCAATACCGTCTAAAAAGCTGTTTAAACCTTCATCCATCCAGGTCCACTGGCGCTCGTCAGAGTTCACAATCATAGGAAAATAGTTATGGCCAATCTCATGAATAACCACCCCAATCAAAAAGCGTTTTTCAGCCAAAGAGTAGGTCCGTGAACCATCATCCTGAAGCTCAGTACGCGGGCCATTAAAGGTGATCATGGGATATTCCATGCCGCCAACCGGGCCGTTGACCGACTGAGCAACCGGATACGGATAGTTAAACGTGAAACGGTTATACACCTCTAAAGTGTGAACCACACTTTCGGTAGAATACTTTTTCCACAGATCGCCGCCTTCTTTAGGATAAAACGACATAGCCATAACATGCGGGGTGGTTTTGCTATCTTGTTTTACACCTTTTGCATCCCACATAAATTTACGTGATGACGCCCAGGCAAAGTCGCGAACATTATCTGCCTCAAAACGCCAGGTTTTGGTTTTCGAGGTGCCTTCTTTTTCATTTTCAAGAGCTTCTTCAGCAGTCACAACAAACACGATACGATCTGCATCTTTGGCTTTTTCTAAGCGCTGACGCTGGGTCTGCGTAAGTACTTCACCCGCGTTTTGCAAGGTACCGGTAGACGAGACAATATGGTCGGCTGGAACCGTAATGTTTACATCATAGTTACCAAACTCAAGAGTAAATTCGCCCCGGCCGATGAATTCTTTGTTAGTCCAGGCTTCATAATCGGTATATGCCGCCAAGCGCGGGAACCACTGGGCCAACAGGAAAATATCGTTGCCGCCCTCACGCTCATCATCCGGAAAATGTTCATAACCCGAACGGGCACTTACGGCATCTTCTTCGACAATATTAAAGGCAAAGTCGATATCGAACTTCGTCGACGCGCCTGGCTTTAATGGCTGGTCCAGGTCAATACGCATGAGAGTGCCCACCACCACATAATCAAGAGGGGAGCCACTGGCTGTCGCAACTTTATTAATTTGATAGCCTAATTCGTTGTCTTCAACAAATTGCTGGCGACGCAGCGCGCCCAGACTTAGTTTAGCTGGTTTGCTGCCGCTGGCTGCCTGAGTTGCCGGCCCCCGGTTACCAATACCTCCAAACGTGGTCGACAATGCTGACATTGAGTCATTGCGAAACTTATTCTGGTCAAGCTGAACCCACAAGTACTTTAGCGTATCGGGGGAGTTATTTTGGTAGGTGATACGTTCTGAAGCTTCTAAACGACGCTTTTCTTCGTCTAGTTTTACATCAATAACGTAATCAACCTGTTGTTGCCAGTATTGATGACCTGGTTCCCCTGCTGCATTACGGTAAACATTAGGAGTAGGCAAAGCCGTATCTAACTGGCGAAACTTATCTTCAAAATCACCTTTAGTTTGTTGTATCGCTGAACTGGCGGTGACAGGTAAATGCATCATCATTGAAAATGCAGAAACCAGCCAGAACAGACGGTTTTGTCGATGGGACATACAGTTTCCTTGCTAATATAGCTTACGAAATATTCTGAGCGCCTATTCTAGCGAGGTTGAATCATAATTTGCAGGTTTTTAGCGCGTTTACCCAAAATTTCACCGCATTTTAACATTGTCTGATATCACCGTGCCCTTGCCTGTTCTAAATCAGGCTGCAATAAACCAGCAACTTCGTATCTGTGTAAAAATAAGCTATTGTGACTTCACTTCAACCTGACAAAGAATTTACCGGTGACTCAGTCTTTTTCATGGCAACGCGCCGTATTAAAAGTAGGTAGCGCTCTGATAGCCCCTGACGGTAATCAGTGCAGTGCCCGATATTTGCTTGCTATCGCCCATTTTATTACCGCCAGCCGAGCGGCGGGAAAGCAGGTTATTGTAGTCTCTTCAGGTAGCGTGGCGGCGGGTAAAAAACAGGTGCCAGTTACCCATAGCCCTACTATTGCCGAAAAGCAGGCAATGGCCGCCATAGGTCAGATGCAGATGATGGCCAATTGGCAGCGATTATTTGATATACCCTGTGCTCAGGTACTGTTAACAGCAGCTGATCTTCAGCACCGACAACGCTATATTAATATTCAGGCAACGTTACGTGAGTTATTGGCTCATGGCGCCCTGCCAATAGTGAATGAGAACGATACGGTTGCAGTAGATGAATTAAAAGTAGGCGACAACGACAATTTAGCCGCCCATATTGCCTTAGTTTCGCAGGCCGATACGCTGATTATTTGCTCAGATATCGACGGGTTGTATACAGCCGACCCCCGTCAGCACACCGATGCGAAATTTATCGAATCAGTAGCCACAATAGATGCTTCTGTGTATGCATTGGCGGGTGGACCGGGAACCAAGGTGGGTACCGGCGGCATGCGTACCAAGCTACAAGCTGCCGAAAAATGTACACAAAGCGGTATTCAAACTTTTATTGTAAATGGTCAAAACCCAGCCGTGTTCGACAAGCTACTGGAGGAGCAGCGCGCAGGAACCTATTTTACACCGTCGCAATCGCCGGCCCGGGCCCGCACTGCCTGGCTCACCCATACCTTGGTGGCTCAGGGAACCCTTCATATTGATAAAGGCGCGTTTCAGGCCATTAGCACTCTGCATACCTCATTATTGCCCGCTGGGATAACCGCGGTGTCGGGTCAATTCAAAGCCGGAGATGCGGTGACGATAGAATATAATGGCAAACCCGTGGCAAAAGGGCTAACCCAGTATGGTAGTAAAGACTTACTAACTTTAATGGGTCTGCACAGCAGTCAAATTTCCCAGGCGCTGGGCTATCACCAGGGCGATGAAGTTATTCACCGCGACAATCTGGCGAACTTTGCACAGGGCGTGTAATTCAGGTAATAAAACAGCCACAGATAGAGAGACAACGGTAGCAACTACGACAACATTAATAAGGCTTTTTTCAACAAAAGGATGAACGTGCATGAAAGGCGTAATATTAGACTTTGACACTATGAAACCCGATGAGCTGAACCTTGAGTCGCTGAAAAAGTTATCGGTAGACTGGCAAGTGTATGAACAAACGTCTGAAGATCAGGTAAGCGAACGTATTGCCAAAGCCGATATCGTACTGACCAACAAAGTGGTGTTGCACAAAGATAACCTTAAAAATAGTGTATGCCGGTATATTGGTGTTCTGGCAACGGGTACCAACAATGTCGATATCGACTATTGCCAGGACCAGTCAATAACTGTGTCCAACGTTGAAGGCTACGGCACGGGATCAGTAGCACAACATGCACTGATGCTATTGCTTAATTTAACCACCGCCTTTGTGTCTTACCGCGCAGATGTTATGGCTGGACAATGGGCGCAATCAGACCAGTTTTGTTTGAATAATCATACGGTGCAACAGCTTAGCGGAAAGCGTCTTGTAGTCGTTGGGACCGGGCAAACCGGCAGTGCTTTTAGCCGGGTTTGTGAAGCCCTGGGTATGCAGGTTACTGCGTGTGCCAGACCCGGAAGCCAAAATGACCCCAGACCCTCACTTGATGAACTTCTGCCTGGCGCAGATGTAGTAAGTCTGCATTGCCCTTTAACTTGTGCTACTCAACAGCTGATAAACCGCGATCGGCTGGCGTTAATGAAACCCACCGCATTTTTAATCAATACCGCCCGGGGCGCGCTTATTGACGAAAAAGCATTATTAAATGCCTTGCAGCAAAAACAGATCGCGGGCGCAGGACTTGATGTATTGTCCCAAGAACCCCCCGAGGCGAATCATCCCTTATTGCAAGTGTCGTTAAACAATCTGTTGATAACCCCACATACCGCGTGGCTGGCCGTAGAGGCCAGACAACGTTTACTTGATACCGCGTGTGAGCATATCAAGACGTTTATGACTAACAAGACCCAGTAACAAAAGCCGATTTGGGTCAGGTGCGAGTTTTAAAGCCCGAAGGCGCTGTGCTTAAGCGATTCGAAAACCGGGCCTTGGCATAACTTGATAGCACCACGTCGCTCAGGTAGATATTCGTCAGAATCTGACGAAGTAAACGAGGCTATTCTTCACGGCAGCAAAATTGCCAATTTTAAACAGACAAGCCGCTAGTTGTCTTCTGTATCGTTTTCAGGCTCAGCCTTTACCGGCTTTGGTTTGTTTGAAGGCGACTCTTCTCCCAGAAAAAACTGATAGTAAAAGTCGACGGCAAATTCAGTTTGTTCTTCAATGGTAGTTTGTATTCCTTCAATATAAAACTGTGGAAGCCATTGATAGCGCAAAACAAGATCAGGTGGTGCTGAACGTCGACGTACTGTTTCGGAGGTGCTGTCACCATCCAGGCCTACATCAACATTGTATTGAACAGTCAGCCGTTCGTTAAGACGTCCGCTGAGCGACAATTTTGTCTCACTGCCGGGTTCGCCTGAGGCGGTGCCAATAGAAAAATCATCAATACCAATAGCCTGACCTAATTCGCCCTGAATTCCATTAGTATTTGAGAGGCCTAAACCCAATAACAGCGCTTCATAGTTTGGGGGGCTGGATTCATCACCCGATGAACTGCCGGCACTACCGGTTAAAAGATACCTAAGCGCATTACCCTGATTCATGGGAGGGTTGGTAAAGACACTAATATTCGGACTGTCAGCTGCGCCATCAATTCGAATACCGGCCACAACACCATCGGCTGTTTTGTCCGGGTTACGTATGGCTTCTACCAGTAGTAACGGTTGGTCAAGGGGGCCATTAAACTGAACCTCACCAGTTTGAATGATCAGATTTTGGCCATAAGCCTCAAACCGCCCCTGCATGATGCGCAATGAACCATAACCTACCGGAGCTGGCTGACTGGCCACCTGTAATTCACCTGCAAGGTTTGCGGTCAGGCCAAATGCTTCAAGCTTTACCTCGCCAGCCTGCGCCTGATCTATTAAAATATCAATTTTTGCATCTACCACACTTAATGGATCTTCAGAGGGCGGTTCGCCCCGTAAGTGCACATCTTTAGAGGGCGCGACTGCACTGGGTGGTAGCTCTTCAATTTTTATGCGAGCCCAGGGTACAGCGATTTCGCCGGTAATATTGATATCTCCGGGTTTAACTAACGCCTGGATATCCGGAGATACACGCACAATAATGTCGCGCTGCTGAACCTCAAGGCGATCGCCTTTCAGATTTACGGTGATTTCAGGGGCGCTTGGGTCTTCAAAGTTTACCGAGCCATCGATACTGCCTTGGCCTCCCCCTAACGCAAAGCTACCCTCAAAGCCCACATCTGTACCTTCAAACTGAAGAGTTTGAGTCCAGTCACTGATTTTTGCAGGTGTATCTTCAATATCAATATTGCCTTCGGTTAGCCTTAATTCGCCACGAATTTCTGGCGCAGCGGCCTGTCCGGCAATATCTATCTGGCCGTTAATTTCGCCCGTTAGCTCACTGATTGCCGGTGATATAGGCTTTAATGGCGCAATACTAATGCCTTGTATTGTTACCTGGCCATCCAGCTCCGGGGTTTGTTCAAACGGAGATGTTGTAATATTAGCCTGCACATTACCTAACTGCTGACTTTGAAATGCGGCTTCGGCAATAAGTTTACCATCACTAAGTGTACCTTTGGCAGTAACTTCGTCTATATCAATAGGGACCTGGCCTTCATTGCCCAAAGGCCAGGTGGCCGGGGTAATATTAAGAGTAAAGTCACCTTCGGGTTCGCCACCTTTAGGCATTTTGCCGCTGCTGGTTAAATTTAACGAAGCGTCAACTTCGGAAGCGATAATATCCCCGGCGGCTTCACTGGCCCATAATCCCAGTGGCAACGCATTGGCATTCAGGTTCCAGCGCGCAACATCGTCTTTGTATAACAAGCTATTCAAACATATCTCGCCTTCTTTGCGCGAGACCCAGCAGTGGCCGGTTACTTTGGTACTAAAGGGCGTGGGTCGCACCGCCAGCGAGAAAGGTTGTTGTAACTGCCAGCGCGTGGCAAATACGGCAAGCTGACTTTGGCTTATTTGTCCTTTCCAACGCTCGTCGGCCCAGCCACCGCTAAGCGCTAACTGCATACTGTGCTGAGCGGTAGTAACCTGAGTTTCTAAATAATGCTGAGATAACGCTCCGGTTAGCTCAATGTTACCATTGATGGCACCTTGCGCTGCTGCGCCTGGGTTTAACTGCGGAGACACCTGAACATCGACCATTGAAATGGTGCCATTAGCTGCAGGGTCCTGCCATTCTCCTGCTACATCAATGTCGGCATGAACTTCGCCCTGAACCGCAGGATACAAGCTGGCTAACTGTGGAAAATCGAGTTTTACGGTGCCTTTGAGATAACGGTTTTTTATCATTTGCCCCGCAATATCAGCGTAATTATTACCTTGCTTTAGCCGCAGTGTGCTGACTACCAACTCATTGGCCTGCGAATATACCGCTGAGCCTGACAAAGAAAATTCGACCTCATCTTGTATTCCGCTAAGCGACAAGTCAGAAATACTGGCCTCAATGCCTTTAGGGTTAAGCTGCATCAAACTGTCAAACTTACCTTCAAGCTCGGTTGGCCCCCACGGTGTCAGGCTGGTCGCAGACATATTGTTTACCTGGGTAGTCCCTGACCAACTTAGCGTATCGTTTAAATACAGTGTTCCTGAATTTGTAATCGAGCCTTCGAGTAATTTGGCGTTTAGCGCGTTGACGCTAATGGTTTTTTCGTTAAGTTTAATATCCACATCAACCGGTACAGTGCCTAAAGTAGGTACCGTAGCGCCGGCAGAACCAGTAATCTGATAATTACCCATGGTGCCGCTGGCATTTAGCTGGCCTTGTTGCAATTCGAACTCTGCCACGCCAGGCACCTTTTGTTGCGGCCAGCGGGCGTTTAGCTGCACGGGGAGCGCGTCTTTTAAGGCGTTTAGAGTAAGCTGCAAATCTGCGTTGTAGGCGCCACGGGCATCAATTGCCAGCGTCAAATCATCCAGTGCGCCAGTGGCCTCTAGCGTTACGTTTTCGCTAACCCCCTCGCCAAGGGTAAAAGATGCGTCGGCCGACAATGAAAGCGGAAAACTACCGCTTAACGTAGCTTGGGAATTAAGCGCTAATCTACCGCTCTCATGCTCTACTTTTAAAGCATCAAGATTGACAGACGACTGCTCGATTTGAGCCTGCTTAAAGGTAATCTGATTTATTTTTTGTCGGGTTTCACCCTGAACAATTACGATATTCTGAAAACTAAAATCTTCAACTGTCACCCCTATTGGACTGGAAATTTCTCCTAACTCCGGGGCCTTATAGCGAAGCGCAAAGTCTGTGGGCTGCGATGGCTCAGGTTCAACCGGCGCCGTCTCATGCAGTGTGACTGTCAGGCCGTTAAGGTTCAGTGGTGCTACATTGACGCGCTCATAAGCATTAGCCGATAAGCTCAGGCTCTCTAATTTTATGTGCTGACCGGGTAGCTCAACCTCGGTATTGTTGATTTGAATATCGTTGAGGCTGACCGCCACGGGAAGTTCAACAGGTTCATTTGATGGCGGTTCTTCAGGGGCGGGTGGTGCGGCCTGCTTTTGCGTGACCTTAATCGCATTGGTATGCAGCTTATCCACGCACACCGTTAGCGAGGACAAACATCCTAACCCTATGTTCAGGGAAGCTTGTTGCGCAGTGACTTTCCAGGTCTCATTTTCCCATTGCAGGTTCTCAACAGTGAAATCACTCAATAGAGAACCATCAATGTTATCTATTTTTAAACCCGGCACCACCGAATTGGCGGCCAGGCGAATTATGGGACTACCGAGGGGGCTCAATACAATGCCCACAATAATTAAAATAAGAATAACAGGGGCAAATATCCACGCTGTGATACGACGTTTTCTCATAGCTCGGGACCTAGCATAAAGTGAATGCGCCAGGTGTTTTCTTCAGGTGAAAACCCTCGCGCAACATATAAACGAACCGGACCAATTGGCGATAGCCAGTGAACGCCGGGGCCCACACCATAAGCCGGGTCTTCCTCAAGTTCATTAGTTGCGGTACCGACATCAATAAAAGCTGCAGCCCGCCAATTTTCAGCCACCTGATAAGCGTATTCAAATCCCATCGTCGCCAAATACTTACCTCCGGCGCTTTCGCTGGTTCCGGTTGCCGGGTCAAAAATTTCGCCTTCAGGGCCAACTGCCCGATACCCAAACCCTCTTATACTTTGATCGCCCCCAGCGTAAAAACGCAACGAAGCAGGAACTTCACCAAAATTACTGGTTTCCATAAAACCCGTTTCAGCTCTGATCATTAACCGATGTTTGTTGTAAGTTCGGATAATACGTGCTTCGGCCACTGCTTTAAAAATATCAATATCAGAACCAATTCCTTCACGACCCACCTGAAAGCCCGTTCTGAACAGATTGCCATTAGAAATATTCAGCGGGTCGTCTTTTTGCAAATATTGAATAGAGTAGCCGGGCATTACCAGTTGTGTGGTTTGTGTAGGGTCGTTTTCTACCTTGTATTGCTCGCGTAAATAGGTAAGCGAATAATCGTCCTGCCATGGCGAGTCGTCCTCCTGCACAATACGATGCACCGACAACGACAACGTCTGGCTTTCAGTGTTGGTTTCAGAGTAATCAAGAAACTGATAGCCCGCCTCGTATTTCAGGTAGTCGGTTTTAATATCACCCATTGGCACCAGGTATTCAGCGGTAATCGATTGTTCTGGCGCTGAAATAAACAGCTCGGCGGCAGCCGAATGCCCGGCTTCGTTTACCCAGGGGCGTTGCCATTTAAGCCGCGCCCGTGGGCCGGTATCGGTCGCTGCGCCTAAACCAACATTAAAATTATCGCGGGGCTTATGATTTACCGTAATTTCAATGGGCACTTGCAAACCCTGCGCCTCACTTACCACCGGGCGGGCGATAACCCTTGAAAAATAGCCGGCCTGGTTAAGCTCACGATTAAACTGAGTTAAGGCCTTAGAAGAATAAGGCTGACCAATATCAAAAGGCTTGAGACGTTTTATGATTGATTCTGCTCTGTCATCGCCCACCAGCTTTATGGGACCAAACTGGTATTGAGGGCCGCTTTGGGCAATAAGCAGAATATTGGCCTCGCGTTCTTCGCGAACTAAATCGAGGCGGGTTGCCTGCCACTGAAAATCAAAATAGCCATGAGACAACGCATAGTTGAACATTCTTGATTTAAAGCTTTCGTAAACAGGTTGAAGCAGCGTATCACCCGGCTCTAATGCAAAGTTATCAAAAACTTGTCGAAATTCATGATCGTTCCGCCCCGGGCCGATAATTTCACGGGTGACATTGGCTATTTTTAAAGGGGTATCCAGCGACACTTTAAGTATGACTTCGTCATCTTCATCGGTTTGTTCGATAAGCGTTTCGCTATTGTAATACCCAAACGGTTCAACAGCAGTCGCGACGGTATTGTTAACCTGTTCACGCCAAAAGGGGTCATTTAAAGACTTCTTTGAAACTTCAAGGTTGTTAAGGTGGGTGCGTATATTGTCTTCCAGCTTACCGTCTTCAACACCTTCAATTTCAAAACTTAACTCAGCCAATGCCGCACCCGAAAACCCAGCTGTAGCAGTAAGCATCATCAAAAACACCGATGTGTGAACGTTGAACCATCTCATGAAATTATTAAAGAAGCCTCTGGTTGTTGAAACTGATAAAGGGGAGCCGGACAAAACGTTGAGCAGATTTTAATAATTTTGCGCTGTATCACGTCAGATAACGGCAGTTAAGCAAATGGAGGGTATACGCCAATATGCTTTAACGGTCGACACATTTTTCATTGTTATTTATTACAGCATGATAGGTGCAATGGTTTTTATTAATTATACAGAATTTGGAATAGCCTAACGTATATCTTTGTCTGCACTAGAAAATAATGGTTCAAAAAATAGATAAATAACTCTGTAGTTCCACTTAAAACCTTAGGATGCTTAAGGCCTTTGACACCAATCGATAAGGGTATTTCGGCACACCACAAATTTTTTGTAATAGATATAAAAGCTCCATGCAGGGCGTGAGTGTCCATTATGCATATCCAGTAAGCGTAATGCTGGCCCCAGACCTCGGGTCAACAAAATGCAGGAATTATGATCGTGAGGGTAGCGTACGTTGCGTATAGCATTTATTACAATTTCACTGATCACTGCTGTAACCGGGCGCTTGCAAGCGCTAATTGAAATAAAAAACGCTGCGAAAACATCAAATTATTGCAAGCGTAATAAGGTACCATAGCCAACCAGGTTTTTGCCGCAGGCAAACCTTATCGCCCCTCATGAATAGGCATCCAATGGTCAATCCGGTTACAGATACAAAAACTACGCCTACATTAACGTTATACGAATTTGTGGCGCTGATGGCACTTATGACATCGCTGGTTGCACTAAGTATCGACGCAATGCTTCCCGCTCTGGCGCAAATTGGTCATGCCCTTAATGCGCGTGATGAGCACGAAGCTCATCTTATTGTATCTATCTTTTTTGCAGGGATGGCTGTGGGCCAGTTATTTTTTGGACCTTTTGCCGATGCCCGGGGCCGGCGACAGACCATTTTATTGGGTTTGTGTATTTTCGTGCTGGGCTCGCTGATCTGTATGCAGGCAGAAAACATGGAAACTATGCTGATCGGCCGGCTGGTTCAGGCTTTTGGTGTATCAGGGCCCCGGATTGCGGCGCTGGCGGTTATACGCGATTTGTATGTGGGGGACGCTATGGCCCGGGTTATGTCGTTTATAATGATGGTATTTATTTTAGTCCCTATGCTGGCGCCGGTGGTGGGGCAGGCAGTGTTGTATTTTTTTTCATGGCAGCATATTTTTTCTTTGTTTTTAGTTGTGGCGGTGGTGGCCGGAAGCTGGTTCTTTGCCCGACAACCTGAAACTTTACCCGCGGGGCGGCGTAAGCCATTTTCATGGGGGCAGCTTGGACGCTCGTCGAAATACATTGTTACGCACATGTCGGTTATGGGCTATACCATCGCCATGGGCTGTATTTTTGGCGCTTTTCTGGCGTACTTAAGTGCCTCACAAACCATATTTCAACAGTTTTACACTACGGGCGAAGCGTTTCCCTTAATCTTCGCAATTTTGGCGTTTTCAATTGGGTTAGCGTCATTTTTTAATGGCACCATGGTAATGCGTTTTGGTATGAACAAACTGGTTCATGTCGCGCTTTATGGCGTAATAGCTTTTGGCGTTATTTTTAGTGGGGTCATTTGGCTTTATGCGGGCCTGCCACCCTTGAGCATAACGTTGAGCATTATGTTTTGCGGGTTTTTCTTTGTCGGAATATTGTTTGGTAATCTCAATGCCATGGCGATGCAGCCTTTAGGCGAAATGGCAGGATTGGGGGCTGCAATTATAGGGTCTTTTTCAAGTATGATTGCGGTACCCGTGGCCTTATTTATTGATAGCTTTTTAACCACCACCCTGACGCCGATTGGTTTTGGCTTTCTGGGCTTTTTTATGTTGGCATTTATTGCCGTTCGCATTGGCGACAAAGCGCGTCACGACGATCAAGCATAAATGATGATTACACTACCAATAAAAAACCCGGCCAAACTGGCCGGGCAAAAAGTGCTTTGCAAAGCACCTAACGACAGAAATTGTTAGCTATGAATAATGGCTTGCATATTAGTCATATAATCGCGAAGCAGTTGGCCGATGTGTTCAACGCCATGTTCGCGAATCGCCTTGTTCACTTCAACCAAACGCCGGTTATCGACCTGGTTGCTGGAAACCTGCATCCCCTTACCTAAGACTTCGGTAGTTATGTTGGGCATAAACTGCTCACGCAACAATGGGGTAGCGGCATTGGCAAACAAATAATTGCCATACTCAGCCGTATCTGAGATCACTACATTCATCTCGTACAAACGCTTACGGGCAATGGTATTAGATATTAAAGGTGTTTCGTGCAGCGACTCATAATAGGCCGACTCTGGTAAAATTCCAGCTTCTACCATTACCTCGAAGGCAAGTTCAACACCGGCTTTGATCATTGCTACCAAAAACAGACCTTTATCAAAGAATGCTTGTTCGTTAATTGAGCCGTCATACCTGGGGGCCTGCTCAAAACCACAACGCCCGGTTTCTTCGCGCCAGCGATGCAGATTTTCATCACCGTCAGACCAGTCCTGCGTCATTGCTTTGGAAAATTCACCGCTGATAATATCGTCCTGATGCTTTTCAAATAGAGGACGTAGCACTGATTTAAGCTCTTCGCTCATATCGAACACTTTAATTTTCGCCGGATTTGATAACCGGTCCATCATGTGCGTGATACCGCCAATTTTAAGCGCTTCGGTAATGGTCTCTAAGCCATGCTGGATAAGTGCTGCAGCGTAACCAGGCTCAATGCCCTCGGCGGTCATTTTTTCAAAACCAAGCACGGCGGCAACCTGCTGCATACCGCATAAAATGGTTTGCTCGCCCATCAGGTCTGACTTTACTTCGGCCACAAATGAAGAGGCCAGAACACCGGCACGGTCTCCCCCGGTGGCACTGGCCAGGGCTTTAGCAATGTCCCAGCCATTTTGTTGCGGATCGTTTTCTGGGTGAACCGCAATCAGGGTGGGTACCCCAAATCCGCGTTTGTATTCTTCGCGTACTTCGGTCCCCGGACATTTTGGGGCGCACATAACTACCGTGATATCACTGCGTATCTGCTGACCTTCTTCTACAATATTGAAGCCATGAGAATATGCCAGCGTCGCGCCTTGTTGCATTAACGGCATGACGGTCTCTACCACATTAGCGTGCTGTTTATCAGGGGTCAGGTTGTAAACAACATCGGCCGTTGGAATCAGCTCGTCGTATGTGCCCACAGTAAACTTATTGCTGGTGGCACGCTGATATGACGCGCGTTGCTCTTTAATGGCAGACTGGCGTAAAGCATAGCTAACGTTCAGGCCAGAGTCTCGCATGTTCAAACCCTGATTCAGGCCCTGCGCCCCACAGCCAACAATAACAATGTTTTTGTTGTGTAAAAACGCGCAGCCTTCTGCAAATTCACTGCGTTCCATAAAGCGACACTGTCCCAGTTGGTTCAACTGCTGACGTAACGATAAAGTGTTGAAATAATTAGCCATAATAATTTCCGAATATCTTGTTTTTAACCTTCTGTAGCATACAAAGCAGAGGTATCTGGGTGTAACGCTATGACCAGAGAGTAAAAGATATCTTTTGTTTTGAAAAATGATATATTCGCAAGACTGTATTTCATTTATTGCAACAGTATGGATTTTAGAAGCTTACAACTATTTACTCACCTCGCCTCCAGCCTGCATTTTGGCAAAACCGCTCAGGCCATGTATGTCTCGGCCTCTACGTTAACCCGGGCAATACAGCGTCTGGAGGAAGAGTGCGGTGCAGTCTTGTTTGTTCGTGATAACCGTAAAGTTGCTCTTACTCATGCGGGTCAAAAATTACTGGACTTCAGTCAACAGGTGCTGACGCAGTGGCAAACTCTGCATACTGAGTTACAGCACGACAGTCTGACGCTGCGTGGAAAATTAAGTTTGTTTTGTTCGGTAACCGCCAGCCAAAGTCATTTACCAGGCTTATTGCAACGTTTTCGACAGCAGCATCCTGGTGTCGATATACGGCTGTTAACGGGCGACCCCGCCCGCGCCATAGACTCAGTCAAGCAAAAACAGTGCGATGTCAGTATTGCGATACACACGTCTAACTTTCCAACCGACCTGGCTTTTTCCCGGCTGGATAATATACCCCTGATACTGATTGCTCCCAAAGAGTGGCGACTGACTCAGATTGAGCATATTGACTGGAGAAAACACCCGGTAATAATGCCTGAACAGGGACCCACCCGACACAGTGTTTATCAATGGTTTACCGAACATGCCATACGGCCCAACGTTTATGCTTCAGTGGGTGGTAATGAGGCAATTGTGAGTATGGTTTCTTTCGGGTGCGGCATTGGTTTTGTGCCTGAGGTGGTAGTGCAACATTCCACTATGGCGAGTCAGGTCAGTCAAATCAATGTACCGGATATTATGCCCTATACGCTGGGGCTTTGTTGTCTGCAGACACGGCGTAATGAACCTTTAATTGATGCGTTGCTTCAACTGGAGCTCAACTGAGCAATTATCCGGTCTAAGGCGCGATAGCCTAATGCTTCAGCCAAGTGCGGTCGCTGCACCGTGGGGCAGGCTTCAATATCGGCAATGGTACGAGCTACTTTTAAAATGCGGTGAAAAACTCGCATTGATAACTTAAGGCTGGCACAGGCCTGTTGTAAAAATGCCAGGTCGTCGGGGCGCAACTGGCATATTTGAGCCAGCTCATCAGCCTGAAGCTGACTGTTTAATTTTCCCTGCCGCAGGTGCTGTACCGCGCGGGCGCGCCTTACCTGTTCACCGGCCTCTACCGCGCTGTCTTTGCCTTTAATCTGCGGTGGCTTTAAAATATAGTCGGGCAGGCGAGGAACCTCAACTTGAAGATCAATACGGTCTAGCAGGGGGCCTGACAAGCGATTGATATAGCGTAAAATGGCATCGGGCGAACTGCGATTATCATGGATATCGCCGGTAGGGCTGGGGTTCATTGCGGCAATTAACTGAAAACGAGCCGGATACGTAGCCTGACTATGTGCTCGGCTTATGCAAATATCGCCGGTTTCTAATGGTTCTCGTAAGACATCAAGCGAACGCCGGCCAAACTCAGGAAGTTCGTCTAAAAATAATACGCCATGATGCGCCAGTGAAATTTCCCCTGGCATGGGGTGACTGCCACCCCCGGTCAGGGCCACTGCCGAGCAGGTATGGTGCGGCGAGCGAAACGGGCGCTCAAACAGCTTGGATAGTTGTAAAGGTTCGCCTTTCACCGAATGAATGGCGGCAACTTCTAATGCTTCATCTATCGATAACGGCGGCAATAAACTTAGTAAGCGACTGGCCAGAAGGCTTTTTCCGGTGCCCGGCGGGCCTACGAACAGTACATTGTGTCCAGCAGAGGCGGCCAAAAGCAGTGTTCGCTTAGCCTGACTTTGGCCGATAATGTCATCCCAACGGGGGGAATATTCAGTTTGTGAAGTATGAGCCAGTGATTCGGTTTGTATTACGGGCAATAGCACCTCGCCGGTAAAATGGTGGTATACCGCCAAAAGGTTAGAGGCGCCATAGCCATGCAAACCATCAACCAGCTCAGCTTCACTTAAGTTGCTATAAGGAAAAAACGCCCGGGCCTGGGCTTCGCGCGCGCCTAACAGCGCCGGGACAATACCGCGTACGCCTTTTAGCGTACCATTTAAGCCCAGTTCACCAATAAACTCGGTATTGTGTTGTGTTTCAATAGGCAAAATGTCGCAGGCTACTAAAATGGCCAGGGCAATAGCCAGGTCATAGCGTCCGCCTTGTTTGGGAACACTGGCCGGAGCCAGATTCACGGTAATGCGCTTGGCCGGAAACTCAAAGCCGCTATTAATGAGCGCGCTTCGTACTCGGTCCCGGGCTTCTTTGACACAGGTTTCTGCCATACCTACCAGATGAAACGCGGGCAACCCATTAGCCAGATGAACTTCTACCTGAACTTTTGGCGCACTGACACCCTCACCCGCCCGGGTGTGTATAACTGCATAGCCCATTAACTGTTGTTTCCGCGCAGTATTAAAGCGCTAAGGGTAACGCGTATTATTTGTTGGCTATACTGGCCTTAAGAGCGGTTTATACATCATCCTTATCAATGTCACCAATCTGACGTCTGAAAATAGGAAACTCCCAGTTCCAGTGCAGCGCGCCTAAACGTAAAAATATCGTAGTAAACAAAGAACCCAGAATACACAGGGAATAGGGCACCGCAAGGTAGAACAAGCCGGCATAAACCAGCCCGCCGCACAAACATGCTGTGGCGTAAAGTTCTCCGCGCATAACCATAGGAATTTCGCGACAAATCACATCGCGTATTAAACCGCCAAATATTCCTGTGGTGGTCCCCATGGTGATGGCGATAACCATTCCGGTTTCGCCTATAAGTGCTTTTTCAATTCCAATGATATTAAACAAGCCCAAGCCAAAGGCATCGACCACCATCAGGTAGTTACCATGCAGGTTAGACTTTAAGCGCAACAAGGCGATGGTAGCAAAGGCCGCGCCGTAAGTGGCATACAAATAGTCTGACTGAGCCACCCAGAATACTGGCTCATCTAACAAAACATCGCGTAGTGTGCCTCCCCCCAAAGCGGTTACCGAAGCCAGAACCACCACACCAAAACCATCAACATCTTTTTTATACGCCATCAATGTGCCCGATACCGCAAAAAACGCGACACCAAAAAGATTTAAAAACAGAAACCAATCATCAGACACCTGTACCGCCCCTTTATACTGTGGTGCAAATTTAAAAAAATGAACAGATGTTATATACAGTGGCTTGAACATGACATCTGTTTCATGCTATTTATTGGGCTCGCGCCGCCGGGAGGATCAGCCATTTCTCCCAAAACAACGAAAATGTTGGGCCCGTAACCTTTCGAATATCTTCTTTTAACCTGATCACATGTGAATCAGGGCCTTCTGTTCTGTGCATTTTTAGTGCCCAGGCCTGTTACTGTATTTTATCTGGATGCGCTGATTAGACGCATATAGGTGCTGTAAAAATAAGCAATTGTAAAAATAGCTGTCCATCTGGCGAATTGTTTAATCATGCCGGTTGGGCGTTTTTACGACCTGCTGTATGATTTGCCTGATAACACATCTGCTGTCATCTGGCAGCACTATGGGCGTTATAGCCCGACTGATAAGGAACAAACATGGCAAAGCAACCTGCTGAATACATCTGGTTTAACGGTGAAATTAAACATTGGAAAGAGGCTACCGTGCATGTAATGACGCACGCTATCCACTACGGCTCTTCAGTTTTTGAAGGGGTACGTGCTTATAAAACACCTGACAAAGGCACCTGCGTTTTTCGCTTGCAAGAACACAATCGTCGCTTATTTGATTCAGCCAAAGTGTATCGAATGACTATTCCTTACACACTGGATGAAATAAACGAAGCAACCCTGGCGATTATTCGCAAAAACAACCTGCAAAGTGCCTATATTCGTCCCATCGCTTTTTACGGCGATATTGGCATGGGGCTACAGGTTCCGTTTGGTCAGGAAGCAGAAGTTACGATTGCCGCTTTTGAATGGGGTGCGTATCTGGGTGAAGACGCCATTAAAAATGGTGTCGATGCAGGCATCTCGTCATGGAACCGTCTGGCAGCCAACACGATGCCTACCGGTGCTAAGGCTGGTGGTAACTATCTGTCGTCACAATTAATTTCGATGGAAGCACGCCGCCACGGTTACGGTGAAGGTATTGCACTTGATGTCAACGGGTATATCAGTGAAGGCGCAGGCGAAAACATTTTTATTGTTCGCAATAACGTGGTTACAACCACACCAAAAACGGCAGCTATTTTACCAGGGATTACCCGTGACACCGTCATGACCTTGCTTAGAGATATGGGCTATGAAGTGCGCGAAGAAAACATTGCCCGCGAAGCCATGTATCTGGCGGATGAAGTCTTTATGTGCGGCACCGCTGCCGAGGTAACCCCGGTACGCAGTGTTGATGGCATTGCTGTTGGCAATGGTGGCCGTGGTCCCATTACCGAAAAAGTGCAAGATAAATTCTTCGGGTTGTTTAACGGCACCACCGAAGACAAATGGAACTGGTTGACCCCAGTCTACGACTAACTTAATAAACTGGAATGTATTATGCCCAAGTTACGATCAGCAACTACCACGCAAGGTAGAAATATGGCCGGAGCCCGTGCGTTATGGCGGGCCACCGGAATGAAAGACAACGACTTTGGCAAACCCATTATTGCGGTTGCCAATTCGTTTACGCAATTTGTGCCTGGGCATGTACATTTAAAAGATATGGGTCAGCTGGTGGCACGCAGTATTGAGCGAGCCGGTGGTGTGGCCAAAGAATTTAACACCATTGCGGTAGATGATGGTATTGCCATGGGCCACAGCGGCATGCTGTACAGTTTACCGTCGCGCGAGATTATCGCTGACTCGGTAGAGTATATGGCCAATGCCCATTGCGCCGATGCCTTAGTGTGCATTTCTAATTGCGACAAAATAACGCCGGGTATGCTTATGGCCGCTATGCGCCTGAATATCCCTGTCGTATTTGTTTCTGGCGGGCCCATGGAGGCAGGCAAAACCACGCTGTCTGACCAAATTATAAAATTAGATTTGGTGGATGCCATGGTGGCCGCGGCCGACGACAAGGTAAGTGACAAAGACACCGACGAAATCGAACGTTCGGCTTGTCCTACCTGTGGATCATGTTCGGGCATGTTTACCGCCAATTCAATGAATTGCCTGACCGAGGCTTTGGGCTTGTCCTTGCCCGGTAATGGCTCAATGCTGGCGACTCATGCCGATCGCGAAGCCTTGTTTATTCGTGCTGGCGAAGTTGCAGTGCAATTGTGTAAACGCTGGTATGGCGATGATGATCCCAGTGCATTGCCCCGTTCTATTGCGAATTTCAAAGCGTTTGAAAATGCCATGAGCCTGGATATTGCCATGGGCGGCTCTACCAATACTATTTTGCATCTGCTGGCCGCCGCCATAGAGGGCGAGGTACCATTTAGCATGGACGATATCGACCGGTTATCACGGCGGGTGCCCCATTTATGTAAAGTTGCGCCCGCCACCCCAAAATATCATATGGAAGATGTACACCGGGCCGGGGGGGTACTGGGTATTTTAAACGAGTTGAACAAAGCCGGTTTACTGCATGGCGAAGCTCATCACGTGTTGGGAGGCTCGTTAGGCGAGGTAATTGGTCAGTGGGATATTACCAATCCAGATAACACCCGTGCCGATGAATTTTACCGGGCCGGCCCGGCGGGCATTCGTACCACCAAAGCGTTTAGTCAAAGTTGCCGCTGGCCTGATGCCGATACCGACCGTGAGCATGGTTGTATTCGGGCGCTCGAACATGCGTTTAGCCTTGAAGGGGGGTTGGCGGTACTGTACGGCAATTTAGCGCCCGACGGATGCATTGTGAAAACCGCGGGGGTAGATGAGTCTATTCATACGTTTACCGGCCGTGCGCGTATTTTTGAGTCGCAAGACGAGGCAGTAGCGGCCATATTAGATGATCGTATCGAAGCTGGCGATGCATTGGTTATTCGGTATGAGGGGCCAAAAGGCGGGCCGGGTATGCAGGAAATGCTTTATCCTACCTCGTATCTGAAATCCAAAGGTTTAGGCAAAGCGTGCGCGCTTATTACCGATGGCCGGTTTTCTGGGGGAACCAGTGGCTTGTCTATAGGTCATTGCTCGCCAGAAGCGGCCAGCGGCGGAGGTATTGCGCTGGTGGAAGAAGGCGATACTATTAAAATAGATATCCCAAATCGCACCATTAATGTTGAACTAAGCGATGAGGAGTTTCAGCAGCGCCGCAGCAATATGCAAGCCAGTGCCCGGCCATGGAAGCCGGCTACGCGCCAGCGGCAGGTATCGCTTTCGCTTAAAAACTTTGCGTTGCTGGCCACCAGCGCCGACAAAGGAGCGGTACGAGACCGGGCCAAGCTGGAGGATGTATGAGCATCAGCGACCATGAGTACCTGAAGAAAATTTTATTGGCGCCCGTTTACGATGTCGCTGTCGCCAGCGACCTGGTGCTAATGTCGCGCTTATCTAATGAGCTGGGCAATGACATTTTTTTAAAGCGTGAAGATCAGCAACCCGTCAAATCGTTTAAATTGCGCGGTGCGTACAACCGGCTGTGTACGTTAAGCAGTGCCCAGCAACAGGCCGGCGTCATTGCTGCTTCGGCAGGTAATCATGCCCAGGGACTGGCTTATGGTGCGCATGTAAAAGGAATCAAAGCAACCATTGTCATGCCCGAAACCACCCCGGAAATAAAGGTTGAGGCAGTCCGCAGGTTTGGCGGGCAAAGCACAGATGTGGTGCTGTTTGGCACCAACTTTGATGAAGCCAGTAGCAAAGCCCAGGCACTGGCGCGCACTCACGGCTTTACGTTCATACCGCCGTTTGATGATGCCGATGTAATTGCGGGTCAGGGCACTGTAGCCAAAGAGTTACTAGAGCAAAACCCGAACCTGGATATTGTGTTTGTGGCTGTGGGTGGAGGGGGGCTGGCAGCCGGCATTTCGGTTTACCTAAAGCAACTGAAGCCATCGATAAAGATTGTGGCGGTAGAGTCTGAGGAGTCAGCCTGTTTTGCTGCGGCATTAGCAGCCGGTGAACCGGTGGCGCTGCCATCAGTGGGTATTTTTGCTGATGGTGTGGCAGTAAAAACAATGGGTAAAGAAACCTTTCAGCTGTGCCAGCGACTTGTGGATGAAACGATTACCGTAACCAATGATGAAATTTGCGGCGCTATCAAAGACATTTTTGATGACACCCGGGTGATTGCTGAGCCTGCAGGGGCGTTGTCGGTGGCGGCTATCCGAAAATACGCCAAGCAGCACCAGCTAAAAAACAAGCAGTTGGGGGGAATTTTGTGTGGCGCCAATATTAACTTCCATACGTTACGCTATGTGTCTGAACGGTGTGAGTTGGCCGAGCAGAAAGAAGCGGTATTTGCCGCAACCTTACCTGAGCGCCCGGGCGCCTTTAAACAGTTTTGCGAAGCCTTAGGTGGTAAAAATATCACCGAGTTTAACTATCGATTTGGAAACCGTACCGAAGCGCATGTTTTTGTAGGCGTAAAACTCAAAGGGGGTCAGCCTGAGTGCAGTCAGTTACAACAACATCTTACCAGCCAGGGGTTTGGCTGTTTTGACTTATCAAACAATGAACTGGCCAAGTTGCATGTCAGGCATATGGTCGGCGGGCGCTCGGCGCAGGTTAACAACGAAACCTTGTTTGCTTTCGAATTTCCAGAGTATCCGGGCGCATTGCTACGGTTTTTGAACACATTAGGTGAGCGCTGGAATATTACTTTGTTTCATTATCGTAACCATGGCGCGGCCAAGGGTTTGGTGTTGGCCGGGTTTGATATTCCGTTATCCGACAGAACGGTTTTTGATGAGCATCTGGCTGCGTTAGACTACACCTACGCGGATGTTACCAGCGATCCCGCCTATCAGTTTTTTCTGGCAGGAGAATAACCTTCAAAGTTTGGTGTTTTAAATATTGGGGTTTCAAATGATGCTGCGAACGCAGATAACCGGCTGGCGCATGCATGTTTACACCGCTGATGGGCAACAAGTTAAGTGCGCGCCCGCGGGCGCGCACTTAACTGTTAATGCAACTCTACGTTTTCTAAATGCTGCACAATTTCAGGCCACACCAGTGCGGTGATATCTTGTCGAAGTGCCGCGCTTTCTTCGCAGTATTTTAACGCCCCATCTGAGGTTGAATCTAACCAGTGGTTTTCGCGCAGCGCATTAATAAAGCTGGATAAAACATTCTTGTCATAAAATTCGGGCGAGCTCATACCATATAACGTAGACAAGCGCTCAGCTACCTTGCGGCTGGTACGTTCAAGTTCACCACGACTTATTTCCCGCTCTTTTTCAATAATAGTAAGCACCACAGCATAACGCTGAAATGTTTCCTGCATGCAACGACTTAATAGCCAGGCGCTATGGAAGGTTTTAGCATTTGCTTCAGGTGGTAACAAACACTCTGCTTCCTGTCGTACCAGACCTTGCTCGACCATTTGTGAAATAAGTCTGTCGGTGTAAGCCAAGGCTTCGTCCTGGGTCATATGAATGAACAGTTCGCGTTGTAGCAATGGATACAGTGCGGCCACCAGACGCAATATGTAGTCTCGCGGACACGACTTGTGCGCAAAAACAGCTGCCATGGCAATGCCTGGTAAAGCAAACAGATGTAGAATATTGTTACGATAATAGGTTAAAAAAACAGCGGCATCTTTTTGCGGCTGAATTAACTTTCCGTAACCGTCGTCGGTGACTGAAAAACGATTCAGGCTCAGTACATGTGACAGCATTTCTTCGGCCGAGTCGTCGGGTATGGTGGCATCATTTGAAAAGGGTACATTGCGCAGTAAGTTCAGAAAGTTTCCTAACGCATGAGTCAGCTCACTTTCACTCATGGTTTTGTTCTTCGCCGACAACAAACATAAAGCAGACAAAGCCATACCATTAATAGCCGCAGAACGGTTGATTCGAAGCATTACTTCATTCGCCAGGTCATTAACCATGGGCGTTAGCCAGGTAGGTTTTTTATCCGGATCTTTAGGCAGGGTTTCGCGCCAGTCAGGAATTTGTTTTTCAAGGTACTGGTTCAGATGGATAGGCGCACCAAAGTTCACATATCCGTAGCCATAGTTTTTAAGCTTTCGAATGGCAGAGAAAACCTGCCAGGTCGATTCTTTTTTCTTGGTGCTACCTTTTAGCTCGTTAAGGTAGCTTTTTACTTCCATAACGTTTTCGTAGCCAATATACACCGGCACAATGCTAACCGGGCGATGAACACCTTTAACCAACGCTTGCATGGTCATTGCCAGCATTCCGGTTTTAGGGGGAATCAAACGGCCGGTACGACTACGACCCCCTTCAGGATAATATTTTACCGAATAGCCCTTATTAAACAGTAGCTCTAAGTACTCGCGAAATACAGCGGTGTATACTTTATTGCCGGCAAAACTCCGGCGTATGAAAAAAGCGCCTCCACGACGAAATATTTTGCCTACCGGCCAGAAGTTCAAATTGATACCGGCTGCTATATGGGGTGTTACCAGCCCTTCGTGATAAATCACGTATGTCAGTAAAAGGTAATCCATATGACTACGATGGCAGGGAACATAGATAATTTCGTGCCCGTTTCGGGCCAGTTCACGAACCCGGTCGCTGTGGGCAACACCAATACCGTTATAAATTTTATTCCAGATACGGGTTAACAAACGATCGCCGAACCTTACCAGGCCTTCGCGATAATCGGCCGCTATTTCATTAATATAGTTTTGAGCATCCTGGCGTGCTTTTTCGGGCGTACTTTTTTTGCTTTTGCCTTGTTCATGAATGGCCCGCTTTACCCCAGCAGACCCGAGCACCGCGTTATACAGCGCTTCTCGCTCTAGTAACGTAGGGCCAGTCAAACTTTGACGCTTGCGCTGAAAATGCGTACGGGCGACCCTGACTAACTTATGAGCGATAGATTTATCGGAACCATGTTGCGTCGCCATCGCGTTAGATGACACGGCCTTGCTAAAGTTAACAAAGTTATCGCGCCCCAAAAACATAACAATAAAGAGTTTTCGCAGCCACGATGGCGCAGCGACATCAACAATCAGGTCACTGAGACCCGGAGTGCCTTTACCTGGCGCCCGCCCCCAGGAAATAAATACGGGCACAACCTGAACATCAAGAAGAGGATTTTCGCGGTGGGTGTGAAACAGGTCGGTAAAAACTTCTTCAATGTCGGTTTTGACCTCGCCACGGGTTATTACGCGTTGTGTTTTACGTAAAAACAGACAAGTTGGGTATTCATGCTGGCCAAGAGTTAAGAGGTCGGTAGGGTCGGGTAATCCCATTCGCCGGGTTACCATGCGCAGCGCTAACTGATCGGTCACAGAGTTACTGGGTAACAGGTAGATAATCGGGCGATTTTTGTCAATGCCCAGCTCAGATTCTACATTCAAAGGAATGGTATGCGGTTTGACTAACCATTTTACCGGATAATGAAATACGGACAACAGTGCTCGGCGCATCCACGACATGTAAAAAATCCTGTGTAATAAAATCCGGCGCAGTGTAACACAAGTCTTTCATAATGCTTAAAGTCAGGGTAAGACGTTGCGTACCGATAAAAGCAAATAAACTGAGGTCTTTACCTCTAATGTGCTGGCTGTTTGCGCTTTGCGCACCCGGCACCCACCGCGGCCAAAATGGATGTAGCGACGGCGCCCCACAGCCAGTCAATAAGACTCATGCTTAAGGGCCAGTCTGCAATAATAGAATAACCAGTGAGGTTGTAGGTGCCATAAGCGGTAGCACCTAAAACAAAACCATTTGTTGCTGCTGTGCTAACCGGACGGTACCAGACAGGTTTTACCGCTAAATGTACGACTGCAAGGCAATATAATAAGTAAAACGTTAACCAGGGCCAGGTAATAAAAGGGTCACGTAGCAGGTTACCAAACTCTTCAATATAAAGCGGTTTGGCAATAACACCCAGCCACAAGCCATCTAAAATGCCAAAAGCAATTAAGATGGCTAAATAGGTAAGACCAAAAGTTGATGTTTTCATTGTCATGCAGTTGGTAACGCTACAATGACGCATTTGGTTCAAAACTTACCCATATAAAGAGCACAACCGAAACTCAGCATTCAACCGGCTCAGCGCCTTATACATGTGCCGTTAAAGTAAACGTGGTTTTATGCTCATCGGATGCTACTGACAAGCTGCCCTGATGAGCAGTAGCAATTTGAGAGGCGATAAAAAGTCCCAGTCCCAGCCCTTTGTGGCTGCCTTTAGAGGCACTGCGCCAAAAGGGTTGAAATAACCGGGCCTGAACCTCTGGCGGAATCGGTTTACCACTATTAGCGATCCGAATAGTGAGTTCGTTATTGTGGGTGAATGCTTCAATATATACCGGTTTGGCGGAGTCGCCGTGCACTACTGCATTCACCAGCAGATTTGAGACTAACTGAGCTAAACGTCCGGCATCGCAATTTACCGGCCCCTTAATATCCATGGCAGAAACAAATTCGCGTTTTTTGTACTGAGACTCTAACTCAGAAACCGTATGTCCCAGTATTTCAGATAAGTTATTACATGGCTGCCTGGTAACCGGAATACCTTTACCCATTTTTCCATGGGTAAAGTCCATAACATTGTCTGCCAGCAAGGAGATGCGTTTAGCGCTCTTGTCCATACGCTTTAATACCGAAGCGGCGTCTTTTGCCAGCGGCATCAGCTTTAAAACATCGATCCCCATCATAATAGAGGACAGCGGTGTACGCAGGTCGTGGCCTAATACGGCAATGTATTGCTCACGTATTTGCGCAATTTGTTGTTCATCTTTTAATGCTTCGTTAGCCGCTTTCAGACTATCTTCGAATGAAATCTGCCGAGAAATAAGCTGCGCGAAAGATTCAAACATAGCTTCGATTCTATCGTTTTTTAATTTCAAAGGGAGCGGATCAAATCCACAAAGGGTACCGAAAAAGTTACCTTCGGTATCATACAATGGCCATGAAAAATAACTTTCGAAGCCAAACATTTTTGGGGCGGGATGATCATGGTAGATGGCGTCGTGTTTAACATGTTCGATGATGATGGGTTCGTTTGAAGACTCTACTTCATAACAGATTGTTTTTTTAGCATCGACTTGTTCGCCAGGTAAGAGGTTGATGTAGCAATCATCTATTAATGTACAAATAGTCCAGCTGTCTGGTGTAATTCGAGCAATGCCTACAAACCGAAACCCTGTTGTATTAGCAATGATATTTAAAATAGCGGGCACAGCTTCAATAGCTTGTACAGCATTTACATCCTGCTTAATCGAAGCGCTCATAGATTACCTTACAGCCTTTTATAAGGCCCCTGCCAAATGGCTACACTATCAGAAAATCCTACGGAATGTCTTTGCTGCTCATCTCATACAGAGGTAGATGGCGCGCAAAACCCTATATACTGATTTGCGTTTATAAGAGGTTGTATTTGCAAAAAACCTTTACCCTAAAATCACAAAGCCAATCAGGGGGGTAAGTGTAGGGGAAGTTAAAAGGCAATTCGCAAGAGTTACAACCTAACGGTTAATGTAAACGTAGTTTTGTGCTCATCTGATGCTACAGACAAGCTGCCCTGATGAGCAGTAGCAATTTGAGAGGCGATAAAAAGTCCCAGTCCCAGCCCTTTGTGGCTGCCTTTAGAGGCGTTGCGCCAAAAGGGTTGAAACAGGCGGGCCTGAACCTCTGGCGGGATAGGTTTTCCGCTATTAGCGACCCGAATAATGAGTTCGCCATTGTGGGTAAATGCTTCAAAATACACCGGTTTAGCGGGATCGCCGTGCACTACTGCATTAACCAGCAGGTTTGAGGCTAACTGAGCTAAACGTCCGGAATCGCAGTCTACCGATCGATTAATATCTATGGCTGAAACAAACTCGCGCTTTTTGTACTGAGACTCTAACTCAGAAACTGTATGCCCCAGTATTTCTGACAAGTTATTACATGACTGTTTGGTAACCGGAATGCCTTTGCCCATTTTTCCGTGGGTAAAGTCCATAACATTGTCTGCCAGTAAAGAGATGCGTTTGGCACTGTTGTCCATACGCTTTAATACCGAAGCCGCATCTTTTGCCAGCGGCATCAGCTTTAAAACATCGAGTCCCATCATAATAGAAGACAGCGGTGTACGCAGGTCGTGGCCTAATACGGCAATGTATTGCTCACGTATTTGCGCAATTTGCTGTTCATCTTTTAATGCTTCGCTGGCAATTTTTAACCGATACTCAGCGGTAAGCTGACGAGAAATAAGCTGTGCGAAAGACTCAATCATACTTTTGGTCTTATCGGTTTTCAGCTTTACCGGTGAAGTGTCTAAACCACAAAGGGTGCCGAAAAAATTACCCTGTGCATCATAAATTGGCCATGAAAAATAACTTTCAAAACCAAAAAGCTTTGGGACAGGATGATCATGATAGACTTTATCCTGCTTAACGTGGTCGATAATAATAGGCTGATTAGAAACCCGGACTTCTTCACAAAAAGTATTACAAATATCCAGATTATCGCCGGGCAGCAAATTGAAATTGATGGTGTCTAATACTGCGCAGGCCGTCCAGCTTTCGGGAGTGACCCGAGAGATACAGACAAACCGTAAGCCAGTAGAATCAGCAATCATGTTTAAAATTGTTGGTACTGATTCAAGTGCTTGTATTGCTTTAATATCTTGTTCAATAGAAGCGTTCATGACGAAAGCTCACCTGCCAGGAAAAATGAATAATTAGGATAACAAAATGACATCGATCATTACGCTTTATTTGTGTTGAAACTATGCATATCATATGCGCTTAAAAATCTCAACACGCGGCGGTTAAGAGCCATTTATTATATTATTTTAAGGCCGCGTAAATCTACTAAAAAAGCGATTTATGACTGTTTCCCACGTTACACTGCATCCAAATAGCAGTAAAATTTGTTTACGGTGTTGTTCGTAATTTTTCAAAAAAAGCGGTGTTCTTTGGCCGGTATTGTTTGTAACTGACAGGAATGCTTCAATGGATTTTCAACAAGTTTTCTGCCAACCTATTTTTCTTGCCCGATGGTTGGGGGCAAAAACTGTGCGTCTTGAACAAGACCACCTTGTGATAGGAAATAACGAAGCTGCCCAACACATCAAATTATCGAGTCTGAACGCCTATCCACATTATCAAAAAGGCGTATTTGGCGCTCGGTGGCAACTTGACTATGCCGATACGTCTATAACACTACGATGGTTGTCTAAAAGTCAGCTTGTAAAGTTACATCAACACGTTGAGCAAACCCTGACACAACAGGCCGTCCAGCGCGTAAAGCACGTGCATCGGCTGTTTGTAGATTTAGCCGGGCAGGCGTACTTACGAGACAGCCAGTGCGATAAATTAGCGCGTTACATTGCTAAGGTAATAGCCCTTTACCGACATTCTCTTCCTGTAAATCAAACCCTAACCTCCACCACCCATCGCACCCTGAATAAATTGCAACAGGTACATCCTTTGTCTGATTATGTTCAAACATTGAGGCAGCGTTTTGAACTGCGTCAAAAGCAACATTTTGAAGACTTTTTTGCGCTCGCTGAACAGCACCCGCTCACCGAAGACCAGCAAGATGCGGTGGTAAGGAACAATGATAGAAATTTAGTATTAGCGGCTGCCGGAACGGGCAAAACGTCAGTCATGGTGGCAAAAGCGCTGTACTTAATTCAAAGCCAGCAAGCCAAAGCCAGCGAAATACTTATTTTGGCCTATAACAGTGCAGCGGCAAAAGAGCTGCAAGCACGTTTAGCGTTAAGGGCGGCGAGTGTATTTTTGGAAGAACAAGACAAGCCCACCGTGATGACCTTTCATGCGTTAGGCCGACACATTTTAAAGCGTGATAAACATACTCTGACGTTATCGGCATTATCGCAGGACAACTATGCCTTACAAGACTGGGCAAGGCGTTATATAAAACAACAATTTGAGCAAAATGACTGTTTAATAACTGAAACCATACCATGGTTGTATCCCCCCACGCAGGCGACAACGGTAATTGCCACTGAACAGCATTCAGTAAAAGAGGGTGGCACCGACTATCTGACGCTAAACGGGGAAAAAACAAAAAGCTATCCACATTGGTTAATAGCCAACTGGCTGTATGTTCATGGTATCGATTATCGATACCGTCCACACTACAGCCTATCTCAGCCAGAAAATACCACGGCCCGGGATTACAGGCCGACATTTTTATTAACTGATCAAAATACCTACCTGGTTTACAGCGCTGCTAATGAGCCTGGTCCCGATATATCAACGCAACGACAAATTCATCGGGAAAATAGGACGACGTTGTTGGAGGTAAACCATCAGCAGTGGCAGGACAATACACTGGTTTATCATTTGGCCAAACAAGTAGGCCCCACAGCAGATATGACTCCCTTGTATTCGGGCGCGGCTGTTTTTTCAAAATTTGATGAGCTTGGTGTAGTACAGCAAGCTGTACGCTGGCTGACTCAGGTTCTGGGTATATTGCGTACTCAGCAACTTAAAAGCCATACACTTGAAAAGCGTTTAATGAAAAGTGGTATCAGCAATGCTACGTTTTGGGCCGACGCCTTACACAAACTGGATTCAGCTTATCAACATGAGCTCAGTAAAACGGATAGCATTGATTTTGACGATATGATTTCTCAGGCCTGCACAACAATTGCTCAAAAGCGCTGGCAACCCGTTTATAAGCATATATTGGTGGATGAGTTTCAGGACATTTCGGCCTTGCGTATGCAGCTGCTTCAGCAACTTATTGAGTATGGACCAAGCCCTACGTTAACGGCAGTGGGCGATGACTGGCAATCAATCTATCGATTCTCCGGAGGATTATTAACATTAACGACCCGGTTTGAAGCCTATTTAGGCAGTCATAGCCTGACACTGTTGCAAAAAACATTTCGCTACAACAGCAGTATCGCCCACACTGCCGGTACGTTTGTTATGCAAAACCCCGAGCAATACAAAAAGAATGTAGTTAGTGCTATTGAAAGCCAGGACCCCCAGGTTTTTTTACTCGATGACCAGATTTATGGTCAGCAAGATGCCGCGCAGCGGGTTAAACAAATTGTGATAGCGATACGCAGACAAAACCCCCAGGCAACCATTGCAATAATGGCGCGCTATCAGTTTTGGCTGACTCAGGCGAAAGAAGCACTGCAACCGCTACAGCCTGAAAATTTGCATTACTGGACATTTCATTCTGCCAAAGGGCTAGAAGCCGATCATTGTATTTTGCTGGGCTTTGACAGCAGTAAGTTTGGCTTTCCGGGCGAAAATAAAAATGATGCGCTTACTGAAGCCCTGCTACCCACTATTGACCTCTATCCCCACAGCGAAGAACGGCGTTTATGTTATGTGGCGCTCACGCGGGCAAGGCAAAGTTGCTATATTATCGCTGATCCGCGAGCGCCCTCTGTGTTCGTTGACGAGCTAAGACAACCGGCCTATAGAGTTAAAACCCTTAGCGAACGTTTTGATGATATCAGTGTGAGTTAGGATTAAGTGCGTTCAGGTGTCTTTTTACTGCATAGGCTTTGGACACCCACACATTACCCTCACACTTTGCAATCCTAAGGGTAAAAAACGGGTCACAGTTTTGTCGATAAACCGTATTTTAGCTGTACTTAAGCAGTCAGTACGGCAGGCTTTTTAGCACCATATGAATTGAGAATGCGAGTTGGACACCCACCCTTACAAAAGAGCTTATGGACACCCACTATTTGCATGTTGGGCCCCATACTTCGCTATCGGGCCCAACATAGTTTTGAATTTGGCTTGTGCATAGGCTTTGGACACCCACACATTACCCTCACACTTTGCAATCCTAAGGGTTAAAAAACGGGTCACAGTTTTGTCGATAAACCGTATTTTAGCTGTACTTAAGCAGTCGGCACGGCAGGCTTTTTAGTACCATATGAGTTGAGAATGCGAGTTGGACACCCACACTTTGTTCATGGACACCCACCCTTACAAAAGAGCTTATGGACACCCACTATTTGCATGTTGGGCCCCATACTTCGCTATCGGGCCC
>NZ_JAESDK010000007.1 GCF_019249245.1 Alteromonas lipotrueiana | reverse complement strand
TGCATCTGGTAGTGTTAATTTCAGGAGTGGCTGTCCATATCAGTATTGTCCATATCAATATTAGTGGGTGTCCATATCAACAGCGGTGCAGCTGGTAGTGTTAATTTCAGGAGTGGGTGTCTTTATTGGCACATTATTGGCCTTTATTGGTATTTAAAAGTATTTCTTGTTTGCTTTAGCAGAAATCCCGCCATCATTCTGTGAGAGCATGTAGTATCAGTATGGCTCGCCTTGAAAGCGCAGATAGCCCGAATAGAAACAGATAGTTTCGGAAAAACATGAATGCGGGCCGCTTCAGTGAAGGTCAATAAAACGCCGTTGGCGTAGAGATGTTTTATTAGCTTATTTACACAAATACTTCAGAAAGCCAACCGCTGTATTTGGGTGAATATTACTTCGTCTTTTCAGACGATTTTTTGGTGAGGCACTTAAATTCTACCACTTTCAGTAGACACCGATAAAAGCTGAGCGCTTTACTCCCGAGCCTTCTATGTACACCCATGGCTTCTAGGGAACGCTGTTGGTTTACCGTTGATTAACGTCAGTGTTCAATCATTTACTTGTAAAGCCTACTTTTCTGAGAGCAGTAAAAACTTTGGCGGTTTCTCGGCAGAAAACGTTAGTTAGATTGAATGTCTGTAAGCTCAATACCAAAATGAACTCAGAAAAATCAAACCTAACTCACTGCCTGATAACCCGCCCGTAGTTGTTTGTCTATGGCTTTTAAGACCGCAGCCCGATTGATGCTTCCTACTAATACGCCGTCGTCATCTACCACCGGATAGACCCGCGGCATGTTGTTTTTGATTAGCTGTTGAGCGAGCTCGATAACTGACATGTAGGGTTTCACGCTAAGTGCGGGCGCTTGCATAATATCTTTCACACGACAAACCTGTTCACGGTAATAACATGACTCGATCATTTGCGCGATGCAGTCCTGCTCTGATAAAAAACCGACCAACCGACCTCGGTCATCGATAACGGCCCCACCAGATTGCCCGCTATTTAACAAGCGTTCAACGGCTTCGGCAACGGGTACGTCAATGGTCAGGCGCACTGGCCGATGGTTCATGTAGTCACATACCTGCAACGATTCCATAATGCCTCCGGGTAATTGAAGGACTGAATATGGTCAGCCCTTCAATTTTGTAATTTGGGCTAAAAACGAATTCTTTATGCTGCTTCAAAACATTTCCCTGCAGTACTCTAAGATTAGTCCTTTAATTCGGAAACAGCGAGGAAATATTTCGTTTAATTGCACTATTGTTTATGTGTGTCTTTCATCAAATTTTTATAAATGCCGACGCTAAACTTACCTTCAACATTTATACTAGCACGGTACATACCGGCGGTGTTGAATGGCATCGTTATGTTGCCGCGTTTGTCCATAGCGATCACGCCGCCGGTTCCGCCAGCTTGCTTTAACTCTTCGTTAATCACCGTTTCGGCAGCGCGCTGAATACTTACCCCCTGATAGCGGACCCGGGCACAAATATCGGCGGCTACGTTATAACGAATAAAATATTCGCCATGGCCTGTAGCTGAAACACCACAGCTTTCATTGTCGGCATACGTACCAGCTCCGATAATGGGGGCGTCGCCTACCCGGCCATATCGTTTAGCGGTCATGCCCCCGGTAGATGTCCCGGCCACAATATTGCCGCTTTTGTCTAACACAACCGCGCCCACTGTACCCATTTTTTCACTGCCTTGCTGCCCGCCATCTTCACGTTGTTGTTCCTGCATTCGAGCTTTGGCCTTTTGTAGCGCCTTTAACCGATGTTGCGTATTAAAGTAACTGTTGTCAACCTGCTGTAAACCCTGCGATTGTGCAAAGGCTTCGGCGCCCTTGCCGGCCAACAGCACATGTGAAGAGTGTTGCATAACCGCCAGGGCTGCTTCAATCGGGCTTTTGATGGTTGTGACGCCACTCACTGCCCCGGCTTCTAAATTTTTACCATGCATTATTGAAGCATCAAGCTCATGGGTTTCGTCGTAGGTATACACCGCACCGTTACCTGCATTAAATAAGGGTGACTCTTCAAGAATTTGAATAGCAGCGACCACCGCTTTTTCACCAGCCTCGCCTTGTTTTAATAATGCATACCCGGCGCGAGTTGCTTCTTCCAGCTTTTCAGCATAATGCTGCTCTTGCTCAGCGCTCATATTCTTTTTCAGGATAGTTCCGGCCCCGCCGTGTACCACAATAGCTACGTCGGCAGCGAATACGGTGGGCGACAACAATACGCCAAGCCCACATAAAATACCTTTCAACCTTGTTTTCATTTTGTATTCCTTACGTTTTTTGCTTAATTATTAATAAGTGTATAGAGCATCTACCCCAAATACATGCCTTTTAACAGCAATTAGCCTGCCACCGTGCTTTTTATGGTTTTTACCTTTATAAACAGCCGGTGTACACTGCCCCGCGACACTTATCAATTGAGCAGTAAAGCGAATGACAACAGCACCCAGTATGTTATGGCATGATTATGAAACCTTTGGCACCAGCGCACAAAAAGATTTGCCATGTCAATTTGCTGCTATTCGTACAGACATGGACTTAAATGTCATTGGCAAACCTATCAATATAATGAGTCAGATTGCTAACGACTATCTGCCCACGCCCGGCGCATGTCTGATAACCGGTATAACGCCTCAGCAGACACTGCGTGATGGTACCACCGAGGCTGATTTTGCCCGTCAGGTAGCTCAGGCTATGTCACAACCCAATACCTGTGTAGTAGGTTATAACAGCATTCGATTTGATGATGAGGTAAGTCGATACCTGTTTTATCGTAACTTTATTGACCCCTACGCTCGCGAATGGCGCAATGGCAATAGTCGCTGGGATATTATTGATTTAGCCCGGGCTTGTTATGCACTTCGGCCCGACGGGATAAAATGGCCGCGCAAAGATGACGGCACTCCCAGCTTTAAACTTGAGGACTTGTGCGCCGAAAATAATTTGGAGCATGGTCATGCTCACGACGCGCTATCAGATGTTACCGCTACCATTGCTTTAGCTAAATTGATAAAAGAACAACAGCCCAAGCTTTACGATTATGCTTTTTCTCTGCGCTCCAAACACAATGTACTCAAGCAGTTCGATTTTTCCAAACCTTCTGTGGTGTTACATGTTTCTTCAAAGTTGCCTGCGCGTCAGGGGTGTGTAAGCTGGGTTATGCCCGTATGCCCTCACCCGGTTAATGCGAATGCCATCATCGCCATTGACCTAAGTCAGGATATTCAGCCTCTTTTAGAACTTGACGCAGAAGAAATTCAGCGCCGAATTTACCTGTCGGCCAAGGCGCTCGATGGACTGGCGCGACCAAGTCTTAAGCTTATCCATATTAATCGTTCGCCATTTGTCACTACAGCCAAAGCAATGACACAGGAAAACGCGGAACGCCTCGGACTGGACCGTGACTACTGCCTTGATAATTTCAAACAGTTAAGTCAGGTTGACGGACTGGCGACTAAACTCACCTCAGTGTATGCAAAAGAACGAGAGCAGCAGCCAGATGATATTGATCATGCTCTGTATAGTGGCGGCTTTTTAACCGACGAAGAGCGGCGCTGGTGCGAGCAGGTTCACCAAACTGATGCCGAGCAGCTCACCACACTAACCGATAAAATACAAAATCAAAAACTGCGTGACATGCTTTTTCGTTATCGGGCCCGTAATTATTCACACACCTTAACCGAGACAGAACTGCAGCGCTGGCATAATCATCGTAAAGCGCGCCTGACAGAGCCTGACTCGCCCGCCAGCATCACCCTGGCACCTTATTTAGAAGAGATTGAAAGGCTGGCGAACCAATCTAATCTTGATCCAAACAAGCAGGCTATTTTACGCGCGTTGTATCACTATGCCGAAAACCTTTGACGTGTAAATTAAAAACACTATAGAGTAAGCGGTAACATGGAGCTGGTAGCAAGACTGCCGTTTTAATGAGTTTGTCTAACCGGAAGCAGCGATGATTGGCGTTTCAGTCTTACTTGATGATACTAAAAACTTTATCGATATGGTGCTTGACCCCAGTATGTTTGAGCGTGAACTGGATTCCAAAAGCCTATGGAAAGAGTTAAATGAAGGGCAGTATAAAACCTTTTATATTTCTCAAAACACCCTTAAAAGCGCGTGTGACAAAGCCAATCACTATTTTAAAACTAATGACAATACCAAAGTTCGCGAACGTATCGGTGAACGCCGCAATACGGAAGTCGAATTTAAAATAAGCAGCGACGGTCTGAGTGCCGGGGTCGTGTTTACCGCTCCCTACGGCGGCCGCCTTCCTACCATTGCAATTCTTCATAATATGGCCGAACACGCTGGCATTTGTCGCGGCCTTAGCTTTAAAAGACTCGAACAATTATTAACAGAACTAAGTAACGCTGCCCCTGGCAGCATTATAGAAGGCGAAATTGCTCGAGGTCTGCCGCCCAAAGATGGTCGCAACAGCAAGTTTGTGCCTTTAGTTCCTAACGCGTTAGAGCGTGTTTTAAAACCCCAGGTAGACGACAACGACAGAGTGAATATGCGTAACCTTGGCGAAGTAATTTGCGTAAAAGTAAATGCTCCGGTATTGCGTCGTACCGAGCCTTCCCAAGGGCGCCATGGCTTTGACGTAAAAGGCAATATACTTACTGCAAAGCCCGGCTGCTGGCAAGAGTTTAAAATGGGCAAGGGCACTGCTATTAGCGAACACGACTCCAATATACTGGTGGCCACTATCTCAGGCATGCCTAAATACCGCAATCAGGTTATGGATGTCGATGACACGTTTATTTGCAGCGGCGTGAACGTTGGCAGCGGCCATGTTTCTTACGATGGTGCGGTGTTGGTTAACGGTGATGTTACCGAAAAGATGGAAATTAAGGCCTCAGGGGATGTCACAATTAATGGCTTTGTCGAGTCTGCGCGTATTGAAGCCGGTGGCGACATTATTGTTACCGAAGGTGCCATGGGCAAGGTTGATGACGATGGTGCGGGTTACTCGTGTCAGCTTACTGCGAAAGGAAGCATTCATGTTCAGCATGGCCAGGGCATTGATATGCAATGTTCGGGAAATATAACCGTGGGACGTCAGCTGGCGTATAGTCGAATTCAATGCGGCGGGTCGGTCACCGTAGGTCAGGTTGCTAAACCTATGGGTAACTTGTTCGCCTGTGAAATTATCAGCCAGGGAACAATCAGCGCCGGAACTTTGGGCGCAGTCTCAGGCAGTACTCTTAAAATAGATTTTAGTCCGGGCTTCAGTAAACTGCTGGAGCGTAAAGATGAACTGGACGAACTATTGCGGCAGTTACGCGACAATAACGCCCGTCACAGAGAAAAAATTGAATCGATAAAAGCAAAGTTATTGCCCAGTGAACTCAACGCAAAAGTAGAACAAGCTGTAGAGATGTACAATGGAGAAACTGACCTTTTAAACTGGCTAGAGCTGAAAGTATTAGAAATGCGCCAGAAAAAGGACGCCTATCAAAACGAAATCGGTTTAATTGCCAACAAAAGACTGTACAGCGGGGTTTCGGTTAAGCTCAACAACCGTAACTGGCGCTCAGAGCGTGAATATGATCGCAGTCACATTTTCTACGAAAATCATAAATGGCACTTCGATCCTATTGTTTAACTTTTTGTTTATTTGAAGAATTTGTTCCTGTTTTTTGGCGCTTGAATGGCATAACCAGTAAAGTCCACAGGCGGGCATTACGATTCGTGGCCGGGCAATCGCGCTGGCCAATTTTTAAATTGTAATCGGTTAACTTGCCCCGGGCACAAAAACTTTTGAACAACCGGTCCCACCAGGACACACTAAACCCAAAATTACGGTTGGTCTCAAGCCCATATTGGCTATGATGAATCCGATGCAAACGTTGAGTAATAACAAACCAACCTACTTTGTCATCAATAGCCTGAGGCAGCCGAATATTGGCATGATTAAATATAGCGAAGCCATTTAATGCGACTTCAAAAATAAGTACTGCCAGCGCCGGTATCCCTAGAATCAATACCATCGCGGCTTTCACAAACAAACTTAAAGCGATTTCTAAAGGATGAAAACGCAAACCGGTGGTGGTATCTACGTGACTGTCAGCATGATGAACCCGGTGTAAACGCCACAGCAGTGGAATTTGATGAAACAGCCGATGTTGCCAGTAAATAGTACAATCAAGAACAAGCAAACTTAGCCCCAACACCAGCCAGCCAGGGACAGCAACCTGATGAAACAGGCCATATCCATGGCTTTGCGCCCATAGTGCCACACCCACCACGGTGGCGGGCAATACCACCCGGCCAACTAAAGCGCTCACTACCACCATAGCCAGATTAGCCTGCCAGCGAACCCGTTTTTTAATCTGCGCCTGACGCGCGGGCCGCCAGGCTTCAATGGCTGCCATCAGTAAAAATATTGTCACAAAAACACTGATGCGAATGACGCCCTGTTGCTCAAGCATCAGCAGCTTCTTGTTGCTGTTGTGCCTGCTGCAGGGTTTTATATCCTCCTGCAATACGGGTTATCACGGTGATAGCACAAGCGGCAGCAAACACATACGCCAAGACCGAAAACCACTGGGGCCAAATACAAATTGCGACAAAAAATAAAATTGTCTCGGTGCCTTCAGTAAGGCCCTGCATATAATAAAAGCTTTTATTCGTAAACTGAGGCCGCTGAATAGCATACTTTTCGGCGGCAATGGCAAAAGCCAGAAAGCTGCTGCCCGTGCCAATAAATGTCACCAGCAAAACCATGGCCGGCACACCCCATTGCGCTGGGTTGGCTAACCCAAATGCCAACGGAATACTGGCATAAAACAAAAAATCCAAACAAATGTCTAAAAAACCACCTGCGCTGCTACTGCTGTGCTGATACCGGGCTAACTCGCCATCGAGGCCATCTATCAATCGATTAATTAAAACGACTGCCAACGCTGTATAAAAAAAACCAGATACAATTAACGGCACTGCCAACAGTCCGAATAAAAAACCGCCCACCGTAAGCTGGTCAGGACTAACATGATGTTTATCCAACCACTTTATCAGTGGCCTCACCGTAGGCTTAATGACCGGGGTTACAATAGAATCTAGCATGTTACACCTTAATTATTTTATCGCCGGTTGCCGCGGCATCTTCTTCATCATGAGTGACAAGCAGCGCGGGCAAACCTGCCTCTCTGATTTTTTCAAACACCCATTGTCGGGTGCTATGTCGGGTAGCGCTATCCAGCTTACTGAAAGGTTCGTCCAACAATAACGCGGCGGGTTCTGATGCCAGCGTTCGAACCAGTGACACCCGCGAGGCCTGACCACCCGATAATGTACTGACCGGGCGCTGGGCCATCTCTCCCAGCCCCACCTGCTCTAACAACTGTCGGGCATATTGTTTTTTGTCACGGTGTTTTTTGCCGGGCATAGCAAAAACGATATTACCGGTGACATCCAGGTGCTCAAACAGCAGCGCATCCTGATACAGCAGCCCTGTGTGCCGCAAATGAGCAGGCATGTTGGTGATATTATGCTGGTTAAGAATAATTTTTCCGCTAAGGCGAAAAGTCTCTGGCAATAACCCGGCAATAGCGGCCAATACCGATGATTTTCCTACGCCTGACGGGCCCATGAGGGTCACTATTTCACCGGGCTTGATCACTGCATTCACCTGCAGCAGGATTTGCGATTTTAGCTGTATCGCAACATCTTCAAGTACTAACACGCAGGGTTCCTTTTAGCAGAGGCGTTAGCCCGTTTGGCAGGGTTAAACAAAAATGTCGGTAGCCACCACGCCAGTACAAATCCGAGTAGGGGTAACAGCATTTGCATAAGGGCGTACACCGCCGTTAGCCGCCGACTGGCGCCAGACGCAATGGCTACCGCTTCGGTGGTAACGGTAGCAAGCCGGCCTCCGCTTACCAATAATGTTGGCAGATACTGACCAAAACTAATGGCCGCACCTAATGCCAGAGCCACCATGATGGGGGCAAATAGAATCGGCAATTTAACTGATAAAAATATCTGGCATGGAGATTTGCCTAAGCTGCTGGCCACATGAACATAACGCACGTCCAACTGACGATAAGCAACGGCTAAAGACAAAAATACATAAGGAATGACATAAATAAGGTGTGCCAGAATAACGGGCACCCACAACGCATCGGCAAATAGCCACTGCCTCACCCATACCAGCCCATACAAAAAAGCCACACCAGGTACCATCAGCGGGATAAACAATAATTTATCGGCCAGCGAAGTTGACGCTCTTTTTATATCACTCTGTTGCTCGTTTTCTAAAAATAACAACACCAGAATTACTGCGATACTGGTGCTGACAAAGCCCATAATCAAAGTATTGCTTATAGGCTGACTTAGCGCCTGCAAGGCGCTGCGCCAATGCAACAGCGTCAATTGCACTGGTGCCAAATCGGGAAACGGCCAGTAACCGGCAACAGAATATCCCACCATGCTCAAAACTAACAATATGGTCGCCAGAGTAAAACAGACAAGTAATATCCCTGCGAGCAGTTTAACAAACACGCTTCCCCAGCGGCGATTACCAGAGGCTAATTGTTGGCAAAACCGCCATTGCCAGATTTTTTCGCCTATCAGCCAAACCGTAACCGCCGCTAAAGTAACCAAAACCTGTAAAATAGCTGCCGCACTGGCCTGAAAACGCATCGACAGATCGGTATAATTAAACCACTGCACTATGGCTACCGCCAGTGTGGGTGGATTCTGAGGGCCTAAAATAAGAGGAATCTCAACGCTGGCACTGGCATAGGCCAATACCGCCAATATGGGTAAACGTAATTGCCGGTAAAGCTGTGCAAATACAATTTTCAAAAAACTGGTTTGATGGCAATAACCTAAGCTTTGGGCCACACGCATCTGCCCTTCAAGTCGTTGTTTTACACTGGGTTGCGATAATATACCCAGCGCCATAAGTAACATAAACGGCAGCTCTTTAATTGCCAGCGCCAGTACAATAACCAGCCCAAAACTGTCATACATTAAACTATCAGTATCAGGCAGAGCCGTGCTGGTCACTGCTGCACTAACCCGGGCTGCCCCGCCAGAAGGTGCCAGTAAAAAGGCCACAGCAATGGCCGCCGCCGCGTGGGGTATAGCCAGTACCGGGCTTAAACCATGCTGGATCAAGCCTAGCCACTTACGCTGATAAAACTGCGCCAACAACGCCACGGTGCCGATAAACGCAATAAGCGTGGCCAGCAGTGCGGTAAACAATGACAAACCTGCCATTTTTGCTATACCAGGATAGGCCAGCAGTCGGGTAATGGGCTCAGAAGACAAAGAATGCTGCTCAAGTGCCGGAAAAAAACCCACGGCTGGTAACATCACCCCCACTACGCCTACCGCCACCGGTACTAGCAAAATAATATAAAAAAGATAACGCGCCAGGCTGAGTACCGTTGTGAACCCCATTTAAAGCCGTGCCCCGTAACGCGCATACCAGGCTTTGCGCAAGGCCGGCGCCCAACTGGCATGGGGCTCTGCCAACAATTTCTGATACGCCCCCGGGGCCAGAGCTGAAGAATGAGACTGAACCTGAAACAGCTTTTGCTGAGCGGCGGGTAATGCATCGATGGCCAATACGGTTTCATCGCCCCACACATCAAGGCGCTGCTTATACGCCTGAGCTTCAGGTGACAATAAAAAATTAGCGACCTTTTTGGCCGCATTTGCCCGAGCGCTGTTAAACGGAATCGCCACAAAATGGACATTCGACAAACTTCCATCACTCATGGCATAAGTTCGCGTAGCTTTTGGTAAGTCAAAACGAGACACCGCTGCCGGAATTTCTGCGGCGGTAAACGAAAAGGCCAGTAATATTTCGTTGTCACTAAATAATTGCTGCAACATCGAGGCCTGTCGAACAAAAAACTCACCTTGTTGCCACAACAACGGATGCAGCGTGTCTAAATAATCGAACAATGGCTGAGTTATCCTGGTAAGTGCGTGGTCGGTAACCGGCTGATACAAAAGTTGCTGACGAGTGGGGTTTAAAGCTAACGCGGCGTATTTTAAAAAGCTTATTCCAAGAAAATCATCGGGGAGCGGATACGCAAAGCGCCCAGGATGTTGCCGGGCAAAATCTAGTAACTCAGCCAACGAAGTCGGGGGGCTAGATAGCTGTTGTTGATTGTAATAAAACACCATCGCAGCTTTACCCCAGGGGGCTTCCTGGCCATCGGTAGCAACCCCGAAATCCATCCGCATGGATGGATTTTTATCAGGTTGAGTTAACGCAAAATTGGGAAGCTGCCCCGCCCAGTCACTCAACAGTAAATGACTTTGCTTCATTGCTGCAAAGTTTTCGCCATTAATCCATAACAAATCAATACTGCCGTTAGCCAGATTACCTGCTGCTTTTTCGGCCAGCACCCGGGTTACGGCATCACTGGTATCGGCCAGTTTCACGTGGTTTACTGTTATGTCGTAGCGCGCCTGAGTTTGCTTTGACACCCATTGTAAATACTGATTAACCTGAGGACTGCCCCCCCAGCCAAAAAACTGCACTGTGGTTGCGCTAACCTGGCCGGTTAAACCAGCCCAGCACAGCAGCCCAATGATACACATTTTACTCAGTGTCATTTAACGACCAGTCATACTCTAAAAAACCAATATCGACTGCATTATTGCTAAGTTGTGTCTGTTGCGCATCGGTCAGCTTCATGGCTGACGCATACTGGCTAAAAAAATCACCCAGGCCGGTTTTTTCAGAACGCTTTTGAGCGGTGAAATCTTCTTTGTACCAGTCAAATATTTTTGAGACCCGTAGACCATCTTTGGTCATACGGTTTCGACTCTCGTCAGATAAAAAGCGCTGTGTTTGCTCACTAAGTTGTTGCTCTAGTTTTTGCGCGGTATACGCTTCTTCTCGCAACGCCGGACAGCCAACGCTGGCACAGTTCACCGCAAAATGAATGCGTGGCTCATTGAAGCCGGGAAACGCCCGGCTTTGCCCTCGAATCATGCCATGCTCAATATCATCCAGCGTGCGTTTTTCACCCAACAACAAAGCTACTGGCTGGTTCCAGGCTGACGAGAAAAATCCTCCAATGTCTTTGATTGAGTCTATATCGTCATAGTGCTTTATAATAAGTGCCAGGGTATGTGCATTGTAAGCATTGATCAGAAAAGCCAGTTGCCTTTCTCGCGACCACTGTTCATATTCTTCCTTACTTATGGCCTTTAGTGTCGATAAGTACTGATTTAATGGCTCCTGGTCATTTGCCAGCGCCGCATAGTCCACCACAGTACTGTGCGGTGAAGTGGTTTCGACATATTGTTGCAACACCGCATTATAAGGCCGGTGTATCGAATCCTCGGCGCTAACTGAGGCTGCTGTCAGCCACAGTAACATTGCTATCATTAACGGCTTTTTTATTTGCGACGCCATGTGTGATATTTCTCCACCCAGTTTAGTAGTGATTCAGGACTGTTGGCTTTTTTCCAGTTACCCGCAGCGTATTTTGCTCCTTCAGCCCAGGTCGGATACGCATGAATAGTGCCCAGTATTTTATTCAATCCCAGCTTGTGCTTCATTGCCAGAACAAATTCGGCTAATAAATCACCGGCATGCTCACTTACAATGGTGACACCCAAAATTTTGTCTTTACCGGGCGGGGTCAGTACTTTAATAAAGCCCTGACGCGCACTTTCGGTTACCGCCCTATCAAGTTCAGCAAATTCGTAACGGGTTACTTCTACGTCGATATTTTTTTCTTTGGCCTCGGTTTCGTTTAGCCCTACCCGAGCTACCTCCGGGTCGACAAAGGTAGTCCAGGGGATTACCCGATAATCAACTTTGAATTTTTTAAAGGTACCAAATAAAGCGTTTACGGCGGCGTACCACGCCTGATGCGAGGCCACGTGGGTAAACTGATAAGGTCCAACCACATCGCCGGCAGCATAAATATTAGGAAAACGGGTTTGTAAAAATTCATCAGCTTCAATGGTGCGATCAAAGTTAATACCTAACTCTTTAAGCCCAAAGCCTTCAAGTCGCGCTTTACGTCCCACTGCCACAATAACCTCATCGTACTCAATGGTTTTGCGTTCATCGTTATGTGTTACCTGTAGTTGACGGGTTTCGCTTTTTTGGCTGAATTGTCCAGCTTTGTGACCGGTCAGTATTGTTACGCCCGAAGCTTCAAGGGTATCGGTAACAAAGCGGGCAATTTCAGCGTCTTCGCGGCCCATGATTTGTTTTGCTTGCTCTACTATGGTGACCTGGCTGCCCAAACGCGAAAACGCTTGAGCTAATTCACAACCAATAGGCCCGCCACCCAATACCACCAGTCGCTTAGGTGCATGTTCACGGTCACAAAAGACGTTCCACATAGTGTCAGAAGTAACATACCCGCTTTGTTCAATACCCTTAAGCGGCGGCACAAATGGCCTTGCACCGGTGGTAACCACAATACTGCGGGTGGTCAACGTTTGTACCTGGCCATCATCGCGGGTTATCTCGACGCGCCACGGATCAACAATTTTGGCATACCCTTTCACCACATCCACACCCAGTTCGGTATAGCGCTGTACACTGTCATTGGGGGAAATGGTTGCAATAACTTCATGCACCCGCTTAATCACCTGCTTGAATGAAATAGCAATAGGGGTGTCGGTGAGACCATAGCGACTGGCGTTGGCCGATTGACTGGCGACCTTGGCGCTTTTTATCAGCGCTTTGCTGGGTACACACCCGTAGTTTAAACAGTCGCCTCCCATTTCTGATGCTTCAACAAGGGTCACTTTCGCCTTTACAGCCGCGGCAATATAACTGGTTACCAGCCCGCCAGCCCCTGCCCCAATAACCACCAGATTGCGGTCAAATGACGCAGGCTTCTGATAGCCTTTATACACCCGCCGGCGATTGACAATTGTCACAATAGCCTTGGCAATCCAGGGAAAAATTCCTAACAATACAAAACTTAATATCAGATCAGGCGACACGATGCCTGATAACGAGTCAAGCTGTGCAAGCTGAGTACCGGCGTTAACATAAACTAACGTTCCCGCCAGCATTCCTAATTGGCTAACCCAGTAAAACGTACGGGTTTTGAGGCTGGTTAAGCCCATTAGTAGATTGATGGCAAAAAATGGGAAAACCGGCACCAGCCGTAAGGTAAATAAATAGAATGCGCCTTGTTTTTCAACCCCTTCATCAATTTTTTTAAGCTTCTCCCCAAACCGTTTTTTCACCGTATCGCGAAATACAAAGCGGGCACTTAAAAAAGCCAGAGTCGCACCGATGGTTGAAGCAAATGACACCAACAGCAAACCCAGCCACAACCCAAACAGAGCGCCGGCAGCCAGTGTTAAAATTGCGGCCCCGGGTAAGGACAAAGCGGTAACAGCCACATAAATTGCAAAAAATACGCTAATGCTTAAAACAGGGTTCTGATCAATATACTCGCTGAACTCATCCACTGATTCTTTTAACCCGGTAAGGGTTAAGTACTGGTTAAGATCGAATACAAAAAAAGCCGCCACCAGGGCCGCAATAATGCCTAACAATGCTGCTTTTTTTAACATGATTTTCTTCCGTTTTTAAAATGCATATCGCATTGTTATTTTTGAATGTCTGGGTAGCTCTGGCATGACTAAGTCAGCACCAAAGTAGCCCCCTTCAAACACCGGCTGCCAGTTGTCTTCATCGGTCACATTGACCATATCAAAACGTACCTGCAAATTGGGCATAATTTGGTAAGATGCGTTGAGATCCCAGCGTATCTGGTCGCGAATGAACACAGTTTGTAAAAAATCTAACGGGAATGATTTGGTATAAACAAAGCTGCTGCCTACTTCAATTTCAGGTGTAATATTCCAGCCGCCGTTTACGGCGAAAAGCTGGGGTACCACCCCCTGAACCTGAGAATCGGACGGAGCAAAGGCGGCAAAAGACGGCGAGCCTACCCCGGTACCACGTATTATATCTGGCGCGCTGTTATCAAAAACATCGGCTACCTGACGCGTTCCCTGAAATGCAGCGGAGTCATCGAACCGGGCATCCAGGTAACTGTAGCTGGCGTTTAGCCAATAACCTGAAGCCTGATAAAATGCCTGCACCTCAAACCCTTTGGTTTTAATGCCAGTGTTACTGCCGTCGCGGTTACGTAAACTGCGAGTTTGCTCAAATACAGCAAACTCAGCATACAATGCTTCGCTCGGGGCATACTTAAGCCCGGTTTCATAAAGGGTGTTTTCGGTATTAAAGTTGGCTTCGCTAATTTGATTGTTTGCGCCCAAAACTGTGCCACCGGCCATACTGTTTGAGGTCGCGTCATTGTTGCTGTATGCCGCATAAATATTCAGAGCAGGAGTAATTGCGTAAGTGGCGTTTAGTTGGGCGCTATATAGCCAGGTATTAAAAGTATCTGAAGCAGGCGTTACACCCTGTGGCGGTAATGCATCCTGCGCGCTTACGTCATAATAATCCGCTCGTACTCCCACTATGGTCGAGAAACGAGAAGTCCAGTCAGATTGTTGTTGCAGCGCCAAGCCGGTTTGCCACGTGGTCGAGTCGGTAGTATCAGATAAGTTAAAGTCGCCCTGCCCGTCGTTGTTAACATCGTACTGGGCACCGGGTGAAACAAATACGTTATCCTGCAAGGCAACTAGCCGTTGTCGCTGACTTTCGTTCAACGGGATGAGACGCGCAGCTAACGGTCCGGTCAAATCAATCGGATTATCGGCCTCAGTGGTGAACTGGCTGTATCCAAGAACATCGTTATAACGAATATCCAAAGCCACAGTGGTTGTCTGGTGGTCATTTAACCGGATATCTAGTTCAGTGCGGTTTTGCGCAGTGTGCGCGCCGTCAATAATCTCAACAAAGCTATTGGTGGCAATTTCTTCACGTTCAAGATATTGGTAGTAGCTTATATTTCGTAGTTGTAAGTCTGAGGAAAGTTCGCTGTTTACGCTGCTCCGCAAAATTGTTGTTTTTGCATTGTTTATGTCATCCGGGTGGGTCAAAACATTAGAGCGATCGATGTAAACCTGCCCCTGTGGCGACACAATTGCTCCGCTGCCAGGTACAGTGCTGCCATTCGGTTGTACGCCTTGTCCGGTTATATAAAGATTATCATCAATCAACGCCTGGGTTGGGCGGTTAATGCCAGCAATGTCAGGGTATTTGGCATCAAAATATTCAACACTGACATCCCAAAGCGTTGTTGGGCTAATGCGGTGGCGTAGCGTTACAAAAACATTTTCACTTTGTTCGCTGGCGTGTTGATAAAAACTGTTGTTGTCTATCCACTGCGTACTGAGTCTTATGGCAGTAGTGTCAGCGGCAAGTATATGAGAATAGTCCACCGATGCACTATATTGATCCCAACGACCGGCACTTAATTGGGCAAAACCCAGATTTTGGGTAAGCGATGCGGTTTTACTTTGAACATTCACAAACCCGCCATTACGTTGCGTGCTACCCAGCAGCACCGTAGGCGGGCCTTTCACAATGTCCATTTGCCCCACGCTGTTAAATGAAAACGGCAGACCAAAGCCATTGTTACCCGCCTGGCGTCGGATGCCATCCTGAAACAACTCTCCTAACTGGCCACGCATTGATGGCAAACTAGGTGTGCCAAAGCCACTGGATGCATAGGTATTGGGTGCTACCCGAGCAATATCATGCAAGCTATCAATATTATACTGAGTCAATGCTTCGTCTGATAACGAGGTGATAGCCCGGGGAATATCACTGACCGCCATTTCTTGGCCAAACAGGCCGCCCGCTTTACCAGCACCCGGATTTAGCGAAATTTGCTGACCTTTATCGCCGGTAACTTCAATTACCTCGATATTAGTTTGGGCCTGAACCCCGCTGGCTGTACTTACAGCGCTCAGAATTGCAAAATGTAAATAATGGCGCCTGCCAATAACCTTGCTCATGAATTTTCCAGTAAAATATGCTTACCTGTATCGACCGATACGTGCTAATAAAACTTTCAGTACAAATAAAAAAAATTTTTAATTTTATGAAATAAAACCGCGAGTTATTCGTTCTTGTGTCATATCAAATAATATCAGACTTTAGGAAAACTTATGTCTCAACCCTTGAGCTCTACACTACAATCCCGCCTTAGCTGGTCTTTACTGGCCCTTCGCCTGACCGTGTTTTTGGTTCTTCTTGTCTGGACCCTGGACAAATTTGTAAACCCGGCACACGGTATTCGAATTTTTGAGTCGTTTTATGCTATTAAGGGTGTAGGTGAAATGGCGATATATGCATTGGGATCATTACAGATTGTGTTGATACTGGCTTTTGTTGCCGGTGTTGCTAAGCGCTGGACTTATGGCCTTGTGTTTATTTTGCATGGGGCCTCCACACTGTCTTCATTCCCGCAGTATTTAGATGCATTTAATAACTTACTGTTTTTTGCAGCCTGGCCTATGTGGGGCGCTTGTTTCGCCTTGTATCTGCTACGCGATGCGGACACTCGTTTTACGTTGTCAAAGTAAATAACGGATACCGTATTGTGACCGGCACCTCCATAGTGCCGGTTTATCTAAAACCCGCTGTACAACGGCGCCCATCACGATACCATTACCCCACACTATTTACCCATCTTCAAACACCAGCAATAAGGATAATAATGAATAGATTAAATTGGGTATGGCTTGCATCACCCTTGCTTTTTGCCTGTAGCGAAACGGTGAGACAAGACTCTTCTTTACAGCCAACCAAGCCCCAGCCGGCTACCGAGCAATTTGAAGCCAGTACCGATTACCACTCTTTTTCTAATCCTGATCAGATTAAAGTTACGCATCTTGATCTAGACCTTACCGCAGATTTTGAACGCAGCGTGCTGCATGGACAGGCGACCCTGAGCTTCGAACGCATAGACCATTCAGCTAAATCACTTATTGTTGATACCCGCGATCTTAAGATTGCCAGTGTTACCGTCGATGGCACCGAGGTAGAGTATTCCCTCAAACCTGCAGATCCTGAGCTAGGCGCCGCATTGCAGATTATGCTGCCAAAAACGGCCAGTCAGGTGACCATTGATTACCAGACGTCACCTTCGGCCTCCGGTGTTCAATGGCTTACCCCCGAGCAAACTGCCGGTAAACAGCATCCGTTTTTATTTACTCAGGCTCAGGCGGTACACGCCCGTAGTTTTATTCCGTTACAAGACTCGCCGCAGGTACGAATGACCTATGACGCGACCATACATACACCAGAAGAATTACTGGCAGTGATGAGCGCATCAAACGACCCCGACACCGCCCGTGATGGCGAATATCATTTCACTATGCCCCAGCCTATTCCTTCGTATTTAATCGCGCTGGCTATTGGTAACCTTGACTTCAAAGCCATGGGAAAACGCACCGGCGTTTACGCAGAGCCTGAATTACTGGCCTCGGCGGCGGCTGAGTTTGAGGACACGGAAAGTATGCTTGAGCTGACCGAAAAAACCTTTGGCCCATATCAATGGGACCGCTACGATTTACTTATTTTACCGCCGTCATTTCCGTTTGGCGGAATGGAAAATCCCAGGCTTTCGTTTATAACACCAACGGTGATTGCCGGCGACAAAAGTCTGGTGGCTCTGATTGCTCATGAACTGGCTCATAGCTGGTCGGGTAATACAGTGACCAATGCCACCTGGCGAGATTTGTGGCTGAATGAAGGTTTTACTACCTATCTGACTTATCGGATTATGGAACAGTTGTATGGTGAAAATCGCTATAATATGGAAGCTGTATTAGGCTACCAAAGTTTGCAAGCTGATCTGAAAGCGTTAAAAGATAAAGATGAAATTTTGGCTATAGATCTTCGGGGCCGAAATCCTGATGATGTTTTTTCAGATATTCCCTATGAAAAAGGCGCGTTGATGTTGCGCGAAATAGAACAAAAGGTAGGCCGTGAAAATTTTGATGCATTTTTGCTGAATTACTTTGAGCACTTTGCTTTTAAGAGTATTACCACTCAAAGCTTTATCGATTATTTAGACCAGACATTGCTTGAACAATACCCTGAAAAACTGAGTAAACAACGTATTGAGCAGTGGATTTTTGAGCCTGGGTTGCCCAAAGGCGCACCCGTACCGCAGTCAGACGCTTTTAGTAACATAGATAAGCTACGAAATGCCTGGCTGGACGAAAATATAGCCGCATCAGAAATCAAAACTGACGCATGGACGACTCATGAGTGGTTGTATTTCTTAAATAACTTGCCGCAAGAATTGTCTGAAGAACAGTTAAACGAGCTCGAGGCTCAGTTTGACCTGACCGCGTCACAAAATAACGAAATTGCACATAGCTGGTTGATGATTGCGGTTAAAAATGAGTACAAGCCAGCTTATGATCGACTTTACGAGTACCTGGTAAGTATTGGCCGTAATAAGTTAGTTAAACCTTTGTACCGCGAACTGTCTAAAACCTCAGAAGGCAAAGCATTTGCCACTAAAGCATTTAATGAAGCGAAATCGGGTTATCACCCCCTAACCATAAAAGCCAATCAGGGCTTTGTAGAAAAATAATATAAATAACGCTGGTAACAATCTCGTTACCAGCGTTTAAAAGTAATCCAGATTTACAACACCCCCGCCCTGACGGCGTGCCTGATATAAAATACTGCAAGCTTGCTCGTACCAATCATTAAAAGACCAGTTGTCTTTTAATGCCGCAACGCCTGCTGCAATATTTACTTCAAAGCCTTGTTCAGTAGCCGCTGACTCAATGCTACTTAATAGCCTATGGGTGAGGGTTGTTGCATCGTCCTGGTTTGTCTGGGGACATAAAAATACTAACTGCTCGTTATTCCAACGGGCCACCACGTCCACTTCGCGAACCGAAGCCATACAGGCTTTGCCGATAGTGCGTAAGAAAACCGCGTTGCTATATTTCTTGGCTTCATCGGTATTAGGTTTAATTCTAATAAGCTCCATCACCACTAAAGAGGCGGGCGAATTAAATCGCGTATAACGAGATATTTCTTCTTCACCTTTTAAAATAAAATGGTTTCGGTTGTATAGCCCCGTGACTGCATCGTGATTCGTTAAAAATTCAATAGTTCGGCTTTTTTCAAGAATTACGGCCTGTTGCGAAGCTATTTCGGCAGACTGGCTATTTAATTTTTGTTTAAATTCCCTAAATGCATGTCGCCGCCAAAAAACAGCCCCAGCAATAAGCAAACACAACAGTGCTATAACCACAATAGGCCATAATTTTTGATGCTGACGAACCTTAATTGGGTTCCATTGTTTAAACAGCTCGACACTACGGTTTTGAGGTATTGCGTTTATGCCCGACTCCAGTAAAGGCAAAAGCGTGGCTTTTACAGCAGGGCTTACAGCAAAATGCAAACCATCATACGGATGCGCTATTCCGACAATCGCAAAATCATCTTCATGTTTGTTAAGGTAAGCATTAACGCTTAATAATGAGCCTACCATTACATCAATATCGCCGCGCTGTAGCGCGCGAAAGCTTGCGTACTGTGAATCAAACAGAACAACATGTATCGCGGGATAGTAGCGAGCCAGATAGTCACGATGTTGATAATCTTTTACTACCCCCAGGCGACGGCTTCCTATACCGCCATACCCTTGCAACATCGGGCTACCATGTTGAGCGATTAAAACATCCGGAATATCCATAAAGCTTTGTGAAAAAACGATGGACGGATCGTTGGCTCCCACATTTTTATTAAGAACTGCAACCTGACATTGGTTTGTATCCAGATAGGTGAGACTCTGTTGCCAATTTTTGGTGGGGACCAGATGAAATTCAATCCCCGTAAGCTCACTGACTAAGCGTAAATAATCAGCAATAAGGCCGATGTGATGGGTATTGCGAACCGCCTCGTAGGGCAGCCAGTTTTGCTGGGCGCAATAATTCACCTGGGTTTGTTGTGCCCCAGCGTACCCTGAGACCCCAAAAAAAAGGGGGATCATGATATAGATTATTGCATATCTGAGCACAAGCACCTGATTTTAAATGGTAAAGCGTATATAAGAGTATCTATGTTTAAAGGCTGTTTTGCAATACAACTAATGTTTCAGATAGCATCTACTTTCGTAAGCCCGTGCTCGATTCACTTACAAACAGACACAAAAAAGCCCTCGCAAAGGAGGGCTAAAGTATGACTAGATCTGGCTTTTATCGACGCTGACGACGCGCGGTAAGTAACAGCATCATACCCAAAGCAAAAACTGACAATACTGAAGGTTCTGGTACGACAGAAAAATCTGTTGTATCGCCAAATTCTGAAATTAATAGGTTTCCGTCAAGGTCAAACACCTGAAACGAACTGAAAGTTGGAAAGGCTCTGTCAAAGAAAAAGCTAACAGCTACCGTTTCTCCAAATACCTGTGAATCAATATCAAATGCCAGAAAATCAAAGCCCTTGGTAAGGTCAGTTAAATCCTGAACAATTTCAAACTGAAATACGTCATTAACTACATCAACCGCTTCGCCCAAAAATGAAAAGCTTTCTAATACAAAAAGGTCGGGATTAAAAAAGCTGTCTACGCTGGTTAAATCGCCACCGTCTACAATGAATTGACCTAATGCTTCATTATTTACATCAACACCGATAGAGGCAATGGTTGCACCGCCCACATTAACCTGCTGATTTATAAACGCGGCATTAGCAGACAACGACGCAGTTGCTGCTGTAAGCATAATTGTTGCTGAACATAGTAATTTTTTTAGAGACATCATTTGTGTATTCCTTTTTTAATATTATGGGGCCCGTCGGGCCCCTACTTCATTATTATTGTTATTATTATTTACGCACTTCCATCACAGTGGTGCCCTGAAGGTTACCCTCACTGTCATAGAAGCTTACACTGCCCATGTGAATGCCTTCACTAAGACCACGTGTAACAACATTTACATTATTAAACCGCCCTTCTATCGCACGACGTGATGAAGTCACTCGCAAATTGCGGTTTTTGCCATCAACCACCCAGCCTTGCACACTAAAGTCTGTTACTCCCTCTGGAACAAACCAGCCATGTACAAATGTCAGATAGAAGTTACCAGGTAGCTCACCCGCTGCCGGTTCTGGGTTTGTAATAATCACATCTTCGTTAGAACCTGGGTTTTGCGAAGAATCAAGTTGGGCACATGAGTACTCGATACAGCGATACACATATAGATCCAAATCAGCGCCGTCTTTTTCTACCAACTCATCACGCATCGAGAAGCGAGCAACGGTAGAGCCAGCAGGAACCGACCAGGTTGTATAAACCGTACCTTCACCTAAGAATACAAATGATTGAGACGGATCCTGTGTGACCTGGTCACTGTAGAACTCACCTGCATCCAATCCGGCATAGTCAATACTGGTTGAGCCGCTATAACGCATTTCAACCGGGAATGATGCACGACCACGCTTAAGCTCTAAAGTAACCGATTCTGGCACATCAATCTGAACATCAACAGCAGGCATTACTGCAATTGGGCTACGAACTTCTTTGCCATCTTCACCTGTAAGTGTAATAGCGCCAAATATCCATTCACCAATAACCGCGTCGCTGTTTTTCTCAAAAGTAACGCCGTAAGCAGCCTGACCACCTTGTGCTACCACTACGTTATTGCTTTCGGTCAGCTGACCTTCGCCATTATAAGTAGCGACTGAAACATCCAGACCTTCCAGCCCTTCAAGGCTTACCGTGTAGTTACCGCCGGTACCAGAAACATCGGTTACCGTTCTGAATACAGTTTGGCTACCTTGCAATTCACCGATAGCGATAGACGGATAGTTAAGCTGTGAGGGATCAGTCAGGAATCCGGCATTTTCATAGGCTGCACAGCTGAATCCACTTGAATCTGCAACAAACGTTTCTTCACCCAAGCCACACATAAAGGCCATGTAGTCAAAGAAGCCTGCATCGTAGGTCAGTCCAGGTGCTCTGGCATCGGCTGGCGCAGCGTGTCCGGCGCCAAAGTCGAAGGGGTCGGCTGGAATAACGCCGTCTTCTTTAGTTACACCCTGATAAGCCGTTGTCATTAGCGCTGATTTAACCTGAGCCGGAGACCAGGTTGGGTGCTCACCCATTAGCAATGCGGCCATACCCGCAATGTGGGGCGATGACATAGACGTACCGCTTAAGTACGCTACCTGCTGGCCTTGCTCACCGAACATTGGCGTGTCGGTGGTTGCCGCAAGAATACGAACGCCCGGGGCAGTAATGTCAGGTTTGATAACATCGGTGGTAGAAGCGTTAGGACCACGTGATGAGAAGCCAGCCATCATGTTGCCTTGTTCTATCTGATCCATAAAGATAGATGCGCTAAGCTCAACATTAACAGTATCGCCATTGTTCAGTGCAGCAGCCAGACTGTCTCCGTCCTGCGCGCCAATCATGCCTCCGGGAATTTCGCCAACAAAATTGCCACCTAGTGACGTAATAGGATTGCCTTCTACAGTGTAAACCACAACCGCAGATGCGCCTGACTCAACCGCACGGGTTACTTTTTGTGTAAAAGCACATTCACCACGTTGAATCAGCACGATATTGCCGTTTACTTCGTCAGCATTCGCTAAAGGCGTAGGGGTTGCGCCGTCGTCATAACAGGCAAGAAGAGGTTCTGCTAAAACTAATTCACCTGCCACCGGACCGGTTTCAGATAATGGCTTGGTAATAGACCCTTCAACAAAACCGAAACGTTGTTCTTCACCTGCAATATTAGCCAGTAACGCATTGGTTTTGCTTACACCATCATAGGTTGACGCACCCACTGTAGTTACCCACGGAGCAGGTGTGCCGATAGTTTGAGTCGCCGGGCCTGAGTTACCAGCAGAAACTGCCACAAATACACCTGCATCAGCGGCGCGTAACATGGCGGCGGTAGATGGATATGTCAGGTCGGTACGGCTTCCACCGATAGAAAAGTTAAGTACATCAACACCGTCTTCCACAGCCTGATCGATAGCGGCCATTGAGTCAGCCGGGAAACATCCCGCCTGGTCGTCGCCCTCAGGCGTGGTGTAATCAGAATTCCAACATACTTTATACGCCGCAACACGGGCACGAGGCGCAATACCAGACATTACGCCCAGTTCAGCACCATTTCTCATGGCCACCACACCTTCGTTACCGGCGGCGGTACTGGCCGTATGGCTACCGTGTCCATCAGCATCACGCGGACTTAAAAACTCGCCCAGCTCAGTTTGGATGTCATAAACAGAAGCAAACGTGTCACCATAATAGCGCGCACCAATTAACTTGTTGTTACACGAGAAGCTTTCGTCTTCGCCGGTAACACATTCCCCACTCCAGTCTAAAGTGCTTTTATCTGAATAACTGCCATCATCTGCAAAGCTTGGATTCTCAGGGGTAATACCGGTATCAAGAATACCGACGATAACATCTTCACCTTTAAGCCCGACCGCATGTTGACCTTCGCCAGTTGTTAAACCAAGAAACTCTGGGGTGTTGGCGGTATCGATGGTGAACATCTCATCTTCCCATACACCCACTACATCAGGATTAGAACGTAGCGCTTCAGCCTGCGATTTTGACATTGCTGCAGCAAAACCATTAAAGGTATGAACATAATTATGCAATACCTTAACAGTGCCTGACGCGCTGGCAATCTGCTGTTGACGTGATTTTAATTTGTTGGTGTAGGCCTGAATTTTACTGCTACCAGCATTGTAACGATTACCTTTAATGGCCACCGCCTGATTATTTGGAACCAGTTCGCCAATTTCACCTGCGTAGGTAATTGCAGAGGCATCTTTTAACTGAACTATATAAACGCCTGAATTTGTTCTTGGTGATTGTACAGGACCGACTTGTTTTAGCTTACCTGGATCTGAAACGGCAATCTGATTGCTTGCAAATGCAGCTGGCATTAGCGAAGCGGTCACAGCCATAGATACCATGGTTCCTAATAGATGTTTCTTGAACGTCATTTGCGTCTCCCATCGACACTTTTTTATAGTATTGCATACAGTAAATGCGGTATTCCGTATGTTTTACTGCAGCGTTGCGCCCCTTTTACTGTATTCGCGCAGCAATTATTTTGCTGTCGTATAAAAGAGTTCGCGTTCTGGCAAGTTTCCTATTCTGGATTTTTATTATTATTAGAGGCTGGCGAATATTGTTACTCAAATATTAATCAGCTATGAAAATATGCAAGACTCTGGCGGTAATTGCAATATATTGATGTAAAAGATATTTTTATTTCGACGAAGGTATAATATTTGGGTTTATGTAAAAAAACCTGACATGAATGCCAGGTTTTTTTTATTAACTACTGCAAAAAGAGAAGCTTAGAAAAAAAGCCACCTTTACCAGCATGGAAACTTTTATTTACAGCATTTCTACCGCTAATGCCACACCTTCACCGCCCCCGATACACAGTGAAGCCACGCCCTTACTGGCGTTACGCTTTTGTAAAGCATGCAGCAATGTTACTAAAATACGCGCCCCTGAAGCACCGATAGGATGGCCTAGCGCACATGCTCCACCATGAATGTTAACTTTATCTTCATTCAGGCCCATTTTGCGAACAGCCAGCATGGTGACCATGGCGAAGGCCTCATTAATTTCGAATAAATCAACGTCGTCTTTGCTCCAGCCAGCTTTATCTAATACTTTCTCCATGGCCCCTACCGGTGCCACTGTGAAGTTTTCAGGTTCAATGGAATGGGTGGCATGAGCCACAATTTTAGCCATAGGCGTCAGACCCATTTCGTTGGCTTTTGTTTCGCTCATTACCAGCAAAGACGCGGCGCCGTCTGAAATTGAGCTAGAATTAGCCGCGGTTACCGTGCCATCCTTTTTAAAGGCCGGCCGCAAACCAGGAATTTTTTCGGGACGCGCATTAGCCGGACCTTCGTCGGTATCCACGGTAATGTCTTCTTTTCGGGTTGACATAGTAACGGGGACAATTTCTGACTTAAAGGCGCCACTTTCTATGGCTTCGTTGGCACGCGATAAAGACCGAAGTGCAAACTCATCCATTTGGCCGCGGGTAATATTTTCTTCATCGGCAGTGTCCTGGGCAAAACAGCCCATTGCCTTTCCGTCATAAGCATTTTCAAGACCATCAAGCATCATATGATCCAGCACCTGACCATGACCCATACGATAACCTGAACGGGCTTTGGGTAGCATGTAAGGTGCATTACTCATGCTTTCCATGCCTCCGGCTATAACTGCCGATGCCGATCCGGCTTTAATGAGATCATGTGCCATCATTACCGCTTTCAGTCCGGAACCACAGACTTTATTGATGGTGGTCACGCCTGCCGAAAGCGGTAAACCGGCGTGTAACGAAGCCTGTCGGGCCGGCGCCTGGCCAAGTCCTGCTGGTAATACACAGCCCATAATGACTTCGTCTATCTGACTTAAGTCAACATTTTCACAACTGGCTTTAATTGCATTTGCGCCCAGTTCAGTAGCAGACATACTACTTAGTGCACCATTAAAGCCGCCCATAGGGGTTCGTTTTGCCGCGACAATAACTACTGTTTCGTTACTCATAATATTTTGCCCTGTCTGTTTACCTAATTTTGTACGCAAACCCTTTTACATATTTTCGATAAATGCTTATTTGGTTTGTTGCGTAATAAATCGTTGCCATGTTGACGTTATGTAATTGTTACTTTACCTTAACGTAATATGCAATTTACGTTAACGTAAACCTCTATAACCAAAGTGTCAAATTGTGAGTGTCAATTAACCTCTGGTCTGTTTTGAAGTTTGCGTTAACACGTTTATATCACAGGGCAATGTGGCATGAGTTATTACGACACTGAAGCAACCTACACCATTGGTGAACTGGCTCGTGAGTTCAGCATTACCCCGCGCTCTATTCGTTTTTACGAAGAACAAAGTTTAATGAATCCGGCCCGAACGGGTCAGAACAGGATTTACGGTAACAAAGACCGGGTAAGGTTAAAGCTTATCTTGCGCGGGAAACGTCTTGGCTTTTCGCTGGCAGAAGTGAAAAAGCTATTTGAATTGTACGATAGCAATCCTGATTCGGCAGTGCAGCTTAAAACAATGCTGCAACTTACCGAACAAAAACGAGCGGTTTTAAATCAGCAGCTTGAAGACATCAATACATTGATGAGTGAGCTGGATGACGTAGAAACTCGTTGTCGCGAGGAGCTGTCTGAACTAAGAAGAGGAAACATCGCATGAATACCCCGTACCCTACCCTTAATTTTGGCCTGGGCGAAGACATTGATATGTTACGCGACCAGGTGTATCAATTTGCCCAAAACGAGATTGCTCCACTAGCAGCACAGGCAGACGAAGATAATAGCTTTCCAAACCAGCTTTGGCCCAAAATGGGCGAGATGGGCTTGCTGGGTGTTACCGTTGCCGAAAAATTCGGCGGCAGTGAAATGGGATATCTGGCGCACACCGTGGCCATGGAAGAAATCAGCCGCGCTTCTGCCGGTATAGGATTAAGCTACGGCGCCCATTCTAATTTGTGTGTTAATCAAATACATAAAAACGGGTCAGACGCCCAGCGTGAAAAGTACCTGCCTAAGCTGGTTAGCGGCGAGCATATCGGAGCATTGGCCATGAGTGAACCTAACGCAGGTTCTGACGTGGTCAGCATGAAGCTTAAAGCTGAGAAAAAAGGTGATGTGTACGTACTAAATGGCAATAAAATGTGGATCACGAATGGTCCTGATGCCCACACGTTTGTCATTTATGCCAAAACAGATACCGCTGCCGGTGCCAAAGGCATCACCGCCTTTATTGTAGAAAAAGACACCCCGGGATTCTCCCACGCACAAAAGCTCGACAAACTGGGCATGCGTTCATCTAACACCTGCGAATTGATTTTTGATAACTGTGAAGTTCCCGCGCAAAACATTCTGGGCAAAGAAGGCGAAGGCGTTAAGGTGCTTATGAGCGGGCTGGACTATGAGCGACTGGTTTTGTCAGGGGGCCCGCTAGGAATTATGCAAGCATGTATGGATGTGGTTGTGCCTTATATTCATGAACGTGAACAGTTTGGTCAGTCTATCGGTCAGTTTCAGTTGGTTCAGGGCAAAGTAGCTGACATGTACACCCAGATGAATGCAGCTCGCGCTTATGTTTATACCGTAGCGCGCTCGTGTGACCGTGGTGAAACTACACGCAAAGATGCAGCCGGCGCAATTTTATATTCTGCAGAATTGGCGACAAAAATGGCACTGGACGCGATTCAGCTTCTGGGTGGTAACGGTTATGTGAACGAATATGCCACCGGCCGTTTACTGCGCGACGCCAAGTTATATGAAATTGGCGCGGGTACCTCTGAAATTCGCCGTATGCTTATTGGCCGCGAATTGTTTAAAGAGTCTGAATAAATTAACCCCTGTCACCTTGCGAAAAAACACGTTTTTTCGCAGGGTACTGAATTACGTTGGAGAGACACGTGCCCGTACTTACTAGCACTGTTAATGTAAAATCAGAAGAGTTTAAGGAAAACCAGGCGCATATGCAGGCGCAGGTAGATGACCTTAATGAAAAAGTTACGCAAATTATGCAAGGTGGCGGTCAGCAGTCGGCTGAACGGCATATCTCACGGGGAAAATTACTTCCGCGCGAACGCATAGAAGCCCTACTGGACCCCTGCACCCCTTTTCTGGAAATCAGCCAGCTTGCAGCCTGGGAGGTGTACGATGACTATGTACCGGGCGCCGGGGTTATTGCCGGTATTGGCCGGGTTGAAGGCGTAGAATGTATGGTGGTGGCTAACGATGCTACGGTAAAAGGCGGAACGTACTATCCCCTGACTGTGAAAAAGCATCTGCGGGCCCAGGCTATTGCTGAAGAAAACAATTTACCGTGTATTTACCTGGTTGACTCTGGTGGCGCGAATCTTCCGCGTCAGGATGAAGTTTTTCCCGACAAAGACCATTTTGGCCGAATCTTTTTTAATCAGGCAAATATGTCGGCCAAAAACATTCCACAAATTGCAGTAGTTATGGGATCGTGCACGGCCGGGGGCGCCTATGTGCCAGCAATGGCCGATGTCAGCATAATAGTAAAAGAACAAGGTACCATCTTTTTAGGTGGCCCACCCCTGGTAAAAGCAGCCACCGGTGAGGTAGTCAGCGCAGAAGAGTTAGGCGGTGGTGATGTTCATACCCGTACCTCGGGCGTGGCCGACCAATTGGCCAATAATGACCATCATGCATTGACCCTGGCCCGCGATGCGGTAGCCAGACTTAACCGGGTAAAACCTAAACAGTTAGATACAAAGCCGGCTCAGGAGCCTCTTTACGGTGCCAGTGAAATTTATGGCATTATTCCTAAAGATACACGCAAAACCTTTGATGTACGTGACGTTATTGCCCGTATTACAGATGGCTCAGAATTTGATGAATTTAAGCCGCTTTACGGAACCACTCTGATTTGTGGTTTTGCCCGACTGTACGGTATGCCTGTAGGTATTGTCGCCAACAATGGTATTTTATTTGGTGAAAGCGCCCTAAAAGGGGCGCACTTTATCGAGCTTTGCGCCACCCGCAATATTCCGCTTATTTTCTTGCAAAATATCACTGGCTTTATGGTGGGTAAACAGTATGAGGCTGGTGGCATTGCCAAACATGGCGCCAAAATGGTTACCGCAGTGGCCTGCGCCAATGTTCCAAAGCTTACCGTATTAATCGGCGGTAGTTTTGGTGCCGGAAACTACGGAATGTGTGGCCGGGCTTATGACCCCAGATTCTTGTTTATGTGGCCTAACGCCCGAATCTCAGTTATGGGTGGCGAGCAGGCAGCGGGTGTACTGGCGCAGGTAAAACGCGACCAGAAAGCCCGTAAAGGCGAAGACTGGTCAGCCGAAGAAGAAGCCAGCTTTAAGCAACCGGTAATAGATACCTATGAGCATCAGGGCCACCCCTACTTTGCTTCTGCCAGACTGTGGGACGATGGGGTTATAGACCCCGCCGACACCCGGCTTGTGCTTGGGTTGTCATTGTCTGCTGCGCTCAATAAACCTATTGAACCGACTAAGTTCGGCATATTCAGAATGTAAGGAGCACATTTAACATGTCTACTTCTTCAACACCATCGACAGTATTATACGATGTCGATGCTCGCGGCGTTGCCACGGTAACGCTGAATAATCCCCAAAAGCACAATGCTTTTGATGATGCCATGATTGAAACCCTCACCGGTTATTTTAAACAAGCCGGCGCTGATAACAAAGTACGGGCTTTAATTCTAAAAGCCGAAGGTAAAAGTTTTAGTGCCGGAGCCAACTTGCAGTGGATGCAACGTATGGCCGAATATTCTGAGTCGCAAAATCAGCAGGATGCTATGGCTCTGGCTACTATGCTGCAAACATTATACAGCCTGCCAAAACCCACCATCGCCCGTGTTCAGGGTGCCGCTTTTGGGGGCGCCGTAGGGTTGATTGCTTGTTGCGATATTGCCATAGGCAGTCGCTTAAGTAAGTTTTGTCTTAGCGAGGTGCGTATTGGTTTAATTCCTGCGACTATCGCCCCGTATGTCATTGAAGCTATGGGTGCCAGAGTATGCCGTCGCTATTTTCAAACAGCTGAGGTGTTTTCATCGCACCGGGCCCGCCGGTTAGGGCTGCTGTCAGAGGCCGTAACTGAAGACGAGCTGGACACCACCATTGATGATGTTATCTCGCAAATACTTAAAAATGGTCCGCAAGCGGTAGGTGAGGCAAAAACGTTAGTCGAATACGTTGCTGGTGTTCCCATTGACGAGTCTCTTATGAAAACAACCAGCCAGTGGATTGCTAAAGTCAGGGTCAGTGAAGAAGGTCAGCAAGGTTTAAATGCTTTTCTTCAAAAACAACCCGCCCCGTGGCTGGAGAATAACGCATGATCAATAAACTTCTAATTGCTAATCGTGGTGAAATAGCCTGCCGCGTGATTCGCACCGCTCGAAAATTAGGCATCAGTACGGTAGCGGTGTATTCAAGCGCTGATGCCAATGCCTTGCACGTCAGTATGGCCGATGAGGCCGTACACATAGGCCCGGCCCCGTCGAAAGAAAGTTATCTTAAAGGTGAGGTGATTCTAAAGCACGCCAAAGCGTTAAATGTGGATGCGATTCATCCCGGCTACGGCTTTTTATCAGAAAATGCCAAATTTGCCCGGGCCTGCGACGAAGCAGGTATTATTTTTATAGGTCCGCCAGAGCAAGCCATTGCGGCGATGGGCTCTAAGTCGGCCGCCAAAAACATCATGCAGGATGCGGGTGTCCCTCTTGTGCCCGGCTATCACGGCGACGAGCAGTCTAGCGAAACATTAAAACACCATGCTAACGATATGGGCTATCCGGTGCTATTGAAAGCCGCGGCCGGTGGTGGTGGTAAAGGCATGCGCCAGGTGTGGAGTGAAGACGAATTTGACGATGCACTAAATGCGGCGAAGCGTGAAGCCATGGCCAGTTTCAGTGATGACATCATGCTCATCGAAAAGTATCTGACCCAACCCCGACATGTCGAAATTCAGGTGTTTTGTGATACGCAGGGCAATGGAGTGTACTTATTTGAACGCGACTGCTCGGTTCAGCGCCGCCACCAGAAAATTATTGAAGAAGCCCCTGCTCCGGGGATCAGCGATGACCTACGTCAAAATATGGGTGAGGCCGCACTTAAAGCCGCGCATGCGATTAACTACGTAGGTGCAGGTACCGTCGAGTTTCTACTTGATGCCGATGGTCGCTTTTATTTCATGGAGATGAATACCCGCTTACAGGTTGAGCACCCTGTAACCGAAAAAATTACCGGCGAAGATTTGGTTGAGTGGCAAATAACTGTTGCTGATGGCCAGCCGCTTCCAAAGGGCCAGGCCGACCTCAAACTTACGGGCCATGCGTTTGAGGCGCGTCTGTATGCCGAAGACCCTCAACACGACTTTTTACCGGCCACGGGGAATCTTAAGCTTCTCAGGCCGCCGGCAGAGTCTGAGCATATCCGGGTAGATACCGGTGTGGTTCAGGGCGATGAAGTTAGTGTTTACTACGACCCTATGATTGCTAAACTTATAGTGTGGGATACAAATCGTGAAAAAGCACTGCAACGTCTGCTATCAGCTTTGCGCGATTATCATGTTGCAGGGGTCACCACTAACCTTTCGTTTTTGTACAACGTTGCGTCTCACCCAGCCTTTCGCAAAGCAGAATTGGTAACAACATTTATCGAAACACACCACGATAGTTTGTTTAATCAGCCAGGGCAAAACGACGACAGTTTGGTTCCGGCGGCTGCGTTGTTAATTTTGCTGACTCAGGAGAAGCGCGATCCGTCTGAAAATATACGCTCTACACCGTGGGATATACCTTTGGCATGGCGCGCTAATCATCAGCTTAGACAAAAACTTGAGCTGGTGATCAATCAGCAAACTTACGAGTTGACAGTCACCCATACCGGCTCTACTGAAAAACCTAACCAGTGGCAGGTTGAGCACCAGGATAAAGTTTATAACTTAACGGGTCACCTTGAGGCGCATACGCTGCATGCGCACGTCGATGGCTATCAACAGCGTATTGGCTTTAGTCAGGATGCTGCTCATTATACGTTGTTCAGCGCTGATGGCACGATTGATGTTCACTATGTTGCCCCTGATTTAGGTGAAACCGACGATGCCGGTGCGCACAGCGATTTTGCTGCGCCCATGAACGGGACAGTGGTAGATACCATGGTGAGCACAGGCGAAAAAGTGAAAAAAGGCACCACCCTGATTGTAATGGAAGCCATGAAAATGGAACATGCGATTAAAGCCCCTGCCGATGGTGTTGTCACTGAGTTTTTCTTTGCCGGCGGTGATTTGGTTGATGGTGGCGCCCAGCTACTGGAGTTTAAAATTGATGAGTAAGCTGCCACAAAGGGTAAGTATTGTTGAAGTGGGCCCACGCGATGGGCTGCAAAACGAAGCGGTAAAGTTAGACGCTGCGATCAAAGCAAAACTGGTAGAAAAGTTAGCTGAAGCCGGTTTAAAACGTATTGAAACCGGAAGCTTTGTGTCGCCTAAGTGGGTGCCACAAATGGCTGATTCAGATAAAGTTTTTGAACTGGTGAATCGTCGCGACGATGTAAACTATAGCGCGCTTACCCCGAATATGCGCGGTTTTGAAGGCGCCGTTGCCGCCAAGGCTGATGAAGTGGCTATATTTGGCGCGGCTTCACAAACCTTTAGCCAAAAAAACATTAACTGTTCTATAGAAGAAAGTCTGGAGCGGTTTGCTCCGGTCTGTGCAGCAGCCCGTGACGCTAACATGCCGGTACGTGGTTATGTGTCGTGCGTCCTTGGGTGCCCGTATGAGGGCGATATAGCCCCCCAACAGGTTGCCGACGTAGCCGCAAAAATGCTGGAGATGGGCTGCTATGAAATATCCCTGGGGGATACGATTGGGACAGGCACCCCGGTTAAAACCGCGCAGATGTTAGAAGCCGTACTGAGCAAAGTACCTGCCGATAAGCTGGCAGTACACTTCCACGATACGTATGGGCAGGCACTGGTCAATATTTACGTGGCCCTGACCCTGGGAGTTCGGGTTATAGACAGTGCTTTAGCGGGTTTAGGCGGCTGCCCTTATGCCAAAGGTGCCAGCGGAAACGTGGCGACCGAAGATGTTTTGTACATGCTTAACGGCATGCATATCGAGACCGGTGTGGATATGTCCAGCTTATTAAAAGCAAGCGCTTTTATCAGCGAACACCTACAGCGAAAACCCGCTTCTAAAGCGGCTAACGCATTATTAAGTTAAGACTATCTGTGGCAGTAAACGAATAGTTTGAAAAGGAGCCCGGGGGCTCCTTTTTTATTACCCCTATATCATGCTGTATTGACTGAATTATATTTATAGGGAGTTTTACCAAAAAAGGGGTACAGAATAGGCCACGATGCACTTAGGTGTTGCGATAACTCATTTTACACTGACCCGCGCTTTAGGCTGAAAGCGTGCTTACGGTTATCGACAAAGCACAATATTGCCGTCGGGCTGTTATTATTATTGGTTTGCTCAGCCGATAATGCCGCGATATAAAACTGCTCGCGAGAAATGGTTCCTATTTATGGTGCTATGCGTTCTTTTGTCTTGCGCTGACATCCCAGGCGTTAGCACTGCTTTACTTACTAAGGTAACTATCACCCTTATCTCACCATCTATAGGTTCGCTGATAGAAAAGTGGTTGCTTTTCAGCCTGCTCAAACAAGTCTGATTTACGGTACATGGGTTTGGCCTATTGGGCACGATTAAAGCCACCCTTGTTGCTTAAATGCCGTTTACGACCGATTACCGGTAAACGCTGTTCAAACTTAATGTAATCATTAAGTTAACAAGGCACAATGGCAGGACAGTTTAACTAAAAGGTTCTAACGACATGAAATCATCATTTGGAATATTGGCCCTGGCGATTGCCGGTGCGCTGGCTGGCTGCTCGAACGGCACTACCGGCCCTTCTCAGTCTGATAATACCACTGCAAAAAACACGGTATTATCAACTTCTGCTATGAGCTCTTTAAAACAAGCCGAACAACAGGCTACCGCTGAATTTGTTACTCAACAACCTACCCTGGCCACCATGTTAGCGTTACCTTCTGAGCTTGCCGGTGAACATTACAATAGCCGGTTTCCCGATTACTCGCCGGCAGGTATGAATCGCTTTCAGGAAGCGATGAGTAATGCGGCAAAGGCTTTTGAGCAACAGAACTTTGAAGACCTTTCAAGTGATGAAAAAATGCATCGTGAGATACTCGCGAATATTTTTGAATACTACGCCGGAGACAAAGATTTTCCTGCTGGCTATATTGATACCTGGGGCGGTCATCTACCTTATATTATTAATCAGATTTCAGGCCCGCTTATTGATATCCCTAAACTCATGCAGGTACAGCAAGCCGTGACTACCGAAGCTGAAGCTCAGGATTATCTGGCGCGGCTGGCCAATATGGGTCAACTGGTAGATAACGTGGTCGCTAAATTTGATGCTGATGCTCAAAAAGGCATTATTTTACCCGCTAACCTGCACCCAAAAGCGTTGGCATTCTTTGACCGCTTTTTACAAAGCAAGCCAGCTGAGCATGAGCTGGTCACGTCGTTTGAAAAGAGACTAGATAAAATTACGGTATTGTCTGATGAAACACGTAATGCCCTGGTTGAGCAAGCCGAACAACATGTAAAAGACGTGGTTTACCCTGCTTACAGAAATGCGCGCCAGGCGGTGGCAAACAACGAATTACGTGCCCGTGATGCTGATGGTATCTGGTCACAGCCAGGAGGCGCTGACTTTTACGCGCATGCCATCAAGAAGCTGGGCGACTCAACTTACAGCGCTGAAAAAATTCATCAAATTGGGTTGGATGAAGTTTCGCGTATATCACTGCAGATGGATAAAATTTTACAGGCAAACGGTTATACAGAAGGCAGTGTAGGCGAACGCATGGTAAATCTGACTGATATTGATGGTCAAATTTATCCAGATACCGACGCAGGTCGCGAGCAACTGCTTAATTACCTACGCGAAGAAACCGACGCCATTATGCAAAAGGCACCGGAATACTTTGGTACGTTACCAGAACAGTCTGTTGAAGTTCGTCGTATTCCCGAGGTGTCTCAGGCAGGTGAAGCAGGAGGTTTTTATACCCCCCCTTCACTTGACGGCACTCGCCCGGGTATTTACTGGATCAATTTAAGAGACATGCAAGCCGTGCCCAAGTTTGGTTTGAAAACACTGACCTATCACGAAGCAGTTCCTGGTCATCACTTTCAGATAGCCTTAAACATGGCGCAGCAAGATATTGGTTTAATGCGTCAGAATGCACCGTATAACGCGTATGTTGAAGGCTGGGCTTTGTATTCCGAGTACGTTGCCAGCCAGTATATGAATATGTACGAAAACGACTGGCTTGGAGATTTAGGCCGGTTACAGGCAGAGCTGTACCGCGCTGTGCGCTTGGTTGTTGATACCGGCTTGCACCATAAAAAATGGCCACGCCAAAAGGCAATCGATTATTTTCATAACACTACCGGCACCTCGTTATCTGATGTAATACCCGAGATAGAACGCTACATGGCGTGGCCGGGACAAGCTTTGGGTTATAAACTCGGTATGCTTACCTTTGTTGATTTAGAACAACAGGCTCGTACCGCATTAGGCGATAAATTTGATATCAGAGCCTTTCATGATGCTATTTTACTACCTGGAGCCCGGCCCATGGCTATGGTGAAAAAAGATATTAAACAGTGGATAGCCGAGCAGTAAGTCTGACCGCCTGGTCTTGTTAGCAAGTCTTGTCAGCCGGTTAATAAAACCGACCGGCTGATAAATCAGTCTTAATAAAATAACCCAGTGTATTGGTTTGTCTGCACAGCAAGTCGGCTTAAGAAACACTTCTGTCTGCCAATAAGCTAAAAACGTTTATGGCCGCCAATGCATAGGAGGCTGAAGTTTTCTAAGGGTAAAACGGCCGAAATATAACAAAGTATCGTCGATATAAGTAAACGAATTTCCCCTTAATGGCCTACCCTTGCGCCAATGTACTATCAGTGTTGTAGCTGTAATATCATGGGCTGTATTAAAGACCAAAGCGTGCCCGAGCTTGTCTGCTTCACTAAACTCGAACGTTGCTTCATATTTTGACGCGGTTCCTAAGGACGACCTTACCCAGCGTGACTGACCCTGTTCTTTTAAGTCCATCATAACCAGTTCGGGTCCTTCAGGCCTATTTAGGGTGCCTATCCATAGACCATGTATTTTATCGTCCGAGTTCCGGTTCGGTTCTTCTGATAACTCTATAAACGATTTTTTGAACATGCCCATCATCTCTCTTAAAGATGACCTATCTGACTTTCGATTAAGAATATACTGCTTGGTCAAAATAGCACCGTCTTGTAAATCATAGACAGTTTGAAAAATCTCTAATGGCATGCCGTCACTAAACTTTGAAGTGATCAGCTCAATGGTTTCGTCTTCGGTGGGCGTTTCTATTTTTATTCGCCAGGTACCACGGTTGTACTCAATGTTCTTATCGGTAAACGGGTATTGCCTGATACTCAGGTTATCTCCTAAATACACATTATGTAGCACATGAGCGCCGTCTTCTCTGACCTCCAGTATAATATACGTCATGTGATCTTCGTACAGGCCCTCCCAAATACCTCTTGGTAAAACCGACGAGTCATTGGCGTACACTTTAGGTGTAATGATTGTAAAGATAAAAAGCAAAAGCCATAGACGTGGCTTCAGAAAATGAGACGTCATAAAAAGTAAGACTCTTTTATTTATTAACCTGACTGTCATGCCAGGTTCACTGTTTGTTTTCTACAACCGTTTTAAGATTTTCAAGACCCATTTCAAAATCTGGTCCTATCATATCGTCGATGAACAAAACAAAATAACGATTAACCGGGTTGTTACCTACTTCGCCCGAATCGCTCCAGACAACTTTGGTACCCTCAACGGTAGGTTCTAATTTCACTTCGCCGGTAGAACCCATATCAAAGTCAGGAAAATACAGGCTGTAGGATATTTCTTTGTTGTGTTGTAAGTTGATGATACGCATCTCACCATCACCCTGGGTTTCACTTTGCCACTTTGAATACATGCCTATAGCACGGTCGGGGCCACCATATTCAATTTGCATATCAGGATCTTTTTGAAACCATACCCCCCAGTTTTGCCATGCACGCAAATCGACCACTTCAGGATATACCTCTTCTGGCTGGGCTTTTATTATTATATTTCTTTTTACTTCATATTCTGAGGGCAGTAGAAAACCAATAACCACAAACGCCACCAATATCGAACTGACAATAAAAAGCGTTTTTTTAAGAAATCCCATATTTATGTTCCTTCGTACACTATGAAACGACCATTACACTTTATTAACATTTTCAAAAGAAAGAAAGAGGCATGTTAACGCTTTATTGAAGCCACTGAAGGTATTACTTAAAAAACGTCGTATTACGTATAGCTATCTGTGATATACATTACGATAGCCGGGCGAGGTATCTCGCTACTACAATCATGTTGTATTACCTTTGCCCTCGTGGATAAGGGTAGTCGTAAACCAGCTTTAAGCATTGTTTTTTTGTAGAACAGTTGGATTTTCGTATCGTAATATTATGATTTGTATATATTAAACAAGGCGGCTGTAGTGTTCACTATAGGCCACGTTTTGACGGCAAGCTCAGCGCGATAGCATCACCGGTGCAAAAAGGGAAAGGAGATTCAAAAAATGGCAGACAACAGTTCGCGTTACATCAGTAATTTAACCCGTGATACCTATGCTCTTATATTAGCGGGTGGCAAAGGTTCCCGTCTCCACGAGCTTACAAATTGGCGGGCAAAACCCGCCCTGTATTTTGGCGGAAAGTTTCGAATTATCGATTTTCCTTTATCTAACTGCATCAATTCGGGTATTCGTCGGGTTGGGGTTGTTACTCAGTACAAATCACACTCTTTGATTCGACATCTGGTCCGGGGTTGGGGACATTTTAAAAAGGAATTAGGCGAGTCAATTGAAATTCTGCCTGCTTCACAACGCTTTTCTGACAGCTGGTATGAAGGCACTGCCGATGCGGTATTTCAAAATGTGGATATTATTCGAGACGAGTTACCCAAGTATGTCATGATTCTATCGGGTGACCATATTTACCGCATGGACTACGGGCCGCTCCTGGCACATCATGTTGAAACCGGTGCTAAAATGACCGTATCCTGTATGCCTGTACCGGTAGAAGAAGCCGCGGGGGCATTTGGTGTTTTATCAGTTGAAGATGATTACCGCATCAATGGATTTGAAGAAAAGCCTGAACATCCTACTCCTCTACCTGACGACCCGACCATGTGTCTTGCCTCAATGGGCAACTACGTGTTTGACACCGAATTTTTGTTCGAACAATTAAAGCGTGACGCCGAAACGTCAGGCTCTCAGCGCGACTTTGGTAAAGATATCATTCCTTCTATTATTGCTGATCAAAAAGTTTTTGCCTTTCCATGTGGGAATAACGAAGACGGCTCTTCTTACTGGCGTGATGTTGGTACCATAGATTCGTTCTGGGAAGCCAATATGGAAATGGTTGCTCCGGTTCCCCAGCTAAATTTATACGACCAAAAATGGCCTATCTGGACATATCAGGAACAACTGCCTCCCGCTAAGTTTGTCTGGGAAGATCACGATCGCCGTGGCGAGGCAATCAATTCGGTGGTCTCGGGTGGGTGCATTATTTCTGGCTCTACCTTACGTCAAAGTTTGGTGTTTTCTAATGTCCGTGTACATTCGTACGGACTCATTGAAGAGGCGGTAATTTTGCCTGATGTTGAAATTAAACGACATTGTAAGCTGCGCAAAGTCATTATAGATCGCGGCTGTGTAATTCCTGAAGGTACCGTTATTGGCTACAACCATGATGAAGACAGAGCCCGGGGATTCAGAGTATCTGAAAATGGCGTAGTGCTGGTTACCCGAGAAATGCTCGACCTGCCCATGGGCGGTTTAATCTCAACAAAGCAACCGGAAAGTTAATGGCTTAGGCATTGGCGAAACTTTTTACACAAGACACATCGGCCCACTGACTCAATGTGGTGGTGAGTTGGGCCGCAACATCTTGAGGATGCTCTAAAGGCAGCATATGTCCGCCGGGCAACTCGGTGTGCTCTATTGAATTGATACTTACAAACCGGCGCCAATGCTTACTTTTGCACACCTGGGATTCTGCGCCCGTTATCAGCAGGCCCGGGCACTTAAGTTTGCCCTTAAAGCTGCCTAAGTTGTGAGGCACATTTCTAAATATTTCGGCTTCAATTTCAGGATTAAAAACCAGGTTGATATTTTCATGGCTGCGCTTAGTCGCGCACTCTACATAATCGGCAATGCACTCAGGCGTCATATTAGAAAATAACTGCTTTTGCTGAAAATAGTTCACCATATCCTGGCCAGCCGGCCACTGCTTTTTTCGATATTCAGCCAACCGCGCAGGGGTAATTTTATTAATATAATTTGTATGCTTAGCCGTACGTAACAATAATCTTTTGGCCCCTAAAACTAAAGGCGGGTCGATGGCAATTAATCCGGCAAAAAGATCGGGGCGCTGGCACGCCGCCATAAATGAAATGATGGCCCCAAAAGAATGTCCCACGGCAAATACTTTTTGCTGACTACGATTTTTCTCTACGTAATCGATAAGCTCTATTACCTGATTGCCCCAGTTTGTATTCACCGGCAAATTCGGTTCATGGCCAAACATAGGTTTTGCCAGAATATCCCAGTGTGACGGAAGCTGTTCAAAAAGCTGGCGGTAACTGCCCGCCGGAAAACCATTTGCATGTGCAAAATGCAGAGTAAGAGAAGTGGATGCCACGTTTTTCCTTAAGACTTTAATTTCATAATTGGCGTTTTAGATTGATTAGGTTAGGATATCACATACTACTCATCTGACCAGAAACTCATGCATATTGATGACTTGCTTACTTTGCCTGAAGCAACAATACAACCTGATAATAGCAAACTGTTCAATCACCTGCAGATCCCTGCTAATTGGGCTCAGGGACGCACCGCTTTCGGGGGTGTCAGTGCCGCGATGATTTACCGCGCGATAAGCCAGTTTGTGAGCAGCGATCGAGTGCTACGCGCTTTTAATACCAACTTTATCGGGCCTATAAATATAGATGAGCCATTTGAGATTGAAGTTAAACCGCTGCGTGAAGGTAAAAGTGTTAGTCATTTCTCTGGGCAGATAATTCAAAATGGCAAAATTTGCGTGGCAAGTCAGGCTTGTTTTGGAGTAGCTCGCAGCTCTAAAGTACAGGTTGAAAATCATCAGGTGCACGCCATGCCGGCGCCTAAAAAAGCGCAGTTTATTCCTCAGATACCCAAAGTGACCCCAAAGTTTCTACGTCATTTTGACCTGGCGATTTCTGATGGTGGCGTACCATTTACAGGTAGAAAAAGCAGCCATTACCATGGCTTCATGCGCTTTTCTCAACCGCCGGCCATTTTTTCAGACGCACATTTAATAACAATTATCGATGCGTGGCCGCCTACGTTGCTACAAATGATGAAGTGGCCTGCCCCTGCCAGTACGGTTACCTGGAACCTTGAGTTTATTCACCCTCACCGGGAAGTAAGCTCAGGCGACTGGTTCGCTTATCAGGCACATACGCGTCAGGCTGCGGATGGTTATGGTCATACCGAAGCGACCATTTGGGATAAAGACAACGAAGTGGTCGCCATTAGTCGGCAAACCGTTGCGATTTTTGACTAATAGATTATAAAAGAGCCCGGGTTAAATAACGCTAACACACTGATGCACTGAAGATTTGTAATATCAAGTGCATCATCCAGCTCGTTAATATCGATACTCAGGCCTTCGTGCAAAGCTGGGTCAATATTCGACAAATCGTGATAAATATCAGGGTGTACGTTATTCAAGGCCAGGGTGTAGCTCAGTTGTAGGATACGAGCATCATTGGTCTCAGGTGTGGCATCGTGAAGGCTACCTACAGTTTGGTAAATCGTTGGCGGGATACCCCACTCTTTTAACAATTCAGCAGAAAGCTCTGCGTAAGTGAACCCCAGCAATGCTGATTGTAACTGCGCAGGCGACACTCTGGAATTATACGCCAGACAACGACGAGCCTGTTCAGGCACGGTCGATACTACGACCAGCTCGCCGATATTATGCAGCAAGCCACATACAAACGAGCGCTCAGGCTCACGCTCGCGACGACATTCAGCAAAATACTTGGCCAATAACGCACAACTTACGCTTTGTTCCCAAAATTTATCAATATCAATAACCTGAGACTCAATATTACTGAACGCACGGGTTACCCCATATCCCAGTGCCAGATCATAGGCCGAGCGCGTACCAATGATTTGTAATGCTTTGCTAATTGTTTCAATTTGTTTTGGAAAGCGGTACAGCGCACTGTTTGCCACTTTGAGTATTTGTGCAGTTAAGCCTGGGTCGAAAGAGATTATCTCGGCAACATCATCGATACTTGCTGCACTGTCATCCATGCACTCTTTTAATCGGGTTACCGCTTCGGGCAGTACAAACAACTCACTTGCACTGAGCGCTAATTCCTGAACATTCATTTTTCAACTCCCTTGGGGATGAAAGAATCCCATCCCAATACATTACCGACCCGGCAAAAAAATGATTTATAGAACAGATTTCTCTACAAAACCAGTATACTATCGACTAACGACACCAAAAATAGGGGTAAACCACTAGATTTTGCTTTACCCCCATCGCTCTGGCTTATGTAGTCCCTTTTGCGATAATTTTGATACACTGCAGCGTTTCAACCTTTGTCTTAGGAATCTCTTTTCGTGACCTCCCTGTCTATCGTTGTAATTGGGTATGTTTGGCCTGAACCGTGCTCTTCGGCCGCGGGTGAAAATATGTATAACTTGCTGGGTGCATTAACCGACAAAGGCTGGAACACTATTTTTTTAAGTGCAGCAAGCGATAGTGCCCACAAAGCAGACTTACAACAGATAAACGTCGAAAGTCAGTCTATCGCATTAAATTGCAGCTCATTCGACACCTTAATAGAAAGTATCGACCCCCACATTGTGATATTCGATCGGTTTATGATTGAGGAGCAATTTTCGTGGCGAGTCAAAAAAGCATGTCCAAACGCACTAAGGGTTCTTAATACCGAAGACTTACATAGCCTTCGACATACCCGGCAGCAGGCCTTGAAAAAAAGTTCAGGCTCACATTCTGAAGCCACTGACCCGATGGTGCTACGTGAAGTTGCAGCTATTTTGCGATGCGACCTTACTCTCATTATTTCTAAACCCGAGTTTGATTTATTGGTAACCAGGTATGGGGTTTCGGCCCAGCAGTTGCTTTATCTGCCGCTTTTAATCAGTACTTGTGATTTACAACCGCCGCCCTTTTCTGAGCGCCATGGCTTTGTTTTTATCGGTAATTTTCGGCATGCGCCTAACTGGGATGCCTTGTTACAGTTAAAAGAACAGCTTTGGCCTGCCATACGTGCAAAAATGCCGGGCGCACAATTGTCGGTTTATGGGGCCTACCCTGCTAAAAAAGTAACGAACTTACACAATCCCGCTCAGGGATTTATGGTAGAAGGTTGGGTAGATAATGCGCGCACAGCGGTGAGCAAACATCGAGTCATGTTGGCACCCATCCGTTTTGGCGCAGGCGTTAAAGGCAAACTGGTCACGGCTATGCAATGCGCTACACCCAGTGTAACCACCGAATCAGGCGCTGAAGGTATTGACCATACAAACCACTGGCCGGGCGTTATCAGCAATGAGATAAAAACAATGGCCGATGCCGCCGTGTTATTACATGACGATGCGCAGTTATGGCAGGCCGCCAGCGACAAATCATCTGCGGTATTGCGCAGGCAGTTCGATACACCAGATCACCAGTATCAGCTAACATTGCACCTTGAAAATCTGGTTACTCAACTTAGTGCCCATCGCAGTACGCTTATAATGCAGCAATTGCTTTGGCACGAAACGTTGCGCAGTACCCAGTATATGTCGCAATGGATAGAGGCAAAAAACCGGCAAATATAGTCACATAACCGCGCTTAGCAATGTGTGTATATCAGTATCAAACATTTTATAATGCTCACTATTAACCGAGCCGCTATTTCAGCTAGTCATCTGGTTAATCTGCCGGATTATCTGCGCCACTCCATCGGCCCGAGACTGGCTTATATTGCGACTGACTCCCAGTATCTTCAGATATTCTTCAAAGTCATATTCACCACGCGCTGCCACGGGTAAGCTGTTGGCTTTTTCTAGTAATATCGCCAATACACCGCGAATGATCTTTGCTTCACTAAAACCGCACAACGCCGGTGGAGATACCGGATCATACGTCAGCCATACCCGGCTTTGACAACCCGGCACCTGGTTTTCTGCAACTTTAAGTTCTGGGGGTATATCAGGTAATGCTTTGCCCGCCAACATCAACTGCCGGGTAAGCTCATCCCAGCCGCTGGCAGCAACTATTTGCTGCGCGACGGGTAATGTGTGGGTATTCACAGTTTATTGCGCTTCTTGTAAACTTTGCTGCAGTTCCTGGGCACTGAGCACCATGCCGGTTTGCTTTGCCCCCACTGGAAACACGACTAAGTCTACCTGATTGTTTGCCAGCCCCGGCAGCCAGGTTTCGGTGAATTCATCAAGCGCAATAGCCGTTGGCTCGGCCCCGGTTTCTTCTGCCCGGGTCCACAGACCAATTAAATCTTTGTGAGGCCAGATGGGTAGCAATACGTTGACCTGAGACTGCGCATTGGTTTCACTTTCAGATTCAGTTTCAGCGTCGGGCTCGAGCATGACAAAGCCTGACTCACCGGCCAGGGTCCACACTTCGCCCGACTTGCCTGTGTATTGCAAAAGCAGCTCTAAACGCTCTTCTGCATCTAATTTTCCGGCTTGCTCTACAACAGAGTCGGGCAATGATGGGGTAACAGTTTCTGGAAACATTCTGGCTCCAAGATATTCAGATAATGGCAGCGATTATAATGGGCGTGATGTTATTTACCAGCGTTGATTAAAGCAAGTATTCCTCTTGGCAAACAAAAACACGGTGCGGTCACCAGGCAAACCAAGATAAGGGTTTAAAGTAAATCAAATTGCGTGTTAATCTATGCCGATTCGCGTACCAGACCGCTATCCAATGGACTCAGAGTTTTATCTAACCACACGAGATCAGGACCTGTCGCTGCCGCTATCTGAAGAACAATTTCGGGAGTTAAAGCGTGGCAGAAAACGCCTTTCGCTTATCAATGCTATTTCACATAAGTTTAAGTTAGTTAAAAGTAATTTTGAGCTTATTGAACAGTTGATGGGCCAGCTTGGCGCTCTGTATAGCGGCCAGCGCGATATTCAAAAAATAGAAGCGCTGAAGCCTCAGTTTAACGCGGCCATCAATAATTACATTCTTAGTGCCCGTATATTCACCAGCCAGCTTAAACGTCATGTACAAGGCTGCTTACCCCTGGAACGCGAACTTATCCTTGAGTTGACTGAAGCCATGGACCAGGAATATCAGAAGTCTTTTTCTTATCGGTTTGTAGATGCCCTGTATGATTATGTCACGTACTACGGTTTGGGATGTCATGCGTTTCAGTCGCGTACCACCCTGGTTGAGGAAGAGGGACAAATTATTCGACGTTACGACTTTCATGCTTACGTCGAACGTGATTTTATAGGCGGCCCATCCAATTTTCGTGCTGCGATATTAGCAGAAACGCCTGACCGTGTAGAAATCAGCGCATTGCTCGACGACTATAATGGTTCATTACAGCGTTTACATGACCGAGCCATTAGCATGACGTCAGAGGTTTATATCGACGCACATCAAATTGTATCCGAGTTCGTAAACGTCTTTATTGCTAAGTATGGCCATGAACACGCCGATGTATTTGTGGTGCACAAAACCCGGGCGTTTGGAGATAAAATTTACGATCGTTTTCCTATTTCAATGTATGTAAACAATCATAGTTTGTCTGATGAAGATTTACTGAGAACTTATTGATGCGTATCACCCCGCCTGCCGATACAATGGCTATTCCGGATGATTATGAAAGCTGTGACATAGTCAGTATTAACTATCGCCACTTTTCTGTGTGGCTAAAATCACAAGTGGTCGAAACGCTGAAAGGAGTGGTCACCGAGGTGCGCTTTCCCTGGAGTCAGACCGTCAACGCCGATAACTATCGCACTCGGCTTAACCGCCTTCCAGAGTACGCTCTAGAAGCCATGGAACTACTTCAAAGTACGGTACAAACCGATACATGTCGAATTATAAGCTGCGAAGCCGACAAATTTTGCTGCACGCTGGCGCTGGTTGCGCCATTGCCTCAGGTAGTTTATCAGGGATTACAAAGCATGCCCTGCCCCGACCTTTTTGCAATGCCGCATATGGAAAACCTGGATAAATCGGCCGCTGAGTATGTTTTTGCCCATCGCCAGCGACATCAGCATTAAGCAACGATTAAGACTGACCGTATTATGCGGGGTTGCTTATGCACTGGCTTGTTTTTGAAAGTGACTGATAAGCTCTGATATGGTCATAGGTTCATGGTAATAAAAGCCCTGCATCAGGTCACACCCTGCATGGCGTGCAAAGTCAGCCTGTTCTGCGTTTTCAATACCCTCTAGTAACACTGACTTACCCAGCTTGCTACACATCTGAATTAAACTGTCGACCACTATCCGCTTTGATTCAGGCCCGTACTTCCCTGGCATCAGGGTTTTATCAAGCTTTACTATGTGCGTGTAGGCTTCGGTAAGTTCGGCAACTGAGGCATAACCCGAGCCAAAATCATCTACGGCAATTGTAAAGCCACTGGACGCAAGCTGACGCAATATGCGGCGAGTGCCTATATCGTGCATCGCCGACTCGGTAACCTCTAGTACAATATCCTGGGCACACACATTAAACTCGTTCAAAAAGGCAACAAATTTACTAACCAAAGCATTTGAGTTTAGTTGTAAAATCGACACATTCAAATGCACCCGAATATGGTTCAAGCCTGCTTCTTTGAGTAAATTACGGGCAATGCACACTTCGCGCAACATCTTCAGGCCCAGCTCGTTTATAAGCCCGGTTTCTTCGGCAATAGGAATAAACGAAGAAGGATGAATGTCGCCTAAATCCTGATTACGCCACCGGCATAGGGCTTCTAATGCAACAATTTCGCCACCCGTATTTACAATAGGCTGATAGGTTGCGTATAGCTCGTGGTTGGTGATTGCCTCTAACAAGCCTTGTTCTACAAACAGACGATACTCAATCGCCTCATTATGAGAGTCGCTGTAAAATACTACCCGGTTTTTCCCCTGCTTTTTTGCCTCGTACATGGCAATGTCAGCACGTTTTAATAATTCGTTGGCATCACTTTTTAATCGACTGTGTGCAATACCAATGCTTGCACCTACCGACAAATCTAAATCCTGAACATGAATTGGATCTTCAAAGGCTTTTAACAGCCTTTCACCAAAAATCTGCAAGTCTTCACTTTGCTGAACCAACACCACAAACTCATCACCACCGTGACGAATAAGCGTGTCGGCTTCGCGAATAATATCGTGCAGACGGTTAGCACATTCACATAAAACTTCATCACCTATATCGTGGCCGTAGGTGTCGTTTATTGCTTTAAAGCCATCTAAGTCAATAAATACAAGCGCTTCAATGGCATCTTGGTAGACACGGTCATTAAGCAGGAGCTTCATGTAATTGCGATTGCCGGTACCGGTAAGCGTATCGGTAAATGCCAATGCTTCCAGCTTTTTTTCGGCCTGATTCAGCTCGGTTATATCTGACAGTGTCATGATATAACCTGCGCGGGAGCTTTTCGGTTCAAGTGCACTTATTGTAACCAGCGCCGGAAATTCGTCGCCATTACCGTCCAGCAGGCCAAGTTGCTCGCGAACCACGCCCGCAGTTACTTCAGGATTACAGGCCGCCAATACCGCATCGCTGATACCCAAATCAGACAGCCTCTTACCGACCATCGTATTTTTCTGTATTTTTAATAAGGTAGCCAACTCATCGTTTGCCTGCAAAATAACAAATTTGTCTGAGAGGACCGCTACGCCCTCAGCCAACTGTTTTAGCATTAAGCTTGATAATCCTAGCTTATGACGGGGGCGTTTACGGGCGGTTACATCAACCACACTGCCAATTTGATATGTGTCTTCGCTTTCCTGAATATCATTAAACATGACATCCACCCACACATCATGCTCTGTATCAATGCAAAACGCCTGACGCACGGTAGTTGCGTGGGCAATTTGTGACTTAATTTTTTGCTGTTTTTTCTGTTCAAAAAGGTCAATAAAGGTTTGCTTAGGGATCACCGTGCTGCAGCCAAATCTATTTTGCAAACTACTGGCATCAACAAACTCGAACGATTCGCCTTCGTTAGATAACTCATCAACCCCAAGCTCTAACGCCTGAGCCGTGTTCTGAAAACTTTTTTCGCTGGCCTGGCCGGTATGTTCTAATTCAATTCTACGAAAAGCGGTTTCGCATGTTACTTTCAATGTATCGGTGCTATAAGGCTTAACTAAATATCCGTAGGGTGACGTGTTTAAAGCCAGTGCAAGCGTTTCATCATCTGAATAAGATGTCGTATAAATAATAGGAACACCATACTGAGCAGTAATAAGCCGGGCAGTTTCAATACCCGAAGCGCCATTAGCCAAATGGATGTCCATTAAAATAAGATCAGGCGAATGTTTAGCAGTCAGCTCTAAAGCCTCTTGGTCTGAACGAGCCAAGCCCACAACCAATGCACGTAACGCCGATAGCTCTCGAGCCAGAAAAGTGGCAGCAATGGTGGTATCTTCAACTACCAGAATTCGCTTATTTTTTAGTAGACTCATATTATACTTCTTATTATTCAGCTGCTGCAGCGACTCGGTAATTACGCAGTGTTTGCAATAAAAGTTTAGATGGTACCGGTTTGGTCAATACCGGAACGTCTTTCAAAATCGCTGTTTTTTGCAGGTTTTCACCATAACCACTTATGATTATACAGGGAATACCGGCCTGAGTCGCTCGCTCTAATAACGCGAAAGTGGTCACATCACCAAGATGAACATCAGAAACAATAACGGCGGGCGGCGTTTTTTGAATATAGGCTTCTGCGGCCTGCAGACTGCCAACCACCGCTACGTTCTTAATCCCCCCCGCACGCAGTTTTTTCTGTGTATCAAGAGCAATAATAAGGTTATCTTCAATAACCAATGCTGAGTGAGGTAGAGGCCCTTGCTCTGCTAAGGGGACTTCGTATTGTAAATCGCCGTTCTCCACTTGCTGTATAGGCATACCCACATAGCGCGCAGGTATAGTCAGTCTTACCCGTAACCCCTCTGACGTAAACTTTACATCGACCAAGCCACTGAGTTCGTGAGGAATAATTCGTTGTATCAGTGTCATTCCGAACCCGTTTTGGTCAGGCTCGCTCAGTTCACGGTCTATCTGTTCTCGCCAGTCTATATACAGGCTTTCGTTGGCCAGACGCTGCCACGAAATCGACAGCTCACCTTCAACAGAAGCCGACAATGCACCATATTTAGCCGCATTAGTAAGCAGTTCGTGCAAAACCAATACTACCGGGGTCGTTGCTTCTGGAGACAGCATAACCTCAGGCCCGTCCAGATTTATATTTTTAGTAATATAAGCCTGTATTTCGTTATTCAATAGCTGTCTGAATGAAATTTCTTGCCAACGTGAGGCGGTTAGCTGGTCGTGGGCAGAGGCCAAAGCGGTAATGCGTTTTGACAAAACGTCGGCGTATTCATCCACCGTTCTGTCTTGTTGCCCGGTTTGTTCAATAATTGCGCTCACTAAGCTTAGGATATTCCTGACCCTGTGATTTAGTTCACTGATGAGGATTTCATGAGTGCGTGACGCTTTTTGCTGAACATCATCACGATCCTGAAAGTTATAAATGATCACCTCTAGTAAAGTAATTCGCAATGATTCGGCGCTACGTATATCAGATTCAACCCAAGGTTCAGCCCTATCATGATAAGTTTGCTGCCAGGCGGCAAAGCTTGTGCGCGGCATTAGTGCATTGGCTTGGTTTGGCGGTCCCTCTTTAGTAGTAGTTTCACTTAGTTTAGATGGCTGGCCGGCCCAGGTTACAATCTGAGGCTGAGCTTTGCGATAGAAAATAAGATAACTTAGCGGCGCATGCGATAGCGGAATAGCAAGCAATCCAGCTATCTGAGTATAGCTGGTGTCATAGCCGGGAAGTTGCGTCGCTAAGCAATCAATATGGACTATTGTGCTTGATTGCTGCCGGTCTAAATATTCCAGGGTGCGTAGTAACGGCTGACCAGATAAGTACGTACCTTCCCCCTGCGACTGCCCGTCGACCACGGCTGCTATTCCGTCACAGTGTACCAACGTTTTAAAAACAGGCAGTTGTTCAGCCAGTACGTCTTGCAGATTACCCTTTCGCGACATTGTACTAACAATCTTGTCATGCGTATCGCGAACCTGCTGCGCGTTTGCTTCACGCTCGCGGGATATTCTTGCGTTCAGCTCTAATGACAATACTTCAGCAAACAGTTCTAAGTCGGTACGCATTGAGTAAGACGGTACTTTGGCAGTTTGATGGTGACAGGCAATAAGCCCCCATAGCTTGCCTTCTATTACCAGGCTGACCGACAGCGAAGCCCCGACATCCATATTCTTCAGGTATTGAATATGTACCGGGGACACCGCCCGTAGTGTCGAAAAACTCAAATCCAGAGTAGCACTTTCGCCGTGGGTAACCGGCAATATAGGTATGGGATTGCTGTTAACGTCATGAATAACCCGCAATAGATTTTTAACGTACAGCTCGCGGGCTTGTTTAGGAATGTCTGAGGCCGGAAAGCGCAGCCCTGAAAAAGACTCCAGCTCTGGCGAAGCCGCTTCGGCGACTACCTCCCCAGCCCCATCAGGCAAAAACTGATAAATCATGACGCGATCGTAGCCTGTTACAAAACGCAGCTGCTGGGCCATATCTTCAAGCAACGCCCGGGTGTCCGCGGCTCGATAAAACTGACTAATAAGAGCTCGTACAAATGAGTCTTTGCTATAGCCACCCGCCGGAATATGCTCAAATTCAACAATAATATAGGTACCGTCAAAGTGTACCGAAATATCAACCGTGACTTGCGTGGGTGTGAGCAACCGAGAAAACAGACGCTCGTTGCGACTGGTTATCATTGCTGATTGGTACGCTGAGCGCAAATCATGAAGCATTTGGGGGTCGAGCCATTGTTTGAAAGCGGTGCCGATGATTTTGTCTGGTGAGGTCTTAAAATAGTCCTGTGTATTAGCAGAACAAAACGCTACAATCCAGTCAACGTTCAGGGCAATAAAACACCCGAAGTGCTGTATATGACCCAGTTTATGTATAGGCTCACGTTCACACACTGACAAGTCGATATGCTCGGCGGCAGGTGCCGTATCGGTAATATTCATTAGCAGACTACGTGCTGTATATTATTTTTACCTAGCCGGGATAACGCAAAAAACAGGTTCAAGATACTTTTCCCTATGACAGATTTATTCAGCGAGCTAAAACACCAAACCAGCGCGGCGCATCAAACATTAGAGGCTACAGCACCTTTTAATACTATGCTGAAATCAGATAGTTTCAGTTCGCAATCTTATAAAAACAATTTAACAATTCTAGCCAGTTTTCATCAGTATGTCGCCCAATTAATAGAGCATAACCCAAGGGTTTGTGAGCTTAGCGCGCTATTACAACCCCAGACTACTTTACAGGCAATACACACTGACCTTCGTTCTTTAACAGATTTGCAACCGATACCCCAGTACAATGCCGGTCTTGAAAAACAAAATATGGGCGATCTTATTGCCGCCGGATATGTTTGGATGGGGTCTTCTATGGGAGCAAAGATGCTGCATCGCTGGCTGTTACAACATAACTATAGCCACCTCCCCATCCATTATTATGCGCATATGGCAAGCATTGGCCGTAACTGGCGTGCGTTTCAGCAATTAGCACTTCAGTTGGCCGAGACTCATCAAATATCGCATCAACGCTGTGCTCATAGCGCTAAAACTTTATTTGAAGAGCTTATCCACTGCGCTAATCGGGTTAACCAGGTAGTGGAATAATCAACTTGTGCTACCCTGTTTCCTATTATTTTTAACGAGTTAAGTAAGTATGAAAATAATCTCATTTAATATTAATGGTATTCGCGCTCGCCTGCATCAGTTACAGGCAATTATCGATAAGCATCAGCCTGATATTATTGGTTTGCAGGAAATCAAGGTGCATAACGAGCAGTTTCCTGAACAAGCCGTAAAAGATATGGGCTATCAGGTTTATTATCATGGTCAGAAAAGCCATTATGGTGTGGCATTTTTATCAAAAACCAAGCCCGACTTTGTTCAGTATGGATTTCCCAGTGACGATGACGATGCTCAGCGCAGAATGATAATGATGCGCTTTGAACAGGATAAAAACTCACCTATAACCGTGTTGAACGGCTATTTTCCGCAAGGCGAAAACCGCGATCATGAAACCAAGTTTCCGGCTAAACGCAAGTTTTACCAAGATTTGATGCAATACCTCGATGACAACCATACGCCTGAAGACAACGTGGTAATAATGGGCGACCTGAACATTTCTCCTACGAATGAAGATATCGGGATTGGCGAGCAAAATGCTAAGCGTTGGTTGCGAACAGGAAAGTGCAGCTTTTTACCTGAAGAACGAGAATGGATTAACCGTCTGTATGACTGGGGTTTTACCGACAGTTTTCGGGCGGCTAACCCTTCTGTTGATGATCAGTTCAGCTGGTTTGACTACCGCTCAAAGGGGTTTTTAGACAATCGTGGTTTACGCATTGATCATGTTCTGGCAACGCCAGGTGTACACGCTAAACTTGCTGAAACCGGAATAGATTATGAACTTCGGGGCATTGAAAAGCCTTCCGATCATGCGCCCATATGGGCAACCTATAAACTGTAATCATCCAAAACAGCACCCATGACCACCTGGCAATGGATTTGTGTAGTATTTTATTTTACCGCGGCGCTGCTTATTATCCGGCGGTTGCCGCTTGCCTTATGGTTAGATAATCGTCACCGCAAAGCCGCTTTTGTCAATAGTTTCGCATTGTTGCTGCTTATGTGGCTGTTCAAAGTGCGTACGGATATCGGCCCAGATATCCACTTTTTGTTGATGAGCGCCCTTACGCTCACATTAGGCTTTCGGGGCGCGGTTACCTGCGCTTCGCTAACACTTTTAATTTTAACCCTGACCGGGCAACAAAGCTGGCAACTGTTTGGCGTGCATGGTGTGGCAATGATTATAGTACCCTGCGTGGTCACTTACAGTATCTATGCCCTGTCCTTTCATTATATTTCTCGCCATTTTATGGTCTATATTTTTGTCTGTGCTTTTTTGCCCGCGGCACTCACCATTGCATTACAAATGGTACTGACAGCAGGTTATCTGATAGCCGATGGCCTGTTTCCGGCTTATCAGGTAATCGATAATTATTTACTGATTATGCCACTGCTATTGTTTCCTGAAGCATTACTTAACGGAGTGGCAATGACGCTTCTGGTAATTTACAAACCCGACTGGGTATACACGTTTAGTGACAGACATTATTTCGATTCTGATAAATAAGGTTAATCGCCTTCTCGATTTCTGGATCAATTTCTTGTGCCGTCACTCAATAACACGCACAAAAAAACCGGCGGGTGCCGGCTTTTAAAGATTTTGTCAGTTTACTTAAACAGGGTATCCATAACCCCCGACAATTCTGACTTTCCTTCTCTGATTTCTTGCTCTGAAAGACCGGCAATTTCATGTGGGAAAACCAACCATTCGTCACTCTGATTAATATAGTAATCTGGTTCTATGTCGGTCTTGTTGTTTTGAGGTTTGTACCACGGACACGCGATTCGAATTTCTTTAGGCATGTTCAGGCGCATCAATTTTTCAATCTGCGCGATCAATGCTTCGACACTACGACCTGAATCAAACACGTCATCAACAATAAGCAGCTTGTCACCTGCATTGGCGTTTTCTACTAAATAGTGCAAACCGTGCACACGAATCTCTTTACTTTGCTGATTGATACCGTAGTAAGAAGAGGTACGTACTGCGATATGATCAGTAGGGGTATCTTTAAATTCGAAAAATTCCTGAACCGCAATACCGATTGGAGCACCACCCCGCCAGATTCCAATAATGAAGTCTGGGCGAAAACCATCTTCATAGACCTTTGCGGCCAGGCGAAATGAGTCCTCTAAAAGCGATTGCGAGGTAATAAAATTCTTTTTCATACGATTTTCCGGCCACTTTTAAAAAGAGTTGAATTATAGAGAATTTAGGCCCTACTTGCACGGTTATTTCATTACAATACACACGCTTACCTGACACTTTGTGCTGATGTGTAGCAACTTACTTACGCATCGCCGTTAATCGTTTTGCAAGGCCCGGGCCGGATGAGTCTGCATAGCTCGGTAGGCTGGATACAAACTGGCTAAAAAACACAGAGCTAGTGAAAGCACTGTATACACAGCCACCTGCTGCCAGCGCAAATCAATAGGTATCATCGCACCCTGTACACCCATAACCAGGCTGACACCTAAAAACTCAAGCAACGCGTTTAGCTGCGTGGTTAACACAACACCCAGCAGCAGCCCTATCAATGCGCCTTTTACACCATTAAACACGCCATTTAACATAAAAATGCGCATAATCCTTCCTTTTGACAAACCCTGAGTTTGCAAAATGGCAATATCACCTTGTTTCTCTGTTACTACCATAACCAGCGCGGATACAATGTTAAAAGCAGCCACCGCGATAATAAGCGTCAGCATCAAAAACATCATATTGCCTTCCATTTTCACCGCGTCAAACAAAGGTCCCTGACGTTCTCGCCAGTTATCGGTTTTAAGATTAAGCTGGTTCAGGTGGGTCAGAGTTTGCTGATATTCAAATGCATCGTTTAAAAACAACCGATAGTCGTGGCTGGCATTTGCAGGCCGGCGCAAAAGACGATTTAGATCTGCCAGATTCATAAAAATGATTTTGTCGTCCAGTCTGGAGCCTACATCATGAAGCCCCGAAATGGTGACCAGTTTTTGGCTGGGCAAACGCCCGAAAGGCGTATAAACCGTAGCTCCGGCAATAAGCACCCGCAGCGTATCGCCGGTAGTCACCTTTAGCTGGCCGGCTAAAGCCTGACTAATGATTACCCGAAACGAACCTGCAGATAAGTCCGATAATCGTCCAATTTTAAGCTCTTGTTCAAGCACACTGTCGGTCATACTTGTGGGGGTGATGCCCTGCAACTGAACACCGCGTAATGCGGTACGCGATTGTAATACTCCTTCAGTCTCAAGGTATGGCGTAACCTTTTCAACATGAGGAAGTTGCTGCAACATAGCGGGTTCGGGGCCGTTCAGATTACTGCCCGTTGCGCCGCTATTATCGCCCTGGTAAACCACAATATGTGGTACCAGTCCTAAAATTCGGGACTTCAGCTGAGCTTCAAACCCGTTCATGACCGACACTACAACGATTAACGCCATCAGCCCTAACGCGATACCTGCTACCGAAACCCGGTTAATAAATGAGATAAAACTATTGTGTTTACCGGCCAGGGAATAGCGCCAGGCAATAAAAGCAGAAATTGGATGAAACATACATTTTTCGTTGTCTGATCGAGATGAATAGACCACACTTATTAAATAGGAACAAGTGCGCAGGGTGCGTACAGTCATGCTACAGTGCAAAGGTTTCTGCATAGGTTCAGTATCACAATGTAATACTGATTTACCGTAACAGCACTGGTTTACTACAACAGCGGGTATACTACGTGTAAGCGTATCTGCGCACAAGAATTGGTGGTAAAAATATGGACACATTATCGTTAGCTGAAAAACAAGCTCAATTTGATGAGTTTTTCATTATTAGTCACAAACTTAATGTCAACGTAAAGCCTTTAGATGCCGATACGCCTCTGCCTGCACACAGCCAGCTTGAAGAGGTAATGCCTTATGCGTTTCGCATTGCCAGCGAAATGTCGTCTTTAGATGCCGCAGCCATCCGCCCTTTAAGAAATTTAAGTGATCATGCATCAACGCTGGCAGAGTATTTAACCCACCAGTCGAAAAAGATAGACCTGATGATGTCGTTTATCTTGCAACAGCAAGACGATCCCGATTATCGTCTATCAACAGTAAAATTTGGTGGTGGAGGTGTAGTCGTTAATACGTCTGAGCCAATAAATATAGGTACCCACGCTCAAATCAAACTGTTTTTAACTGAAGAAGCCGCAGCAATTTTTTGTTTTGGTGAAGTTATCGCTTGTCAGGAAGACAAGGATGGCTACCATATAGCTTTTATTTTTAACCGTATTCGCGAACAGGATCAGGAGCTTCTGGTCAGGGCTAGTCTGCATTTACAAACTTTGCAGCTGCGTAAACGTGCCCAGTCCAGAGATGATGACGCCTGACCCGGTGGCCACCAGGCCAGCTTTGTTGCGTTTCTCAACCGAATTCAGGTGACATGACAGCCACTACCACAGTCTTGCCTCTTCCAAAATCCAGAACCAACAAACATGTTGAAGATCATCAACATTGGGGACATTTGCAGGGCAGCAGTTCAGCACTTGCCATCGCCAGAGCGTATCAGCAAGCCAAAGGCCCGGTAGTTTTACTGACCGCTGATACCCCGTCTGCGTTAAAGCTGCAGCGTGAAATTGCCTTCTTTTTAAATTCAAATGCTGCCCAGGTGCCTTTATTTCCTGATTGGGAAACATTGCCCTATGACATGTTTTCGCCCCACCAGGATATTGTGTCGCAGCGTTTAGAAACGTTGTTTCATTTTTCAAGCCAGCGGCAGGGATTATTCATTGTTCCGGTAAATACGTTGATGCAGCGCCTGGCACCAGTCGATTACCTGAATAAATACCTGCTGATGCTTAATCAGGGTCAAACACTGGATCGCGAACAGTTCAGACGAAATCTGGAACAAGCCGGTTATTTGCATGTTAGCCAGGTCATGAGTCACAGTGAGTTTTCGGTTCGTGGCTCGGTTATCGATTTATTTCCTATGGGCAGCGAACGCCCGTTCCGGTTAGATTTATTTGACGATGAAATCGAATCTATTCGATACTTTGATCCTGAATCGCAGCGTTCCAGCGATACTGTATCTGAGATTCGCCTATTACCGGCGCGGGAGTTTCCCACAGACAAAGATGCCATAACGTTATTTCGGCAGCAGTTTTTAGACCGTTTTGATTCAAGCCAGGCGCAGGAGTCGGTTTTTGCGCAGGTCAGCAAAGGCACAATGCCCAGCGGTATAGAGTATTACCTGCCTTTGTTTTTTGAACACACCGCAACATTGTTTGATTATCTGCACCCTGATACACAACTAATGCTGCATGGCGATTTGCAGCAGGCCAGTGAATTTTTCTGGTCCGATGTAAACGAGCGCTACGAACAACACCGCTATAACATCACCCGGCCTTTGCTTAAACCTGATGAGCTGTTTTTGCCCATGAACGCCCTGTTCGAGCAAATCAAAAAGTGGCCCCGGGTTACTTTGCTTGAAACGCCGGTAGAGGATAAACCAGGCTATACCAATGCGCCCAGCATCAAACTTAACGAGATTGCGCTAAACCCTCAGAAAAAACAACCGGCTGAAGCGCTGCTTACCACATTAAAAAATGCCGGTAACGCAGACGGGCGTATGTTGTTTGTGGCTGAATCTCAGGGCCGGCGTGAAAACATGCTGGAGATTCTCAAAAAAGCCGACATTAAACCTAAAGCATTTGACAATTTTGCGCAGTTTTGTGAGGCCGATGTTCCGGTAGGTATTACTGTGGGTCTGGTCGAAAACAGTTTCAGCTGGTCAACAGATGGCAAAGCGCTGCTGATCGTTACCGAAACCGAACTGCTGGGTTACAAAATCAGTCAGCGCCGGTTGCGCGAAAAACGCACGGCTACAGATGAAAACGCAATTATACGCAATCTGGCCGAGCTTAATGTCGGTCAGCCAGTAGTACATCTGGATCACGGTGTAGGTCGCTATATTGGTATGCAAACCTTAGACGCAGGAGGCGTGACCACCGAATATCTGTGTATTGAATATGCTAAACAATCTAAGCTTTATGTGCCGGTGGCCTCGCTGCATTTAATCTCTCGCTATACCGGCGGCGACGTAGATCATGCGCCGTTACACGCATTAGGTTCAGATGCCTGGACAAAAGCCAGACAAAAAGCCGCCGAACGGGTTCGCGATGTAGCTGCTGAATTGCTCGACGTTTATGCCAAGCGTGCCGCTAATCCGGGTTTTTCTTATCCAATCGAATGGCAGGAATACCAGACTTTTGCTGATAGTTTTCCCTTTGAGGAAACCCCCGACCAACAGCAGGCCATTAATGCGGTTATTCAGGATATGGGCAGCCCGAACGCTATGGACAGACTGGTATGCGGAGATGTGGGCTTTGGTAAAACCGAAGTCGCGATGCGCGCAGCCTACTTAGCCGCTAACCAGGGCAAACAGGTCGCTATTTTGGTCCCCACCACATTGCTGGCCCAGCAACACTACGAAAATTTTAAAGACCGCTTTGCCCAATGGCCATTTAACATTCAGGTGATAAGCCGGTTTGTGGGCACCAAAGCTCAAAAATCGGTCACTGAAGGTCTTACCGATGGCACGGTCGATATTGTTGTCGGTACGCATAAACTATTAAGCAAAGATATTCGCTTTAAAGATTTAGGGTTAGTGATTATTGATGAAGAGCACCGCTTTGGTGTGCGTCAGAAAGAAAAATTTAAAGCGTTGCGCGCTGATGTCGACATTTTAACCTTAACCGCGACACCTATTCCCCGAACGCTGAACATGTCGTTGTCTGGAATGCGAGACTTGTCGATTATTGCCACCCCACCGGCTAAGCGTTTATCTATAAAAACCTTTGTTCAGCAACGTAATAAGGCCGTTATTCGTGAAGCCATAATGCGCGAAATACTTCGGGGTGGGCAGGTGTATTTTTTGCACAACGAAGTAGAAACCATTGAGCGCACCGCTGAAGAAATCGGCGAGATTGTGCCTGAGGCACGAGTTGCTATTGGTCATGGCCAAATGCGCGAGCGTGAGTTGGAAGGGGTAATGAGCGACTTTTATCATCAGCGCTACAATGTGCTGGTATGCTCTACCATTATTGAAACCGGTATTGATGTGCCCACTGCCAATACCATTATCATGGACCGCGCTGACAAGCTGGGTCTGGCTCAGTTGCATCAGCTTCGTGGCCGGGTAGGTCGTTCGCATCATCAGGCATATGCTTATCTGCTGACACCTCATCCAAAACGTATGACCAAAGATGCGGGCAAGCGACTTGATGCAATTGCTAATTTAGAAGACTTAGGTGCAGGGTTTGCCCTGGCCACGCACGATCTCGAAATACGCGGTGCGGGTGAACTGCTGGGCGATGAACAAACAGGCCAGATTGCGACGATCGGATTTTCGTTGTACATGGATATGCTTGATAAAGCCGTAACAGCCTTAAAAGAAGGGCGCGAGCCTTCACTGGAAGATTCCTTTAGTGGTCAAACCGAGGTTGAGTTGCGTATCGCCGCACTATTACCTGATGATTACATCGCTGATGTAAACACCCGCTTGTCGTTGTACAAACAATTAGCCAGTTGTAACAGCAAAGCTGAAATTGATGAATTTCAGGTTGAATGTATCGACCGTTTCGGCTTATTACCCGACCCGGCAAAAAATCTGGTACGGGTAGCTGAGCTAAAAATTATGGCCAAATCACTGGGTATCAGTAAAATTGATTTATCTGCAATTGGTGGAAGCATCGAATTTAAAGCCGACACGGTTGTAGACCCGGGCTATATAATTCAATTGGTGCAAACTCAGCCAAAAACCTTCAAATTTGAAGGCAGCAATAAGCTTAAAATTGTGAAGCAGACTGAAACGGCGAAACAGCGTATTGAGCTCACACAAACCATTTTGAACGATTTTTCCAGGGAGACGCGCTAAATGACATTTGCGCAAAAAACCTTACTGGCCACCAGTAGTTTGTTGCTTAGTCACGCCGCGATGGCCAGTTCAGACTGGTGGTTTGATGTCGAGGTATTAATTTTTGATCGGGGTCAGGCCATTTCGCAAACCAAAGAGCAGTTTGAGTATGCCCAGACACTGGCGCCTGTCGGTGCCGACTGGGATTTGCTCGATGCTTTATTGCGCCCCGATATAAGCGGGCTTAAGCAAAATATGCCCGTTTGTGGACAAACCGGCTCACCGCTGTATGCACAGAAGCTTTCTGTAGATGAAATTGTGGCTACACACCAGCGCTGGCAACAAGACAATAATGCTATGTTAGCCGATACCGAACAGGCACCCGCCCCTGACGCGCCAGCGTTACCGGTAACCCCTTACGCTACCGGGTCGCTGTCTACACCGGTTAAAAACGATGAACATGATAATGTACCGGATCCCTGGCAAATTGCGGGTTACTGGTTAGAGTTTCACTGGCCACAGGTTTCTCCGGTAACGGTGCCTGCTACTACGTACTGTGTTAAGCCTCAACCATGGATTGCATTTGAGAATAACCAATGGCAGGTTGCCATGCCGGATAATGCGCTGCCCTCGCCTGATGAGGTACCTATTACCCCTCAGGGGGCTGTTAGTCCAGACGAGGACACTACCAGTAACGACGAAAGTGGTACGGCGCGAATTCTTGGTGCACAAGCCAATGAGCTGACCAAATTGTCAGCGCAGGTGCGTAATACTCGAGGCTTGACCCGACTGCTGCATACCACCTGGCGCCAGCCCGTTGCTTTTGGTCAGAAAAAAGCCGCCTCGGTGCGGGTATTTGCGGGTAAAAATTATGCAAAGCAGTTTGAATTATCAGGACAACAGCGAGCTGATGAGCTTGTTACTCTTAATTTTGACGATAAACGTATCGACAACGAAGTAACGTCTGAAGCTGGTTTTTTTGAACGGCTCGATAAACAGCTGACCAGTAACGAAGATGTGTCATTTGCTCAAATGATGGCCGCCACCGAAGAACATACCACCTCGCTGCAACGCCAGGTTGAAAAAGCAAGCCTGGGGTACAATACCCCTATCTGGCAGGTTGATGGTTATATCAAGGTGTATCTTAAAAATATCAACCGTGTGCCTTACCTGCATATTGATTCAAAAATGTACTATCGCCAGCCAGTGCCTATGACCATCAATAATATCGCCAATGGCGCCGAACCGCAGTACGAACTGGTTTCTGTGCCGTTTCATCAAATACGGCGTGTCATCAGCAAGCAACTGCATTATTTTGATCATCCCCTATTTGGTATGGCGATAAAAATTCGTCGGGCCGAAGTTTCTGAAGAGCGCTGATATGAAAATATACACCCGTGGCGGTGATGGTGGCCAAACCCGAATTTATGCTGACAAACCTCTCAAAGTTGAAAAATCGGATATTATTCTAAATTGTTATGGCGATATTGATGAGCTGAACAGTCACGTGGGGTTGCTGGTAAGTCACTGTCAAACAGAACAGACACTGAATAATAACGTGGCGCAAGAAGCAAAGTGGCTGCAGCAAGTTCAACAAAATTTGTTTCAGCTTGGCTATGCTATTTCAGCTACCTCATCGTTAACTAATGATGATGTTACGGCTTTAGAGCAGCGAATTGACGTGTTAAGCGAATTGCTTGCCCCGCAGCGGCATTTTATTTTGCCCGGTGGTCATGTAAGCGCCGCGCAAGCTCATGTGTGCCGGACCGTTTGCCGACGTGCCGAGCGCACCCTGGTGGCCGCCAGCCAGCAACACCCGGTGCCCGCTACCACCCTTGCTTATATCAACCGGCTCTCGGATTACTTTTTTATCCTGGCCCGCAGTCTGAACCATGCATCGGGTACCAGCGATATTCAGGTACCATCGCGCTAACCTTTGTCCTGGTTGCAAGGGTGTCCAATCGCGGCTACCGGCAGCCAGAGCTAAAGCGTTAAAGCCGTGTAAGCGCAACCCCAGCGGTTATTACCAGCGCCAGCAAAATATTTAAAATGGCGCCTTCGCGCGCCATTACCGCAACGCTAAGTTTGCCACTGCTGTACACAATAGTGTTGGTAGGTGTAGCCACCGGCATCATAAAGGCACAGCTGGCGCTCATAGCAGCCGGCATCATCAACACCAGGGGATCAACATCCATCGCCACAGCTGCGCTGGCCAGTATGGGCATCAGTAAGGTAGCCGTAGCTGTATTTGAAGTGACCTCAGTAATAAAACTGACCGCCAGACACATCAGTAATATTACCCCTAATAAAGGCAGTACCGACAGTCCGCTAAATGCATCACCCAGTCGAACACTTAAGCCTGAGGCGACAAACGCTTTGGCTAAACAAATACCACCTGCATATACCAGCAGCAGCCCCCACGGAATTTGGGTGGCTGTGTCCCAATCCAGAATCTGGCCGGGCTTGTCTTTATTACCGTCAGGTATCAAACACATCAGCAGTACGCCGGCAATAGCAATGGTGCTATCTGCGACATTGGGCATATTGAGCCAGGCGGTCCAATAGGGCCTGAAAATCCAGGCCATCGCCACCACACAAAATGTAATCAGTACCCGTCGTTCGGCGCTGCTCCAGTCTCCGGATTTTGGCAAACTAACCTTTGGCATCGTACCTACCGAGCGGGTGAGCCACAGTGCCATCAACGGGATCCCTACCATTACAATAGGAATACCTGTAGACATCCAGTTTAAAAAACTGATTTCCTGTCCGCTTACCTGGGTGTAGACCTCCATAAAAATGATATTTGGAGGGGTTCCGATAGGTGTTCCTATGCCGCCAAGGCTGGCGGCATAGGCAATACCCAATAATAATGCTACGGCCAGGCGAGTGGACTGCATGGCATTGATAATAGCCATAGCGATAGGCAGTAACATTAACGCCGTCGCGGTATTTGAGATCCACATGCTAAGTATGGCCGAGGTTATCATAAACCCGTGCACCAACCGACGGGCGCTGCTGGCACCCGTCAGATTCAGCATATAAACGGCCAATCGTTGGTGTACGCCAGATTTTTCCAGCGACTTAGACAGCATAAATGCGCCCATCAGTAGCAAAATAACGTGGCTGCCCAGCGCTGATGCGGCGTTTTGATAGGTCATTACGCCTGCCATCGGAAAAGCTACAAATGGCACTAACGCTGTGAGTGCAATGGGCATGGCTTCTGTCACCCACAACATTGCAATAAGAATAGTCAACGCCCCGGTAATAGCCTGAGCACTGTTCAAACTCGTAGTCATTAGCCACAACCAGCTTCCTGTTGCGCTTATCAGGCTGATACCGATCCACTTGTAGTTGATGGTCATTGTGGTTCGCGCAATATAATAGGTTGAACAGCGCGTAATGCCCGTTCATAAGCACGTTTGGCGTCGGGCTCGGCAGTGCGCCGGTTAAAGTCAGTTAAGCGTCGGTTAGAGACTTTCGGATGTGATAATTTATCTAAAATATCAATGGCTCCGGCCGAATTATTACAGGCTAAAACCATATCACAGCCCGCGCTCAGGGCTTGCCGGGCGCGCTCTGGATAATCGCCAGCCACACTGGCCCCGTGCATCGATAAATCATCTGAAAAAATCACACCGTCAAACTGCAGCTGCTTGCGTAACACCGTTTGCAACCAGTAGTCAGAAAACCCTGCTGGCAGAGCATCGACTTGTTCGTAAATAACATGGGCAGGCATAACGGCATCAAGCTTTTCAATAAGCTGCCTGAATACCACCATATCAGTGCGCTCAATTTCGCTTAAGGGTCGCGAATCTACTGGCAGAGCCACATGAGAGTCGGCCACTACACTGCCATGGCCGGGGAAATGCTTGCCGGTAACCGGCATGCCCTGTGCCTGCATGCCCTCAATAAGCGCGCCAGCCAGGGTAATAACCTGCTCAAAATCGCTGGCAAATGCACGGTCGCCAATCACCGTAGAACATCCATCAATATCCAGCACCGGACCAAAGCTCATATCAATATCCAGCGTCTTTAATTCACTGGCAAGTATCTGACCGCAGGCGTTGGCCAATTCAGTGGCTTTTGCCAGATTGTTGTTCACCGCTGGTAATAATGCCCCCATGGCCGGTAGACCGGTAAAACCGTTACGAAAACGCTGAACCCGCCCTCCTTCGTGATCTACCGCAATTAATAGCGGGTGTCTGGCGGCTTTTCGTATCGATTTAACCAATGCATTTAGCTGCGGTTTATCGTAATAGTTGCGGCTAAATAAAATAACTCCACCAACCAACGGATGGTCCAGTATTTCACGTTCCTGAGCACTTAGCTCATACGCAGTACAGTCAAGCATTAACGGGCCCATGAAAACTCCTGGTTATTTATTCTTCAATTCATACGCTTAAACCGTTACGATAAAGAAAAACCAAGGAATATCGCACATGGCAAAATGGATAAAATGGTTGTTTTTCAGCGTATTGCTTATTGTATTAGTGACGTTAGGAAGCGCATTTTTTTTGTTAAACCAGAGCCTGCCACAGCTTGAAGGGACTGTACAGAGTCCATCGCTGTCAGCTGCGGTTAAATTACAACGTGATGATATGGGTCAGGCGGTTATTCATGCTTCTACCCGCCCTGATGCGGCTTACGCATTAGGCTATGCCCATGCCCAGGACCGGTTTTTTCAAATGGATTTACAGCGTAAGGTGGCCGCCGGCGAATTATCTGGGTGGCTGGGTGCAAAAGCTCTGAATGCTGATCGTAAAGCGCGGTTTCATCAGTTTCGTGCCCGGGCCCGCAATTTACTCACGACCCTGCCAACCGCTCAGCGCACCTTGCTCACACAGTACAGTGAAGGCGCCAACGCAGCCCTGAACGATGCCAAAACCCAGACCTTTGAATACTGGCTCACCGGGTATGAACCCGCCCCCTGGACACCAGAAGACAGCTTACTGGTGATTTTTTCGATGTACATGGACCTGCAACTGGGTCAGGTTGAACTGGATTTGGCGCGTACGGGTGTTCGCCGTTATTTTGGTGAAGACATGCTGCACTTTTTACAGCAAAGCTCTGACTATCAGGCGGCATTAGAGAGTTCTACCCTGCCCCCATACACCGGCGGTATTCCTGCGCTGGAGGCCAACACCACCGCTCGCTGGCAAGGGCTGCCGCCACCGGATATTGGCAGCAACAACTGGGCGGTATCCGGGCAGCTGACTTCTTCGGGTCACGGTATGTTAGCAAATGATATGCATTTGGGTCTGAGGGTACCGATTATCTGGTATCGGGCCCAGCTGAATTACACCCGCAATAACCAGCAAGTACAGGTAACCGGGGTCAGTTTACCAGGATTACCGGGCATTGTAGTAGGTACCAATGGCGCCGTCGCCTGGGGCTTTACCAATGCTAATCTGGATAATGTCGACTGGGTGGCGCTACCTGAAAACATCAAAACCTGGCAGGTTAACGAAACCCTTGCCACCACCGACCAGCCAGTGCAATTTCCAATCTCCATGAGCGACTATGGACCCGTGCGTGAACTGGATGGTCAGCAGTACGCGCTAAAATGGGTTGCTCACCAGCCTTATGCGGTTAATCTGGAGATTTTAAATTTAGATGTGGTGGCCACTATTGAGCAAGCCATTGATGTAGCTCACACTATCAGAATGCCGGTACAAAACATGGTGATGGTAGATGCCGACGGCGCTATTGCCTGGACCCCGGCCGGCGCAGTGACCGCCCGTCCCACCCCAAGTGCTACGGCTATTGCAGCAAATGAATTTTCAGCGCAATGGCAAAGTAACACCCGGGCTGCTGAATTGCCGCTGGTAAAAAATCCCACCAATCAACGTTTGTGGACCGCCAACGCTCGTGTAATTTCAGCCGAACAGCTTCAGCGCTTTGGCGATGGAGGCTATGCTCTTGGTGCCCGTGCTTTGCAAATAAAACAACGTCTGATGGCCCAGAACACATTTGACGAAGACGACTTCTATCAAATTCAATTAGACAACGAAGCGTTGTTTTTAAAACCGTGGCATCAGTTATTAACCCAAACACTTAAACAAAAGTCACAGCGGTATCAGGCCGAACTTGAGGCTCTGACAACCTGGCGACAGTGTGCCTGCGCCGACTCCGTAGGTTATACTTTAGTACAGCGCTACAGACAACATGTGGTCAATGCTCTGCTCTCGCCGGTGATGACCAGACTCGCAGATCAAAATTATCGACCCAATGGCCTGTTACGACAAGCCGAACCCGCCATCTGGCAATTGCTTAATAACCAACCTGAAAGCTGGCTTCCCGCGGGTTATAACAGCTGGTCAGAATTTTTACTGACGTCCTGGGATGAAACCCGTACGGCGCTAAACAACCAGCTGCAAACCGAGTCGCTAGCAGGGCTGAACTGGGGCGCAGTGAACACCCTAACGGTTAAACACCCGTTTGCCGCCAATGTACCGCTGGTGGGCGATTATCTGAACCGACCTGCCATAGCCGGGTATGGCGACAGTTACATGCCGGCAGTACAGCAACCGGAATTTGGCGCTTCGCAAAGACTTTTTGTACAACCCGGACAGTTATCGGAGGCGGTGTTGACGCTTCCCGGCGCACAGTCGGGACATCCGTTGTCTCAATTTTATCGGGTGGGCTTTAGTGACTATGCTGAAAATAAAAGTACGCCATTGTTGCCTGGGCCCATTCGCTATACATTAACTTTACAACCAACGCTGTAACGCTACGGTTAGATCAGATGCTTCAGATGGGCCTGAGAAACGGAGCAATTATATGACACCGGCAATTAATGTACTTAAAAAAGGCGGCTATGCGTATCGGGTGCATCAGTTTGAACATCGTTCCGGTGCAGTCAGTTACGGCCGTGAAGCTGCTCAGCAGTTACAGATAGCAGAACAACAAATCTTTAAAACCTTACTGGCCAGGTTAGAGCCGCACACGTTTGCTGTGGTGTTGGTACCAGTATCTCACCAGCTGGATTTGAAGCGACTGGCGCAGGCCGCCGGGGTGCGCAAAGCCGCCATGGCCTCATTACAAGATGTGCCCCGGATTACCGGGTACTTGCCAGGAGGGGTCAGCCCGGTGGGCTTAAAAAAAAACCTCAACGTACTTATCGATGAGCAGGCACGGCGATTCGATAATATATTTATAAGTGCAGGCAAACGCGGGGTAGAAATTTCGTTGTCGCCCATCACTCTGGCAAAGGTTACCCATGCCTCATTCTGTCTTTTGTGCCGGCAATAATTTGCTTAACGGGTATCCCTGCTCTTGCCACGCCGTAATGCCTCCGGCCATAGAATACACCCGTGAAAACTGCATTTGTGAAAGCGAATAAGCTGCCAGCGCCGAGCGGGCCCCTGAACGACAATACAAAATAACGTCGGGATCGGGTGATATAAAATCACTCATCAGGGTTTCGATACGGCTTTCCAGCAATCCCCGGGCGCAGCATATCGCTGTGGGCAAAATACCAGCTTGCCATTCCTGCGGCTCGCGAATATCAATCAATAGTGGCAGGTTGCCTTGCCTGCAAAAAACCTCCTGCACCGAAAGTTCATTAATTTGCTTTTTGATATCCGTAAGGTAATTCGTAAAAGATAACATTCGTCATAGTCTCCCTGAATTAAGCGGCCAGTAAGCGGGTGCCGATCAGCACCGACGCAATAACAATAAGACACATAGCAAAGCCTTTCTTTAAACGCGCAGGGCTGATCTTATGGCTAATCAGAACGGCCCCTAACGTACCCGCCACGCCCCCGGCAGCCATAATAATAAGTACCGGCAAGTCCCATTCGATCTGCTCCTGACTAACAGACAGTGCTAAAATTGCAACGGCGGTATTCAATACAATTAATCCCAGACTGGTCACCGTGGCGCTTTTTAGGGGGAGCCCGGCGAGCAAATGCAAAGCGGGCACCATCAGAAAACCGCCACCTACTCCCACCAGCCCGGTCATGGCACCGGTCCCAAAACCGGCGGGTAACAGCACAGGTAGGCTGGAGTGCCGATCGGCTACGTTTTGCTTTTTACCGAGCATTTTATAAGCACTGATAAACATGATCGTAACCAGCAAGGTCAGTTGTACACCACCAGGGAGCCGGGTGCCGGCAATAGCACCCATCGCCGCGCCAGGTAAACTGGTCAAAGCAAAAATGCCAAACAGACGCCAGCTAAAGTTGCCCGGGTTACGCACGCTGTTTAATACCCAGCCGGCCAGTGCAATCAGGCCTACAATAACCAGGGAGTGTGCGACGGCCGTTTTTTCATCCATCGCGGTAAAGAACAATAGCGCTGGCATGGTTAAAATAGCGCCGCCGGCGCCCAGCACGCCCAGGGTGGCACCTATCAATAGCGCGCTTACAATAATCATTCCCAGCATAATCTTTTACTCATCTATTATTTCGTATATTCACAATATACGATCTATGCTAGCATAATAACAGCCATCTAATGGAAAAAGAGTACAAAGATGATTAAGGTTGAACCCTTCTATGACAAAAATACCGGCACCGGTAGCTATGTGGTGTACGATGACACCAGCCGGGCCGCCCTCATTATTGATGCCGTGCTGAATTTTGATGTTGCCAGCGGCCGGCTTGAATTTGCGTTGGCTAACCAGCAGCTTCAGTTTATTGAGGCGCAAAAGCTGCACCTTGACTATATTTGCGAAACCCATGCCCATGCTGACCACCTTAGCGCCGCGGCGTACTTACGTCAGCATAGCAAGGCTCGTACGGTTATAAGCCAGGGGATTGGCGAGGTTCAGCAACAATTTTCAAGGCGCTTTAATAAACCCGTAACCGAAGACCAAACCCTGCTTTACGATATTCTGGTCCACGACGGTGACACCTTAATGCTGGGCAAGCATACACTGACGGTAATGACCACACCGGGCCATACTCCTGACAGTGTCAGTTACCTCATTGAGGGCAATATTTTTGTGGGTGACACGTTATTTATGCCAGATATAGGTACCGCACGGTGCGATTTCCCCGGCGGTGATGCCCATCAGCTTTATCAGAGCATTCAGAAAATTCATGCCCTGCCCGATGAGACTCGCATCTGGGTTTGTCATGATTATCCACCACCAAATAGAAAGGTGCAGTTGAACACACTGGTAAAAACAAGCCGTAATGAAAATATTCACGTAAACCAGAGTATGAGCGAAGCCGATTTTGTAACGCTTCGTACTCAGCGTGATGCGACGCTGAATGTTCCGCGCTTATTATATCCGGCCTTACAGGTTAATCTTTGGGGAGCGCTGCTGCCTGAAAAAGAAGCCGGCGGTCAGCGCTTTATTAAAATTCCATTGATAGTAGATGAGGACAGTTATGCTACCCAGTGATTGGATTCAAGGCTTTGCCGGCGGCATGTTAATTGGCGCCGGTGCAATTGTACTAATGCTGTTTAATGGTCGTATTGCCGGTATCTCGGGCATAACCGCCTCGGCGCTTACCCAGTTTAAGCAATCGGCCTGGCGATGGGCGTTTCTGGTAGGGCTGATAGCGGCGCCGCTAGTGACGGCTTTGGCTGGTTTTACGCTACCTGAAAACATTCCGGCCAGTTTGCCGACGATGGCGGTGGCGGGGTTACTGGTGGGAATCGGTACCCGAATTGGTTCGGGCTGTACCAGTGGCCATGGCATTTGCGGGTTGTCGCGCTGGTCACTACGTTCTTTATTCGCCACGCTAATATTTATGGGCACCGCGGTGCTTACCGTATCCATTGTTCGCCATGTAATGTAAAAGGAAAGCATTATGCGTTTTATATTAACCGCTTTACTGGCCGGCTTTTTATTCGGTGCCGGGCTGACGATTTCGATGATGACCGATCCCGCACGTGTGTTAGGCTTTCTGGATATTTTTGGGGCCTGGGACCCAACCCTTGCGTTTGTGATGGCCGGCGCGCTGGCGATATACATGCCCATCTATCAGTTTTATATTAAACCGCGCGGTCGCACCATATTTAATGAGCCGTGTCAGTTACCAGAAAAAAAGCAGGTGGATCAGCCTCTCATCACAGGCGCGATATTATTTGGTCTTGGCTGGGGGTTAAGTGGCATTTGCCCCGGGCCCGGACTGGCCAACCTGAGCGGCGGACAGCCGGCAATTTATGTATTCATCCTGACCATGTTGCTTGGTATGATAGGTGCTACTATGTATCAGAAAAAATAATGTAAGGAATGTCTATGAGCCCGGAAGAGATGGCCGCCAATGCCGAGACTGCCGCGCGGTTATTACGGGCTATGGCTAATCGTCACCGCTTAATGCTGCTGTGTCTGCTGAACGATGGTGAGCAATCAGTTGGGCAATTGAATGAGGTATTGCAGTTGCCACAGTCCAGTTTGTCACAGCAGTTAAGTGTACTGCGTAAAGACGAGCTGGTGAAAATCCGGCGCGATGCCCAGACCATCTATTATTCTTTGGCCAGCGCCGAGGTAAAAACCATCATCGCCACGCTGTACCAACTTTATTGTACTGAAGACACTTAAGGGCTGTGCTAGACCCCGTGCTTGCAGAGCTTTTCGGTGCTGCTGTCAACTCACTCTGAAAATCGTCTTTACTGTTGCGCAACAACACGGTGAATTTCACCCAACCTTCCCTCGCATACACAATGTAATTGTAACATAGGCAGGGTTGTATCCGGTCTTCCTCCTCAAACCCTACCAACGCTATGGCAAACTTCCGCATTGTAGTGGTCTAATGAACCCGCACACCTATATAACCGCCTGTGTTTTCGCTGTAAACAGAACGAAGACTACCCCAATTCAGAGTCACCCACTCCAGCTGGCTTTTAAAACTGGAGTTTATGCAGCCGTGACGTTCAGACGTATACCACTCCAGCCCTTGAAGTCATCCCATCAGCTTCCATCGCTTTTGTTTTTTATCTTCGGTGTTGGTGTAAGGTAGGTCATGGGGGCAAAGATCTAATTTTATGGACACCCACATTTTGCACCCTCTAGAAAGTCTGACCAATTTTCATGGACACTCACATCCTTTTTCTCACCAAAAGACCGGAGTATCCTGAATTGAACAGGTTGGGCGAAACTTGTTCTACAACTAATCAGCGTATTAAAGGTGGGTGTCCAATTTAATTTTAAAGGTGGGTGTCCAGGGTAGTTTTCTGAAGGTTTACGCGTATCAAACCGACAACAAGACAAGGTTTATAAGCACGTTTATATGTGGCTAACAATCTTCATGGACACCCACATTCTGTACCCCCAAAAAACCTGGCCAATCTTCATGAATCTTCATGGACACCCACCCTTTTTCTCACCAAAAAACCGGAGTATCTTGAATTGAACAGGTTGGGCGAAACTTGTTCTACAACTAATCAGAGTATTAAAGGTGGGTGTCCAGGGTAATTTCCGGCTCAGAGTCGAGGAATTTTATTATTTTACGACTTAAGCTTATCCCTATTGTTAAGCCGCTTATACACACGGCCAATATACTAAAAATTGTTGATGTATCTTCTGAGGTCAATTCACCCCACAAGCCTCCGGCTAAAGAACCTAATGGTAAAAAAATTGCTGACACTGTCATGATAAAACCAAGTACTCTTGCGCGTATCGCAGGTTTTGAAGCAGTTTGAAAAAGCGTAATTCCCTGGAGGTTAAAGACACCCAAGCAAATACCTGCTGTAAAAAAGCTGATCAATGAAAAGTAAACATTATTACTCAGACTGAAAATAAGCAGGCTGAAAGCACAGCAATGAAGAGTAAATAACATCAGCGCAGAACGTTTCTTGATTATCAGTTTGAGGTAGTTTGAAAGGAAGTACCCGATGATGCTTCCCATAGCCAGGCTTGCGAGCAGAAACCCATACCACTCAGCCCCTGCGGAAATTTGTTCGGCAACATAAAATGGCAACAATAGCATCAGGGGAGCGAGGAAGAAGTTAATAGACGCAAAAAACAATGCCGCTGGTAACATACCTGAAGTACCTGAAAGGTATTGCCAACCTGTAAGTAAATCATCCTTATAATTCGTAACCGATGCTTTTAGACCAATAGCCTTATCGACGTCATTTTTTGCTTCTTGTTTAATAAAAAACTCCGAGAAAGCCGACAGAAAATAGGAAATCGCGTCTATTAGCAACAATATTGGGGCGCCTAAAATAGTAAACAGCATACCTCCTGACGCCTGTCCTAATACCATGGTTGCTTGGGTAGTTGAGCCAAACGTCGCCATCACTTGAGGCAGTTTTTCCCGGGCCGTCAGGTCAGGGATCCACGCGTCAATTGCAGGCTGAAAAAACGCTTTACACCCACCGTTTATACACGCAGTCACCGCGAAAAAGATAACCACTTGGGCGGTGCTAAATAAGTCGCTAAACAGAACGGCAGACATAAACAGCACGGTGCTGCCTCTGATCAAATCACACCAAATAATAATTCTTCGGTTGGAGTGCCGGTCAGCTATAACACCCGCTATCGGCCCCAAAATTATTTGCGGAAGCGTTGATAAAGCAAATATCACACTCATTGCGGCAGATGAGCCAGATGATTCCATTATCCAGAACATCATAGCGATAGTATAAGCCTGCATTCCGAGCTGGCTTATTACCTGACCTTGCCAGAGTAAGAAAAGGTTCTTGTTCATTTGCATCCCTGCTACGCCAAACTGGCGGTGGTTGTTCTGCGGTACTAGCCCGGCGGTACTAAATATAAATATGAAATAGATTCAGCCTACAGAACTGCTGATCCGGCTACCTGAAAAATCAGGTTACTAACAACATTACAAAGGTAATCAATCACGTGCGCAATAGGTCTTCGCCGTCATGCGCACAGTCCTTATCAGCGTAAAATAATAAGTGGAATATCACTTTTTTCGAGCATTTTCAGCGTATTGCTGCCAACAAAGAACTGTCGCAGCCGGGAGTGCCCAAATGCGCCCATTACCATCAGACCGATATTGTTGTTTTGTTGATACTTCACTAACTCAGTATTGATATTGCCTTCTAAAAATGCCGCTGTCACATTTAGCCCGCGTTCAGCCAGTTTCCCCGCTGCCCGGTCAAACTTTGTTTTAAGATCGGCTTCATTATTTTTTATCGTCACCAGGTGACAATCGATACCGTGCAACAGACCCCCATCCAATACCTTTTGCAGCGCCCGGTCCGCTGATTCACGGCCATCATAAGCAATCATAAAAGAGGTGGGTGACGAAAAGGATTGCGGCACCACCAGGACCGGCTGACATGCTTTGCGCAACAAGGTTTCGATATGTGACCCGAGCGCTTTAAATTCATTGTCGTGACTGATGCCCTGACGCCCGATAACCACTAACCGGGTTTGATCCTGTAGTGTCATCAGGGCCTCTACCACATCTCCATGCCGTTGCAGCGACTCCACAGCCGCCACCCCGTCAGCCCGAGCTTCAGCCAGCATAGATTCAAGTAACTCATTGCTTAGTTGCAGGGCAAGTTTGCTTTTTTGTTCATCCAGCCTGGTCATCTCTTCCAATAAGGAGGAGCGAGCGCCCAGTCCTATAGCGCCGGTATAATCATCGGCGCCATGCTGAGGCGTTTTCTCGATTGTGTGCAGAAAACACAATGGTTTGTTAAGCTTTTTGGCAGCCCATTTACCAGCTTGTGTCACCGCCGGTGTCATTGCCGAGCCATCCACACAGGTGATTATTTTATCCATCGTTAGTCTCCTAGTGACCACCCATTAGCTTATCGACTTCAGCCGGGTCATTATACACACCAAATTTATCGACCACCGTCTCGGTCGCTTCATTCATACCCACGACGCTGACCGTAGCCCCCTCTCGCCGAAACTTAATCACGACTTTATCCAGCGAGTTTACCGCTGTTATATCCCAAAAATGCGCATGGGTCAGATCAATAACCACCGTGCTAACGGCTTCTTTAAAGTCAAATGCCGCGATGAACTGCTCTGCAGAGGCAAAGAATACCTGCCCTATCACCTGGTAAGTGCGTGTTTTTTCAACTTCGCTATAGTGGGATTTTACCGCCATAAAGCGGCCAATTTTGTTGGCAAAAAACAGGGTTGCCAACAGCAGCCCCACCAGCACACCGATGGCTAAGTTGTGCGTTGCTACCACTACCACTACGGTGCTAATCATCACAATATTGGAAGAGAGTGGATGCTTGCCCAAATCTTTTACCGAGGTCCAGGAAAATGTACCAATCGCTACCATTATCATTACCGCCACAAGTGCCGCCATAGGAATCTGGCGCAGCCATTCGTCCAAAACCAGCACCATAAACAGCAAGAATGCCCCCGCGACAAAACTGGACAGCCTGCCGCGACCGCCAGATTTAACATTAATGATAGACTGACCAATCATGGCACAGCCGGCCATTCCGCCAAATAGCCCGGCACCAATATCGGCAATACCCTGACCTTTGCATTCTTTGTTTCTGTCACTGGAGGTATCAGTCAGGTCATCAACAATCGTCGCCGTCATCATAGATTCCAGTAAACCCACCACCGCCAGACCAGCAGCATAAGGGAATATAATCGACAGGGTTTCAAAGTTTAGTGGCAGTTCCGGCCATAGGAATATAGGCAAGGTGTCAGGAAGCTCACCCATATCCCCTACCGTGCGTATATCCAGGCCGGTAGCAATCGCAATAATGGTGAGGGTGACAATGCATACCAGCGGTGAAGGAATGGTTTTACCTATCACCGGCAAGTAAGGAAACAGATAAATAATGCCCAGCCCTGCGGCGGTCATTACATAAACATGATAAGTCACATTGGTCAGCTCCGGCAGCTGGGCCATAAATATTAATATGGCTAATGCATTCACAAAACCGGTCACCACAGAGCGGGAAACAAAGCGCATCAGCTCGCCCAGGCGAAACATTCCTGCCGCAATTTGTAATACGCCGGTAAGCAACGTGGCGGCCAGCAAATACTCAAGACCATGCTCTTTAACCAGAGTGACCATTAATAAGGCCATAGCGCCGGTGGCTGCCGAGATCATACCCGGCCTGCCGCCGACAAAGGAAATAATGACGGCGATGCAAAAAGAGGCGTACAAGCCTATTTTGGGATCGACTCCAGCAATAATAGAAAAGGCAATGGCTTCGGGAATGAGGGCTAACGCCACCACAATACCCGCAAGCACATCACCACGGATATTGGATAGCCAATCTCTTTTTACGTGTTCGAACATGCACAATTACCCAGATGTTTTCCTCTGGAAGAGGAGTAGAAAATTACGTATCAGTAAGTCTCGCGAGGGCCGCGATAAAATGGCTCATAGCGTTGAGCAAAATCAAGCAAGAGGGGATGCCTAGGGCGGCGTGAACGTCAAAACTGACTCTGTGTTAATTGGCGATTTTTGCATCATACACCAATGCGTTAACCACATCTATGTCAGTACGCCAAAGGCGATAAAAGTAAATGATGATGCGGCAGAGCCCTTAGGGCAATAGAGCTGGACTATTGCCGCTCAGTTTGTATCAGCCGCTCACTTTGGTGGCAGTCTTACCATGCGCTGCCGGATAATCACACGACAAACCCCTGGATAACTGTAATAACCAGTAATGCTACGTAGGGAAATGCGATGGTGGGACGTGCTGCTTGTTTTGCGTATTCCAGAACTTTCGATAGCCCGCCGGTTTCCAGTAACTGATAGTCGCTATTAAACTGAAATTCACAAGCCGGAATATCTTCTTTTATGCTTTTCTCAATTTTCAATAAGCGGGGCTCAAGGCGTGACTGAAAGGTTTTCCAGATGGCATCCTGTAGCCACAACACCAGTAATAGCAAAAACATGAAGGTCGAACTGACACCGAGTGCCACGCTTAAGAAAACCAAAACAATGCTACTGAGCTTTATATACAAAGAATGCTTTTCGTAGCTTTCAAACTGGTTTTGCAACAAACACCACTCAGCTTCGAAGTTCTTTTTTTCCATATTTTTTCCTGAAAGTAGGTTGGATTTTTCATATAACAGACCCGCTACCGTTCCAAGGGGCTAATGGCAGCCCCCCTAAGACGCCGCAACTGTATTACCAGATGTCGTTTGTTCCGGACCACATACAATACGCTCTTCTCCCAGGTTATAAATGTTGTTTACTGCCACATACGTACCCGACACCACCCCCGACAGAGGTAGCAGCACAAGGCCACTCACGGAGTAAAATGTATTAGTGTCTTTAAAACCATTGATGACTTTCAGGGTTTTACGATCAGAAGAGATTTCACAACGATTGACTTTGCCCAGGTCAGTTTCGGGCACGATTACGCATCCTGACAAAAATAAAAAACCTGCGCTCAATAAAATTAACTGTTTCATAGAAATTTCCCTTTCTTATTTATTTCAAAGGCTGCGGTTTAAAGGCAGCGGTTTAAAGCTAACGGCTCCTGGTCATATATAAAAATGATATGACCGCACTGAAGAGGTATGCACACCTGGCAAATTCTGGCCATTCTGTCTTGCTAAGTGACTGTCCTTATGGTCTAAAACTATACCATCCTATTGGCCATACACCGGTACTAAAAGTTCCCTTATATCGATTATGGACCGTAAAAAGTAAGCCTGCCTGAATTTTGCCCGCGTGCCGACAGCGCTCGATGATTTAATTAGCTTGTTGCAGGTCGCTAACTTTGACCCTGAAAAACTTCACTTTTTCGCTTAGTGGTTTATAGGACCAGGGCGGGTCGGTAACTTCAATATTGTTCACCCCAAGCCTAGCCATATCTTCTATCGAATAATACCAACCGAAGAATTCACCTTGGTTTGGTATAGCATCATATTGGGTCGATTGCCCTAACGTGGTAATTCGCTGCTCCACTCCAATCTTTTCGAAAAATTGTTTTTCACGAGATAAAGCGGCTTGCATGTAGCTTCGCAGGTTTGCCTCGGTAGCGTCCTGTTCCTGCGCTGGAAGCGATGAAATAAGAGTAGCGATTTGGTGCTTCATGCCTGAAACCCCACCATGAAAGCCAATCAGTGCATGTTTGGAAATTCGGTGGGCAGGAGCGGCTGAAAACACGTAGTTTGCGCATGAGGAAAGACAATATTTGTCTACCGCAACTTTAAGCTTATGGTCAAAAACAATACTACCCAGGCTCATGCCTTCGTTTACTTCCCCGCCTTTGCTGGTAATAGACAGCCATTTAATCGAATTTTCGGGCTGTTCGATAAAAGACAGTAGCTTGCTATTGGCTTCATTCGTCACAGTGCCTTCGTATGTCACCGTATTACCAGCCAGACTCACGCTGGTTTCAGTATCGGCCGTGGCCTGGAAGACAAACGTTACTGAGACAAAAAAATACAATATTAATGATTTATACATACCCTTCCCTGGCGTATTTTAGTTTTAAAGATTGATGCAGCCAGATAAGGCGCATCGGCGATGTTTTCGGATATTAACCATTATAAAGATGAGTGGCTGGTGTCGCCTGCGTCTGTGTTTTTGCTACAACTCATCTTGTGTAGGATCACCGATATTCATGAACTCCCGAATTTGAATATGGTTGCCATCACAATCTGCAATATTTGCCACTTTAAATATCGGATTAGCCCACTCACCATCAAATATTTTACCACCGAGTTCCAGCGCTTCTTTTTTGGTAGCCTCTATATTTTGCACTGTCAAAAAAAGCTTTATTGTACAAAATGACTCCTTAGATGTTTCAAATGGCGGTATATGGATAATAAGATTGAAACCGTCTTTTTCCAGGCTAATGAACTCTTTGGTTTGTCTGGTAATCGACAAGTCAAAAAGTTGTTGGTAAAACTCTGCTAGCGAACGAAAATTCCCTGAGTAGATAAGCACACCATTTTGAGCAGGTTTTGGCATTTTAACTTCCTTTACTTTTGCTGGCAGCGAGAAGCCGGTGAAAATGATCCAGTGCGGAATAGACAGGTTCGAGTTCAGACTCGGTGTCATAGCCAGAACAATAACCCTCTGACCAAAGAGTACCGTATTGGTATTTCTTATTCATTCTGTGTTTAACTGAGCAGTCCGCATAAACGGCCCTGGCACCTTATTTCAATAATCTTAAGTGCGAAGATGGAAGATATTTTAATTGCTGAATCACACTTGTGTTAACTCATTTTTTAGTCTGACTTGAATTGATAAAAGAAGTCAAAACATTATCCTCCTATTTCGCATTACCTGATACCAGGGTAAGGCCCTACTTTCCTGAAAGATGCGAAAAAGGCGGTCGCTTTAGATGCCGCGGGGGGCAAACATAATAATCGCCATTCCTAACAGTGCGACACCTGAACCAACAAAATCCCAGACTGTGGGTTTGATGCCATCTATTGTCCATAACCACACAATAGCCGTAAATATATAAACCCCGCCATAAGCAGCGTACACCCGGCCTGCGGCGGTAGGGTGCAAAGATAACAGCCACGCAAATGCAGCAAGGCATAACGCAGCAGGAACCAATAGCCAGACCGACTTTCCTTCACGTAGCCATAGGTACGGTAAATAACAACCTATAATTTCGGCCAAAGCAGTGATTAAAAACAGGCCCACCGTTTTTAGTTCGGGCAAAAAGTGATTCCTTTAATGGATTGCAAAGTACATCTGTTCAAGGGTAGCAAACATAGACAGTGAAAAAGAGGGAAATAAGTATCTTGTTGTTTGCCAGAACCTAAGAGTAAGCGGTTGAAGACGATTGATACGTATCACCAACGCTTGTATTGGTTTTGCCTATTTCTTCCAGCCCATTAGCATTGGCACAAGCATGTCGGTTACCTGCCGCTTTTTAAGACTGTGTGATTCGGGATATTACATTCTATCAATCATGTGACCCACACCCGCCTCTGCTTCCAGTCAATATCAATAGCGCAACCATTATCGGTAAGCCTGCTTTGATTGCGGTTTAAGATACCAGCAGAGCTTTGCTAATAAAAAGCATTTCACATCATTGTGCTTTCAAATAGCTCGTACTTCAGGTAACTCGGTAAAAAGCCATTTATCTGCGGCTGGCTTTGCACTGAAAAGGCGGATCAGCAACCCTATTTCCCGCGATTTTGCGCCTCATTAAATAGCAGCCTATGTTTGACCAAAAGGCTATTGCGACTAATTTTATTCTGGTTTTGAATCTGAATTGGCAGTTTGACCTTGCTGCGCAGCTTTATGACGTTTCTGCCAAATTTCCTGGGCAGCCTGGCGATGAGCCTTGGTTACCGTTGCCCCTTCTGCCAGCGTTCCGGCAATTTGTTCAATAAGGCTGTCACGTTTGGTGATCAGTTCCTGCGCTTTTTCATACAACGTATTCGCTTCGGGGTAGCGCTGTTTTAAATCAGCGATACCTTTCAAATTTGCATAACGCTGTTCAAATTCTTCGTTAAAAAGATCGCGTTTGGCGTTGTATTCTACATAGCGTCTGGCTTTTTCCGACCCAAGATACTCGATATTCTCATCTGACAAACCGGCCTCGCGGCCGACTTCCTGGCCCTTTTGCAGCCACAGCTCAATGGTTTTGTCATCATTTTGTTTTACCGCCTGCCTTACTCCAGCGCGCAAATCAGAGGCTTTGAGTATATCCATGACGTTGATAACCGGGACCGGTTCTTCCACGGTATCTGCCGAACGGTCAGACAACCAAACAAAATAGCCTGCAATCCCTACAATTATAAGAAGACCGATTAATAGCAGTTTTTTCATGAATACGCTCAGTTAATAGAATATTGGTCACCCAATGGTGAGCTAGAATTTTTTTGATACACAATAGATTACCGATAAGCATCGGATTTGAAAAGAGTGAAAGTTTGAAGGCGCACGCAGGCAAAACAGACGGTACGTTACGTTATATTACGTACCGTACCGTCTGTCGTTATTACTCGCGAATAAGAAAAAAGCTTATTCAGCGACAGGCTTAGAGTTTTCTACCCTGCTTTTCAACTTTTGACCCGGACGGAACGTCACCACCCGGCGCGCTTTGATAGGAATGTCCTCACCGGTTTTAGGATTACGGCCAGGACGTTCGTTTTTATCACGCTAATCAAAATTACCAAAACCTGACAACTTCACTTGTTCACCAGATTCCAGGGCTGTTTTGATTTCTTCAAAAAAGCCTTCCACTAAATCCTTAGCGTCTTTTTTATTAATACCCAGTTTTTCGAATAAGTGTTCAGCCATTTCGGCTTTGGTCAATGCCATAGTTTACTCTCTTAACGCTGCCCCGAACTCGGATTCTAAACTTTTTACCACGGTGTCCACTGCCTGTTGAATCTCAGCTTCTTCCAGTGTTTTCTCCGGATTCTGTAAAATGAGCGATAAAGCCAGGCTCTTATACCCCGGTTCTATCCCCTTACCTTTGTACACATCAAACAAGTTTAGGGCAACTAATTGATTTACGCTAATTTTTTCTACGTGAGAAAGAATTGCACCAACAGAAACTGCCTCTTTAACTGTAATTGCTATATCTCTACGGTTCGCAGGGTACTTAGAGATCGCTTTTGCCTGAGGTAAAGTTCTTTGAGATAAAGCAGTTAAGTCTATTTCAAACAAAAATAGACTTCCATTTACCCCAATCATTTTAGTAAATTGAGGGTGTAACGCCCCTACAAATCCAATGTTTTTGCCATCAAGTAATATAGCGGCTGACATACCCGGATGCAATGCACTGTGGCTTTGCGCAATAAAGGTAATTTCACCGTTTTGCGCCTTCATGGCAAGTAACGCTTCTACATCGCCTTTTACATCAAAAAAGTCGACCGCTTCATCCCCACCATGCCAGCTTTCAGCTGTACGACGACCGGCTATAACACCGGCAATGACCGACTCCTGACACACTCCACTTTCAGATTTTGCATCGGGTACAAATCGAAGGCCGGTTTCAAACAGCCGAACACGACTTTGCTGACGTTTTTGGTTATACGCCACCGCACCTAACAAGCCCGGCCACAAACTGACCCGCATCACCGACATGTCAGAGGAAATAGGATGTGGTAGGACCAAGCCTTTTTCATCAGGGAATAAGGCATCCTGCACTTTAGGATCAACGAATGAATAGGTAATGGCTTCTGAATAACCACGGGCGGTCAATTGTGATTTGAAGACTCGCGAATTAATGGTCGCTTCGCTGGCCGGTAACATCGCTAAGCTGGCCTTTGGCGCTACATTAGGAATATTGTTGTAACCGTATACTCGCGCTACTTCTTCAATTAAATCTTCTTCAATGGCAATATCGAACCGGTAACTGGGTACTTCAGCCTGCCAGTGATCTTCAAGTTCGGTCACCTGCATCCCTAGCCGGGTTAGTATTTCAGTAACCTTGGCTACGGCAATATTGATACCTAATACACGGCTAAGACGTTCCTGGCGCAATATCACGGTTTTTGAGGCTGGTAAGGCGTCTTGTTCAACAGCTTCAACTACTGGCCCGGCCTCACCGCCACAAATTGATAAAACAAGCCCAGTGGCACGTTCTATCGCATCGCGTTGTAATTGAGGGTCTACGCCCCGTTCATAACGGTGCGAGGCATCAGTATGTAAGCCATATTGACGAGCACGGCCCATAATAGCATCGCGGGCAAAAAAAGCGCTTTCCAATAAAATATCGGTGGTGTCGGTGGTTACGCCTGAATGCAGACCACCAAAAATTCCAGCCATAGCCAACGGTTTGTGATTATCGGCAATGACCAGAGTATCGCTGGCCAACTCAACCGTAGACTCATCAAGCAACGTTAAAGACTCGTCGGCGTAAGCCATGCGTACTTTAATGTTGCCGTCGATGCGGTTTAAGTTAAACGCGTGCATCGGTTGACCCAGCTCTAGCAATACATAGTTGGTCACATCCACGATGGGGTCGATGCTGCGAATGCCGCTGCGGCGCAACTTTTCAGTTAACCAAAGCGGTGAAGCCGCAGTTAAATCAACATTTTTTAGCACACGACCTAAATAACGCGGGCAGGCCTGAGGCGCATCTAAGTTAATTTCAATTTTATCATCAATGGTCGATTGAACAGGCTCGATAACCGGTTCGCGAACATCTTCGTTGTTCAGTACACCGACCTCACGGGCAATACCGCGAATGCCAAGGCAGTCGGCGCGGTTTGGCGTTAAATCTACATCAATACTGTAGTCGTCAAGGTTCAGATATTCCCGAATATCCTCGCCCACGGGGGCGTCGCCAGGCAGCTCAATTATACCGTCGTGATCGTCGCTTATGCCTAATTCAGAAAAACTACACAACATACCAAATGAAGGTTCACCGCGAAGTTTGGCCTTTTTGATTTTAAAATCGCCCGGCAGTACTGCACCCACTTTGGCTACCGCAACTTTGATGCCCTGACGACAATTGGGCGCGCCACATACGATATCAAGCAGTTCATCATCACCGGTGTTGATTTTGGTTACACGTAGTTTATCAGCATTTGGGTGTTGACCGCAGTCGACCACCTCGCCCACTACCACACCAGAAAATTCGCCTGCGACGCCAGCGAGTTCATCTACTTCCAGTCCTGCCATACTTAACTGCTCAGATAATTGCTGAGCATTCAGGGCAGGATTGACCCATTCTCTTAACCACTTTTCGCTAAATTTCATAGTAAACTCTGCCCTGCCCTAGTTAAATTGTTTAAGAAAACGTAAGTCGTTTTCAAAAAATGCACGAAGGTCGGTTACGCCGTAGCGCAACATGGTCAGGCGTTCAACACCCATACCAAAGGCAAAGCCGGTGTATTCTTCCGGATCAATATTAACCGCTTTTAATACATTAGGATGCACCATACCGCAGCCTAATACTTCCAGCCACTGACCGTTTTTGCCCATTACATCAACCTCGGCTGATGGCTCGGTAAACGGGAAATAAGAAGGCCGGAAACGAACTTCTAACGACTCTTCAAAGAAATGATGCAAGAAGTCATGCAAAATGCCTTTAAGCTCGGTGAAGCTTACATTTTTATCTACCATCAAACCTTCAACCTGATGAAACATCGGGGTGTGGGTCTGATCATAGTCGTTACGATAAACCCGACCAGGAGAGATAATACGCAGCGGCGGCTGCTCTACTTCCATAGTTCGAATTTGCACGCCTGAGGTCTGCGTACGTAGCATAACATCGGGATTGAAGTAAAAGGTGTCGTGATCAGCACGAGCCGGGTGATTCGCCGGAATGTTCAGCGCATCAAAGTTATGAAAGCCATCTTCAACCTCAGGGCCGGTTTTTACCGCAAAACCAAGTTCGCCAAAAAATTGCTCTATCCGGGCTATAGTGCGGCTTACCGGATGCAAATTACCGGGCTGTTCGACACGACCGGGTAATGTCACATCTATGGCTTCTTCTGCTAGCTTGCGGTTCATTTCTTCACTGTGCAGAGCTTCGCCTTTTGCCCCAATCGCCTGTTGTATAACTTGTTTGGCCTGATTAATTTTTTGACCGGCAGCGGGACGTTCTTCGTTCGACAATTTACCTAACCCTTTTAAAAGATCGGTTAACTTGCCCTTTTTCCCCATGTACTCAACTCTAACCTGGTCAAGTGTCGCTGCATCTTCGGCAGCGTCAATCTGGCTTTGTGCCTGACTAATGATCGCTTCAAGCTCCATGATTTCCTCAATATGGCATTTGGTATCGGATAGCTCTTTGCAACAAAGAGTTTGCCTGAATATAAAAGGCTATAGTCTACACGACACATAAAACCTGTCGCTACCCTAACGGGCTGATAAATCCCAACTATTATACGAATTTATTGATTTAATCTGAAAATTTTGAAGATGTGGACGGGTTTGCTTGGTATTAGCGCTGGCCGATATCAGTAATAAAAAGGTGTTAGAGCAGAAAAGAAAGTTTTGCGTGGGGGTTTTGGTCGACCAAAAAGAAAAACGGCGAGCATCCTGCTCGCCGTTTCCTGAAAGAACTTAAACTTAATTTGGTTTAAAAAATTAAGCTAATGCGCCTTTAGCCGCTTCGACTAATGCGCTAAATGCTACCTTGTCATGTACAGCGATGTCGGCAAGGATCTTACGATCGATTTCGACAGACGCTTTCTTAAGACCGTTAATGAAACGGCTGTAAGACATGCCATTTTGACGTGAAGCAGCATTAATACGTGCAATCCACAATTGGCGGAATTGACGTTTACGCTGACGACGGTCACGATATGCATATTGACCAGCTTTAGTTACTGCCTGTACCGCTACGCGAAATACGCGAGAACGAGCACCGTAATAACCTTTCGCCTGTTTTAAAACTTTTTTGTGACGGGCACGTGCAATCGTACCGCGTTTTACTCTAGCCATTCTTTAGTCTCCTGATCTTTAAACGTACGGCAACATGCGTTGTACCAACTTGGTATCCGCATCATGAACCAATTTTTTGCCACGCAAATGGCGTTTACGCTTAGAGCTCTTCTTGGTCAAAATATGACGCAAGTGAGACTGCTTGCTTTTAAAGCGGCCAGAGCCTGTCTTTTTAAAACGCTTGGCTGCACCACTGTTAGATTTGATTTTAGGCATTGCTAAAACTCCGCATTGTTAAGTTCGGTTTGAACGATGTGCAGTCATCACAAACCGGTTACATTATGCAGCAAGGTGTTTCGAAGGGGCAGAGTCTTCGAAAACTTTCAGACCATTACTGCTTCTTTGTTGGGGCTAATACCATGATCATTTGACGACCTTCCACTCGACGAGGGAAAGATTCGCAGATAGCGACTTCTTCTAAATCGGTTCTTACACGTTTTAAAAGATCGATACCAATGTCTTGGTGGGCCATTTCACGACCGCGGAAGCGGATAGTGACTTTGGCTTTGTCCCCACTTTCAAGAAAGCGACGCAGGTTGCGCAGTTTTACCTGGTAATCGCCTTCATCCGTGCCAGGGCGGAATTTAACCTCCTTGACCTGAATTTGCTTTTGCTTCTTCTTTTGCTCTTTTTGAGCTTTACTTTTTTCAAAGAGGAACTTGCCATAGTCCATAACTTTACAGACTGGCGGCTCGGCATTAGGACTAATTTCTACAAGATCCAGACTCGCTTCCTCAGCGGTTTGTGTTGCTTCGGCTAACGAAACTACACCAATCTGTTCACCCTCTTTGCCGATAAGTCTTACTTCTCTGGCTTTGATTTCATCGTTTATGCGGGCTTTTGCGCCCTGAGCCTGTTTGTTAGCGCCTTTAATGTGCTATTCCTCCAAAAATTAAAATCGTAATGTTAGCCTACCCAATATAGGGGCTATGCTAACACTTTCAAGACCCGTAACAATCTATTTGATTGTTTTTTCTGCGATTTCCTTCTGTGCTAATTCAATGAAAGCATCCAGATTCATCGTTCCCAGATCTTCACCACGTCTTGAACGCACAGCCACCTGGTTCGACTCAACTTCTTTGTCGCCGACCACCAGCATATAAGGAACACGCTTTAGGGTGTGCTCGCGGATTTTAAAGCCAATCTTCTCATTTCTCAAGTCAGACTTTGCTCTAAATCCTAATTGTTGCAATTTTTCTACGGTTTGACCCACATAATTCGCCTGATTATCAGTAATATTAAGTACCGATATTTGCTGCGGTGCCAACCAAAGCGGGAACGAACCGGCGTATTCTTCGGTTAAAATACCGATAAAACGCTCAAGCGACCCTAAAATAGCCCGGTGAATCATTACCGGAACCCTACGCTCGCCATCTTCAGCTACGTAAGTAGAGCCTAAACGACCCGGCATCGAAAAGTCGAGCTGTACAGTACCACACTGCCATGCACGATCCAGACAATCATGCAAAGTAAATTCAATCTTCGGACCATAGAATGCGCCTTCACCGGGCTGATAGTCAAATTCAATATCATTGGCTTTCAGCGCTTCGGCCAGGGCGGCTTCAGATTTGTCCCAAATTTCGTCTGAACCTACCCGCTTTTCAGGACGTGTAGAGAGCTTAACCGCAACCTTGTCAAAGCCAAAAGCTTCGTAGGTTTCGTAGACCATCTTAATACAGCCGCTCACTTCTTTTAGGATCTGCTCTTCGGTACAAAAAATATGAGCATCGTCCTGGGTAAAGCCACGCACACGCATAAGACCATGTAAGGCACCCGAAGGCTCATTACGATGGCAGCAACCAAATTCAGCCATACGTAAAGGCAGGTCACGGTAAGACTTTAAGCCCTGATTAAAAATTTGCACATGGCCCGGACAATTCATAGGCTTGATAGCATATTCACGCTTTTCAGATTCGGTGGTGAACATGTTTTCGGCATATTTATCCCAGTGACCTGATTTTTCCCACAATGAGCGGTCCATCATCAGCGGGCCTTTTACCTCGTCATAGCTGTACTGACGCAACTTACGACGAACAAAAGTTTCAAGCTCGGTGTAAATAGACCAGCCATCATTGTGCCAAAACACCATACCCGGTGCTTCTTCCTGCCAATGAAACAGGTCCAGCGTTTTACCAATTTTGCGGTGGTCACGCTTTTCAGCTTCTTCTAAACGGTTTAAATAGGCTTTAAGCTGTTTTTTGTCAGCCCATGCAGTGCCGTATATGCGTTGCAGCATTTTATTTTCACTGTTGCCTCGCCAGTAGGCACCCGCCACTTTCATCAGTTTAAAATGCTGACAAAACTTCATATTGGGTACATGGGGGCCCCGGCACATATCCACGTATTCTTCATGGTGATATAAAGCGGGCTCATCGTCTTTACTGATGTTTTCATCAAGAATTTGCATCTTGTACATCTCGCCGCGCTCTTCAAACGTGTCGCGCGCCTGTTGCCAGCTAACTTTGTTTTTAACCACCTGATAATTGGTTTTTGCCAGCTCTAGCATTCGCTTTTCAAGCTTTTGCAGGTCTTCGGTGGTCAGCGAGTGCTCCATATCAACATCGTAATAAAAGCCGTTATCGATAACCGGGCCAATCGCCATTTTAGCATCTGGCCACAGTTGCTTAATCGCATGCCCGATAAGATGTGCACAGCTATGACGCAGTATTTCCAGGCCTGCGTCATCTTTGGCGGTAATAATTTGCAGCTCAGCATCGTGCTCAATGGGTTCAACAGCATCAACCAATTCGCCATTTATTTTACCCGCGATGGTGGCTTTAGCCAGACCAGGACCAATATCGGCGGCAACATCAAGTACAGATACCGCATTGTCAAAAGCGCGTTGGCTTCCGTCAGGAAGGGTAATTACAGGCATTTTTATTCCTTTACAGTGGTGACACCTACTCTGTGCCACTTGAGATATGTGAGTTTAAGAGACGAATACGTTGGCGAATGGTTACTGTTGTACATTGTTTATTTTGACAAAATACACAGATAAACCGTACGCGCTAAAAAAGAGGGGAATTATAACGGCTTAACCAGCGCTTGCAATGGGCACATACAAATTGAAGTACACGATGTATTGCCCCCTCTAGCCTCTGATGACAACTACAACCAGTTGTAAATAAGTCATTATTTCGTTATTGCGCGTAAAAAAAGCTACATGCTCCTGGTGACAAACTATACTAAAGAGAAGGTTAGTGCACATGCGCGCAGGCTTATCAGACGACCCTATGTGGCATTTTATCAGCGACCATATCAGCCGGGCTACCGCTACCTGCTTTTTGTGTCAAAGCAAACAGAAAGTGACGGGCGGTGACACCCATCAGGCGTATCTTATCAAAGATGCGACAGCGCGTTATTTTGTAAAAATCAGACCTCATACAGGGCCTTTACAGCTACACTTTGAAGCAGAAAGCCTTGAGGCTATTCAGGCGACAGATACCGTAAGTGCGCCGCGGGTCATTTGTCACGGGGTGACCGACGAGGGTAATCACAGCCATGAATACCTGGTAATGAACTATCTTCGCTTTGTAAATGGCGATGATGCGGGTTGGCAGCTTTTGGGTGAACAGCTGGCGCTTTTACATCAGACCCCGTTACCGGGCCGCGCTGAAAATAATCAGTTTGGCTGGTCGCACAACAATTATCTGGGTAAAACCGAACAGTGTAATGACCCCTATCAAACGTGGTCGGTGTTTTATTCTGAATGCCGCATTGGCGCCATGCTTGATAAGCTGGCTAATCAGGGCCATCGGCTGATTAATCGCGATGTATTTGTTACCCAAACTGAACGTTTTTTAAATAGTCACCAACCTCAGTTAAGTTTGGTTCATGGTGACTTATGGTCAGGAAATATCGCTCATACCGTAAAAGGCCCGGTGGTTTTCGACCCCGCGGTTCATTTTGCTGACCGAGAAACCGATATTGCCATGACAGAACTATTTGGCCGTCTGCCTGCCCCTTTTTATACCGGATACAATAACAACGCGCCATTCAGTGAAGGTTACGAACACCGTAAAAAACTGTACCAACTTTATCATTTGCTTAATCATGCCGTTATCTTCGGTAGCCCCTACCTCGAAGAGGCAAAATCTGCCATCATTCACTGTCAGAAAATGTATTAAACCCGAGGTTTTATGTCTGTTCAGACGCCAGTGGCGTTAATCACCGGTGCCGCCCGACGTATCGGGCATCATTTTGCTTCTGCATTACATGCAAAAGGTTATAAGGTGATTGTTCACTACAATCATTCACAGACCGAAGCAGAGCAATTGTGTGATTTACTCAACCAAACCCGACCTGATTCGGCAATGGCTATACAAGCCGACCTGAGTGATAGTCAGCAGGTTAATATGCTGGCCGAAAAGGTACTTCATTGTACCGCCAGACTGGATGTGCTTATTAATAATGCTTCTGCTTTTTACCCAACTGTGATTGGCAATATACAACGCAGCGACTGGGATATGCTGGTAGGCAGCAATGTGCAGGGGCCTTTGTTTTTAACTCAGGCGCTAGCAAACAGGTTAGCTGATACCGGTGGATGTGTTATTAACATGGTGGATATTCATATTGCGCGCCCCCTACCCGGCCATAGCGTATATTGCGCGGCGAAGGCGGCGCTGGCTTCAATAACCCGTTCGCTGGCTGTAGAACTTGCTCCCAGGATACGTATAAACGGTATTGCGCCAGGCGCTATATTGTGGCCCGAACGCTCAATAGATGAGAATCAAAAAAAGCATTTACTCCAAAGCATACCGTTACAACAATTGGGAACCGTAAAGTCATTGTTTCAAACCGTAGAGTTTTTAATCAGCAATCACTACATCACCGGCCAAATTATTGCGGTAGATGGCGGGCGTAGTATTGCCAGTCAGGCAACGGTATAAAATGCGTTGGCTGGTGTTGCTCTGTCTATCAACCTTACTGACTGGCTGCTTTTTTAGTAGCAGTCTTCAAGATGAGCTGGATGAATATCATCAGCGCCTTAATCGCGTTCTTGATTCACAGGCCAATGCTATTGTTCCTGAAGTTTCTTTAAATTATCCTTCATCGGCAATGCTGGTCAGTTCAATAGAACCGGTCACCATCAATCTGCGAGATTTTTATCGTTTTCAAAATTGTGAGTTAGGTACTATGGTAGCCCAACGAAACACGGCCCTGGGAAAGACCGCCCAGCTTTCACAGCGTTATATCTATGAGTCGTTATTACTTAAAACGCTTCAACAATGTATAGATTCAATTGCAGACGAAAACCCTGAAATGACCGGGCAGTTAACGCGCTGGCTGAAGATAAAGCAGCAACAGCAGCCCGCGCTGTGGGCCAATTTAATACAAACCAGTCCAGAGATGCGCGCCGCTTTGTCGCGCTCTCCTGACTACCTCGCAGCGCAAGACAATAGCAATGCCAGCGCGGCGGTTTCGGCTTTGGGGTATTTAAACAGCCTTAAACATACACCTTTACACAATGTCTCTGAATTAGAAACGCAGTTGAAAATTATTGACCAGGCACGCCTGCCCGCCAAGCTTTGGCGTACACAACGTGTATTCGTTGCGTATTTAGAACCCATGAACGCGCAACTGACTATACAGTTACCCCAACTGAGCTGCCCGGCCGGAAAAGCCAGTAACCAGGTGAAAATCCTCAAAAATGTGTTTTATCTGTTTTTTATTGAAAAGATTCAACCCATCGGCAGTAAGCTTAATCAATATCATTACCAGCTTGGTGATGTTTGGCAGAAATGGCAGACCGACGCTGCTTTACACCCATCGTTTAAACGTTACATTGGTCAACACGCCGAACAAGGGTTTACCCGCTATCAACAAGCAGTAAAAGATCATGTGCAATTATGGCAAACCCTGTTCGCCCGCTGTAATCTGTCGCCTACCGCGCCATAGGGTGTGAATTATAAAATATTCTCCCCGTCTTCAGGGTCCCGCGACTGCTCGGCCTGACGCCGTATTTCCGACGTTTCGCTGCTTACGTCATCCTGGTTATGATTAGCGCTCGCTTCTTGTGTCTCGGTGTGCTTATTTGTACTGCTACCCATATTATCTGATGATTTTTCTGATTGCGTATTAGATTGTGAATCGGACTGCACTTGTGATGGGGCGTCAGAGGCCGGCTGAGAATTTGAGTTTTCTGAAGCCGCATCGCGCATTATTGGTAGGCCAGCAGGAAACACGCGTTCGCGCGCATCATCGGGCATACTAATACCCGCATTTTCAAATAAAACTACCAGCTCGCGCATTAATACTGACGCCATTTTTAAAACACTGGTTTTCTCAACATCAATCCAAAAATAAACCTTTAGATTGGCTGTAGCCGAACCTAAATTGTCAATCAGCACCTGCGGTTCTGGCTGTGTAAGAATGTTAGCGTGCTTTGATAAAAACTCACTGGCGAGTTGCTGAGCGTGCTTAATATCGTTGTCATAACCTACACCGATAATAAAATGACCACGCATATTGGGGTTAGCAGTAAGATTCTTAATCACCCCTTTATAAATACTGGCGTTGGGGATTTGTATATGATTGCCATCAAAGTCAACCAGAGTTGTAGCCCGCGCGGTTACCTTTTGTACCACACCCAGATAATCTTCAATTTGTACAACATCCCCAATCCTAAAAGGCCTTTGTACTGTCAGTAACAAACTCGAAATAAAATTTTCTGCAATATCCCGAAAAGCAAAGCCTAATATCAGTCCAAGCAAACCAGTACCACTTATTATGGCCACGGCAAACTCAGTGAGCCCTGCCAGCTTTAAAAATAAATACACCCCCAGCAGTATGCATAAAATAGATAAGGCTCTGTGTGTCACCGACCGAATAAGCGGACTTTTGGTTAAATGCCGAAATGGCTTTATAAGCAGGGTAGCCAGAGGGCCGGAGATAAAAATTAAAATCAGTAAAAACAACAGGCCTAAAGCAATACCCGGTATTTGAGCCCGGACGCCATCAAAAATATGGGTCAACACCTGAGTCTGGCTTTCGCCTGTTCCCTGTAAACCGGCCAACAACCACATAAGCTACCTTTATTCGTAATAAGATTTTAAGGCTATTCATACGCCAAAACTAAGGGCTTCGGGTCAAAAAACCGGACAGTCTATTAGGAGCTGATATCATTGTAATTATTAGTGCTTACCCGCTTTTTGAGACTTAGTTGGCCTACCGTAATAAATTCTAAACTGACCGCACCAATATTTTGTATTGATTATTTTTTGTTCTCATTCACAATGAGTTAGTGAATACCAAAGGTTGATTCGGTTAACTATTATTTAATTATTGGATAATCATTTATGGCAAAACAGCCAATGATCACGGTTGAAGAAGCTGCCAACGTACTGGCTTTCTGGTTTGAAGAGCTTGAACCAAATCAGTGGTTTATCAAGGATGACAGTCTAGACACGCTTATTCGAGCGCGTTTTATGACGGTTCACAATGCCGCAGCGCAATGTGAATTATGGCCCTGGCGAGCAACGGCCTATGGGCGCTTAGCTGAAATTATCGTGCTGGACCAATTTTCCCGAAATATATTTCGCAATAAACCTGAAGCATTTATGCATGACTCTTTAGCATTAGCGCTGGCTCAGGAGGCGGTAAGTGTAGGCGCAGACCAACATCTGAGTCATTCTGAACGTGCTTTTTTGTATATGCCTTTTATGCATAGCGAGTCGCTAGAAGTACACAGTACAGCCATGGAACTGTTTGATGAGAAAGGCCTTCAGAATAACTTTGAATACGAAAAGAAACACAAGGCCATTTTACAACGCTTTGGTCGCTACCCTCATCGCAATGCAATTTTAGGCCGCGAATCTACGCCTGAAGAAAAACAGTTTTTAACCCAGCCCGGATCTTCTTTTTAGAGCTATTGTGCGCGTGCAGTGAGCATTCTGGTCGGTCAAAAGCACGGCACCTTTCAACTGCACAAACTTGTTACCTACACGACGCTTTGCTGTATTTCAGCATCTTGAATATAAGGTACCTATGAAAACACTAAATTTGCCTCCTCGTCTGCTTATGGGCCCTGGGCCTGTAAATTGTTACCCAAGGGTATTGTCTGCTATGTCTACGCAGTTGGTGGGTCAGTTTGATCCGGCTATGACCGCAGTTATGGACGAGGTAATGGCGCTTTACAGACAAGTGTTTTTAACCAATAACCCGCATACCTTACTGATTGATGGCACCAGTCGCGCGGGCATTGAAGCCCTATTGGTTTCGGCGCTCGAACCTGGAGACAAAGTGCTGGTACCGGTTTTCGGGCGCTTTGGTCATCTGCTGACCGAGATTTGTGAGCGCGCCGGCGCTCGTGTTTACACTATCAATAGCCCCTGGGGCACCGTGTTTGAACCTGAACAAATTGAAAAAGCGCTAATTCGCATAAAGCCTAAGGTGTTAGCAATTGTCCAGGGCGATACCTCTACCACCATGCTGCAACCTTTAGAACATTTGGGGGCGCTGTGTCGCCAACATGACGTCTTATTATATTGCGACGCTACTGCCTCGGTTGGTGGTAATACGCTTAACACCGATGAGTGGCAATTAGATGCCGTATCAGTAGGCCTGCAAAAATGTTTAGGGGGGCCGTCAGGCAGTGCGCCCATAACGGTTAGCGAACGCTATGTTACGCAGGTACGTAAACGACATCATATTGAAGCAGGAATTCGCGAGTCCTCTTCATCGCATGCGCTGGGCAGCCCAATTCAATCAAACTACTTCGACATACCCATGTTACTTGATTACTGGAGCGGCGCCCGGTTGAACCACCACACCGAAGCTGCCTCAATGTTATTTTGTGCACGCGAATGCGCCATAGCCTTACTGGAAGAAGGCCTCGGCAATGTAATTCGCCGGCATTATGATGCTGGCTCGGCAATGCTTGCCGGCATTCAGGCAATGGAGCTTACCCCCTACGGCGATATAAAACACAAAATGAACAATGCTGTCGGGGTTGTTATACCTGACAAAATCGACGGCGAATTGGTACGCCATGAACTGCTGCACCGCTTTAACATTGAAATTGGTACCAGTTTTGGGCCATTAAAGGGCAAAATCTGGCGTATTGGGACCATGGGCTACAACGCGCGTCAGGATGCGGTACTTCACACATTGCAGTCTCTTGAAACCGTACTTCGCCGGCATCAGTGCGTACCCAAAGCTGGCGGGGGTGTAGATGCTGCTTTAGCCTATTACGACCAGGCCAGTATACAATGACCGCATTCGCCCGTGCGGCTGCCCAGGTAATGCAGCAATTACAACAGCTGGCAACCATCAGTCAGCATCCAGAATATCTGGATAGACGTTATCTGAGTGACGAACATTTTGCCGCTAATGCCTTGGTCGCTCACTGGATGAGTCAGTCGGCGATGCAGCATCATACTGATGCAGCGGGTAACCTTTGGGGCCGGCTATCCAGTGGTACACCTGACGCGCCGCGCTTTATCATGGGAAGCCATCTTGATACCGTGCCTAACGGCGGTAAGTACGACGGCATGCTGGGCGTAGTCGCTGCTGTTATGCTGGCAAAGTTACTTGATGAATACGCCGTTCAACTTCCCTTTCATTTAGATATTGTCGGCTTTGGTGATGAAGAAGGCACCCGTTTTGGTTCCACTTTATTGGGAAGCCGGGCGTTAACCGGGAGCTGGCCCGCCAGCTGGCGAAATCTGACCGATGCCGACCACATAAGTTTGCCTCAGGCTATGCAAAACGTGGGTTTACGCTTTGACGATGTACGCAATGCTGCTCTTACTGATACCGACATACTAGGCTTTCTTGAGCTTCATATTGAACAAGGACCGGTATTAGAAGATGAAAATCTACCCATTGGTATTGTCAATGCTATCGCTGGCGCCCGCCGTTTTGAATTTAGGGTAACAGGTATGGCCGGGCATGCGGGCACGGTACCGATGCGCCTGCGTAAAGATGCGCTTACCGCCTCGGCAAAGATGATTGTTGCTATTGAACAGTTGGCGATTGAGCACGATATTGTGGCTACGGTAGGACAAATAAAAAACCAGCCAAACGGGGTCAATGTTATCTCTGGCGAAACCCTATTTTCGCTTGATATCAGAAGCGGTGATGATATGCACCGCGACAAAGTCGTGGAGTTAATAATAAACGCGGCTACCACGATTGCCAGTCAGCATTCGGTAAAACTATTGTGGCGGCAAACACACGAAGCAGCAGCGGTGTCCTGTGATGCTTCCTTACAGTCACTGCTGCACCGAGCCATCGACTCTGCAGGTTATTCACCGCTTTATCTACCTTCGGGCGCCGGTCACGATGCTATGGCCATGGCACAAATATGTCCGGTTGCCATGCTTTTTACCCGGTGTGACAAAGGCATCAGTCATCATCCGGATGAAAATATTTGTGTCGATGATGTCGAGGTGACCTTACAGGTGTTGTTCGAAACCCTTATTTTGCTGTCTAAACAACACACCGTTAATCAGAACGCCGCTTTATAAAAACAAGGTATCGAGAAATGCTTTTATAAGCCGGTCTTCGATCTTGTTTTATGATCAGCCTAATAGCGAGGGCAGTTATTTACGGTCAATTACTGATGTTTGTATGGGACTGCTTATTGGTTACGCGGATATATGCCATGTACCTGTTTGCCTTCATCGTTTTAGATCATCCTTTTAAGCATTACCGATTCGAAGAGGTAGATCACATAAATAATTGATGGTTAAGGCGCTGTAAATTTTCCCACTTCATATGTAATAACGCACCAACCTTTTTCTTGAATATCTTTTTGAGATGTCCCTGCTTTATATTTTTTTATACCAAATAATCAACAAGTTAAAAAAGTATTTGCGGTTACCTGTTTATCGGTACAGGAGTTGCTATTTAGCTACACACTGGAGGTGAACATGACACTGATTAGCTACAACTCACTGATGAACGAAATTAAAAGAGCAGAGAGCCTGTTGGGCTCACTTCCTTATTGGAAGATAAGCGAACGACTGCGCCTGGAACTACGGGTAAAACAAATGAAAAGCTTACTTGAAAAATAGGATAAAAATATGACAGCGCGGGGAGAGCTTAGTGCCATTTTTGTTACTTACAAAATGAAGGATGCGTTATTAGAACGTGTCGCGCAATTTAAATCTCAGTTTCCCGATAGTCAGGTCATAGTGGCAGATAATTCTCCTGCTACCTATAAAAAGTACGCACAATTAGATACTAAACTGCAGCGATTCTCTGACACCATTTATGTTAACAACGGTATCAATAGCCGGTTCGCCGCATACAATATTGCCTGCAAAAACATAAAAAATGAGTTGGTAGTTTTTCGTACCGACGATGACCGTTTTGACGAGTCGGTATTACGCGCTCAGCTTGATAATAACCCAATCGACGATTTTGCAGTTACACCCCATTATTTCAACAACGATTATCAAATTCCGATAAGTTGGGAGCGCCCTATAGAAGGGGTGATCTTCACCCATACCTTTTTATCTACTTTGCTGCCATTTGCCGACCAACCCGGCGCCGATTGGGCATTATTAAAAACAGCTTTTGCTAAATCCAATCCTCGGTTTCTTAATCAGCCGGTCTTGTTTAAAGCTGCTCACGGAAGGGATCACTGACATGAAGCTGGCTGTCATTGCCCATCCCCGTCACCCTATCAGAGCTCCCTTTGCCGGTGGTTTAGAGGCATTTATTGCCTCGCTGGTAAGCTCGTACAACCAGGATATCGACGTCACTTTGTATGCGCACCCTGACAGCCAGGTTAATTGCGAATTGGTCAGTTTCCCGTTAAATGAAAAAACTTATAAACAGTATCCCGATATTGTCGAAAATGATTTCTTATTAAAGGTAATGGAAGATATCACCCGTCGTGGCTTTGATGTGGTTCATAATAATGCAATCAGCTCGGTGCCCCCTTTATGGGCGTGCAAATACGATATTCCAATTTTAACCACACTGCATACGCCCCCCTATAGCAAACTTAAAGCGGCTGCCGACTTAGCGTCATACTCACCCTATGTTCACTACAACGCGGTCTCTTACTCGGTGGCAGAGCTTTGGCGGCCTTTTATCAATGATGATATTGATGTTGTTTACAACGGGGTCGACTTAAATCAGTGGGATGTCGCTAAATCTCATCCCGAATTCGCGTTTTCATTTGGCCGGATAACACCTTCAAAAGGGTTCGACCTGGCGATAAAAGCATCAACCGAGTTAGGTTTACCTTTTTGTTTTGCCGGTCCGGTATTTGACCAGCGCTACTTCGATGATGTGATAACACCGCTTTTAAGCGATAAAGTTCAGTATTTAGGCCACCTGACCCATCGCCAAATAAACGAGCGTTTAAAAAAAGCCCGCGCGGTAGTATTTGGGGCTCGTTGGGATGAACCTTTTGGGTTGTCTACCGTGGAGGCAATGGCTACCGGTACACCCGTAGCAGCATTTAATCGGGGGGCATTTCCAGAGATTGTGGCTGATTCAGGTGGCTGTCTTGCCACAGGCAATAATGTGTACAGCCTGGCTGAAGCGTTGTCGCGTGCTATTGATTATCATCGCGACGATGTACGCCAGCGGGCTGACTATTTTCCGCTAAGTACCATGTGTCAGGCTTACAGCAGTAAGGTAAGTGGACTGATATGAAAATTCTTATGGTAACCAGTCCTATTGTTGATTTAACCGAGCCTTTTGCCGGCGGAACTGAAGCCTTTGTCGTGCGTCTGTCAAACGGCCTCGCTGCCCGGGGGCACAATGTTGATGTGTTGTGTCGTAAAGCTGATGAAACCAACCGCTTTAATACGCTGGCTATTGAAGAGTCAGCCTTGCGTATGTGCGACGCTATTACCAGTGAAACCGAAGGTCAGAAACAATATCAGGCTGCCCAGTATGGCCTTATTGATACCCGCGGTTACGACGCAGTGCATTATCACAGCTACTATCATGCTATTTACGACTACGGATTTTTACACCGGCGCAGTAGTGTTATTACACTGCATAGCCCGGTTTCGCCGCGTCTTGCATTAACGCATCAGCTTAACCGAGCTCGCGGAAACGATGTTTATGTCGCGGTATCGGCACGTTTGAACCAGCAGTGGAGCCGTGTTTTAGGCGAAGGTTTGCATACTATAAGTAACGGTATTGAACCTGATGAATACAAACTCGACGCTGATTTTGTTCCGCCCTCAACCTCATACCTGTTAACCAGCGGCCGAATCTGCCCGGAAAAAAATACGCTGGCGGCTATTCATCTTGCCAAAGAAGCCGGCTTGCCCTTATTTATCGCCGGTCCCGTGTCAGATGCTCAGTATTTTGAAACCATCATAAAGCCAGAACTCAGCGATTCGGTGTGTCACGTCGGTCATCTGTCGCAGGTTCAGCTTAAGCGTTATCTGAAAGGCGCAACTGCTTTGCTGTGCACATCAAGCTGGATTGAACCTTTTGGGTTGTCTACTTTGGAAGCGTTGGCTTGCGACACTCCGGTAATTGGGTTTGATACTGCTATTGTTCCCGAATTACGCTGCGAACCTCTTAGTCAGGTAATACGCAACGATGCGCCTAAGGATATTCATTCGGCCCTGGCTCGAGCTACATTGGTTAAGCCGGGTGATTGCCAGAAATTCGCTGGGCGGTTCAATTTTACCCAGACTTTGGAAAAATACGAGCAACTGTATGCCCGACTCCACTAAAACCCTCTTATATTATGTTCATCACCATGGAGCAGGCCATTTACAGCGGGCCCGTACCCTAATTGACGCATTGGAAACTCAGTTTGCCATTATATTTGTCGTCGCCAATCCCGCGATGCAAACAAAGCTACAGCATGAATTTGGACACTTACCGTGCGAATGCCTGCCGTCTAAATGGGCAGCGAGCCCGGCGTTTCCTGACCGAACCTACGACAGTGCATTTGAAGGTGTTCCTTGCACCAGCGCCGCAACCCAGCGAGCACTGACCTTTGTCAATTTGCTAAGTGCGTATCAGGCCGATCTTTTTATCAGTGATGTTTCGGCCGAGCTTAGCATTTTAGCCAGAGCAGCGGGCGTGCCGGTGGTTATGCAACGCCATAGTGGTGAAACCCACATTGACCCAACTCAGGTATTTGCTTATCAAAGCGCCAGTGCGCTTTATGCACCCTACCCCAGGCATATTGAAGATCCTGACTTTGAGTTTATTGAAAAAACCCGGTTTCTTGGCTTTTTTAGCCAACTCGGTGCTGAACGACAAGACGCAGTCAGAAGAGGCATCACTCTGGTCAGCTCTAAAGGTGAAGGTGTAGAAACAATACTGCCCACGTTGCAACAGCTACAGCTGCCCATCTGGGTAGTTGGTTGTGAAGGTGAAAGCACTTCTAACGTTACTTTTTTAGGTTATGTGAACGATATTTCGGTTCATATACCTACTGATGTTGTGGTGTGCAGCGGCGGAAATAATTTACTTTCAGAGCTTCTTTTACTGGGTAAAAAACTCATTATCGTGCCTCAGAGCCGCCCCTACAACGAACAGGTTAGCAAAGCGGCACAACTGACAAAGCACAACTACGCGGTAACCTTGCCTGTAACGCACATTGCTGATGTTTCTCACTGGCAGCAGGCAGTACACAACGCAGCTTCAATTGATACCAGCCGTGTTAGCGCGCTGGCGAACCCTCATGCAGCAGAACAATTCGCTGCTTTAATTAAGGATTTATTATGCCCTCATTCTCGGTGATAACACTGGTAAAAGGACGCAAAAAGCAACTATCGAACCTACTGGACAGTGTGGGTCGAAGTACACTTAAGCCACAAGAAGTAGTGGTAGTCTGGATGGAAGAAGACCGTATCGAACAAGACGAAGTTGAAGGAATTCCAATACGTCAGATAACGGTACCCGAGGCAAAACTGCCCCTGGCTGAAGCGCGTAACCTGGGATTTGAAACAGCGTCGGAAGCTATTCTGGTGTTTTTAGATGTCGATTGCATTTGTAGCCCGAACCTTTTTGATTCATTAATAGAACGTGCCTCGCCTCACACAATAGCGTCGGCGTCGGTCAGATACCTCAATGAAGTGCCTGAAAATGGTAATTATCTACAGCTCAAAGATGAGGCGGTTGAGCACCCTAAACGTGAAGCCATTGCGTGCGATGAACCCGTAGATCGTAAAAAATTCTGGTCACTGGCTTTTTGTATCCACCGGACTACGTTTAACGAAACGGGTGGTTTTGATGAAAACTTCTTAGGTTACGGTGCTGAAGATACTGATTTCGCAGAACGCTTTCATTATAAAGGTTGCCAGTTAGTCTTTTCGCCAGAAGAAGTGCTGCATCAATATCATACAAAGTATTCCCCGCCGGTTAATCATGTAAAAAGTATATGCCATAACGCGAATTACTTTGCGCAGCAACATAATTACTTACCCATGTACAGTTGGCTGGAAGCCTTTGAGGAAATGGGCCTGGTAAAAGTTGACAGTGATAAGCATACGGTTGAATTTGTACGTGAGCCGTCTGACCAGGAACTAAAAGAGACCCGCAGCGAACAGCCTTACTGATGATCTGCACAGGGTAAAAAAGCGCCGAATTCGGCGCTTTTTTTGTATCCTGGCTAAAAGCTGCGAAAACATGCATGTACGTTTCGTACCCTGAATGCTGTGTAACTAATGTAAGCATATGATCATCAATCAAAGTTAATGTATAGAGTTCACGAAGCACAGCGCCCGGTAAAGTCTTCACGTTGCGAATATAGTTTTGTCCCTGTCATTACAGACAAATCATTCACGTTCCATTTAACTCTTTAAAATCAGTGCATTAAACGAATAAAAACCATGGCACCCTTATTGCTTACTTAAGCATAGATAGTTATTAAACATACAGTGCAAATAGCCACACCCCAATAGTTCGGTTCGCTATTTTGTATTTACGGAGAGTCAGATGGAAACCTTATGTGCCCTTGCTTTTGCTTACCAATGTGTCTTGCTAATGCGTAAGACGCCTATTATTGACGGTGGGCTTCGTGCATTGGGTTAGGATCTAAGGATTCTGGTAAAGCCAGGTCACTATAAAAGTTATCTGTCGTATCGTATTCGTCTTTCCCTTTTATACTGTCCTTAGGCTTCTTGTTCTCAAAGGAGTCAGTTATGCAAACTTACTTATCTCAAAGCGATGAAAATCTTCAGCAATTTGTCGCTCAGCAAGACTTCCCCTGTGTAGGTGCTAAAACGGCCCTGGCTAAGGAACAAATCTATGTTCATCAATATGGTTCGCTAAGCGATGAATCAGAAAATACAGATATTCTTAGTGATCTGTATGCGTTTATTGAACAATTTAATATCAAAAAAGATATGTTTTCCTCATTTGTCTGCACCTTCGAAGGGCCCTGGGCTCATACCGAACGTCAATACGAGCGGCTATTGTGGGCCAAGTTACAGCAACTGCACGAAGTCGACAGTTGCCTTCATGGCTGGGATAAAGCGGTAAGTCGCGATCCTGAACACGATAACTTCAGTTTTAGTTTAGGTGGCCGTGCCTTTTTTATTGTTTGTCTGAACCCGGCAAGTCGCCGTCGTAGTCGTCGATTTGAATCACCGACTATTGTGTTTAACTTGCATGAGCAGTTTGACAAACTTAAAGAAGAAGGAAAATTTGAAACATTTCGCGATCATATTCGTAAACGCGACAGTGTTTTTTGTGGTTCAGATAATCCAATGTTGGGAAATCACGGTAGTGATTCTGAAGCTAAACAATACAGCGGACGTTTATTAGAAGAAAACTGGAAATGTCCGTTTCATCCGTCAACGGAGTAACACACCTATGGAAAAGATCGCTCCACGCAGCGGCACCGCTTTTGAACTTCGCGCAGGTCAAAAATTAAAAGTTATCGACCCCGAAGGTGAACAGGTTGCAGATTTGTATGCATTTAATGGTGCCAATCATAATGAATATTTGTCTTCAGGTCGCTCACTTGATTACAACGAGAGCCTGACCTTTAAAAAGGGTTCAAAACTATATTCAAATCAAAGCAACGAGATGTTCGAGATTATTGAAGATACTGTAGAAGATCATGATTTTTTACTGACGCCTTGTAGCAAAGCAACATTTCGTCATTTTTATCCCGATGAAGAGCCCGTACCCGGCTGTCATGGAAACTTAGTCAGCGCATTTGCCGAGTACGGTATTCCGGAACATTTGATTAATACAACATTTAATACTTTTATGAATGTTGCTATTGATGAAAAAGGCGATTTGTCTGTTTTACCTCCCAAAAGTAAAGCAGGTGACTACACGGTCTTTGAAGCAAAAATGGACATGGTGGTAGGGTTAACCGCCTGCTCAGCGGGCGAGTCTAATAATTTCAGCTACAAACCAATTTGCTACAAAATTATAGATGCCTAAAGCCTATTAAATCACCGGCATTTGCTGCTTTTTGTACTTAGAATCAGAGAGATAAGTGGCTGCATGGCACAATATCTCATCCGAGACTAAAGTGTGTATATGGCTTTGTCGGTTAAGCAAATGTAAACCACCCGGTTAGCGAGCCTCGCATCCGGGTGGGTTTTTAAGCATTCTCGATAAGTATTCTCGATGGCTCTTGTTATGTTCCCTGGTCGATATTCAAGGCAACGTATTCGTTCGCCTTTTGATATCTATTAGGTATGGCTTTGCAAAACCGTTGGGACGCTTATCTGTAATTTTGAAAGCAGGACATAGCCTATAAAATAGTACTTAAAAAGACCTGCGCCGTGCCAAAGATCTCTTTCAATACCACCATTTACGCGGCGTTAATCTGCTCTATCCAGTACTGCTTTTTAGGTTCGGGTAAAAAGCTGGCGGTGAAACTATTTGCTAGTAGTTGTTTTAACTGGTCTGTGTTCATACCCAGAGCTGCATGTAACTGGTCGTAATTTTCATTCAGGTAGCCACCAAAATACGTTGGATCGTCCGAGTTCACTGTGACTAGCATGCCTTCCTCCAGCAATTGCAGAATATTGTGATGTTTCATGTCATCGATAACTTTAAGCTTCAGATTACTTAACGGACAAACTGTCAGGGGCAATTGGTGTTTAATAAGATATTGCATTAATTCTGAATCTTGCTGACATTTCACACCATGATCGACTCTATCAACATTAAGCAACTTTATGGCTTGCCAGATATAGTCTGCCGGCCCCTCTTCGCCAGCATGCGCAACAATTTTGAAGCCTAATTCTTTCACCTGTGCAAAAACCCGTTCAAATTTTTGTGGTGGATGTCCAAGCTCAGAACTGTCCAAACCAATAGCGGTGATGTTTGAATAATAAGGCTCAGCTTCTTTCAATGTAACAAACGCATCGGCTTCGGGTAAATGCCGTAAAAAGGACATGATCAGCAGGGTACTCATCCCCCATTCGCTGCGCGCCTGGTCTATTGCTTTTGAAAAGCCCGGCATAAACGTATCAAACCCCACCCCTCGCAGGGTATGAGTTTGCGGATCGAACATAATCTCGGCGTGAACGACATTTTGCTCACGGCATTTGCTTAAATACGACCACATCAGCTGATAAAAGTCATCTTCATCACGCAATACATCAGCGCCTGCATAATACAAATCTAAAAAACTTTGCAAGTCGTCAAATTGATAGGCTGCTTCAATTTCTGCCACGCTATTATAAGGCAAGGTTACCTGATGCTTTTTAGCCAGTTGCCACATGAGCGCCGGTTCAAGACTGCCTTCAATATGCAAATGCAACTCTGCTTTAGGTAATGTACTGATTAAAGATGAAATGGCCATATGCTGTCTCTGTCTATAGGTAGCTAGAACATCAGGGCAAAATTTATTGCCTTTGGTTGCACCTTATTAAGGCTTCACGCACAATTGCGCCGCCACCCATCGCGTTTCGTTCTAGCTCGCGTGTCATTATGATAATGCTAGGATGCCACGAATGCCGTTTTTGATAAAATGTTTAGTCATTATGTTCCGACTTATCGACAAGGCAAAATCTCTTTTAGTCGGGCAATTGTGAATCGTGGTGGTGGATCGAATCCGCACAGGTATAACTAAAACGCTGACTCACTGGTCAGTTTTACTATGCGCCGGAATTATCAAAAAACGTGCTACGAGAGAACGCATGATCACCGACATTTTCGAACGATTTTTTAAGCTTGATGCGCACGGCACTACGGTTAAAACAGAAATAGTTGCCGGGCTGACAACCTTTGCGGCTATGTCTTACATATTAGTGGTAAATCCCAGTGTGCTGGGGTTAAGTGGTATGCCCATTGAAGGTTTGATCACTGTTACCGCTTTATCGGCCTGTATAGGCACACTGCTGATGGCGCTAATGACCAATTATCCTATTGCCATGGCGCCAGGCATGGGTCTGAACGCTTTTTTTGCTTTCACCATATGCATGACTCGTGAGGTGCCCTGGGAAGCGGCACTCGGTATTGTTTTCTGGAACGGTATCTTATTTTTACTGCTCACCGTGACCGGCGTTCGCACAAAAGTGGCGGAAGCCATTCCGCATGCGCTTAAAATAGGTGTGCAATGTGGTATTGGATTGTTCATCGCGTTTATTGGATTAAAAAATGCCGGACTGGTTGTTGCGCATCCGGCTACCCTGGTGACGCTGGGCGACTTATCTGAACCCGCCGTAGCATTAGCGCTGGCCGGTATATTGTTTACTATTATTGTGGTTATGAAACAAATTACCGGCGGTATATTATTATCAATAATCGTGCTTAGTCTGATTGGCGTCTTTGTTCCTACCGAGTCAGGTTTTTTAACCTCCGCCCCCCAGGGGGTGATAGGAATGCCAGACAGTATCTCGCAAACCTTTATGGCTATGGACATTTGGTATCCGATAGAAAATTTTGCCCATACCTGGGATCTTATCTTTGCGCTGATGTTTGTTAATATGTTCGACACCATCGGCACCCTGATTGGTGTATCTCGTCGGGCTAATCTGCTTGATGACAATGATCGGCTTCCCAAAATGGGCAACGCAATGACCGCCGATGCCACCGCCAGCGTGGCCGGGGCGGCGCTAGGCACCTCTCCTGTCACCAGCTACGTAGAGTCGGCCGCTGGTGTGTCGGCCGGTGGCCGCACAGGTTTAACCGGTATTGTTGTTGCCGCTTGTTTTGCGCTGGCGTTGTTTTTAACTCCATTAATGAAAGTGATACCGCTAATGGCCACTACCCCAGCGCTTATTATGGTGGGAATTTTAATGATGGACTCTATTCGTCAGCTTGATTTTGATGATCTTGGCGCCCTGGCCACTGCGGTAGTAGCATTGCTGGCGATGCCCCTTACCTTTAGCATAAGTGAAGGTATTGCACTTGGTTTTATCACCTACGTCGCCATTATGGTAGGAACCGGTAAAGGCAAAGAGGTCAGTAAACTGACATATGCCTTAGCGCTACTGTTTTTATTGCGCTATCTTTTTGACCTGAAATAATCGGTTAGTGTAGTGCTAAGACTATGGTAAGAACACTGCACGCTACAGACCATAAAACATAAATTAAGGAGACAACGTGGCAACAGTTACATTGCAAGGCAACGAAATGAGCACTGTCGGCGAGCTTCCGGCGAAAGGCAATCAGGCTCCTGATTTTACTTTGGTCAAGTCTGACTTATCAGAGGTTATCCTGAGCGAACTGAAAGGCAAAAATGTTGTTTTGAACATTTTCCCTTCCATTGATACCGGAACCTGCGCAGCTTCGGTACGCGCATTTAACGAAAAAGCCGCCAAGCTTGATAACACGACCGTGGTATGTGTATCAGCAGATTTGCCGTTTGCGGCGGGTCGCTTTTGTGGTGCTGAAGGTATCGAAAATGTGATGACCGGTTCGACATTTCGTAGCAACTTTGGCGACGACTATGGCGTGACCTTCAAAGACGGCCCCCTGACCGGGTTGTTGTCTCGAAGCGTAGTCGTAATTAACGAAGCTGGCGACGTTGTGTACACTCAACAGGTTGCAGAAACTGCTGACGAACCTGACTACGAGGCGGCGCTTAACGCCCTGTAGGTCAAAATTGATAAAGGCTTTGTTGGAATCTGTCTGGCAAAGCCTTATAAATTTTCAAACGAAAATGCCACGGCTTTGTCGGCCATAAAGACTACTTTGATAAATGTTCCGTCTTCCTCGCCCCATCGGCAGTTTAATGCGCCCACCATTTTTGAGCAGGCTTGTGCTTCTCCCAGTACATTTTCAACTTGCTGTTGCGACATACCCGGCTCAAGCTTTTGGTAGTTTTCGCGGGTTAGCTTTGAGCAACCACTTATAAAAGCCAGCGTACTGACAACCATTAATACGTTTCTAAACATAATTTTATCCAAAGTGTTTTATGCCAGGCATTTATTTTTTTACGGGTGCAAAATATTGCTGCCAGTGTTGCGCGATAGCTTCACGGGTTGCAACCCATACCTGCTCATGCTGATAAACATACTCAATAAAGCGTTTTATTGCCGCAATACGGCCCGGACGCCCCGACAACCGGCAATGCATACCAATTGATAGCATTTTAGGGGTATCAGCCCCTTCAGTATATAACGTATCAAACGCGTCTTTTAAATAGTTAAAAAACTGATCGGCGGTACTAAAGCCCGAGGGGGTAGCAAATCGCATATCGTTGGTATCCAATGTATAGGGCACCATCAATAAAGGCCGTTCGTAATGATAATCGTAATAAGGCAGATCATCTGCGTATGAGTCGGCGCAGTACAATATTTGTGGCTGCTTTGCCACCAGCGCCAGGGTATTGGGGCTGGTACGCCCGGTATACCAGCCCCGGGCCGGTTTTCCTGTCAGTTGCTGATGCTGCTGTAAGGCCTGCGCCATATGCGCCGACTCTGTGGCTTCATCTACCTGCTGATACGAGATCCAACGAAGCCCGTGACAGGCTATTTCCCAATTAGCATTTAGCATCGCCTCCACCGCTTTAGGGTGCCGCTTTAGAGCCATGGTTACCCCGAATACGGTGACTGGCACCTGATATTGGGTAAGCAACCGGTGTAGCCGCCAAAATCCGGCGCGACTGCCGTATTCGTATACCGACTCCATACTTAAGTGGCGGTCGGTAAAGGCCGCAGGCGCCGACAATTCACTTAAAAAAACCTCAGAAGCAGGGTCGCCATGCAAAACGCTGTTTTCGCCGCCTTCTTCAAAGTTCAGCACAAATTGAACGGCGATACGGGCGTTATCTGGCCATTGAGGATGGGGGGGCACGGCGCCGTAGCCGATTAAATCGCGTGGATACCCGTCGTCTTTTTTCATTGGCTGCTTTGGTAGCATAACGGAACAGTTAAACCACAGCCGGTTAATACCAGCTGAATCACAGTGCGTTTGGCGTGGTCAAAATCAACTTTTTTCATTTTTTCACCCCGTAGCCGGGTCACCTGTTCAGAAAAATCAGCATAATGCTGGGTACTGGCCCATATGGTAAACAGCAAATAATAGGGGTCTACCGCCACTATTTTCTGCTGGTTTATCCAGCTTTCAATGATGGCTACCCGCCCTTTCATCCAGCTAACCTGTTCATGGTTGAAATAGGTATCCAAGTTCGGGCCGCCATTTAGTATCTCCATAGCAAAAATTTTTGAAGATAATGGATGAGTACGCGACATATCTATTTTTTCACTGATGTATTCAGCCAGTATTTCGGCCGGATCATCTGTGGCCTGGGCCTGGTCAAAGCGAGAATTCCATAAGCTCAGAGTATGTTGCAGTACGGCCTGATACAGACTTTGTTTTGTTTTAAAGTAGTACAAAACATTGGTCTTCGGTAATCCTGCGGTATCGGCAATTTGTTGTACCGAACTGCCTTTAAACCCCTGTTGAGCAAATACCTGCTCTGCAGCCTGAACAATTTTTTGTTTGTTTTTTTCACCTACCGAAGCCTCAGAAGATTTATTGACTGTCATAAAGCTTGTGTGCCTTTTTCTTTATCAAACATGGTGACATGGCAAAATGGTGCGCCTGTACCCGTTACTGTAACCTGATAACTACTATAATAATCTTAGCCTGATCCTGCCTGTGAAGCCCAGTGGTTTTGACAAGTTAACCTCCTATTGCGAATGCAAGCATAAAATGTACTCGAAAAACGCAACCTGACTCTATTTTTAGCTGATTAATTTTCAGACAAATAAACTGACCTCCTGGTCTACTTTTCGTTTAAAAAGCAAGCTATAGTAAACTTATATATCAGCGACAAAAGGGCTGCACCATGGTTCGCTTTTTGTTAAACGATACGCCAGTAAGTTTATCTACGGCTGAGGCTAATCAGACCATATTGCAGTTTTTACGTGAGACACGCGAACTCACTGGAACCAAGGAAGGCTGCGCTGCGGGTGATTGCGGTGCCTGTACCGTGGTACTTGCCGAGCTTTCTTCTTGCCAGCAGCGGCTGCATTACGCCCCCATCAACAGCTGTATTGCCCTGCTTTCATCGCTGCATCTTAAACAACTGATTTGTGTAGAACACCTGAGCGAGCATCAGCAGTTACACCCGGTACAACAGGCACTGGTGGAGCATCATGGTAGTCAATGTGGCTTTTGTACCCCTGGTTTTGTCATGTCGATGTTTGCGCTGTATCACAACACCGATGCTGTGAAGCGTCACGATGTTGAGTACGCATTATCGGGTAATTTATGTCGCTGTACCGGCTACCGGCCAATTATTGATGCTGCCTTAAGTGTGTGCAATAACGTCGTTGCCGATAATTTTAAAGCGCAGCAGGCCACCACCATTAGCGCCTTACTGGCGCTGCGAAGCTCAGCTGATGCCCCCCAAAAACAGCTAACGAAAAACAACTCAACACAAACCGCAAACAAAGATAATCCAGCCATAAACGGCGCCGGTTTGCTAATGCCTACCAGCCGCGAGGCGTTACAACATTGTATGAAAAACTATCCCGATGCCCCTTTAGTGGCAGGCAGCACCGATGTCAGCCTGACCATTACTCAACAGTTTCGACACTACCCGACACTAATAAGTCTGACGCAAATTGCCGAATTGAAAACCATTGTCCATACGCAGACGCTGGTAAAAATAGGCGCGGCTTGCACACTAGATGACCTGCACCAGCTTTGCTGCAAATACTACCCAACGCTCACTGAGCTGATCGAACGATTTGCCTCATTGCCAGTACGTAAGCAGGCCACCTTAGGGGGTAACCTTGTAAATGCCTCGCCTATTGGCGATTTGCCCCCGCTTATGCTGGCGCTTAAGGCTCGATTTATTATTGATAACGGTGCAGAACAGCGTACTGTGGCCGCCCGAAACTTTTATACCGGATACCGCGAAACTGCTCTGCCCAAAGGTTTTTGGCTTAGCTGTATCGAACTGCCTTTGTTACAGCTTGACCAGCACCTGGCAGCATACAAAGTATCAAAGCGCTTTGAAGACGATATTTCAGCAGTCTGTGCGGTTTTTATAGTTACAGCGGATAAACAGCATAACATCACGGCCCTATCTACCGGCTTTGGGGGAATGGCGGCCACACCCGCGGTCGCACTTGATTTTGAGCAACACATGGCTGGTCACAATCTGCTCGACACCCAGTCACTTAAACACGCCAAGCAATGGCTGGCCGATACTTTTAGTCCCATAAACGATGTGCGTGCCAGTGCACTTTACCGACAACAGTTGGTCGCCAATTTATGGCACCGATTTGTATTGCAATACCAAAATCAAACGCTGGAAAAAACCCCAGATAAGATTCACAACAAGCAAATTGCTACCCGGGTGCGTTACCATGCGTAAACTATCAAAGGGAATGACGGCTTTTACCTCGTCGAACACTGAAACCCAAAGCCCGTTAAATAAGGCTGTCCCCCATGAAAGCGCGGTTCGGCAGGTAGCGGGCAGCGCCCGTTATACCGATGATATTCCGGTGCCTTCAAATACTGCGTACGCTGCGGTAGGAGTCAGCAATGAAAGCGCCGGCCAGATTAAGCGTATCGATCTTGATGCGGTTCGCCAGGCACCCGGCGTCATCGATGTTATCACCGTGGCTGATATTCCCGGTAAAACCGATATTGCCCCGGTTTTTGAGGGTGATCCTATTCTTGCTGACCAAAACATATTATTTCACGGGCAGCCAGTTTTTGCGGTGCTGGCCGACACCGTTACCCATGCACGGCAGGCAGCCAGCAAAGGTCAGATACACATAGCGGCGACCACGCCGCAACTACATATTGACGAAGCACTGGCTCAACAGGCATTGGTTCGCCCGTCGCACACTATGCAAACCGGCAATGCCGAAGCCGTAATAAGCACTTGTGCCCATCAGCTCGAAGGCACCTTAAGCATCGGCGGTCAGGAACATATGTATCTGGAAGGTCAGGTAGCATTAGCCATTCCTGAAGAAGAAGATCGCATGCTAATTTACGCATCAAGTCAGCATCCCAGTGAAGTGCAAAAGCTGGTAGCCGAGGTACTGAATGTGGGGCTACACAAGGTGTGTGTAGACACGCGTCGGATGGGTGGCGGTTTTGGTGGTAAAGAAACTCAGACCGCGCAATGGGCGTGTCTGGCAGCCGTGCTGGCCAGCCGAAATAAGCGCGCCGTTAAGTTCAGACTGGCCCGCAGCCACGACATGCAGTTAACCGGAAAACGGCACCCGTTTAAAAATAGCTTTAACATCGGGTTCGACCCTAACGGCCAGTTACAGGCCAGCGTAATAGAGGTTACGGGCAATTGTGGCTGCTCGCCTGATTTGTCAGATGCTATTGTCGACCGGGCGATGTTTCATGCTGATAACGCGTATTATGCTGGCCAAAGTACCGTAACCGGACACCGCGTGCGCACCAATACCGTCTCCAATACCGCCTTTCGCGGCTTTGGTGGCCCTCAGGGAATGTTAGCCGCCGAGGCTATCATGGATGGCATTGCCCGTAAGTTGCAGCTTGATCCCCTGCAGGTGCGAAAACAGAATTTGTATTCTGAGGCTACCGGCACCCAAACTCATTATGGCATGACGGTTACCGGCAACAGGCTGCCCGATATTATTGCTCAGCTTGAAAAAAACGCGCAGTATTGGAAGCGCCGCGAACAACTGCGAGCGTTCAATGCCCAAAGCCCCATTATTAAAAAAGGCCTGGCGTTGACACCGGTGAAATTTGGCATCTCATTTACCGCAAAATTTTTAAATCAGGCCGGGGCACTGGTTCATATTTATACCGATGGCAGTATTCAGGTTAACCATGGCGGCACCGAAATGGGCCAGGGACTACACACCAAAATCGCGCAAATAGCGGCCCATGAATTTGGCGTAGAGATAACGCAGATTGAAGTCACGGCCACGCGTACCGATAAAGTGCCCAATACCTCACCGACTGCGGCCTCAAGTGGTACCGACTTAAATGGTAAAGCGGTTAGCAATGCCTGTCGTGAAATAAAGCAGCGGCTGGCTGACTTTTACACGCAGTCGCTGCAGCTACCCGGTGCTAAAGTGCGTTTTGCCAACACGCAAGTGTGTGTAGGTCAGCACGTCATCGGCTTTTGTGAACTCGTGCAGCAGGCTTATTTAGCCCGGGTATCTTTATCGGCAACCGGCTTTTACAAAACCCCGAAAATTTATTACGACCGGGATAAAGCCAACGGCCGACCATTTTTTTACTTCGCCTATGGCGCGGCGGTCAGCGAGGTAAGCATCGACATCTTAACCGGCGAATATAGCGTGAACCAGGTAGACATTGTGCACGATGTTGGCACCAGCCTGAATCCGGCCATTGACACCGGCCAGATAGAAGGGGCGTTTATTCAGGGAATGGGCTGGCTGACCACCGAAGATTTGCGCTGGGATGACAAAGGACGCCTTATCAGTATGAATATGGCCACCTATAAAATTCCGGCTATTGGGGACACCCCGCCAATATTTAATACCCAGTTGTATCAAACGCCAAATAACGAAGACAGTATTTATCATTCCAAAGCCGTGGGCGAGCCACCATTTATGTTGGCCATCTCGGTCTGGTGCGCCTTAAAAGATGCTATTTCCAGCATCAGTGATTACCGACTGGACCCGCAGCTAGACCCACCTGCCACGCCCGAAAAAGTGCTATGGGCGGTGATGGCCATGCAGACACAGACACAGGCAGTGGCTGATGTCCGGGAGCCTGCGCTATGAGCGTTTCTAACTGGCACGAAGCATTGCAGCACTGCTACACCCACAGCCTCAACTATGTGTTGATAACTGTGATTTCGGTAACAGGCTCTACCCCCCGTGAAGCCGGCGCTAAGATGGTGGTCACCAGCACCGGTCAGTACGACACCATTGGTGGCGGGCATCTGGAATTTGTGGCAATTTCCCAGGCCCGCAAAATGCTGACTGACACTGTGCAGGCGCCGGTGCTGGAGACTTTTGCGCTAAGCGCACGCCTGGGACAGTGTTGCGGGGGTGCGGCAAAAGTTTTATTCGAAGCCAATTACTGCCCGGCGCAGCCGCTAACCGTGTTTGGTGCTGGCCATGTGGCGCAGGCGCTAATCCCGATAATAGCGCAGTTGCCGCTGGCCATCACCTGGGTCGACAGTCGTAGCGATGCGTTTAACGGGCTTCCCGCTTTTGCTAATGTAAACACCAAGGTGGAGGAGGATCCCAGTGCGATATTAGCTGATTTACCCGGCCACAGCTGGTTGCTTATTTTGACCCACAATCATCAGATTGATTATACCCTGGCAGAGACGGCACTAAGAAAGCATGATTTTAGATTTGTCGGAATGATTGGCTCTGAGACCAAAGCTAAACGATTTGACTACCGGCTGGCACAACGAGGACTGCCCTGCTCTAAACGGACAAAACTCATTACCCCTGTAGGTCGGTTAGATATTCCCGGCAAGCGGCCGGTGGAGGTGGCGGTATCAATCAGCGCTCAGCTGATAACCCTGTTACATCAATCTGAAACTGCGCCCACCGACCTTATTACATCTAAGGCGAAGGAGGAAAATCATGACGCTTGAACAACTCAATACGTTATCAGTACCCGGTGCTAGGCAATGGTTCAGTCAAGCCTGTGCGGCTAAAAGCTGGATCAGTATGATGGTTGAGCACCGTCCTTATTCAAGCCAGCAACAATTGATTCAACATGCCGAACAGCACTGGCAAAAAATGCAAAAAAGCGATTATTTAGAAGCTTTTGCGGCACACCCAATGATTGGTGATTTTAAAGCCTTGTACGATACCGACGAAGCCTTTTTACAACATTCTGCACATGAACAGCAACAGGCTGCCACTGCCAATGGGGCCACATTACAAGCACTTAAAACACTGAACCAGGCGTATCTTAAAAAACATGGGTTTATTTTTATTGTCTTTGCTAAAGGCATGAGTGCTGACACCTTGTTACAACAAATGCAAAGCCGGCTGAAAAACCCAACCGAAACTGAGATGGCTATTGCTGCTCAGCACCAGATTGATATTACGTTGTCACGTATTCACAGCAACCTGAAAGTGGATGATGCCTGATGAACACGTTATCCAGTCATGTATTAGATACCACAGCCGGAAAACCGGTAGCCGGATTACCTATTACCCTTTACACTTGCCGCGGCGATAGTCTGCAAACATACACTGATGATGATGGCCGCTGTAATCAATGGCAACATATTGAGCTATTGGCGGGCGAATACCGCTTACGTTTTCATTGTCAGACTTACTTATGCCAAACCCATGGCCAGTCATTTTATCCGTTTGTAGATATCAGTTTTCTTCTGGGCGATCAGAGCAGCCATTATCATGTTCCGCTGCTGATCTCCCCATTTGGTTTTAGTAGTTACCGAGGCAGTTAGTGACCACCCAACTTTTATTTCGCGCCAATCTGGCGCATTTTCCTAAGGCGAGCTTATCGCCCGATTCCGATTTATACAGTGTGCATGATGGTGCGCTGGTCATTCAAAATGACAAAATTCTGGCTGTAGGCCAGTACGATGAGCTGGCCAAAAAATATAAAGATGCCCGGGTTTATGATTTTAAACATCACTGGATAGTACCCGGTTTTATTGACAGCCATTTGCACTACCCGCAAACCGAAATGATTGCCTGCTATGGCAAGCAACTTTTGCACTGGCTTGAAAGCTACACCTTTCCTACCGAAGATAAGTTTAAAGACGAGACCTATGCCCGCCAGATCAGCCAGAGCTTTTTGCAGCAACTACTGAAAAATGGCACCACCACCGGGCTGGTTTTTGGCACCGTACACGCCAGTGCCACTGATACCTTATTTGGCTGTGCCAGCGAGCTTAATATGGCACTGATCGCCGGTAAGGTGTGTATGGACCGTAATTGTCCGCCGTATCTACAAGACTCTGCCAGTCAGGCACAGCGTGAATCTGCGCAGTTGATTGAACGCTGGCACAATAAGGGCCGTAACCGCTACGCGTTAACGCCGCGTTTTGCCCCTACCAGCACCGAACACCAAATGGCCGCGTTAGGCGAGCTGGCCCAGCAGTATGGCGACGTGTTTATTCAAACTCATCTGTCTGAAAACCTGGAAGAAATAGAATGGGTGAAATCGCTGTACCCTGAATGCGAGGGGTATCTGGATGTTTATGACAAATATCATATGGTGCGCGAGCGTTCGGTATTTGGTCATTGTATTCATCTTACCGATGATGAATGGCAACGTTTGGGCGAAAGCGGTGCCACCGCAGCTTTCTGTCCCACGTCTAATCTGTTTTTAGGCAGCGGCCTGTTTAATTTTTCTAAAGCCCGGCAAAATCATGTGCACGTAGCCCTGGCTACCGATGTGGGCGCCGGTACCACTTTTAATATGCTAAAAACCTATGGTGAAGGTTATAAGATTTCGCAGCTGCAGCAAGATCCGCTCTCGCCCCTTTCCGGTTTGTATATGATGACTCAGGGACCGGCAGTGGCTTACGGACTTGAGCAAGAAATTGGTAATCTGAATCCGGGCAGTCATGCTGACTTTGTTATTATTAAACCAGCATTTGATGAGCTTAGCCGCCTGCGGCTGGCAGATTCTCACTCGGCGCAGGACATGCTGTTTGCCTTAAGCATGCTAGGCGATGACCGGGCGATTGAACAAACCTGGGTGGCCGGCGTGTGCCGGTATCAGCAACAAAAGGAATAACACGATGGCACCATGGTTAGACTGGATTTCGTTACTGGTACGCTGGTTTCACGTTATTGCCGGTATTGCCTGGATTGGTGCCTCGTTTTATTTTATCTGGCTCGACAGCCATCTGCAAAAGCCCCCACTTGCCAAACATAAAGCCGGTATTAAAGGCGATTTGTGGGCCATTCACAGCGGCGGCTTTTACGAAATATCCAAATACGCCTACGGCCCCAAAACCATACCCCAACCTTTACACTGGTTCAAATGGGAAGCCTACAGTACCTGGTTAAGCGGCTTTGCATTACTGGTGTTTATCTATTATTTATCGGCCCCGGTATATCTGATTGATACTGAAGTAATGCCGTTAAGCCCAGCGCAAGCAGTAGGCTTAGGTCTGGGACTGATTTTTGGACCGTTTGTCTTGTACGAGCTGGCCTGCAGGAGCCCAGCGGCCCGTTATCCAAAGCGGTTTGCATCAGGTTTGGTGATATTATTAGCGGTCACCACATGGCTGGCAACGCATATGTTTAGCGGCCGGGGCGCCTATATCCACGTAGGGGCATTAATTGGCACCATTATGGTGGCCAATGTGCTGCTGACCATTATTCCGAATCAGAAAAAAATGGTTGCCGCCGTGGCCGCCGGGGCCACCATCGATCCCCGCTGGGGCGAACAGGCCAAACTGCGCTCGGTACATAATAATTATCTGACCCTGCCGATTGTATTCATTATGATCAGCAATCACTATCCGCAGACCTATCAGCATAACCACAGTGGTGCGATATTAATTGCGCTTATGCTTACCGCCGCCTGGGCCCGGCATTATTTCAATCTTCGGCATACGGGCATTCACAGACCCTGGGTGCTTATCAGTGCCGGCGCTGCCATGATGATTATTGCCGCTATGGTTAGCTGGCCGCAAGCGTCTACTGCGCCCCAAGAATACACTGCCGATAACGCCATACCCAGTGAAACAGCGTCAGAAAAGGTTTCTGACCAAAGATTTCACAAAATTATGCAAACCCACTGTATTAGCTGCCACTCACGCGCGCCCACCCACGCGGTTTTTCAGGTGGCCCCAATGGGCGTAGTGTTGGACAGACCTGAGGATTTTGAACGTTTCGCCACCCAGATTTACCGGCGCACCGTGGTTACCCAGGATATGCCATTTTTAAATAAAACCAATATGAGCGCCGCTGAACGTCAGCAGGTCGCGCAGTGGTTTGAGCAGCGATAGCAGAAAATAGGAAGCAGAAGACAGGACAGTCACTTTCTGAGCTTAAATTAACGCCCTACTCGTAAGCCCTGAGTGACTGTCCTGTTAACTCCCCTCTGTTAACTCTAATAACTTTTTTCTCTATTAACTATTGAACGATATGCAAAAATTATTCAGCGTTCAGGCGTACTGCACTTTGCTACTTCTCCTCTACACTTAACGTATCTCGTGCATAGCCAGATGTGAGCCTTAACGGCTTATACGTCTCAGAAATAACCTGAAATACACCTTATCTATATTCAACGTTTTATCGTATAGCCCTTTGCCACCACAATAATTTGGTCTGTTATCAATCTCAATGCTAAATTACATACCCTTTGATAACTCTGGCAGAACTACGCCTCTTTTTTGCTCACCACACCCCCTCAGACAAGGACAAAATTGTATGCCAAACCGAAGTAACCACCGCAACACAGTGCAGCGCACACAATGTCTTGTGGCAGCATTAACGTATTGTTGTTTCAGCCAGCCAGCGCAGGCAATTGTGCCCATCAACGTGTTGATAACCCCACCGGAGGGGATAAGCGGTGAAGCCGGATTGAGTATTAATGGACAGTCTGGAAATAAAGACGAGCAAGAATATAGCGCCAATGGTTTACTGCGGTATAAGAAAAGTACCGATCTTTATGTTCTCATCGGTGACTATAGCTATTCAGAAACAAACGATATCAGAGACGAAGATGAACTATTTTTACATGGCAGATGGGTGCGTCAGGATCAATTTGGAAAATCGATTGATTCCGAGCTTTTTGTGCAATACCAGTACGATGACTTTGCCGACATTTCAGGCCGCAGCTTGATTGGCGCTAATGTGAGATGGCGTAATGAAGTAAAGAACAGCAACGCTGAAAGACAGTTTATTGTCGGTACAGGGCTGTTTTACGAGTCAGAGACCTCAGAGCAAACTTCTGTGACAGAAGATACAATAAGAGCAAATGTTTACACCAATCTGGTATACCGCCATACAGGTGACTTCCCCTATGTAGTTTCAGCTTCGACGTACATCCAACCGGCTGTCGATGATCTGAGCGACTTGCGCATGCTGGGCGTTGGCAGTATTAATTTCCCCATCAGGCCTTCTTTAAGTATAGGGTTTGATATTGAGGTAAAGCATAATTCAACGCCCTTTTCAGATGTTAAAAAAACCGACATTGATTACGGTGTAACCCTGGTCTATACATTTTGAATGCCGGAGTGAGATAAACATAATTCGTGATCCAGGCTTTTATTTGTAACTCAGACACCGTGACTGACTGCTATTGGTTGTACTCAACACAACTAAATCGCCATTGAGAAATTTTTATGTATGGATAGAAAAGCTGCTACAGCGGTAGAGGCTAAAAAGTGAAATTAATTCATAGGTTGTAGCATTTGATATAAGAAATTCTCAATTTTTAAATGTTGATATTGAGTAATTATCTGTACAAGACATACAAACATGCTTGCCAACCTATGTGTTGATGCCAGCGGGTAACTACCTAGCCACCCGCGTCTATTTATATTCAGTCTTTAAGGCGAAATACACTTACGCGTGAACGTAACTGGCCAGCCAATACAGCCAGAGCGCGGCTGGCGTCTACCATCTTCTGTGAACCCGCTGAGGTCTGAACGGTCGCCTCGTGGATTTGATTAATATTTCGGTTGACTTCCTCAGCCACTGAACTCTGCGCTTCAGAAGCTCGTGCAATCTGCGCATTCATGTTGTTGATAGCGCCTACTTCTTCGCGAATGCGATGCAATGCGGCTTCTGCGTCGCTGGTTTTATCCACAGTAGTCCGAGCTAATTCACGACTGCTTTGCATAACCGCTGCCGCCTCACTGGCCCCAGATTGTAAGTTTCCGACCATTTCCTTAATTTCTCGCGTCGATTCCTGTGTTCTTGACGCCAATGAACGAACTTCGTCGGCTACGACTGCAAAGCCCCTACCATGTGAGCCCGCCCGAGCAGCTTCAATCGCCGCATTCAGTGCAAGCAGGTTGGTTTGATCCGCAATTGCATTAATGACTTCAATGATCTTTTCAATATTGGCGCTATCTTCCGATACCCTTTGTACCGTCTGAGTCGCTTTTTCAAGGGTGCCCGCCAGTTGACCGATGAAGTTATTAGTTTCCTGAACCACACGGTTGCCGCTCTCCACCTCATTATCTGCCTTTTGTGTTGCATTAGCGGCATTTGCTGCAAAACCAGCGACTTCATTTACGGTCTCTGCCATCTGGCTTACAGCTGTCGCCATCTTCTTAGCTTCGCTGGCCTGAATTCGGATTTGTTGGCTATTATTATCTGACGTATTTTCGAGCTCAGAAGATGACTGAGTCAACTCCTCTGCTGCCCCGCGTACTTGCCGAATCGTGTCGGCTAAGCGGTTTAGTGTATCTTGTAGCGCCCCCATAACACTGGCCGAATTGTCGGCTTTAATATCTTGATCAAGCTGCCCATCAGCCAAGCGTCGGATGGCCTCGGCAACTTCCTCGGGCTCTGCCCCGAGAATTCGGTTCAGTCTGCGTATAATTACCCAGGCAATCAGCCCACCTGCCATCATCGCCGCGCCAGTTACCGATAAGATTAATGCATTGAAACGACTTGCTGTATCACGCACAGCATTTACATCACCTGCAATCACACCTTCCTGATAATCTATAAACGCGTTAACACGCTTAAGCCATTCACTGTAAGCTGTTGACACTTCTTCAAGTAAAAAAGCGCGGGCGCCGCTGATATTCCCTGACAAACGGCGTTCCAGTAGTTCATCAGTCAGCGCAAGGGCACGTTCCTGAATATCTTTGATAGACATCAAAAGCTGTTTCTCACGGCTGCTGGAACCATTCTCTTGAAACATTTTGTCCATAGGGCCTGACGACGCAAGATAAAATGCTTTGAGTTGCTCGATGTCATCAAGATGTTTTTGAAGGTCGTCGGCCTTTTCTACCAACACGGCGTCACGAATAGCGATAGCACGATCGTGGACACTCCCTCTGAAATTTATCGCATAACGTTGTTTAACCGATGCTCCGTCGGCAACCTTGGTTAGGGTTTGATCGATGAACCCCACACGGTTATTTCCTATTAAACTAACAACAATCATTAGGGACAAAATAAAACCAAAACCCAGGGAAAGTCGCTTTGCGACTGTAAGTTGACCAAACATCGATAATTCCATACTTTTGTGTGAAGCAAGGCGTCAATAGGGAAATAACGTCTCTCACTTCTGATTTGTGGGGGTATCCCGTTTTTCTCAAAGCATTTTTAAAAATGCAAACAGCTTTTACTTTTTACACTCTATCGCTTACAGGTACCTGGCTTTTTGCGGCAGGTTAAAGGGGAACACTACTTGGTGAAAATTGATTGTGGTCCGCTCTTATTGATGACTCTTCTTCTGATATCCATCTTTTGTTACTAGCCAAAGATTCCTTTTGTGATGTTACCCGACTCATTACTCACACACTTAAAATGAATCACGTATTTTCAAGTAATGGCTAGCCTATGTAGGGAGCGCATTTCCTGTTGCGCGATCAATATCATCTTTACCAGGATGACAAGCATCGTGATCTGAATGGGGACGTAGTTTATAAGTTAATAGCGCTTAAAGAAATTAATACTTAGTACAATGTTATATAAAAAGGTACTTAAATATCGGGGGCCATGTCTTTTCCATCAGGCACGGCAGCTTGATTAAGGGTAGGTTCAAGCTTAATTGAATAGGTTGATTTAAAGGTGAAGGTCACGGCTTATAGAAAGTCGCCATTTTAGACATTACCAAGAGTAGCTACGATACATTCGCAATTCACTCACTTAATAATAGCAAATAGGACAAGCATTTTTTTGCATTGAATTATAGCTGACAGATTACTTTGCCCGCATCTTTTTACACAAAGACAGAGCGCAAGAAATAGTTCCTGACCAGCGTTTTGAGATGATTATGCAAACCTCGTGTATTGGTTGCCACTCGCGGGCGCCTAGTCATGAAGTTTCTCAGGTGGCATCAATAGGCGGCTGGTTAAACTTAGGTAAGGATTTCGAAGGTTTCGCCACCCAGATTTATCATTGAACCGTGCTTACTCCAGATACGCCATTTATTAACAAACCCGCCATGAGCACAGCTGAACGTCAGCAGGTGGCGCAGTGGTTTGAACAGCAATAGTGGAATTTTCAATAGTGCTAGTGAGTATAAATAGAAAGTGTTTTACAGGTAATTTAACGGCTGAAAACCGAGGAAACAATAAAGAGGAAATGAAGATGGTGCGTCTACCCTGATTCGAACAGGGGACCTCTACCATGTCAAGGTAGCGCTCTAACCAACTGAGCTATAGACGCATTATGAAAACGCAGTAGTGCGTTGATTCGGCGCGTATAATAACGACGCCGAAGGCTACTGGCAAGTACAATTTGTGCATTCTGTATTGTTTGGGTGCTTTATGTGCAAGATGCACAACAAACAAGCTATCTCGATTACGTGCAAAGTGAATAAGCTTCAATTCGACTGGCAATACCTACGGTCCGAAACAACGAATTCTGACAGTCAACATTGTAATTACTAGTTGAACAAAGTCGCAAATTCAATCCCAAAGTGCATCTATCGTTAAATTAAGTCGAGATTAATTCAATTAAGCTGAACACCGTAACTGCTCAAACACGACGACTCGCTGTTTAAATCCGAGGCATTTGCTGGGTCTCACATTTAGGACCCGCTTAATATCTGAAATCTGCATGACCGTCACCGTTCGTAAGTCTGTCTCCTTACGGAGATATTGCCGAGGCAATCCGTTGAAGTTCTCATTCAGTCCGCGAGCCCACGAGGTGTATGGATTGGCGAAGCAGGAGTTTGTAATCAGCTTATCCGCGACCAGCGCGGGAGCGCAGAACTGCGCGCCGTTATCGACAGTGATCGTGTGAACCTGACCACGGGAACGTCACAACATGCCCACCCTCGTCCGAACTACGTCAGTCGCGCTTTTAGCAGGCACTTTGCGTATCAGATACCATTTCCTTTTTCGCTCAACCTACTGACGATGGCACCCGTATCATTCTTGCCCGAGACTGGGTCGGCTTCCCGATTATCAAACCGATTCGCAATTTATCGCGCTGCTCGAAACCGTAAACGCTTTAGTGGTACACTAATTATCTGAGTTCGGGCATTTTTTATGCAACTTTAGAACAATTGAATCGTCTGACCGCCAATAACAGACCTAAAATTAAAAAAGCATAGGTTGGGGGTTCGCTAACAGCAATAGCGCTTGGAATAGGGCCAGCGCCAACTCCTGAACTGTTTGAATTACCAATCATATAGGTGCCACTTGGCCCCGAGGGTGCCTGGCTTGTTTGCCAGAAAAAAGTAATTCCCTCCCCAGTATCCCAGTCTGAATTGTTGCTCGTCCAGCTTATTTCTCCTGTTGCAAAATGCTCAATAGTAAATTCAACCCCAGCATCTTCCGCTTCAGAAAAACTGTAACCTGCTATCCCATTAAAGCCAGTTGCAGCAAAACCCAACGAAAATTCACTCACATCATCAAATGGTAGCAGTGTGCCTGGCATTGGAAATGGCTCATCATTTGGTAAATCTACACCAGGAATTAGCGTGTGTGAATAGGTATAAATGGTCCCCGCAGGGGTGTTAGGTGGCAGACATTCTGCAAACCCTGCAGGACAGCTTACACTGCTACGCAAGTCACCAATACTATCGCCACTATCGTTTATTACTGACACTTCTACATCGGGCCCTACCGGGCCTACAATTTTTGCTCCTAAGTCAAGCGAATCGAAGTCTGTCGCTTCTATTGGTTCAGCATTTGCCTCCGCCAATAAGCCTGACATCAGTATGGTACTGGCAATACAAGATTTTAGATATTTCATCAAATCAGTCCTTTTTTCCTCAACATTAGACAATCAAGTAAGCGATTTAACCCAATACCCACTTACTTCTGGCGTGAATTTAAATTCATACGTTGCTTATCACTTTTGCGATTGAGGATTTTATGAAAATAGTAATAAAATGGATTCTTGTTGGAAACGCATCGCTTTCCCGAACATTAACCTGCCTGATGACAGTCAGATCGCTGGTCCCTCTCAAAAATTGTTCAACAACCAGCAAACAGCGACAATTCGCTTATAGCTGCCCTGCTCAACTATACAAGCAGGGCTGACTTTGAAATTGAAAAGTACCTGATTAGATACAAGTTCCGACAAATTATGGATAACAGGCAAATGGCAGAGGCTTGATTTTGTCCATTATCGAGCCATCTTCGGTAATTTGCATAAAGTACTCACCCAGTCTATCTGTTTCACTAAGCACGGTTTCCCAGTATGCAATTCGGGTTTTAGCATCTAAATTTTTAAAGTCGTCTCGGTCAGGTATCTTGCCATAAGGTAATGACTCGACAAAAGAGGCTGAGGGTACCAGCATCACTACATTGTCATAGCTTTGTGCATGCACCAGCCGTTTTTTCAGGTTTTTGTCAAACCACCCAGTGACCGGGCGCGGATAAAAGTGTGGGTATAGCGTAAGCCCTTGGTGGGGTCCAAATGCCAGATCAAAATGGTAATCGATGATGCCCCCATCGCGATATACTCCAGGCGGGGCAGCCACAATGTTATCTACTCCGTTAAGCACTAACGGGATAGAACCAGAAGCCAGCAATACATCGCTGATATTAGTATAACCCAGCATGGCGTGCTCGGTTTTCAATTTATAGGGATCATGAATATCAAGTCGGCTATGCGGGGCTGAGAAAACCACACGGGTAAAGGCGCGCTGAAGGTTTTTTCGGGCTAACCGATTTCCCGCTGCGCTCATCGCCAGGCCCGTCAGTTGAGATAGTTTACCTCTACGACCCACCAGCCCTTCGCAACGAGCGGTAATGATATGCGCTTTGAACCGTTCGTTGGTTAGTACGTCGTCTAATCCTGTGTCGCCCAGCATGTAAGCCAGCAAGCTTTTAGCTTTGGCTGTTATTTCATACGAAGAGGGTTTGGCAGAATACACCGTATTAGAATAGCTTTTCGCGAGTCGGTTGATGGCCGCCAGTGGATCGCGCTGAATCATACAAGCGGCCCGGAAAGCCCCGGCTGACGAGCCGATAATTTGAATCTGGCCCCCTCGGGGTTGAAAGTATTCCGGAAACAGAACCCGATCCAGCCCTGCCAGTACAAACCATTTGGGCCCACCTGATGCTCCAATAAAATAGTTAAACAACAAAGGATGAAACCCATAACGATGTAAGGTTTTCATGGCCTTGGGTCCGGCATAAACAGTTAATGGAGCGCTCAAAATAGTCCCTTTTCTTGCTATATAATTATGTCGATAATGTAGCAGTTGTCGTAAAAATGTGTACTTCGCCTTAAAAATACATTTTTATAATTATTTTTGATAGTCGATCGATGACTAATTATGTACCGATCTTACAAAAATTATGCATGTCTGACTCGCTAAATTCAGCCTTCTCTAACAGGCTTACTTCAGCCTAAAGAAGCACATTGTCAACACCATTAACCTAAAAATAAGTACGAATTAACCAATTATTTCTGAATATGCGGCTAGACATGCTCTGTGGAAAATGCTTGCAAATTGACATATGTTATCCACTGGACACTTTTTGTACAATATTTTTATTCTTTATTTATCATGTAGTTACAATTAAGCCCCAAACTACTCAACAAACTTATCCACAGATTAAGTGGATAACACTCGATTTAGAAATTTTCTCAGGCAGTTAAACCATCGAGTGCAAAGATTGTTTAAAATGAATACTAGTGCCCGCCATCTTTATGAGTATTATGCTCAAATTCTAACGGCGGATGAACCAATCTTATAAAGCGCATTTTTTTCTGGCTCAGCCAAATGATCTATAATAGTTACGATCTAAAAAATATAACTTTTAGCCCGATCTTGTTTGGGCTGTATAAGTTGACGCATATGGCTTAATTTTAACCCTAACTAACTAACATTCAGGCCTTTTATTAACCATATAGATAAATAAAAAAGACTAAGCACGTATATTCTTTTCAAACTAAAGTCTATGTTTTATGCTTCTTGCGTTGGGTTAATGACTCTATTAGTCATTAATACCGATGCTATGTTGCACCGCAATGACACTTCACAATGATTACGGGACCCAAGCTTATGCCCAATGACAGCACTCTCCAGGAAACGCAGGAAGAAATCCAAAGCGTCAGTGTCCCTTCCCCGATTTCCGGAAGGCCATGCAACGCGTCTTTATCAATTTTAGGGGACACGCTGGCATTGTTTAACGCAGGTTGTTTGCTAAAAGTCACCGGCAATCAGGTAATGGCTCCGTTTGATGGTGTCATTACTGATATTGAAGCTAACCAGTTGTCAGTGAAACTTAAAGCAACGAATGGGTTGAGAATATGGATAAAAGTGAGTGAAGTTATGTTAGCAGCTCATACAGCCGGCTGTTTTGCGCAAGTCAAAATTAATGATCAGGTAAAGAAAAACGATGTTTTATTGCAGTTTAATCCGACTATTTTAAAGCAGTTCGGCGCCCTACCCTATGCCAGGGTTATTATTACTAATAGTCAGAACATTAAGCGTACAGACATAACAAAAGCCAGGCAGTGCCTGGCTTTAGAAGATAATTTGTTTACTTTAAGGTTTTGACCTAACAGCAAAGATTAGTTATGGAAGGTATATTCCAATGAAATTTTTGCTTTAAGTAATTTCGAAATTGGACAATTTTCTTTAGCATCTTTAGCGATTGAAGAAAACTCGTCTTCAGAAATACCTGAAACCTTTGCATCCAGAGTTAGCGCTGATTCAGTAACAGCAAAGCCGTCACCGTCTTTTTCCAACGTTACTGCAGCATCAACTTTCAGCTCGCCACTGTCGTATCCTGCGTCAGATAATGCAAATGAAAGAGCCATGGCATAACAACTGGCGTGCGCCCCTGCAATCATTTCTTCAGGATTTGTACCAGATTTGTCTTCAAACCGGGTATTAAAGCCGTAAGGTTGTTCTGATAAGGCACCACTGGCCAGACTTACATGACCTTGTCCATCTTTACCAAGGGGCTGATAATGTGCAGATGCTGTTTTTACGATTGCCATGATATCTCCATTTAATCTGTTAAATTCCAACTGCGTAAATCTGTGTAACGTGATCACGCAAAGTATTACTTACATTTGTAGATGCACCATGCGTGCCGAAGTGTATAGCTACATCGGTAGCAGACGTTACTTCTTGTTTTGAAAGGCTTATAGGAAGATACCAATCAGGGTTTGTTTAAAGCGCTAAAATTAGCTTGTGGTACAGGTGTGAGATTTTTACGTAAGTTGTGTACCTTTTGCATCCTGAAATCTCTAAAGATAAACTCAGTCCCTATACCTTAATTAACGATGAGTGATTATGACTACAATTGTTTATGGCATTGCCAATTGCGATACCATCAAAAAAGCCAGAAAGTGGCTGACTGAACACAACATCGACTTTACCTTTCACGACTATCGTAAAGACGGCATTAACCGACAGTGGCTTGAGCAAACCGAAAGCTATTTGGGTTGGGAGGTCATGTTAAATAAACGAGGCACCACCTACCGGCAATTAGACGAGTCTGCCAAAGATTCCATAGATCGTGAAAGTGCTATTGAATTAATGCTCTCACAACCGGCTATGATCAAGCGGCCTATTTTGTATCATAACGATAAAATGATAATCGGATTTAAAGCTTCAGATTACGAGGAAATATTTTCCAATGAGTGAAGTTGTAGAATTAGCGAAAGCGCTTATTAACCGAAAATCGGTCACGCCATCAGACGCAGGTTGCCAACAAATGATGCAACTGTGGTTAGCCGATGCAGGTTTTAATAATGAGACTATGGTGTTTGAGGACACCACTAACCTGTGGGCACGCAGGGGCCAAAGTGGCCCGGTTTTTTGTTTTGCAGGTCATACAGATGTGGTGCCAAGCGGGCCCGAATCTGACTGGCAAACGCCGCCTTTTATCGCCACTGAACAAGATGGCTTTTTGCACGGACGTGGGGCTGCCGACATGAAAGGCAGTCTGGCAGCAATGCTCACGGCCACTAAACGGTTTGTGGCCGATTATCCTGACCACCACGGCAGTATCGCTTTTTTAATCACCAGCGATGAAGAAGGGCCATTTATCAACGGCACTACCCGCGTTATTGACACCCTGGAAGCGCGCAATGAGAAAATCGACTGGTGTATTGTAGGTGAACCCAGCAGTACAGAACTGATTGGCGATGTAGTAAAAAACGGACGTCGCGGCTCGCTGACTGCGGATATAACCTTTAACGGTATTCAGGGGCATGTGGCTTATCCACATCTGGCAAAAAACCCGGTACATTTGGCAGCCCCAGCTTTGGCTGAATTAGCGCAAACGCATTGGGATGACGGCAATGCTTTCTTTCCGCCCACCAGCTTTCAAATATCTAATGTAAATGCAGGTACAGGGGCAGGTAATGTTATTCCTGGCGCCATGCAAATGTGCTGTAACTTTCGTTTTTCGACCCAAGTGACTGACCAGCAGTTGATAGAGCGTACTGAGGCGATTTTGCAAGCCCACGAGCTGGACTATCACGTAAAATGGACATTCAACGGCCAGCCCTTTTTGACCGATGCCGGAAGCCTGGTTGACGCCACACAATATGCTATTAGCCAGGTTACCGGGCGTGAGACCGAATTATCCACCGCAGGTGGTACATCAGATGGTCGCTTTATTGCGCCTACCGGTGCTCAGGTGGTGGAATTAGGACCAGTAAATGCCACCATTCACAAAGTTGACGAAAAGGTCAAAATCAAAGATCTCGAATCTTTGGAAGAGATTTACTATCACATTATGGTCAGGTTATTAACATGACCGCCACCTGGCTGGGAATTGAGCACAATGACTTGGTTCCCATAGAAGCTAACCATCAGCTTCATCAAGATGTTTTGCCTGACTTTGAAGCAATGCAAAAGGCGGCACTTGAGCAGGGAATAAATGTTAATTTGGTCAGCAGTTATCGAACGTTTGATAAGCAGCTGAGTATCTGGAATCGCAAATGGTGTGGCGAATTGCCCATATTAGATATGCAGGGAAAACCCACCGCCATTGACTTATTGAGTGACCAGCAAAAAATGCACGCCATTCTTACCTGGTCTGCGCTTCCTGGCACCAGTCGGCATCATTGGGGAACCGATTTTGATGTGTACGATCGTCAGGCTGTGCTCAATAGTGGCATTAGTTTTGAGTTGGTTGATGAAGAATACCGCCCAGGGGGTCCCTGTGCTGAACTGGCTGATTGGCTGACCCACCATGCTCATCAGTTTGGTTTTTTCAGGCCGTTTGAAACGTATCGTGGTGGTGTAGCCTGTGAACTATGGCATCTTAGCCACCGTACTACCGCTATGCAGTACGAAAAGCTACGCAGTTGCGAGCAACTGGCAGCGAAGTTGAGCAGCAGTCAAATTGCCGGTAAATCGACGGTACTTGCGCACATCGAGTCTGTGTATCACAGATATGTTTTGAACCAGGGGACGTCATTATGAGCATGGGCTGGATAATTCTGATTGTTGTATTAGCAATAGGCCTGATAGCCGGAAATTTACTCTTGTTGCGCAGCACAAAAAAAATGCGAACACCGCCCGACTTTAAACCACGCAAATACGATAAAGAAGACGAAGACGACTGGAAGTAATCCGGTCGTCTCATTTTTCAAAAAGTTTATCCTGTTTTTACTTTTACGGCGGTGCCGCTGATACTCACCATCAGCATGCTGCCTTTGTCTCCTATGACCTCGTAATCTATTGCAATGCCTACTACCGCGTTCGCGCCCATTGAGCGAGCTTCTTGTTCAAGCTCGGCAAAGGCAAATTTTCGTGCTTTTGTGAGTTCACCTTCATAGGCCCCCGACCGACCGCCAACAAAGTCGCGTACCGAGGCAAAAAAATCTTTAAATACATTAGCCCCCATCACTGCCTCGCCAACCACAATGCCGTAATAATTTTCGATACTCTGCCCCTCAACATTCGGGGTAGTGGTTAAAATCATCATATTACTCCTTCAACAAAAGATCTTTTACTTTGGCGGTAAGCTCTGACGCTGCAGCTTGGGTATACTGAATGGAAGGCTGACGCCCCCAGACAGGATGGGGCCAGGCTACATCGGAGCTAAAACGGGCAACATGGTGAATATGCAGCTGAGAAACGACATTACCCAACGCGGCCACATTTAATTTGTCGGGGGTAAATAGAGCTTCCAATACACAGCAAACCATTGCCGACTCATTCAGAAACTGGTGCTGTTGAGCTTGGGTAAGCAAATATAGTTCACGGGCACCGGGTATCTTTGGCACTAAAATGAGCCATGGAAATTGTTCGTCATTCGCCAGTAACACCCGGCATAAAGTTAAATCGCAAACAAAGTGCGTATCCGCTTCAAGCTTAGGGTCAAGTACAAAACTCATTCGCTATCCAGGGTGGTAGGTATCACAGTAAGCAGCGCGCGCTGCCCTATCGCTACATTGGCGTTAGGAAATACCACTGCTTCGCCTTCATATTCAGCGTAATAGCTTGCACCGCTTTCTTGCGCCAACAGCGTGCCTTTTGAAAAACCAGTGAAATTTGGCGTGTCATCAGCAAAGTGCAAAGTAAAGTCTTCAGCCTGTTTATTGATGACCTGGTTAACCGTGAAAATTTCTACGTCTTTGCCTATAGGCTCAAGTTCTAACTGAGCTTCGGTGATTAACCGGGTAAAAGTTTGACGCGCGGCTTCAAATCGTGACATATCATTTTGCCCAAACGGCTTCACTTTACCTAACTCTACAGTGAAAGCGTGAGCATTGTGAATATGGCTTGAATAATAACTGAATGTGGTCGTAGGGCTTTGCGATAATAAAATGGTTTTAACCCCACATGCACTTAAAAAAGCAATTTGATCTTCGCTACGGGTAGCACCATGCAAGTACGGATAAACCGCAAATTTTTCATTTTTTGACTCACGAATGGCAGTGTGTAAATCGTAGTGAAAACGATGTGAGCCTGCGTCGGCGAAAAAGTCGGTAATTGCCTGTTCAAGTTGTCGCGCGCGTTGTCGTTCTTCGTTAACAAGACCCTCACCACTGCTATGCGCCCCGCTAAATAGCCGATTCATATTCTCTTTAACAAAGCGTTGAGCAATATCCATAGATGGCAGGTTACCGAATAAAAACAGCACGCGATGAACGGGGATCATTTGCTCTGTTAGTATTGCGCTTACCCAGTTATCACATAATTCTATAGGCGCAGTTTCGTTACCGTGCACACCACAGGAAAGAACAATGTTCTTACTATCGTCATCGATTTTTGCGGGGGTAAAGCTGATAATACCAGGCGCTGTGATGTCTACCTGAACACCATTAGCCAAAGAAAAACTACAGGGGTTTGAAAAATCGGTTGGAGTTTGACGCGAACGCTCTAAAAAATTGCCGTTAGCACACAGTTCTGCTTTCATAATACCAATGAATTAATGGATTTATGTCAGCAAGTTTACCCAGTTACCGGACAAAATGCCAAATTAGCCCAACCGTTTTCGCAGGGGTGAACTGCCAATAATAATTTCCTGATGGGCCAGCTTGATAAAATCGGCTAACGGTACGGCTCGGGAAAAGAGGAAGCCCTGCCCGGTTTTAATGCCAAGTTCTCGCAAAATGTGTAGCTGATCTACGGTTTCGATACCTTCTGCCACCACTTCGCATTGTTTGGCATCACCAATAATTTTTGCTGCTTTGATAATCGCCTGATTAACCGGGTTGTCGGTTAAGCCCATCACAAAGTTTTTATCGATTTTAAGAGCGGTAATGTCTAATTCGCGAATATACGCTAAATTCGAATACCCTTTGCCAAAGTCATCAACTGCAATAGCAATGCCCAGCGCTTTAAGACGGGATAACTGTTCGCGCACCATCAGCGAATTAGACAAAGCAACATCTTCGGTGAGTTCAAATTCAAACCGGTCGGCTTTAAATCCATAGCGTTGACAAAGTTTGGTAAAATGCGGAATAAGCTGACTGTCATACAACTGGGTGGGCGAAATGTTGATAGATATGCGCGGATCTAACCCAGCCATCTGCATATTAGCCAGGTTTTGAAATGCTTGCTCTAATGTCCACGATGCAAGCTCACTCATCATATGATAAGACTCAGCTGCTTCAATTAAAGGGCCCGGGAATACCACACCATCTAATGGATGATTCCACCGTAATAAACACTCAGCCCCCGTAATTTCTAACGTTGTTAAATCAACTTTAGGCTGAAAATAAAGTTCTAATTCGTCACGAGACATTGCTCGGCGCAAATCCGCTTTAAGTGCAAGCCGCCGGCCGGTTTTTGAGTCTGAGCATGGCTCCAGCATGTAGAAATTTTCGTAACGATTTTCTTTGGCCTGCTTTAAGGCCGCCTCGGCTCTGGAGATAAAGCTATTGAGCTGAAAACCCTCCCGGGCTGCGGATACTGCACCTGCATTAAAGTCGGCAATAAAGGCGTGATTTTCGTGGTGCATCGGTGCTTTGAAGTGTTCGGTAAGTCGCTCTACACGTTTAAGCATTAAAGATTTTTCGGCTTTGCCGCTAAACATAATAGCGAATACATCACCACTGACCCGGCCAAAACAAATGGTATCGTCAAAAAATGAGATGATACGATTAGCAATTTGCAGCAAAAAACGATCGCCTACATCTATACCTAAACTGGTGGTGACATCAGAAAACCGTACTACATCAATCAGCACAATGGTGAAGTTGTCATGACACTGCGCACATTTATCCACCTCACTGATAAACGCGTATCGATTGGGAATCGTCAACAGTGATTGATGCGATGTCGGCATTAGTTCATTGTTTCCAGTATAGAATATAGACAAATATCTAACTTATTATGTTTGTCATAAGACCACGGTTGAAAACAATGAGCAATAACTTAGCAGTATACGAACCTATACCTAATTATCAGCGATATCATTTTAATACGCTAACTCCCCGATACACCTGCAATTTTTAAGCATACGGCAGATATAAAGGCGTAACAGATAAAAGTAACGTAAAGTGTTATAACTTAAGCTGGTTTTGCGGCCAGACACCCTGAAAAAAGGATTAACGCCAATTTTTTTAGGGTGTTTTTACGGTTACCCCATATCAAAAAAACGTTGTCAACTTTGAGCCTATTCAACATATCTATTAGTATATATACGTTAGAGGCATCAACATCACTGGATAGACGTACGCTACGCCATCGGATTGGCTCTTGAATGGCGGATTTCGCGTGTCTGCAATTTACTCGTTTTGCAAGATTGAAACTGACCTCAATATTTACCACACATTTTTTATTTGGAGCAATACTATGACGATTCCGCGTCTGCAGAATTTTATTAATGGCCAGTCGCTGGCAAACGAGTCTGGCGATACTATCGAGGTCAGAAATCCTGCCACGGGTGAGGTAATTTATGCGATAGAAGTTGCCGACGAAAAAGTAAAAAACGCGGCTATCGAAAGTGCTCGGTCTGGTTTTAAACAGTGGTCAAAAATGACCGCTATGGAACGTTCTCGTATTTTACTTAAAGCCGTAGCGATATTACGTGACAAAAACGATGAGCTTGCTGGTTATGAGGTGTCAGACACCGGTAAACCGATGCAGGAAGCTAACTGTGTGGATGTAGTAACCGGTGCCGATGCCATCGAATTTTTTGCTAATCTTGCACCTACTCAGGTGGGTCAACAGCAGGACCTGGGCGGGGATTTTTATTACACCCGTAAAGAGCCTCTAGGCATTTGTGCTGGAATAGGTGCCTGGAACTACCCCATACAAATTGCTTGTTGGAAAGCGGCACCTGCTCTGGCAGCAGGTAATGCAATGATTTTTAAACCTTCTGAAGAAACACCCCGTGGTGCGGTTGAGCTTGCCAAAGTATTTATTGAAGCAGGCGTACCTGCTGGCGTGTTTAATGTTGTATTAGGCGCGGGCGAGGTAGGCCAGTGGCTGACACATCATGAACACATTGAAAAAGTGTCGTTTACAGGCGAAGTAGGTACTGGCCGAAAGGTTATGGAGTCTGCCGCATCTACCTTAAAAGACGTCACTATGGAGCTGGGCGGAAAATCGCCGTTAATCGTATTTGAAGATGCTGATATTTCTCAGGCGGTGTCGGCTGCAATGCTAGGAAATTTCTATACGCAGGGCGAAGTGTGTACTAACTGCACCCGGGTGTTCGTGCATGAAAGTGTTTACCAAAAATTTATTGATGAATTGGTTGAGCGCACTAACAACAATATTAAAGCGGGCGACCCACAAGACTTGTCAGTGAATTTTGGTGCCATGATTTCTCAAAAGCATCTAGAGTTAGTAATGGACTATATTGAGAAAGGTAAACAGGAAGGCGCCACGGTTCTGACAGGCGGCAACACGATGTCTGTGCCAGGCATGGAAGGCGGCTATTTTGTCGAACCGACTATTTTCACCGACTGCACCGACGATATGACTATTGTTAAAGAAGAAATATTTGGTCCGGTTATGAGTGTTCTTACCTTTAAAGATGAAGATGAAGTGATTCGGCGTGCTAACGATACCCTTCTTGGTCTTGCAGCAGGTGTGATGACCCAGAATGTAACCCGGGCTCATCGCGTTATTCATCAGTTAGAAGCCGGCATCTGCTGGGTTAACACCTGGGGAGCCTCACCAGCAGAAATGCCAGTGGGAGGCTATAAACTTTCAGGCATTGGTCGTGAAAACGGCATTGAAGCGCTAAATCAATACACGCAAACTAAGTCGGTTTATATGGGTATGGTTGAGCTGGAAAGTCCTTTTTAAGGAGGCGCTATGGAAAAGTTCGATTATATCGTAGTAGGAGCCGGCTCTGCCGGTTGCGTACTGGCCAATCGTCTGACTGCCGATTCAGCCAACAAGGTTTTGCTTATTGAAACAGGCGGAAGCGACAAAAGCATTTTTATACAGATGCCCACCGCGCTGTCTATTCCCATGAACTCAGATAAGTACGCCTGGCAGTTTCATACCGAAGAAGAACCCTATTTAGATAACCGGGTTATGCATTGTCCACGGGGCAAGGTGCTGGGGGGTTCTTCATCAATTAACGGTATGGTTTATGTGCGCGGTCATGCCCGCGATTTTGATGAGTGGGAAGAATACGGCGCTAAAAACTGGAACTATCAGCAGTGCCTGCCCTATTTTAAACGCGCCGAGCAGTGGTATTTGGGCGGTGATGAGTACCGTGGTAATGACGGTCCGCTAGGGGTCAACAACGGTAACGAAATGAAGAACCCGTTGTATCGGGCCTTTATTGAAGCGGGTAAGCAGGCTGGCTATGCCGAAACCTTTGATTACAATGGCGCCCAGCAGGAAGGCTTTGGCCCCATGCATATGACCGTAAAAGACGGTCAGCGCTGTTCGGCGGCACGAGCCTATCTTGATCCGGTTAAACAGCGCGATAATCTGACTATTGTTACCCATGCTACTGTTCAGCACCTTTTGCTGGAAGGCAAAAAGGCAGTGGGGGTGAAATATGATCATAAGGGTACAATGCATGAGGCAAAAGCTGACACGGCCGTAGTCTTAAGTGCCGGCTCTATTGGTTCTCCGCATTTATTGCAGCTATCAGGAATTGGCAATCGCGAACATCTTCAAAATGCAGGTATTGAATGTGTTCATCACCTACCCGGGGTTGGCGAAAACCTTCAGGACCACTTAGAGTTCTATTTTCAGTTTCGTTGCAAGCAGCCAATTACCTTAAATCGTGAACTTGATCTTATTTCAAAAGGCAAGATCGGGGCGCGCTGGATGCTATTTAAAACCGGTCTGGGTGCCACCAATCACTTCGAGTCCTGTGGCTTCATTCGCTCGAAAGCTGGCGTAGAGTGGCCTGATCTTCAGTATCACTTTTTACCTGCTGCAATACGCTACGATGGCAAAAGCGCCTTTGATGGCGATGGTTTTCAGGTTCACATAGGCCACAACAAACCGCGTAGCCGGGGCTATGTCAGAGTGAAAACCAATAAACCAGGCGATGCCCCGGCGATACAGTTTAATTACCTGCAACATCAGGATGATATTGAAGGATTCAGAGCGTGTGTTCGCTTAACCCGAGAAATTATTAATCAACATGCCTTCGATGAATACCGCGGTAGCGAAATTCAGCCTGGCGAGTCAATTGAAACCGATGAGCAAATAGATGCTTTCGTGCGCCAGGCTGTTGAAAGTGCGTATCATCCTTCGTGTACCTGTAAAATGGGTGAAGATGAAATGGCGGTGGTTGACTCATCAACCCGGGTCCGTGGTATGGAAAACCTGTACGTTGTCGATTCATCAATATTCCCTACCATACCCAACGGTAACCTTAACGGACCTACCATAATGGTGGCCGAAAAAGCAGCAGACCATATCCTGGGCAATGCGCTGCTTCCCTCCGAAAATGTTCCGGTTGTTAAAGAAAACGACTGGCAAACCAAACAGCGCAGTCAAACGCTGACAGCAGGAAGCTGACGATTGGCGGGTAAATTTTCCCGCCGCATCTGCCCTGGACTGGCAAAAAAAGATGCAACTATTTTAATAAAAAAGGAGATAAAAAATGCTGATGTGGCTTAGTGCTGGCATCGTGTTAACCCTTGCTGCCATAGTTTTTATAGTGGCTAAATGGGGAAATATGCGCATGATAGGTGTCACGCCGGTTAAAACACTGACATTTATCGCTATCCTGTTTACCTCAGGCCTTGATGTTGGCCTGATAATGTTTCCGCTGACCGAGTTTGGTGGATACGCTGATACCGCAGCAAACCCGGAATACGGCTTTACTAATCCGCTGGCCATAGAGTTTGGCTTTTGGGGCTTCTTTATTTGGTCTTTCTATTTTCTAACCTGTTTTTATTTTTGTGTTATCGAACCCAAAGTAAAGTTCTTTGAAATTAGCTGGGTTAAGTTTATTCACAACGTAATAATAATCGGTACCTGTGCGTTCACTGCATTCCTTTTACTATCAAACTTGCCCTGGTATTTACCCAGCCTGGGCGATGGCGAAAGCATTGTGCCGGCATTTTACCTGATAGTGTTTGCTGCCATTGCGTTTTCAGTTTATAGCAGCACTGACATCAAGTTTGTGAGAATTCTGAGTATTTCGACCACCTGGATGTTTATTACCCTGATTGTGTTTATGTGGGGCAGCGCCTTTGTGTGGGGCAACAGTGACATGGCGCAATACTTTGAAGCGACCACAATGATGGGTGGCTACTTTGCCAACATTCAAAACTTTTTGTTTCCTATAAACGACTATCACGCATTTTACCTGTTCTGGTGGTTTGCATGGTCAATCATGATTGGTCAGTTTACTTCACGCTTTGTAGGTGGGTTAAAAACCTACCAGGTGTTAGCCGCAATGCTTATCTTCCCGTCTATTCCAATCGCCCTATGGTTTGGTGTTTTGTATCACTATCACGACGCGGGGCTTGATACCACTGGGATCCGAAATATAGCAATGGTCTTTGTGGGAATCGTCTTTGTTATAAATTCGCTCGACTCGCTTATTCGTTTGTACACAGACAATTTGAATTTATCTTCACAGCGATTAGGTAAAGTTAAATATTTTGCACTTAACTTTATAGCGCTTTGTGCACTTACGCTGCTGTTTAAGTTTGATTTTCTGGAAATTCAGTGGGTCGGAGCCCTGGTTATCGGGCTGTTCTATTGCTGCCTGGGCTATATTTTATATAGCAAACTTGGCCGCGTTCGCAACATCGACAGTTCGCCCAAAGAAAACGAACTTGATTTCAAGAAAATTGATACCGCACATTAGGAAGCATCAATGAAATTATTTACACAAACATTGCTTGCGGGTAGCGTTTTCGCCATGAGTCAGAGCGCCTTCGCCAATTGGTCATCTACTGTGACACTGGCCTCTGACTATGTATTTAATGGGGTTAGCCAGACTCAAAACGACCCCGCATTACAGGTAAGTCTTGATTATGTGGCCAGCCAGGGTTGGTATGCAGGCGCTTGGACATCAAATGTAGATTATGGTGAAACCGCCGAACAAGAACTCGACTTTTATGCCGGGCACTGGTTGCAGCTAGATGCCAACTGGAGCATGGATTACGGCATTGCCTATTACACGTATATTGGATCGTCTGAAGCAAGCGAGCTAAATTACCCCGAAGTTTGGACCAAGCTCGCCTACAGTTCTAACTATGGTACAACGGAATTTAATGGTTGGTATTCGTGGGATTACTTTGGTTTAGGTGGCGGACACGTGATTGGCATGATTGCTCATACCTTTCCGATTGCCGAAAATCACGGCATTCGGGTCAGCGTAGATACCTCTAATTCTCTGGATGATGACAGCTGGGTATGGGATGGCGATGATGGCACCTCTTTTGTGCATTACCGGTTGGCGTATCAAACCAGTTGGAACAAATTCAATTTTGAAGTTGCTGCTGAAGATACCACACTGGATATCGACACGGCCGACAAACGTATTGTGGCCAGCGTAAGTCGTACATTTAGCTTTTAATTGTAAACACGCAGTAAGACTAACCGGAATGAATGTAGTTGCTACATCCATTCCGGTTTTTTGTGTCCGCTGATAATAAAAGCTTGATACTGAGCCCTTTATCCCAATTACTTTTTCAATACTCAAACTATTGCAAACAGGAGATCTTGTATGAGTCGTCATTTTGATACCGCCCAAGGCTTATGTGAAGACCGCGACCCGGCTACCCGCGGATTTGTGTTTAATCAAACCATGCTTCGCATTGCCGACCCCGAGCGCTCGCTGGATTTTTATACCCGCGTAATGGGTATGACCTTGCTCAAGCGGCTCGATTTCGAACAGATGAAATTTAGCTTGTATTTTCTAGCGGCAGGCGATGACTTCTCAGATATCAGCGAAGACGCCGCCGCTCGTACTCAGCAGACATTCGGGCGCCCTGCTATGCTGGAGCTGACACACAACTGGAACGACACCGCTGAAAACACCACTTATCATAATGGTAACAACGAACCGAAAGGCTTTGGGCACATTGGCTTTCATGTGCCTAATCTGGAACAAGCGTGTGCACGGTTTGAAGATCTTAATGTGCCCTTCCAAAAACGCCCCGACGATGGCGCGATGAAAGGCATCGCGTTTATAAAAGATCCTGACGATTACTGGATTGAGATTTTTGATGCCAAGCGGGTTGATGAAGTGTGTAAACCGCATATTAAAGATTAACGCTAACCTGTTGATTACTTTTTTAAACCATTTTTGCACACCGGCCCTGCTTTCGGTGTGCATGCTTTGTTCAGCTAATGTTATCTGAAGGCAGTCTGACGCTAACTTAAGTGCTGTTTGTCTTTGGTAAATGATATAATCAGCCACAAAAGTTTATGGCAAGGCTCGTTAAATTTGGTGTCTTTGCCTTAAAAGAACCCTTTGACCACGACAAATCGCGATGCAATTAATATCCAAAGGCAAGTCACAATGAAACTGGATGATGTGAAAAAGCTTCATCAGAAAAAATACCGTAACGAACTGGGTCACTATCTGGTAGAAGGCGAGCATCTTATTTTAGAGCTGCAAAAGGCCAGCGATAGTTCGACTGATAACAGCCACATTACGTTGTATGTTACTGATGATCACAAGCAGTGGGCGCATAATCTGAATGCGGGTTTCAATATTGTGCCGGTCAGCAGTAAAAAAATGGCGCAAATCAGCGATACTCGTTCTCCGCAGGGGCTCATCGCCTGCGTGCCGTTACCAGATCCCAGCCCGTCAGTAAGTTCTTCTTGCGAACCTGAACGTTGCATCTATTTGCATGAAATTCAGGATCCGGGAAACCTTGGTACCATACTGCGTAGTCTGGCCTGGTTTGGTCACTTTCGGTTGCTATTGAGCCCCAACAGTGTCGACCCGTTTAATCCCAAAGTAGTCCGTGCCAGCATGGGGGCTATTTTCCATGTGCCGATGGAGCAAAACGTGACCATGACTGATTTGGCCGAACGCTTTTCAAAATTTGCCTATCTGGATATGCAGGGTGAGTCGGTACACAGTACCCATTTTTCAGACTTTGATTGCTATTTATTTGGCAATGAAGCACGCGGCGTCCCCCATGATGCATTAAACACCTTTGCTGCCTCTGCCTTTACTATTGCCGGTAAGGGCACCATCGATTCGCTTAATGTGGCCAGCGCGCTGACCATCTGTGCGTATCAGCTATCGCTGAACGCTTAATTTACTGATTGCTCAGACGCCGCGGCGCGTCTTGGTTTTTTAAATAGGAAGGCTATTGTGGCTTTACATTGGTTCCCTGGGCATATGCACAAAGCCCTGAAAGAAATAAAAGAGTCTTTGAGTCAGGTTGATGTTCTTATTGAAGTGCTTGACGCGCGCATCCCCTACTCTAGCGAAAATCCTGAAATAGCTAAAATCCGTGGTGATAAGCCCTGTATAAAAATCTTGAATAAGTTCGATTTGGCTGACCCGGATATGACGGCCCACTGGCAGACCTACCTTGAGTCAGAACGTGGGGTAAAAACCATTACCACCACTACCGACAGCCCCGGCAACACGAAACAGATTATCGATCTGATTCGTCAGGCGTGCCCGCGTAAGTCTACCCAGCCTAAAGTGATCAATGCCATGATTACTGGTATTCCTAACGTGGGCAAATCGACTCTCATTAACATTCTGGCAGACCGTATTATTGCCAAAACCGGTAACGAGCCTGCAGTAACCAAAGGCCAGCAACGCATTAATTTAGGCAGCGGCATTGTACTATTTGATACACCTGGCGTGTTATGGCCCAAGGTCGAAAATCCGCACTCTATTTATCGGTTAGCCTCGTCAGGTGCCGTAAAAAACACCGCAATGGAGTATGACGATGTTGGCTTTTTTGCCGCCGACTACCTTATCAAGGCTTACCCACAGCTAATGCGCGAACGTTTTAAAATAGATGAACTGCCTTCGACTGAGCTGGAATTTTTAGAAGCTGCGGCAAAAAAGCGCGGCGCTATTATGACCGGGGGCCGGGTAAATCTGCATAAAATTTGTGAGATTCTGTTAAAAGAACTGCAGTCTGGCAAGCTTGGCCGAATTACCCTTGAAAGCCCAGAAATGGTTGCCCAGGAAAAAATCGAGATGGCGGAGGCGGCAGCCAAAAAAGCGGCTGACAAAGCCAAACGTAAACAAAAATTCAAAGACGGCTCGCTTACCCCTGATAAGCGAGATCGCAAAGAAAAGCGCACTGAAAAGCGCGAAGAACAAAGTAATCGTATGAAGAAAACACCCCGCTAGCAAGCCGTACTAATGCTCAAAGGCATAAGTCTTTGAAGGTCATTGCCAAGCCCTGAGGCTCCCCAAGGCTTAACTTTTTGCCTCATCTGTCACAGGTGGGGTCGCCTCGTCGTCGACCACCAGTAACTGTTCCTGTGCAGTGGCCTCTTCGATACGGGGATCCATCGTCGCCGCCAGCGGCGAAGTGGTGATATCAGAGGCGCTAACCACATAGTCTGAATGCTCTGGCCGCTCTGCTTTTTGACGAAGATCGATAATCGACAACACCCCGAACATGAGGGCGGCAAGTATCGCAATGGCTGCATACAATGCGGTATGGCCCATAAGTACCATGACTTGTGCTAAGGCAACCGAGCCCAGTCCGGCTCCGGCTCCGAAGGCCACCAGCAATGCCGAAGAGACGCCCACCCGATGTTCATCGTCTACCCGGGAATTGGCCAGAGCTGAAGACAGTGGATAAAGAGTAAAGGCAAATAGACCAAACATAAAACTAAGGATCAGCATGGAGGCCTGACTTAACGGCAAAACAAACATTGCGCCCGCTACGATCACTAACACCACGGCATTGATGCGCAATAAGACACTGCGCCTGATTCTGTCAGATAACATGCCCATCGGCCACTGGGCCAACAGCCCGGCAAAGACCGTTACCGACATGAACCAGGCAATACCCGTAGCATCAAAACCAGATTTGCTGGCAAATGTGGGGGCCAATCCATAAAAACTGCCGTTGATGATACCCGCAAATATGACCGCGCTCAGCGACTGCGGAATAATCTTAAAGTAACTAAAGAAACCCATCGCCAAAGGCTTTAGCGGCTTGGGGTGTATTCGTCGGGTGAGGGCTATGGGCACGATACCGATAGAAACAGCGATGCACACCAGAAACAAAGGGGCATAACCGAGTTCAGGAAACTGAGCTACAGACAATTGCCCCAGCACTGTGCCCAGGTAGGAGGTAATCATGTATAACGAAAATACACGGCCGCGCTGTTCATGACTGGCCTGCTCATTAAGCCAGCTTTCCAGCACCATGAAATTACACATCATGCCGACGCCAACCAGAACCCTTAATACCAGCCACAGGGATAAGTTATCAGAAACGCCGTGCATTGCGATACATGCGGTTACCGCGGCAGTACAAGCGGAAAAAGAACGAATATGCCCCACTGACTTTATCAGGTAATAGCCAACCTTTGAGCCAAATAGAAGCCCTATGTAGTAGCCCGATGTCAGCAAACCAATCCAGAATGTTGATACATTCCTTTGGCCCAGGTACAACGCCAGATACGTGGTCAGAAGCGCAGTACCACCAACCAGGAAAAAATTTGCAATATACAGGGAAAAAAATGACCGCACTGCGGGCCCTCAAAAAGATATAACACCTCGCTGGAAGACTAAATGAGTTTGATGGTCTGGCCAAGATAAAAACGTCGGTTCCTATGCTTTTTCTGAAGATATTTGCAGATATTTTTCAGCTATACAAATGTGCAAATACAGAGTAATTACCTTCCCCCGGACCTGGAGTATCGAACTGCAGGCTCAGGGCGAAATGCTGCCCAATCGCGAAAATCAGGTCACCTTACATTTAAATAAAAAAAACAAATGGGGAATGCCCCAGCTAAACATCAACTGTCGCTGGTCTGGCAATGAAAACGCCATGATGGAAAGTGCGCTGGATGTTGCCTCCCTGATGATGAAAAAAGCGGGATTTCGCAATATTGAGCAACGTAGTTTCGGACAGCCCCCCGGCTTAGCGATTCACGAGGTGGGGACGGTAAGAATGGGATGAGATCCAAAGACGTCTATCCTCAATGGCTACAACCAATTTCACGATATCGATAAATTATTTGTTACCGACGGGGCCAGCTTTTGCTCCACCGGGACGGCAACCCTTCACTAACCTTTATGGCTATCACTGCCCGCTCAGTTGACTATGCAGCAAAAGAAGTTAAAGCAGGACGATTAGGATAATTTATGACACTCACATCAAAACTTTTTTTCTTGCTTCCACGTTAAGTGCCGCTTTGTTGTTCGGCGGCTGCGGCGAACCCGCTCAATCCCCGCAAACTCAGATACAACTGTGTATCGTTCATCAAATTTGGCATCCATTGCGCTACGTGAACTGGAAACAGCCTAAGATTATCGCAGTGGACTTAAAACTGATTTACGATGCGTCCACTCGCACTGAGGCCGAGCAAGCGCTGGACGACTTCGCGATAAAGGGGAATATGGGGGAATGGTCAGGGGCACTCGACCATCAGCCGCTCCTGGCGAGCGAACTGGGAACGATAATGCATGTTCTTCGATTATTCGGCCGAGATACGCAAGACCATCTACATCGACAGAGCGATTGAGTCGCTGACCGCGTCACTGCGTAAAATCGCCAAGACCTGCCGGTCGTTCCCGTATGTCGTAGCCGTTATGAAGGCGCTGTACTTAGCCTTGCACCAGGCTTCGAAAAAGAGGACGAGGCCGATACGCAACTGGAAACCGGCCATGGCGCAGTTTGACATTATGTATCAGGATTGGTTTTAACCGTGCACTCAGCCATTTACACAAAATATTTTACAGTCTCTTAAAAGACAAATGGTTTTTCTATCTGCTTTGCACTTAATGTTCAGACAGGTGTGGTTTAAAGCGAGTCACAAGTGCCCAGGTAATCATTACTAGCATGAGAACGAAGATTAAAAACCAAAGTGCTATAAAACTGTTATATACCCAACTAATAATTGAATAGCTTTTTAATTCGAAGCTCACAACATTAAATAAACCATGAAGTCCGGCTATTGTAACTGCCCATCCTCTATATGAGGTGTTCCATATAAACAAAAAAAGCCAGGTCATAAAAAAGTGCGAAAGAACTCTTAATAAACTTATTAACAGTAGGTTCATCACTATAACTGTTTCAAGTAAATGAGCCGTCAGGTTTTCTGACAAGCTATATAGGGAAATATCAGAAAATACGATTTGGTCAATACCCGCCACAATGAGCGGCAGGGTAATTTTAGCATTTTCCAACAAAGCTATGATTAGAGCAAGTGACCAGATTTCGCTATTGTGAAAATAGTTTTCAGGTCTATTGAGTTTTTTTACTGAATTACAGTAAAGAGTCAGGCTTGTTACTTTAAGACATTCTTCAACAAAACCACTGAAAAAATATCTGCAATAATCGCTTTCCTGAAATAAAGCACCGAGGATAGGTACTACAATAATACTGCTAAATAAAAACAATGTCGTAGCATAAAAAGTACCCCATCGATTATTATTTTGGCTAAGAAAAGTGCTAACTAAAAACCCTAACTGTACAGTCAGGGAGATTAATAAAATCAGATACAAGAATAGCAGGAGCACTTACTTCATTTACAATCGATTGTAGGGTGAAAGAAATTCCATACCATAATCCGCATTGAAGTTTTGCCCGATATTTATCTTAAAACCGTCGAATTCCAGGGTCATTATGCCTATGTCTAGCGAACAGCAGCTCAGTATAAGTGCTCCTCCATATAGATTTTCCAAGTCTTTATTTTTTAGTTCTTCCATTGAGCTAACCTTAAATTAGTGAATACCTTATTGGTATTTGAAATTTAACCTGAAAAGAGCAACTTCGTAACTGACATATGGGCCAGTTTTTCAAATGTGTTGGATTTAAAATATTAAAGAAAAGAATAAGTAACCGCGACAGACTATAGTAGCCTTATGAATTTCTGTAGTTTACGGACCAATAACCTGGATTGGTCACTGTCCACTTGATCTGACACTTTTAATAACAGAACAAGATCAAATCTGACAGTCTCTAGTGTACGTAAAGCGGTCCTTTGCTAGGCTCGAGTTGAAATACTTCATCACAGAAAAAACGGCTACACAGTAGCACATCAACTTTGTGATTTTAGGTCGCATTTTGCTAATAGAACCCATAGTATAAAACAGGACGAATAAATTCATTCAGTTTACAAATTAATGGAAACGAAATGGAAAGGATGACGAAGATAAGGTTAATATTATTTTGGGCAAAATTCGCAGCCGTACTGTTCACTCTTCCCACTGCTGCACAGAGTTTGAGCCAACATCAAACCGACCTAGATACCTATTTAAAGACCCTTAGTGACAATAATAAGATCATGACTGCGGTGTATGTGACTGAGAATGGTGTTCCACGCTATGAGCACTATGCAGGTCTGGCATCAGTTGAAGATAATAGTCCAATCTCTGCCCAAACACGTTTTCGCATTGGCTCAGTAACTAAGACTTTCACAGCGGTACTGATAATGCAGCTTATCGAAAATAAGAAACTGAGTTTGGATACAAAGCTAGACCAGTTCTACCCTGCCATCCCCAATGCGGCACAAATTAACATTAAGCATTTATTGAGTCACCGTTCAGGGATATTCAACTATACCAATGACCCTGATTACACGAGTTTTATGACAACGCCGCAGACAGAAGAGCAGCTTGTTTCAAGGATTCGAGAGTATCAGCCTGAGTTTAGTCCGGGTATTCTAACTCTAATTACGCGCTTTTAGGTTTCATCATTGAATCGCTACACGACAAGCCGCTTAAAGAGATAATCAATAAGAAAATTACTCAACCATTAGATTTAAACAGCACTTACTACGGCAATAGCATTGAAATTGAAGAAAATGAAGCCTCGTCTTATCGACACAACGGGCACTGGATCAAGCAGCCAGAAACGCATATGAGTGTGCCTCACGGAGCAGGAGCGATTGTTTCTACTGCGAAAGATACCAATCAGTTTTTTACTGCATTGTTTGGCGGTAAACTGATATCAAGCGATTCGTTGAGTACCATGATGAAGCTTGAGGATGGTTATGGCTTAGGTATGACTGCGGCCCCATTTGGCGAGAAGAAGTTTTACGGGCATTTTGGTGGCATTGACGGTTTTGTTTCCGCAGCGGGCTACAATATAGAGGACGGGCTTAACATAACTGTGCTAAGCAATGCATTAAACTATAACTTCAACGATGTGTTGATTGCCGTTCTAAAAACCATGTACGGTCTTTCTACAGATATTCCGGACTTTTCTGCAAAACCTATAACGTTGAGCGAAAAGATTTTAAGCTCATTCGAAGGTAAATATGCGAGCACACAAGTACCTATTAAAATTCGCTTCTGGGTTGAAAATGGAAGATTGATGAGTCAAGGAGAGGGCCAAGGCGCTCTTCCACTGACAGCGTATTCAGAAACAGAATTTCGTTTTGATCCTGCTGGTATCGTCATCAACTTTGACAAACCGAGCGCCTCACCATCTCAGTCAAATGGTTTTATTCTGAGCCAAGGCGGTGGTAAATATGACTTCAAACGCCAGTAATAGCGTTTAAGTCAGTTCCCTTGACTAAACAGAAGTAGAAAATAACGTCGTTTAATGTCTGTCTTGTCTATTTGTGCCTGTCAGTGGTCACTGTTAGGCAGTTCCTTACGTAAACCGGAAGTTGGTTATTTATTATTTAATGGAGCCAATAGCTAGTTTCTGCCCAAAATAATGTCATTGTTGAGAGTTAGATTGTAACTACCCCCTAAAATGAAACAGCTTATTCGTAGAATTTCTTTTAAACTATTTGAAAGGAGTTTTACGATGACA
>NZ_JAESDK010000006.1 GCF_019249245.1 Alteromonas lipotrueiana | reverse complement strand
TTGGAGCGGGAAACGAGACTCGAACTCGCGACCCCAACCTTGGCAAGGTTGTGCTCTACCAACTGAGCTATTCCCGCGCACCATATTGCAATGTCGTTCTATTGGATTTTCTACTTTCGTCACACCTTGCCAATGCTTGGCAATCACCTCGTGACGACCGTTTCTCGGCGAGGTAAGTGTGCTCTACCAACTGAGCTATTCCCGCATAGAAGAAGGGCTAGAAATTTGGAGCGGGAAACGAGACTCGAACTCGCGACCCCAACCTTGGCAAGGTTGTGCTCTACCAACTGAGCTATTCCCGCGCACCATACTTCTTAAACTTTTACGATTTAGGTGTCCCGTAAAAGTGGAGCGCATTTTACAAAAACTGTGCTAATGCGCAACACCTAATTTAGATTATTTATTAAAATTCCGTTCAATTGTCTAAATACTAAACACATTTTCGCGGTAAAATTTCATTTCTTCTATAGATTCGCGAATATCATCTAATGCCAGATGCACGCCTTTTTTGTTGAAGCCCTCCAGGATCTCAGGTTTCCAGCGTCGAGCCAGCTCTTTAACCGTGCTTACATCAATACTGCGATAGTGGAAGTAACTTTCTAATTCAGGCATATACTTCACCAAGAACCGACGGTCCTGTCCGATGGTATTTCCGCACAAGGGGGATTTGCCAGCATCGACATACTGACTTATAAAGTCGATGGTTTGTTGAGCAGCTTCAGCTTCGGTCACGTTGCTCTGTTGACAGCGTGCAGTCAGCCCGCTCTCGCCATGCACCCGGGTACACCACTCATCCATAGAGTCCAACAAACTGTCTGGCTGATGGACTGCAATAACGGGGCCTTCGGCTAGCACGTTGAGCTGCGCATCGGTCACTATCGTGGCAATTTCAAGAACTTTGCATGTTTCAGGGTCTAAACCGGTCATTTCCATGTCAATCCAGACCAGATTTAAATCATGCTTACTCATTTTGACAGATCCTTTTAATAGGCGTGGCACCTTAGCCACACACACGTTATTATTGCATCAGTATACGCTAACTTATCATGGAATCGTGGCGAAAAAACCTAAACTCACTCATCGACAAAAGCGTCGGGTAGCGGCAAATCGTAAGCGCCGCATCCAGGACACCCATCAACCTGAAACAGACAGCAATACCGACAACCTACAGGTTGGTAAGGTAGTGGGTCGCTTTGGTAAACATGCCGATGTTGAAGACACTTGCGGCACCGTCTCGCGTTGTCATATTCGCCGTACTATAGACTCGGTAGTATGTGGCGACAATGTGTTATTTCAGGCGGGCGACGACACCGGCGAAGGCGTGAGCGGTGTTATCGAAATTGTGCAGGACCGACATTCGGTATTAACCCGTCCCGATTTTTATGATGGTGTAAAACCTATTGCCGCTAATATCGACCAGATTATTATTGTTAGTGCTGTGGTCCCCAGTTTGTCTTTAAACATTATCGACCGGTATCTGATTGCTTGTGAAGACATCAATATTACGCCGGTTATCGTGCTTAACAAAGTTGAGTTACTGGATGAGGCCGAACGCAATTTGGTCAGGCAACAGCTGGCCATATACGAAGAGCTTGGCTATCAGGTCTACTATGCCAGCTGTAAAACCCAGGAAGGTATTGAAGATATAACAGCGTTGTTAAACGATAAAATCAGTATTTTTGTAGGCCAGTCAGGGGTAGGTAAATCAAGTTTAATCAATCAAATTTTACCCGAAGCAGCCGAGACAGTTGGCGCAGTCTCTGACAACTCTGGTCTGGGTCAGCACACCACAACCGCGGCTAAACTATTGCACTTGCCTAGTGGCGGCGAGCTTATTGATTCGCCAGGAGTGCGTGAATTCGGCTTGTGGCATATTCCTGTAGAACAGGTGACCCGAGGTTTTATCGAGTTTCGGGCGTTTTTAGGCGGTTGCAAATTCAGAGACTGTAAACACCTTAATGATCCGGGCTGCATTATTCGTCAGGCTGTCGATGAGGGTAAAATTAGCGCAGTACGTTTTGCCAGTTATCATAAAATACTGGCCTCAATGCAAGAAGGCAGACCTAGCCATCTGAGTTAGTTATGCATAATGTTAGTGCGTGATGACCAGGCCTTATGATATTTGGTGTTTTCTCATAACCGTAAAATCCTTTTATAAGCGTTAAGATAAGGTACAATTGCGCGGTCTGATTAAAGGAGAATTACTGTGTTGGATTGGTTTAAAATTAACCTGCAATATGTATTGCCCAAACACCTGCTGTCCCGGCTTGTGGGAAAATTAGCAGCGGCTCAGGCCGGCTGGCTGACCACCGCGCTAATCAAGTTATTTATTAAGCATTATAACGTCAATATGAGTGAGGCGTTGTATTCAGATCCCAAACACTATAAAAGTTTCAACGAATTTTTTACCCGCCCTTTAAAAGAAGAAGCGCGCCCCATAGAAGGCAATCCTGACACTTTGGTACATACGGTTGATGGCGCGGTAAGTCAGTTCGGCAAAATTCGTCACGACAGTATTTTTCAGGCTAAAGGCCATGATTATAGCCTGACGACTCTATTGGGCGGTAATCCGGCGCTGTCCAATACCTTTAAAGATGGCCAGTTTGCTACGGTTTATCTGGCGCCACGTGATTATCACCGTATCCATATGCCCATAGACGGTACGCTGACTGATATGGTCTATGTACCGGGTGAATTGTTTTCAGTAAATCCGCTTACAGCACAAAATATTCCTGGCCTGTTTGCCCGAAACGAACGGGTTGTGGCTTTTTTTGATACACCGGTTGGCAAGATGGCAATGGTGCTGGTAGGTGCAACTATTGTGGCCAGTATTGAAACCGTGTGGGCAGGCACAGTATCGCCACCGGCGGGCAAAAATGTTCAGCACTGGACTTATCAAAAAGACTCCGAAGCCAGCGTTAGTTTAAAACGAGGCGAAGAAATGGGTCGCTTCAAACTGGGTTCAACCGTTGTTGTCTGTTTTGAGAAAGATGCGGTTAACTTTACAGACCTTGCCCCGCGTCAGGTTGTTCGGTTGGGCGAAGAATTTGCCCGTGCTGCACAGGTATCAGATCAGGTTTGATGGACCCGGTCAAACGTAGCCTGCTGACGCTTCATGTCACCGTGGTGCTACTTGGCGGCACCGCCCTCTTTTCGCAAATTATCCCGCTGTCGGCTCAGGACATTACCCTGGGTCGTTCGGTGTTTGCCTGTATTGCGTTATTTGCTTTTATGGCGCTCTCTAAAACCTCGTTTTTACTCGCCACCAAGAAGGACTATATTGTTGCTCTGGTGCTGGGCTTGCTAATGGCAGCGCACTGGGTAACCTACTTTGCGGCAATGCAATATGCCGGGGTGTCTGTGGGTATGATAGCTCTGTTTACCTTTCCGGTGATCACTGTGCTTATTGAACCGTTATTTGAACGCACCCGGCTGGTATGGCAAGACTTCTTTAGTGCAATTATTGTTTTTGCCGGGATTGCATTAATTGTACCTGAGGGCTCGCTAAACAACGACATCACCCTGGGCGTGATGGTAGGGGTGGTTTCAGCGGTGCTTTATGCTATCCGAAACCTCGGACACCGACACTTTTTTTCTCAATACTCGGGGGCCAAAGCGATGGCCTGGCAAATTCTGGTGGTTTGTCTTTGCATGTTGCCAATGCTTAACTCTTCGTTGTTACAAGCCAGCGACAACAGCTGGTGGTTGCTGCTGGTTTTGGGTACGGTGTTCACTGCCCTGCCCCATGCTTTAATCGCTGCCACTTTAGCGCATTTGAAAGCCAAGACCTTTTCATTGATTGCCTGCATGCAGCCCTGTTATGGGGTATTACTGGCTATATTACTGTTAGGTGAATCGCCGTCATGGCAAACTTATGTGGGCGGCGTTTTGATCACTTTGGCTTCAGTGTATGAAACGGTAAAAACACATCGCCAGCAAAAGGCCCTTTAAATATGTGGATTTTAGCTCATCGTGGGGCAAGTAAGGCGGCACCAGAAAATACGCTTAAAGCCTTTAAACTGGCTTTTGAACAACACGCTGACGGAATTGAGTTTGACACCTACGAACTCGATTCTGAAATAATTGTTTTTCATGATAAGACACTTCGCCGAACCACTAATGGCAAGGGGCGTCTGTTAGATAAATCGCTTAGTTATTTGCGTGGTCTGAATGCGGGAGATAATCAACAAATTCCTTTGCTTTGTGAAGTGTTAACACTTGCCCCTGCCAGTGCACTTTGCAACATTGAAATAAAGCACTTGCAGGCCACAAATACCTGGCTACAAAAGCTGGAATCTGTCTGCCCGGCTGTTAATCAACCTAATAACAACCTTCTTATTTCATCGTTTCATCATCATTGGCTGGCCCAGATAGCCCAGCAAAAGCCTAATCTGCGAATAGGTGTACTTACTGCAAGTATGCCTCAGGAGGGCATTACGAAAGCAGTTAAGATGCAGGCTTATTCAATTCATTTTGCGCTAGAAAACATAGATGAGCGTTACGTTGTGCAGGCCAAAGAAGCAGGTTTGAAAGTTTTGGTTTATACGGTGGATACCCCTGCAGATATGCTTAAACTACAGAAGATGGGTGTAGACGGTATCTTTACTAATGTACCAGATGTAGCAAAATCAACGCTTAATGCCCTGCCTACAGCAACCACATCATAATTATCGGCTGGTTTGCACTGCTTTATTCAACGGGCTGGCTGTTACCGCCCTTTTTACACGCTGGGCACCTTTACACAACCGAATATTAATATAGTGCGCTACCACAATTAACAATGCGCCAGTTGCAATAGTGAATGGCTCGTATTGTTCACCAAAAATATCTTTATGCCAGTAAATAGCGCCGCCTACCGCCAGCATAGCTACCGGATAATATCGACTGTGATAACGCAGAGCGCCGCTTATCAGAGCAACCGCACCAATTAATATTGATATACTTAAAATCGTACGCTCAAACCAAGTTTGGGCAAAAAAGGTACTGGAAATCAACGGTAGCAGAGGTATCACTATAGGCAAAGATAGACAATGAAACGCGCACAAGCTGGAAATCCAGATTCCTACCCGGTCGAGTTTTGTTGGATTGTCTGTCGTTAGTGACATAGCTACACGGTACTCTTCGTTGACTCAATGACGTTATAATATAACATTAAGGCTCAATTGCAAAATACCAAGCATAAATTTAATGTTTTATTGCAAATCTACGGTTGCATAGTTTTTTGAGTCTGAGCCGGCTCTGTGGGCAAAGACGGCTTTATAGCATGTGATATGGGAATCAGCTGAATTTGCTGAGAGCCCAGGGTCTCAAATTGTTGTTTTAAAAAAGCCAGTGTCTGAGGGTGCGGATGAACAATACCGATAGCCAATGACTGTTGGTGCGCCAAGGCTATCAGTCGTGAAAATTGTTGCTGCATAGACTCAGGGCTTAACCGGTGATCAATAAATACATGGCGCCGGGCGACAGGAAGACCCAATTCGCGGGCGGTCGACTCTGCCACCGACTCTGAAGTTGTGCGGCTGTCGACAAAAAACAGGCCCCGGGTTTTAATGGTTTTCATCACCTCATGCATGGCCCAGTTTTTTTCGGTCAGCCAACTGCCCATATGGTTATTCACCCCAATGGCCATTGGCACGCTATTGAGGGCTCTGTGGGTTACTTCACCTATTTGTTCAGCAGACATATCTGCGGTCAGTGCTATCGGCCCAAGATTTGCCTGGGTATACGCCGCCATAGGCAGATGCAGCATTATCTCGCGTCCCTGCTGATTTGCCCGTTGGGCCAATTCTTGGGCAAGTGGCGCATCGGGTAATATTGAAAACGCAATCTGGAGCGGTAACGACAGCGCGAGGCGATCGCTTTGCCGGTAGCCAATATCATCCATAATCAGGGCGATGTGAGCGGGTACCGATGAACCTGTTTCGTTATCGGCTGACTGGGTCGCAGAAGTATTAGCCGCCTTAAGCTCACTATTAAAAAATAGTAAAAACAGCAAGGTAGCCGGCGCTATCCATAGTTTTGATAAATAGCGCCTGAAACGATTTGTCACATTATTATTCTTATATTACTGACCCAGGTCAGGTGCATTTTGGTGTTATTGTATTGTCGGCTTTTTATTTTCAAGCTTTGCCCAATCATAAGTTGAGCCAGGAAGTAGGGTTCAACGCCTTGCCTTTGTGACGTATTTCAAAATAAAGATTGGGGTAGCTTTGCCCCCCACTTTGACCCACCAGTGCAATTGACTCGCCGTTCGCGACATTATCGCCAGCTTGCTTTAGCAGCGCCTGATTATGCCCGTAAACGCTCATAAAGCCTTTGCCATGATCAACAATGGAAACCAGTCCGAATCCTTTGAGCCAATCAGCGTAAAGTACTCTGCCATGAGATATCGTTTTGACAGCGCTGCCCTCTGAGGCTTCTATAACAATGCCTTTCCAGCGCACCTGGCCCTGCCGGCGAGTACCAAATAATCGCCGAACCTTGCCTTTCGCTGGTACGCTAAGCTTACCTTTGTTTGCTTGTAATCCCGCCAAGGTGGTTTTTGCTCGCACGGCAGCACGGCGCGCTTCTTCAATTGCAGCGATAAGTGCCTGCTCATTGGCTTCCATATTTTTAACCCGCTCGGCATCGCTGGCAATCTTTTTGTTCAGTTTTGCAAGAGTTTGGGCGCGATCCTGTTGCCGGGCCTGCAGTGCAGCCTGTTGCGCTTTTTGCTGTTGGACCAGCTGCTGTAGCTGTTCGGCTTTATTCTGTAAACTGGCTGTTACTTCTTGCAGTCTGGCTACATTTTGTTTGAAACGCGTAATTTCTTGTTGACGTGCTTTGCTCACATACTTGTAATAGGTCAATACCCGCTCAAACGACTTTGCGTCTTCCTGAAAAAAAATCATTTTGGCATAATCGTAATGCCCAGCCATAAAGGCACTTCGAAGCTGACTGGCCAGCATGTCTTGTTGATCAACAATAGCCTGTTTAAGCGAACGCTGTTCTTGTTCAAGCTGCTGTTGTTGCTGCCGATTTTCAGCCAGTTTCTGATGCGTTTGATTTAATAAGCTCGCAGCACGGCCAATTTCAATTTCAGACTCAGATAAAAATTCTTGCAACTCTTCAGCATTAGCCTGATTTGCTTTTAATGTTTGCTGACGAGATTTTAGTTGCTGGCGTAAATCTTCAAGTTGAGCTTGTTGTGTTTCCTGACCGAACGCCTGCGAGGCAAAAAGAACCCCGGCGCCAAGCAATAAAAACCAACCGCCTACGGCCGCCCAACCAAGCTTTGATATCATTAAATTGCACTGCAGTAAAAAGAAAGTAAGAGGGCTATTTCAGCAGGTTTTACGGTTCCCGGCAAGCCAGCAACCTATTGCGGTCTATTCTTATTTTGATACCAAACACAAAGAACACCAGGGTGAACTGCAAAGCAATAACCGTCTGCCCCGAAGTTAAATGGCGTTAAAACGGGTTTGCACACGGGTCCCACTGGTTTCTTAGCTGTTTTTCTATATACTTTGCACTCTTTTTTATGGTCTGTAAGGTTTGAAGTAATGGATCAGCTGATCGAATTTGCAAGTAATAATATTATTTTGGCGGGCCTGTGGGTAGCGCTGGTGGTTATGTTGGTTTATAGCTTTGTTACCGGTTTTACTTCTTCAGTAAAAGAAGTCGGCACTCACGAGCTTACACAACTGGTCAATAAACAGGATGCGGTTATTTTAGACGCCCGCTCTCCTAAGGAGTTTAAAGCCGGTCATATTCTGGGTGCGCGACAGATAAAACCTGAAGAGCTTAAAAAGCGTGACTTCAAAAAGCTTGAAAACCAGAAGGGTAAACCCATTATCGTAGTGTGTGCAATGGGAAATACCGCTCGTCCGGTTGCCTCGGCTATGGCCAAAGAAGGCTTTAGCGATGTTAAAATACTGAAAGGCGGAATGAATTCCTGGCAGAGTGCGAATCTGCCGGTCGCGAAATAAGGGCTACCTATGAGCAAAGTTGAAGTTTACAGTAAAGGGTACTGCCCGTTTTGTCACCGTGCTAAAGCACTGTTGAACCAAAAAGGGGTAGAGTTTATTGAGTATGAGATTGATGTACGCCCTGAATTACGTGACGAAATGATTACCCGAGCTAACGGGGGCTACACCGTTCCACAAATTTTTATCAACGATCAGCACATTGGCGGTTGTGATGAAATGCTTGGTCTGGAAGCCCGGAACAAGTTGGATCCTCTGCTGGCAGTGTAACGCTAAGCTGGTATTAATAACGATAACTAGGAAATAAACATGGCTGAAGAAAATCAAACAAACGGCGCAAACAATGCGCAACAGGGTACACAGTTTAATATTCAACGAATTTACACCAAAGATATTTCTTTTGAATCACCTAATGCCCCTGCCATTTTCACCAAAGATTGGAAGCCAGAAATAAAACTCGATCTGGATACAAAAACCGCTCAGCTTGAAGAGCATGTTTTTGAAGTGACTTTGTCAGTTACAGTAACCGCCTCAATGGGTGAAGAAACCGCTTTTTTATGTGAAGTACAACAAGCTGGAATCTTTGCACTTGGCGAAATGCCAGATCAAAACAAAGCACATATGCTGGGTTCTTACTGCCCAAATGTGTTGTTTCCTTATGCTCGTGAAACTATTTCTAATTTGGTCAATCGTGGTACCTTCCCGCCACTGAATCTGGCACCGGTTAATTTTGACGCCATCTTCGCTGCGTATATGCAAAAGCGCGCTCAGCAAGAAGAAGGTCAGCAGCAAAACCTTGATTCGTAGTTGCGCATGACCTCTTTGACCGACTCGACCACGGTACTGGGGGCAGGCTCCTACGGTACCGCTCTGGCATTTTGTCTGGCCAGAAACAATCAGCCTACCTGGTTGTGGGGCCGTGATGCTGAGCACATGAGCCAGCTTTCGCAACAACGCGAAAATGCCCGGTATTTACCGGGTTCACGCTTTCCTGAAGCATTAAAAATCAGTGCAGATCTGGCCCAGGTGGTCGCTCAAAGCCGTGATATTTTAATTGTGGTGCCCAGTCATGGTTTTAAAGCGATGCTCGAAGCACTACAACCCTTGTTGCAGCCTGAGCATCGAGTTATCTGGGCCACCAAAGGATTAGAGCCAGGCAGTGGTCGTTTGTTACGTGAGGTCGCCTTAGATGTATTGGGTGACAACTACCCATTGGCGGTATTGTCAGGCCCTACCTTTGCCAAAGAAATGGTGGCTGGCTTACCCACTGCTATTTCTCTGTCTTCACATGACGAAGCGCTTATCGACAGTTTTGCCGCCAAGCTGCATTGCAGCAAAACATTTCGGGTGTATAAAAACCCTGATTTTATTGGCGTACAACTGGGCGGTGCGGTTAAAAATGTGATTGCGATTGGGGCTGGGCTTGCCGATGGTCTGGGATTTGGTGCTAATGCCCGCACCGCGCTCATTACCCGTGGATTAGCCGAGCTTACCCGGTTAGGCGTGCGCTTAGGTGCTCAGCCTGAAACCTTTATGGGTATGGCCGGGCTTGGCGATTTAGTGCTGACCTGTACTGATAATCAATCTCGTAACCGGCGGTTTGGCCTGGCCTTAGGTGCAGGTAAACAGGTTGATGAAGCTATGGCTGAGATTGGTCAGGTGGTCGAAGGCTTTCGCAATACGGAAGAAGTTCATACGCTGGCAGCACGAGTTGGTGTAGAAATGCCCATCTGCGAGCAAATTTATGCTGTCCTCTATGAAGGCAAAATGCCTAAAGAAGCTGCTTTAGCGCTACTTAGCCGGTCGTTAAAAACCGAAAGTTAAGTTACCCTGCTACATTGTAAAATTGCAAGCGACAAGCCCGTTCAAGGGTTTGCCGCTACTTTTATTGCATTAGTGACTAACCGCGTTTATTTTATTCTCCTGATGCGCCTTCCAGCCACACCACATAATAAACAACATCAACAGACTGTTAACTGGCAGACTTGCCGGCGATAGCGCCCACTCACCATATTTGACCAGGTGACAAATTAACAGCAGCAAGCAACTCCCCGCACAAATAAGCAGCCAAGTGAACTTATCTATTTTGGCCCAAAGCGTACTGACACTGCATCCCAGTATGAGTAACCCCCAAAACGCGGCATAAGACGATACATTAAAATATAGAGAAACGGCAGCGGTTATAGCCAGTGCGCTTATGCTTCCCCATACAAAGCCTTGCCAGAGCCTGTTTACTCGCGCTGGGCGGCCTTGCTTTTCTAACCAGATGTCCATTCCTGATACACATAAAGCGGTTAACATAATTCCTAATACAAAATACAAAAGCTTAACCGGCCAACCTGCAAAATCGCCAAAATGCAGTCGATACAGCGAATAAATAAGCTTTTTACCCCAAACGCCATCTTCATAGCCTGCGGTGCCTAAAAATTCACCGGCTGAGGTAAATCGGTAATTTTCAGAGTAGATGAGTTGTTCAGGTACCTGTGCGTAAATTTCAATAAATTGTTGGGGGGTGCCAACATCATGTACGGTTAAAAATATAGGCTTATGGCCGGTTTGCATCGTCTCAAAATACTGCAGTGCGGTGGTAATATCCGGCGGCTGAACACGATGACTAAGGGTGGGCTCGGGGGTGAATACTTTATCAACCACCGCTTGTCTGTCACCCTGAGTATCCAATTGCGCAACGACAGTAAGTACAATACCGGCCAAACCAAAATAGGTGCCGGTAATACCAATCATGGCATGAAAAGGCGAAGCCCAGACGCCAAAACGATTATGTAAATCAATACGTCCCGGCTGACCGGTGCCCCCTCGCCGCCATTTAAATGCATCTTTAACAATACGCTTATGAGCAATAAAACCGCTGACGACTAAAGCGCAGATAATGGCGCCTAAGGCACTAACCAGCAATAACCCCCAGGTCGAGGGCAAATGCAGATAATAATGCAAATCGACGAGCATTTTTGACCAGGGAAAATGTTCAGTCTGTAGCAGGTCACCCTGCGCGTTAGCGAAGACCGCCTGATGATCGTTTTCAGCCACCAGACGTGGAATTCCCGAGCCCGGAAAAACCACATGATAATGCTCAGTAGCCTGCGGATAACGCTGTATAAACGTTTCTAAGGCACGACCTGCGGCAGTAGGAGTAACCGTGTTTAATTCAGGAACATCAGCTTGTTCCCATCGTTCAAGTTCCTGATTAAATACCACCAGGGTGCCTGATATACACACCAGAAACAGCAAGGCGCCTAAAAAGACCCCCAGCCAGCGATGGGCGTTAAGCGCGGGTTGACGCGAAAATAAGGACATAAAATCTTACAACAATAATAGCGCGCCAAAAATCAGCGCCACAATAAAATGAAAGGCCAGTGTGCGTACCGGTTGCTTACTGGCTAAAAAGTGGTACGCCATAAATGCCCATACCACCGGCTGAGTTACGATACACAAAGCAAGCTGACCACTGTAGGTTATGGGTAGCCAACGAGCTACCGTCAGACATATCGTTAAGCTAAAGACAAGCTCTGCGCCAAGCACCACACCCGCCACAACAACGTGTTTACCGATATTACTCAGACTTGTATTTAAAGGCCTGGGCTTAGTTATGTAATGCTGCAAAGGTTTGGTAGTGGCCTGATAAATAATACCAATCCAAACCAATAAAGCGGGCAGCAGCAATGAATAAACCATTGCGTATTGCCAGCCAGTACCATAATAAAATAATACCATTGACCCCGCCCAAAGCAGCAGCGCTAACCCACCAAGCCAACGTTTACTTTGTCGCCAGCCAGCATACAACGAGCCCACTCCAAGACCAGCACAAACTAACGCAGAATAAACAACCACAGTGTGCTCCTTGTGTTTAGAACTGGTAAGTCAGCGATGCATTAATTTGTCGACGCACACCCGGAAAACAATCGCCCCGGGTCAGGCACGAGGTGAGGTAGGTTTTATCGGTTAAGTTACGCACATTAATCTGAGCAACCAGATTATCGCTAAGCACTTTTTCTATCATCAGGTCAGCCAGTGTATAGGAAGGAGTTTCATAACGAAGCTGTGCGTTTTGCGCTACGCTTTGTCCGACGTAACGCAGTCCGGCGCCAAAGCGCCACTGCGCCAGTATCTCCGGACGCCAGGTCACCCATAAAGATGCGTTTTCTTCAGGTTGTGCCGATAACGCATAGCCGTTGGGGTCACGGGTATCAGATACCGCGGCATTTAGCTCAGCAGTGAATTCGCCCAGCACCACATAACTTTCAAATTCAATTCCTTTGATTGAAGTTTCGCCTTGTTGTTGGGCGGCTTCTACCGGTAAAGAATTGGGGTTGGGCAAATTAGAGATTTCAATGTCATACGCTGACAGCGTCATAAATCCCGGAACATCCTGAAATGCATATTTAAGCCCGGCTTCGTATTGACGGCCTTCTTCAGGTTGCAGCTGCTCGCCGTCAAGGGTAAGACCTACCACGGTTTCAAATGACTCGGCGTAACTGACATACGGCGATAGTCCATTTTCAAATCGATATAAAATACCGGCTGAATAAGACGTATTTGAGTCTTGCTGAGAGGTACTGCCGTTGTCGTTATCTACATTGTCGTAACGCATACCCAGGGTTAAACGCCAGCTATCTAAAGACACCTGATCAGACAAATAAATACCCAGATCTTTTACTTCCTGAACCGGCCCGTTGACAAAATAGTTTGCCAACACTTCGGCATCGGGCGCCCCGGTATACTGCGGGTTAGCCAAATCAAGCACATAGCTGAAATCGCCCGAGTAAGCGCCGCCACCGGCGAAATACGCCGAATCGGTATCAGTTTCTACTTGCTGGTACTGTGCTCCTGCCAAAATATTATGTTGTAAAAGACCGGTGCTTACCGTTTTACTTAAACGTACATCTACAGCTTGTTGGGTGAAAGTATTATCGGCGCTATAGAAGGTGCGCGCGACAGTAGTGTCTGAGCTGGTGTCACCAGGCAGCTGGGTGTTATCTAGATAACGCGAATTACCAGCTCCGGTAAACACCGGCCAGGCTTGCTGATAATCGGCTTCACCGTCACGCCATAACGCAGTGAATGTTAATTGCGTAGTCTCATTAATGGCATGCTCACCCAATAATGTTAACTGACTTGACTGAGTATCATATTTATTAAAGTCAGGTTCGCCAGCGTACACATCCTGATCTGGCAGGTAGCCGCCATTAGCTAACGGCAATAAGGTTCCTTCAATGGGGATAAACTGTGCGCCTGTATCGCTGTTGGTATCCTGAAACAGCCCGATTAAAGTGAACCGGGTGTCCGATGAGGGGGCAAAGCTGATAGAGGGCATGGCTACCCGGGTATCATCGTTTACATAATCAACCTGCGAATCAGCATCACGGTAAATACCGACAAACCTTCCTAGCCAGGTGTTGTCATCACTAAGTGCATGGTTAGTATCAACACTAAGCTGCTTTTTATCAAAGCTGCCATAATCCAGCCTGACTTCGCTGGCCTGAGTCTCTTTGGGGGTTTTAGACACATAATTGACCAGCCCTCCCGGAGACCCCTGGCCATATAGCACCGAAGCCGGACCTTTTAATAGTTCTACCTGCTCCAGTGTGTACACTTCGGCGCGGGTACTATTGTAGCTACCAAATAATTCCTGAATAGAGTCGCGATAGCGAGGAATCGTTAATCCGCGGCTGCTTATAGTATCGCCGCGAGTAGCAAACCCGTATGTTTCACCGGTTACACCGGCCATGTACGTGGTCGTTTGCGATAAATTGAACGCCCCTTTGTCTAGCAAGTCGTCTAACGTTTCAACTGACACAGACCGCGCCATTTCAACAATGGGCACCGATGTTTTAGTAGCTCCAAAGGCGCTTCTTACCCCTTTCACCTCTATGGTTTCAAGATTCGATGAAGCGTCTGCTGAAGAGTTTTGAGCCTGGGCGGCCATGGGCGAGGCAAGCACGGCGCCTGTTACCAAAGCAATAGAAGATAATTTTCGCATTTTTATACTATCTGGTCAGTGAAGAAGCAGACAGTAGTCTAGCCAGTCCAAAATCAAATGTAAATAGGAATGGTTATCAATTGCGTTCTCAGTACCCTTTGGCTTTTATCGCGCGTTGGGGTATCCAAACTGCCGCCAACTTTCATAGACAAATACCGAGACCGCATTAGATAAGTTCATGCTACGACTGTTGGGCAGCATAGGAATTCGCACACGCTGTTCAGCAGGCAGTGCATCAATGACGTCGTCAGGTAGCCCTCTGGTTTCAGGGCCAAATAACAGTGCATCACCAAGCTGATACGTCACCTCACTATGAAAAGCTTTGCCCTTAGTCGTACACGCCAATACGCGCTCAGGCTTTTCGCTTTGAAAGTAAGCCTCTAAACTGGCATGCCGTTTTACGTTGGCAAATTCATGGTAATCGAGCCCGGCACGGCGCACCCGTTTATCATCCCAGTCAAATCCCAACGGTTCGATAAGGTGCAGGGCAAAACCACTGTTTGCGCAAAGACGAATAATGTTGCCAGTATTGGGGGGTATTTCCGGCTGGTATAATACTATATCAATCATGGGTATGTTTATTTGAAAGGTGGGCATGTTGAGCCGTTCAGCATAAAACCAAAGTTTGCTACGGGCAAGTTTTGTGACTATCGGCAAGCATAAATGCGCAAAGTTGTTGCATAACCGGTTCGCGGTATTGGTCAGCTTCAATCAGAAGTTCGTGCGCCGCGCCGTCAATTTCGACCCAGTGACAGTCAGGGATATGACGAGCAATGCGAGCCTGAGCGCGATTATCGACCACTTTGTCTGCGCCGGCAGAAAAAATAAGACATGGCAGGTTTAGCTGATGTGCCTGATGCTCAATAATTGCCATAGCGTCATGGGCCGCCGCCAGCCAGTCGGTAGTCACGCCGCCTAACTGAATTTGAGGTTGAGCATCGTAGATTTGACGAAACAATGTGTACCGCATGTAGCTGTGAGTAAGTTTATTGGCGGCAAAAGGAATGGCCTGGTAATCCTGTTGCCCGAAAAAATAATCGGTAAGTAATCCAGCCCGGGTATCTCGGCATTTTCCCAGCCATAATAAACTTTTTGCCAACAAGGCGGGTAATGCCGGTCGAATACCGAACATAGGCGAGCAAAACACGGCTTTATGAAACCAGTCGGGCTGACGCAAAATAGCTAACGCGCCAATGGCGCTGCCCATAGAATGACACAATAAGTTAAGCGGGCCGCGCTGATTGGGTCGCACGACACTGGAGCAAAATGCCAGCAAATCCTCTACGTAATCGGTAAAACTAACCACATAGCCATGATGCGGGTTGTCTGTCATACGCCCCGACAACCCCTGCCCGCGATGGTCAAAAATAAAGACTGCAAATCCCTGCTGATACAAATCAAAAACAACTTCTTTGTACTTCAGCAATGACTCGATGCGACCGGAACTAATTAACACACTATGTTCGGCCTGAGGAGGAACGCACCATGCATAATGAACCGGGACATCATGTTTGCCGACAAACTGACCCGTAGTGACCTTGTCATTCCAAAACGGCTCAATTTTATCGTCAAAACGAGCCGCCAACTCTTCTTCTTTAAATAAAGATACCATGCCTGTCTACTGTTCTGTTGCCTATTGACTGATGACTTATTAAACCGCCAGCGGTTAAGCTGTCTGGCTTTTAAAGGGAAAATACAACGTTATTCTTAACCCACCGCTATCACGAGAACTGGCCTGTATTGAGCCTTGATGCGCACTCACGGCCGCCCTAGCGATGGCCAGCCCCAGACCCACTCCGCCAGAGCTTCGGTCTCGTGCCAGCGACGCACGGTAAAAAGGGGCAAATATTTGTCGTTGGTCATCTGCAGACAAACCTGGTCCATCATCCTCAACAACCACTTGCCAGCCATTGTGCTCAATGGTTACCCACATCCATACCTGACTTTTTGCATAGCGAATAGCATTGCGAAGCACATTTTCAACCGCGCTACACAATAAAGCCGGATTGGCTGAGACTACCTGGTCAGGAAGATCGCTGTACTCGAAATTTTTTCCGCTGTTCTGGGCTTCAAATTGTGTGTCCTGACACAGGTTATCGAACAAGTCGATCATCGTCACCCGTTGCATTTTAGCCGGCGCGGCTTCGGCATGAGTCAGTGTTAAAAGCTGCCCAATCAGATCTTCCATTCGATCCGCTTCTCGCTCGATACGCTTCAACGTAGGCAGATTAATATTTTGCTGATGCGCCAGGCCCAACGCCATTTGCAATCGGGTTAATGGAGATCGCAGCTCGTGCGAAATATCGCCAAGCAAACGCTTCTGCCCTCGCCATAGCAATTCTAACTGGGTGGCCATGTTATTAAAATCCCGAGCCAGCATACCCAGTTCATCAGATCTTTTTGTAGGTTCATGGGCCCGCGCCTGCCAATCACCCTCAGCCAGCTTTTTACTGGCCTGGCGAAGCTGCTGTATGGGCCTGACAAGCGTACGCGCAAACCAGTAAGACAATAGCATACTCACTACAACGCCCACCGATATTATTCCGAACAGTAACTTTTGTGGTTTGATAGGCGGCCCTCTTTCGGCTAAAAACAAGACGTAGGGGCGAGACTGGTATACAAATGCTTGCGGGCCGATAAGTAAAAAATTACGCTGCTTTATTACAATGGGAGCTTGCTGGGTGACAACATTTAGCAAGTGTTTCTGTGCTGGGGGCGGCAAAGGAGAATTATCACTTCGCACTATCTCACCCGTATCCACTGCCACCGCAATAAGTTGTAACGGAAGTTTTTGGCTCAGTCGCGACAATTTTCTGGGTAGCGTCGATCCCATTATTGGTGTGCGCTCAAGTCTTTGGGATAACTGGGCCAGCATCTGGCTATGACGCGGTGTTATAGAGCCAATTTCGATAGTGTCATCGGTTAGCTTGCTTATCCAAACTGCAATACCGGCGGTGGCCAGCGCCGTTAGCCAAAACCACAAAAACAGGCGACCCACCAAATGCCGAGCGGGGTTCAGCATACCAATATTCATGTATTATCCTATGATCAGTAAATAACCTGACCCGCGTATCGTTTTTATTTTTTCCTCAGCATTTACCGCAGCGATTTTTTTTCGAAGATTGCTTACATGCATATCGATACTGCGATCGTAGGTCATCATCTTCTTTGCCAGCACCTTTTCTGAAATTTCTTTTTTGGTAACCAGCATTCCTGCGTTTAACATTAACAGGTGCAAAATAGAAAACTCGGTGCCTGTCAACGCAACCTCCTGGCCATCGCAAGATACTTGTTGGCGAGCAACAGAAAGTCTCAGGCCATGCACCAGCAAGTCTTGTTGTTGGAAGGCAACGCCGGTGAGCTCCAGCCGTCTTAAGATGGCTTTTATACGCGCAGCCAGTTCACGATGATTAAATGGCTTAGGCAAATAATCGTCCGCCCCAAGCTCCAGTCCTAAAATACGATCGTAGTCATCGCCCCGGGCGGTAAGCATAAGTACGGGTGTCAGTAAGGTTTTTCGTAAATTTTTAAGCACATCGAACCCATCCATACCCGGCATCATTACATCTAATAAAATTAAATCAAAGACGGCGCCGCCTGAGGCAACGTTAAGCCCTTCAAGGCCATTGTCAGCAACAGTGACCGAATACCCACATGTGCGTAAATAGCTGTCTAACATGTCGGTAAGTTCAGTATCATCATCGATAATAAGGATAGAGTGCTTAAAGCTTACCGGCGTTTCAGTACTGTTCACTAAGGCCTCTGAGGATGACATTTGTTGCGGATGTTACCTAGCTTACCCGCCTCATAGGCCAGTGCAATATTCTAATGCTTTCTTTACAGAAGCTTTACACTGTCTATACCCACCTTTGCACTGCACCAAAGTACACTTATCCTCGTCCTCACCCACAGAGTATTACTATGAATAAGCGTATTGCGATAATTTTTTTGAGCACCGTATTAACCTCAGGAGCAGTGTTTGCCAAGCCGGGTCCAAATCATGGCCCCCGAGCGCATCATTCAGATCTGCGACCAATAATAAAACAGTTGCAGGAACTGGATCTAAACGCGACGCAAAAAGAGGATATTCGGTTGATTATTAAGACCTTGCAAACCGATATCAAAACCCAGCATCCAAAAGCCCCGACAAATCAACAGCGTGACAAAACCGCTTTAGATGAAAGCGAAATGATCGCCAGGGTTGAGTCACGCTTTGAAGTCACCCAGGATAAAAAACTCAAGCAGGCACAGGCCAGCCATGCCATTTATCAGATTCTTGATGAAGGCCAGCGTCAGCAACTGCTTTCACAAGAATCAAAGCGTAGGTTAACTCACCGCGAAGCGCGCGATCACGCTTCAAAACCTGAGCTGCCTTTTGCTTTTGAGCTGCTTGATTTAGAGGCCAGCCAACGAACTGAATTAACGGCTCTCATGCAAAAAAAGCGTGAGCAACGTCTGCAATATGCTGAAACAATGAAGGTATTGCGTTTACAGGAACGTGCCATTATTTATACGCAAGATTTTGATCAGGACGCCTGGCTGACATTGTCACAGCAATTTAAACAAGCGTTAATCGAGCGTCAAGTGCATAAAATACAACACAAAAAGGCCATAGCATCTGTTTTAACTCAGACACAGCTAGACGAGTTGAAGAGTACCTTGAAAAGGCCTTTTCACGGTCCTCGTCAACCTCATAGCTAAGTATTTCTAAAACCTGTTTCAATCATTTTTTAAGAGTCTGCAAGGTTTGTTCAGGCTCTTGAAATTGCGGTTTTTTAATTTGATAGTCGGCCGACAAAAACAGCGGCGAGGTTACCAGCATGTCGGCTGTCGATTCGTTACAAGCTACCGGCACATTCCAGACTGAACACAGTCTGAGCAAGGCTTTAACGTCGGGGTCATGCGGGGCCGGGTTCAGCGGATCCCAAAAAAAGAACAACGCATCCAGCCTGCCTTCTGCAATCAGCGCCCCTATTTGCTGATCGCCACCAAGAGGGCCACTTTGATAGCGGGTAATTGGCAGGCCAGTGCGTTCTGCCAGCATGGTTCCGGTAGTGCCCGTTGCCACAAGTTTGCACTGCTGCATGATAGCCTGATGAGTTTTAACCCAGTTTAGCAGGTCGCTTTTTTTGTGATCATGTGCCACCAGCGCCACTGTTTTTTGTTGCATTAACCTATTTCCTTTTTATTGCGGCTTGTACCACCTGATTAACTTAGATCTTTAGTGTATACCCGAATGGTTTCAAAAGCGCGCAAAAGACATCGGATGAGATAATTATACATTTATATTGAATAACTATTCCGATTCTGTACACTGGTATTCGTCGTTAGCCAGCATAGATTGTGTGGCTGCGAACTTTGAAGGTTAATACGTTATTTTCAGGTGGAGGCAGAGCTTACTTATGGTAATTCATCAAAAATTGCAGTACCGCACTGCTTTCACGCTACAGCAGAACTCTCCCACCCTTGGCTACGCGATGTTTTACCGTCAGCGACGATAGTGGCTTTCTTCTTAAGAATCACGCGCTAGCACACTTTTTGACCTTGTTCAGACTCGAGGATTTCTACGGTAAATTCGGCAGCAAGGTTAAAAGGTGTATTTTCTTTTTTACCTATATGTAGTGAACATTATGTTGGATGTCTGTGTTATTGGCGCTAGTGGCTACACTGGCGCACAACTGGTTGAGTTGTTACTTGGCCATAGTGAAGTTCAGTTAAAACGTGTGTTTGTATCGCCTAATAGCGCTGATGCAGGTAAGTCTATTGGTACGCTACATGGACGTCTGGCCTCTTCCTCGTTAATGCTTGAACCGATAAGTGACAGCGCGCTGGCTGCTCTGCCTCAAACTATGGATGCAATTTTTCTGGCTACCCCGCATGAAGCCAGTCATCAATGGATGGCACAGCTAAGCAGTGGTAAAGCAAAAGTGCTGGATTTGTCCGGCGCCTTTCGGTTACAAAATACGAACGACTTTGAGCATTTCTATGGATTTGCTCATACAAGCCCGGAGGCGCTATCACAAGCAGTTTACGGGCTGGCCGAGTGGTATTCAGACAAAATCAGCAACGCCAAAATAGTTGCCGTCCCCGGTTGTTATCCCACCGCCTCGTTGTGTGCATTAAAGCCGTTGACCGAACACAATTTACTAAACCCAGACCATCGGCCTGTGATTAGTGCCGTATCAGGGGTAAGTGGTGCCGGACGCAAGGCGGCATTAGCAAATAGTTTTTGCGAGGTCAGTCTGCAGTCCTACGGTGTGTTGGGGCATCGCCACACGCCTGAAATTGAGGCTTATTGCGGGGTGCCCGTTATTTTTACTCCACATCTGGGTAACTTTAAACGCGGCATACTGGCCACCATCACGGTGAAGCTGGCCGCCGGGGTAAGCACCGCTATGCTGCGTGAGGCGTATCAGCAAGCATACCAACATCATCCGCTGGTGCGTTTAAGAAACGACTGGCCTAAACTAAACGATGTGGTGCATACCCCATTTGTTGATGTGTACTTTAAAGCCGATACCGATAGCGGATATGCGGTTATTTCTGCGGCTATTGATAACGTTATGAAAGGCGCCGCGTCTCAAGCCCTGCAGTGCCTTAATTTGATGAACGACTTCGCACCAGAAAAAGGATTGTTGCCGTTATGACAAGTTATCCGGTGGTCATTAAAGTAGGCGGGGCACTGTTAGAAAACACCACAGCGACCGACACTTTATTTCAACATATTCAGGCGTTATCCGTATCACGCCCGGTGGTACTGGTTCATGGCGGGGGCCCGGTGGTAGAAACCCTGATGGCCAAATTAGCACTCACCAGCACTAAACTGGATGGTCTGCGTGTGACCCCCGATGAACATATGCCCTACATTTGCGCGGCACTCGCCGGAACAGCCAATAAAATGCTGTGCGCCGCCGCTATTTCTCATCAGCTTATCCCGGTAGGATTATCTTTATTAGATGGCAATTTAGTAAAATGCCATAGCAAGGCGCCCCAGTACGGCGCAGTGGGCAGCCCCGAGCCTGCGGATGCCACTTTATTAAAAAACCTGCTGGTGCAGGATTATTTGCCGGTGGTCAGCTCAATTGGATGTGACGACACGGGACGCTTGCTTAATATTAACGCCGATGAAGCCGCTACCGTAATCGCCAGACTGTTACAGGCGCAACTTATGCTGCTATCGGATGTTACCGGGGTGATGGATGCTTCCGGTCAGGTGCTTGAGACCTTAGATGCAAACCGTATCAATGCGCTGGTGGCAAGCCGTACTATCACCGATGGGATGCAGGTGAAAACTGCCGCTGCTTTGCAGGCGGCCACGACTTTGCAGCGTCCGGTAATTATTGGTAGCTGGCAGGCCGATCTGTCTGCACTACTTGCCCATGCTGGGGGTACGCGGGTTGTGCCGTTACCGCCGACTCAGGAGTTAGATATATGAAACAAAATTTACTTACTTTTGCCGACTGGACACCCTCTGCTATGCAGAACCTGCTGGAGTTGGCACATACGATAAAACAAACACCTGCGGCCTACGCTAAAGTATTGGCCGGTAAGTCGGTGGCTGCGGTGTTTGAAAAGCCCTCTCTGCGCACCCGGGTTAGCTTTGATATTGGTATCAATAAACTGGGTGGACATATGGTCTATCTTGACTGTCAGGCCGGCAAGCTTGCTGGCCGCGAAGACGCTAAAGACATGGCCGCTAATTTGTCGTGCTGGGCTGACGCGATTGTAGGGCGGGTAAATGCTCATTCAACATTAGAGCAATTTGTCAGCGCCTCACGGGTGCCGGTAATCAATGCTTTGTGTGATATGTATCATCCATGTCAGGCTCTGGCTGATTACCTGACCCTGTATGAAACCTTTGGCAAGGTAGACGGCCTTACGATGGCCTATGTAGGCGATGGGAACAATGTCACTCATTCACTATTGTTGGTTGGCGCTTTGCTGGGTTGTCATCAGATCGTGGTGACGCCACCGGGACACACGGCTGATGCGACGATTGTAGCCAAGGCCAAAGCTATTGGTCAGCAAACCAGAGCGCAAATCAGCGAAACCACGCAAGTGAGTGATGCCAGGGGGGCGGATGTACTCTACGCTGACACCTGGTTGTCGATGGGCGACACTACACCACTTGCAACGATTAAAGAAAAATTCATGCCTTATCAGGTAAACGAAGCATTAATGGCACAAACCGGGGCGCGCTATGTACTGCACTGTCAGCCTGCGCACCGTGACCTTGAAATCACCAGCACGCTTATTGATAGCGAACAGTCCCTGGTGATGCGTCAGGCAGAAAACCGGATGCACGGCCAAAATGCCATTCTTACTCATCTTTTAGGCGCATAACGAGGATTAAAACTATGCAAAATGTGAAAAAAATTGTACTGGCTTATTCAGGTGGACTGGATACCTCGGCCATCATCCCCTGGTTGAAGGAAAACTACGGTGCTGAAGTGGTCGCCTTTGCTGCCGATGTAGGTCAGGGCGACGAAGAGCTTGAAGGTCTGCACGACAAAGCTATCGCGTCGGGCGCCAGCGAGTGCTATATCGTCGACTTAAAAGAAGAATTTGTTCGCGATTATATCTTCCCCACCGTAACCACAGGCGCCGTCTACGAAGGCGAGTATTTACTGGGCACCTCAATGGCGCGGCCGGTTATTGCTAAAGCACAGGTTGAAATTGCCCGTAAAGTAGGGGCTGATGCCTTATGTCACGGCTGTACCGGGAAAGGTAATGACCAGGTGCGCTTTGAAAGTACTTTTGCGGCTCTGGCACCCGACCTACGGGTTATTGCGCCGTGGCGTGAATGGGATATGGTCTCGCGTGAAGATTTGCTTGACTACCTGGCCAGCCGCGATATTAAAACCAGTGCATCGGCCACCAAAATATACAGCCGTGATGCCAACGCGTGGCATATTTCACACGAAGGCGGCGAGCTTGAAGATCCGTGGCAACAACCCTCTAAGCAAGTCTGGACCATGACCACCGATCCTGAAGATGCACCTGACAAAGCAGAGTATATTCAGCTGAGCTTTGAACAAGGAAAGCTGGTTAAAGTCAACGACACCGCCCTGTCGCCTTATCAGGCACTAGTAAAGCTTAATACTCTGGCTGGCGCTCATGGTGTGGGCCGTATCGATATTGTTGAAAACCGGTTGGTGGGTATGAAATCCAGAGGCTGCTATGAAACACCGGGTGGTACGGTGCTTATGAAAGCTTATAAAGCACTGGAAACCATGGTACTGGACAAAGCAGCAATTAAATATCGTGAACAGCTGGGATTGGAGTTTTCTCATGTTATGTACGATGGCCGTTGGTTTACCGCCCTCAACGATGCGCTGTTAGCTGGAGCGGCTTCTTTTGCTCAAAAGGTAACCGGCGATATTGTCGTGAAACTGTACAAAGGCCAGGCCACCGTCACTCAGCGGCGCTCAGTGAACAGCCTGTATTCAGAAGATTTTGCCACCTTTGGCGCTGATGATGTGTACGACCAGAAACACGCTGAAGGCTTTATCCGGTTATTTAGTTTGTCGAGCCGGATTGAAGCACTAAAAGCTCAAAGCAAATAAGGAGCACCATCATGGCGTTATGGGGAGGCCGGTTTGCCGCTGGCAGTAGCAGTATGTTTCGACAGGTCAATGACTCGCTGCCGTTTGATCAGGTAATGGCAGTGCAGGACTTGCAAGGGTCGGTGGTATGGTCGCGAGCCTTACACAAGGCCGGCGTACTTAGTGCTGACGAACAAAACCAGTTAGAAGACGCGTTAACTCAGCTTCAGCAGCAGGCCGAGGCTGGCGACCTGGATTTCGCGGGCTCCAGTGAAGAAGACATTCACAGTTTTGTCGAAGCTGCGCTTATCGACAAGTTAGGTGATGTAGGCCGTAAACTGCATACCGGACGCAGCCGTAACGATCAGGTTGCTACCGATTTTCGGTTGTGGGTACGCGAACATGTGGCCTCACTTAAGCAAGATCTATACACCGTAATTCGTTCATTGTTACATACCGCCAACCGTCACCAGCAAGCCATTATCCCTGGCTATACCCACCTGCAGCGGGCGCAGCCCATTATGTTTGCGCACTGGGCGCTGGCCTATGTTGAAATGTTTAAACGTGATATTTCACGGCTGGATGATTTAGAAGCGCGTATGAATCAGTGCCCACTGGGCAGTGGTGCTCTGGCAGGCACAACCTACCCGGTAGACCGGCATGATATTGCGCAACAGCTGGGGTTTGCCAGTCCCTGCCTAAACAGCCTCGACGCCGTTTCAGACCGGGATTTTGTGCTCGAACTGCTGTTTAGCGCCAGTACCAGCATGATGCATATTTCAAGAATGGCTGAAGACCTTATTTTTTATAATTCGGGAGAAGCTGGCTTTTTGCAACTGGGCGATACTGTAACCTCTGGCTCATCATTAATGCCGCAAAAGAAAAACCCGGATGCGTTAGAGCTGATGCGCGGGAAATGCGGTCGGGTCTTTGGCTCGCTGCAGGCCTTGCTGGTCACCATGAAGGGCCTGCCGCTGGCTTACAACAAAGATATGCAGGAAGACAAAGAAGGTGCCATTGATACGGTTAATCAGTGGCATTGTTGTTTGTGCATCGCCAGTGAAGTGCTGGACTCTTTGAGCCTTAACGAACAAAGATGTCGTGAAGCCGCTGCCCAGGGCTACGCAAATGCAACCGAACTGGCTGACTATCTGGTGGAAAAAGGCATTCCGTTTCGAACCGGCCACGATATTGCTGGCAAAGTTGTACTAAGTGCAATTGAAGCAAAATGTCCGATTGAAGATTTGCCACTGACAACATTGCAATCGGTCTGCGACAAAATTGAAGACGATGTATACGCGGTGCTACAGCTGGAATATGGCATTAATAAACGAAACATTTTAGGCGGCACCAGTGCCCAGACGGTTATTGAAGCGCTATACCGGGAGCTGGAAGCGATGGACAGTCAGGAGTAGCTACATCCATGAGGCTTAACCCGCAAGATGGCATTACCTTGTTTCGTAGCTCGCTGCCGTATATCAATGCACATCGGGGTAAAACCTTTGTGCTGATGTTTGGTGGCGAAGCAATTGAACAAGCCAATTTTGCTAACATTATTCATGATATTGCCTTATTAGCCAGCCTCGGTGTCAGGCTGGTACTGGTGCACGGAGCCCGTCCGCAAATTGATGAACGTGTCGCGCTGCGTCATGTAGAAAGCCGGTTTGCAGACGGAGTACGAATTACCGATAAGCAAACCTTAGAATGCGTGAAAGATGCCGCCGGTTCGGTGCGCTCACATATTGAGGCGCTACTGACTATGGGTCTGGCAAACTCACCCATGCACGGAGCCCAAATTCGGGTTTGCTCTGGCAACCTGGTGGTCGCCAAACCGATGGGCGTACGCAATGGCACCGATTTTGAAAATACCGGATTGGTGCGTCGCATTGACACTACGGGTATTAATGACCACCTTAGCGACGGTTCAATTGTATTGCTTTCTCCCACCGGTTACTCACCTACCGGCGAAGTGTTTAATTTGTCGCATGAAGATGTAGCCACGCAGGCCGCTATTGCTCTTAAAGCTGACAAAATTATTGTGTTTTCTAATCAGGCCGGGGTCTATCATCGTTCTGGAAAGCTGCTTAGAACCGTTGAGCGTCCCGAGTTAGAATCATTGATAGCCCAACAGCAAATTACAACCGAACCCTCGGTGCTCAAAGCATTGACCACCAGCGTGGCGGCGGGCATTTCGCGAGCTCATTGTATTAGCTATGAAACCGATGGCGCGTTGCTGCAAGAGCTGTTCACCCGCGATGGTACCGGTTCATTGGTACTTGAGCATCATTATGAACAGCTACGCGGTGCCACCATTGATGATGTGGGCGGTATTTTAAGCCTGATTAAGCCTCTGGAACAAAGTGGTGCGCTGGTAAAACGTTCGCGAGAGCGGCTAGAAAACGAAATTGACCAGTTTACTGTCATTGTCCGTGACGGCACCATTATCGCGTGTGCGGCGGTTTATGAATACCCTGAAGAAGCTTGTGCCGAATTAGCCTGCGTTGCAACGCACCAGGACTACCGCGGCAAAAACCGGGGCGAACGTATTTTAGAGGAGATTATCTCTCAGGCCCGAAATAACAATATCGAGACCTTATTTGTGTTAACCACCCTTACCGCGCACTGGTTTTTAGAGCAAGGCTTTGTGCCTGCTAACATCAATGCCCTGCCTGCAGCCAAACAACAGCTTTATAACTTTCAGCGCGGGTCGAAGGTATTTACCTTAAACCTGCGATAGTTTTCAATATAGCAGGACTTTAGTCAAACAGGTTACAATGGCCGTTAATTGTTTGATGAGGTTCTGCTATGAAAAAATATTCAGTGTTCTGGCTCTGTTCTCTATTGGCGCTGTTGATTGTCTCGGGCTGTAGTTATGTAAAACAGCCCAACGACAAAAAAATGAAAAAATTGCTTTCGGGTATGCCCGAATATTACGCTAATGAAGCCTTTGGCAAACGCGACTTTCGCTTTTTTGTGGTTAACGATGGCTCTGCAACGACCACACCCGATGTACCTACCTGTTTAATTATTCGTTTTGGGACTCGTGAAATGTCTAACGACAGCTACGAGGCCGGCACCTATGCCTACGAAAAATATGCAGCGGTAGCTAAGGTGTATGCCCGCTACTTTAATCAAACCTTATTAGAGCTGTTAAAGCAGCGCGACTGGCATCATTGCGAAGCTGATATTCCTGCGGCTGAAAATACGTAGTTAATTTGCTCTACAACTTAAACAAGCATAAGAAAAGCACTATACACCTCACCGTTGAGTCGTTAGCCGAAAGTTAACTATGCGCCATTGACTGCTGCTGTACACTGGGTCGAACGATAGAGTATTGTTATTGGTTAGTATAAGACTTAAAAAAATGTCGGAACAAATGGAATTCTGATCCACTTGTGCGGTCTATTGTAGATCTAATTATCCATTGATTGTTTTATAGATTCTAAGTCTTTAACCAATAACGATTATCCCAGCGATGTTTTGTGAGGAATATCTATGCAAGAGCCTGTCAGGCTTACCTGTGAAGATGGTCAAATTTTGTCAGCCACCTTGTTCCGGCCAACTGAACCATTAAAAGGCGCCGTTTTAATTGCCCCGGCTACCGGCATCAAACGGCAATTTTATACAAATTTTGCGACATTCTTAAATCGCCAAGGTTTTGCGGTACTTACCTTTGATAACCGGGGTATTGGCGAGTCTTTAACAACATCGCTAAAGCGCTGTAAAGCCGACCTGGTTAGCTGGGGCCAGCAAGATATGCCCGCTGCTCTGGAAGCCTTGAGTCAATACTACCCCAATCAACCTTATTTTCTGGTGGGCCACAGCGCTGGCGGTCAGTTGGTGGGGTTAATGCCTAATGCTCACAAGTTGGCAGCTTTTATAAACTTTGGCAGCTCGTCAGGCTCGCTACGTAATATGTCTAAAAAATACCGGCTTAAAGCGCACTTTTTTATGAATGTTTTTATTCCGGTGTCTAATTTATTGTTTGGTCATACTAAGTCACATTGGGTCGGCATGGGCGAGCCCTTACCTAAAGGCGTGGCTCGGCAATGGCAGCAGTGGTGTAATGGTTCAGGCTACGTGAAAACCGCGTTTGGACGACAAGTTCAGGAACATAATTATACCTCGTTAAAAATTCCGTCAAAGTGGATTATTGCCAGCGACGATGCCATTGCAAATCGTAAAAATCTTAAAGAAATGTTAGAGGTTTTTGAAGGCAGTAAAGCCCGCAGCTGTATATTGTATCCTTCGGCGTTCGGACTTGATGAGATTGGTCATATGCGCTTTTTCTCGCGAAATGCTGAACGTTTATGGCCATTGATTACCAATTTTTTCGACGAGTACTTACACCCCTCCCCTCATATGTCCTAGGTGACCCCCTTGCATGAAGTAAGCTGATATTTGCCAGTTCAGTGTTGTTGATTTATAATCCGGGGACTTCGTCAGGGGAGTAGCCGGCTTTACGGGTATCACATATTTTTGATACTTATAAAGAGAGCACATCAACATAGTTGCGCGCACAAGGCGCATGGTGTGTTTACTGTTTTATTAGTATTTACAGCGGCAAGACCTGAGGTATGATTATCACCGCACAGACAGGACGGCGATAAGATACCTTTGGTTTTTCTTTCCTGTCACGAGCCCTATCTATGGATGCGTTTTCTACTTCTGTTATTACCGTTGCCCTTGCCGAAATAGGCGATAAAACTCAACTTCTGACCTTATTATTAGCGACCCGCTTCAAAGCTCGTACTGCGCTTATTGCCGGCATTTTGCTGGCTACCTTAGTCAATCACGGAATATCTGCCTGGCTGGGCAGTTATGTAGACACGCTGTTGCCTGATGACCTTGCAACATGGCTGGTGGGGTTAAGTTTTATAGCAGTGGGTTTTTGGCTGCTGGTACCTGATAAAGAAGAAGCCACTACCGGTCGGTTTGATAAATTTGGCGCCTTTTGTGCCACTTTTATTTTGTTTTCGGTGGCCGAGCTTGGTGACAAAACGCAGGTAGCGACGGTTCTGCTCGGGGCTGAGTATCAGCATGTTATCGTGGTGACTATAGGCACCACCATAGGCATGCTTCTGGCCAATGTGCCGGTTATTTTCTTAGGCGAAAAGTTACTACGTCAGTTGCCGGTTAAGCAGGTGCACCGCGTCGCCGCGGCGCTCTTTATTGCGTTAGGTGTTGCTACGCTATTGTGGTAGCCCGGCACTGGTTTAGTCATCTGCTTTCGTTTAAAAGGTTTCTTTTGCAGGCGAAGAAAAGCGTGGCCAGCCCAGCGCTATACTAATAAGTCCGAAAACAAGAATTAACATGGGATACCAGCAATACGGAGTAATCGCCAAGGGGGAAATTCCGGCAATGGCGGCCGCACTAAGAAGCTGTCCGCCATAAGGTACCATTCCCTGAAAACCGCATGAAAAGATATCCAGTAAACTGGCAAGCCTGCGTGGGTCAGCCTGGTACTGATCGCCTAATTTTTTTGCAATTGGCCCCGCCGTAACAATCGAAATAGTATTATTCGCCGTGCTTAAGTCTAATACACTTACCAAAGAGGCGATGCTAAGTTCGGCGCCTCGTTTTGAACGGACTTTGGCGGTTAATGCACGCAATAACCACGCAATGCCGCCATAGGCGGTCATAAGGCCAACGATGCCGCCAATGGTCAGCGCAATCATGGCCAGATTCTGCATCCATCCCATGCCCTTTTGCACGCTTTGTAATAACCCCAGCACCGACAGTGCGTCGGTGTACCAGCCGGTAAGTGCTGCACTGATAATGCCCATAGCTAATACGACTACTACGTTTAGTCCGGCCAGCGCACAACCAATAATAACCACAAAAGGCAGAATATTAATCAGCTCAACCTCGCGAGGGTCCAAGGTTTTTGCTGTTCCCGTGTCAATATTAAACAGAATCAATACAGTAATAAGCGCCGCCGGAAGTACCACCAACAGGTTAGCTTTAAATTTGTCAGTAAGCCTGACCCCCTGACTACGGGTGGCGGCAATAGTGGTGTCTGAGACAAACGATAAGTTATCTCCAAACATGGCGCCACTTACTACAATACCTAACGCCATTGGCTCAGAGATATTCAGGGTTTGTGCAATACCAATACCTATTGGCGATAGAGCGGTAATGGTACCGACCGACGTACCCATGGAAAAAGAAATAAAACAGCAGATGATAAACAGCCCCGGTAACATCCAGTCCTGCGGCACAAAGTTAAGCGCAAGATTAACGGTGGCATCGCGGGCGCCAATATCAATAGTGAGTGCATAAAACGCCCCAGCCATCAAAAATATCATCACCAGCAAAATAATATTTTTGTTACCACCGCCTTCACAAAAGAGTTGTACTTTTTCGCCAATCCCTAATTTTTTTCCCTTAGGGTTAAGTAGCAGTGCATAGCCCGCAGCTATCATAAAACCCACAAGTACCGGCATAGAGGTAACGTCCTGGGTCAATACTCCGGTAGTGATAACCAAAGCAATAAAAACCAGAATTGGGGTCAGGCCCCAGGCGTTGGGGGTAATGGGCTTTTCCACAGCGACTTACTACCTTTGATAAAAATTAGAAAATGAATCGCAGAAGGGTACGTCAAACAATCAGGCTTGCAAGTAAAAACTCGCCTTTGACGAGTGCCAAAGGCGAGTTTGATAATGTCGAAGTCGGTGTATTTACTACAAACCAGACAAAATGCTTATTTTAATGCTTTATCGATATCTTTTGCACTATGGCGTTCTTTAAGGTTGGCGCCATCGCCCCAGAAGCGGTTAACGACCTCTCCGCGCTTAACCGCATCACGTTCACCGATTTGTTTAGCCCAGCGTAGCAAGTGGGTGTAATCCTCAACCTGCAAGAATTCCGCAGCATCATATACTTTACCTAACACCAAATTGCCATACCAGGGCCAGATAGCCATATCTGCAATTGAATACTCGTCGCCAGCCATGTAAGTGTTATAAGACAAATGTTTATCTAAAACATCTAATTGCCGTTTAATTTCTAAGGTAAAACGGTCGATAGGATATTGCATCGCATAGGGCGCATACGTATAAAAATGGCCAAAGCCGCCCCCTAAATAAGGCGCCGAACCCACCTGCCAGAACAGCCAGTTGCGACATTCGGTCCGGGCAATAGGGTCTTGAGGAATAAATGCGTCAAACTTTTCCGCCAGATATTGCATGATGGCCCCCGACTCAAACAAGCGTAGCGGCGGGTTTACACTATAATCCATCATGGCTGGAATTTTGGAGTTAGGGTTGTTTTGCACAAACCCGGAAGAAAATTGGTCGCCATCGCCAATAGAGATTGGCCAGGCATCGTATTCAGCCTCTTTTATTCCTGCTGCCAGCAATTCTTCAAATAAAATAGTGACCTTTTGGCCGTTTGGGGTTGCCATAGAATACAGCTGCAGGTCGTGATCGCCTACCGGCAATGCTTGGTCATGGGTTGGTCCAGAGGTAGGTCGATTAGTGCTTGAAAACTTGCTGCCGTCTTCTTTTTCCCATTTCCATACCCGGGGTACCTTGTATTCGTCCTGCTTGCTCATAAAAGCTCCTGTTGACATTCAAATGGACAATTCTCATTACGCAACGAAATCGATTTCGGTTGTTACAGATACAAAAAAGCCTCCGCTATGGAGGCAATTTTAAATGAAAAAGCGAGCCTTCCGTTGCCCGCAAACTGGCTTATCTCACACCGGCACATTTTTATGCAGACCAGTGTGACTAAATGTGGTCCTGTCCTGGTTTATCGTGAAAACCCCTCACAATCAGGGTCAAAGTAAACAGGTGATTACAACGCTGTATACTGTTCTTTCATAGTGTTGGTAAACAGCAAACGAAATCGTCTGAGGTTCAGCTTAAGGTAATTTAACAATTTTATGCTATCAGTCTATTGCTATCAACCTTCGTGCCAATCTATTAAATTCAATAAAAAACAATAAGTTAATTATTATAATGTAAGAGAAAAAACAATTATTTCAGAGTTTCTGTTACTTCTCGGTAACACATTGACTGCTGTTTGCTTGTTAACAATATTGACTCAAATGACCTATCAGGTTTTACGCATCCTGGCTGCCAAAAGGTCAGCGCCCTGTATTAAAATGTAACACAGCCCCATTTGATATCTGCTGAAGAATTGAGTCACATACTGTTTAAGATTAATTTATTTCAACGAAATCAATTCTTTAAATCACGTTGTGATTAATTAAAATTTATCGGAGCAAGCTCACGAAATTTTAGAAAACACATACCGAAGCGTCGCAAAACAAAGACAGTTATTATAATAATAAGGGTCAAAGTGAACGCTGAAATAAAATAGCCAAAGAAACAAGATTCGCGGCGCATCCGTTAAGATACGCCACTAAAAGGTTTATATACTCACGCGCTTATACGGACGATATTCAGGTGTCCAAAAATGCCGGTCGATAGCTTCGTGTAAGGCTTCATCGGTCATCTCCAGTGCCAGGTCCTGCTCCATGGCTACTCGCGCTACCGCAAAGGCGATACGTCGGCTTAGCTCTGCAATTTCGGTCAATGGTGGTAACAACGCCCCACTACCACAGTTAGCCATAGGAGAGGCTTCTGCTAACGCATTACTGGCCGCCATCAGCATTGCATCGCTGATTAACCGCGCCTTTGCAGCCACCACGCCTAAGCCAATACCCGGAAAAATATAGCTATTATTGCACTGCGCTATTGGGTAAAGTTTGCCCTTGTATTCAACGGGCCTGAATGGGCTGCCGGTAGCAATAACCACTTCCCCGTCGGTCCATTCGATAACCTGTTCAGGCCGAGCTTCTACCTGACGCGACGGATTACTTAGCGGAAAAATAATAGGCAGCTCACAATTTGCCTTCATGGCGCGAACAACCTGTTCTGTGAAAAGCCCAGGCTGGCCGGAAACCCCTATCAAAATATCGGGTTGGGCACAGTTTACAACGTCAAGTAACGAGGCGTATTCACCACTAAACGTCCAGTCGCTTATATTGTGGGTACGTGTGGCCAGCCGTTGCTGAAAATCGCGTAGATTTTCCATGCCATCGGTAACCAGGCCATAACGGTCGACCATAAATACTTGCTTGCGGGCCTGCTCGTCACTCAGGCCTTCTTTACACATCTGCTGCACCAGCATTTCGGCAATACCGCACCCTGCCGAACCGGCGCCAACAAACACTACTTTCATATCTGATAATTGCCGGGTCTTCATTCGGCAAGCTGCTAAAATAGTGCCCAATGTTACCGCAGCGGTGCCCTGAATATCATCATTGAAACAGCAAATTTTATCGCGATAGCGACCTAAAATTGGCATTGCATTGGGTTGTGCAAAATCTTCAAACTGAATCATGACCTCTGGCCAGCGACGCTTAACAGCATTGATAAACATATCAATAAATTCGTCGTAATCTTCCTGCCCAATACGTGGATGACGGGCGCCCATATACATCGGGTCGTTTAACAGTTTTTCGTTGTTGGTACCTACATCAAGCATTACCGGCAATGTATAGGCAGGACTAATACCACCACAGGCAGTGTAAAGTGACAACTTACCAATAGGAATGCCCATGCCTCCAATACCCTGGTCGCCTAGTCCTAAAATACGTTCACCGTCAGTGACCACAATCACTTTTACTTTACGTTTGGTCGCATTACGCACAATATCATCTAACTGATGACGCTCTTCCCAAGACACAAACAAGCCACGTGAGCTGCGATAAATATCAGAAAACTGTTCACAGGCATCTCCTACCGTAGGGGTGTAAATGATTGGCATCATCTCTTCAATATGGCGCTGTACCAAACGGTAGAATAAGGTCTCGTTGTTGTCCTGAATGGCCCTTAAATAAATATGCTTGTTAAGAGGATCATCAAAGGCGCTATATTGCATATAAGCCCGCTCAACCTGCTCTTCGATATTTTCAAAGCGTGGTGGCAACAGGCCGGCCAAATTAAATGAGGCTCGTTCACGGGCCGTAAACGCGCTGCCCTTATTAAGCAAGGGAGTTTCCAGCAATGAAGGGCCAGAATGAGGAATATAAAGATATCGGTTTTCGTCTTGTGACATTGTTCTTCCGAAATATATTTGCCCGAACAACTTTTTGTTCAGGCCTGCAGGGTACGCAGCAAGTTAAAAAATTTCTTCTGGTTCAGGAGCACTGTTGGTTTCTTCCTGAGCCGGATCGTTCACCTGATCATCCATGACGTAGACTGTTGGCTCCGTGCCAGTGATGAAGTATTCGAATAGTGTCGTATGGTCTGTTCTTCGGGTCAACTTTCCACTGGTACGATCAATACGAACCCGCACCATATCTTCAGGTACCGACACAAACTGTTCGGGCACATCTTTTAGCGCCTGCTCCATAAACCGAATCCAGGCTGGTTGTGCAGCATGCGCGCCGCTTTCGCTACCAATCATTGCATTACCAATCCAGTTAAAACGATCTGGATTACGATTGATTAAGTTTTGATTACGGGTAGCGCGTCCCAAATTTCGATTCATATCATCAAACCCTACCCAGGCGGTGACCACCAAATCTTTTTGAAAGCCAGAAAACCATGCGTCCCGAGAGTCGTTCGTGGTTCCGGTTTTTCCGCCTAAATCGTCACGTTTCAGTAGGTTTTTGGCTCGCCAACCGGTACCCATCCAATAGGTTTTTTTACTCCAGCTGCCGTTCGCCTGAACCCCGGTGCGCATCATATCGGCAACTAAAAATGCATTTTGAGCACGAATAACCTGCGGCGCTGAGCGCTTAATGGTGGGCGCTTCTCCGGTAGCTACCTTCACATCAAGTACCTGGGCCAGCTGTTCTTCCTGGCTAAGCTCAGCATTATTTCTGCGTGCTGCCGCTGACTGATCTTCACAAGGATCGCAAGCCCAAACCGGGTCAGCCTGCCAAAGTGTATTACCTTCTTCGTCTAACACTTTGTCAATAAAATGTGGCTGAATCAAAAAACCACCATTCGCAATAGTTGACATCGCTCTGGCAACTTCAAGTGGCGTGTGCGACCCAGAACCCAGCGCCAGCGTTTCATCACGAGGTATATCTTCTTTTGCAAATCCAAAGCGCTCAAGATATTCGGCGGTTTTTGACAACCCTACTCCACGTAGTAGCCGCACCGACACTACGTTTTTAGATTTCCCCAGCGCCACCCGCATTCGTATCGGGCCATCATACTGCGGCGGAGAATTTTTAGGACGCCACGCCACTCCGGTAGCTTCATTCCACTGGTTAATAGGAGCATCATTCATGATTGAAGCCACCGTATAGCCACTATTTAAAGCGGCTGAATAAATAAACGGTTTTATATTAGACCCCACCTGCCGTTTGGCCTGAGTTGCCCGGTTAAACTGACTTTGATAAAAACTATAGCCACCAACCACTGCCTGGACTGCGCCATTTTCAGGGTGTATGGCAATAAGCGCGCCGCTGGCCTGAGGCATTTGGGCTAACCGCCATTTTTGGTTGTGTTGACGAATATAGACCACCGCACCAGCACTAAGAATGTCGCTTGCCTGCTCAGGCTCATCACCCTGACGCGAGTCAGTGATATAAGGCCGGGCCCAGTCTAAGCCTTCCCAGTTTAAGGTATGACGCACGCCATTTATCGCTAAAACCTCAGCGCTTTGTGCATCAACCTGGGTCACCACCGCAGGTACCAACGGCGCAATCTGATCAACCTGTTGTAACGCTTTTAACAGGTCTGACTTGCTCCAGTCTTCAACCGTTTTGGCTACAGCGGGGTCTGAGTCGGTCTGTGTGGGGGGCGTATCACTATCTGGTTTATTCCACAAATACTGAATAGGCCCCCGATAGCCATGACGCTCATCATAGTCATGCAAATTTGAAACAACCGCCTCGCGTGCGGCCAGCTGTAAGTGGGTTGGGGCCGTAGCATAAACCTGGTACCCACCGGTCTCCGCTTCTTCCTTACCGTATATTCGAACCATTTCAGAATAAATGAGGTCGGCCAGATAAGGAGCCTGGGTTTCAATTTCTGCCCCATGTTTTCGGGCTGTTACCGGCGCGGCCTCGGCTTCATCAAACTGCGCTCGGGTAATCAATTTCTCATCAAGCATTCTTAATAGCACCACCCGGCGACGTTCAACTGAGCGTTGGGGTCCGCTAACCGGGTTGAGCACCGAAGGCGCCTTAGGCAACCCCGCTAGCGTCGCGGTTTGCGCTAAAGTAAGCTCTTTTAATGATTTACCATAATACACCTGAGCAGCGGCACCCACCCCAAAAGCTCGATGCCCAAGCTCTACCTTGTTCAGATAAAGCTCAAGTATTTCTTGTTTGGTCAGCAGCTGTTCCATGTGCCAGGCTATAAAAATCTCTTTTATTTTGCGAATATAGGTTTTTTCGCGGGTCAAAAAGAAGCCCCGCGCTAACTGCATGGTCAGGGTACTGGCGCCTTGCTGTTTTTCGCCGGTGGCAATTAAATTAACTACTGCCCGGGTCATGCCAATGGGGTCTATACCATAATGATCGAAAAACCGGCTATCTTCGGTGGCCAGGATCGCGTCGATCATTTGTTGCGGCACATCCTCAAGTTTTACCGGGATCCGCCGTTTAACTCCATATTGGGAGATCAAACTGCCATCTTTGGTGTAAATACGCATTGGTGTTTGCAAGCGCACGTCTTTTAGAACCGCAACGCTTGGCAAATCTGGTTTGAAATAAAAATAAATGCCAGCCAGTGCAGCAGAGCCGACCAGAGCACCTATGATGATAAGCAGAAAAAAGGTTTTTAGTAACTTCACAAAGATTTTAATACCGAGGCAAGCTCGCCCATTTGATTTATATTCTATACATACGTGCTTTTATTAGAACCCTATGGTTCAAAAAAACTGCGTATCATACTAATTTGGAGCTAAAAATTTTGACCACTGGCTGGAACCAATGAAATCGTTGCTGAAGAAAAAGTTGCCGCTTATTGTGGGCCTAGATATAGGCACCCGTCAAATCAAAGCGGTACTTATAGAAAAAACAGGCGATACTTACACCTTGCAAGGTTTTGCATGCGAAGCCATCACCAAGGTTGCCTTCAATGAACGCGAAATTCGCGATTACGAAGCGGTGAGTCTTGCGCTTAAAAAAGTACACAATGCACTTAAAGCAAAAACCAAGCTAGCTGCAATTGCTGTCTCCGGTACGTCTGTTATCAGCAAAGTGGTTCACATGGAGCCAGACCAGAGCGACTTCGAGCTTGAAGGTCAGATTGAAATTGAAGCAGACAGCTTGATTCCCTACCCTCTTGATGAAGTTTATCTTGATTTTGAAGAGTTGGGGATGAGCAAAACGCACTCAGGAAAAATGGATGTTTTGTTGTCAGCCGCTCACAAAGATTTGGTCGACAGTCGCATTACACTGGTGCGTGAAGTGCCGTTAGAACCTAAAGTTGTCGATATCGAAGGTAACGCCTTGGGTAATGCGCTAGCCAGGTTTTATCCGGCCGCCGAAGACGAGCGGGTATGCTGCATCAATATTGGAGCGTCGCTGTTACAGGTTTGTGTATGGCAGGACCATAAGATTGTTTATTCCAAAGAGCATAACTTTGGCATGAGCATGCTTGTACAGGATATATCTGTCATTCAGATGATTGAGCGCGATGAAGCTGAACGGCAATTGCTCGACAAATCTCTGCCTGCCAGCTGGGAACAGGAAACCCTGCCTATTTTCACCGCTAACCTGGTACAACAAATTAACCGGGCCTTGCAAATGTATGTCAGCACCACTCACGCAGAACGTCCTGCCAAGCTAGTGTTAGCGGGCGGCGGAGCTACGCTCCCTGCGTTGGTAGAAGCCCTTGCCCAGGACTTAGGGTTAGAAATTGAATTGTTTAACCCCTTTGCTGCAATGACCATAAATGACAAGCTTGATCGCCAACGGTTATCCCAGGTAGCCCCGCAACTGGCAATTGCTGCCGGTTTGGCCAGCCGGAGTTTTAATACATGGCACATATAAATCTTTTGCCCTGGCGCGAACAAATGCGCCAGCAACAAAAACAAAATTATCTGGCAATGCTGGGGTTAGTCGCGGTCATTGTGGGTTTAATTTTTTACTTGGTTGGTATGGCTATCGAACAGCAAACCGACAATCAAAATATGCGCAATCGCTACCTTGAACAAGAAATAGGTAGGCTGGATGCGCAAATTGCTCAAATTCAAAAAATCAAAGAAAGTAAAAATGCGATAGAGCAACGCATGGCATTAATCGGCCAGTTGCAAATCAGTCGAAATGTAGCGCCCAAAGTATTTGATGAGCTGGCTTCAATTGTGCCTGCAGGGGTAACCTTTAAAACCCTGAGACGCACGGGTAATTTGATTACTATCGAGGGTATAAGCGACTCAAACAATCGGTTATCTGACTTTATGCGTCGCCTTGAACGTTCAGATGTTTTTTCTGCCGGCGATTTATCTTCAATTGTTGCCGATACCACTGCGGCTGATGCCATGAGCGGGTTTAAGCTGACGTTTTATATCAACCCCGAAATTGCCCCGGTCACAGCGAAAGAAACAGCCCAGCAGGAGAGCGCTTCATGAAATTTGATGTCGCCAAGCTTAAAGAGCTAAACGAACTGGACTTTGAACAAGTCGCCGTCTGGCCTAAAGAAATTAAGATAGTCGTAGCCATTTTTGTGGCTATTGTTATCGCCGGCCTGAGTTACTGGTTTATTGTTAAACCCAAATTACCAATTTTAGAGCAGGCTCAGAAACAGGAATCTGAACTTAAGCTACAATTTGAAGCGAAGTATCGAATTGCGGTTAATTTAGAAGCGTATCAGGACCAGTTGTCGAAAATTAAAAAAGATTTTTCTTCCATGCTGCGTTCGCTTCCCACCAGTAATGAAACGCCGGGTCTACTTGATGATATCACCTATGTAGGCACTTCGTCGGGGCTCACCTTCAAGCTGTTAAACTGGCAAAATGAAGTACCAAAAGAGTTCTACACCGAATTACCAATAGAAATGGAAGTCAGTGGCGGCTATCATCACTTTGGTCATTTTGTTTCAAAAGTCGCTGATTTACCAAGAATTGTTACTTTGCACGACTTTTCTATTGAACAAGATGATAAACGTTTGCACCTTAAGCTACAGGCCAGAACTTACCGGACCGCGTTAACCGATGATCAACAGGAGGCAAAGGATGCACAGTAAACTGTTGATAATCGTCGTCGTTGCCGGGGCATTAAGTGCGTGTTCGCCCAAAATGGATGATTTAACGGCCTATACGGCGCAGATCAAACAAAATACTCAAATACAGGTAGAACCCTATCCTGAGTTTTCGTCGCAACCTGCGTTTCAGTATCAGGAAACTGATCGACGTAGCCCGTTTGTACGCCCGACCGACCGCACCGAGCGCCTGGTTACACAAGCGCAGACAAACTGTTTACAACCCGATTACGAGCGCCCTAAAGAAGCACTTGAACAATATGGTCTGGATGCCTTAGCTTACACTGGAAGCTTTAAAAGTCGCGGTACCCAGTGGGTGTTATTCAAAGCCTCCGATGGCAGTTTATTAAAAGCAAAACATGGCAGCAGAATTGGGCTGTTTTACGGAAAGATAAAAACAATAGGCCGGGAAGAAGTCAAAATAGAACAGCTTCTTCCTGACGGCGCAGGTTGTTGGCAGCGTGAGGAAACCTCTCTTAGCTTAGCCTCGTCTGCAGGAGAAAATAACAATGTCTAAGCGAGTTCCCATGCACCGTTTTTTATTCAACCACCGTTCTCTCATGTCATTAGAAAAATGCGTGATGGCGCTGGTGCTGCTAATGCCTGTTGCCCCCACGGTATTGGCTCAGGAAGATCCGGTACTGCTTGACCCCTACGAGCAAACCCAAACCGGTTTTAATAATGTACTGACGAATATTGATTTTACCCGCTCGAACGACAATACCGCGGTCACTACCCTGCAATTTGAGAGCAGTAATGTTAAGCCTCAGCTGGTAGAAGCCCAAGGCCGGCTTACAGTAACCCTTCCCGGGGTTAAATTAGATGATGAACAATTTGTGGCGCTGGATGTCACTCAGTTCGGAACGCCGGTTACACAGGTCGAAAGCTTTCAGGATGAAACCGCAACCCGTTTAGTCATAGAATATGTTGACCCGGTAGTGGCCCGGCATCAAATGACCGACGAAGGCATGCGTATTGAAATTACGCCCATGAGCGAAGAACAGCAGGCCGAGCTTGAAACCCAGACCCAATACACCGGCAAACCTATCTCACTGGATTTTCAGGATGTTCCGGTTCGTCAGGTTTTACAAATTATTGCACAGGTTAACGACTTTAATCTGGTAACGACCGACACTGTAACTGGCAATGTCACTATTCAGCTTGCCAGCGTCCCGTGGGACCAGGCCTTAGCAATGATTCTCAAAATCAAAGGATTAGATAAACGTCTGGAAGGTAATATATTGTTGGTCGCGCCCGCTGAAGAATTGACCGCCCGGGAAACTCAGTTGCTGCAATCAAAAAAACAGGTGTCTGATTTAGCGCCGTTAACCACAGCCAATATTACCGTAAATTATGCCAAAGCCCAGGCAATGGCCACTATTTTAAAGTCTCAGGAAGGCGGCATACTCAGTGAGCGAGGTTCGGTAAGTGTAGATGAGCGCACCAATACATTATTGCTACGAGATACACAGGAGTCTATTGACGAAGCCCGACTTACTATTCAAGCCCTTGATATTCCGGTAAAACAGGTCTTAATAGAGTCGCGCATGGTAACGGTTCGTGACAATGTAGGTGAAGAGTTAGGCGTTCGTTGGGGCGTAACTCAACGCGACGGCGACTTTACAGTTTCAGGCTCGTCTAATTCAGCTGACATTGCAGCCGGGGGTGTGGTACCTGCGGTAGACAACCGCATGAATGTGTCGTTGCCGGTTACCAGCCCGGCTGGCCGTATCGGTTTTCAGGTAGCAAGCTTGCTAGACGGTACCATTTTAGATTTAGAGCTCTCGGCGCTAGAATCTGAAAACAAAGGCGAAATTATCGCCAGCCCGCGTATTACGGTAGCAAATCAACAGGAAGCCTACATAGAGCAAGGTACCGAAATACCCTATGTTCAGGCAACTTCATCTGGGGCTACGTCGGTTGAATTTAAAAAAGCGGTGTTAAGTCTTAAAGTTACGCCTCATATCACCCCTGATAACCGCGTTATTCTGGATTTAGTGATTACTCAGGATACCCGTGGCGAAACCGTTTCAACTTCAACCGGCCCTGCGGTTGCTATTGATACACAAGAGATTAAAACCCAGGTATTGGTTGAAAATGGTGAAACCGTAGTGCTGGGCGGTATCTTTCAACAATTAAACACCGACGATACATCAAAAGTACCTTTATTTGGTGATTTACCGGTCGTCGGCAGACTGTTTAAGAAAACCTCAACCGTGTATCAAAAACGAGAATTGCTAATCTTTGTGACGCCAAAAATCGTAACAGAAAGACTCTGATAGCTGGGTAGTCGATAAAAAGGCACCTTTTTGGTGTCTTTTTGTTATTTATCTACTAACAAAATCATAGAGTTACAGAACTGTCGATTAAAACCGCAACAAAACTTGCATCGTCAGGGATGAAACTGAGATAATCCCGCTCTCGAAATTTTAGCGAGGTTCTAGGAGTGGTGCTTATTTAGCAAGTCTATAAGCACACATAAATGGGTGGGCAAAGAAGGTTAGACAGCACTACCCTTAACATAATGAAAGTTGTGATATAAGCAAATATGGCTGAGAAACGTAATATCTTTTTGGTTGGCCCAATGGGCGCAGGCAAAAGTACCATTGGCAGACACCTGGCAGACGAACTTCACCTGGATTTTTTCGACTCCGATCAGGAAATTGAGCGCCGTACCGGGGCTGATATCGCCTGGATTTTCGATTTGGAAGGTGAGGAAGGGTTTCGCCAGCGTGAAGAAACCGTGATTAATGATCTGACCGACAAACAAGGTATTGTGCTGGCCACCGGCGGCGGTTCGGTCACGAACAAAGCAGTACGTAATCGGTTATCGGCGCGTGGCATAGTGGTTTACCTGCAAACTACCATCGACAAACAAGTTGCTCGTACCCAGCGCGATAAGCGTCGCCCGCTGCTTCAAAACGGCGAGCCCGAAACCGTGCTTCGTGAGCTGGCTGATACCCGCAACCCACTGTACGAAGAAGTCGCCGACTACGTGATTGACACCGACGATCAGTCTGCCCGTGCGGTTGCAAACCAGATTATCAACAAAATTGGTCAGTTTTAATTAACAGGAGGTACGCTCATGTCCACGCTGACGGTGAATCTTAACGAGCGTAGCTATCCTATCCACATAAAAGCCGGTCTGCTGTTGCAGGCTGGTTTTTTTGTGCCCTATATAAAAGGTCCGCTGGCAGTCATTGTTACCAACCATACGATTGCGCCTTTATATCTTGATCAAGTAATTGCTGCATGTGGTGATAAACAAGTGGCAACCATCGTTATTGATGATGGTGAACAATACAAATCACTTGAGCAATATGGTTTCATTATGAACGAGCTGCTAACCATGAATGCAGCACGCGATACCACATTAATTGCTTTAGGTGGTGGTGTAATTGGTGATTTATGCGGCTTTGTGGCCGCCACTTATCAGCGCGGGGTTCCGTTTATCCAGGTACCTACCACGTTACTGTCACAGGTAGACTCGTCGGTAGGTGGTAAAACTGCGGTTAATCACCCACTAGGTAAAAATATGATTGGCGCGTTTTATCAGCCAATCCTGGTGGCGATTGATTTAACGACGCTCCAAAGCTTACCTGCACGCGAATTTGCCGCAGGTATGGCCGAGGTCATCAAGTACGGCATAATTTACGATGCGCCCTTTTTCAGTTGGCTCGAGAAAAATGCCGAAGCCTTGAAAAAATTAGAAACGGAAACCCTGGCCTATGCTATTGAGCGCTGTTGTTCAATAAAAGCCGAAGTGGTCGCAAAGGATGAACGCGAAGGTGGCATTCGTGCTATTTTGAATCTTGGCCATACGTTCGGGCATGCCATTGAGGCAGAGCAAGGCTATGGTAACTGGCTTCATGGTGAAGCGGTTGCCGCAGGAATGGTCATCGCATGTCATGTATCAAAACATCTTGGATGGCAGACCGCTGACCAGGTTCAACAGGTTGAAGCGCTGATTGCTTGTTTTGACTTGCCTGTTCAGGGACCTGATACAATGAATTTGGCTACGTACATGCCGCATATGCGCCGCGATAAAAAGGTTGAGGCGGGCAATATCCGCTTTATTTTACCGCAAGGAATTGGCCAGGCTGTGGTCACAAAAGAAGTCAGCGATTCCTTATTGCATACTGTATTGGGCTAATAAAAAACATCGTTTGTATGCCGTAATAGTCGCTTACAAACGTATTCAAGGATACGCGCATGCACTCACCGTTGCATGAACGGCTAGAGTATTTAGTCAATTATTCATCGCAACTGATTTTTGTCAGTGGCGATTCTATTGCTCAGCAGCAAAAAAATCTTGAAGCGTTTGTTTTTAACCAGCACGACGAAACCGAAATAGCGTATCTGACCGCGACCAGCAACCTTGAACTTTCAGACTACCGCCGACAATTGTGCCAGCAGCTTTTGGGCCAGCAGGTAGGCAGCTATATTAAGCCATTAAATGAACTTTTAGCTGGGCTCAAAAGTCATGATGGCCCCGTTTTAGTGACAATCACCGCGTCTGAAAATATCCCCGATGCATTTTTGCAGGAACTGTGGGATTTGGTATTACAAAGCCGGTTTGCCGATAATCAGCAACACCTCAATGTTCTGTTATTTGGTCAATCAGAGTGGGCTGAAGCCGCTAAGCAATGGCTTCCGGCCAATAACTCTGACACGCCGCTATTAATAAGCAGTCATTCGGTTGTGGCTGAGCAGGTTAAATCAGACCTAGACCAGCTAATAGATAGCCGTCGTAAAGCCTTTGAACGTCATTTATCTGAACGCAAGCAGCTTCAATCTAGCGATGCTACAAACCGGTTAAAGTCGCCGTGGTTCTGGACAACTGCAGTTATCTTATTTTTGTTGTGTTTTACCGGACTGGTAGCCTGGCAATACGGCAGTAATATCAACGATCTGTTCGACCCGATCAACTCATCGACTGATTCCAGTCCACTGGTCTCACCTGGCTCTGCGTATCAGCAGTTAACCCAACCACAGAGTAATTCGTCAGATTCAGGTAATCAGGTTGAGATAATTTCTGCCAACTCAGGCTCTGTCAACAGTGCCCTTACCAATAATACATCCGATAATGATACAGTTGAAATTAATACCCGGTCTGACGATTCAGCGGTTCGCTTGACCCCGGTTAATACCAAGCCTGGGCAAAACAATAACCAGACTGCAGACGCCAATGAACCGGTCGCTACGTGGGCGCAACAAGTGGCCTGGTGGGATAAAAACACCGGACATGAGCCATTAACTACACGAACGCAGGATACTGGCTCCCACAACACCCGCCAACCCAATGAAATAGCTAACCAGCAGGCGTCGACATCAAAACCGGTCGAAAACAGGGAGGCCTCGGATACCCTTGCCTCCACCGAATTACCCGCTTCTGGGGCCAGCGCAAACGTTTCGTTAAACCCTCAATGGGTACGCCAGGCCCAAAATCTGTTAAAACAGCTGGACCAAATGCCGGGTAAATCGTCTACGGCTCCTGTAACTCTTGATAATGCCCGGCTACAAAAACTGCTCACCCCCAACGACTATGTACTGCAGTTAGCAGGGCTTAAAGATGAAACGTTACTGCGGGATTTTGTGAATGAGCATAATCTCAATGATAAAGTTTGGATATACCAGACCCAACGTTATGGAAGTAATTGGTTTGTTCTGTTATTTCAACAGCCCTTTGCCTCGGTGGATGAAGCGCGGCGCGCCATTGAGTTGTTACCCAACTATCCTCGCAAAGAGCAGGCATTTGTTAAATCTGCTACTCAGGTATTAGAAGAGATTAGCATTAGTTCTTTATAATCATCTATTTATCTTCATTTTCCCGCTCTTTGCATGTATCCATACTTTATATATCCCGCACATTAGCCGCTATTTATTAGAATTTATCCGACGATAGCTTCAAGATCTCGTGATCAAAAAAAACGTTTACACGGTATATATCATAACTTTGATATATCATTCATTTTACCGTGGACTATCACCTATCCCGATGCATTTTCATCATGATGCCTCAACAGCCGCTGGATTATCTTAATTATTCGTATGCACAGATACTCAGAATTAGTCACCGCGTCGAGTAAGACGCAATACATTGTTCTAACCCTGCTGACGTTAGGGGTAGTAGGTGGCTCGGCATGGGTACTGACCATCGCCCAAACCCCCAGTATTCCCTCATATGGCTTTTTAGGGGTCTATGGCACAGCGGTTTTTATACTAGAACTTATTTCGGCCATTCTGTTATTTTCTCACTTTCGACAAACCGGCTCACTTACCTTTGCATTGTTAGGGATGGCCTATTTATGGGTTGCGCTGCTTGCGCCTTTTCAGGTGTCTCTGCTCACCGATAGCTTAGGTCAGTTTTCGCTTATCACCGCATCAAATGGTGATGCTGCCTGGCTTTGGCTTGCCTGGCACCTGGGTTTTCCTTTATTTGTGACGGCCGCCATGTGGGTAGACGATAGTGCCCCCATTTCTACACATAAAATCAGTCGCTGGGCGGTCAGCCTGATAGGTGTTGAAATAGCGGTTGTGGCGTTGCTGCTATTGGTAACCTTATTGTCATGGGTTACTTTTCCTACCCTGGTGCCCGACGGGCGTGATTTTTCTGATAGCTTGTCACTTATTTACGGGCCCGCCGTTATGTTTTGCTGTGCCTTGGCATTAACGGTGGTTGTGGTTAAGGGAAAGTTTGCGTCGACCATTTATTCGTGGCTGGCATTAGCATTGGTGGCCGCGTTGTGTGAAAGTATTATTGTGGTGTATTCCGGCTCCCGATTTAGCTATGGATGGTATGCTGCCCGGGTTCTGAGCATGATATCGTCAGGTGCTGTGGTTATTTCGCTGTTCATTGAAAACATCCAGCTTCAGCACAAAGTTGTTGAACAAAACGCAACTTTAAAGCGCATGGCAACAATGGATGAGTTATCCGGCCTGGCAAATCGACGTGAGCTGGATGAACGTTTAAAGGCAGAAATTAAGCGCTCAATGCGAGAGCGTACCCCCGTTAGTATGATTTTGGCCGATGTGGATAATTTCAAAAAATTTAATGACACCTACGGTCATGTAGTGGGCGATTTGTGTCTTAAACATGTGGCAAGCTGTCTGCAACGCAATATTTTGCGGCACACTGATTTGGCCGCCCGGTATGGCGGAGAAGAGTTTGCTATTTTATTGCCTAACACGTTTGAAGAAGACGCTGCCGATCTGGCTGAACACATCAGAAAGACCCTTGCCTATTCACCTATTATGCTAGAGACAGGTCAGATAATTTCAGTTACTGCCAGTTTTGGCGTGGCTACGCTTACCCCCAATTCAGCGGCCGATGCTATCGAATTAATTCGTACCGCAGACAGCGCACTGTACAAGGCAAAAGAGGCCGGGCGAAACTGTGTTATGCGTCCGCCCCAAAGCTGGCATCATCAGCGCGATACGCTAGAGCAGAAGATCAGTGAAAATACCCGCTATCTTCGCAATGGTACCGCCGTAACCTCTATCTCACAATCGGGTGGGTAAGCGGCTTATTGCTATTTTTGCTGTGCATCAGCAAGCTCATATCTGCTAACTATTCTTACACTAAAGACTTTTGCTGTTGTCCACAGGGGTGTTGCCAGATACAATCACCCTTTAACGGGTATTGTGTTGGTCTGTTCTGTACGACTTAAGAAGCGCTACACCTTTCAGATAACTTCAGTGCATTTGCTATCGCCAGCAAGTAAACAGCCGCATTGACTGCGTGTAGGTATGATTCAATCACCATGATGCAAAAGAAAAACCGGGCTTTTTTAAAATGGGCCGGGGGTAAATATAGTCTGGTAGAACACATTAATGCCAAGCTGCCACAGGCCAATAAACTTATTGAGCCGTTTGTGGGGGCCGGATCAGTGTTTTTGAATACCAGTTTCAAAAATTATTTGCTCAATGATATTAATCCAGATCTTATCAATCTGTACAATTTACTGAAGGCTCAACCAGAAGCAGTCATTCACGACACTCGCCAGTTTTTTTCTTCTGACTGTAATCAGGAAGCTCGTTATTACGACTTAAGAGAAGAATTTAATACCACCAGTGATGAATATTATCGGGCTATTTTATTTATTTATTTAAACCGTCATGGTTACAACGGATTATGTCGGTACAGCTTAGGCGGCAAATTCAACGTACCTTTCGGGCGCTATAAAAAGCCTTATTTTCCTGCTGCAGAAATGCATTATTTTGCCGAAAAAGCGCAAAAAGCCACCTTTACCTGTTTGTCGTTTGAAAAGGTGTTTAGTCGGGCCCGAAAAGGCAATGTTATTTATTGCGATCCTCCTTACGCGCCCATAAGTAAAACTGCAGCATTTACCAGCTATTGTGCACCTGGTTTTGGTATGGAAGCACAAAGTACTCTGGCGGCACTTGCTTCAGCCACCTCTTATAATCGTGGTATTCCGGTACTTATTTCTAATCATGATCTACCGGCTATCCGCCAGCTTTACAGCAGCGCAGCATTTACCGAACTTACGGTAAAACGCTCAATTAGTCAGAAAGGAAATATGCGTAAACCCGTAGCTGAAATACTGGCGTATTTTGCTCCCAACGAGTTGCCTGTAAAAAGCTAACCGGTAATTATTCTCACCAGAAAAAACAACATTACCACCAGCAGTATTACCATTACCACACCCACAATAATGTAAGGCAAAATGGACGACTGAGAAAAGTCTCTTTGATAGTTTTTTTGACTCTGCACTCCAAACAGACTTGCCAGCACACTCATTACCACCGCCATCCAATGGCCTAACGAGCAGAAATACATTTACTGACCTGATGAAAAGCGATTGTCGCTACGGCTACCATCTAAAAGTTCGAGTAAGTCAAAAAAGTGAAACTGATAGGAACGAGAATCGCCAGACATCCAGTCAAACCAGCTAACTGACGCAGTTTTTAAACATTCAGGCAAAGTGCCTGAAATTACCGAGGCCGATACTACTGTGTCGGGGGGGATTAAACACTGAGCTTGCTCTTGCGGAACATACACCCCTGCTATTGCCCATACAGCAGTAATGGCAAAGACTGCAGGGGCAACCTTTTTCAGGTATGTTTTAGTTCGCATGAGCATTAATTGTGATTAAATTTTAAACTCATTATAATGCCCAGGCTGCTAAGCACAAGTGTTAATTAGTACTGTTTTTTGACTGACAAAAACCACCTTCTACGGCTCTTAAAGCCGCTACACCCACCCCCGCTTTACAGTTGAATATCTACGGCATATGAAACCACAAATTTTATGTCATCGTTGGTATACGCAGAAGCCGCCGCAGGTTCTGAACTGTCCATGTCGGTACCGGTTACCGCCAGGGTAAATCCTTGTTTTGCAATCGACACCGCCCAATCGTTATAGCTTTCGGTTAATCCGTTAAACGCTTCGGCAAAATCTCCCTGATGATGACCAACATGCAGTCCAAGTTCGGTGCCCGAAAAAATCTCCAACGCATAATCCAGTGACAAGTACGTGGCTTTTCCGAAACCAAAGTCTTGATCAGCCACCTCATCGGCCTCGGTATGCGCTAACACGTATAAAGTAGCACTGGCGCCGCCATAACCTACGCCGGCATATACTTCGGCAAAATCGAAGTTAGCCTCATCATCATAGTTGTAATACAGATAGCCGATATCGTAACTCACACCCTGGGCTTCGCCTGCAAACCCTACGTACAGATCATGTTCGTACGAATACACATCATCAGCGGCGTACTGAACATTAGAGACCCACGTACCCACATATAATCCTTGGTCAAAGGCATAATCCAGCCCGCCCTGTATTGCCGCTTCGTTTGTAGTCTGCGTCAAGCCACGCCAAATATAGTTATTGGTAGCGCTGACGTTTGCTGTTGCCTGGGCATAACTTTGCGCCGACATCAGTAAGCTGCCAGCCGCGGCACCAATGATATAACAAGGTAATAATTTGGATTTCATAATGTGGTTTCCTTTGCATACTGTGCGTTAAAGCGTGTGCGTAAATTTGAGTGACATCGAATAATCACTTCTGCACAGGTAACGCAAATCAGAGGCCCGAAACTCACCCCTTTCATGTCGCCCTACTCATAATGAACATAACCACATGAAAATATTGATATTTTATTTTAATTCCGGCTTTTATATCTGGCTTTCTACACAAGCCTTGGGCTTAAGCATTGCACTAACAAAAAGCAATATCACTAAGACGGTGCACAACATAAAAGTATTAAAGCACTGTCTTTACGCTTAGCTTTTGCATTATATTCAAGCCCGGTGAGCAGAGCATTACCGACAATTTTCAGGTATGCTGCCCCCCTTCACAAATCGCCATCACCTTTTAAAATGGTGCTTTATTTTTGTCGAATTTCAGGAATGAGCTATGTCAGAATTTTTAATTGCGCCGTCTATTTTGTCGGCTAACTTTGCCCGTTTGGGCGAAGAAGTAGATGCAGTATTAAAAGCCGGTGCTGATATCGTCCATTTTGATGTTATGGACAACCATTATGTACCCAACCTCACCATTGGTCCGATGGTATGTAAAGCCTTGCGCGAGCATGGTGTTACTGCCCCCATTGATGTTCACCTGATGGTGAAGCCAGTGGATGAGATGATAAACCAGTTCGCTGATGCCGGCGCCAGCTATATTAGCTTTCATCCTGAGGCTTCTGAGCATGTTGATCGCTCTTTGCAGCTTATTATTGATGCCGGTTGCAAGCCGGGCTTGGTATTTAATCCGGCCACGCCGCTGCACTACCTTGATCACGTAATGGACAAGCTACACCATATTCTGGTGATGTCGGTAAACCCAGGCTTTGGCGGTCAGCAGTTTCTGCCATCAACCTATGATAAACTGCGCCAGGTTCGCCAGCGCGTTGTCGAAAGTGGCAAAAATATAAGAATTGAAATTGACGGTGGCGTAAAAGTGGATAACATTCGTGCCGTCGCTGAAGCGGGCGCTGATATGTTTGTGGCCGGCTCAGCCATTTTTAATGAATCAGATTACCAACAAGTTATTAATAGCATGCGTAACGAATTGCGGCATGCCGACTGTTAGATCGCCAATTGTAATGTAAGGATTTTGGGTAAGTATCATGAGTAACAAACCTATTGTGTTAAGTGGCTGTCAGCCGTCCGGGCAGTTAACCATCGGTAATTACATGGGCGCACTGAAGCAGTGGGTTGCAATGCAAAATGACTACGACTGTTTATATATGCTGGTCGATCTGCATGCTATTACCGTACGTCAGGAACCTAAAAAATTGTATGATGCGTGTCTGGACGGACTGGCACTGTACCTGGCCTGTGGTATTGACCCCAATAAAAGCACCTTGTTTGTACAGTCGCATGTGCCTGAGCATGCACAGCTCTCATGGATACTCAACTGCTACGCACAAATGGGCGAGCTTAATCGCATGACTCAGTTTAAAGACAAGTCAGCAAAAAACGAAAATAACATCAATGTGGGCCTGTACGCCTACCCGGTGTTACAGGCAGCAGATATTCTGGCCTATCAGGCTGATAAAGTGCCGGTGGGCGAAGACCAAAAGCAGCATTTAGAGCTTACCCGCGACATCGCTACCCGCTTTAATAATCTTTACGGCGAGGTGTTCAAATTACCCGATCCGTATATTCCTGAATTTGGTGCTCGCATTATGAGTCTGCAAGAGCCCGATCGCAAAATGTCAAAGTCTGACACCAATCCCAATAACTTCATTGGTTTGCTTGAAGACCCTAAGAAACTGACGAAAAAGATTAAACGCGCCGTCACCGACTCTGATGAACAAGCCCGCATTTATTTTGATACCAGCGAAAAGCCGGGGGTGTCGAATTTGTTAAGCTTATTAGCCCTGGCCACCGACCGATCTATAGAGTCACTGGTACCCGAATACGAAAATAAAATGTATGGTCACCTAAAGGGTGATGTGGCTGATGCGGTGGTGGCATTAGTAGAACCTATCCAGGCTCGGTACGAAACCATACGTAATGATCGCGCTTATTTGAATGAAGTGATGAAACATGGCGCCGACAAAGCATCGCAAAGAGCGAGCCAGACCTTGCAGAAGGTCTATGACACCATAGGGTTCATTGCTAAACCTTAATCCCTGTGCTGCTGTTAATAGATAATTTCGACTCATTTACGCACAACCTTGCCCGCTATTTCACCGAGCTGGGCGAGGAGGTATTGGTGGTGCGAAATAACGAACTTACGCTGGGTGATATCGAGGCGCTGTGCCCTGATAAAATTGTCATATCGCCCGGCCCCTGCACACCAAATGAATCAGGCATTAGTTTAGCGGTCATTAAGCACTTTGCCGGCCACATTCCGCTGTTGGGGGTATGTTTAGGTCACCAGGCTATCGGACAAGTATTTGGTGCCACCGTTACGGGAGCACGACAAATACGCCATGGCAAAGTATCTCAGGTCGAGCATCGCAAAGGCGGCTTGTTTAACGCCCTGCCTTCCCCGTTTACGGCTACCCGTTACCACTCACTGGTTATTGAGCCGTCCAGCTTACCTGATGAGTTTGTAGTAGATGCCTGGTGCAGTGAAGTTGACGGTTATCACGAAATCATGGCCATCTCGCACCGCAATCTGCCAGTCTGGGGTCTGCAATTTCATCCCGAGTCACTATTAACTGAGCACGGACACGCTATGCTGAAGAACTTTTTAGACTTAAGCCAACCAAGCCCAAGTCGCAATTCTGATTAAAGAAAATTTTTCGCAGCCGATATTGATAATATTCGTCTAAATTAATATCAGGTCATTGGCTATGCTCAGCGCTTATGCGGTTGATACTTCAGCAAAACAAGATTACCGAGTTCTTAATAATATTGTGCCTATAGATAACACAGTTTCACGCCCGCCACTTGAAGAGCGTTTTGCTAACTTGCTGATTTGTCCTGTCAGAGTAGCCACTATGCTGGGTCAGCGTAGTTCTGGTGAAGTCTTGTTTGAAGACTCTGAACAAAATTTTGCACGGCGTCGTTTGTTACACATTGAAAAAATAGCCATAGAAAACAAGCGACTCGAAAATCTAAGTGAAGCGTCTTTTATTGATTATATTAGCCATGAATTACACGGCCTGATATTACAGGACATTACTGATCAGCTTAAGCATGCCAATATCTTATTTTCCAGTACCCTACATTTTTCTGATGATGTTCCGGTGATGCTGGATGTCCTATCAAGTCGTACCGCTTCTGTTTCTCGGCTGGAGCCTAGTGTGGCATCCATGCCCTGGTTATATGACGAATTAATACAGATAGTGAACAGTCAGAAATTTCGTAAAAAAGATGCCCGGGGCCGGGTCATTATGGTCGAAAATCTGCGTACCGCGTTAAGTTTCATCGGTATTGACAATTTACGGCTATTGTTGCCCTCGCTGCTACTAAAACGGGCAATGCCACAAACCACCGATCCATTTTCACAAATAAAAGTGACCCTTACCCAGTATGCCACCGCAACCGGACTATGTGCCCGGGCCTTGGCCCCTCATTACCAGGCCGACCCGTTTGCAGCCTATGTAACCGGAATGCTGGCTAATTTAGGTCGCTGTTGTGTCACCCGGTTGTATTTTAAAACCTTTGCCTACATGCATCGGCATCAGCTTGAACAGGCTCAACGCTTGCGTCAGCGAGATGTACACCAGACACTATTAAAAATCACCCCTTCAGCGAACTACCTGATTGCGCTACAAAATGAATTTTCAGATAAACTCACCGCTGATTTATTTGAATTTATGCCATTTAAACGCTTACCGGCGTCGTCTATTATTGAGGCGGTTAGGCTGAATGACGTTGCAGTCAAAACGTCTTATCACAAAGTGTTAAATGCGGCCCGCAGTTATGCGCAGATCAAAATGCTACATCAGGCAAAGGCGGCCGACAAATGCGAAATTAAACACCAGCTACGCCAGCAGCAATTTCCCCCCGGCGCCTTAGAAACGCTGAAGTCGGTGGACATTTTTAATCTGCCTTTAACCGTCGACACCGATCGCCGATAAAAAAAATTTATGGATATTCATGCAAAGCCGGGCGTGTCTGGCTCTGTCCCCGGGCGCCTGTCTATGTCGTTAATAATTGTGCCGACAACGTAATAATAGTGTTAAGCACCGCTCGCTAAATAGTTATTCACTTTTCTTGCAAAACAAGCCAAAGCCCTTGAATATTAAGGGATTGAGCCTTATCGGCCGCAAGACAAAGCGGCAAATAACTGGCATACTGTTACGCTAATTCCTTTTCTTACTACGTCCTTTTTGCTGTAATTTTACACACAGGACGCCTGCTACAGAGGTAATGACCTATGAATGTGACTCGTGCAACGTTTGATGAAGTAATGGTTCCTAACTATAACCCGGCCGGCATGGTGCCCGTTCGTGGTGAAGGTTCTCGCGTGTGGGACCAGGACGGCGCAGAGTACATTGATTTTGCCGGAGGCATTGCGGTAAACGTACTAGGCCACTGCCATCCCGAATTAGTCAATGTATTGACCGAACAAGGCAGCAAGCTTTGGCACTTAAGTAATGTGTTTACGAATGAACCCGCCCTGCGTTTAGCGACCAAACTGACTCAGGCGACCTTTGCTGACAAAGCCTACTTTGCAAATTCTGGCGCCGAAGCCAACGAAGCGGCTTTAAAGCTGGCCCGTCGTTTTGCGCTGGAAAAATTTGGTCAGCATAAAGATCAAATTATCGCCTTTAATAAAGGTTTTCATGGCCGTACGTTTTTCACTGTTACGGTGGGCGGTCAGGCAGCATACTCGGATGGTTTTGGCCCTAAACCTGGCGCAGTAGACCATTGCGAGTACAACAACTTAGAAGCATTTGAAAAACTGATTTCTGAGAAAACCTGTGCTGTTATGATGGAGCCACTGCAAGGTGAAGGCGGTATTATCTCTCCCGATCCTGACTTTGTTAAAGGCGTACGCGAATTGTGCGATAAGCACAATGCTCTGCTTATTTTTGACGAAGTTCAGTCTGGCGTAGGCCGTACTGGTCAGTTGTATGCTTACATGGGCTTAGGTGTCACACCGGATATTTTAACGACTGCCAAGTCATTAGGCGGCGGATTTCCTATTGGTGCCATGTTAACCACCACCGAAATTGCTGATTACCTGAAACCAGGTACTCATGGCAGCACTTATGGCGGTAACCCGCTTGCTTGTGCGGTTGCCGAACGCGCTTTAGATATTGTTAATACCCCAGAGGTTTTAAACGGTGTAGAAGCCAAAGAAGCGTTGTATCGTGAGCGCCTGGCGCAGATAAACGAAAAATACAATGTGTTCAGCGAAATTCGTGGTAAAGGCATGTTGTTAGGCTGCGCGTTAAATGGTGAATACGAAGGCCGCGCACGTGACTTTTTAGTGGCTTCTGCCAATGAAAAACTCATGGTATTAGTGGCAGGTGCTAACGTTATTCGTTTTGCTCCTTCATTAGTTATTCCAGATGAAGACATTAAAGAAGGTCTGGATCGCTTTGAACGTGCGGTAGCTGCTGTTGCTAACGCATAAAATTGCGTCTAATGGATAACGACTATGAATATTATTCGCCCTATCAGGCAGAGCGATTATGCGTCCTTGTATGATATTGCGGTAGAGTCAGGTATTGGCTTTACCTCATTGCCCGTAAATGAAGGGCTGCTAAAGAAAAAAATTCAGCGTGCCGAAGACGGCTTTCGCAGTCAGGCCACCAAGCCTGGCTGTGAGTCATACTTGTTCGTAATGGAAGACACCCAAACTGGTGACGTAGTAGGTACCAGCGGCATTGAAGCGGCTGTAGGATTAGACGATGCTTTCTATCACTACCATATGGGTAAAGTTGTCCATGCCTCTCGTGAACTAAACATTCACAATACCGTGGATATTTTGACCTTCTGTAACGACTACACCGGGGTTTCTGAAATTTGCACCTTGTTTTTGCGCGAGCAGGCGCGAGGCGGTATTAATGGTCGGTTTTTATCCAAAGTTCGCTTTTTGTTTATGATGGAACACCGGGAACGGTTTTCAGAAACGGTTATTGCTGAAATGCGTGGGGTAAGTGACGACGAAGGAAGTTCGCCTTTTTGGGAGTGGCTTGAAGAACACTTTTTCTCTATGGACTTTCCGACTGCCGATTATTTAACCGGCATTGGCAATAAAGTATTTATTGCTGAGCTTATGCCCAAATACCCCATTTACGTTAACCTGTTAAGCAAAGAAGCTCAGGCGGTGATTGGTCAGGTACACACCAAAACCCGACCTGCATTGCAGCTGTTGCAAGAAGAAGGCTTTAGCTTTCGTGGTTACGTTGACATTTTTGATGCCGGACCCACCGTAGAAGCGAACCTTAGTCATATAAGAACAGCGCAAAACAGCCGAAAGCTGCCTGTGGTGATAGACGATCAAACCGCCGCGCAGGGACGTAGTCATTACATTATTAATACATCGGTAGATAACTTCAGAGCAGTAGCCACCGAAATCGCGGTGAGCGAAGAGCAGCAGGTGGCGGTGATTTCTCGTCAAGCTGCAGCAGCGCTAGAAATTTCAACCGGAGAGATAATTCGATTTGCCCCGGTTAACTATCGAGACTAACAATAGGACCTATCATGCAATCAACACACTTTATTAATGGCGAGTGGGTCGCAGGCCAGGGCCACGATATCCGCTCTATTGATCCGGCTAAAAATGCCGTGATTTGGGAAGCAAAATCGGCCTCTGCCGACCAGGTAGATGCCGCCATTCGCGCTGCCCGTCAGGCCAGTGTTCAATGGGCCGCTAAAACAGTTGATGAACGTCTTGAAATCATTAAATCGTTTGGGGCACAGCTAGAGCAAAATAAAGACGCCCTGGCTAAAGTTATGGCTCAAGAAACCGGAAAGCCAGAATGGGAAACGGCCACTGAAGTTGGTGCCATGATAGGCAAAATCGGCATCTCAGAACGTGCGTATCATGAGCGTACCGGTACGGTTGAAAACCCCATGCCAGTGGGTAAGGCAATTATTCGTCACAAACCGCATGGCGTAGTTGCTGTATTCGGACCTTATAATTTTCCGGGCCATCTACCTAATGGCCATATTGTACCTGCCCTACTGGCAGGCAATACAGTAGTGTTTAAGCCTAGCGACCTGACACCTATGGTAGCGCAGGAAACCATGAAATTATGGGAACAAGCCGGTCTTCCAGCTGGGGTATTAAACCTGGTACAAGGTGAAGTTGAAACCGGCAAGGCCCTGGCCTCACATGCGGGCATTGACGGCTTGTTCTTTACCGGCAGCTCACGCACCGGCAAGTTATTGCATGAGCAAAATGCAGGTAACCCGGGCAAAATCCTGGCGTTAGAAATGGGCGGTAATAACCCTTTAATAGTACGTGAAGTAGAAAATACCGATGCTGCGGTACACGATATTGTGCAGTCAGCCTTTATTACTTCAGGTCAGCGCTGTACCTGTGCTCGTCGTGTCTTTATACCAGCATCGGAACAAGGCGACACCATTGTAAAACGCTTAATCGAAGTCACAGGAAATATTAAAGTGGACGATTATGACGCTCAGGAACAACCGTTTATGGGCGCAATGATTTCCGCGCAGGCCGCCAGACAGATGGTTGATGCACAGCAGCAACTTGAAGATCTGGGCGCTAACGTGCTGTTGCGTCTGACTCAACCAGATGAAGCCAAAGGCTTCGCTACCCCCGGTATTGTTGACGTTACCGACATCGCAGACACGATGCCTGACGAAGAGCACTTTGGACCGCTGATAAAAATTATTCGCTATACCGACTTTGACCAGGCCATCAGGCAGGCTAATAATACCAGCTTTGGTTTGTCAGCCGGCTTGCTAAGTGACAGCCAACAGGACTGGGATTACTTTTTTGCCCGTATTCGTGCAGGTATCGTAAACTGGAACCGCCCCATTACAGGTGCCAGCAGTGCGGCGCCGTTTGGCGGTATCGGCGAAAGCGGTAATCATCGCGCCAGCGCCTATTATGCAGCAGATTATTGCGCATATCCGGTGGCCTCTGTAGAGCTGGATAAAGTCACCATGCCGGGCAAATTAAGCCCTGGCCTAAGCATGTAAGGACCCTAGCTATGCATTCGAATGTAGATACATTATTTGAAAACTTGTGGGAAAACTACGTCGACATTACGCCATCAGCTTATAAAATACATGAGCTGTTGGCAGACAACGAAAACGATTCTCACATTGTTAATGACCATGTGGCGTTTCGGACGTTTAATTTGTCTAAAACATCATTAGACAAACTGGCTGCGCATTTTTTAGCATTAGGCTATAAAGAAAAAGGTGACTACGATTTCGAAGCTAAGAAATTAGACGCCAAACATTTTGAACATCCTGATAAAACAAAACCCAAAGTTTTCATAAGCGAACTTCGTGTTCAGGAAATGTCAGACCCCGTTCAAAAAATCATTCATAAGCTTGTAGAGCAAATGGATGAGACCGCGGTGGAAAAAGAAAATTTTCTTTATTCAGGTCAGCACTGGTCATTGACAAAAGACGAATACGAAACCTTGTTAGAAGAATCAGAATACGCAGCCTGGCTTGCTGCGTGGGGTTTTCGTGCCAACCACTTCACTGTCAGCGTTAACTTTTTGAACAAGTCTCAGGAATTGTCTGACGTGAATACTCTGTTGAAAAACGCAGGATTTACTCTCAATACATCGGGTGGCGAAATTAAAGGCGGTGAAGACGTATTTTTAGCGCAGTCTTCGACCATGGCCGACCATGCCTATGTAAAATTTGAGACAGAATCAAAGCTCATCCCAAGTTGCTTTTATGAGTTTGCCCAGCGCTATAAAATGCCTGATGGTCACTATTATCAGGGTTTTGTCGCTGCGTCTGCCGATAAAATTTTTGAAAGTACGAACAGTAAATAGTGGATTAAATGCCAATAATAAAAAAAGCGCATAGCGGAATATCCGTTATGCGCTTTTTTGTTTTAGCCAGAGAGTTTTCAGACTGAAAACTGTTGGGTCAGCCCGTTGAGGTTTTCAGCTAATTTAGCTAACTCGGCGCTGGACTCTCGAGTATTGTTCACCCCAGTAGCAATATCAGCAGATAATGCTTTAATTTTTAATGTGCTGCGATCAACATCTTTTGACACCTGAGCTTGTTCTTCGGTAGTACTGGCCACCGACACAGTTTGTTTGTTCATACGCTCAATTGAGCCAGTGATTTTTGACAGTGCCGCTCCCGACTCCTGAGCTATTTTCTGTGTTTGTTGGGCTACCGTAAAGCTGGTATTAATCGCGGTGACCGTATTCTGGCTCCCCGTTTGCAGTCGCTTGATCATTTGCTCTATTTCTTCAGTCGATACCTGCGTACGATGAGCCAGCGCTCTGACCTCATCGGCAACCACCGCAAAACCTCTGCCTGACTCACCCGCGCGGGCTGCTTCTATGGCCGCATTTAAAGCTAGCAGGTTAGTTTGGTCAGCAATAGCGCGAATAACATCCAGCACTGCCCCAATATTATCAATATCACTGGCCAGCGTGGTTAATCCTTTTACACTGGAGTCCAGATTACTGAGTAAATTGTCCACCATGGTCAGGCTTTCCTCAACCTTTTGCGCACCCTCTATCGAAGCCTGCTGCGCCTCACGGGCATCTTGCGAGGTCGCATCTGCGCTACGGGCTACATCGTCAATAGATACCGATAACTGTGTGACCGCAGCTGAAGACTGTTCCAGCTGTTCGCTTTGCTGCTCGACCCCGTGGCTTGACTGTGAGGTGACAACAGCCAGTTGTTCAGCGGTAACCGATAAACGACCCGATGCATGCTGAATCTGCGAAATAGTGCCATGTAGCATCGACTGCATGTTACTCAGTGCCCGTAGCATAATGCCGGTTTCGTCTTTGGCATCATCCTGAATATGTTGAGTCAGCTCACCACGTGCAATACCTTCAGCAGCATTAAGCGCGGTGCGCATAGGCGTTACAATTGCCCGGGTGAATGTAATCGCAAAAATAATTACACAGCTTATAGCAAATAAACTCACCAGCGCGATGGCCCAAAGCGTACGGGTAATCATATCGCGTGCTTCCGACTGACTGTCTGTGATACGGGTTACCTGAAAAGCTTCAAGCTGTTCAATATTGCCAGCTGTACGCTCACGAATGGTTTTCATTTGCGCATTTTGCATAGCCACAGCCGCGGCTTTCTGACCTTGTTCAAGCAGTTGCATTTGCTGTTGTTGCAATGAGAAAAACTGTTCAATATCGGTACTGATATTGGTTATTAGTTGTTGGGCTTCAGACGCTTTGGCCAGCGTTTGCATGCGCTGTAACGCGGCATTAAGTGAATTCTTAGCCAAATCATAATTGCTTTTGTATTGGTTGCGTGCCGAAGCACTGGCTTGCAAAATATTCGCGTTTTCTAAGCGAACTTTGAAAAACTGTGATTCAATTTGTTTAATAGAAACCAACGCAGGAGAGCGATGATCAACAATCAGGTTAAAGCGGTCAGCCAGGTTGTTTAAACTAATAATACCTACGGCCCCCACAATTAAAACAAAACAGCCAATAACACCAAATGCGGCTGCCGAGCGTTTACCGATAGAAAAATTTCTTAACATAGGAGGTACTCCATTTACCCGCCAGAGTGGCGTTAAGAGAAAAGGAAGTACTTAGCTTAGCGTGTTACACCCGAATAGGAGGTATTAAAAAAACGGCTGCCTTAGCATTGTTAATACCTAAGCAAACCGTTTTTTGCTGTGGCCGGACATAGACCAGGATTGTGTTATGACACTATTTTTAAGCTAGCAACTTAGTTCGGTTATTATCGATTGGACAGACTCACCCCGTTGTAATCGATTCACCCCGTCTATATAGACATGGTTAAACTCTGAGAATTGGCTCAGATTTCCAAAAATATGGGTAAGTTTTAAAAACGCTTCAGGGCCACGTTGGGCTCCAGCTTTCAGCTCAGTTGCCAGACTATCGTCTATGTGCAATGGCTCGCCAGCCTGAGTGCAGCCCCGGGCGCTGTAATAATACCAACACGCTATAGTGAACGCGCCAATATGATAACGACCCGTATGCTTCAGATTGTCTAAAATAGTAGGAAGCAAAAACACCGGGATTTTGGCTGAGCTTTGTGAGCAGATACGCGTTAATGTATCTTTGATATTCGGATTGGCAAACCGTTTTAACAAAATTTGCTGATACTCTTTAATATCGATACCGGCAACCGGGTCAAGCGTAGGTGCAACTTCGCTTTCCATAAACACGGTCAAAAGATGGTAAAACTCATCAAGCTGCATACACTCATGAATTGTCTGCACACCCGCTAAAGAGCCACACAAACCTAAAATAGAATGACTGGCATTAAGCATGCGCAGTTTTAATTTTTCATAAGGTGCAACATCTTGCACAAACTGAGCGCCTACCTTATCAAGTGCGGGTTTATCATGACAGAAACTGTCTTCAATGATCCACTGAGCAAACGGTTCACACACCACCGGCCAGGCATCATCAACACCACACTCGGCCAGTTGCGCAATATCATCTGTTGTCGTAGTGGGAGTAATTCGGTCTACCATAGAGTTAGGAAATGCGACATTCTCGGTAACCCATTGCGCAAATTCTTTATCTGCCAGTTCAATGTAGGCACACAACATTTTCTTTAATACCGAGCCATTATGCTGAATATTGTCGCATGACAGTAACGTAAAAGGCGCGAGTCCACGCTCTTGACGTAACTTTAAGCCCGCCATCAAGTAGCCAAACACCTGTTTAGGGGTCTCAGGATTTTTCAGATCGTGTTGCACCGCGGCATCTTCACTCTGAAACTCTCCGGTAGACGGGTCCATATTGTAGCCGCCTTCCGTGATAGTCAGTGACACTAGCTTTACCGACGGACTGGCGAGTTGCTCAATAACTGCTTTGGGGTTGTCTACCGCCAACATAAAGTTAGTCAGGGCCCCAATAACCCGGGCACTGCGTTCACCATCTGCATGTTTTTCAACTAACGTGAACAGGTGGTCCTGACTGGCCAAAGCTTCTTGCATGCGGCGATCGCCTTCGCGTAAACCCACCCCACAGATACCCCAGCTAAGATCGCCCGTTTGCGCCATAAAAGCGTCGGTATACATGGCTTGGTGAGCGCGATGAAAGCCCCCTACGCCAATATGAACAATACCCGTCTCTACCTTTTCGATAGCATAGTCAGGCTTAGCGATAGTGGTGGGCAGCTGCGACAAAGTTTGCCGGCTAAGTTTTTTTGCTGTTGAAGTTTGCATAACAACCTCTTATTTACAAAGCGCTTTTTGACGACGCATCGCCCAGTAAGCAGAAGAAAAATAAATGAGCGTACAACCAAAGGCGATATTAAAGAACAAGTCACGATGGCTTTGATATTCCGACATTCCTGAACTGAACAAAAAGGTCTGCAGAGCCAAAGCAAGAGTCACTAACAAGCTACCGACGGCCACCCACTTTAAAACTCGTGAAAACATTGAAGTATCTGGCTGAAATGCAGGTTGGGCGTCGGCCTCGTGCTGCTGATGCTGCCTTACCTGTTTATAGAAAGATTCCAACGCCATTTTTTCTTCAGGATACTCTCGGTTAGCCCCATACTTTGCTGCTAACACCGTATAAACCCCGATAGTGAAGAACCAGGTAGGAATAAATAAATAGTAAAACGACATAACATCAAGCATGTTAAGACCAAAACCAAAGACTAATCCCAGACCCCAGCTAGCCACCGCAGGCGTACTATGAGTCAGGTTCTGGTAGTAAGCCCAATAGCGGCTAAAACCAATTTTGGGAAACAGAACGTGTTCAGCAAAAACGATAGCGCCTACAGGAACCACCAACAATCCGGCATACGTAAGCAGCGGCAATAACTTTGTAAATACAAAGGGGAAGCAGGCGATTGCTACGGTTACCAGACCGACTAAAAAGGTGGTCCGGTTACGTGAGCTTTTTGGAAATACAGCCTGAGCGGCTAATCCGGCTCGATACAGGTTTGCATTTGCGGTGGTCCAACCCGCCACAATAACAATGACAAGGCCTGATAGGCCCAGTGCATGGTAAGCCACATCCCCAGGGTCAAGCTGAACAATAGATTTTTGTACAATTATTGCGGTACCAGCGCCCATAATACCGGCTGATATCCAGGCGATGTAGTGGCCAAATAACATGCCCGCCGAGGTGGTCAGACCGTAAACTTTGCGTTTTGCAAAGCGCAGAATTGCCATATCGATAAGGCCAAAGTGGGTAATGGTATTCGCTGCCCAGGAAAAACCGATAACCTCTAATAGTCCAATTCCAGGCTCACCATTTGCATTAAGTCCGGTCCAGACCGACGCACTGCCTATCTCTAAAAAGTCGCCCCACCCGGCTACCGTAGTTTGTCCTATTACCGCTTCAGCTAATACCGGCATTAATACGAGGGGTCCGCTCAAAAACATAATAAAGAGCCATGGCGCACAGATACCGGAAAATTCTGAGACCGCATTAAAGCCATACATCGCAACAATAACCACAATGATGCCAACCGCCAATACAACAAGGACAAAAGCCAGGTTAGTGGGATACCAGTCCAGTTGCGCCGGTATATTTAAGGCAAAACGTACAGCGGTAGCAGATACCGTGATCATGGCGGCCGAAATGACCGTAAAAATGATGACATTGGCCCAGTTGTACAAACGCGTCATCGAGTCGCCCGCAATTTTTTGCAGGTATGTGTACAGACTCATTCTGGTTTCTACAGCAATGGGAGTGGTAATGAGCGTCCAGCTCAGTACTGCGAGCAGGTTACCGATTAACAGACCCAACAGAATGTCTGTCATTGTCGCGCCCAAGGCCACAAAGGTAGCCCCAAAGACAAATTCAGTCGCGGCTACATGTTCTCCGGCATATAAGCCCAAAAAATGTTTCCAGTTTTTTAGCTTATGCTCAGCCACCGGTAGCTGTTCTTCGCTGATCTGATTTAAATCAACATTGCCAGATGTCGACCTCATACGCTTCTCACTTTTAGATTATTTACAGTGCAAGCCAATACTTTGGCTTTCCGCGCGGAGACAAACGCCGGCGCGACACGAAATTAATTAATGAAACTCTATGCCTGGGCATTTGCCAAAAGAGTGAATTATTTCTCACCGACGATCCTACATATAACTATTTAAATGTAAATACAATTAACATAAAGTTTGATCAAGATGTGTTAAAAACAGCCTAGGCCGCTGATGTTTATAGCTATTTATTTGCCTCTTTTATTATTCAATAATGTAGCGAATTGAGTAAAATAATAACAACCTGATGTTAAGCTCAGGTAAATAGTCATTGCCCGCCTGTCTAACCTGTGAAATTATCGCCTGCAACTACCCGGTCTCACTTCTAAAGTTTCCTGCAGATTATTGATAAAAAGCAGCGAAGATCAGGCCGATTAAACCAAGACTCTTAGGCAACGAGGCTGCGTTTCTCGTTCACACTGCACTTTTTATTAAGCCTCCAAGACGGTTGTGCTATTGCCCTTTGTAATACCAGCAGGTTGTGGTGAGAAAGGCATTACGGGAGTGACAAAAGTTGTTTTGAGCCAGGTACATTACCCTTAAGGTCTGAAGTACCTGCCGTGCAATGCAAAGTAGCTAAGGGTGCACTAACTCATAGCCTTTTAAGGCAATTTTTTTAAATAGGTTTAGGGATAACAGCATGAATAGCACCATTGATATGGTTATTTTTGATTGTGATGGCGTACTCATAGACAGCGAGGTTTTATCGTTAAAAGCATGGCAGAACGTGTTGGAGCCTCGCCAATGTGCATTGACTGCAGCTTACTTTAATGAGCATTTTTTAGGTAAAAGTTTACAGCATGTTCTTGAGCGTTTAAAAATCGACTTTTCTTTAGTGTTGACCCAGACTGACGTCGATGTGTTTTATCGTGAATTGCAGCAACTGTTTTCTGACCATCTGCAGCCTATGCCCGGCATAAAAACGGTTTTGTCTGGATTGAAGGTTCCATACTGCCTGGCCACCAGCAGTAGCCCTGAACGAACAAAGTTTGCCTTAGAGGCAACGGGCCTGAGCACTTACTTTACAAACAATCGCTTTACGCGAGATGAAGTAGTGCACGGAAAACCCGCCCCTGATCTGTTTTTGCATGCCGCCAGGAAGATGAATGTAACGCCCGGAAATTGTCTGGTGATAGAGGACTCTGCTGCGGGATTACAGGCGGCGCAATCGGCCAATATGGCTTACCTGCATTATACCGGTGGCTCTCACTTAAGAGACTTAGAGCATACCGGCACACATAACTTAGCTAGCTGGGAGGCGTTTAAACCTAGTTACGCTTATTTATTTAAGAGTAACTAAGCTGGATAAAAGCCGGAAAATAAAGGCGACAGCCGTGGCTTTGCAAGCTTGCGCCGTGTCTGAAAAGACCGGTAGCGTGGGTCTGGAAAATTTAAAACAAAGTCACGGCACAAAAAAAGGAGCCTATGCGGCTCCTCAGTCTGGGGTTTGTGCCGCCGTTTATTCGGGGTCGGGTTCAGATGAACTGACTGTTTCTGCCAAAACCTCTATTTCATCGACTCGCTGTAATCCTCTGGGTAGCTTGTTGCCACGGCGGCCTCGTTCGCCGTAATAATGTTCCAGATCAGCGGGCGATAATGTCATATTCCTTTTGCCCGCCTGCACCCGTACTGAAGCAGACTTTGGTACCACCGCTATCACTTTTACAAATTCATCACGGCTTTTTACTTTAGCTGAGGGAATATTAATAATTTTATTACCTTTCCCTTTACCCAAACTAGGCAAATCTTTTAGAGGGAATATTAACATCCGGCCTTCATTTGATATCGCCAGACACAGGTCAGTGGTAATATCATTGACTCGCTGTGGAGGTAACACCTCAGCCGACTGTGGCAAGCTAAGATAAGCCTTACCTGCTTTGTTTTTACTGATCATGTCGCCAAATTTGCCTACAAACCCGTACCCTGCATCTGAGGCCAATAAGAATGGCTGCTCTTCAGGGCTCATTAACACCCGGGTGAACTGCTCTTTACCCGCCAAACTAAACCGGCCGCTTAGTGGCTCGCCCTGGCTGCGGGCTGAGGGCAGTGAATGCGCATCGCAGGCAAAGGTCCGACCCGAGGTGTCCATAAATACCGCCGGCTGGTTGCTGCGCCCAGAGGCGCTGGATTTATAGTTGTCACCCGCTTTGTAGTTTAACCCTAACACATCAACATCGTGGCCTTTGGCACATCGTGCCCAGCCCTTTTCAGACAACACCACGGTTACGGCTTCACTGGGTATCAATTCTTTTTCTGATAATGCTTTGGCCTCAATGCGCTCTTTTAGTGGCGAACGGCGATCATCACCATATTTTTCGGCATCAGCCAAAATCTCTTTTTTGATAAGCGTTTTTAGACGGCGGTCTGAACCTAATAACTGTTGCAGTTTATCTCTTTCTTGTTCAAGCTCGTCTTGTTCACCCCGAATCCGCATTTCTTCAAGTTTGGCCAAATGACGCAATTTCAGCTCAAGAATTGCCTCAGCTTGTTTGTCGCTAAGGCCAAACCGGTCTATCAGTTCGGGTTTAGGCTTGTCAAACGTGCGAATAATTTCAATGACTTCATCTATGTTTAAAAAGGCGACCAGCAAACCTTCCAGAATATGCAGACGTGCCAACACCTTGTCTAAACGGTACTGCAAACGACGGGTTACGGTATTTTTACGCGACTCCAGCCATTCAGACAGTATAGTTCGAAGATCTTTAACCTTCGGGCGCCCATCCAGCCCAATCATGTTCAGGTTCACCCGATAGCTTTTTTCCAGGTCAGTTGTAGCGAACAAGTGCAGCATCAGCTGTTGTGAATCGACCCGGTTCGAACGCCGGGTAATAACCAATCGGGTAGGATTTTCGTGATCAGACTCATCGCGCAAATCACTGACCATAGGAAGTTTTTTAGACTGCATCTGGCCAGCAATTTGCTCCAGAATTTTTGCACCAGAAGCCTGATGAGGCAGCGCAGTGATAATAATATCGCTGTTGTCTTCATGATAGACCGCGCGCATTTTAAGCGAGCCCCGTCCCGTTTCATACAGTTTGGTAATGTCCGCACGCGGCGTAATAATTTCGGCCTCGGTCGGATAATCAGGTGCCTGTACAATCTCTAGTATGTCGTTTAACTGAGCTTTACTATTATCCAGCATATAGGCGCAGGCGTGGGCGACTTCACGCAAGTTATGGGGAGGGATATCGGTTGCCATTCCTACCGCAATACCACTTACTCCGTTCAGTAGAATATGCGGCAGACGAGCCGGTAATACTTTTGGTTCTGATAAGGTTCCGTCAAAATTAGGCACCCAATCTACCGTGCCCTGTCCCAGTTCGCTTAATAACAGCTCAGAAAACCGCGATAACCGGGCTTCGGTGTAACGCATTGCTGCAAACGATTTAGGATCATCCGGTGCGCCCCAGTTACCCTGTCCGTCGACCAATGGGTAGCGATACGAAAAAGGCTGCGCCATCAATACCATGGCTTCGTAACAGGCTGAGTCGCCGTGGGGGTGAAATTTACCCAGCACGTCGCCCACGGTACGGGCCGACTTTTTATACTTGGCGGTCGCTGACAGTCCCAGGTCTGACATTGCATAGATAATACGTCGCTGCACGGGCTTTAGCCCGTCAGCAATGTTTGGCAATGCCCGATCCATAATGACGTACATGGAATAATTCAGGTAGGCATCTTCGGTAAAGCGGCTTAACGGAAGTTGTTCGATTCCGTCCTGACTGATTGTTATTTGATCGCTCATGGATTTTTTTCGTTGTTGGCTGGCCACTGCATCTATTGCCATTTTGGGGCAAAGCGCTTTGCAACGCAACTTTGCTGGTGGTCAGTCGTTACATATACCCAACATCAAAGACCCCAAAATAAACGGTCAGAATTTTTGTAATTCACCCCGCGTTGGTGTTTTAATAGACAACTTTCCTGGTTGGTTTAATGCTATCACTATGCGCGTAGTACTATTGATTTGGTTAACAATTTTTTCAGCATCAGTGCTATGGCCAACCGTTAGCCATGCCCAGTCGACTATTCAGCTATTTGACGAAGATGCGAAAGTAAACCTGTCCGATAACTTTGCTTTGTACTACGAAGACGATGAACCTCTTACTATTGACCAAATTCTTGAACGACAACAAAGTTTTCAATGGTTCATGGGCGGCAATCCTAACTTCGGCTTTCGGGATAATGGCCTGTGGTTAACAAATAAACTAAGTAACGTAAGTAATTTACAAAGCTGGGTGTTCAATATCGAATTTTCGCAGCTTGATAAAGTTGATTTTTATTTAGTGTCCGACGGGGTGTTGTTGCTTGAAAGTCATCAGGGAAAACTGCAATCTGAACAGCTTTTTCGTAACCCAACCTTACGAGCCGACCTGCCAATAGCCACCCCCATCGAGTTATTTATAAGAGTTCAAAGCAGCTCCTCAAGCCTGATTGTACCCCTTACCGTTGCCCCCGAACCTGTGCACAGTCTATCGGTACAAATAGACAGTACTATGTGGGGGCTATTTTACGGAGGCCTGTTTATTCTGGCCGTGTATAACCTGGTCATTTTTTTTAGTGCCAAAGAAGTTAGTTTGCTGGCTTATGTGGGTTACATTGCCGCCGTGACAATGTGGCAGTTTGTATGGGGGGGCCACTTACAGGTTGTTAATGGTGGCGAGTCGCCAGTGTGGATTATGCACCATACAGAGTTGCTGTTTGTTATTAACGGACTTATGGCGGGGCTTTTTACTCTTTATTTTTTGGAAACCCGAATTAACGCGCCGACGGCTCACCCGGTAGTGGTTTCGTTGTTGGTAATACAAATACTATTAGGCCTGATATGTGTAACCGGTATTTTGCCAACTATATTGAAACACAACCTTGTTTATGGTGTGGGTATAGCCAGTGTCTGCAGCTACCTTTATGCTGGGTTTGAGGCGTTAAGCAATCGTTTTCAGCCCGCGCGATATTTTACCTTTGCCTGGACAGTTTTAGCGCTTAGCGCCGTGGTGGGAATATTAAGTCTGACAGGGCTGCTTCCCTCGACCAAATTTACCACATACTGTTTTCAGGTAGGCGTGTTTTTAGAAGCGGCGTTGTTTTCGCTGGCGTTAATGGAAAAGAACCGAAGTAAACTTGAAGCTGAGGTAGATCAGGCCACCGACGACTTGCGCAATAATATGGAATTAATCGAAGAGCAAAATGCGCGGCTTGATATTGCCCGCAAAGATGCGATTAAAGCCAGTAATGTAAAGTCGCAGTTTTTGGCCAACATGAGCCATGAAATTCGAACGCCACTGAATGCCATTTTAGGGTTTAGTCGGGAACTGGGTAATGCAACCTTGCCCGCCGACCAGCAGGAACAAGTACGAATTGTAAATACCGCAGCAGACAATTTGCTGAGTATCGTAAACGATGTTCTCGATTTTTCTAAGATTGAAGCCGGCAAACTGCAAATCAGTAATCAGCCTTTTGAGCCTAATCAGTTGTTAGAAGAAATGGTCACCATCATGTCAAAATCGGCCCATTCTAAGCGGCTGGAGTTTGTGTTCGATTTAGGTCCTCTGCCTGAAAAGCTGATTGGTGACTTGTTCCGAATTAAGCAAATTTTAAATAATTTGTTGAGCAATGCTTTGAAGTTCACGTCCACGGGCACGATTACCTTAGGTGTGAAAGGACGTGCTTTGCCTCATGGCAATCACGAACTTACTTTTACTATTGAAGATACCGGTATTGGCATCAGTCGTCAGGATCGAAAAAAACTATTTAGTGCCTTTTCTCAGGTAGATGATGCGTTAAACCGAAGTTATCAGGGCACCGGGCTAGGCCTGGTTATTTGCCGCGAACTGGTAAGGCTGATGTCTGGTAGAATGGACTTACGCAGCGAACCCGGGCTGGGCAGTACCTTCATCATCACCCTGCATACTAACCGGCTAAGTAAAAAAAGTACTCTAAAGCCTTCCGCAGACTGGCTTAATAAACACGTGGTTATTTTTGACCCGATTCCACAAACCCGACATGCCAGCGCCCAAATGCTGACCGCGTTGGGGGCAAAGGTACACTGCGTAGAAACCATTGCGTTTTTACATACTCTAGAGGTTAAGCCTGATTTTTTGTTTGCTACCGTGCCCGGCAGTATGTTGGTAGCTCGTGATGCCCTGCTGGGTAATTTAATTCAGTTTAAAGCCGGCAAACGCATTTTGTGGTATTCAGGCCCAGAGCCCTTCAACCAATACCCCAGCCTGACGCAACATTTTGATACTCAGGTACGTATGCCGTTAACCTTATCCAAGCTTGATGATTTGCAGCATCGCAAAATTAATCAGGTCAAAAATCCGATGCAGCATAAGCTAAACCGGTTGCCCGGCATACGTATACTGGCAGTGGATGACATGGAAATGAATCTGAAACTGCTTACTACCTGGCTGGCTGATAGCCCAATAGAATTAACCACCTCGATGAGCGGCCAGGATGCAGTTAATCGTTGCCAGAGTATTGAATACGACATGATTTTAATGGATGTACAAATGCCAGGGATGGATGGTTTACAAGCTTCCCGGGCAATTCGCAAAACGCCATTAAACTTAGGCACCCCCATTATTGCCGTGACCGCGCATGCCTTTAAAGAAGAACAAGAGCGGCTGCTGGCTTCGGGAATGGATGACTATTTACCCAAACCAATGGAAATAAGCGGTCTGCTCGACCTTATACGGCGGTGGTGTCAAACTCAAAATGCACCAGAGATAAATACCACAACGCTTGACTGGGAACTGGCCACCAGACGAACCAATCACAATAAAGAAACCGCTCGCGAACTACTGACAGACTTTTTGCGATTGCTGCCTGAGTCAGTGCAGCATATAGAGGCAGCGTGGGAGGAGTGCGACTATGATACCTTGCAACGTCATGTTCACCGTATTCACGGCGCCTGTTGTTACACCGGTGTGCCTGCGCTGCAAAGAATCACCGACCAGCTAGAAAGCGCTCTGAAGCGTCAGCAATATATGCTGGTAGCAGAACTTGTCACCGCGTTTTTAGCTGAGGCAAAAAATGTACAGACACAAGGTAGTGAGCTACTTGTAGAACCGGGTTCATAAGCCTTTGACGCGCGTTTTATACGACCACTTGTTTGGTGTCAGGACGGGTTTGCTGGCATTGTCTTAAAAAGTGTACAAATTCCATGGGAGAGCGGTCCAGGTCAGCTCCCGAAATATAAATGTCATAACCCAGCTGCGTTCTTAACTGAGACATTCTGTTAGCCAACATCGCTTTTATACCGGTTAAAACGTGACCATCTTCAAGGGTGTAATGCCGGTCATTAAACATTTCCTGGTTAAAGCAATCGCCGGTACGGCAATTTTTGTCGTGGCTATGGATAAGCAATGGACGCTGTTCCATCAACAGATGAGTAGCCAACCGCGGAGATACTCTATGTAAAAAGGGGGCATAAGATTTAAGCCGGATACCTACAGCATCCAGTTCAACCTGGTCCAAACCCTGTGACACCCTGGGGCAATCGATTCGCTGAATATTGTCCCAAAAAATTTCCCAGTTGCCGCGCCGATGATGATACAAAATACGAGAAGGCGAAATTTCAATACTATGGTCGGGGTCGCGCAGTTTAAACCAGCCGATTAAAAGCGTAACCAGTGACGCACTGGTTAAAAATATCCCCGCTAAAAACAACCAATCGGGTGCCAGCGTTAACCACATCACTGACAACAATAGCCCCACCATGCCAATAAGCAACGTAGTAAAACCATTACGCTTAGACATGGCCTTGATATAAATGGGCGCAGACTCACCTGAAGACATACAAATATACCACCAACATTAGAATTGCCCATATAATGTATAGGCGGGTTCGACGACACGCGACGCAACTTGTTTGCCACCAGGATTGACGCGAATGACGTGGCGACTTTTTCATTATTACGACCGTATTTTAATAAGCTAGTTTTAAAGTACATAGTTTACATTATGTATTGATGAATACGACCATAGAGCATTTTGGTCGCTTTGTTTTGAATTAAATTTTACTTAACTGACCCAATTAATCAGATTGTTAGAGCGGCGACTCTACACCCTGACGGGAGTTTGCTAAACTAAGCCTTCAACACTTTCAGGTGAGGCACTTATGTCGCAGTTTACCGGTCATCATATTCTTTCGGTCAGCCAGCTTGACCGTGACGCTATTGAAAAAGTCTTTGCTGTAGCTAATATGATGCAGCCTTATGCCAAAAGACAAAAGCGTACTACTGTGCTAGATGGCGCTATATTAGGAAACCTGTTTTTTGAGCCCAGTACCCGTACCCGGGTGAGCTTTGGCACGGCGTTTAACCTGCTTGGGGGCGAGGTCAGAGAAACCACTGGCATGTCCAGCTCGGCACTCGCTAAAGGCGAGTCGCTGTATGACACCGCCCGGGTCCTTAGTGGTTATTCAGACATTATTGCTATGCGCCATCCCGCCGCCGGTTCAGTAGCTGAATTTGCGCAAGGTAGTCGGGTTCCGGTTATCAATGGTGGTGATGGCGCCAATGAGCACCCCACCCAGGCGCTACTCGATCTTTTTACTATTGAACGGGAGCTCAGATACGAAGGTAAAGGTATTGATGGACTCCACATAGCGATGATTGGCGACTTACGCTATGGGCGCACCGTACACTCATTGTCACGGCTGCTGTGTCTGTACAAAAACATACATTTTACGTTGGTGTCACCGCCCGAGCTGGCCATGCCGACCCCGGTAATTGATGCTATCGAAAACGCGGGGCACCGACTTACCATTAGTACCAGGCTTGAGGGCTCTCTGAATGCCGATATTTGTTATCAAACCCGCATTCAGGAAGAACGTTTCGAATCTCAGGCCGAAGCCAATCGATATCGCGGTAAGTTTCGTTTAAACCAGTCGATATATACCAAACATTTTCAGTCTAAAACTGTGATTATGCATCCGTTGCCCAGAGACTCTCGTGCTGAAGCTAACGAGCTGGACAACGACCTGAATCAAAATCCAAACCTTGCCATATTTCGACAAACCGATAACGGTGTACTGGTTAGAATGGCGTTATTTGCGCTAACGTTAGGTGTTGAGCACCTGCTTACCCGTTACGAAAAAGACGTTATATGGCACAGCAATAAGAGTAGCGAATAATATGCAAAAATCTGAAGCCTTATTTACCCGCGCACAGCAAACGATTCCTGGTGGGGTAAATTCTCCGGTACGCGCATTTAAAGCGGTAGGCGGAACGCCGCGCTTTATAACAAAAGCCGATGGTCCTTATATGTGGGACGCTGACGGCAAACGCTATATCGACTATGTGCTGTCCTGGGGGCCGATGGTCTTAGGGCACAACAACGATAAAATCAGAGAAGCGGTAATTGAAGCCGCAGCCAGCGGCTTAAGTTTTGGTGCGCCTACCGAAGCCGAAATTCTGATGGCAGAAAAAATTAACCAGCTGGTACCCTCAATGGAAATGGTACGGATGGTAAATTCGGGCACCGAAGCCACCATGTCTGCTATCCGAATCGCCCGAGGCTATACTAATCGCAACAAAATAGTAAAGTTTGAAGGCTGCTACCATGGTCATGCGGATGCTTTGCTGGTTAAGGCCGGCTCAGGAGCATTAACCATGGGCGTGCCCAGTTCTCCGGGTGTACCCGATGAAGTAGCTAAACACACTATTACGGTGGACTTTAACAATATCGACAGCGTTAAAGAGGTGTTTGCCCAGGAAGGTGACGATATTGCCTGCATTATTGTTGAGCCGGTAGCCGGAAATATGAATTGCATCCCCCCTGTACCCGGCTTTTTAGAAGGCTTGCGCGAGTTGTGCGATGAACACGGCAGCATACTTATCTTTGATGAAGTCATGACCGGTTTCAGAGTGGCTCAGGGCGGTGCTCAGCAGCGTTATCAGGTTACGCCAGATATGACGTGCCTGGGTAAGGTTATTGGTGGCGGCATGCCGGTGGGCGCATTTGGTGGAAAAAAAGAAATTATTACCTATGTTTCGCCTACCGGACCGGTTTATCAGGCAGGGACCCTGTCGGGGAACCCGGTAGCCATGGCCGCTGGTCTGGCTACGCTAGAGCAACTTGAAGATGCTACACTGTACGACAGCATTTTTGAAAATACACAAAAACTGGCAGAGGGTATGCAACAACTTGCCGACAAGCATGGTATTGCTCTTACAACTAATGTAGCAGGCAGTATGTTTGGACTTTTCTTCACAGATGTTGATAAAGTGACTAATTATCAGCAGGCTACTAACTGCGATACTGAAAGGTTTAAACGTTTCTATCATGGAATGCTAGAGCAGGGTGTCTATTTAGCCCCAGCGTCGTACGAGGCTGGCTTTGTCTCTAAGTTGCATGATGAAACCGTGATAGAAGCGACTCTGGCCGCCGCTGACAAGGTGTTTGCCAGTCTTTAACAGGTCATATAAAAAGAGGGATCGCGATGGCTGGATTGACGATATTACTACTATGTGTGGCAGTCACGGCCTGTATCTATGGGATTTGGGCTACCGTGTCACTGCGCCAATCAAAACACGCATTGCGCGTGGCTAATGAGCGAGTATTCAGTCATCACCAAGGCCCCCTGGCAGAAACCGAACAAGAAAAGGCACGTATGTATCGACAACGTGCCGACGAAGCGCTGGATCTTACCCATACATTCCAAAAGTTTGTGCCCCGACAGTTTGTAGACCATCTGGCTAAGAGTCAGGCCACTGAACTTAGATTAGGGCACGCAGCAGAAGATGAAGTAGCCATCTTGTTTTGTGATATCCGTGGGTTTAGCGGCCTATCTGAGATAATGCAACCACAGCAACTTATGCGGTTTCTCAACTCGTATTTTTGCCGCATGAATGAGCCTATCCATCAAAACCGGGGGTTTATCGATAAGTTTATAGGCGACGCCATTATGGCCTTGTTTGACCATCCCGGAGGCACTGCCAAACAAAAGGCGGCCGATGCATTACAGGCTGCCCTGGATTTGCGCGTAGCGCTGTCGCTTTACAATGAACATCGGGCAAAATCGGGCTATGAACCATTAGGCGTGGGTATTGGCTTACATTTTGGCGATGTAATTTTAGGCACCGTTGGCAGTGAAGATCGCATGGATACTACGGTTATTGGCGACAGTGTTAATATTGCCTATCGTTTAGAAACGCTAACGCCACGCTTTAACGCCGATATTATTATAAGTGAACAGATGCGTGACATACTAGGTGATAGCCCCGGTTTGCAAACCCGGCTGCTTGATTGGGTCAGAGTAAAAGGGCGGCGCACGCCACTGCGCATTTATGAAGTACTTAATCATTTATCCAAAGATGAGCAAAAACGCAGGCAAGCAATACAAACTGAAATTTCTGAAGGCCTGAAATGTCGAATCGAGCGTGACTGGGACGGCGCATTGTTACACTTTTATAAAGCCGTAGGCAAAAACCCGACAGACTCACTACCTCGTCATCACATCTTAGTGATAGAACAGTTACGCCAACGCGAGCTGGACGAAAACTGGGATGGGGCCAACGAAGCAAGCTCAGTGGGGTAAGCGGTAAAGCACTTTATCGGTGTTTAGAAGCTTCGCCCGAAATAGGCAACTTAGTCTAAATCTATGTCGGGGTGTTCTTTTAGACCATACATTTTTTCTAAAAGCTTTTTGTAGAGTGCCAGCGAAGGCATTTTCATCCTGGCCCGGCGGCTATCTACCGTATCGGGGTTTTCGATAGGCTCAAAAATAACTTTCCCGGTACTAATGTCAGCCTGAGTACCGTAAAGCTGTTTTTGTCCTTTATTTATGCGAATACGATCAGTTAAAAGAGCGACTTCCTGACCCGTAATCCCCTCACCATTGGTATAAGACTTTTTGAGCAGCGGCAGCATTTTTTCTTTGAATTTGTAATCAGCAGAGTGCTGAACGATTAAAAAGGCAGCGCTCATACCATCCTCCCCCACTTCTGATTTGGTAAACCATGTACGGCCAGAAAGTAGAGCCTTCAATTTAAGGGTGTTTTGTTTGTCTATGGTTATTACTTTGTTCCGTAATTCTTCGGATGCATCATGCCACCCTGCATCAGAGAGTTTTTTGCGAACAGCCTGGTCAACTTCAGCCATCTGCAATAATTGACTTTGCAGAGCGATATCTATTTTAGCTGACGCCAAAAAAGGCAGAAGTAATAACAAAAAAAAGAGCCGCATTATGAAAGTCTCCTTGAATATGAAATTCCTAAAAGCAATATACTTTAGCAAACTAGCCTAGGAAGAACTAGCCTAGGAAGAACTAGCCTAGGACACCCACATTTATTTTGGACACCCACTTTCCATCCATGTCAAACCAGGCCGAGCAACGAGCTACTTCTAACTAAAATTGACTACTATCACGAGTTACTGAAGAGAATTACCCTAGAGAAAGTGGCGTAGGACACCCACATTTATTTTGGACACCCACTTTCCTTCCATGTCAGACCAGGCCGAGCAACGAGCTACTTCTAACTAAAATTGATTGCTATCACGAGTTATTTAAGTGTTTCTGCTCCACTGATAAAAGCCCTGCTTCTGGAACACCTACGAATAATTGAGCATCCACATTTATTTTTGGACACCCACTTTCCATCCATGTCAAACCCGGCCGAGCAACGAGCTACTTCTAACTAAAATTGACTACTATCACGAGTTACTGAAGAGAATTACCCTAGAGAAAGTAGCGTAGGAGAAAGTAGCGTAGGACACCCATATTTATTTTGGACACCCACTTTCCTTCCATGTCAGACCAGGCCGAGCAACGAGCTACTTCTAACTGAAATTGATTGCTATCACGGTTTATTTAAGTGTTTCTGCTCCACTGATAAAAGCCCTGCTTCTGGAACACCTACGAATAATTGAGTGTGTCCTAACACAAGTCCTCTAACACAAGTCCTCTGAAAAGTACCTATACCCTACCAATAACAAGTCATTAACCAGCAAACGTCTAAGCCATCGAAAACTAATATCAGAAAGCGAACCTGGAAGCGAACCTGGACACCCACCTGCTGATTGTTTGTGATTAATTCGAAACGTGTGGATACCTATGGCTAAAACAGCCTCTTTTGGATTTATCTGTCGCCAACATCCGGCCTGAACATCCCTAAGGTATTCTGATGCTTTTCTTTTTATAAAGTGGGTGTCCATTTACAGCTTTATACACAGGCTACTCAGTTTCTCTCCCACAGCACTCCGGACTTGCAACAATCACAGGCTAACCAGAAAACAGCATATATAAATTAGCTAGCATGATGTCTGATAAATCCTATTGCCGGGGCAAAGAAAGCGCCCCCGGTCTCGGCACTGGCAAAGTCCAGCCAGCGATCATAATCACCGTCGGAATTACCAATAACCTGGCTGTAGAGCATAGATTCAAATGCTTTGCCTGAAGCAGCACAACAAACTGAAAACAAGCCCTGCAGTATTACGTTGCCATAGGGCATCCCCTGCTTGATGAGTGTCGGGGTTTGGTCTTCAGGTAATTCTGCAAGTGCCCGTACACAATGAGAAGAGGCTGATTGTTCGTTGCTGTCGATATTGTGTTGGCGGGTTTTACCTATAACCTGTTCTTGTTGTCGAGAGGACAACGTGTGCCAGCGTCGTAGATCGTACCGATATCGCTGTATATGTAAGTAGCTACCGCCTTCAAATTCAGGCTCTATATCGCCGTTGACTACTGCCACTTGCCGGCGCAACATACCCCGAGGGTTCTCCGCTCCATAGATAAATCCACTTAAATCACGGCCATCTAAATACCGAAACCCCTGAACCTGCTCTTGCAGCTCAACGTGTAAATGCAGCAACGCCATTACCTCATTGGCAATGGCGTGACATACATCTAGCCGGTCTGCACGTATTTGTATAAATACGTCGCCACCAGTGTCAGGTGCGCTTCTGTCTTCGCATTCCATTTTTGGAAAGGCACTAAGCTGGGTAGGCTTTGAGCCAGGGTAAAGTTCATCCCAAAACCCAGCACCAATGGCAATTATACCGGTGACCATTGCCTCAAAGTATTCGTTTTCGTAGTCATCAAAAACGTCAAGAATACGCGAAAGCTTTTCGCGTAATATTTGCGGATCGTCATCGACTACATTGAACAATAAATACTGCGCATGTAAGCTGGGTTCGGCGCAAACACCTTTTTGGGGTTGCATCATGGATTAACCATTCCTTGTTACTAACTAAATGATTGTGCTTAGTTTTGTTTCAAGTGTGGCTAATAGCCCGCAGCTTGTCCATCTTTTCGGCTTTCAGAAGCACCCACATAAACCTGTTGCTCTGCGTCATACATAATGGCTTGGTAACCACCATATACCCCAATAGCTGGCTGTAGAGTATGACCACGCTCAAGTAGTGCTCGTTGAACCTTTGGTGTAACGCCGTGCTCTAAATGTACCTGACCACCGCTAGTCATCATCGCGCCTACTGGACTTGATGAGCCGCTGTGCAACATACGCGGAGCATCGCCCGCTTCTTGTAGATTCATTCCAAAATCGACCAGGTTCATTACAATTTGCGCATGCATCTGGGGTTGTGTAGCCCCGCCCATCACTCCAAAACTGGCGTAGGGCTGGTTATTTTTGGTAATGAAGCCAGGGATGATGGTATGAAAGGGCCGCTTACCAGGCTCATATTCGTTAAAATGTCCTTGCTCAAGAGTGAACAATTCCCCTCTGTTTTGTAGTATAAAACCCAGTCCCGGCGGGGTCATACCTGAGCCCATGCCCCGATAATTACTCTGAATTAGCGACACCATATTGCCTTGCTTATCGGCTACCGTAAGGTATACCGTATCGCCTTTATTGATGCCAACATCTACCCGCTTCGCCGCTTGTCCGGGGTTAATTAGCTCGGCGCGCTTACGGCCATAGTCTGTGCTAATAAGCTGTTGTACCGGAATACGATTAAAAGCGGGGTCGGCATAAAATTTCGCGCGGTCAGCAAACGCTAACTTTTTTGCTTCTACAAAAGTGTGAATATAGTCTGTAGAGCCAAAACCCATGCCTTCTACATCAAAGTTTTCCATAATATTAAGAATTTGAAGTGCAGCAATGCCCTGGCCATTAGGTGGCAACTCCCAAACATCATAACCTCGATAGTTGGTCGAAACCGGCTCTACCCATTCACTGGTATGACTGGCTAAGTCGCTATAACTAAGGTAACCGCCCTGCTCTTTAATATAAGCGTCGATGGTATGTGCTATGTCACCTTTATAAAAAGCGTCGGCACCGCCAGTGGCAATTTTTTCGTATGTGGCAGCAAGATGAGGATTTCGGAAAATATCTCCTTTTTGGGGTACTTTGCCTTCAATTAAAAAGGTTTCTGCAAAACCCGGGTAGTGTCCTATTCTGTCCTGGTTCATCTGCCAGTAATAGGCAATAAGCTCAGACACCGGAAATCCCTGACGCGCATAGCCAATAGCCGGACTTAACACGGTTTGCATAGGCAAACTGCCAAATTTATCGTGTAATGCAAACCAGCCATCTACCGCACCAGGTACTGATACCGGCAAAGGTCCGAAAGTAGGGATTTTGGCATGTCCTAATTTTGCAAATTCTTCTTTTTTCAAACTTTTGGGAGAGCGACCTGACGCATTCAGACCAAAAAGCTTTTTATCTTGCGCTGACCAGACTATAGCGAAAAGATCGCCACCGATACCAGCTCCGGTTGGTTCGACCAAACCCAGCATTGCATTCGCCGCAATTGCCGCATCAACAGCGTTACCGCCCTGCTTTAGAATATCGAGCGCTACCTGAGTGGCGAGGGGCTGACTAGTGGCTGCCATACCCTGTTGCGCTAATACTTCAGACCGGCTTGCAAACGGCTCTCCGGTTATCCGATCATATGCCTGACCCGACAAACTGACTAGCGTCAGCAATAAAATACTCCACCGCATAGTTTTCTCTTATAAAAACAATAGTGTTGAGCAAATTATCATACAACATTGTAAATACGATGTAATATTTACTAAAATTAATACTCTTCCTATTAAGTCATCTGATGTTTATTTTTTTTAGAGGTCGCTTAACACCTTACTGATGCCATTCGGCGCGGCAAAACTTCCCTTAATCTCGAATTATTTTCTATTTATCAGACTGGCACAAATTACGCTTGTTTACCGGTTGTAACAAATCAACTATCGGTGACACGTTAGCCATTTTTGTGGGTAGCTGTAGGTCGTCGGAAGTATTGTCGGGACGTTTTAATGTTGCAGTTCCGTGCTCAGTATCTGCATTGTGCTAAGGAGGGACAACAATATGCATCCATCTGTCAGCGTTGTAACCATAGTGAAGAACCGGATCGACCAGTTAATTAACCTGGTCTCAAGCATCGAACAGGCCGACCAAAAACCCGATGAACTTATTGTGGTATGGATGACTTCACCGTGCCCCACATCATTGTTGACCAGCCCCTGTTTTTCAATCCGCCACAAGTTTATGACTCACGATGTATTGCCAATTACGAAAGCCCGCAATAAGGGATTTTTGGCTTGTATGCATGAGCATATAATTTACATGGATGTTGATTGTCTGTGTCCGCACAACTTTTTCACCCATGTGGTTGAGGCAATGCGACCCGGACGAGTAGTGACCAGCCAAATTCTTTATTTGTGTCACACACCCAAAACCTTTAATTATTCTGCGTTGCAGAAGGAAGCACAGTGCCGTCCGGATGAAGATTATTGCTTCAGGCAAGACGACCCACACTTTAGCGGGTTCAATACATACTGGTTCGCTATATTGCTAAGAGACTTTATCAAGATTGGCTGTTTTGATGAGCAGTATGAAGGCTTCGGCGTAAGTGATGTGGATTTTACCACACGCTGCAAACAGGCGGACATGTCGTTGTATATCTTGCCTGATAAGGTGTTGCATCAGTTTCACCCTCGTGTAGATCCCCCTATCAATCATTTATCAGATATTGTGAATAATGCTCAGCGATATCGCAACATTTGGGGAACATATCCTTTAAAAGAATGGTTGCATGCATTTGCCCAGAACGGATTAATTAACCAAGATTATGATACTAGGGGATTGAAAGTTCGCCGACTTCCAAGCTATGAAGAAATTCAGGCATATATGACTCAAAATCCCTATTGAGTATTGTTGGTTACAATACGGTCAATTCTGCGATATCACTAACTTAGCACGCTTACACCAACTCGGAATATCAATATTATCGTCGTGTATCCGGCAAAAATATAAGATTGCCTTTTACGAGCATTTAATAGTTCATCAATTTTGAAGCCGACTGGGCCTTTCAGGCGCGCTCGCCATAAGATAAACCAGAAAATTCTTAGTTGGTACGGCTGTTGATTCAATATCAGGTTAACACGTCTGAAGGGCCATAAGCCTAACCAACAGTGATAAACAGGTTTGGTTTGGGATATCACTGAAAATCGTGTGGTAAACCGATCATAACAAATATCGAGCGTTCCATGAGGTGTGTGATGTTGCTGACGAACAAGACGCATATTGACGGTAACTGACATTATAAAGTAGCCAACTTATAACGAAACGTCACAGCTTTTTCAATAAAAAGCTTATGGAGACGAATCCTTATGGACACTCACTATTATTTTGGACACTCACAAAAACTTTAGGCTGTACTTTGAGGCTGTACTTTGAGGCTGTACTTTGGACACTCACTTTACATTTAATTTTTGTTTTCTGTAATTTTAATGTCAGTTTATAAGCGATTATTTATGGGCGACTTTAATTAAGTTCATCCATGATGATAAAAAATACACAATGCAGGTGACAAATAGGGAAGACGAGTTATGAGAGCTAAGAATGGGGGTTTATTAGGCGATAGTAACTTTCTGCTGTTTTAACTTTTTTTGGGCCACGCCCAGACTGATATGGGTACTAAATTTTTTCTCTATATTAGCCACCAGCCAGTACCATTCTTCAATCGCTAATGTTGAATTTTCCAGCATGGATATCGATGCCGGTAATCGACTACCTTTAGTTGCATAATACTGGCGACTAGTGAGCTCAACTATTTGTATATAATCTTTCAATAGAAATGGCAGGCCAGAGGATAACCTTTTTGATGATTGCCCAATAAAAGGGCTAAGCCGACGGGGCTGCTTTTGATTCTTCGCTGCTTTGATACGCTTTTTTATACTTGTATACGATGACTGCTTCGGGGATTTCGCCAGGCCAGCGCGCATCGGATTCAAATCAACATAGGCCATACAGGCTGCCAATGCGGTCTCACCCAGAAGAGCTTGAGATTTGAAGCGTCCTTCCCAAAAACGCCCTGTACAGTTATCTTCTTTGTTCGCCCGCCTGGCAATTGGTTCGTTCAAAAGACGCATAAACCAACTAATATCATACAGGCGCTGGCGATAGATTGCTGCGGTACTTTCTACACTTGTAATTTCGGCCGAAGACATAGTCGCTCTTTCGGCGGTATTCAAATACCGATTAGTGAGTATTGTGCCTTTGTGGAGTTGATGCCAGCGCTGCAATACTTCATCAGTGGTCCATTGCTGAACTCTGTCTTTGTCAACGTGAAGTACTACGTGAGTATGATTACTCATCACCGCATAGGCGCAGATGTTTATACCAAATACCGACCCGAGAAATAACAAGCGATCTTCTACCCAGTGCCGGCGATGTTCATAGCTTCTGCCCGAAAATTTGTCCCGTCCACACAGAAACGCCCGGCGAACGCATCGTGAGATACAATGATAATAAGGTGTATCGGATAGTGACACTAAGCTTTTTCTTGGTCTGGGCATATAAGTTCAGGAGTTAATTATCAATACATCAATTTGACGTAAGACTGTATAAAAAACTACTGTACCTAAAGCCAGATTAAAAAATTTATTTCATTAGCTTCCATCTTAGGATGGATGTCCCAGACTTTACTTTTCACTCTCAAACGGTGGGTGTCTTGAGTTTTTATACTGCGTTTTTAAAGTGGATGTCCCAAATTTCTCCAAATTTCTCGAACGGTGGGTGTCCTAAATCTCTCTTGCTCTAAAAAATACTTAGGATGAATTTGATTTTATATATTTTTGTCTTTCATTAAAAGAAGAAGCCAACTCAGTTGGCTCCTTTTTATTCAATAATGATTTAAATGTCTTAAAATAATTATGACTGATAGGACCTAGCGGTCTTGGTCAATTTCAATTTCTGGCTCTTGTGACTCAATTGAGACATCGGCCTGCGGCTGCTCGACATTTATTTCGGGGTCTTCGCGCTCTACATCAACGGCTGGCTTACCCGCGCTCACACGAACTTTGGGGTCCGATTGGTCTACCGTAACTTCTGGCTTACGTTGATCTATGGAAATATCAGGGTCCTGAGTGGTAATAGTAACTTCAGGTTTAGGCTGCTTAACGGTAATATTAGCCGGTTTTTGATCAACGGTAACTTGCGCAGGTTTTTGGGTGACGGTAACTTTATCGCCCTTTCTGGCCTGCTTTTCGCCCTGCATAGCCGAATTATTAGATTGGATATAACGTTCTAATTCGTTTTTATCTAATGAGCCGTTGTTATTTACATCGTATTGAGACAGAATTTGTTCCATCTTCTGAGGTTTTTGAGACGCCTCTTTTTCCACGGTTGGTAATGATACCGAGCCATTGTCTTGGGTAAATGAATAAGCTGATTGGGCAGTAAACGCGGCGGCCACAACAATGCCTAAAGTAGTAATTTTCATGATGCTCTCCTAAATCTTTAAATAAACTGGATCGAATAAAAGAATTAAATTAATTGCTTCGTACAAGCTCTTTTATTTGCTTATTTTTTTCAGAAAGAGTGGTGTAGCCCGCTTCTGTATATTTTGGCAACTTCTCTACACTGGTATTTTCATTCCAAACCAGATTGTTACCTTCCAGTTTAACTTCTTCTAATGGTAAAGCGACTTTTGAGCCGCCGAATCCAAAAAAACCACCCGCTTCTAACACTAGCGACATTTTGCGGGTGTCTTTATTCATAACAACTTTACTGATGTCACCAACATCATCACCCATTGCGTTTTTAACCGTTTTAGATTCTAACTCTCTTATCGTGAGCTGACTGATTGCTGCAATGTCGCTTCCGTCACGCAACTGACCATCTTTATTCTTGCGAACAATTTTTATTTCTGGTTCGCTGGTTTGAATATCAATATTTGGCTCAGCTTTATTAACGGTAACTTCGGGCTCAGCTGAATTAACAACCACTTCTGCTTCTGCCTGTTCAATATCTACCTGAGGCTTTTGCTGATCGATATTAATATCCGGTTTTTCGTACTCAACATCTACCGTGGCTTTTCCCACGTTAACATCGACCTGGGCATCTTTTTGATCAATATCTACTGAAGGCGCTGGCTGTTTAACTTTTACATCGGTTTCGCCTTTCATTACTTCTACTTTAGCGTTATCTGATTCTTGGGGAATCGCAAATGCCGAGGCAGACACTACGCTTGCGGTAAACAAGCTTGCTAAAGTAAGTGCATGCGCTTTAAAGACCGGACGGCGGCGTTGTGAATTACGTAGCTTCATCGTTGTCTCCTGATATGTAGAAAGGTAATTAATAAAATAGGGTTTGTATTTACTTCTAGCAGAATGACAGCAAAGACCGCACCATTACTTGAAAATATATTTACCGGGGACCGTTCTTATTACTAATTAAAGCAGTAGCAAGTAATGTGTCTATATAGATTAACTTTTTGTAACAAAAGCGATTTTAGGGAAAGTTATTTAGGATTTGTTAATGTTTTCAGGAAGTATTAAATAGCAGTAAAATGTATTGCAAATGTTTATTAAAGAATGCCAGTGACAAATGAGAACTTGAACCTATTAGAATTTTTTACAATCACAATGATATTTATTTCATTACAGACTTTGTAAAAATAACCGTTATTAATTGCTGATCATTTAACTACTACTTATTTACTAAAAAAGTGTCTTATCCATACAGATAAGACACTTGGCGTAATTTCTTATTATTATTATTATTTCCGACTTCCAACAAAATCCGGATAGGCTTCTAAGCCGCATTCGCTGGTATCCACACCTTCGAACTCTTCTTCTTCGCTTACTCTTATGCCGAATAGGGCCTTTATTGTTAACCATACCAACAAGCTTACTACGAATACCCATACAAAGATGGTTGCCGCACCGACCAGTTGCCCGGTTAACGTTACCTCTGAATTAGTGACCGGCACCAATAAGAGTCCCAATAACCCTACCACCCCATGTACAGATATCGCACCCACCGGGTCATCAATTTTCCGTTTGTCTAACCACACAATACTTACTACTACCAATAATCCACCTAAGGCCCCAAACAGTGATGCCTGAAGTGGCGTAGGGGTCGAAGGTTCGGCAGTTATTGCAACTAAGCCCGCTAATGCCCCGTTTAATGCCATCGTTAAATCGGCTTTTTTAAACAGTACCCGAGCAAGTAATAGTGCTGCGATAGTACCACCAGCGGCAGCGGCATTTGTATTCATAAAGACTACCGCAACCGCGTTAGCACTTTCTACACTGGCTGTGGCCAGCACTGAGCCACCATTAAAGCCAAACCAGCCCATCCATAAAATAAAGGTGCCAAGGGTTGCTAAGGGCAGATTGGCTCCTGGTATCGCATTAATTTTACCGCCTGCGGTGTATTTACCACTACGCGCGCCTAATACCAATACCCCCGCCAGAGCAGCTGAAGCGCCAGCCATATGCACTATCCCCGAGCCGGCAAAATCAGAAAAACCTAAATCAGCCAGAGTATATAAACCAAATACCGCTTCTCCGCCCCAGGTCCAGGCTCCTTCCATTGGATAAATAAAACCTGTCATGATCACAGTAAAGGTTAAAAACGCCCACAACTTCATGCGTTCAGCCACAGCGCCTGAAACAATCGACATCGCGGTAGCTACAAACACTACCTGAAAGAAGAAATCGGCAGAAGGCGCATAAGTTGCTGCGTTCTCGCCTACCCCGGTCGCACCGTCGTCGGTAATGCCAGCCAGAGCCCAGGTAAAATCTGCGCCACCGTACATAAGCCCATAACCACACAGCATATACATGGTGCAGGCTATAGCATACAGAGCGATATTCTTAGTCAGGATTTCGGTCGTATTTTTAGCTCTGACCAGGCCTGCCTCAAGCATGGCAAAGCCCGCAGCCATCCACATAACTAACGCGCCACATATCAAAAAATAAAAGGTATCCAGGGCATAGCCCAACTCAAAAGTTATTTCCATTAGAGTTATCTCCACATCGGTTTCAGGCTACAAAGCTTCACTGTCTTTTTCGCCGGTACGAATACGTACCGCTTGCTCAAGGTCATAAACAAACACTTTGCCATCGCCTATTTTCCCGGTTTTGGCTCCCTGAGCGATGCCCTCCACGAGGCGATCTACCTGAGCGTCGTCTACCGCAATTTCTAATTTTATTTTTGGCAGAAAATCGACCTGATATTCAGCCCCACGGTATAGTTCGGTATGTCCTTTCTGACGACCGAAACCTTTTACCTCAGTGACGGTCAAACCTTCTATGCCAATCTCTGATATGGCTTCGCGAACATCATCCAACCGAAATGGTTTAATGATAGCGGTGACTAATTTCATACGTGGCTCCAAACCGGTAATGTATAAATTTCAAAAGTTGTTACCAGTAATACAAATGCTACGCCACTTAAACAAAACAAATAAAATCAATAATTTAAATAAAATTTAATGGATATTTGCCAGGCTTGATGCACCATTATGGTGCGCTTGCCCATTTATAAGGAAGAATGCAGGCAATGATAACGCCGCCATACCTGACGCCCTCGGCTACTGAAAAAAATGACTCATGGCTGGCATCGACCCCTTCAGGCCTCAGACCAGCTTCGCCTCATAAGTCATGGTTGGCCGGGGCAAACTCACTGCTGCTACACACTGTGATTATCAGTGCTCTGGTATGGCTGACGCCTTTTTCCAGCTCGTCCCCGACGCCCAATATCAAAGCTCGGGTCATTAATGCCAGCCTCTATACCTATTCAGACCCGGTGGTTGCACCGCAACAGATTCCGGTGCCGAACTCTGATAAATCGCCGCGACCTCAGGGTACAAATGTTCCCCTATCCGGGCTGACAGTTAACAAAGACAACAATACTATTGTGAAGGCACCCACACTGCGCGCCGCTTCTGGCACCGTACAAACCGAACCGCCCCGGCAAACTCTATCCCAGAGCGCTGAAGTACCGGTTCTCCCTTCTGCTACTTCCCCTTCTTTACCTAGTAGTTCCCCACTTTCTGATAACAAAAGTGGTTCTGTGAGACAGGCTACAGCCAGTTATTTTTCCGCAGCCCACGCCCGGCAAAGGCTGCAGCATGCCCAAGAAGCCGCGCATACTATTCAGCAACGTAAAACAACCCGTATTCTTACGGACCCCCGTACCGTGAGCCAGTTACAGCAATTACCTGATCCGGCTGCCCCGGTATCTGTAAATTGCACCGGAAATATCAATAAAACGCTGGCATTTATCAGTCAATACACGCAAGGCAGAGTCCGCTGCAGTGAGGTTACGCAACATCTTCAACACACCATTGACAGCCGGGTTAAACAGCACTCGGCTAAACGCTAGCTATTTACTATAAAAGCCGGTAGCGTTTACCAAATTATGTCTCTACCCCACCAATTCATTACTTTTGGTGGTAACCATCAACAACACGGAGATCTGCACGTGGCCGCAGCAAATTTACTGGCTTTAATAGACGACATTGCCACCCTACTTGACGATGTTTCGGTCATGTCAAAAGTAGCGGCCAAAAAAACCGCCGGTGTTTTAGGCGATGACTTAGCGCTTAATGCTAACCAGGTGCAAGGCGTGCGCGCCGAACGTGAACTTCCGGTGGTATGGGCGGTAGCAAAAGGCTCATTGTTAAACAAAGTGATTTTGGTTCCGGCGGCATTACTTATCAGTGCATGGGCGCCGGTACTCATTACAATATTACTGGTGATTGGGGGGCTATATTTGTGCTACGAAGGGGCCGAAAAGGTTATTCATCGTTTATTTCCTAAAGACTCTGCAACCGAAGCCAGCGTCCGAATACAGCGCTTAGCGGATGAAACGGTTGATTTAGTCGCGCTTGAAAAAGAAAAAATAAAAGGGGCGATTCGAACTGACTTTATCCTATCTGCAGAAATTGTTGTCATTGCGCTAGGTACTATTCAACAGGCAAGCTTTGTTACCCAGGTAGGGGTGCTGTGTGCCTTAAGCCTCGCCATTACTATTGGCGTTTACGGACTGGTCGCGGCCATTGTGAAGCTGGATGATGTCGGGCTTTATTTTATTAGAAAATCTTTAACCGGAGGCTTTAATCGCTTACAGCATTTTATGGGCCGGGCATTACTTGTTGGTGCGCCTTTACTTATGAAAGCGTTAGCCTTTATTGGCACCATTGCTATGTTTTTGGTAGGCGGCGGTATTTTAACCCACAGTATTGCGTATCTGCATCACCTTATTGAACCCGTTTTGACTGCAACGGGCGAGATGGCCACTGTAACCAGCATTGTGCTTGACGGCATTACCGGATTTATTGCCGGCGCACTGGTGGTAGGTCTGTTAGCGACAATTAGCAAACTGAGAAAATAGCATTATAGAGTTGGTTATTTTCACCACCTCTATAATGCCGAAGTAGCTAAAAATTAGCTAATCTCACCCAGTAAGATTTTTTCACTTAGCTTATATATGATAATACGCTATATTTATCATACGCTTAGCGAAAATTCTTAATGTGGCACAACTATCGCTATGCTTTAGGCAACTAAATGTAAATGCTCCTGCCCATAATGACGGAGCAATCGCGTTGGTATTTACAGGCCAGGATTAGGTCTGATTGTAGTTGCCAGCACAGGGTTAAGTGAGGCCACCATGATAAGCTATACTGCTGTATTTATTGCCGCTATGGCACCGCTCGTTGCCTATATTACCTGCGCTTTAATTTTTAGCAGCGTATATAAATTTATCGAGCGCAGATAACCTGCTTGGTCAATTTTAATTTGCCTGGACTTTACCCTTACCTCTCAACCTTGTTGGGGTTATTTGGTAAGGGTATTTTTTAAAACCAGCGCTCCCACCAGCTTTTTTCTTTGTCACCATTACCAGACGCATCGATAGACTTGCCTCTGCAGTCAGTTCGCGGTGGTGGTAACACCTCTAAAATAGCCGGAACACTTAATGAGTCCGGGCACCCGGCTACCGTAACTTCTCCGGTGTCTTTATTGAAGTGGGCGATACCCAGCCCGTTGGGAAAACGGCGTGACAACGATTTAGGTGCCTGCATTTTTTGATAATTAATAAATACTGGTAACGCGCCACTGGCTCCTGTCAAATTTACCGATTTATTTTCATCGTTACCCACCCAGATGGTACTGACGTTATTTCTGTCAAAGCCGCTGAACCAGCTGTCACGATAGTCATCAGTAGTTCCGGTTTTACCTGCCATATTGACCCTTGAAAATTCTCGTCCCAGACGCTTAGCAGTCCCCTCTCGGGTAACTTTAAATAATCCATAATTCAATAAATACGTGGCAGCTTCATCGGCGCGCTGCGCATAAAACTCAGCATGCTTCCATAGCAATTTATCACTGGCAGAGACCACCGCTGAAACAGTATGCAAAGGAATATAACGCCCATTATTTGAAATGGTCTGGTACATCTGGTTGGTCTGTAATACAGACATACTCATTGAGCCCAGTGTTAATGCCGGTACTTTGCGAATGTCAGTTTCTACGCCCAGTTTTTCTACCGTCTTTATGACTTTATCCAGCCCTACTTCCATGCCCAGATTTACCGTAGGTACATTCAGCGATTCAATCAATGAGGTGATAAGCGGTACCTGCCCGCGAAACTCCTTATCGTAGTTACGAGGCGACCACATTTTGTCATCGCGACTTTTAAGCGTAATGGGTTTATCTTCTAATGGCGTGGCCAAATTGTATTGTGTCGGGTCCTCCAGTGCACTTAGATACACCGCAGGTTTTATCAGTGAGCCCACCTGTCGCTTGGCGTCCAGCGCGCGGTTGAAACCGTTATAGTCAGGCTGACGTGACCCCACTATAGCGCGTACCTCCCCACTGCCAATATTGGTGACTACCATCGCCCCTTCAAGTGCCGCTTTACGATCTTTTTGTAAATTATCAAGAGTTTGAGTTAACGCTTTTTCGGCTCGACGCTGCGCGTAGATATCTAAGGTAGTAAATACTTTCACACCCGAGTCGCGCAAGCTTGAATCGGCTAAAATCTGCTGAAGCTCTTCGCGGACTTTTTGCATAAATGCCGGATGCTTACCACTGGCCAAACTTGCCCCTGAAGCAAGCTTTAAAGGCATAGTCAGATATTGTTCGTACTGCTTGGCGCTTACTTCATTGGCTTCAAAGAGCAAGCGCAAAATTAAATTACGACGCTCCAGAACACGTTCAGGATGACGGCGGGGGTTATAGTATGAGGGGCCCTTTATCATCGCCACCAGGGTGGCAATCTCTGGGACATTTAGCTCTGCAGCAGGCCGGTCGAAAAAGTAATAGCTGGCCAGACCAAATCCGTGTACGGCGGTTTCACCGTCCTGGGCTAAAAAAACTTCGTTCATATAAGCCTGAAGAATTTCACTTTTACTGTAACGGGCATCAATGATAATCGCCATTAATGCCTCTTTTGCTTTACGAACCAACGACTGCTCGCGGGTTAAAAATAAGTTTTTCACCAGCTGCTGAGTTAGTGTACTGCCGCCCTGCACGGTTCTGCCCGCTTTTATATTTGCAATTAGTGCTCGTAAAATAGACAGGGGCGCAACGCCGTGGTGATCGTAAAAGTCACGGTCTTCAACCAAAGTTAGTGTTTTAGGTAGCATGGCCGGAACAGTTTCAAGATTTAGCAGCATTCTATCTTCTCGCAAGCTACTGACCAGGCGCGTAACCAGCCACGGCTCAAGACGCACTGTACCCACCTTTTTACCCGCAGTGTTGTCGGTAATACTGTTAATACGATTACCCTGCCAGGCAATAGTTAGCTTACGCATACCCTGGGCTCCGTCAGGAAACTGAAAACCTCTACGCATGACTACCAGGGTTTTGTTCCAGTAAACGTACTCGCCGCTGCTATCTGGCCGACTAACCTTGCGGTAGCCTAACAACGATAGTTCTTCAAGAACTTCATTTGGGGTAATTTCGAGATTTTTGCTGAGCACCAATGGACGCGCGTAAATTTGAGCAGGCACCTCCCATTTATTACCGGTAAAGGTATGCTTTATTTGGGCGTCCAGATAAAACATGTATCCTGCAGCGACCACAACCACCACGATAAAAAGCTTAAAAAATAAGCCTGGAAATTTTTTCTGCGAGGGTTTGGATTTTGTTTTAGATTTAGAGTGTTTTTTCGCCACAAGAATGCCTGCTCTGTTTGCACAAAAATGGTGCCTGAAATACGGATATTAAAACGTTATACGCTTTTTTAACGCTAACCGCTGGCATTGTATCATTCCCAAGGCGTTGAGCGCATTGCGCATGTATACACAGTTGGCAAAAATTGAGCTCATTCTATATCTATTATATTAAAAACAGGAGGATGGTAATTTATGAAGATAGACTATCAAACAATGATAAGACGATTTAACTGAGCGTTAAATCCAAAGGTAAGTGACAATAAGCAATAGCAGACTATGGTGCTGAACAGGTAGGAACAAAAAATCAGAAAAAAGTTAGCGGCATATACACACAGTACATTAAAAGGTCAGGCAAACTACAACCCCAGGGAAAAAATCCCTGAGTATTGTATGACAGCGTCTGAATTAGCTGTTTTCCTGACGGTTGTCGCGAGCAATAGTAAGCACTCGCTCACGCAGTTTTTCGTTTGTTTGAACCTGCTGAGCAATGGTGGTATAAGTTTCTACCGTTAAACCGGTTTCCTCAATTTGCTCTACCATTTCAGTTTGCGCTTGCTTTTGAATTTCTTGCGCTTTTTCCGGACTCTCTACACTTTTAAACTTCGAGTCGTACTTATTAGCCACATCGCTTACTGCTTCCATTGCCATGGTGAATTTAAGCAAGGTGGTGTCGTCGAAGTTTGCAGACTGTTGTTGCATGCTATCTTTGGGTGCCTGCTGCATAGTGTCTTGCTGCGCATTTACAGAAAAAGAAGCACAGCTTGCAATAACGGCACCGGCGGCAATAGTCTTAACAAAATTATTCATACGTTGACTCCAGGTCAGTTTCGATTTGCTCATTAAATTCAAATAATGAGCGTGCACCATAACCAAAGCCAATTTCATACCAGGTCTTTATAATCAATAAAAATCAACAAGTTAAATGTCACCTCAATAATAAGATGTAAAAAAACCGTGGTAATGTGTCTGTTTTTCTCACACCCCCACCCGGTAAATTTGCATCACTTTGCCGGTTTTGGTCGTAGCAATCATTTACACAATAATTTACATCGATAAGTTAAATAAACACGCGTTCACTCGATATGAAATTTTTGTCGCATCTGAGCGTGGCTTTGCGATAGCATGAAAATACGGTATTTTGGGGTAATAGTATGAAGCGTTTTTCCAGTAAGAAAGCCGGTCTTTTGACCGCCTCAATTCTTTTTTCTATCGGCGCTCAAGCGGCTGAAAATTTTGAGCAATGTAAAACCCGGTTACAGGCGAAAGCGGTCGACGAAGGCGTAGCTAAGTCAGTGGCAAATGATGCCTTTGCCAGCATAAACTTTGTGCCCCGAGTGATTGAGCTTGACCGAAGCCAGCCCGAATTTGTGACGACATTTCCTTCATATTATAGCAAGCGGGTGACAGATTGGCGGGTAAACAAAGGGCGCGAACTGCTGCAAACGCATAACGCCCTGTTAACCAGGCTAGAAGAAAAATACGGAATACCAAAACATTATCTGCTGTCGTTTTGGGGATTAGAAACCAACTTTGGTTCTTACAAAGGCAAAATGCCAGTACTTAGCTCACTGGCTACCCTGGCGTGTGATAAGCGTCGCAGCAGCTATTTTACCGGCGAACTAATGACCGCGCTTAAGCTGATTGAGCGTGAGCAGCTTTCTACCGACACGATGGTAGGGTCGTGGGCCGGTGCGATGGGACACACACAGTTTATGCCGTCTGCTTATTATCGTTATGCCACTGACGGCGATAACGACGGGCTGGCTAACTTATGGGAAAGCATTCCTGATGCTCTGACCTCGGCAGCTAATTTTTTGAACAATCTGGGATGGGAACCCGGCTTTCGGTGGGGCCGCGAAATTGCTTTGCCCGAGAACTTTGACTATCGGTTATCGGGTTACAGTAATCGCCAGTCGGTTTCTCAGTGGCAGGAAGCTGGCCTGACCCAACCAGATGGTACTCCATTACCCGACAGCGATTTATCGGCCTATGTGGTAGTGCCGGCGGGTCATCAAGGCCCCGCCTTTTTGGCATACCCAAACTTTCGGGTCATCATGCGTTGGAACAATTCTGAGTTTTATGCGATCGCCGTGGGCAAGCTTGCTGAGCAAATTGCCGGAAGCAAAGGGTTAAGCGCCAGTTTGCCTGAATTACCTGCTTATAGTCGTGACGATATTATGAAGCTTCAGCAAGCCCTGAATCAAAAAGGGTTTGATGTAGGCAAACCCGATGGCATTTTAGGTCCGGCGACACGTGCTGGTATCCGAGATTACCAAATTAACAATGACATGATTGCCGATGGATTTCCGGCCCAAAAAGTAATGCAGCAGTTACAGGTGTCACCTTCTGCTGACAGCAAAAACGCTGGCTAACCGCACCCAAGGGTAAGGGCAGAGCCTTTTAAAAGGCGGTGTTCTTATCCTTTCATTGCGCGCTTAGTTTTGGTAGTTGGTTCTGCGCTAGCAGGGTCATCAGGCCAAAAATGATTCGCAATGTGAATACACAACCATCGTTGACAGACACTACAACCCACTATATTCAATAGATATAGCGACAATCATATAGTACCCGTTGACAAGCCAACATGTTACCATTGTTGACACTTTATCACCTCTAAGTTGACAGTGATTAATTTAGAGTTGACAGCTCAATAGCATACAACGTTGACATATTTTTCATCGATACGTTGACAAAAATGGAGAGAAGTACACTTAATGTTACCCAGTAACAGTATTGTACCTATTTACTAATTACAGTTTCTGTTACCCAGTAACATTAATGTTTTACACGGAAGATATGTCAATGTTCTACTTAATACTTATAGTTAGTATTCAGACTCTTTAGAAAGTACGATAGTAATTCTGCCAAGTGTGAGTGATATATAGGGATTCCAGAGGTCACAAAGAGATGTCGAAGCGCATATATTCACAAGAGTTGAACTTGCAAGATGAAGCTAAAGAGCAGTTCATTCAAAGGGTAAACTCCGTCCTCCCCAACTTTCCTGACGAGGTTATTTCACAATGGGTATTCAGACATAATGCTGATTTTATAAAGAAGTTTACGCATCTAAACATCGAGGATTGGACTTTCAATTTAACTGAAATGTCTACCGAAGAAATAGAGAAAATTGAGCTTTTCAAAGTGACTAAAGCAAGGTGCTTAGAAGCTGGCAAAAACATACTCACCAATCCAGATGCAAAAGAAAGTTTCCTTGGAAAATATATGCTGGAATTCGGTACATTTCCCTCTCCGATTGTAGTGTTTAAGGACTTTTATGACCAAAATGACTTTACTGGTGAGAGCTTTCTGCTGCCGTTGCATTTAGCCGAGGGACACAGACGCTGGAGTTTTTTGATGACTATGGCTGCATTCCGTCTAAAACACTTTACAAATTTACAAGACAACCACAAAGTGTACTTAGTGGAATTTTGATCTTAACCAAGGACATAAGGCAAATAGGAAAATGAAGCTTCAATTAAATAACAGGAACTTTAAAGCACTAGGGGGTTGGCTGGTAGTTGTTACCTTAGTATCAGCATTTCTGTTCCCTGAGTACTTGCTTTGGACCACATATTTCACAATGCTTCTTCTCGTGAGCAGTTTTTACATCCGGCGTGCAACTTTTTTTGACAAACTCAAAGCGAACTACACAGTAAATATTTCATTAGGGATTTTGATCTTATCAGGAATTTCATGTCTCAAAACGGGGTCAATTGAAAGCGCGTATATAGGAATTTCCCTAACCGCTGTACTTGTAACATTTTCTTACATCGCAAATGAGTATAATGCGGGGAATGTGTCTGCTAACTCACAAGAGCTTCAAAAAATAGATCAATGGGATGTCTATTCCGAACCAAAAACAGAAGTAGTGACTGCCGTAGATGGGAACGTCGTTTCAGAATCTATGATTGTAAATCGGGTAGCTTCAGAAGTTTCATACGACGACGCCTTAAATCTGCTGAAACATTTATATTCAGAAGGCAAAGATCCTCACGCAGTGTCTAGCCGTCAATACTCAATCCTCGCTCCTAAAATGAATCACGAAGGAGTGTTTATTGGGTATCAGTATGATAACGAGTCGAAAGAGTACCCATTTAACTTTGATTTATTGAATAAAAAAAAGTAGGGAGTGTCCGCTTTATTGTAAATAGGTTGCTTAAAGGGCAAGGTATGAATAGCTAGTATTTAAGAAGCGCAGTTCTGATTTAACATTGGATTAGTGTTACCAGTTCAAGTTGCTCTTAATAATGCCTCTCATCATAACCCTCTTCAATCACGCCTGAGGATTCTAATTTCTTTATTAGACCAGAGAAGCTCGTGACATTCGCATCAGCCATTAATCGAGTTAAGTCATCATGGTTTTGCTTCATCTCGATTAAGAGCGCATCCCATGTTTTATTTTGCTTGCGACGAGTTAGTTGTTCAAAAAGCCTAAGTTCAATAGAGATTTGTTTTTTACGCTTTTGGCGCTTGTGTATGCTTTGACGTTTACTTGCCTGATAGCGTTTCCAGAAGTCTGGGCCAAGCGCATCAATCGCTTCTTGAAGTTTATCTATATCTTCTTGCTGGGCTTTGACTTCACTCTCTTGCGCTTCTTTAATCGCTTTTATTAACTCTTGCCCTTTCTCTTCAGAGACGCCATCACCAGCTAATTGTTCGAACAATTCGTCAACTTTTTCTTTAACCCACTTAGAAGATCGAGTTACTGAATATCCTTTGCTGTTAAGGTAATTCACCACTTCCTTAAGGTGCTCTCTGGCATCAAAATCATACTGAAATTCGTCTTTGTATTTGTATGTTTCAAAGCACAAATCGAATACAACTTCATGGATATTGTCTTCTGAAATACGCTTGGGCTTGCGACCAAATCTTTGATAGCTTTCGATGCTGATCTGTTCTTGTTCGCTCATAAAGAACTCCTGACTTTTAAAATGTGCTAACGCGCTTCGCTTGTTGAATCCCTGCTGAATGTAAAAGCAAGTTTTACAATCACCAGCGATTGACTGTTATCAGTGCCTTGAACCCATTTGAACCGGGATGATTTTTCCACTTTTCAAAGCTAGATTTTCCTTCTCAAGCTCTCTGCCTCGCTCTACTAGCTTGAGGTTATCAGCCATCATGATGTGAAGCTTGTACGTAAGCTCTTTAATTAGTTCGGCGTCTTTTTCTTTTTGCTGCTGCAACTTCTCGTTTTGCTTTTGAAGAACGCTTTTACCCTTTTTAGCAGGTTGACTAGCGACAGTCGCTTTATGATCTTTAAGCCTGTCTACAATTGCTTTGAATTTGTCTCTGTCTTGCTTGATGTAGCCTTTGCTAACAGTGCCAGCTTCACGCTCTATCAGGCCAAATGTGATCTCGTCATAACTGTTAGCGTCAACATTAACTGTTTCTCCGACAATTAAGCGCTCCAGAGCTTCTTCACATGCTTTAAGTTTACCATCTGCCATAACCTATACCTCTGCCGCCTCTGAAGGCTCTCTGTTTATCCTGTGCTTTTTAAACTTAACTAGTGCGTCTAGATTCGCCTTAGTTAATTGATGCTCACCAGAATCATCTTCATATAGCTCAAGCTCTTCTGCGGTTAGCTCTATTTCTCGATCAACGTTAGATTCTTTAATAATTGCCCCTTCACACGTTAGGCAGCTAGTAAAGTCACCAAGCATAAAGCTGTCACAATCACCGACCTTGGTACAACCGCCTAAGAGGGTTTCTCGGTAGGCAAATTCACCTTTTTCCACTTTCTTGACGGTCTCTTCCCTTACCTCTGTAATCAGTACTTCGCCATTACGGAGTGCTTCGTTTTGTCGCTCAATGTATGAACCCGTTTTGCCATAGAGCGGTTCATCACTACCAAGGATGTCTGAAAGCACTCGGTCAGCCATGTTGTATGGGATACCTGTACGAAACTCTTTGATGATATGCTCTGGCGGCAACTCATATTTGCCCGTCTTCTCATTGAAGTAACCGAAGATAGACTCAGTCTTTTCAAAGTTGTTACTGTAATAGCGCGTCATGGCTCGTGTAACATGCTTTAATTGGGCTTTAAGCGATGCCTCAGAGACAAAGCCTGCATTGCTGGCATAGTACGCTAGAGAGCGCCTAAATTGATGGCTGTGAAGAGGCCACACTTCACCTATTTGATACTTCTCTTCCAATAAGAAATCTCTTTCATCATCACTGTTATTTAGCTCTTTAAAGTCAAGCTCTGTGACGACAAGGTCTTTCAACCATGACGGTTTGTGCCGCTCTCTGAATGTAGCAGGATAGATTTCTGAGATTTGTTTATTTACCTTTATAAATTCGGTGGTTGTAAATAGCCAGTCATCTTTCAGATTTAAGTTATGGAGAGCGCTTAATCCTTTATGAATCCTCTCCAATACCGCTACTGCCATCTTCACTTCATCTGGCGCAAACCAAGATACCTTAACCCTTTGTCCTGTAAACTTAGTTGTAGATGAGATAACCTCAACCACTTTTTTCTTATCAATGACTTTACCATCTTTAGCCTTCACTTCTTCTGAACAAACAGATTTTGAAATCGATTTAGGCTTCATACGCTGCACTTCTTGGTTACGCATGCCTGTATAGTAATGAAGTGTTAATTTGCAAATGTACTGTATTTTAGCAAGTACTTTTTGAAGTTCATTGCGATTAGAAACACCAAATTCACCCTTAAAAAGTTTATTTAGTCCATGCCCTTTTAACGCTTGACTCATATCGGGACGCCATTGTGCTGTGCCACCCACAGCTAATGCTTTTTGTCTCTCGTGAGACAGGCCGTAATAAGGATCTTTAAATTTGGCTAAGAAAGCAGCTATGCGTCGAGAATACTTATGTATGTGCTTGATATCACTTTCTAAATGATCTCCAATTAGCAAGTATATACGTTGTGGAATTATTACAGTTTGGTCATTGTCGAGTCGGTCAATGTCCACATCTGCTATTGCTGTGACATCAAATCTAAGTATTGACTCACCAAGAAACAACAACCCATTGACTAGTGCTTTTGCTTTGCTATTGAAGGCAGGTTTTTGGTGTTCTGTGACAAATAAAGCGAATAGTCTTTCATCTGAGAACAATTCCTTTAAGGTTACTTCGCCTAAAGTAGGGATCTCACTCAACCTAATACAGTATTTGGCTGCTTTTGATAAGACGATAAAATAATTGTATAACGTACTCACGGCCAGCATTCCTGTGTGGCCTGCGGGTCTTGAATACATCAGATGAAACAAAATGATCTTCATCTCATTGATAATTGCACTTGTATGTGGGCAGCTACTCCCTTCTGTAATTGTTTCGAAGTTAAAAACGCTTATTCGATTAGCGCTTAATCGATAAGGGTTAAAGTCCCAAACGTTATCGCCAAACATTGCCGTAACCTTGTTGTTCGTATCTCTGCACAGCACAAAGTCATGCGGTATTTCGAGTTCAACTGATTTATCAAATGATAGCGAATCAGGAGCAAGGGCATCTGTTAGTTCATCTGCGTTAAAGCATGTATTTTCCAGCGTTTTTAGTCTTTCATTTAGATTAGGCACTAGCGATCACCCCCATTCGTTCATACTGGTCTAATCTTCGCTCCCAAAAAGGGGTTAATATTCCGGTAACCATCACTTTTTTCTCCACCCACTCTATCATGGCTTGATGGTCAGCAGATTTTTCGCCCACGGATTTTAATATCTCATTGATGCGGATTGAGAGGGTCTGGAACTTTTCTTCGGCATGGTTAAAATCCGGTGATTCATTTCTAACTATGTCTATAACTCGAAGTACACTGTAGAGCTTATGTGCATCTTCTTCGTCAGCGTGACAACTGTATTTGGCGCAGAATAAGCAGCCATACTGGGTTTTGCAGTCTGGTTCGATTGGAGGGTTATCTATCTCTGACTCAGGCACACCTTCTTCAACACAGTGGCCCGTTGTAATTTTTTTACTGTGCTTGCCTGTTAAATCTACATGCTTTCTTGCTTTTTTAACTGCTTCCCAATGAGCTTGAAACTCCTTTGCCTGTCTTTCTGGCGTGGTTTCAGTGTAATCCGACGTGTTTGTTTCTTCAGTGTGATTTAACAAAGAAGCCCTTGTTTTCAAGTTTACTTCTAACTGGTTGAGTATTAAGTTTTTATACTTTCTTGCAGGGCAAGAAGTTATATCCTTCAAATCATTAGACAAGTAGATACCTCGAACCCTATCAAAATATCTATTGAAGCCTCGCCCACTTCTGAGCTGCCTTGGCTCTATCGTGTTGCCAGACCCGGTAGTAAAAAACAAGTACTTACACTCTGTTCCGTTTAAGATCCATTTTCTGACTTCAAGATACTCTTTAAATAATTTGTATCCATAGATATTACCCAAGTTATATGAAACCTCTCTGCCTTTAGCCCGAAGTTTAATCGCCCTGAAATCATTGCTGAACTTGTCTTTTTCATACTCAAAATTTTCTGAATATTCTAGTTGCTTTACTTCGGATGGTTGAGCACCTGTTAGTAAGATAAAAATTTTCATATAGGCTTGCATGCTCAAGGTTGCAAAATCTATACGCCTTTCATGCCGTTTGTCTTTGTTTACTTCTTCGAAGTTAGATACCCTGTCGCTGTAATCCGATTTCAAACCATGATTTACAGTATCTTTCCACTCGTCGAACGTGGCCAGCCTCCCTTGTTCAAAGTTGTAAATGCCACGATGGAATGTCGTGAAAGGTGTTTTGACGTTACCTCCTTGAGACTGAAATACAAACGCTTCATAATCAGGCATTTTCAGCTTTATCGGGAAGTCTTTCTCTTCAATAACAAATGATTTTAGTTGTCTTGCCAAAGCTATTGCTGTTTGTATGAAGGTCATGAAATGCTGCTCTTTAGGCGGCTTTGTGCGATTGCGCTGACGTGGTATCGGATTGATACGTTCAACTATGAAAGCTGCTTCATCTTTTCCGAAACAGAGCCTAATGAGTGTTCTAAAAGTACCTTGCCAAAGAGATGCTTTGCCATTTGACATATCTTCCATTTTAAGTTGATGCCTCCACTCATTACTTAAATTTTTATAGGCATGGCGGCATTTCTGAGGACTTTCCATAAAATCAGCAAAGCCAAGCTGGTCACAGGCATCAATAACACTTTTGAAGTTGTCAAAATAAGTCTCTCTAGTGGTATCTTGATATTTTGTACTTGAAAGGTAATCAAAAAGAGCTACCAGCATATCGAGTCTCTCTCTTCTAAAAGAACTAAGAACAACAGGAGTAGGAACTGCTGCCTCCTTCCACATATTGTAAGTAAATCTTCTTTTCGAAAAAGCTAGACTTCCGATATCAATTGGAGATGCGCGAACAGCTTCATCCAGTTTCAGCCTGACGTTCTCAGGATGATCAATATCTCCTCTTAGCTGAGCAGGAGTTAATACAACGGTCTCTCTTATGACCATATTTGCTTCATTTAATGACACTGTTACTTCTCCTCTCCAGTGCTATTGAACTCTTCATCAAAGTCCCTAAAAACAAAGTCTTCAAAGGCATTTTGAGCTTCCTGACGCTCATCAAAGTTCTCGAACAAATTAAGGTATGACTGTGTGACTTTAATATCTCTGTGACAGAGCCTAACCATCACATCTCGCAGTATCATGTCAAAACGTCTGGGACGCTCTTGAATCCCTTTTTCAACCTTGTATTCCTCAATCTTTATTAACGTCTCGTAATAGCGCAGTGCATAGGTTGCTCTTAACCAGTGGAATACAAAGTCTTTCGGGAAGTCCTCTGAAGCAAAACGCTCAATCTTCTTGCATAGCACATCTGTGCGTTTACCCTTGGGACGTGAGTCCTTTCGCATTACTTTGTAACGTGGGTCATTCTTTGCCATGTAGTGGCAATTACCCTGTTCAGAAATGAAGATATACATATCTTCGTCTGCAATAGGCTCTAAATCAGGATGTTCTTCCGCATAATTTTCCTGAAATTTTGCTCTGCGCTTTTTAGCAACACTGCTATTTGCATATACCTCTAGCTCTTCCGCCAGACCTTTTGGTATGTAGAACGTATATTTCCTATCGAATTTTGTATCTATTCCTGTGCCGGGGCCTGCGGTAATACGATATGTTCTATCTTTCTCAATCAGCGCCTCTGTTTTAAATAGCTCAAGATGCTTCATTCGTAGTGTTAGGACTGTTTGTTTTCTGACACCTGTATATAATGCTAGCTGGGCTATTAAACGCTCCTCTACGCTGAATTCATCTCGTTTTAATATGCCAACGATTTCTTCACGCTCACCTTTTGCTAACGGCCTTAGATCTTCACCCTCGTCTCGTACTTTGCCAGAAGAGACAGGCGCTGATTCTTTATATACAGAGACAGTTTGATTTCGCTTCTTTCTCTCAACTGAAGCTGAGCCAGTTGCGGTGTCAAAGAAATGAGTGTAATCCTGAGCCATATCAACTCTATCAATATCATTTTCATAACCCGGCTGTTTGAATAGCCACTCGAAAAAGTAATAGACTTTGCCCGTTCTCAAATTGATTGAGCCAGCAGCTACACGGCCACTGTCAACCATGTTATTAAAGTACCTATAAGATGGTCTGTTTACAGCTCTACGCTGTGAGAAGTCTAAATAGTCGATTCCTTGTTCTTCACAGAAAATGAGATAATCGAGCAGGTAGGTAGCGGTGGTTTGAATTGCGTCTGTTTCTGAACCGAGCTTTTTAAAATCAGACGCTAGATGCCAAAGGTACATATTGCCTTCTTTCCACGGTCGCCCGTCTTTATGAAGCAAAAATGGAAAGTTATAGACGGAATCGTCTGGAGCAATCCTTGAATCAATCGGCGTGTAAAAATAGCGGTACTCTTCTTCCACACCCTCTTCTTCCGTCGCATGCCTAACAACTTGCGGCAATGCGTTCGAGGGCGCTTTATCAAAATAGATATCAGCACTTACGTCCTTGGTTCTGCGGATAAAGGTGATTCGTTGTGCTTTGGATAACTCCATTATTTACTGCTCCTGACAAATGTGAAGTACTGTCAACGAGCATTATAGTTCCTTTTCTATAGTCAACAAACATTTTGTTCACCTTCTTTTGTCAACTTTATTTCTACCTCCCCTTCTTTTTAATAACTTCTTTTTGTCAACACTATTTTCACTTCCCTTTTCCATGTCAACCTCCATTCTTCGCATAAGCTTGGGATACCTGCCTTTCATTTCTTTTTTAATCTCCTGATAACTGCCTTGCCAGAATTGTCCTATGTCAGTGGTCATTTGCAGTGGGCGGCCGGCCGGAGATAACAACGAAATCACCACAGGTTTTCGGCCTTGGGCAACAGTGACCTTTTCGGCTTGTCCATACATCTCCTGCATTTTCACAGCCAGTACCACCTGTCCATCGCTCTGATAATCAAGTTTGTGTGTCTGTCCTGAAGGAGCTTTATAACGCCTGGGCAAAAGCGTATCCAGGGCATTTTGCATAGGCCAGGGCAAAGACTCGTGGAATAATTTACTCCAGGGTAAGTCACTCACCTGTCGCCAGGTACGACAACGTCCCAGCGCACCGTCAAGCCTTGCCGTGTCTATCAAATTTAGCGGGCACTCATTTTGGGGCCACGATGCTGGCTCACTAAAAGCCTGGGGTTGTGGCAGAGTGAGTTGTCCGGCCAACGATAACCGCTGTAACCATTGTCGGGCGCTATCATCTATTGGCCAGTCACCTACAGACAGAGTTTGCAAATGCTCTCGCCAGGCGTGGGCCAGAGGTTTTAACGCTGGCGCCGGCAACGGTGAGCTGTTGAGCTCTATTGCTTTAAAGTAACGTACTTTGCGTGCTTCCATCCGTAGCTCAGCACTGTTAAAACTCACCTGTTCGGTTGTGTGAAAATGATCGCCGAACCAGGCAACAATATCTGTTTCGGCGATTGGCTCAGCCAGACTGACTACCATACGACCTTCTCGCTGATGCCCATTTAACACCGCCATCCACCCACTGTTACCCAATTGCGCCGAAATAATAGCGCCTTTGCCACTGGCCAGCTTCCATTGTTTATGTTGAGCCTGAAAGGCAATCAAATCGGTGTACGCCATGCCTACAGCCACCGCAATTACCGCGCTTGAAAGCCTGTCAACCGACACCAGCGTAGTGTTTGAATCAAGCTGTTGTAAATATCGAGCCGCCTGTCGCTGCAGGCGTCGAAGCTGGGGTTTATCAAGCGTAAGTAACGTATCGCGCACACTGGTATCGGCTTTTACTTTCATCGTATCTTCCGCCAGCGCGGCCACCCACACTGCTGCTTGCACCAGCTCATCGGCCAGTGCATGAGTACTACGCTTTGCCTGAACCAGCATATGCGCCAGGCGGGGATGACACGGCAATGCGGCCAGACTACGGCCATAACCCGTCACCTGACAATGCGCCTTATCTAATTGACTGTGAGCATCACCCTGGCTATGGACATCCACTGCCCCAATCTGGTTCAGCACCTCTATGCCAGCATTACACTGGGCCTGACTGGGTTGATCAAGCAGAACTAAATCTTCAATTTGCGTTCCCCAACAAAGGGTATCAAGCATAAGTCCCGTAATGTCTTCTCGTAAAATTTGCGCTGAACTTTGGCGTGCCAGACGTTCATGCTGTTCTTTGGGCCACAACCGGTAGACGGTACCGGGCCCCAACCGACCCGCGCGTCCTTTACGCTGGGTTGCCGAAGCTTGCGAGATCATCTGGGTTACAAGCTGAGTTAGCCCGGAGCCAGGATGAAACTGCGCAACATTTTCAAGTCCGCTGTCGACGACTGCGCCAATATTAGCAATGGTCAAAGAGGTTTCGGCTATATTGGTGGCCAGAATAATCTTTTGCCGCCCCTGTGGGTCAGGTGCTAAGGCGGCATCCTGTTCATGTTTGGTCAGCGCGCCATAGAGCAGGTGCACCACCTGGTGGGTATTTATCTGCGCCCCAAGCAATTGGGCCACTTTGTGTATTGCGCCCGCTCCGGCTAAAAAAACCAATACATCTTGCCGGCAATTTTCGCACGCCTGCAGGGTAACCTCGCTAACCTTTCGATGTAACTGATGCCCTGGCACCTGACCGCAATAGACTTCTGCTACCGGGTACATTTTACCTTTAGAAGACAGCACCTGAGCCTCAGGCATTAAGGCTGACACAGCGTGGGTGTCCAATGTGGCCGACATGACCACCAGGCGTAAGTCTTCGCGCAAACTTTGCTGTATCTCCAGGCTTAGCGCCAGTCCGAAATCACTGTGAATACTGCGCTCATGAAATTCATCAAATACTATAATGTCGACCCCGGTAAGTTCGGGGTCGTGCTGAATACGGCGAGTTAAAATACCTTCGGTGATAATTTCAAGACGTGTTGCTGCGCTAACCTTGTTTTCGCCTCGTATCCGATACCCTACCTGTTGACCTACCTCTTCACCCAGTTGCGCGGCTAAATAGCTCGCTAAACTGCGCACGACTACCCGGCGGGGCTGCATCAATACAATTTTTTTGTTAGTAAAGTGTGCAAGTAACGCTAAGGGCAGTACAGTAGACTTTCCAGCTCCCGGTGGGGCCGATACAATAGCATTTCGCTGGTAAAGCGCGTCACATAATGGGCCAGCTATAGCCTGGGCAGGAAAAACAAAAGTAGAGCAAGACATACACATCTCAGGCAATAGACAATCAAAGAAACCCTATTTTACGTAGTCATTAGCAAAATGCCCACCGCACATTTGCTCAGACGGGCCAAAAGGAGACTCTATGAATATGCGTTGTTTTGTCGGGCTGGATTTGTCAGTACGCAATAAACTGGCTTTAGATGACTGGCGTAGGAAGGCTCTTCCCGATTTAACACCGTTAGCTTCGGGCCGGGACGAGCGAGGCCAACGTGAACCAGGCTCATACAAGAAAGTCGCAAAAACAGGGGGTAAAAAGTCTGCAGTGGCCGTTCCGGCGGCTAATTTTCATCTGACACTGGCGTTTTTAGGTAATGTAGAAGCCCGACAGCACGAAACGCTGATTAATGCCTTAGACGACATTCAGCAAACGCCTGTGAGTCTAAGTCTGGATAGCACTGGCTGGTGGGCCGGCCCTAAAATTTTACATTGCGCCCCCTCCAATGTACCTGACAATTTAATCGAACTGGTACGCCAGGTAAAAAAAGCGGCCCGGGCTGCTGGCATTCAAACCGAACAAAGGCCCTACCAGCCCCATGTGACTATTGCCCGCAAAGCCACCGACAATATGCCACCGCCTTTATTTACCCCCCAAATAGAGTGTCATTTTACTCAGTTTCATTTATTTGAGTCGTTTAGTTCATCAGGCTCTGTCGCCTATCCTATTCGCAAAAGCTGGCGGCTGACTGAAAATCTGACTGTTCGTGAACGCTTAAGACGCGGGCTGGAGTAGATATTTTCTTTACAATTGCACAAGGGGTGGGTAAAAAAGGACAGCCGTTTTCATTATAGAGTTTGCTATGCAACATACATTTCGACTTGTGATTGACTGTCCCGACCAAATTGGTCTGGTCGCAAGTGTTTCTCAGTTTTTAGCCGATCAACAGGCCACCATTGTTGAAGCAAATCATCATACCGACCAACAGACTGGTCGTTTTTTTATGCGTCACGAAATAGGCACCCATCGGCTAGCCTTGGATCATCGTCAGTTTATCAAAGCGTTCACACCACTGGCGCAAGAATACAACATGCAGTGGAAACTTACCGACTCGTCACGTAAACAGCGTCTGGCGCTATTAGGTAGCCTTGATTCTCATTGCCTGGTCGATTTGCTGCATCGCTGGCACAGTGAAGAATTGTATTGCGATATTCCATGTATTATTTCTAACCACCCTCAGCTTAAGCAGTTTGCTGACTGGTACAAAGTCCCTTTTCACTGGGTTGATTTTAAAGGACAAAGTAAATCACAAGCCTTTGCTCAAATAGCTACTCTACTTGATGAATACAAAATTGATTTGACCGTACTGGCCAGATTTATGCAGATTTTTCCCGATACCTTATGCGATCAGTACAAAGGCAAGATCATTAATATTCACCACAGCTTTCTGCCATCTTTCGCCGGGGCCCGGCCTTATCAGCAAGCCTACAACCGGGGCGTTAAATTAATAGGCGCTACCTGTCACTATGTCACCAGTGATTTAGATGAAGGTCCTATTATTGAGCAGGCGGTAAAACGTATAAGCCACAGTGATGATGCACAGGATATGGTTCGTAAAGGCAAAGATTGTGAGGTAACTGCTTTGGCCCACGGTGTACGCTACCACTTAGAAGACAGAGTGATAATTCATCGCAACAAAACGGTGGTATTTGCCTGATAATGAGCAAATACCACCCTTGGACTAATAAGACTCGCTCAGCATACGACGATGACGACGACGAATTTGCAACAGGTACCAACTGTTTGATAGGGCAAACAAACTTTCAGTAGCCGCTACACCCCAGCTATGATTAACAAACGCGTAAGTAGCAAACAACAAAGAGCCGCTGATCATGCACAACCTTAAGCCTGCTTCGCGGCAATGCAGCTCCCCAAAGCGATATAAAATAAAGGTCACTACCGGAAATATTTCTAACCAGCCTGTTTTACCTGTTATCGTATTTAAATAGCCGATAAGTGATGACATTAATATAATAAGAACTGCAGTAATACGTTGATCTACCAGTTTGTCTGTAATAAGCCGATAACTGGTGCTTAAGCCAGCTATGCTCATTACCAGTACCCCGGCCCAGGCTTCCTGCAGCGCCAGTGAAGTAGAGATAGTAATACACAGGCCCAAATTTAAAAACAGGACTTTACGCTCGGTATTTGACCAAAAAGACAGCACTGCCATTACCAGTGGCAAGCCGTGTATCAATATTTCTGTCAGCATTGCCTTTTCACCCCTTAAAAATGCCATCGATTAAATTTCGAGCAGAGTGTAAACCCTTACGGTTATTGGCCTCAAGCCTTTTTTTGTTATCATTTTGTGACGAACATGCTGCTGCGACAAACTGCCTGATTTTTACGTTTTATCACTGTAAAAATCCCGTTTATAAAGGCCATAACGATTTACTTCTCGTTACTATCCACTAGTATGGATTTTGCTAACAAAATGATAACGATTGACAGGAACTACTATGCATAAATTTACTGCATCATTAACGGCCGCTGCGGTCGTTTTTGGTTTAGCTGGTTGCTCAGGCAATAGTGAAACAAAAACACTTTCAACTCAGACAGCCACCGACACCCAAACCCAGCAGTTTGAAAACCCGCTGCTTAAGCCTTATCAGGGGCCTTACAGCGGCGTACCTGCTTTTGAAAGCATGCAGCTGGCTGACCTGAAACCGGCCCTCGAAAAAGGGATGGAACTAAACCTGGCTGAAATTGAAAAAATTGCCAATAACCCCGAGCCGCCAACATTTCAAAATACCATTGTAGAAATGGAACGCGCCGGCGAAGTGTTAAGCCGTGTGTTTACTTATTACGGCATCTGGCGTTCGAACAAATCCAGCCCTGAGTTTCGTGAAATTCAAACTGAAATGTCACCCCGTCTATCGGCTTTTTTTACTAAAATAACTCAAAATAAAAAGCTGTTTGACCGGGTTAAAGCCGTTTACGAAAGCGATGAGCTTGAAACGTTAACACCTGAAGAACAGCGTATCACCTGGTTGACTTACAACAGCTTTGCTCATAACGGGGCAACGCTATCTGGGGACGCCAAAAAACGCTACGCTGATATCAACAACGAACTGGCAAAGCTCTATACAAAGTTCTCTTCCAATGTATTGGCTGATGAAGAAGACTATGTAACGTATATCGATAAGAGCCAACTGGATGGTCTGCCTGAGTCGTTTGTGAAAGCCGCTGCGGCTGCCGCTGCTGAACGTGGTAAAGAAGGCCAATACGCTATCACCAATACCCGCTCTTCGATGGATCCGTTTTTAACCTATTCCACCAACCGCGAATTGCGCGAACAGGTGTGGCGCACCTATTACAACCGCGGCGACAATGGCGACGCGGAGGATAACAATGCCATTATCAAACAAATTCTGGAGCTACGTGACGAACGTGTAGAATTGTTGGGGTATGAAAACTATGCCCAATGGCGCTTAGAAGATCGTATGGCTAAAAACCCTGAAAACGCCATGGACTTAATGATGAAAGTCTGGCCTGCGGCCATAGCCCGGGTAGAAGATGAAGTGGCTGACATGCAGGCTATCGCCGACAAAGAAGGCGCTGACATTACGATCAAACCCTGGGATTATCGCTATTACGCTGAAAAAGTACGTAAAGCTAAATACGACCTGGACTCAAACGAGGTTAAACAATACCTACAGCTAGGTAAACTTCGTGAAGCAATGTTTTATGTTGCCGGCCGGTTATTCAACTTTGAGTTTGAGCCAGTTGCTGAAGGCAAAGTGCCGGTATTCCACCCAGATGTTAAAGTATGGGAAGTAACCGATAAAACCACTGGCGAACACATTGGTTTGTGGTATTTAGACCCGTTTGCCCGTAAAGGCAAGCGTTCAGGTGCCTGGGCAACCACCTATCGGAACTTCACTACCTTTGATGGTAAAGAAACGGTACTGTCGTCAAACAACTCAAACTTTGTTAAAGGGGCCGAAGGCGAACCCACGTTGATTTCCTGGGATGACGCTGAAACTTATTTTCACGAATTTGGACACGCCCTGCACTTTTTGTCCGCAGATGTGGTTTACCCCTCCTCACATTCAGGCGTACGTGATTACACCGAGTTTCAGTCGCAGTTACTTGAGCGCTGGTTAACTACCGATGAAGTGATTAACAACTACCTGGTGCACTATCAGACCGGCGAGCCTATTCCTGCTGAACTGGTTGAAAAAATCAAGCGGGCAGCCACCTTCAATGAAGGCTTTAAGACCACAGAGTATATGGCCTCTGCCATTATGGATTTGAAGTATCATACTACCGATCCTGAAAATATTGACCCGGACAGTTTTGAAAAAGAAGAACTGAAAAAACTGGATATGCCAGAAGAAATTGTGATGCGCCATCGCAGTCCACAGTTTGGTCACGTTTTCTCAGGCGAAGGTTATGCAGCCGCGTATTACGGCTATATGTGGGCTGAAGTGCTAACCGCTGATGCCGCTGAAGCATTTGTTGAAGCCCCGGGCGGTTTTTATGACGAAGAAGTTGCTGATAAGTTGGTAAAATATTTGTTCTCGGTTCGTAATGCGATGGAGCCAGCCGAAGCGTATCGTAAATTCCGTGGCCGTGAAGCTAAAGTTGATGCATTAATGCGCGACCGTGGTTTTCCCCTTCCGGAAGAACAAAAGCAGTAAATTTCAGACCTTGTAAACCAGGGCCTTGTTAGTGTCTTTGACAAGGCCTTTTTACTATCCTCAGGTAGCAATCTGCATACCTAAAATTTGGCTACATCCTCGTTGTAACTGGCTATACTGACAGGGCTAATCCGGAACCTTTTCCTCATCTCTTGGACAGGTCGCTAGCATCATAAAAACTGCGAATATCTTGCAGTATCTGTTAACAGACCTCACACCTTACCAGCATTCCAGCGTATGACTCGGTGCAAACTTCTGGGCAAACAGTGGCGGGGTTTTTATATAGATTTTATCCACACCAGAATGGTAGTTATCTCAGGCAAAATATGAATATCAGTGCATTAAGTATTAAGCAAAAGCTCATTGCTATTTTGATGGTGGCGGTCTTATTGTCTACCGCGTTAGTGGGGCTTCTCAGCCAATATATTACCCGCGATTTATTACGTACCAACGTTGAGCAGACTCAATTACCCAGTATTGTTAAACAGCTGGGTAATCGTATAGATAAAGAAGCCACTATGATGACTACGGTCGCCCACGCGATTGCCACGAATCCCGATATTATAGCGTGGTCAGCGGCCGGAGCCGATGCCGCCGGTGAGTCAAAAGTCGTTGGTTATTTGAATCAGCTGGCACAACATAATGATTTAGCTGCAGCTTCGTATGCCGACCGTAAGACCTTTAAATACTGGAACCAGGATGGCTTTTTACGCACCCTGCAAAATGATAAACGCGATGGATGGTTTTTCGCCTACAAAGACAGCAATAACCCCGTCTCACTGAGTCTGTATAACGAGCCTGGAGTTGGCTACCGGCTTTATGCAAATTATCAGCAATTGCAAGGACGCGGAATGTCAGGAGTTGCTAAAACAGTTGATGAGTTAGTCAACATTTTAAACAATGTACATATTGCTGACTCTGGACTGGTGTATCTTACCGACAAACAAGGCAATATTATTGCTCATCCTGATCCTGACGTAGTGGGCAAAGCCACGCTTGCCCGCTTTAGCTCGCCCGAAGTCGCTAACACACTGCTTAACACCAACGACTTTAATCTGGCACAGCATACTGCAAAAGACGCACAGTATATTCTGGCGAGCTCTTTTGTCCCGAGCGCTAACTGGTACGTTGTTGCACAAGTACCAGAGACTGAACTTTATACTGGTTTAAACAGTGCCATGCGCCAACTCATATTCTGGGCTATTGCGATAGCCGTCGTATTTGCAGGTCTTGGGGTACTACTAGCCGGTTCTATTACCCGCCCTATCGAACAGTTATCTGCAACGTTTGCCAAACTGGGACGTGGCGAAGGGGATTTGACCACACGGTTACCTCCCCCCGCACAACAAGAAATGCGTCAGTTGGTTGAGGGGTTCAACCGGTTTGTCAGCTCTCTGCACACGACTATTGTCGCTGTGGCTGAAACGTCTAAGCAATTACGCGACTCTGCCGCCGGAGTGGCTGAGCGTTCGAAAGTGACAGAGCAAAATAGCATCGCTCAGCGCGACCGAACCAGGCAGGTTGCCGCTGCGCTAACCCAAATGGGCAGTTCGGTCGCGGAAATAGCCCACTGGGCCAGGCAGGCGGCCACCGATGCGCACAGTTCCACCGCCACAACTTTACAGGGCCGTGAACAAACAAGCAGTGCGGTGACCGCCATTAATGTTCTGGCGTCTCATGTTGAAAGCGTGTCGGGCACTATTGGTTCATTAGATGACCATACCTCTGCCATAGGCGGTATTTTAGATACTATTCGTAGTATTTCTGAACAAACCAATTTATTGGCCTTAAACGCGGCGATAGAAGCAGCTCGAGCCGGCGAGCACGGCCGCGGGTTTTCAGTGGTAGCCGATGAAGTGCGTACCCTGGCTCAGCGTGCAGCCAGTGCTACCGATGAAATTCAGGACAAAATCGACAGTTTTCGCCAAGACTCGGTTCAGGCGGTTAGCCAAATGCAGGCCAGTCGCGAGCAAACCGACCTGGTGGTATCGGCGGCGAACGAAATAGACTCACTGTTACAACAAATTTCGCAAGGCATTACCCGTATTAATGATATGAACACGCAGGTGGCAGCAGCAACTCAGCAGCAACACCAGGTGGTAGAGGATATTAATCACAATATCAGCGATATAAGTGTCAATAGTGATGAAAACCTGTCTACCGCCAGTGGTTTGGTAAAAGTGTCTGAGCAATTAGACCTTTTAGCCAGCGAGCTGACCGGTCAGGTCGGAAAGTTTCGCTACTAAGCTCACTGTGTATTATTGAGACAGCTGCACCACCCCAAGACGCGCCGAGTCAAGCGGCGTGCTTTCTTGTGTTAGCCAAATGTGCGAGGCATCTTTAACACACACGCCCTCTACCTGAGCAAACTGGTCAAGCCTGGCCACGCCCTCTATTGTAAAGTCAGGCGTTACCACCGCGACAAATGCTTCAAATAAGCCAATAGGACTGGGTTCATACCCCACCAAAACATAGCGCTGGTTCGCGACATCCCAGTCAGCGCCGGTAACTAACCCAGGCAAGCCCTCAATATGGGCAACAGGCTCTACCGTCTGATTTTTGTTGTCTTTTGCTATGCGGTACACCTTCACTTTTTCCGTGGCCCAGCTTTTGGAAAACAACAGTAAATGATCATCACGGCTCACTAAAGCTTCAGCATCATAATCATGGGCGTAAGGACGATTTTGCCCAGGGACATTGCCCGTATAAGTTATCTTTAAGGTTTGCTGCTTTTTGAAATTACTGCGTGAAACCTGCTGAATATAAACGTAGGGCCGCTGGCCGCGGTTATTACCGACATCCCCAATATAAAAGAATTCATCATCGGCGGTGACGGCTTCAAAATCATGGTTATCAAAACTAAGCAGTTGATGATGTTGAATATGACCCTTTGCATCAATACGATATAACGCAGCTTTATTGCCAGAATCGTTCAGCGTAATTGCAGTATCAGCGGTACAGACCAATCCGGAAGTTTCGTTTAATTGAGACTCAAGCCGGTGACTTTCTATTACCTGCGCCGACAGTTGAGAAAAAGAATCTGATGCGCTACATGCGGGTAATGCTAAAATAGTAACTATCACAATCAGTCGATAAAACCACGGCGCGGTTTTATTGTGCATTTGTGTCATATTGTTTGTGTCCTTGCTTACCTAAACCCTGATACCAAACAGTCTAATAGGTGTTTTGACCGATACAAGACTAAATTATTGTAAAACAGCAGCATTTTGTATTAGCTGAATCATATGAATTGTCATCCGTCTGATACTTTGTTCAGTATTAAGACGCAGACGAAAATAAAAATAAGCCGTAGTCAATCTCGATACTAACGGCCGGCTTCAATGTATAAGGAAAATATGCCTTGTCCGATCCCCTCATAAGCTTAGTAGGTGTAGGCCTGCTATCTATTGCCTGTCAGTTTCTGGCTTACAAAATACGTTTACCTGCCATTCTGCCACTGTTAGTTGTCGGTATTCTTGTGGGTCCGGTACTGGGACTACTCAATGCCGATGACCTTTTTGGCGATCTGTTCTTTCCGGTCGTATCATTGTCAGTGGCCATTATTTTGTTTGAAGGTTCACTCACACTTAAGCTCAGTGATATTCGTGGCCACGGCAATATGGTGCGAAACCTGTGTAGTGTCGGAGTACTGGTAACCTGGATAGTTGCTGCAGTGGTATCTCGTTATGCCTTAGACCTCTCGTGGCAGTTGGCGTTTTTGTTTGGGGCAATTGTAACGGTGACCGGGCCTACGGTTATTGTACCCATGATTCGAACCGTGCGTCCCAAAACCAATACCGCCAATATTTTGCGTTGGGAAGGGATCATCATAGACCCTATCGGCGCTTTGCTGGCGGTGCTGGTGTATGAATATATTGTTGCTTCGCAATCTGAAGCCGTCATGCATACTTTGTTTATCTTTGGTAAAACCATTGGTATTGGCGTGGGTCTTGGGGTATTGGGCGGCTATGCACTTGGCGTTTGTTTACGTAAAAAGTGGATCCCTCATTACTTACAAAATACCGCAGTACTTACCATTATGTTGGGCGTATTCGCCGCCTCTAATTATGTTGCTCATGAATCTGGCCTATTAGCCGTTACCATTTTAGGAATGGTATTGGCCAATATGAAAGATGTCGAAGTTGAGGATATTTTAGAATTTAAAGAGACGTTGAGTGTACTGTTAATCTCGGGGTTGTTTATTTTGTTGGCTTCGCGACTTCAACTAGATGCCATTACCGGCCTTGGGGCCGGGGCCATCATTGTACTGGTTTCTATTATGTTTGTGGCGCGCCCCTTGTCGGTAGCGATTTCGGCCATAGGCACAGACCTCAACTGGCGAGAATTAGCATTGTTAAGCTGGATAGCGCCGCGGGGGATAGTGGCGGCAGCGGTATCGGCTCTTTTTTCGATTAAGCTTGAAGAAATTGGATTTGAAGGGGCCGGTATTATTGTACCTATAGTGTTCCTGGTCATTATTACTACAGTGGTAATTCAGAGCTTAACAGCCAAACCGGTCGCTCAAATGTTGAAAATGCGTGCGCCACCCCCTAATGGCTTTTTGATATTTGGCGGTAGTAAGTTCAACCGTATGTTAGCCGAAGAAATGCAAAACCAGGAAATTCCTGTGGTTATTGCCGATACTAACTGGGATGCAATTAAAGTGACCCGGATGCAGGAGACCCCTGCTTATTTTGGCAATCCTGCGTCAGATCACGCCGCTCGACATATGGACATGAGTCGCATAGGAACGGTCTTGGTTATGTCACCCTACAAACAGCTTAACCCGCTTATCTCTTATCATTTCGAGTATACGTTGGGTAAAGACAAGGTATGGGGGCTGACCAACAACGAGCAATCCACTCGTGCCAGCCATCAGGTTGGAAAACACTATGCGAACCGCATGACACTGTTTGATGAAGGGGTAACTTATGGTTACCTGGCGAATTCTGTAGGTCAGGGATCGGTAATTAAAACCACAAGGTTAACTGACGAGTTTTCCTATGACGATTATCTGGAAACGTATGGAGGTCGGGTAACGCCGCTGATAGCGATTGACCCTTCTAATAAAACGCATGTGGTATTGTTTGGACAAGAAATTAAAGCACAGGCAAACTGGCGTTTAATAAGTCTGATAAGACCCGAAGATAAGGCCGTCTAGAAAAAATGCACTCTGTCGTAATAAGGACAGAGTGCAACCTCCCTTTAACTAACGACAGTTTAGCGCCAGCAATCGCCAACATATTGTTATTTTTTTTGCTTACTACGTCGTTCAATCTGATACTAACAAACTCGCCAAACAGGTGAATTAGACTTTAGGTGTGAATCAGCCTAAGGCTATGCTGTTATCACTCAGCTTTATCAATGTTGCTAGCCCTTAGATGTAAGGGAGTTGCTTATACATAAGAGGGTTTTGTCTAATGCGCCCTTATTCTCCTGCAATACCTGATATCCGGCATGACCGGCCGCCTGGGCCAACGAATGATTTGCCAGCCACAAAGATAAAACATCCGACAACTCTGCTTGGTCTCGGGCCAGTTTTAAAGCGCCGTTTTGCTCAAGGTACTCGCATATAACCGGGTTATTATACCTGTGGGGGCCCATAATTACCGGCTTAGACAACGCCGCTGGCTCTAAGGCATTATGGCCCCCACGATTAGCTAGCGACCCACCGACAAAGGCAATATCCGCTTGCTGGTAAGCCTGATTCAAAAGACCCATTTGGTCAAGCAAAACGACCTCACAGTCTGCTTCTATATTACGGGTTTCGCTGGTCTTCACGTATGAAATCTCACGCTCGGCAAGAAGGTTAGCGACTACACTAAAGCGCTCAGGGTGCCGAGGTACCAAAACCAGCAATACCTGTGGAAAGTGTGGACGCAGTTCATTAACCGCATTGAGCAATATTAGTTCTTCAGGATCGTGAGTGCTGCCGGCAACGATTATTGGGCGTTCAGAGTTAAGCGTCAAAAGCGCATTGTCTGTGGTATTGGCCACGGCCTGATCAAACTTTATATTATTCGTGAGTATCAACTTTTCAACAGGCATACCTAACCTGAGATAATTGTCATAATCACGCTGCCCCTGCGCACAGACATAGGCTAATTTTTGCAACATTGGTGAGAATAAGGCAGATATTTTTTGATAGCGTCGGGCTGAGCGGTCGGTCATTCGAGCGTTGATAAGCACTACCGGAATGGCTTTTTGCCAACAGCGATGCAGCATATTTGGCCATAATTCTACCTCAGTAATAACGACCGCTTTAGGCTTAATACGCTCCAACAGTCGCCGCATTGCGTCTGCCGAGTCAAACGGTAAATAGCTGTGCTGTACCTTATCGCCGTAAATTGTTCTTACCCGCTCGGCGCCCGTGGTGGTGGTGGTGGTTAAAGTAATAGGGGTGTGAGGTTCATGCGCCAACAGTTTGTTTATAACACAGGACGCTGCGACAACCTCTCCTACCGAAACACAGTGAAATAAATACCCCCCGGTACGCCTGGGCTTTTGTACGACACCAAAACGCTGAGCTAATTGCGCGCGGCTTGACAATAGCGTATCGGTATTACGCCTGAAAAGTTTTATTATTGCGAAAGGGATCACCAACCACACCAAGACTGAATATACTCCACGCATTATTTTTTGAGATAAGGTAGGGGTAAAACGTGGGGGTGGTCTGCTCACAAATATCCTTATGAAACGGCTGCTTCGGCCTGTTTATTTTGAAGCTGATAAGTAGCTGCTGATAAAATTAAAATTATTTTCGTTATCAGGCAATAAGTCTGTCGCGAAAGAGTAGTCATTGTAATGACACAATCAATAGCGTCCAGCGCTATATGAGCCGCCGTAAAAAAAAGATCCCTAAATAACAGAATGACTAGAGGCTACAGTACATTGTTGCCCTAAGCTTTAGCGCTATAGTTTCACATTGTTATATAAGCAAGCCCAGCTTAGCCTACTGGACATGCATTAGTCGCCTGTTTGCGGCCTTCTGCAAGCTATTTAAGAACAAGCCCAATAGTGGTGAATTTGCGTATTGTGGTCTGAATACAGATAAATCTGAAAAGATTTTTATAGCATGGATTGGACACCCACGGTTTTGCAATTGGACACCCACTTTTATCTGTCACCTACAGATATCTTTGCAAACCTAAAGACAGCCAACAAGGGCTAAACGTGGATTGGAAACGTGGGTTGGACACCCACCGTTTTTCGACTGAACACCCACTTCTTAGCTGCCATCAACAGTAACCCGGACACACACATCGGTGGCCTGTTTTTAGGCGTTCTGCAAGCTATTTAAGAACAAGCCCAATAGCGGTGAATTTGCGTATCGTGGTCTGAAAGCATTCATGGATTGGACACCCACGGTTTTGCAGTTGGACACCCACTTTTAACTGTCACCTACAGATATTTTTGAAAACATAAAGACAGCCAACAAGGGCTAAACGTGGATTGGAACGTGGATTGGACACCCACCGTTTTTCAGTTGGACACACACATCAGAGGCCTGTTTTTAGGCGTTCTGCAAGCTATTTAAGAACAAGCCCAATAGCGGTGAATTTGCGTATCGTGGTCTGAATACAGATATCTTTGAAAAACAAAGACAGCCAACAAGGGCCACAATAATGGCTTATTGTTTGATAATAAATTTAACGAATTGAAAGATAAGAAACCGTCGTTTTGGTCTGGGGGCGGGAATATTTTTTGTTAGATTCAGAAGATGTGAGGATTCATAGCCATTACTAGCACAAAGCTTCAGACACAAAAAAGCCGCTCCAGAAGGAGCGGCTTTTTTAAGAAAGAGTTAGTGTTTACACACCAGCTTTTTCTACAACGTTAACCAATGCCCAAGTTTTGTTCTTAGACAAAGGACGACATTCGCGAATACTCACAAGATCGCCCTGGTTACATACATTGTCTTCGTCGTGAGCGTGCAACTTAGTAGAACGCTTCATAAACTTCCCGTAGATAGGATGTTTAACGAATCGCTCAACCACAACTGTGATGGTTTTATCCATTTTGTTGCTAACCACACGACCTTGAACTGTACGAATATTTTTTTCAGTCATTACGCATCAGCCTTTTGAGTCAGAATGGTTTTAACACGCGCGATGGTACGACGCACTTTTTTCAACTGATCAGATTTTTCAAGCTGACCGGTCGAGTGCTGCATGCGCAGATTGAACTGTTCGCGTAGCAGGTTTAATAACTCTGCATTCAGCTCTTCTACGCTTTTGTCTTTCAGTTCAGTCGCTTTCATTACATCACCGTCCGAGTTACAAAGGTTGTTTTAAATGGCAGTTTTGCCGCTGCCAGTTCAAACGCCTCGCGTGCCAGAGCTTCAGGAACACCTTCCATCTCATAAAGAACACGGCCAGGTTGAATCTGGCATACCCAGTACTCAACGTTACCTTTACCTTTACCTTGACGAACCTCAAGAGGCTTCTCAGTAATTGGCTTGTCAGGGAAAACCCGAATCCAGATTTTACCTTGACGCTTAACGTGACGAGTCATAGCACGACGCGCTGCTTCGATTTGGCGCGCAGTCATACGACCACGACCAACTGCTTTCAGGCCATAGGTACCGAAGCTTACTTTGCTACCAGCAACAGCAAGACCACGGTTACGACCTTTATGCTGTTTACGAAATTTCGTACGCTTAGGTTGTAACATGATTAGCCCTCTCGCTTAGCGCTGCGGCCTTTCTTCTTAGGTTGAGCAGGAGGCTGCTCTTGGTTTGTAGGCAGACCGCCCAGAACCTCACCTTTGAAGATCCATACTTTAACGCCGATGATACCGTAAGTAGTCGCTGCTTCAGATGTTGCATAGTCGATGTCTGCACGGAATGTGTGCAGAGGAACACGACCTTCACGGTACCATTCAGTACGGGCAATCTCTGCACCGCCTAAACGACCGCTAACTTCTACTTTGATACCTTTAGCACCAAGGCGCATTGCATTTTGTACCGCACGCTTCATAGCACGACGGAACATTACACGACGCTCAAGCTGGCTTGAGATGCTATCAGCAACTAGCTGACCATCAAGCTCAGGCTTGCGTACTTCAGCAATGTTAATCTGAGCAGGCACGCCGGCCAGCTTAGATACATGGTTACGCAGCTTTTCTACGTCTTCACCTTTTTTACCGATAACAACACCCGGACGAGCAGTGTGAATTGTCACACGGATGCTCTTCGCTGGACGCTCGATAACGATTTTTGACAGTGAAGCGTTTTTCAGTTTCTTTGTCAGGTACTGACGTACCAAATGATCGTTGTACAGGTTATCTGCATAATCTGCGGTATTAGCGTACCAGGTAGAAGTCCATGGTTTGCTGATACCCAGGCGTATACCTGTAGGATGTACCTTCTGTCCCATTATCTACTCCTAGTTATCCGCTACAACCACAGTGATGTGACTGCTGCGTTTAAAGATACGGTCAGCCCGGCCTTTGGCGCGTGGCTTGATACGTTTCATTGTTGGACCTTCGTCAACAAAAATCTTTGCAACGCGCAGTTCATCAATGTCAGCACCTTCGTTATGCTCTGCGTTAGCAACAGCAGACTCTAGTACCTTCTTGACAAGCGCAGCGCTTTTCTTAGGGCTGTATGTTAAAAGCTCAAGTGCTTTTTCGACATGCATCCCGCGAACTTGATCCGCAACCAAGCGTGCTTTTTGAGCAGACGTGCGGGCAAAACGGTGTTTAGCTAATGCTTCCATCTTCCTACCCCTTAACGTTTGCTTTTCTTATCCGCGACATGGCCGCGGTAAGTACGCGTTGGCGCAAATTCGCCCAACTTATGGCCGACCATTTCATCGCTGATGATGACTGGAACGTGCTGGCGACCGTTATGGACCGCAATGGTCAACCCAATCATATCTGGGATGATCATAGAACGGCGTGACCAGGTTTTAATTGGTTTACGCTCGTTCTTTTCCACTGCAGCCTCTACCTTCTTCAGCAAGTGAAGGTCGATAAATGGACCTTTCTTGAGAGAACGTGGCATGGTGAATCCTCGCTTTATTTGTTACGACGACGTACGATAAGTTTATCAGTACGCTTGTTGCTTCGGGTCTTCTTACCTTTAGTAGGAGTACCCCAAGGTGATACTGGGTGACGGCCACCCGATGTACGTCCTTCACCACCACCGTGTGGGTGGTCAACCGGGTTCATGGCAACACCACGAACGGTAGGACGAACACCACGCCAGCGGCTTGCGCCTGCTTTACCCAGTGAACGTAGCATATGCTCTGCATTACCCACTTCACCAATGGTGGCGCGGCAATCAGACAATACTTTACGCACTTCGCCAGAACGCAGACGCAATGTAACGTAGTTTCCGTCACGGGCCAGGATCTGAGCGTAAGCACCAGCAGAACGTGCAATTTGTGCACCCTTGCCAGGCTTCATTTCAATAGCGTGTACAACCGAACCTACTGGAACATTGCGCATTGGCAAAGTATTACCAGCTTTAATAGGCGACTGAGTACCAGATTGAATCTGGTCACCAGACTTCATGCCTTTAGGTGCAAGGATGTAACGACGCTCACCGTCTGCGTACAAAATTAACGCAATGTTTGCAGAACGGTTTGGATCATATTCTAAACGCTCAACTGTACCGACAATGCCGTCTTTGTTGCGTTTAAAGTCAATCAGGCGGTAGTGATGTTTATGACCACCACCCACGTGACGTACTGTAATACGACCATTGTTGTTACGACCGCCAGACTTGCTGTTTTTTTCCAGCAGGGGTGCATAAGGTGCACCTTTGTGAAGGTCGTGGTTAACAACCTTAACAACGTGACGACGACCGGCAGAAGTTGGCTTAGCTTTCATTAATGGCATTTCTAATCCCCTTCTTACTCAGCGCCACCGACAAAGTCGATGTCCTGACCTTCTTTAAGCGAAACATACGCTTTTTTCCAGTCGCTGCGTTTACCGAAAGACGAACCGTGACGTTTAGATTTACCCTTAACGTTCACAGTGCGAACACCTTCAACTTCAACTTCAAACAGCTTTTGTACGGCTGCTTTCACTTCAGCTTTAGTCGCGTCTTTCGCTACCTTAAATACAACTGTGTTGCCTGATTCAGCAGCCAGAGTCGATTTTTCCGATACGTGAGGTGCTACAAGCACCTTTAGTAGACGTTCTTCGTTCATGCTAACGACTCCTCAAGCTGTTTCACTGCATCTGCAGTGATAAGCACTTTTTCAAATGCAATCAGACTTACCGGGTCGATACCAGCTACATCACGAACGTCAACCTTGTATAGGTTACGTGCGGCCAAAAATAGATTTTCTTCTACTTCTGACGTTACGATTAGAACATCTTTCAGTTCTAGTTCGTTTAGCTTGCCAACAAGGGCTTTAGTTTTAGGTGTATCAACACCGAACTTTTCTACCACTACCATACGATCCTGACGAATCAGTTCTGATAGGATGCTTTTGATCGCACCACGGTACATTTTCTTGTTAACTTTTTGCTCGTGATCACGAGGCTTAGCAGCAAACGCACGGCCACCACCAACCCAAATTGGGCTGCGGATAGTACCAGCACGCGCACGGCCAGTACCTTTTTGACGCCATGGTTTCTTACCACCACCGCGAACTTCAGCACGTGTTTTTTGTGCTTTTGTACCCTGACGAGCGCCGGCGCCGTATGCAACAACTACCTGGTGTACCAGGGCTTCGTTGAATTCACGTCCAAAGGTCGCTTCGGATACTTCAAGAGCGCTCTGCGCGTCTTTCAATGTTAATTCCATCAGTTCACTCCCCAGACGTTACGCTTTAACAGCAGGCTTGACGATAACATCGCCGCCCGTTGCGCCAGGTACGGCACCTTTAACCAAGATAAGGTTATTTTCTACGTCTACACGTACCACTTCCAAAGACTGCGTAGTCACTTTCTTGTTACCAAGCTGACCTGCCATTTTTTTGCCTTTGAAAACTTTACCAGGTGATTGGTTTTGACCAATCGAACCAGGTGCACGGTGAGACAAAGAGTTACCGTGAGTTGCACGTTGCGCTGTAAAGTTCCAACGCTTAATTGCACCCGCGAAACCTTTACCCTTTGAGGTGCCAGTCACATCAATCTTTTTGGTGTCGTTGAAGATTTCAACAGTGATTTCACTGCCCACTTCAATTTCGCCACCTTCGTTTTCTTCAAGGCGGAACTCCACCAGAGAACGACCTGCTTCAACACCGGCTTTAGCAAAATGACCTGCTGCAGCTTTGTTGACACGGTTCGCTTTCTTGGTTCCAGCTGTAACCTGAAGAGCGCGATAACCGTCGGTTTCATCAGTGCGTAACTGAGTAACACGGTTCGGGGTCGCTTCAATAACAGTCACAGGGATAGACGTACCATCTTCAGTGAAGACGCGAGTCATGCCCACTTTACGACCGACTAGACCAATCGCCATTGTTATAACCCTCTCTTGTTAGCCCAGGCTGATTTGAACATCAACGCCGGCAGCCAAGTCCAAACGCATCAGAGCGTCAACTGTTTTATCAGTCGGCTCAATGATGTCTACCAAACGCTTGTGAGTACGAATCTCATATTGGTCACGTGCGTCTTTATTCACGTGAGGAGATGTCAACACCGTATAGCGTTCTTTGCGAGTAGGCAGAGGAATTGGACCGCTGACCTGAGCACCAGTACGTTTCGCCGTTTCAACGATTTCAGCCGTAGACTGATCGATCAACTTGTGATCAAACGCTTTCAAACGAATACGAATTCTTTGATTTGGCATCGATTAAGCTCCAATCGAAAGAACAAAAAAATTCACCCTTTCTCTCCCTTTATTTGATGGGAAGAAAAGATGTGCGTAAACCGGTGGTTCCATATCGGAACCCTGTTCTTTTTCTAGCACGCCAGTAACAGTGTTGAATCCGCCAGGACTCTATCCGTCACGTTGGCATCCACCCTAAAAGCAGTGTGGTTGCGGCTAAAACTTCTTAATACCCATTACTGGGCAGAGGCGCGCATTATATATAGTTTGAGGTATTAATCAAGCGCTATTTGAAGAAAAAGTGAGCGTGTTTGGCTGATGCGATGACACCAGAATGTATGAGTGGGAATAAACGGTCTTTTACGGTAGAAAGCCAGCGTCCTTATAAAAACCAACAACTACAGCTGGCTGATTATCACCGGCCGGGCACTCACTGCTGCAGGTTTATCTAAAACGTCTTTGTTATAAATACTGCCTTATACAATTACTATTTATTGCGTAAGTTAACCTCCTAATTTGCCGCACGTTTTACCTCACGACTGCCCCCAGTCGGCCGTCTAACTAGCCCGGTTTATGTTAGTTAAAAGCATACGCCTGTGTTTTAAGCTTACTTTTTGTCTTTACTATGGTTTTTGCTATATTAGCTTTAAGGTCAATATGAGCCAATTAACATTGCTGCCCGTGAATGAACGGTATAAGGTGAAGATCTTTTGTAAACACATAAGAAACTGCATAGGGTGGAGGGTTTTCTCCACTGGCTGTCATCTGGTACAGGGCTACGGGCAGGTTTCAAGGATCAGTTAGAAAAATTGCTATGATAGCGAATAATAACCAGCCGCTGCTGGATGAAATAAAAAACACACTCGGTAGCCACTCTACTTTAATGGGCGCGTACTCTCAGCTAGAAGGCATTTTATTAAAGCTATTTGATGCCACCCGCATGAGTATTTTTCAGCGTCGCCGTCAGCATCAGGATTTGGTAGCCCGATTTAAAACGGGCATGGAAACCACCGAAATTAAGGTGCCTATCAGCCCTCTGTCTATTGCTGGTTATGTCGCCCTGGCGCAGCGGCCTCTGCTTATTCGTAATCCTTACAGCGTAGAAGAACTACAGCGTATACACCCACGGCTACGTTTTGCTGATAAGTTTGATAAAACCGGTTCTTTTCGCACTCATAATATTCTGTGTGTTCCTATATTAAATGCCGGCGTCCTGCTGGGTGTTATGCAGATCATCAATAAGAACAACGGTACATTTGAAGAAGAAGACCTGGAACTAGCTAAGGAAGTTTCTGACATTCTGGGCAAAAAATTTCGTTACGAGCTAGGAGGCACGGCCAACCCCTTCGACTCGCTATTGCACCAGGGTCTTATCAGCGACACCGCTTTAGAAGATATTTTAAAATCAAATCAGGATTATCGCCAGGTCGTTCAGCGTTTGATGAGTGAGCATCGCGTTAGTGAAGAACAAATCGGCAATTCGTTGTCTACGCATTATCAGGTGCCTTGTTTTACCTATCAGCCTGACAAGTATCACTTATACCAAACCGATAGCAAACTGAACCTGTCCTATCTTAAACGCAATTTTGTGGCGGTTATTGCTGATGTCAGAGACAATCCGATTGTATTGATGGCCGAACCCAACAATGCCGCGCTGTTAATGGAAATTGAAAGCGCGATGGGTATTGATGTCTACGATATTGCGGTGGGCTTACCTAATCATGTACTGCAGTACCTGGGTGAAGGTGCCGGAGGCGCAGCGCCCGGTGAAATGAGTGAAATTCTCGATGAAATTGGGTCCTCGGCTGAAGACAACGACGAACAGGTTGACGAACTATCTGATGACGCCCCCGCCGTAGTACGGTTGGTCAGTCGCATTTTGCACGACGCTAAAAGACTCAACGCATCAGACATACACATAGATCCGGAAAAAAACGCCCCTACCCGCGTTCGTATGCGTATTGACGGCGTTTGCCGGGATATGAGCCAGGTGCCCAATTCTCACCATAGCGCCGTTATTGCCCGAATCAAAATAATGTCAAACCTGAACATTGCCGAAAAGCGGGTACCGCAAGATGGCAAACTGGCATTTAAAATGGCAGGCCAGTTGGTTGAAGTGCGTGTAGCGACTATTCCGACTGTGGCAGGCGAAGGCGTTGTGATGCGAATCCTCGCCTCTGGGGGCGCCATGCCTATCGATAAAATGAACCTGGCTGCAAACAACATGAGCCGTTTAAAAGGCATGATTAAAAAGCCTCATGGTATTTTGCTGGTAGTGGGCCCGACCGGATCAGGAAAAACCACTACACTGCATGCCGTGCTAGGATACTTAAATACCCCTGAGAAAAAAATCTGGACGGCTGAAGACCCGGTAGAGATTACTCAGGCCGGACTGCAGCAGGTGCAGGTCAGCCCTAAAATCGGTTTTACCTTTGCCAACGCTTTGCGTGCCTTTCTGCGGGCCGACCCGGATATAATTTTAATTGGTGAGATGCGGGATAAAGAAACCGCTCACGCCGGTATCGAAGCATCACTCACGGGTCACCTTGTGTTGTCGACCCTACATACCAACTCGGCCCCCGAAACCATCACCCGTTTGTTAGATTTAGGACTCGATCCGGTAAACTTCTCTGATGCCTGTGTGGGTATTCTGGCGCAACGACTGATTCGAACACTATGTGGTAATTGTAAAGAAAGCTACACCGCGAACGAAGATGAAGCTGGGTTTATTCAGCGCCAATATGGAGAAGACTACCTTAGCGAACTTAACCTTGATAAGGCGATTACTTTGTATCGGGGCAAAGGCTGCGATGAGTGCGGAGGTACAGGATATCGAGGTCGTACTGGCGTACATGAGTTATTAGGTATGACTCCTGAACTGCGTTCTTTGGTCTATAAAGAAGGTAGTGTTGCTCAGATGAAAAGCCAGGCCATGGATGATGGCATGCGTACACTTATTCAGGATGCCATTTTAAAAGCACTGAAAGGCGACACCGATTTGGGTCAGGTGCAGATTATCGGTGGTGACTAACACCTGCACTCCTATTACACGGTTCTGTTTGGCCTTTTACTCTAAAAAGCTGAACGGGCCCGTGTCTTTCACTTAGTCACCCACCATTAGCCTCTTTGTTAACCATTAAGCCCACTAACTATCCAACTACAGCAAAACCAGCTGCCTTAATAAAACCTTCGCCGCAAGCCTGTACAATCTAAAGTTACTCGTATGGTATATTATACGATCTTCGTTGACCGTATCCCCTTTGCCTTATTGATTTCGCGAGCTTCGGGTACAAATTAACTCCTCTAATCGGAAGGTACGAAATGTTTGCGGTAGATTTCGAAATATTAATTGCAGCCGTATTGCTGTTTATCGGGATTTTGTCCAGCATGTTGTCTCCCCGCCTGGGGCTGCCAATGCTGGTGCTGTTTTTAATTGTAGGTATGCTGGCAGGTGAAGCTGGCATCGGTGGTATCGCATTTGATGATGCCCAGGCTGCCCATGCTATGGGTACATTAGCGTTGGCAATTATTCTGTTTGATGGTGGGCTGCAAACCTCAAAAGCTGCCATAAAAATGGCTTGGAAACCTGCCTCTTTGTTAGCCACGGTGGGCGTGGCTATTACCGCTGGTATTACGGGCATTGCCGCGGCGACCATCTTGGGGATACCTCCGCTTGTTGGACTTTTGCTCGGTGCCATTGTTGGCTCGACCGACGCCGCAGCGGTTTTTTCCATCCTTCGTGGTGCTGGTATCAATATAAGTCCCCGACTCAAATCCACATTAGAAATTGAAAGCGCATCTAACGATCCCATGGCCATCTTTTTAACCGTTGGGCTGTTGGGCCTGATTACCAGTAAAATGACCCCTGGGATGGAAATGGTCTGGCTCTTTGTTAAGCAAATGGGTATTGGTGCACTAGCGGGGTTAGGCATCGGTTGGCTGGCAGTTAAACTGATCAACCGCTTAAAGTTAATCGCTGCGGGGCTGTATCCGGTGCTGGTAGCCGTATGCGGCACCCTTGCTTTTGGTGTTGCAGCCGCTCTGGATGGCAGTGGATTTTTGGCTACCTTCATCGCCGGCGCTATTATCGGTAATAGTCGCTTTGTGTATCAACACGCGACTTTTTTGTTTTTAGATGGTTTAGCCTGGCTGAGTCAAATTGCCATGTTTGTAATGCTGGGACTGTTAGTAAATCCGCCATCGCTGCTGGAGGTGTGGGCCGAAGGACTGTTGATTGCTGTCATTTTAGTGTTTGTAGCGCGGCCTCTGGCAGTGGCTCCGATGCTGGCGTTCAGCCGTTTTAATCTACGGGAAATTACCATGATCTCCTGGGTGGGTTTACGGGGTTCTGTGCCTATTATTCTGGCTATTTTTCCGCTGTTGTTTGGAATTGCCGAAGCTGGTCTGGTATTTAACGTGGTGTTTTTCGTGGTATTAATTTCAGCAACTCTGCAAGGCTCTTCGCTTCCCTGGGTAGCACGTAAGCTTAAACTTATTGAACCGCCAGTACCCAGTGTATCGAAAAAATTAGAAATTCCTTCGTTAGGCGATGTTGAGTCTGATTTGGTTGAGATAAAGCTAAATGCCTCCTGCAAAGTGATAGGGCGATCTCTTGATGAGCTCCCCCTGCCCCTGGAAGTGGACATTGCCATGCTTATCAGAAACAACAAAGTGGTTACGCCACAAAGCCATCCGGTGCTGGCTGTAAACGACTACTTATTTATGACCGTACAGCCCCGTTTGCACGGCTATGTAAATACATTATTTTCAAGTGTTGAACGGGCTGAGAAAAGCGGGCTTGAGCGCCGTGCTGCGTTGTTTCACGGTGACGTCACATTGGGCGAGTTAGCCCAGTTTTACGATCTTGATTTGTCACCTAACGACGGCACGACGTTAACCAGTCTGGTAAGCAAACAACGTCACCCTGTACAGTTATCTGTAGGCACCTTTGCACGTGTCACCGATGCTGAGATAACCGACACCATGGTGCGGTTCTCTCCGGCACCCTACTGAACAGTAACACCCCGTTATTTTGACAGTGTTAACTTGCCAAAAACTGAAGCATCGATATAACCCCGGTTTTTATCCCCATTGACCGGGGTTATATCGTGCGAACCCATAAAGTGTTCTCGGGTTTCACTGCCGTCATTATCACAATAGGCCAGCATAAAACCGATTTTTTTGCCATCGAACAACATAACGGAATCGCCTGGCTCGAAAGTGTTAAAAGTATCCGGGTAAAGCTTTATGGCAACTTCCCAGATAATAGTGTGTGGGGCTTTTGTTTGTCTGCGCCATACCGACTCAATATGATCGTTGAGTAAGACAACCTGATTGTTGTTGTGTTTATTGCCAATATCAGCAACGTTGCCATCAAGCGCAATGTGGTAAGCAAATGCATTAAAGCTATACAAATGGTTACCTCCTGACGCATCTTCATCTATAAATATTTCCAGGCAATCATCATCCCAATAGGCGATTTTCGGATCAGGGTGAGTATCAATCAAAACGTCATCCGTAATCTCTGCCAATAAATACAGTTGTTGTTCATTCCAGGCTAGCTTGTAACGACCGGAAAAGTCATCATCGTCAGGGGTAACGCCTGCCATATTGTATTTAAGAGGTGAGAACTCAGAATGTTGCCAGACCGGTTCATTAGCATATCCATCAATGGTAACGGGCGAAGAGGCGTAAGGAACAAGCGATTTCGCTGTACCCGTAGTTTGAAAAAGTAGCATGGTAATAAGCAATAAATAACGCACGGGAAATCCTCAGGGTGTGTAAAACAAATTGACACTATTTGTGTTTAGTGTTGGTAATTTTTACACATTATTCGATAACTTGTCTGTTTGTGCTCTAAACGGCGCACCAAATTTTGTTTCAATTGACCATCAGCATCTGGTTAACTTATAGTCAGTATTAGGTTTTTTAAATCTTTTTTTATATCTACGTTTTAAAAAAGAAACTGGCATCTACTATGCAGCGAATAGTTAGCAATAAACACAAAAAGTCACTTTTTAACGTCGCTACAGGCCTTACTATCGTTTAACAAGGCGTAGCGGGACCTTGGGTAGACACTGGAATCATTATGACGCTGAATCAACTTCCCGCTCTTGCCACACGGCTTATGCAGGCAAAATATTCTGTGCCTCAGGTCTCGCATGTTGGATACCGCGCCAATCCGCCGCAGGCTATCGATACCGATTCGCCTGAGCCGGGAAGCCATACAGCGGCCGCTTTTGCCAGTGCGCTAAAAAGCAAAAAAGATAACCGTCGTAAAGCTTCGGTCCCGCGCATGCTGAAGTTTGACCGCGATGATGGGCAAACACCTCTTTATACAATTCATACAACCGGGCCTCGCGGAAGCTGGGAAGTTGCAGCCGAAGAATCGCAGCGTCAACAAGCCTCTGCATTAGCATACGGAAGGCCGGTATTATCGGGTGAAGAAGAAATTCAGCAGTTACGTGAACATGCACACAGTATTCAGCTTAAAATACTGCGCGAACACCGCGACAGCGGACGCACGCCTTCACCTGAACTGTTTTATGAGTTAAATGAAGTCCAACGAAGGCTTCAACAACAAGTTGAACATCAAGCTCATAAATTGCAGGGGATGCAGTCAGCGACTCAACGTTCTGGCAATCTGCTGGACGAGCATGGCTAAAGCATGCGCTGTGAAGTTGATGGCGTCTGGCAACGCTCCTGATATTGACGAGGTGTTTCTTTTACCTGCGCTTTAAAGCAACTGCTAAAATACGAAGCGGTACCAAAGCCTACATCATAAGCCACCTGAGTGACCTGCGAACCGTTTCGCAATAGCGCTTTAGCTTGATGCAATCGATATAACTTCAAAGTATCTGTAAAATTCAGTTCGAATAAAGCATTAAGCTTTCTCGATAACTGCCTTTCACTGGTGGCCATCTTGTCTGCTGCAAAGGCGCGACCAAAGTTATCATCCTGATAATGACTAGCCAGTAATTTTAGAAAGTTGATATAAAATGCCTGATCCCGTGCATTGTCAAATTCAGGAAGTTTAAAAGGTGAGGCTTCATGTAATATCGGAGTTTGCTTTTGCTCGGAAGAACGTCGAAGTATTATTCGTTCAACCAGTTGTAATAGCCGGGTTGTATCTACAGGCTTACTTAACACAGTATCAATATGTTTCAACAGCGGCCCAGAAAGATCAGACTCGTCAGCAGATGTTGCTAATAATATAAATGGTACAGATTGCAACGAGGGCACCTGCTGCATCTGCTCACAAAGCTGCAGCCCGGTTTCGTTTGGCATTCTTAAATCGCATATCACCACACAAACGGTAACCACCTTCAGCAAATCCAACGCAGTTTTCACACTATTCGCTTCAATACAGCGATACTCTACACCCAGACGCTCGTTTAAATAAGAACGCAACGCCGTATTATCATCAACAATTAATATCGAGGGACGCAAATCTGTTGGTGGTGTCTCAGGTACCTCTGAAATTTGGTTTTCCTGAACTGGGTGCTGTGTCGTATCGGGTTGCTCAAAAGACACTAAAGGCAGATATACTACAATACTGGTGGTTTTTTGTGGGCGTGTTTCGATATCAATCCAGCCTTTGTTGGCCAGAACCAGCTCTTTCACCAGGATCAAACCTACATTACAGCTGTGACCAGATACGGTGTCATTATCGCATGCAATGCGCTGAAAAAGGGTAGCCGTCTGAGTGTCGTTGAACGTGGTTTTTCCATCAGCATCTTTGCCATGAGCCACATTGATCACAAGCTGTAAAGCTTCACATCGGGCGCTGATATTTATTTTTCCACCCGGAGGGGTCTTTTTAATAGCATCGGTGACCAAATGAAGCAGGATTTTTTCCAACGAATCGCGCAATAAAAAAATTTCTCCGCGTGTTCGGACTTTTGCTTCCAAAGACTGACCGTGCAGCTCGGTCAGGGCGCTGAGATTACCAATAAGTTGGGGGAAAATCGTATTAAGATTATAGCTCTGACAAGGCAATGTTTTGAGGCTTTCGAGACGCTCAATTTCAATAACCTGATTTACCAAAAAGTGCAAACGTTTGGCGTTGTCTTCTATCATTTCTAACCGCCGCGCATTTTCTTCATCATCCGGATTTTCAATAATTTGCCGAACCGGGCCTGAAATTAATGTGATAGGTGCCTGTAATTCGTGAGTAACATTGGTAAATAGCTGCTGCTTACGATCAAGAATATGATGTATATAGTGGTTGGTATTTTCGAGTAAGGATTGCTTTTCCCGGACCTGCCCTTTTAGCTCTTTACCTTGTTTAAAAAACTGACGCTTAAGCCAAAGACCACAGTAGCCAATGACCCCCATCAGCACAAGAAAGTAAACCCCATAAGCTGTAGGGCTAAGCCACCAGGGGGGAAGAACAATAATACGCAAACGAGTAATAGGTTGCTCTATCAGACTATTCGATACCCGCGCCTCTAAAGTATAACTGCCATGCTGGAGAGAAGAAAAGATAAGCTTAGAGATAGAGCTGTCGTTACTGACCCATGCATCAGTAAAACCCAATAATCGGTATTCAAATTTTAAATACTCATTTTCTGCATAGTTTGCGATACTTAAATGAATCTCTACAAAAGATTCATCGGCCGATAATTTCACGCCATAGCTCGAATTTTCTTTTGTAATACGGTACATTATGTCTTGATAAGTATTTCTAGAATGATCAAACACCTCAATACCAAATAATTGCACCTGATTAATTTCTCTGCTAGCACTTTTCACATGCTTTTTTAATGCAAAATTGTCTATGATATAAGTAAAATCATCTCCATTTATTACGCTCTTTCCATGAGAGGAAACTATAGAGTTATATTCAAAGTCCACATCTGAAATACCGTAGCTGGCGTGTATTCTAGTGTAGTTACTATTTATGTCATCAAAAAAGTAAAGTCCAGAATTAGTTGATATAAGATAGTGTGAATTACCTATAGCTGCGAATCCACGAATATACCGAAAGGGAAAACGGTCTAGATAAGATTCCGTTTTACCGGCTACAACCTTTAATAACCCCGCGCCAGGTGTACATATCCAGATATGGCCGTTTTTACTTTCATACAAACAGGAAGCATCATAAAAAAATGAATCAGAGATTTTTTTAGTTTGATGTCCCTGCTCGGTAAAATATGTTTTATATATGCCATCTGAAATAACAGCTGAAATTAAGGACTCGTCCTGTGAAAATGCTAACCTCTGTATATCACCGGTTGATAGCATAGAAACGAGGCCACCTTTATATAAGACCACCCTATTTCCTGAGTCGCTTTCAATTAAAATTGCAGCTATTCCTGACTTAGTTCGAGCAACTGACTTTACACCTCTAAAACCGAAGTCGAAATCTTTTAAATTCTGAATATTTGTTGTTTTTTTGGTCAAAGTATCTATTTCAAAAATTTGTCCTTTACTAGTAATTACCTTAATACTTGTAGAGCTTGCCCCCAATAAATAAATAAAAGATTCTGAGTCAATATTAATAACACTTTCTTGAGTACTCTGATTTCGACTAATAGTTACCGAGCCCATACCTCCCAACACAAAATGCTCTTCACCTATTACCATCACATCAACATAGTTTTCTCGACTCAATGCTAAATCACCACCCAAGAGTGCAGTACCCTGTGATTTTTGCGATAAATGGAACAACCCTTTTTGAGTATCTACACCATAGATCCCCCCTATATTATCGAAATCTAAATCTAATACCACTTCGATAATTGAAGACGATAACAATGGGTATAAATGAGGGGGCGCTTTAAGACTACTCGTGCTCTCGTCGAATATGAAAAGTCTTTCTGCGGCTACCCACAACACACCGGATGGATCTCTTTTTAATTTGTGGACAGGTTGCCAAAGCTTTTTCTCTGATGTTTTTTTTCTTGATATTAATACTGACGTTTCACTGGTAGACAGTATCATTTTATAGATCGCTTTAGTCCCTGCTACAAATAAAGTATTGTCTTCGACTAAAAAAGTTGAGAGACTTTCTATTAGAGGGAAGTTTCTTTTTGTATCATAGGTGCTGATTGCTTTTGATTTAGCAGAAACACTACGCAACCCCTGATGCTGATCTAGCCACCACAAAGTACTTCCAGATATGGCTACCTCTGTAATTTCATGAGCGGTTCCACCATCAATAGCGCTGAGAGAGAGAATTATTGAAAAGTTATCTTTATTTAAAAGGTATAGGTTTCGAACAGTATTTATAGCTATATATTCGTCAGATATACTTACCGACCTAACGTTAGCAATATCTTCTATATCAACAGCTATATACTTTAATCGACGTGTTTTTCTATTGAGCTCATAAATGCCATCGCCAATAATACTTAACCAATACTTTTCTTCAGAAAACTCAGTAATATCGTTAACGAAGCTATTTCTAAGAATGGAGTTATTTTCATTAAACGTAACAGTATTGTTTCCAATCAGGCCAAATAGCCCATTCTCGCTACCTAACCATACGCCATCCTGATCCGCTTTCACTGACCAAATAACACCCGTAGACTGACCATCAAAAACTTTTGAAAACGTTAAGGGTGACGCATTAGATGCCATTCCTTCATTACGAAAGACTAAAACTATAAAAATAAGGACATATTTCCATATTCCTTTCATAGAACCCTATCCTTGTCCTAATTATAGATTTATCAACCTTAAACATATTACATAATAACGGGAGTTATAAAACTAGACTTAAGAATAAGAAAGAGGGTTTATGAACAACGTGAAGAGTAAAAACAAAAGTAATCTTTTAGAATTATCTGAAAAACAAGTTGATAAGATATATGGAGGAACTTTATTAAACAAGAATTTATCTGTTTTGATTCAACCATTTAAACCAATCCGCCCTCCAATCCCAAAAACTTAGCTACACCATCAAAAATTGCATTCCTGCACGATTAGCTGCTTGCTCGTCATAGATAAAATCGCCTACATACAGGCATTTTTTCGGTGGGATATCCCAGTGTCGGGCAATCGATAACAGAGCGGTGGGATCTGGCTTGGGGGGCGCGTCCTCCCTAGTCAACACTAATTCGATAGGAATCGCATTATTGGCTATTTTAAGGCGTGTGGCCTCAATGCTATTGCGCGTTACAATTGCTATGGGCAGCTGCCTGGATAACGCAGTGTTCACCAGCCATTTTCCCGTATCAAGCCAGCCTGCATGCTGCGCGTCGGCTAATTCCTGGTCGAGAATGTATTGATGAGCCTGTTGTTGTGACTGTTCATCAGTAAGCGAACTTAAGTACTCAAGAATATCGGACGTGTCGGGACAACCCAGGTGCGCCTTAATCGCTGAAAAATTTAATTCTGAAGCGACGAGTGTACCGTCTAAGTCAAAGATAATTCCTTCTATATGCGTAAAATCAATATCCATAATGTTTCTTTATTGTTTTGTAAAAAATCATCAGAGTGTGTTTTCAGAGCAAACCTACCCTCACATTAGCATGAACCGGGTTTGCTGCACCTAAATTAAACTTCATAGTGGGAAGTGCTTGTTGGCCGAACTCTGCAGCAGCATTACTCAATCTATATTTTTACTTTCACTTATTTCTTCATACCGGCCAGAAACTTAGCGTGCGCGTGTCATACCTTTATTGCAGAAAGTAAAAACGCGCCATAGAATAACTGTACACATATACAGTTATTAAGTTGTTATATCATGCTAAAGTTTATTCCTATCAGAGCCCAGGCGGGCATTGTTGGCTTTGAGTCGCCGGCAACCGAATACAAAGAATTAGGGCTTGATCTGGATACTTTGCTTATAGAGCACCCCAGTGCCACTTATATTGGTATCGCACAAGGAGAATCTATGGTGCGTGATGGTATTTTTGATGGTGATTTACTTATAGTATCGCGCGCAGAGCCTGTTACTGATATGTGTATTTGTGTCGCTAACCTAAACGGTGTCTTTGTGTGCAAACGGGTGGATATAAAGCAACATACACTTATTTCGGGGTGTTTGCGCACTCCCCCTTACCGTTTATCTGAAGGCGACGACTTTCAGATAGAAGGGGTAGTTATTCGATCGATTCGAATTCATAAACCTTTACGTCAGGCGTTATGAGTATCGCTCTTATTGATGCGACCAGTATGTATGCAAGCGCAGAAAAAATCTTTGACCCGGCAATTCGCCATCGGCCCGTAATTGTATTAAGCAACAATGACGGTGCTATTGTGGCAATGTGCCCTTTAGCAAAGCGCTTAGGCGATAAACTGGGAATTAAAAAATTTTCGCCGTATTTTTTACATGCAAAAGCCGCCGAACAAGCGGGCTTTGTTGTACGTAGCAGTAATTACGAATTGTATGCAGATATTAGTCAGCGACTAATGGATACCTGCAGTCAGTTTGGCGAAACCCACGTTTACAGTATTGATGAATGTTTTATGCGTTTTCCTGAGCATTACAACGCGCAAATGTTAGAAACGCTAGGGCATACTATTCGAAAAACAGTCTGGCGCCATGTTCGGTTGCCGGTGGGAGTAGGATTTGGCGCTTCAATGACACTCGCCAAAGCCGCTAATCATGCATCTAAAAAGTTACCGGGTGCCACTGGGGTTGCATGCATATCGAGCGTATCTGACAGTCAGCGAATATTGAGCCAGATGCAGTGCACCGACATTTGGGGTATAGGTCGCAGACTTGGTAAACATCTGGAGACAATGAACATACATAATGCCTGGCAGTTATCTCAGCAGTGCCCGGTATTAATGGGGAAAAAGTTTTCTGTATTAATTGAAAACACGGTACAAGAACTTAGCGGAAAACCTCGTTTTTGCTGGGATGATGTACGTGCTGCTAAAAAAGAAATTTATTCTACTCGAAGCTTTGGCCAGAGGGTAAGCGACAAACATGTATTACATCGTTCACTGTCTGGCCATGTCGAAACGGCAAGCCGAAAGCTACGACAACAACATAGCTTAAGCCGCGCTATGGTTGTATTTGCGGCCTCTTCGCCCCATGATGTTCAGCCTTTTTTTAAAAAATCGGTGTTGCACAAATTTGCTGTGCCCACCGCTGATACCCGGTTATTGTTAAAAGCGACCGCCCAATGTATTGATGCTATTTATAAACCGGGAGTGCAATACTATAAAAGTGGTATTAGTCTTGTAGACCTTATTGATGAAAAATTTAATCAGGCTGATTTATTCGCCCAGGCGACCGACGATACAAGATTGATGAATACCTTAGACTCTATTAATCAAAAATTTGGTCGCAATACGTTGAGCTTTGCCAGCAAAGGAAGTCAGGCTGGGTTTGCTATGCGCCGTGAATTTTTGTCTGGCTGTGCGACTACCCGCTGGCAGGATATTCCGACGATAAAGTGTTGAAGCGAACCCCTTAAGCTGCCTGGTTAAATACGGTGAGCCTTATAAAATATTAAAGGGCGTGCCAATGGTGAAGCAGTCTTGTTAACAGGTTAAATAAGTTACAAAATGGTTGCATTTTATACTGTTTTTTTATACAGTTGTTTATGTAGTATATTAATTCTTAAATTACCCTCGGGGAGTAAACTATGGCGATCACCGTTCAGTATGTTGTAACTCATAAAAATGTGGAGAAACTCGTGACCACCGACAAAAAAGCCGCTGATCAGTATGACAAAATGTTGGATGCTGCCGATAATCTGGCCGGTTACCTCACTGCTATGGGTATTAAGATGGAAGAAGATAAAATGGAAGAACTTTCTATTCTACTTGCCAAAAACAAAGATTCGGTAGCCAAGCTATTAAAGGGCTCGGCTTTGGATAATGTACTGGAAGATTCGTCTGCGGAAGTGGTCAAACTTCAGGCCGGCCAGTAATCCACGTTAAAGCAATAACAAATTACCGTGTGTTTAATGGTCGAAATTTGTTATAACCATCAGAGAAAAATGTCTTTAACAACAAGGTGGTTTCTCTGGTACCTATGCAACAACCTGTTAGCGATTCTATGTCTTCGGTGGCGATTCAGTTAGATAACATAGTATTTAGTTACCCTGGTACCAGTCAGCCTGTACTTGCTATTGATCACTGGCACGTTGCTAAGGGTGCCCACGTATTTGTTGAGGGGGCATCGGGGTCTGGAAAAAGTACATTATTAAATTTGATCACAGGTACATTAACCCCGACATCGGGTAGCCTTTCGCTACTAAACACACCTTTTTCTGAGCTTTCGGCCCGAAAAAAAGATAAGTTTCGGGCCCAGCACATTGGCGTGGTGTTTCAACAATTCAATTTAATCCATTACTTAAGCGTAGCTCAAAACATTGAAGCAGCGGCATACTTTGCAGGCCGTAAGCAGCACTATACCATCAATAATGCGGCTGCAATGTTGGACAAGCTGCAACTTCCAGATTCACTGCTTCATCAAAAAGCCAGCACATTGAGTGTTGGGCAACAACAACGTATAGCGATAGCAAGAGCTTTAATAAACCATCCTCAAATTGTGATTGTTGATGAACCTACCTCGGCGCTTGATGCCAATGCCCGAGACAAATTTATGCAATTATTACTAAGTACCGCTAAAGATGCGACGCTTCTATTTGTAAGTCACGATACCAGTTTATCCCACCATTTTTCCCATCATTTTAAAATGGAAAACTTAAATTCAGCGCGAAGTATCTCATGTTAAGTCGGATAGCTTTAGCCAGCCTTCGAGAGCGTCGGGTGTCGGTAGTACTTACTCTCGTATCTATAGTAATAAGTGTAAGTTTGCTGATTGCCGTTGAATTTGTTCGAGGCCAGGTTAAACAGAGTTTTACACGCACCGTTTCAGGGGTAGATTTGATAGTGGGGGCGCCTACCGGTCAGTTAAACCTATTACTGTACTCGGTGTTCAGAATGGGTAACGCAACCAATGGGATAGCCTGGGAAGAAGTTGAAAAACTTGAGCAGAATAAGTTAGTAAAGTGGGTGATCCCCCTTTCTTTAGGCGACGCTCATAAAGGGTACCGGGTATTAGGAACAGATAATCGCTATTTTCAGCACTATAAGTATGGCGATGGCGAACCTTTGCAATTTAGTGCCGGTAACGCATTTACGCACCCGTACTCTGCAGTTGTGGGCTCAGCAGTAGCGGCATCGTTAAACTACACGCCGGGCGACAAAATTGTGCTTTCTCATGGGCTGGGCAATGTTAGCTTTCGTCAGCATAGCCAACACCCATTTTCTATCTCGGGGGTGTTGGCTCCTACCGGTACTCCTGTCGACAAAGCTGTGCATGTAACCTTGCACGGTATTGAGGCTATGCACAGCTCGGCCCCTCCAAGACGTACATTACGTCGTATTTCATCTAATGCTGATAGCTTAAATCAAGCTAGCGCGCCTGCTAGCACCCCGACTCACGATAACCCGGATGATGACAATACGTCTCACCGCGCGGTGCATCGTGACGACGCTCATCACGATAATAAGAAAACTTCTGGCCCGGATTCAAACCAGCATAGTTATACGCCTGATAAGGTGACTGCTGTCTTTGTCGGGCTCACCAGTCGTGCCGCTGCTTTACAATTACAATATCAGCTGAATCAAAAGGATAACGCTGCTTTATTAGCAATACTGCCGGGCGTGGCGTTATCGCAATTATGGAGTTTGATGAGTAATCTTGAGCGGTTATTGCTGGCGGTATCGGCTCTGATTTTGGTCGCCTCTTTAATAGGCTTAATTACCATGATGTTAGCCAGCATGCGAGAGCGACGCCATGAAATTGCAGTATTAAGAACAATGGGAGCAGGTCCGGTAACTATTTTATGGCTAATACAGGCTGAAGCTCTTTTCATCAGTGCTCTGGCCTGTGTCATCGCAATAGGCTCTGATGCACTACTGTTCATTATGTTTAGTGAGACTCTTAGTACGCAGTTTGGCTTATTTATTAGCGGTAGCCTGCTTAATACGCAAACCTGGAGCATTGTGGCGCTAGTTATGGCTGCTACCTGGCTGTGTAGTTTTATTCCGGCTTTGGTCGCCTACCGCCAGGCATTGCATTCGGGACTTACCCAACGCACTTAAATAAAAACGTTGTTATTCGCGATTTATGTATACGACGGATTGGCATCGGTATTAAAGCGGGCACAGCAGGGTAGCTACAAAAGCGATGGTACTTAAAGGGTACATGAGCGATGTATAGCCGCTCGTTATTAAAAAACGTATACCTGCATAACCATCGCGCAGTGGTACTTACCTGAAATGCAGTTACGAAAACATTTGAATAAAGTAAAAAATGCAACTGTTAACTAAAAACACCGATAACCTGATTACAAAAACCCCGCGTAGTTAAAGGTTAGCTACCGGGGTCTTATAAGGTATTAAGCATATTGTCAAAACAGCCATAACATGGGCTAGTTTGAAGGCTGAGCCTCGAGTCTGTCTAACAACTGCATAACCTCTTCACTGGCGCGCTCCATTTCCTGAACCATACGTCGTGCTTTAATGTTGTCTTTTGCTGACGCGGCATCGATAGCGCTTTTTCCAGCCTTGTGCACTGCGCTGTGGGGGCGTTCAAGCCGCGAGAATGCGTCACTTTTGCCTAATCTATTGCCTTGTTGTGTTGCATACCACTGCCCTAACCGGCACTGTGTATGGTCAGTAAGCTCTGCAGCGGTCTTACTGCTTTTGCCCCCTAATATTGCATACACATCGCTTTTCCAGACGACCTGGTCTAGCTTAACCGTTTGAATAAAAGTTTGATGAGAAGCACTATTGATGGTTTGGCGCATACTTTCGCAATGGTTGACCATTTTGTCGTAACACACATTAAGATCGTCTACTCCCCCCGCTAATTGGGTATTATTTTCTTGTAGCTGCGAGACCGCGCCTACTGCCGCCTTAGTAGATTGAATGATGCCCTTAACAAGCTCTGCAACTTCACTGGCAGATTTATTTGTTTCATTAGCCAAAGCCCTGACCTCGTCAGCTACTACACTGAACCCCCGGCCGGCGTCTCCTGCCCGCGCGGCTTCAATGGCTGCATTTAACGCCAGTAGGTTTGTCTGATCTGAAATACTGGTGATGGTACTCACAAACTTATTGATGCTGTCAGCGGTGTCTGATAACCCCGAAATTCGCTCGCTCATTTGGCCCATTCTATCGTTTAATGCGGCCATATGTTGGCTGATACCCTGCAACGAATTAGCGCTGGTAGTAAACAGGTCGTTGATATCTGAAAGAGCACTGCTTTCTTCGTTAATTTGTTCATAAGACTGCGACACCCCTTCGCGAATGCCATTTACCTGATGCATAGAATCAAGTAAAGCGCTGTACATGCTGTCTTCATCACTTGCCGTAGCTTGGGCATCCAGCTCATCGGCTCGGCGTCGTTGCTTATCCAGCGCCAACTCCAGTGCATCAATTTTTTCCTGCATCGCAATTTTTTCGGCATCCCGACGCGACAGTTCTTGTTGTGAATTGGTAAATTTGGATTTTAAAACGAGCATAACTGCCTCTGAGTAAACATGAAAACTGCCCTGCCGCACTAACTTCTTTTAATAAAAAAGCCAGGGCGATGGTCCAAAGCAACAATTCAAAAGTCGATACAATGGTCAATCGATGATTGACTAAGTTATTGAGTATTATCGGACACACGAACAAAAACTTAACCGGTTTGTTGCTTAATAAGGTCTTTTACCGTAACCGGGAAATATTACCCAAAAAACGCACTAGCCCATGATCAGATGCTCGAATTAAAAGTAGCTGCAGAAATTAAAAGAAAAGGAATAAGGAACAAAAGGCGGTGTTTTGCCAACCTGTTGTAAGTGAAGTTTGGGACCACTCAATTAAATGTGATCATCTTATTTATGGCTGGTTTTTCGAGGATAGCGCAAGCTAAGCCACACCACCAATTCTAGAGCCATAGCCAACAGAATTAATGCAAAAACACCTGTATGAAAGCCTGCGGCATAGCTAACTATTGCCGATAGTACTGCCATAGTTACCACTATTGCTCTGACCATACCAAGACACTCCATAACTTAACGAATGCTTTTAGCATATCGGGAAACAGCCTATATAGAAAAAATTAAATGTAACAGCCTGTGATTACAGGCTGTTTAAAAAATGAACGGCTAGTGATGACGGGGGACCGGCTTATTGATTTAACTGCTGGGTAAACTGACCAATAGCGCCCACCGCTTCTTTGGCGCCGTTTTGAATGTCAACAATAACTCGTCCGGCATCATCAGCAAGCGTAAAACCTTCATCGGCTTTTTGTTTGCCTTCATTAACGCGTGCAACCGCTTCAGCGGTCAGGCTTTGGTTACGCTGAACCACCGATACAATTTCTTCAGTCGCCGCTGTGGTGCGAGATGCAAGCTGCCTTACCTCATCGGCAACCACCGCAAAACCGCGTCCCTGATCACCGGCCCTGGCCGCTTCTATTGCGGCATTTAATGCCAGTAAGTTGGTTTGTTCAGCAATACTGCTGATGCTACTAATAATAGTCGCGATTTGTTGTGATTGTTCATCAAGCTCGGCAATGCCGGTACTGGCTTCACTCATTTTAGCTGACAAGTCTTTCATTACGGTAACCAGATTATTAATAACCTGACTGCCTTCAATGGCGGCATTATCGGTGCCTGATGAGGTATTTAAAGCAATTGAGGCTGCCTGAGATATGGCCATTTCACGTTCGACCTGTTCGGTAATAACCGTGGCAAACTTAACCACTTTGTAAAGCCTGCCAAACGAATCATAAACCGGGTTATAAGAGGCTTCCAACCAAACTGTTGCCCCGTCCGCATCTATACGTTTAAAGCGGCCGGCTTTAAAATTGCCATTACGTAGTTGCTGCCAGAATTGTTCGTACTCAGGAGAGTTTGCCTCTTCAGAATGACAGAACATACGGTGATGCTGACCGACTATTTGCTCAAGTCGATAACCCATGCCCTGTAAAAACGGGGTATTGGCAACAATAATGGTACCGTCTAAGTTGAATTCGATAACAGCCGTGGAGCGCTGCAAGGCTTCAACCAAATTTTCTTGCTCGCGTGCTTTTGTGATAGTTCGGGTCAAATCGTTGCAGTGTAAGGAAAAGTGCTGAAGCTTACCCTTTAAGTTAATAACCGGCTGAACAACTGCGCGTAACCAGCCTTCTTCACCGTTTTCTTTAACAAACTGAATAATACCTACGTAATGTTGTTCATGACGCAGAGTTTCGCGCAACTTTTTATAGTGAGGAGTTTGATTTGCCGCATCAGGTACAAAGTCGAGCAAGGCTTTACCCACTAATTGCTCTTCGCTATAACCCGTTTCGTCACAAAACTGTCGATTGACTGACTCTATATGCCCTGACTTTGACAAAATACTCATCATCATTTCATCATCAAGATGACGATGAATGTGATGCAAATGTTGTAACTCTTCCTTGAGCCGGTGATTTTCCTGTTTGATTTGGCGGTTAAACATTATTATTTTTACCTGCAAGAAGTGACTGCGCGAACAATCCGATTTGTTTTAGTAGTATATAAATGTTTTTGTATTTATATAGGTCAAAATCTATTCTTGTGTATGAAATATACGACGTTTGGTGTGAAAATTTTTCTTATTCATGCTGCATCAAAAAATCCCAAACGCCACAAACCATAAATACGTACAATAAAACAAAGGCTTACAGATAAAACTTACTATTGGCATGAACCTCGCTTAGTAAATAGTAACTGTTTAGAGATAGTGCTTTGTTAAGTCAGGTTTTTTCCAGCTAAACATCTTCTATCTGACATGAGTTAGAGTATTTGCCTAACGTTGATGAATATTCGATGTCGTATGACAGTTATTCTCCCCCCGGGTCCCCTATGACCCAATCAATACCTCTGATTTTCTCCCGCTGTTTGGCGGGAGTTTTTTTCTTAAGGCCGATGTTGATTTGTCGGTGATATACTAAGTTCAGTGCCGCTTAGTTTTACCGCTTACCTGCCTGCACACTTTAGACTTCTTTTTATCAATGACTGGTTCAAATGACATACCTGATATTATTTTGCGCATTACTGGCGACTGCTGTTGGCCAGAGTGTATTTCTGACAACCGTGCCCTCATTAGGTCGACTGGCAAATCTTTCAGAAATGCAGGTCGCCGTTATGATGTCATCATCTGCGCTGGTTTTTGCTATTGGTGCAAATGTATGGAGCAGATATACCCTGCGCTACGGTTACCGAAAACTGTTGTTACTGGGATTAAGTGGTTACACCCTGGGTACCTTTGTTTTTGCAACTATCTGGTGGGCTGGGCTTAATGGCTGGTTGTCAGGTACTATTCTATTTACCGGACTACTGATAAGTCGCTGTTTGCAGTCTTCAGTTATGTCTGCCACGCCCCCGTCAGTAGTCGGGTATGTGGTAGCCGTAAGCTCATCTAAAGAACGGGCTTCGTCTATCAGCAAAGTGACCTCGGCAAATAATCTTGGCCAGATACTAGGACCGCCGCTGGCAGGGTTGCTGGTTGGTGCCGGAATTTTAGCGCCCTTTTATTTTGTTATTGTGTTTACCCTTCTGGCGATTGTTCTGGTAGCAAAAAAACTGCCCGATCTTAACGCGGCACAAGCGGGTCAGTCAGGCTCTGATACGATAAAAAGTGATATAAAAATTAAGTCCAGCACCCTGCTGTTGATAAGCTGCTGCGTGTGTTTATTTGGCTGTATGGCGATAATGCAGCAAAGTCTGGCTTTTTTCCTGATGGATACACTGGATTTTAGCGCGGTGGGCGCTGCCCGACAGGCCGGCCTAGCCATGATGGTTATGGCGGTATTTTCTTTAATCATTCAATTTACCGTGGTTCAGCGACACTGGTTACGCCCGACGGCATTGATTTACATTGCTCTACCCCTTACTGCTGTAGGATATGCAGTGCTGTACTTTCAGCAGGAACTATTGCATTTGTATATAGGTCTGGCACTGATGGGAGCGGGGTTTGGCGCCGCTTACCCTTCTATTGCAGCTGTAGCCACCGCTCGTTGCGAGGCGGCGAAACAAGCAAAGGTAACAGGGCTTATAACTGCGTCTCCAGCGATGGGGTATATAACCGGCCCACCCATATCGGCGGCCCTGTTTAACCTAGATGAACGCTGGCCTTTTTTGGCAGCCGCGCTATTGATGGGGATAGCTTCACTGGTGGTATGGCTACGATTACCTAACCGTCCAGTATAATGGTTGGGTTCCTTACATTGAGTAAAGCGCCGTTGCGTATTAACTAAATTAGCAGTTCGAAAAGCCCGAAACAAGCGGCTTTACTACATAGCCGTCAAAGCAGCCCTGTGCTTTCATACTGCCGTCGGTATCTTCAGGTTATTGTCCAGTTGCTCAAATTTTACGGGCCGCGAAAAATACCATCCCTGAAAAAAGGTCACACCAAGCTTTGCTAACGTTTGGTATTCTTCTGCGGTTTCAACGCCTTCTGCTACTACCTCGCAATTGAAACTACGCGCAAAAGCAAGCAAACCTGTAACTAACGATTGTCGTTTAGAGTCAAGATGGATGTTAGTGGCAAGACTTAAATCAAGCTTAATAACGTCTGGTTCTATTTCTAAAATATGTTTCAAACTGGCAAAGCCGGCGCCTACATCGTCAATACAAATCTTGAAGCCTCGCTCAATCAACGGGCGTAGATAAGTGCGAAACTCTTCATAGTTGGTCACGCTCACATGCTCAGTAAGCTCGATGCGAACCTGTTCACTGCTTATCTTCGATAAAAGCTCTGGAAGCAAGCCGCTTTCCATCATGCGTGGACTGACATTAATAGATGTTTTTAATTTCAGTTCCCGAGCGCCCGCCATATGCAACCGTTTTACCACCTGCTTTATAATGGCGCTTTCTACTTCAAGACCCAGCCCGACCAGATCGGCATCGTGCAACCATTCGTTGGGCGGACGATAGGGTTGGGTATTAAAGCGTGCCAGTACTTCATAATATTCATACGAACGACTGTGTTTGCCATAAATAGGCTGAAACACTACTTCTATAAGGTTTTCGTCAATCACATTGCGTACAGCTGTACGAAGCTGGTCTTTGTGCTGTTTTGTTGCAAGATTTCGACCCAACACCTGACCGGCATAAGAGGCGATGATATGTAGCAGATCCACGTCTCGCTGAGACAACTGTGAATTGGCGGCTTTGTCGTAACAGCACAAGGTGCCGTATACATCACCATTTTTCAGTGTGATAGGTACGCCAATGTACGCTCCAATTTCCAATTTTTCGGTCACTGGCATACTTCGAGTTATGGGATTGGCCGCCGTATCTTTAATCAAATTAGCCAGTTCACCATTGGCAATTTTGAAGCAGTACGAATTATTAAGCTCATCTGATACACCTGATACCAGCGGGTGTGAGAAGCTGGAGTCATCATTGGCACTGACTAACTCAACTTTGCGTTCATTTTGGGTAAACCGCGATGTAAAAGCGACCTCCATATTTAAGAACTGGCGTATAGCTTCCAATAGCATCGACAAATCAGCGGTACTACTTGAACGTTCCACGCCCATTCCCTCTAATAATTTGCTTATATCCTGCTGCATTCTGATATCTCTGGTATCAACTTCTTAATTTAGACGCCGGTAAACCCTGGTATATTTAACCGTGATTAATATAGGGCTATGTGCGAAAAAGCACGGTGAACGTACACTAAAATACGCCCCTTCATTCTTAGCATGGTTTACTCTGGGAAAATATCAAGCTACAAATATTGACACTGTGCGTCAAAATTCACCACCTTGCATAAAATAGCCATTGCAAACTGAGTCTGTATTGTACCTACCTCATGCGCATAGAATGATTATTAAAACGTAACAATTAGTGTCGTATACCCATTAAGATACCTGGCATTAACAGGTACCGTTCTTAGACATTAGTTGAGTCTATGTAATCTATCTCTGCAAGCTACCACTTTTAAAAAAATTTAACGTATTTAAATACATACCGGTTTATAAGTAGTCTAGGTGATTAAAACGAAAGGTATTGTTATGGTTATTTCACTGATGTAGTCATTTGCTTTTCAGTATCCATGTGTATTCCAATGTTTTGACCGGAGCGGTTGCTCCGGTTTTTTTATGCCTGAAAATAAACGTTCGGTTCGATTTCAAAGTTTGTCTTTTTCAGGTGCTTCGTATCAGGTACTTCCTCTGCCTCATCTTCACTTACCTATCACTGTAGCCAAACTAAAAAAAACGCCTGATAAACTCTGAATTTATTGGTTTTATTGCGCTATGTTGCCTGCCTGCGACACAGTCACAAGTTAAAACGCGGAACATAGGCTGAAAGCATGCCGTGCAATATTTTCATCCGCATTACTTAAGCTTGCTCATACTTATGATAAAAGGGGTGTTCAAGAAGGGAAGTACGCATCTTACTTACAAATTAAGGGGCGGTAATTCCAGGCTACGAGACCTGCCATAGCAGCCCTACCCATTTATTTAGCCTTTTTTATCAAAATTGATGAAGTTTCGAACAAATTGGTTCAAATCTGGCATATCAAAATTCAGACATTTACTTCCTATATTGAGCGTTTTCCGGTGGCATACTGGCAACAATTGAAAAAACTTTTCAGCGCAAAACCTAAACCTGCAATGGCGCAGAGTTTTAGTCTGACCGTACAAAAGATAACTCACATCAGCGAGCATGTTCGCCGCCTTACGCTGGGCGGTTCAGCGGTTCGCCATCTGCCTCAATTACGACCAGGAAGCTGTATTCGTTTGTTGTTTGAAAGTGATGGGCGCCCCTTACAACGCAAGGCGTTACAAGAGGAAGCACTGTTAGAGCGACCCTTTACCGTGCGTTTTTGCGATACCGATATGCTGTTAGTAACGATTGACGTAATGCTGGGCGGGCATCTTCCGGACGGACCGGCTCGTCAGTGGGCTAACCAGGCACGTATTGGTGAAGATATTCAGGTTAAAGGCCCGTGGTTTTCACCTGCATTAAAGGCCAGTACCGACTGGGTATTGCTGGGGGGTGAAGTGCCTGCTATTCCTGCAATTGCACATCATTTGGAAGCGTTACATCCTGCTACCCGCGGCATTGTGGCTATTAATAACAGCGGTATGTTGGAAAATATCCTGTTGAGCAAACCCGTGAATATGGAAATTGTATGGAACAATGGGCGGTTTGCTACATTACCTCAGCTGCTACAAAATATCCCCCGGCCGGCAGGCTCTCCGGCTGCCTGGATTGGCGCGCGCCAACAGGATATTGCACCGCTTTCTCAATGGTTAGAACAAAGTGTGGGGGTACCAGAAGAAGCTTTGTCAATCACCGCTTATGACAGTCAAACAACCCGCCAGGTTTTTCAGGCCGCGAGCTAATGTTTGGGTGAAGTAGCTGACTTATATTTTTACAAACAGACTGTTGTGGCTCAAGCAGTAGCCACATACAGTTTATTGCTACATAGCAATACCTGTCTTCCCTAACGTTCAGCGTCTCGTCTATCGAGTGGCAATAACAGAGCACATACAATGACTATTAGTTACCTTTTAGCGGGTCTCTAGCTTTGCTTCATGCGGCACTTGCTGACGACTTGCCGCTAATACAGGTGTGACCGCTAAAGGTTCATTTTGCTGGCTTTGTATATAATCGCTGACATAACGTATACCGGGTAAGTTACTGCAGGCTTTTTTAGGAACCACATCTAAATGCGGATTATAACTATTAAACCAGCCTGACATCGTATCACTACTGCCATCTGACTTAGCGTAGAGTAAATGATACATTTTAATGAACTCTATCTGCACTTCGCTTTCAGATGACGCTACCTCAAAACCTACCAGCGCGGTTTCACGTAAGGCAATATCACTGACGCCCAATATTTGCGCGGCTTCGCTACTGGTTAAGCCAAGTTCTTCGCAGGCCCAGGTAAAAGCTTTCATTACAACAGCAGGAGGGTTATTAGCTAATGTCATATGATTTTCCTATCAGGTTTTCGATACAGGCTTACTCGTTAATAGAAGCAGCTGCAAGAACTGTGCAAAAAGTGCTCTAAAAGGAAATGCGTGTAAACTTTTTGTTAAAACCGTTTTTCGAAAAATTTATAGTCAGCTCACTAAACCCCTGCCCGTTTTGTTACCTGCATCTTGCTACCTGCTTACTACGTGTATCAATGCAGCTTAAACTTTGGTCCTACAATGTTACTGAGTTTTCGACTAAATAATGTCAATATGCCCTTGAACCAGCCATGCACAGTAAACTGATGATTGTTGTATAATGATACGTACACAATTTTGGCAAGCCGACCTTCTATAAACATACTGCTATTAGACAGCGAGCCCATTAAGCTGCCTACCGTACTGTATTTGCTTAAATGCACTAAAGACCCGTAGTCTTTATACTCATACTGGCTAAGTGATTTGTTTTTAAATACCGCTTCAAGGTTAGTCGCAGCAGTACTGGCCATTTGATGCGCAGACTGAGCCCGTGGCGGTACCCAGCTACCGTCTTTTTGTTGAAACCCACAACAGTCGCCAATGACAAAAATAGTCTCATCAACGGTACTGCGTAGCTCTGGGGTTACCAGAATTTGATTAGCTCGATTAGTTTCAAAAACGTCCATTGCCACTATAAAATCCGGGGCTTTTACGCCTGCCGACCAAACCATCAGGTCAGCTTCAATAAATTCGTCTTCGCTGGTTAAAAAGCCTTTTTCGGTGGCCTCAGATACCATTGTAGATTCGCGTACCTTGATACCCAGTTTTGTAAGCGCTTTATGCGCCGAAAGCGCTATTTTTTCTGGTAGAGCCGGCAAAATTCGGTCTCCTGCTTCAAGAATCGTGACCTTTAATCGATCAGAAGACATCTGTGGCATACCGTACGCACGTGCCAAATTTGCGACATGATGAAGCTGGGCGGCAAGTTCGGTTCCGGTAGCACCTGCCCCGACAATACCTATTTGTAGCTGGCGTTTGTCTCCTGCTTCCTGATTAACTTTAAGTAGTTGATTCAGCAGCGCCCGGTGGAATTTCTCAGCCTGAGGCAATGAGTCCAGGGCATAACAATAGTCTTTAACCCCCGGTGTACCAAAGTCATTGCATACACTACCCATTGCCAGTATCAGATAGTCGTACCGTACCTGGCGCTCAGGTAAAATTAAATGCTCGTTTTCATCATACAGCGGGTCAAGAGTTAGCTGTTTTACCTGGGAATCGATATGGCTAAGGTTACCTAGCTGAAATTGATAGTGGTGCCGAACGGCGTGCATTCGATAATCGACACCGTCAGAGTGTTTATCGATAACCCCGGCGGCCACCTCATGCAAAAGAGGTTTCCAAACGTGTGTACGGTTTCTGTCGATAAGAATAATCTCGGCTTGTTTTGTTTTACCCAGGGACCGACTAAGCTTGGTTACGAGCTCTAGCCCACCGGCTCCGCCTCCTACTACCACAATCTTTTTCATACTTGCGCCTTTACAGTAATCTTTCCAGCCATATGCACTCAGGTTTTGCTATGCCGCTATTTAGCAATGCCGATGGCTGGTGAGACTACACTCGATAATGAACGTCCAGACGTCTAAATACAATAGTATTTTTCGCGATCAGGTTTATTTTATTTTTAACTAAAAAGCCGAGCACCATAGTCAGACAAAATTTTATGACGGCATAAGACAACAGCATAACTTCGAAAAACTGTCATACTGTAACAAAACCGAATCAACCCAGAGTAAGACGCTTTGCACCATCAATAATAACAAGGTACAAACGCCTGCTATTATTAATAATTATCTGAAAAACACAAAGTTGTTATCTTAAATTACATCGATCATACTTTTTTATCAAAACCGGCGAAGCATTTGCATAGTATCGTTTATCAAAAACCGTAAATAACGTGAGTGTAACTTTGGATACATTAATACCCAGCCTTGCTCAACTTATCGAATTTGCCATAGCTCCGGTTTTTCTGCTGACTGGCGTAGCGGGTTTTCTAGGTGTTATGTCAGAACGTTTAGGGCGCATTTCCGATCGTGTCCGGGTTGCTGAACGCCGCATTCAGACATTAGCCGATCCTGAGCTGGTCGAACGGTCGAAACAGGAAATTATTTTGCTGTGGGAGCGAGTGCGTGCAACTAACTGGGCGATAGGTTTTTGTGTAGCTTCAGGATTAATGATTTGTCTGGTTATTGCTCTGCTATTTGCCGGCTCTTTGTTAATTATTGATCTAAAATTACCTATCGTGCTGTTATTTTTGGCGGCCATGTTCTTTTTGGTTTTTGCACTAATTCTCTTTTTAGTCGAAGTACGAATGGCAACACGCGCCATAAATATAGTGCGTACTATTCACAAACCGCGAAAATATCGTCCCGGGCAACCTCCACCACTTTAAATCAAGCCAAATAATTAACCTGCGCCGCCGTTTATTTTGGTGCAGGTTACCTACTATTTTATCGGTTGCCTTATTCTGGCCGTGACATAAATTTTTTATCTGTCTCACTAATAGTAAAATAGTCGCCCGGGCCGCCTCCTCGCGATACCGGCTGGCCAGCAAGCGTTTGGTAACTGCCCTCTTTAAGGGTATCGGGGTGTAAATGTACCGCCACCACTTCCCCAAATACCATCCAACTATTACAAGGCTCACCTTCCTTATTCTGCAAGCGTATAATCTGAGTTTTACGACACTCCATTATCGCCGGGCTGTCTGCAACAAAAGGCACATCCACTTTTCTGGAGACGCCTTTTCTTAAACCGCTTAGTCCAAACTCATCGGTACCCGCATCGACCATGGCGCTCGTCGTGTTCATTTTTTCCATTAACGGTTCACTGACCAGATTCCAGCAAAACTGACCCGTTTCTTCTATATTTTGCACGGTATCTTTGTAGCCAACACTGGCAAAGCCAATAATGGGAGGCGTGTAATTAAAGGCATTAAAGAAGCTATAGGGTGCAAGATTCACAATCCCTTCCTTACTTTTACTGGATATCCAGCCAATAGGACGCGGCGCGATAATAGCGTTGAACGGATCGTGGGCCAGCCCGTGACCACTTTCAGGCTCGTAGTAGTGGTACTTCGTTGACATAGCGTAAGTAACTCCTTTGTCATTTACATCGTTAAGATTACGTATTCTATCGCAGAATAGTTTGTGAACCGACCGAACAACCTGCAGCCGCTATATCTGTTTACTATTTTTGACGATTCAGAGCGCTCATTGAGTGGGATGACCTGGCGTGTAGCACAAGGATTATCAATAACGGTAGGTAGCAAAGCTCTCGATAGACGAATTTATCTATCCCCTACTATAGGCAGGGTTTCTGCTTGCTATTAATTTGAATGCGGATGGTAGCGGAGGTTGCCACCTATTTTGATTAATGTGAAATGTGGGGATTATGCACAGTGTGATACAACATAAGGTACGAGAGGACCCACCAAGCTATGCAAGCTGGGCCATTTCACATTGAAATTTTAAAGCACCGACAAGTAAAACGTAGTGCTTTTATACTGTTGCAACGCATACCATAATTGCGTGTTATTAATGAACAACACGCTTTGGTTTGCCCAGTAAGTCTGGTGTACGAGTTCCCCTGACTTTATTGCGGTAATGCTTAGCAGAAGAATCTAAATCCTCTGTAGCAGCATTTAACAGGGGCCGAGAGGGCCGTTTTCTGGTCTTAGTAACATTGGTTTTAAAACACATACCGCTACCTCATTACAGGCTAAACATCGAAATAATTGTGATAGTGGAAATAAATTTCCTACTTGTAAGATAGATAAAGCACAATGCATGCCAGCTGCAAAATATTATGCCGCTATATTTGTATCTTCGATACGCTGGATTTTATGAGGCCGATAAAGGATGATAATGTAATTCATAGATCAAAATCGGTCACCGCGACCAATACGGCATTCGTATTTTCGTATAACTTGTCTTTAGGGTAACTTTTGTATGTATAAACTGGTACTGATTCGCCATGGTGAAAGCCAATGGAACCTTGAAAACCGCTTTACAGGCTGGCACGATGTTGACCTCACCGATACAGGTGTAGCTCAGGCTAAAAACGCGGGGAAGCTATTAAAAGAGGCTGGCTTTGAATTTGATTTGGCCTATACCTCGGTATTATTGCGGGCTATTAAAACGTTAAATCTAACCTTAGAAGAAATGGGGCAGCATTATTTACCGGTTCAGCGTCATTGGCGGTTAAACGAGCGTCACTATGGAGCACTTACCGGACTAGATAAAGCTGAAACCGCAGAAAAGCACGGTGCCGAGCAGGTAAAAATTTGGCGTCGTAGCTTTGATGTACCCCCTCCGGCGGTTGAAGAAAGCAGCGAACATTTTCCTGGCCAGGATACGCGCTATAGTAATATTGACGCGTCTATTTTACCTAAAGGCGAAAGCTTAAAACTCACTATTGAGCGTGTTTTACCTTACTGGCATGACGTTATTCGTCCCAGCATTCAACAGGGGCAACGTGTGATTATTGCTGCGCATGGGAACAGTTTACGCGCTCTTGTGAAATACCTGGACGGCATGAGCGAAGAAGAAGTTCTTGAGCTGAACATACCCACAGGTGTGCCTTTGGTTTACGAACTGGATGAAAACCTTAAGCCCATATCTAAAAACTATTTAGGCGATGCAGATTCAATTAAAAAAATGCAAGACGCCGTAGCTAAGCAAGGCGCTGCGAAAAAATAGTCCTGGTGAAATATCAGGTCGGAACCACCGCACTAAGCTGTGCGGTGGTTTACGCGTTTAAGCAGAACACACCAGCGGCAGTATTACCGGCACACTTCTCAAAGCCATCCTTCCCACGAGCTAGCCTAAACCAAATAGTGCACCCACCATCAGATTAAGCTGCGTAATCTCTGCTAAGGCTATAACTTCAAAAACGTCGAAAACCAGACTACCGGCTACGACACAAATAATACACAGTACTACCCGCCCCCATAAGCAACACTCTACAAGTCCAATAAAAAATTCTGCTGGTTAGTTTGCGCCAAGTCGATTTAGGACTACGCGCAGAGCATCACCCTCCAGGTTAATCGTAGCAAACCGGTTTAACGCTTTAGCCCGTTCTTCAATCTCTCTTATTATGGCCTCAAAAGCTCTTGCCTGGGCTTCTTCACTGTCTTGTATCTTTGATGGATCGGCCAGGCCCCAATGTACTTTTAACGTTTTGCCAAAATATACCGGACACGCCTCACCTGCGGCCGAATCACACACGGTAATTACCACATCAGGCGCAAAATCTTCAAAGTCATTCCACGACTCACTTTTTAACCCTTCGGTTGGGTATCCAGCTTGCTGTAAATGCTGCAATGTAGCAGGGTGCACTTCACCAGCAGGATGACTGCCGGCACTTTTAGCGTCAATATTGTTGTTACCTAGCTGATTAAAAATGGCTTCGCTTAAAATACTGCGACACCGGTTGTGAGTACAAACAAATAATATTTTCATGCGTTTTCCTGATTATTACAGCGCTCACCAGATTGGATAAATAAGTTATTTTTTACATCCTGTAAATACTCGAAGTGATATGTGAACCTCGTTATTACTATGAACCCGAACCCGTTCAGACAAAGTGACCGGCAACCGACAATATACCCATCTACCCTGGCGTTTAGCCAATAATAGCGTGTATTTTTGCAGGTCAGCAAGAAGACGGTAAATTTTGGCTGGCTATGTTACCGGCTATGTTGCAACGCTTCAGCAATCTTGCAGTCGCAAAGCGCCTAAGGCACTACCAGTAACATGAATATTTAGCCGTGCATCAATAGGCCATGTATTTGCAAAAAGTAAGAAAATTCATACACTTTCAAATATAAAATTTAACCTGTATTAAATAGCAGGTTTTTAAGATATCTTGTCTACTGGTTTATATATTTTGCCCCTGGATACTGCCAGTACAATTTAGCAGATTAAATGCCAGAAAATTTGTTATAGCCAGACGAACAGAAACGAATAATGCCAGATTACAATTAGACTTTTGGGTAATTTATTGAATTTGTATTGTTAAGTCGTTGTCTTTATAATTTTAAACTTTAAATAGTATGTCGGAATTAAGTTATGCCTGAACCATTAGACCAAGTACTTCATCTTATTTTCGACGAATACCAGGAACAACTACTCGAAAAATGGGTAGAATCGCAGCTTCATTCCGATGGATTTCGATCTTATCTCGTCCAGGAAGATGAGCTACGTGAGCAGTGCTCTTCCTTCGTTACACTGTTTGTGAATTGTTTTTCAAAGAAAAACCATCCGGATATGACCAGCGACGCCTGGGCTCCTATGGCTGCACTGTTAACTGATATCGCCAAGCGCCGCACAAACCAGGGTTTTACGCCTTCTGAAACAGCGACATTTGTTTTTTCACTAAAGCGTCCTCTTTTCCACCTAATAAAAGAACAAAGCCAGGCAGATGCAAAAGTAACAGAACGGCTTTGGGAAATTTCGCTGGTATTGGACACGCTAGGGTTGTTTACCACCGAGGTCTATCTGGCGACCCGAGAAGAAGTTATCACCCGCCAACGAGAAGAGATGTTTGAACTCTCGTGCCCTGTAGTGCAATTGTGGGATGGCGTACTGGGCTTGCCTATTATTGGCACGCTGGACTCCAAACGAACGCAGCTTGTGATGGAGTCGTTACTGGAAACCTTATCTTCTACTCAGTCTGAAATTACTATTATTGATATTACCGGCGTGCCTGTTGTCGATACGCTTACGGCGCAACATCTTATTCGCACTGTCAGCGCGGCGCAGCTCATGGGAGCACGCTGCATTATATCAGGAATACGACCACAAATTGCGCAGACTATGGTTCATCTGGGTGTGTCATTGGGAGATGTTGTAACTAAATCAACCATGGCCGCTGCAATAAAATATGCGTTCGAATTTCAAGGTCTTGAAGTAAACCCAATCAATAAATAGGACTGTAAGTTGGAAAGAATACCTATCTTACATGTCGGAACGCTCTTACTTGTTACCATTCAAGTTGATATGCATGACCGACTTGCAACAAATCTTCAGGAAGACCTTACTCACCGGCTAAGTGAGACCCACGCAAAAGGAGTTTTGATAGATATCTCTGCGTTAGATATTGTTGACTCTTATATCGCACGCATTGTGGGAAATATTGCACAAACATCACGGATATTAGATGCACATACGGTGCTGGTGGGTATGCGCCCACCGGTGGCGATGACTCTGGTTGAGATGGGGGTAACGCTTGAAGGTGTAAGTACGGCGCTGAATATCGATAAAGGCATGCTATTGCTCAATAAAATAATAAATAAATAGCATCAGATGCTCAATTCTGAGTACGTCCCTATTAAGATGGAAGAAGACCTTCTGCTGGTGCGAAAATGCGTACGGCAACTGGCTTCGTCTGTGGGCTTCGGTGTATTGGATATGACCAGGCTTATGACTGCTGCAGTCGAATTAGGCCGAAACACACTTATTCACGGTAAAGGCGGCCACATGCGGGCTGTTATCGTTGTAAAGGACAAGGCCAAAGGTATACGCCTGGATTTTGAAGATGCCGGTCCGGGCATCCCAGATCTTGACCTTGCTCTGACCGACGGGTATACCTCAAAAGATGGTATGGGCCTGGGCTTAAGTGGCGCAAAGCGATTGGTAAATGAGTTTACAGTAATTCCAGTTACACCGCGGGGTGTGCGTATTATCGCTATCAGTTGGCTGGACGAATAATATTGAATACCTATAAAACTATACTGGTGTCAGACGACTCCTCAGTCGGTTTTGCCAGACGAACCGCTGTTGCGATGGGTGAATCTGTGGCCATGACCTGCACTGCGTCGGGTCGTCTGTCTATAGCGATTACTGAAGCTTGCACAAATATTCTTCAGCATGCGGGCACCGGTGAAATTCTTATTAGTGCCTGGGCCGATAGCGACGACACTCATGTGGTGTTTTTTGCTATAGATAAAGGCCCCGGCATGCATAACGTGGCCAAATGTCTGCAAGATGGCTTTTCAACCGGAGACTCACGGGGAGTAGGATTAGGCGCCATAGCAAGGCTTTCTAACTCTTTCGATGTCTACTCTATGCCTGACAAAGGCTGTATAATTCATGCAGAATTTTGTAACCATATTTCTTCCTTACCTAAAGCATCAGCGGTTAATGGTATTAATGTAGCAAAACCAGGTGAAATCGCGTGTGGCGATGCCTGGGACTTTGCACAGTGGGCAACAAATATACTTCGTTTAACGATGGTAGATGGTTTAGGACACGGTGATATTGCAGCGCTTTCCGCTGAGCAAATTATTTGTAATCTTAATTCGGTGACCTCTTCATTAAAAAACTCGTTAATACATGCCCACCACTGCGTTAATGAGCTTCGAGGCGGCGTAGCCGCTATCGCAGAAATTGATTTAGCCGCCGGCTATCTTTCTTTTTGCGGTGTGGGCAACCTTTCAGGAACCGTCTGGGAAGGCAACAATAAAGTCAGAGGCTTAGTATCCCACAATGGTACGCTGGGTGAGTCGGTGCATACGCTACGCGAATATACCTACCCATTTTCACCCCAGAATATTCTTATTTTACATACCGATGGTCTGAAGTCTGGCTGGGAATTATCCGACTATCCGGGGATTACTATGAAATCGCCCTCTCTTATTGCCGCTGTTTTATATCGTGATTTTGCCCATCGACAAGATGATGTCGGTGTTCTTGTGTACAAACCTTTGGATTTTTGTTGAAGATACTATGGATGTAGTACTAACCGAAGTAAGAGTAATGAAAGAAGCCGATGTTGTATTCTTACGCCAACGTGCCTCGCATATTTGTAAGCTTCTGGGCATCGAAGGATTAAAGCAAACGCGTTTCGCCACTGCAATTTCTGAAGTCGGCCGCACTGTGTTTATGCATACAACTGAAGGAATGGCGACTTTTACTATTACCACTGACCATCCAGCCTGTATACGGGTAGCAGTGTGCGGCGAAGGCGCAGAGGTGAAGAAGTTACAACATGACGCCAACACTCCCTCTTCTAAAAACTACTTTAGTGGTTGCGGCCGATTAGTTGATAGGTTCACTGTTTCAGACAGCGCCGATACCATTAAGGTTTTGCTGGATTGCCACCTTAATTCAGACAAACTGGTTACTCAAGAAGAGATACAAAAGATTATAGGCGAGCTGCAAAAGGTAAGCCCCCCTAATCAGGTAGATATCATTCGTCAGCAAAATGGTGAGCTTATGCTGGCACTTCAAAAGCTAAAAGAGCAGCAGGCTGAGTTACAGATTTCCGAAGAAAAAGAACGCGAAGCTCGATCTGTGGCCGAAAACGCCGTTCACGCCCGGGATGCCATGCTCAATGTTGTGTCGCACGATTTGCGTAATCCGTTAAATACCATTTCGTTAAGTACAGACCTGCTGCAAAGTACGCCCGGTAGCGAGACCAATGAGCAACAAGCGCGTCTTATCAATACTATCGCCCGGTCAGTAAAAACGATGGACCGGCTTATTCGTGACCTTTTTGACTTGGGAAGTCTTCAGGCAGGGCAACTTACTGTTGAGATAACCGCTACTAGCCTGACCGATGTTTTGCTCGAAAGCGAAGAGCAAATGGTTCCAATAGCTGCAAAAGCAGAATTAACACTTTTCTATAATTTCCCCACCGATTTAAATGTTATGTGCGACCGTTCACGGTTTTTACAAATACTGTCAAACCTTATCGGTAACGCCATCAAATTTACCTCACCAGGTGGCCAGATTTACGTCGGGGCGACACACAAAGAAGATGACCTTTGTATCGTGGTTACTGACACAGGCCAGGGCATTGCTGCTGAGCAGCTTCCCTATATTTTTGACCGGTTCAGACAAACAGGAACCATGCAAAAAGCCGGGATGGGGCTGGGTTTAAGTATTGTTAAAGGCTTAGTGGAAGCACAAAATGGAAAGATTTGGGTCGAAAGTGGGCCTGGCAAGGGAAGCGCCTTTTATTTTACGCTTCCGGCTAGTAAATCATCCCTCACCAGCGACCCGTCAGCGAAATGAAATAAATTGGATTTGTTGTACTGACATAGAGCTATCAGCATGGTCACTGCCATTACACGCACTTAGGGACAAGAGCAAAGTACACTATGAACACCCACTCGCCCACTTTTGCTAAGTCCAGACTGCCAACGTTACTTTTCTTTGTCTTCGCAAAAATGTTTTAAAAACGGCGGCTCAACAGATAATACGTCGTCGTAAACCAGACTTAACCGGTTTTACCACACCCGATACAATCGGTAATTATTCCCCCAATCCAGTAACTTATGAGTAATATATGCATAGACCATTAATTACTCATCAAGGTCTGTGCGTTGATATTTGAGCATATTTAACTGGCATTGCGCTTGCTTTCAGAGATCAGCCGATTGCCGGCTTTTAATGGAGAATTCTGCGCATGTCATCTTACAACAATAATCTTGGGGTTACGCCTTTAGACAAAGGCTATCAATTTGCCGTTTGGGCTCCAAATGCGACTGCGGTCCATTTGATTGGGGACTTTAATCAGTGGGATGAAAGCTCAATGCCCATGTCCTCAGCAGATGGAGGCGTATGGTGGTGTGAATGTGCTGACGCTGAAAATGGGCAAGGCTATAAATTTTTAATTACTACTGCCGATGAGCAAAAGCTGTCAAAGAACGACCCACGGGCCCGAAATCTTACCAATAGTGCCGGACACAGCCTTATTTTTGCCGATGACTATACCTGGGAAACGACTGACTTTACCCCGGCCCCGCTGCATGAACAAGTTATCTATGAATTGCATATTGGTACGTTCGGTAAGACCGAGGATTCGGTAGGAACATTTGATAGCGCTATATCGCGGTTGGACGATTTGGCTGAACTGGGAATCAATACAGTAGAGCTTATGCCGGTTAACGAATTTGCCGGAGATTTAAGCTGGGGCTATAACCCCGCTCATCCGTTTGCCGTTGAGCAGGCTTATGGCGGGCCCCAAGGTTTGAAGCGTTTTGTCGATGCGGCACATGCCCGCGGTATAGCGGTAATCATGGATGTGGTTTACAACCACTTTGGCCCCGATGATCTTGATTTATGGCAATTTGATGGTTGGCAAGAAAATGACAAAGGCGGCATCTATTTTTATAACGATGAACGCAGTGACACCCCCTGGGGTGATACCCGTCCTGACTATGGCCGCCAGGAGGTGCGCACCTACTTAACTGACAATGCGATGATGTGGCTCTCAGAGTATCGCGTTGATGGTCTTCGTATGGATATGGTGCCGTTTATGCGCAGCGTTTCAGGGGCCGATGACGGCAGCGATAATATTGATGATGCCTACAGTCTGATCCAGCAAATCAACCAGGCTATTGCGCAGAACTATGATAACAAAATCACGGTTGCTGAAGACTTGCACCAGCACCACTTCATTACCGATTACGCTGATGATGGGGGCTGTGGCTATACCTCGCAATGGGATGCCGCTTTTGTGCATCCGGTGCGTAATCTGCTGTTGAGCAGCAACGATGAGCACGTTCAGGTACAAACACTGGTCGAGGCTATAACACACCAGTACAGTCAGCGTCCCTATGCCCGGGTTATTTATACAGAGTCGCATGACGAGGTAGCAAACGGACAAGCCCGAATAGTAGAAGAAGTTGCACCAGGCGAGGTTGATACTGATTACTTTGCACGCAATAAGGGTATTTTAGCCGGCGCTCTGGTATTAACCAGCTGTGGCCTACCGATGCTGTTTCAGGGACAAGAATTTAAGCAACCAGGTTACTTTACCGACGGCGATGATATTGACTGGGGACGCCGTGAGCAGTTTGGCGAGTACCTTCAGGCGTATAGAGAGTTAATTCATTTACGTACTAATAACCAGGGCGATAGTGCGGGTTTAACCGGTGGTTTTACTGATATCGTACATACGGACAATGACAACAAAGTTATTGGCTATCGGCGCTTTAACGAAGTGAATGACAAACCGGTATGGGTATATCTCAACCTTTCTGGTCAGCATTTATCAGAATATGTGCTAAATGGACTACCCGACAGCCCGCGGTGCTTATTTGCGTGGCAAGAAGGTTTGGCAACACAGGAGATGAAAGTTAACAACAATGCGGTGACATTGGCCCCCTTCGGCATCGCAATTTTTGCAGGTTAACTTTCTGCTGGGTTAATCCCATTACGCTGATACAAACCAACCGTATCGGCATCAGCGGATACCACAATACACGATACGCCGGATCTTAGGGGCCGGCGTATCGCGTTTTGACAATTTTATTAATTGGCGTATTTTGCTTGACTCTGGAGCCAGGTCCAGGGTTTATACTCAGCAATATGAAAACACCCTCACTTTTAAAAATTGGCGAATTAGCCACACGGGCGAAAGTGTCTGTAGACACGATTCGCTTTTATGAAAATAAAGATCTGTTGCGCGCATCGCGGCGCTCATCCACAGGCTATCGGTTATTTATTGAAGAGGATTTGACCAGGCTTTTGTTCATTGTACGTGCCAAACAGGTTGGGTTCACATTGGATGAAATTGGCGAATTACTTGAGCTAAAACTGCATCCTGAGGAACACACCTGCCAGGAAGTTAAACAAAAAACCCAGATTAAAATTGATAAAGTCAGCCAAAAAATTGCTGAGCTGGAACGTATTCGTCGCTCTTTGGTGAAGTTGCATCGGGTCTGTGGTGGAGGTACATCAAGTGCTCAGCATTGTTCTATTTTGCAGTTGCTGGAGTCGGACAATTTACTATGAATGACATATTGCTGTTAGCTCAAAATTTTATTGCTTTATTTGTAGAGTCGGCGCCATGGCTGCTGCTGGGACTAGCGGTTGCTGCCATAATGCATGAACTGGTGCCTATTAGTGTGCTACAACGCCATATGGGCAGTAGCAGTATTGCATCAATTAGCAAAGCGGCGGTGATAGGTGCTCCTTTACCTTTGTGTTCATGCGGGGTAATTCCGGCCGCTGTAGGCCTGCGCCGAAGTGGCGCGTCAAAACCGGCCACCGTGTCGTTTCTGGTTTCTACACCCGAAACCGGCGTAGACTCGGTGTCGGTGTCTTATGCCTTGCTAGGACCTTTGTTTGCAATAGTACGTCCGGCAGCTGCGATATTCAGTGCACTGTATGCTGGCATTATGGTGAAGTTATTTGCCCGTGCTGACGATAAGCAAGCCGAAGCACCAGTAAGCTCGGCGGTCAGCAGTTCTGCAACTGCTGCTAATAATCAACACACTGCAGAGTCTGCGATTGCTTCGGACTGTTGCAGTAGCAAACAAACCGAGCCAACGCCTGCTAGTAGCTGCTGTAGCAGTAAAAAGCCTGAAACCGCCCCTGCAAAGGTAGAACACAGCAGTTGCTCAGGTAAAGCTACCGTAAAAAAAGACTCTCAGCCGAACAAAGTGAGCGCGATGTGGCGTTTTGCCACCGGGCAATTGCTGGAAGATATTGCGGTATGGTTGATGATTGGTCTGGCGCTCGCCGCCGCCATTCAAACCTGGGTCCCTACCGACTTTTTAACCCAATGGGGCGACGGATTATTAGCAATGATGGTAATGGCGTTTATCGGAATACCTATGTACATCTGCGCCACCGCCTCTACACCTATTGCCGTAGGCTTTTTGGCGGCAGGGTTATCTCCAGGTGCGGTACTGGTGTTTTTATTGGCCGGTCCGGCCACCAATATCTCGACCATGGGTATGATTTTAAAAGAGCTGGGACGCCGCTCTTTGGTGTTGTATGTGTTTAGTGTCACCTCGGCCGCTATTGGTTTAGGTTACCTGCTGAACTGGGCCGTAAGCACATTTGGCTGGCAAAAGTTTATTGTGACCGCTGGCAGTGGTGAGCTTCACAGTGGCGCTACCGAAATCATTTACGCCGCGTGCGCCGTGCTGCTTGCAGCACTTATGCTGCGAATTGCCTGGCAAAAGTTAAGCACGCGTCTGAACAACCAAAATGTATCAGACAGCTGCTGTAGTTAATCACAGGCGCACCCGCGGCAATGAGCGGCGGGTACTATTAAACTGAACCTATACATCGCACCGTAATTTGCTGAGCTATGGAAGGGCCGGTAGCCGTAATCTGACCTACCGGGATAAAATGTTCAACCGCTCCCAGTCCACAACAAAGTGATCTGGCAAGCTCGGTAATATTGTTATATTTGCTATGATTGTGTTTTGATCGTACCTAACGACGATGACCGGAAGTTTGCACAACTGTGACCAAAGACACCTTTTTACTTGGCATTGACGGCGGAGGCACTAAATGCCATGCGAAACTACAAAACGTACAGGGTGAAGTATTGGCAGAATGCCGCACCGGCCCGGCTAATCCGGCCCAGGATGCGGCCGGGGCGTTAGACCAGATTCTGCTAGCCTGCGACATGTTATGCAAACAAGCGGGCCTTACCGAAAAAATCTGGCAATCGACTTCGGCGGTGCTGGGGTTAGCCGGGGTTAACATACCAAAATATCATCGTATAGCAGAATGTTGGCCGTTACCCTTTGCCCGGTGCACTGTTACCAGCGATTTGCATATTGCCTGCCTGGCCGCCCATAACGGACACGATGGCGCCATAATGATCACCGGTACGGGCAGCTCTGCATTTTTGTCACATAATCAACAGACAAAAATGCTGGGCGGGCATGGTTTTCCGTTGGGAGATAAGGCATCGGGCGCCTGGTTAGGCTGGCGAGCATTAAGCCTTACCCTTGAAACCTTTGACAAAGTACATCCAGGCAATGATCTGGCGCGGGGAATATGCGCTTATCTACAAGTAGCAACCGCAGAAGAACTTGTCGCCCTTACGTTAAAATATCGGCCGGCCGATTACGCTCAACTCGCCCCTTTAATTTTTGCACACGCTGCGCACTGCTCTTTTAGTCGCTCAATTATTCTTGAAGGCGCGGCTTATATTGAGCACCTGGCGCGACAACTCGTGTCTGGGACTGCATTACGCTTCGCGCTAATCGGCGGGCTGGCCGACAGCTGGATCCCCTGGCTCAACCCCGACGTAGTAAACGTGCTGGTACCCGTTCACGCTGAACCGGTAACCGGGGCCCTTTTGCTGGCGGCGCGTTAAACGCGTTTTATTTTTAACTGAAGAGTTTTTATGACTGACTTTTTTTGCCCTTTGTTGTTCGATGGCACCACCATGCATCACAATGTGCGTTTTTCAGTGAATGAGGGGCGCATTAGTGCGTTTTTACCAAACAGCGATGCCGCCGATACCACGGTATTAGCCGGCCTGGTTTGTCCTGGTTTTATCGATACCCAGGTTAATGGCGGGGGCGGGGTACAGTTTAACGACCAGCCTACCTTTGGGTGTTTACAACAAATGGCTACAGCACATGCCCGTCATGGTACCAGCAGCTTGTTACCCACGGTCATCACCGACGATATTGAAGTAATGCAACAGGCCGCCAACGCCCAGGCCAAGGCGCATCATCACGCTCCTTCACGATTTGTTGGTATTCACTTTGAGGGACCACATTTAAGTGATGCCAAAAAAGGGATGCACAGTGCCAGGCATTTGCGGGCGCTGGGTGACAATGAAATGGCCATTTTCTGTCGGGGCGATCTTGGCCGGGTGTTATTAACTATTGCGCCAGAAATGGTAACACCAGAGCAAATCAGTACACTAGTTGCTCATAATGTCATTGTGAGCGTAGGTCATACCAACGCCACTTTCGAACAATGTCGACAAGCCTTCGCTGCCGGAGCGACGGGGGCTACACATTTATTTAATGCAATGTCCGCATTTACTAGCCGAGAACCCGGTGTAGTAGGCGCATCGCTTTACCATGACACGGTGTATTGTGGATTGATTATGGACTTTGCGCATGTGCATCCAATTAGTGCCAGTCTTGCTATTGCACAAAAAACCGCCCAAAAAATGATGTTGGTCACTGACGCAATGGGGCCCGCCGCCAGCGACTCTGACCACTTTTTTTACCAAGGTAAAAAAGTACAAAAACAAGAGGGTACGTTAAAACTCAGTGACGGAACGCTAGCCGGTTCGGTGCTAACCATGGACATCGCGGTAAAAAATGCAGCTTCACTGGCAAATGTAACGCCTGAACAGGCGCTGATGATGGCAACCCATACCCCCGCCCGATTTTTACGACTGACCGATATTGGGCAGCTGAACGAAAACAGCTACGCCAATTTTGTGTGCCTGGATGATAACCTGCAGCTTACCGGCCACTGGCACCAGGGTGTGCGTCAGGTTTAAATAAGTCAGCCCGGTAAGGGGTGTGAAAGTGGGCTGACATGATGGACTTATTAAAAGTTATAGCGGCCGTTAACACCGATGAGGTTGCTATTTTCAGCAATGTCATAGTTCACGCCAAGCGCTAACTGAGGCGTAAATAAATAATCTGCAGCTAAGCCTAATGTGGTGGTGCTGTCTGTATCAATATCAACATAGCGTATTGCCGCTTTGGCCTCTAGCTGCGGCAGCACCATTGCTCTTACCCCGACAGTAAGGCCGTAGCCATTATTATCAGTGCTGGCCTTGTTGTTCCCAAAGCGTGCACTTACGTCTATCTCCTCGTAACTTAATGCAGCAAACACATCGGTAGTATGGGTAAGGTTATAGTTGTAACCAAGCCCGGCGGTAATCTGATCAATGTCTACATCTATACCTGCCACGTTGTCGCTTAAGCGAATATACGAGCCCGCTAAGAAAATATTATCGGTGAGCGCTTTTGAGACAAAAAGCATGGGGCCTTTGGGCTCAATATCACCCAGGTCATCGTCTGCGTCGGTCTGAATATAACTCAACTGCACATAATCCCAGACTGGGGCTACAGCCATCGCTTTGTCAGCGGTTAATCCTAACGCAAGTATTAAAAGTATTTTTTTCATTTCATTCCTTGAAGATCGGTAAAAGTTTGACCCGTGTTCGGGTGATGTTGCCTATCGTAGATGATAAACATGCTATTGGATAATTAAACACAGAAATGTATTAAAAATTAATACTTTATAATTAAAAATAAGTAAATTACAGGATGATGACATCAATAAATTAACCTTTTAGTTTTACTCAGGGTAGAACGACCCCTTCCCCATGCATCACTTTACGTAGCCGAAACGCTGGTCACATATGAACGCTTCAGGCTAAACTTACTGTTCAATCGTGTTTTAAACGCAGGTAAATACCGAGTGATGGATTCAGAGATACAAATAGACGACATTATCGAGGGCACCGGTAAGGCTGCCGAGAAAGGCGCGCTTATCACAGTACATTATCGCGGTACTTTAGACGATGGGAGCGAGTTTGACTCTTCTTATACCAAAGGGCACGCTTTTCAAACCGTATTGTCTAAAAACAAACTGATTCAAGGTTGGTATTTGGGCATGATAGGGATGAAGGTCGGAGGCAAACGCAAACTTTGGGTACCTGCCCCTCTGGCTTACGGTGAGCGTCAGATTGGCAATAAAATACCGGCAAATAGCAACCTTTCATTTGAAATTGAGTTACTTGAAGTGCTTACCCGTGACGACTAGTCTTGGAAAATTTAAAGTTTTGCTATCAGATTTACCTGACTCTCAATAAACGGCAGATTGTAGATTGAACCACAATTTTTTGACCAAAAATACAACGGCAGTGGCTCATGTACCGCGAACTGCGGGCTTTTTGCCGGGGCTAAGAGACTGATACCTAGCGTGTAGAAAGAAACTTTTGTAATGTGTTAGACGTGCACGATAGTAAGCTTTACGCCGTTACTACCCAATAAAAGTGTTATTCACGTAACAATAAACGCTTTAGTGTTCGGGCCTGAGTCTCGAGCAGGTTTTGGAATCTTGATAATTTCATCGCGCACACTGTAGTCGTTGAACCAATTATACTTTTCACGGTTCCATTTACGTAAATTCTTACGTTGTCCCAGTGCGGTAATGTAATCGCACAATGGAATAAAATCGTTGTGTCCGATACCATCTACCACTACTGGAGTATATTTGTTTGTACCCGTTCGGCGGAGCATCACATTTTCAGTGATAAGATCGCGGAAAATAATATTTTTTTGTAACAGATGCTTAATCAACTCATCTAATTTGTCGACGACTATCCGGTTAAAAAACGTATCCTCTTTTCTTAAATAATGTCCTACCGTTTTCGCCACCTGACCATCTATGTCACGTACTAACTCAAATACCACACCGGTACCACGGTTTGTCGGCACAACCTCAACTAAATCAGCCACCATGGGAGAGGAGATCTTACGCCGCTTTAATAATCGGAAATAGTTGATTTCGCGGGTCTGTGTTTTAGCGGGACTGTCATTATGCAGTACTTTTACGCACAAGTTATCATTGTAGGGATGATAATAGCATTGGCGGTTTGAGCCGCTGGAAAGCAGCATATCAGGCGTTAATTGCAAAGGTTCAGGCATAAGCTCACGGCATCTAAAAGTATAAGGAAAGCAACGCGTTATGCTTGTATAAAACGTAAGCACACGCCAAACTATACCTATATATAGATATACATAACTTATCCGGATTACTTTACACCAAAAAAAGCGGCCAGGAGCCAGTTTTTGTCACCTTGTAATTGAGTTAGAAGGTAGTTTTATACAGTGTATCCAGATTAATTAAATAAATGGAAAGCGGTTGAATAGCTCACCAGTGCTCTTCGACTTCAGGCAATTAGCGCGATGCTCCTGGTTAATAAACGGTCAGAAGAGAGCCGCTGTCTGTTACCGGTACTCTGTAGTCGCCAAAAAGCAAAAGTATTACCATGATCACAAACAACTGTTCGAAGGGCAGCGATACCAGTTCGAGCTCTACTTACATGAAGGTTTGAGCTGTCTGGAGACTTTGAAGCTGCTGACGTAAATCACGTATTGGATGACATGTTCTGGCTCTAACGTTTCAATGTACACGCAATTACCAGGGACTACGGGGCTGAGTTCCGCGCTCGTGAGCTGTTCGCAGATAAAAACTAAAACGGATATCTATTCCGCTAATTCGTATTTACCTTGGTAGCGTGGCTTGGTTGAAAATTTCAAGGGGTTACTGCGGCAATATATTCGGAAAGGCTCGTGGCCACTTTTCCTTGTTGTATCTGCCCTTAGCCTTAAGTAAAAAGTACTGAATACTCTTAGCAACTTGAGCTTAGATGTCTTTGTAACCAAAAAAGTCGGACTTGATTACGTGCAACTTCATGGACTAAAGTTGTTTTATTAAAAGTAACGGTCACTACCCACTCATAAATTCAACCACTTACTATAGTTCTTTATGTGTTTTCAACGGTATTATCACCACTGCAACTATTATCTGCACTTGAGCTTAAACAAACGGTTGAATTTTGTCCCATACAGAATCGGGACTAATAAATGACTTACTACCAACTACACAAAAGAGTCCAGGGCAGCTTTGGTTAAAGTTTATAGAGGGCGCCCATTTTTCAAATGGGTGCGCGTCGTGGACGAGCAGCCTTTGGGGTACTTCCTCTGTGCTACACAAAACGTGATATTTATCAAAAAGATCATACTTGAGTAATGTAAGATAATACAAAGAATATTCTGTCCATTTCAACATTAAAAATCTTTTAAGGCACCAGTTTTTAGGGTGTTTTGGTAAATGAAGGTTGCACAACCAATCTACCCAATCTGAGGTATTGTTAGACTTTTCAATTTCAGTTTGAGTAAGAAGAACAACATGCCGTGAGAGTATCGCCGGAGTAACAGATATAGCGTCTTTCATTCCAATAACTATATGTCTTGCATCAATAATCCTGCTAGAAGACTTCCACCACTTTGGATGCAAAGAGCATTTTTCAAGTTGCAAAATCGCTTTTCCGCCCGGTAAAAGATCATCTTTTGAAATATCCTTCAAACAAATTATATCAGCGTCAAATGTTATATAATAATCGCATGTAAAATGATTAGCTATTGCAAGCTTCAATATCTGCTGTTTCCTCCACCCTCTCATATTACGATAATTATTGAGTTGAGGTGCAATTTCGCCTTCTCCCAGGACGCGAATATTGAAATGATCTATCCATCCGAAATATGACTCTTTAATTTCTCCCACTTCATTATCAGGGACAATAATAGCAAACTCTTCGAATAAATTACCTTTCGTAAACTTTTTAAGTGTTTTAAAAAGAATATGACCTCTATCAAGATCGTTATCTTTGTAGCTTCCAGACTTCTTTAATAGTAGTACCGCACCTAGTTTCATGACATGCCTTTCGATATTAATAGAGCGAAAACCCCGCAAAACCCTACGACATTACTTCTTACTTAACGCGAATTCAACCCCGAAGTGCACCACTCGCTAAATTAAGCCGCGTCTCGTAACTGCTTGAAGACTACAGCAGGTTG
>NZ_JAESDK010000005.1 GCF_019249245.1 Alteromonas lipotrueiana | reverse complement strand
GCCCAGGCTACCCGCAAAGGCTTCACCGACCATGAACATCTGGATGAAGTAGAACTGATTCATATGAACGGGCGGGTTTATGATTATAACCTTGGGCGTTTTCTTTCTGTAGACCCATTCATACAGGGTGTCGGAAACAGTCAGGGTATTAATCCATACAGCTATGTGATGAACAATCCCCTGGGGTACACTGACCCTACAGGGTACAGTGCAGTTGAAACGGAAGAAGTTAAAAAGGTATCCACTGGTTCAAGAATTGCTAAAAGAACTGGCGAAACCAAGCAAACTGCCACTGTTACGAGTAATGGCGTATCCACAACAGTTACAAAAACTACCAAAAGTAATGGAAGTTCTTCATATACATCCACTTCAAATGGTGGTGGAAGAAGCAAAACTCTTACTGGAGATATTGGTTCACAGCAACAAATAGCAAAGAATGATAGTACCAATGAGAATCCTAATGGCACCTTTTACTTTGGTGGTGCTGGTCTCAACGGTGATTATATTTCAGGTATGAAGGATGCGCTTGAAGAAGCGGGGATAAGTGGAGTTACAACCATTGGCCCAGAAGGACTAAGTGGTGGTGCTATTGTCGATGCCGCAATAGGCTATCTCGCCCTCAATGAGAAAATGGAGGGCTTTCCTCATAGTCTTGGGCTTCCAGATAGCGGTAGTGAGCAATTTAATATGATTGGATATTCCTTTGGCTCTCTACTAGCAGCGCAATATTCAGCCAAATATGCTGATGCTGGTTTCAAAGTAGATAACTTGGTCTTGGTGGGCTCACCGATAAGCAAGAAATTCCTTACCGAATTACAAGGTCATAAGAATATTAGAAACATAAAAGTCAAAGACCTAACTAGCCACGGTGACCCAATAAGAGCAGGAATGAGTGTTGGCAATCCAATAAAAGCTTACAACCTAATAACTACTCTAGGCTCTCAAGATGAACAAAGGAATGGGAGTGGTCATTTCTATTATCGCTGCACGAACTGTGGAGCAACAGGGCAACAACGAAGAAAGCAGTTAGCACAAGAGTTGTATGATGGAGGCTTAAGATAATGGACGTAAGGAAGATAATATCAACAGGACTCTATCTAATCTCAATTTTATTGCTGACTGCAATATCCATCCGATTCCTTTGGATTAATTGGGAATACTTGGCTGAGGGTGAAAACACTGGAGCTTTCTCAAATTTAAGCCATTTAATGAATGCGCTGCTTACATTCCCGTTATGGGTTACAGCTAAGATATTAAACAACACACCACTAGCGAACAAAGTGTACTGGACATTATTAACCATACTTTCTCTAGTAATATTAATTATTCCATCAAGCGGCTAATACAAAACTGTTGGCCGGATCCCTGCGGGATCCGGCTCTTACTTTAGCAACCATCATCACGATTACATTACTAGCAATCCTTATCACCGTATAAATCTTTCCAGTTTTCGACTATAATCTCGAAAGTTACGGAGAGCCAGATGAGTAATATCAGCAACTTAGAAGATTACAGAAGACCCACCCCAAACACCGAAAACTCGAAAATTACCAATACCCGCAAATATAAAGATGTTCGTGAACGTGAATATCTAACCCAAGATGAAATCACCCGCATCAGCAAAGCAGCCGACGCTTTTTCAGACCCAAAAAACTGGATTAATTCATGATTGAAAAATATAAAAACTTAATTGAAGAGAAAGGTGTGTCGCTATACGAAATTGGGGTTAGTGGCGTCGCGTTTCGGGCTGATGACGCACTCCTAGCTATTGAGCTTATCAAGGAGGCTGGTGGTGTAATTTATGGCGGTGACGTAATAAATTTTACTGACAATAAACCTGATATGGGGCACGATAACTGGAGTTGTGACGAGCGAGACTTTCTCACTGTTAGCTCTAAATATATAACGTCATATCGAGAAGCTAACGGTGAAGGCTTCCTTTATCAGTTGGTATCCACGTTGGACTAAGCAAGCCTTACTTACAAGAAAATGACTACAATCCAACACTTTAAGAGTGGTGGATTAAATTCAACTATCACAGTTTCACACCAACTTCGTAAGCGTCTAATAATCCCACCTAGTTCTTAACGTACTGCAATGGTAGCAGTTGCTCGATATCTACGTTTTGCGCGGTGACTTGCTCTAGAGGGAATAATATGGACATCCACCGCTTTAGCCCCGACCGCGTCATGCCCCGAGCAGTGGAGGGAGAGAGTAGTTACAGTTGGATTACAACGAAGAAAGAACACATGAAAGTCTCGGTAATCTGCCTCCGGCAGCCTACCGAGTAAAATTAGAAAACTCTAATTTAGAACTGTCCCATTAAAGGGGAAGTGGACAGGCCCCAAAGGTGTGCGCAATAAAGTTGTGCTGGAAATGTATTATGCCTCAGGTATGAGGCGGGCAGAGCTGGCCGTATTTGATGTAGATACAGTCAAGGATTTGGTTCGGGTAAGAAACGGTAAAGGGCGAAAGGATCGCATTGTACCAATCGCTAAACGCACAAGTGAAATGATGACGCGCTACTTGAATACCATTCGCCCGAAGCTTTCCAGTATCGCCTCGGGTGATACGTTATTTTTAAATGAACGAAGCACGCCGTTTACACCGCGCCAATTATCTTCCTTGGTTCGAAAATATGTGACTTACGCTGGCGAGCGCAGAAAGGGGGCATGCAATTTATACAGGCATACTGCTGCCACCCAGATGTTGGAGAATGGCGCAGACATCCGCATTATTCAAGAACAGTTAGGGCATGCTGATATCTCTACCACGCAAGTCTACACGCATGTCACTAATAAACAGCTGGTAGAGACCTATCAGCGCCACCACCCCGCCGCGCTCAACGGGAAATAGCGACGCTGGGTGTTATTGCGTTATCGAGTATGGGTTCAAAAACTGCCGTTGCCAAAACAACCGCTTATCGATTTCAGACAGTTTAGCTTCGGCACAGACGGTATCAAAGTTATCTTCAATTATCTGAATCTGGTGTTCAAAAATAGCCTTAGCTTCCTCTTGCGATAGCAGAAAGTTATGCGCAGTTTGCAGGCATGTGGCGAGTTGACTCATTTTATTGTTACCTGCAATGAGCATGGCCTGAGACGCTTCGTTTCCGGTACGCCCCTGAGGACATATGTCATAGGCCGGTGTTAACGCTAATGTGTGGCCATTCCAGAACGCTGCATGGTTGCGAGCATGATCGTCTGTATTGCCGCAAAGAACATTAAATGTCAGGCGGCAAAATAGTTCCCGAAGTGTCACCTTCGGTTTAGTAAATCTGTGTCGAATGATTTCTGCCAGTGTCTCATAGCTGGCATACCGCGCCATCATGTCATCCAGTGCAAACAGGGTAAGTGCTGACACAATAGATTTTCTTTCCCAGCCTTCCTCTGAAGTCACACGATCAAATCTTTCTACCAGCAGTACATCTTTATTCGCGGCCTTGGTTAGTTTAACCGGCGCCACATCAAGTCCAGCAAACTTGGCCAATCGCATGGCGATGAATTCGGCCTTAACGACACTGTAGATATCATTACTGGCGGAAAATTTTGCGATGTATTTTGTTCCGTCTTCTTCAATCAGGGCTTTAGGGCGAGCGCCACCAATAGAACTTCCATGAAACAGGGCTTGATCTAGCTCGGGCGTTAGCGGTACGCCTTTTTCAACCCGTTCCGCCGATTCTACTAATTCCTCCATGGTGACATTTTTCGCAGAGCGCGGTACGTATTCGGTAGGAGAAAGCTGAAAATCTAGTGCACCAATGCGGTCAGACCCCGACTCTAAAAGATAGGTCAGCTCATCTAGCTGAGCCGTATCGGTATCATCACCTTTATACCCGAGGCGTCGGTTAATAATAACGCGTCTGCCCCATGCATCTGGCGCACTGTCACGGATACAGCCGGGCACACTGAGCCCGTCTAATAACGGAAGTGCACCGGGACGCAGTGGGAGTTCAGGTTCATAGATAGGCACTGCATCCTTCACTCTTTCTAAGTAACTTTTACCGTAGTTGAAGATCAAATTATCACCATCAGGTGCGAGACGACCTGCCACGACAGGCTTGGTTTCTTCGGGCAACCAAATCCAGACAAATGCTTCTTTATAATCTTGTTTAGAAGTCATCTATTACTTCCTTACTCGTTTTTCGGGCACTTTTAGGCAGCAGTGACAGCTTTTCTTCAATTTGTCTGACCTGCATAGTAAGTCGGCTCGGCTCTGCCTCAAACAGTGTTACACCGACGATTCTGGCTACCTCGAAAGTTGCTCCTATTTCGCATTTAGGATCTGCCTTTTCTATGCGAGAAAGCATCCCTCTGGAAATACCTGCGCGGTCTGCAACCTCCTGTGCACTCATCTTTTTCTCGAGTCTTGAGGCACGAATGAGCTTCGCCAACAATGTCAGCGCCTCTTCGGTGTAACGGGAGTAACTTCTAACTGTCGATTTTGGCATTTGCGTCACATATGAAACATTTAACTGATAAATGTTTTATATATAGTGCATAAAAATAAGTTAGTCAAATTTGATCATGGTTTTATTGCTCTATATATAGAACATGTGAGGTCTTTATGTTCTATATGTGATGCGTTTTTAGTTTAAGTTTTTCCGTGAGAGCAAGGGAACAACTGGACACCCACCTTATGCCGCGAGCGATTTTAAAGAGCGGTACGTAAACTCACTAGGAACAACTGGACACCCACCTTATTCTGGGGATAACTGGACACCCACCTTATTCCGAGAAGATTTTAAAGAGCTGTACCTAAAATCACGTGTATGAATTTATGGGTATAGTTACACGCTTCCAATTTACCGGTAGCTGAAACACTCGCGGAAGTAGACTCCGATCTGGTATCGTCGCTCTTTGAGCAACTGCTTGTAACTCATGGTAATTGCTTCTGATTGTGGCAACTACAGAGTACCACCAACAAGCAGATGATCTTTTTTCACCAATTTAACCATGAAAAACTTTAATGGACATCCACTCTATGTAATCAACGAATCGCTCTTTAGCACCTTAGTTCTCTGGTCGAAACGCTTCCAACATCTGGACACCCACGTTTAACAACAGTTTAAAATGTTTAAATTACCTCTTATAATGTGAAATTTTGTATGTGTTATTATTTCACAGAGGCGAAATTTCTCTAAAAATGCAGGATGCTCTGAGTTGAATAAAATCGAAACAAGCTGAACCTAAGTGTTGTATTAGATCGGTGTAAAAAGGGTTTCTTAAAAAACTTTAAAAGCCTATTAGACGATTAACTTTCTTTTTCTTTCTATTTTTTGTTCAGCGTGGCGAATGCTTATTTGGGTGGTGAACTCAGTTTCAATACTTTTAACCAACCATTGCCAGTCAGTATTCGTAAGGCCGTTTCGTTCTAAAATTGGCCCCAACGCTGTTATCTTTTCTCTTTTACCTGGATAAAATTGCCGGCCGGTCTGTTCTACCAGTTCCACATAGTCATTTAGCAGAAAGGGTAAACCTGACGGTTTGTTGTTACTGGCAATGCCCATTAATGGCCTGAGTTTTTTAGGTTGTCTATTGTTCCGGACCGCTTTTATTTGCATAGATATACTGGTATGTGCCGAATGTTCAGGGGTTTTTGCTAATCCAGCACGTATCGGATTTAAATCAACATATACCATGCAGGCCGCTAATGCAGTTTCATCGAGCAGTGCCTGAGATTTAAACCTACCTTCCCAGAATCGACCTGTACACTTGTCTTCTTTATTCGCCTGTCGGGCGATGTATTCGTTGAGCAGCCGCATAAACCAGCTAATATCATACAATCGTTCACGATAGATTGATGCGGTATTTTCTACGGTTCTGATTTCTGCATCAGACAGGGTGCTTCTTTCAATGGCGTTAAGGTAGCGATTTGTTAACACTGTTCCTTTGCTCAAGCGGTGCCAGCGTTTCAGAACGTCTTCGGTAGACCAGCTCTGGGCAAAAGCTTTATCGATATGCAATACCACGTGGGTATGATTGCTCATTACGGCATAAGCGCATATATCAATAGCGAATACCGAGCCTAAAAACAAAAGCCGGTTTTCTACCCATTGCCGGCGATGTTCATAGCTTTGGCCGGTGAATTTATCTTTTCCACACAAATATGCTCGACGAACACAGCGAGAAACACAATGATAATAAGGGGTTTGTGAAAGAGATATAAGGCTTTTTCTGGGTCTGGGCATAATAGGCAACAGTGTAGGTTAAGTCGCATATTATTTTGCATTGATATCAAAACACTGACTACTGTACTGATTATCAGTCTGTGGATGTCTGGGTTCAGTGGGTGTCTGGGTTCAAAGCGTGGGTCCAAAACGTAGGCTCAACCTTAATATTCCAAGCTCTTGATGCTCAGATTACGAATTGGATGATTATGCTAAGTCTTTCCAAGTGTTCAACTCGAAGACGAAGTGGGTGTCCAATCAGATCGAGCAATTAATGTGGGTGTCCAGTCAGAACACTTAATGTGGGTGTCCAATCAGAACATAATGTGGGTGTCCAGTCAGAACACCAATACTTCACCCAGTTAATGGTGTTTGAAAATAAGAATAGTCTTAATATTGTAAAATCACGTTCTGACAATAATAATGGCTTGCGTATTGTTCAAAGGTATCGGTTGTTAAAGTGAACGAACCCGCGGCCGTTAGTGGTAAATGATTAGATTTCTATTCTGTTTGTATTGAGAGGTAAGTAGAACTAGTGCAACACGTATTGCGAACCATACATCATCTATCATGCTCGGGTGGCACTTTAATCAGCAAGTGCATAGCAGCGATGCAGAATATAGCACTTGCCAGTGAGGTCCATCCGTACAACCCTGGACCTTATCGTTATAATCCGTTTGATCCCGTGCAACTTTTGCTTGCAGGAAACATGATTGAATCTGATAAGACGCGACTTGACGAAATTTTCAGACAGCGAATAGAGCTTGCAAACCGTTTCTGCCTGGAGGATAAGAAGACTTTGGTGATCAGAGATCATTCACATTTTGATTTTCTTATGAAACCAGAGCCCAGCCCTGAACCCAAAAGTGTTTTGAATTTATTGGAGGCAGATTATCACGTTAATTCAGTCCTTACAGTTCGAAATCCTATTGACTCCTTTTGCTCTATGAACTCGAATAAATGGAACCACGGCGGCCTCGATTTTGATAGTTATTGCAAGCGGGTACTGATTTTTCTTGATGCATACAAAGATTTTCCATTGTACAAATACGAAAATTTTTGTAGCGCGCCTGAATCTGTAATGAAAGCAATATGTAAGAACCTTGATATCACCTATTATCAGGGATTTATAAATAAGTTTCACCAGATTGAGCTCACCGGCGACAGTGGGAGGGGCAAGAAGCTGACAATCATTCGTCCATTACCGGAAGTTACTTACAGTGATGCATTTCGACAGGAGGTTGCTCGTTCCTATTATTATCGGGCGGTAAGCGAAAGACTTGGATACGAGCTGTAACTAATAGCTACGATAACGGTATAAAATGCAGAAGGCGATGATGTGTACTAGCTCAGACTTGATCTGACAGTTACCCGTTTTTTCAGGTGCCGCTGTCAGCTTAGATTTGAGCTAAATTCTTCTCAGCCCAAGCCTGTTTCCCATCGATTAATGTTTCCAGTGGCGTTCTACCACAGCACATTTTGCCCTGATGAGTCCTTTCATTGTTGTAGTAATCCATCCACACGTCCAGATCTTTTTGCAGCTCCTCTAACGATGCATAAAGTTTCTTGGGGAAGGTAACTTGATAAAACTCATTCAATATCGTTTTGTGGAACCGTTCGCAGATACCATTGGTTTGCGGTGACATAGCTTTAGTTTTTGTGTGCTCGATATCGTTGATAGCAAGATAAAGCTGGTAATCATGATGCTCGACCTTCCCACAGTATTCTGTACCGCGATCGGTAAGTATTCTAAGCATAGGTAAATCATGCTGTCCGAAGTACGGTAGTACCTTATCGTTGAGTGCGTCAGCAGCCGTTATCGGCGTCTTAGTGGTGTAGAGTTTGGCGAAGGCTACCTTACTGTACGTATCGATGAAGGTTTGTTGGTAGATACGACCAACACCTTTCAAATTTCCCACGTAAAACGTGTCTTGCGAGCCCAGATAACCAGGGTGGAGGGTTTCTATCTCACCGCAAGCCTCGTCATCATTCTTCTTTTTCTCTAACGCAGCAACCTGCGAATCTGTGAGGATAATGCCATCATTGGCGACTTTATCTTCCAGTGCCTTCAGGCGCTTCTTGAAGTTCTCCAAGTCATGGCGAAGCCAAATAGATCTAACGCCACTGCCAGACACAAATATACTTCTCTTCCTAAGCTCATTGCTCGTTCTGTGTTGGCCGTGCGCTGGAAACTCGATAGCGTAATCAATAACAGCTTGTTCTGTTACTTCATCGACGCGGTTCTTAAGGTTAGGTGTTCTGCGACTTTTATCGATTAATGAGTCAATTCCACCGTCCTCAACAAGTTCTTGATAACGGTAAAAAGTATCGCGAGAAACGCCCATGACTTTACACGCTCTTGATACATTTCCGAGTTCTTCGGCGAGATTAAGCAAGCCTGCTTTGTGTTTAATGATTGGATTGTTAGTATGCAACATGAGAGTTACCTATTTTGTTTTGATTAAAGATTCGACACCTTTATCAAAACGGGTAACTCTCATCTTTTCAAGAAGAAGTGTCAGATTAAGTCGAGACTAATTCAGATGATGAAATATTGATCACATTAGCTCTACGCCTTTCATTCGAGCTCACTCTATTATTGTAAAGCTTTTTTCTTACGGTACTGGTGTACACCACGGTTTTATGCAGTTAAGCCGGGCCGGCTTCCGAGGCGCGACGCAGTTTAACGCATCGATGCATCTCGGAGACAAACCCACCGGCATTTCTTCTTAAAGATGCCATGAAGACATTCTGCGATGGATAAATTGTCGACAGTTTCATTTGTCGGTTACAAGGCAGTTAATATTCGGGTATACCGAATAATGAAGGTTCAAAAGTAATTTTATTTAAAGCTTTCAGACTTCGAATAAATATAGAAGTAGTAGATGGAAACGCGGCGCCAGGCACACTTCCAGAGAATCGTATTTGATAAAATCCTTGATTTATAAGGTATTCATAACCTTCTTTATAATCACTTCTATTCGAGTTATCGAAAATAATTATGCCATCCTCTTTTAAAAATTTCACAGCGAAAAGTGGACAAAGCCTTCTGCACATGCCATCTATTACGATCCAATCGTACTTTTCACCATGTGTAGTTATTTCCTTGGCATAATCAAGGTATTCGCTATCCAATAATCCTCTTCGTTCAATTTTTTGAGCATCGTAGGGAAATTGGATTCTGGGATTGGAGCTTTTATATGTAATTAATGTAGGGTCACTCTCAGTGTCAGTAGAACGTCCACGAAAGGCGACTTCATTGTGCCCCCTTAGGTTTTTGCTCACTTTAGTTGCCCATACCTCATCGTGTTCAACAGCGCGTACCTTAGCAACACGTTCCTGCCACCACAAAGTTGAATTGCCAGAGCCATACTCAAAAACGGTGTCAGATTTGCTGATCATACTATTCACAAATTCTATTGCAGGGTATGTCCACCAAGGCAGTGGGGCTCCAGAAGAATCTAACGGCTCATTGCCCTGTGCAGACCTTGTCCAGCCCAAGGGGTGAAGAGTTAGCCTTTCAAAGTGTTTTAAATGCTCAGTCATAATAAAATCCCCGATACCCAAATATCTCACATTGAAAGTTTAATTCTTTTAAAAGAGCAGGATTTATATTTGCGTAATCATTTTCTTTAATATTCATTTTAGCGTACCTGATACCTTTGTACTTTTTATTTTCATTTACATTCTTAGAAACCAGGTTATGTAGTTTGTGTTCAGAAGCTATGAAATCATCTTCTTTAAGTTGGTCGATTAGTAGGTGTTCCTGGTCTTCAACCCGATAGGTAATGTTTGGTTTCAATTGCAAACATAACGTGTTCCAAAAAATATAACTTACCACAGCTCGCTCTATGTGCGTGTCATATGAATCCATATCAATAGAAATTTTTTGTTTGATTACATTTTTTCTAAAATGATAAGACGCGGATGAATAAATGTTGTCTCGAATAATGCTAGGGATAGCTTGTCTAGGGTCACGAACGTGATGAATAATATATTTAAAGTGCTTAAATTCTTTTGATTGTGCACCTTCATTTTTTGCCCATGGAGCCTTTTTTTCTGATGCGAACATCCAAGAAACAATTCCATCAGGTTTCAATTCTTCGTGGCCTACATCTAATCTCAGCGCATTTAGTAGACTAGCGGTATAGCCTGAGCCACAACGTGGATGACCAATACCAAGGATGTTATAAACGCTCACATGCTTATTGTGAAACTGAATTTTTTTCTCAGTATCTTTAATTAACTGGTTATCTTGCTTATGGGCAGTCAGGTAGTCCAGGCGAACTTGCTTGGGGTGGATCAAAGAGTCTACTTCACCAGTGCTCCATGAAAGCTCATAAAATAGTGGCGGGAAACACGTAGCTGAGTTTGTCTCGTTTGCAACCTGATTATGTTGAAAAATATCGACGGTGGTATCGATATTTGTGGCCGCAGTTAGCAGTTTTGCGGCCATTTTTTTATTAATCGCGTGTGCGGGGTTCGCCATTCGGGAAAAGGTTTCAAGGCGAACTTCCGACTCAAGAGCATGCTCTTCACAAAGCGCCCATCCAAACCGTACCAGGTAGGCTGATTCATTAAGTAGCAGTGGCGAGGAGTCTAACAAACCTTTATTGAAAATATCTTGCGAACGACTTTCTGCGTTATCGGCCAATACAAGGTCGTCCTCAACCAACAGTGCATTAGACAAACTGCTTTTTGCTAACCAGGCCCATACCGCCTTATAACTTAGAAATGTGGCGACCTGGGCAGGAATCAGAACATTATTGCAGTCATCGTTTCCGCAGCTGAGTTTTTTGCATCTAAAGCACGGCGGAAACGTTGCTACCTTGCCTTCAGAATAACATGCAGCCACTTCCTCACTGCTCTTATCAACAGCATCGAAAAACATATAATTAGCGATACCGATTTGCTTGAACACGGCGCGCATTCGCGCTCTTCTTTCAAGACTATCGGCAAGTGATATGCAGATGACTTTATCAAACTGGTTAAAAAATCGGTGAATATTCTTCAAAATACAACTCTAAAAAATTGGGCAGTTTTTTATAATTAGGTTAACGGCGCAGGTTTAAAAATCTGAAGTCAGGTGGCCAGCAGTATTACCCAATATCCGGATCTTTCTACCGGCTGAATGCGCCTTTTAGTTGAAGTAATGAGTTGATGACGACCGAAGCATCAAAACCTTTTTTAGCCGGCACATCACGATGCACACCGGTTAGTACCCGTACCGTGTGCATACCCAGCTTGTTCAGATTAACAAAGTCTTTGGCTGGGTTATCGCCGATATAAACCATATCATGCCAGGCGCAATCTTCGGTTTGTTTGATAATTTCAAAGCAATGAATAGAGGGCTTGGCATGCCTTGTTCCAAACCGGTGAGTAATAAAAACGCGTTTAAATAGAGGTTCGATACCCAGCGCCTTTACTTTATTGTGTTGTACGATTTTATTGCCATCGGTCACCAGGTACAGCGGTTTTGGTAAACGGTGCAGTAGCTCTGAATGTGCCTCGGGCATATTAATATCTGGCTGATGCATACGGTAAACCGAAAGACAGCGCTTTATATTGGTCTTGCTATCTAGGTTAAATAACGCTAACCAGCGATTGAACACCGCCCCGCGGCCTTCGTTGTCAAGTATACCTATCATGGATTTCAGCGAATCTTGCTCGTTCAGCCCCCACTGCTGCTTAGCAAAACGGGCCACCGCTTTAAAGCCACTTTCAACATATTGGCGCTCATCGTATAGGGTGTCGTCTAAATCGAAGATATAAATCACAAATAACTATCCTGAGAATGACGGATCTGGGTAATGGGGGTAGGTAAAGGTGCAAAAGGAAGGAGTTGAATATCGTGGCCCAGGCTTTCGGCCAGACTCCAGTAAAAACTGTCTACACCGGCCTTAATACCTAGTGTAGATGCGCCGCCGAAACGCGCGTTACATTCGATAATATGTAAAACATCATGGGCATCTATAATGGCTTGCAACACAACCGGGCCACTCAGCTTTAAGCCTTCTAAAAAGCTGGCCACCACCGGGTCGAATTTTGGCAGACTCACGGTTTGTGTTACCTGTGACTCGCCGTGCCTGACTATCAGGCGGTAGCGATAGATATGACCTTTTAACTTGTGATGTTTATCAAGCCAGGCGTCAATGCTTATCTCGCTGCCTGCAATAAATAGCTGGTAGATAGGATGAGTTAACTTTTGAGCGTGTCTTGTTGCTTCGGCCTTTTTAACATTGAGCAACATGCTTCGACTGCCAGCGCCATACCGCTCTTTCACTACATAGCGGAGGGTGTCCAGTGATTGGTGGGTGTCCAATGACTGGTGGGTGTCCAATGACTGGTGGGTGTCCAATGACTGGTGGGTGTCCAATGACTGGTGGGTGTCCAGGGACTGGTGGGTGTCCAGTGACTGGTGGGCGTCCAACAAATCTATGGCTTCGCTTGCAGCAATAGTCGGGCCGTTGAGTTGCGCAAATTTTAATTTGTCTAAACATAAGTCAAGGGCGGCTGATGACGCACAGACTAGCTCAATGTGATGCTGCTTAAGCAATTCACGATTTGTTGCCCAAAACTGTAATTCGGCATCGCGACTGGGGATCACATGTGTAATATTTCGACTTTTTAGCCCTTCTACAATAAGCTGGATATTCGCGGCGCAAACAGCCGGCATACACCAAAAATCATCTGCGAAATACTGACTTATCGCCTCGTTGTCGCTGTCGCCAGCAATTACCTGTGCTTTGTCATCTAATCTCACCGCGGCCTGTTTAATTGCCTTTAACATCGGAATTTTGGCTGCGGCACTGGTCAGGAGTAGGGTTAACATGGTCGTGCAATTTCCTGTTTGGTAATAACAGGCTGAGCTTTATCCAAGGGCAAATCTGCACGACGACTGTGATATTCGGTAATACGAAAATCTTTTTGTGGTGTTTGCCAATTGCCGTACATAAACGTTAAAAAATCGTTGGCTTTAGACGGGATCCAGAATATTTTGCCCAAAAACTCTTTTTGCTCAAGCTGGGCAAAATGCTCTGCCGGAGCAAAAAACAGACCGGTAGACGATATCAATTCTGAATAGCCGCCCGACACTTCACGCAGTTGCAGGCTTAAATCAAAAGAAATCCAATCGCCGGCAACTTCGCAAGTAAATTCAATATTGATACAGCACGCACGCCCATTAACCTCTATTTTTACCAGCTGCCAGTGTAAACCAGACTGACTCGGTAAATACCGATATAGCTGGTCTGATACCAACAGCAGTCGGTTAAAATTGACTGGGTCGAGGGCTAAATCAATATCGTCGTCCCACGGAATTAATTGTTGGTCACGCACCGCACCCAAAAGGGTGCCAGAATCCAGACAGGCTACAATTCCATAGGTTTCAAGAAAGCTATGCAGTTGGTGCATCAAGGTATGAGCCAGCTTAAGAGTCGGGGGGTGCATAAAGGGGTGTGCTGCTTTTACCTGCTGTTTTGGCGGGATGTGAATTAATGCCGGGTCAATATTGAGCTCGTTCACCAGTTGGTGGCGAATAGCGTCTACCCACTGGCTGGTAATAATAAGAGCATCAAAATTCAGCTCAGATAAACGGGCGGGGGGAATCACCGGAACATCTAACAGCTGGGTGCCATGACGCCCGGTATCATTGTCGGCCACGGCCACAATATTGGCAGAAGGATTTTGCTCAATAAAGTATTGCCCGGCTTTACTTGCTCCAAATAACACCGTACGCATGGTTATATCAAATCCCAGCTCATGGCGGTGCCTTTGGTCACAGCCTGTTTTACCGGCTTACCCAGTAATAAGGGTAAATACTTTGGTGCCAGCCCTAAGCCTGGGCGCACAGACCGTAAGTTCGTTTCAGTAAGAATATCTCCGGCTTGCATGTCCTGCGCAATATACAATGAACGCCGGTGTACCTTTGAGGCCTGCTCTTTGGCAGTGGCACCATAGGTTACCCGACCTAAAGCAATGGCCGCACGCTCGGTTTCTTCTACCAGTAATTTTACTTCATGGGGCTCTAAAGAAAATTCGGCGTCTACTTCTCCGCCATTACGGTCAAGCACAAAATGTTTTTCGATAACCGTAGCACCTAACGCCACCGCCGCCACAGCTACGCCCACGCCGGGTGTATGATCAGACAATCCAACCTGACAATCAAACAGCTGAGACATATGCGCAATAGTGCGTAAATTTGCATCTACCGGACGAGCCGGATAATTACTGGTGCATTTTAATAAAATAAGATCTTCACAGCCGTTATTTTTAAGCACCTCAACCGCTTCGGCCAGCTCTGCCTGAGTTGCCATGCCGGTAGATACAATAACCGGCTTACCGGTTTTGGCTACCGCCGCCAAAAGCGCATGATCAATATTTTCGAAGGAAGCTATTTTGTAGCACGGCGGATTTAGTGTTTCTAAAAATGTTACTGCCGATAAGTCAAATGGGGTACTAAAGGCTAGCAGCCCCTTTTGTTGGGCATAATCAAACAGTTCGGCGTGCCACTCCCACGGTGTCATGGCTTCGCGATAAAGATTGTACAGCGAATTTCCTTCCCACAAACTATCGGGGTCATTAATAAAAAATTCGTTTTCATGCACATCAAGGGTAATGGTGTCGGGCGTATAGGTTTGAAACTTTACCGCATGTGCGCCTGCGCCAGCGGCTGCATCAATCAATGCTTTTGCCTTTTCCATCGACTGACCATGGTTACCCGACATCTCCGCTATAATAAACGGCGGATTGTCGGCGCCAATGGTGTAATGTCCAATGGTAATGTTTTTCATATTAACCTCTTAAATACGCACGAATTTGGTTTGCCACCCACGCAGCCCCGCCGGTACGCGGAACAACGTTTTGCGCCTGTACGGCCATAGCTTGCAGTTTGCTCGGCGAGCTTAGCAAACTTTCAATACTGTCAGAAAGCTGCAATGTCTCGGTTTCACGGGCATCGCCCAGCCACCAGCATGCTTTTTGATTTGCCAGTGCTTCGGTTGTGGCGCGCTGATTATCGGCAATGGTAATCACAATTCCCGGCAGCCCACTGATGCAGCGTTCCCAGTGAATGGTGCCCCCGCTGCTGACCATCAACGTGGCCTGTTGCATGAGCCTGGCCATATAGTCACACTGATGATGTAGGGTCATCTCAGGGTGGTTCGTTATTTGCTCTTGCAATTGTTTAAGCCAGGGATAACTGCCGCCCACTACAATATCGGTGCGTATCGGTAAATTCTTTAATTTTTGCAGTGCGGTAACGGTTTTACCGGTCATATTGAGCTCATCGGCGCCGCCAAAACAGACTAAAACCCGATTAGCCTGACGGGGCAGGGTACGCTGATAAAATTCGTCACGTAAAAGCGCGTAGCGGGGTCCAAGCAGCAGTTGGGTGGCGGGTGACACCCACTTTTGGTATCGGTGTTGCGTATTGGTGAATAAATTCTGATCCAGCAAAAAATCACAATGGTGGGGCCGGTTAGCAAGGTCGTCTATTACTAACGTTGCCTGACGATACTGGTGCAGCACCTTACAAAATGTTGAGCCTAATGCGTAATGATCTACCACTAATACTGAAAACGGCAACACATCGGCCAGCATGTTAAGTGTCGCCCGGGCATCCTGAGTTTCATCAATATCGTCAGTCGCTGTGATTAACCGACATTCAAACCCGGCTTCATAAACAACTTGCTGCAAGTGTCCTGGCAAATTCTGACACACAAACACACAGCGTTTTGGCTGTAAGGCTTTAGCCAAAGTTATACAGCGCATCACATGACCTGAACCGATATGGGTTGATGCATCAACCCTGAATACCGCACTCACGGCTGTACCTTTTGCTCAATCAGTTTATACAGCATCTCAGCGCGCTCCCAATCTTCGGGCGTGTCGATATCCTGAACCTGATAATCTGGCAGCACCAGCATGTGCGAATTAGCCCCAAAAATATGTTTTTGCGGGTCAAGCCAGGTTTTGTAGTGGGCCCAGTATAATTGTCCCGCATCATGAAATGCCGGGGGCAAATCTTGCGAGCGCTGAGTAATTCCAAAGGCATCAAATGGCACTACTCCGCCCTTATCTGTTTGCATAATAGCGCGTTGAATAGGAAACGAATAACGGGCTGCGGTAAATACATAGTCCCATGAACTTTGCTCAAGTTGGCGCAGCGCATCGCTCACCTGTTCAGACTGCAATAGCGGTGCGGTAGCATAAATACATGCGCAAGCGTCAAGCGGCCAACCCAATGCCAGTAGTTCGTTAATAGCATGACGTACCACAGGAGAGGTGCCGGTATAATCATCGGCGAGTTCGGGTGGGCGTAAAAATGGCACTTCAGCCCCGTAATCACGAGCGACCTGTGCAATGTCTTTGTCATCGGTCGATACAACCACTTTGTCTACCACACCGCTGGCTAAAGCCGTATCAATCGAATGAGCCAGCATAGGCTTACCACAAAAGAGCCGAATATTTTTACGCGGTATACGTTTGCTGCCACCCCGGGCCGGAATAATGACGATATTCATGCTTTTCCTTAATTTAAAACCCGGGCCATACAGACTGATAAAAGCTCCTTTGGTACTCAGGTATCAAAAAGACAATGTTTTAAAACTGGCTGACTGCTTTATTTTTGAATTACAAATGTGTAATAAAATCAGAGTATAACGCAATACTCTACCGGGAGGAAAACGAGTAAGTATGGGCGTCAGAGCATTTTTGGCGTTATCAACACACATACCCATAATAGTCTGCAAACTTAGACGGCTGTGCTAACATGTAATCAGTAAAAGGAGCATCTTATGATTAACTTCAATTCCGAAGGTCCGTCAAGTTTGTTGCAACAGGTACAGGACAAAAAAACTGACCTGATGGAAAAACTTGCCAGTGGCAAACAGGTAAACAACGCCTCAGACGGCGCTGCAGCGCAACAAATTATTGACCGGTTGACCTCGCAGGTTGAAGGCAGTCGTCAGGCGGTCAGCAATGCTTACGATGGTATTTCGCTGGCGCAGGTAGCAGAAGGCGGCCTGGCGAATATTAATGAAGATGTTAGTCGTATTCGTGAGCTTACCATGCAGGCAGGTAATGGTATTCTTACCGGCAGTGACCGCGAAGCCATTCAAGCAGAGATTTCAGCCTTGCAGGACAACATCAGTCTAACTGCAGAACAAACTAACTTTGCGGGCAAGCCATTATTGGGCGAGTCTAGTCAGGTGAGTTTTCAGGTAGGCGCCAATGCGGGGCAGAATATCGACGTTCAAACGAACGATGTGGTCCGTGAACTTAGTGAAGTTATGAGTATTGATGTTACTTCCGGGGACATTAATGATGCCCTGGAGGCTACCGATGCTGCGCTGCAAACTGTCGGCGGATATCGCTCTGATCTGGGTGCAACCCAAAATCAGCTGGCCAGCAGTGCGCGTAACATGACGCAGTCTGAGGTAAACACCGCAGCCGCACGTGGCCGTATTCAAGACCTTGACTATGCGCAGGCTGTCACGCAAAGTGTGACACAGGATGTATTGAGTCAGTCCAGTACTTCGGTACAAGCTCAGGCCAATCAGCAACAAGGGCAGGTTTTAGCTTTGTTAAGCTAAATACGTTCGGCATTTTTTAAAAGCAGGCTCGCCTGCTTTTTTTCTGAGCACAATTTAGCGATCAATAGTTGCGCCAGATTCGTTTACCGCTAAAATCATGCAAATGCGCTAAACTGTTAATAATAAGAACGCATCTTTTCGGGGAATTAATGAAGGATATTCTGCTCGTTAGCAATAACGGCGAACTGATTCATAAGCTAGAAACCATTGTTTCGTTTATCGGTGAACCCTATACCACTCGTGCGGCCAGCAGCAGCGCACAGTATTTAAAGGATAATCCGGTAGACGCAGTGTTGCTGGACTTTACCGCAGCCTCGGTTCAGGAGCTTATCCTGCAGTTTCCTCATATTCCTTTTGTGGCGTTGGTAAACGAAGAGGCCAACGTAGGTCCCGAGCGTAATTTAGTGGGCGTGGTTACCCTGCCCATGACGTATCCAGCGCTAACTCAGGCTATCCATCGTTGTCAGGAATACAGCCGCCGTCGCCCCGGCTCTGATAAACCATCGGGCGTGAAGACCCGTTTGTTCCGTTCTTTAGTAGGTAAAAGCGAAGAAATTCAGATGGTACGCCGGCTGGTAGAGCAGGTGGCACCTACCGATGCTACTGTATTGATTTTAGGTGAGTCGGGCACCGGCAAAGAAGTAATTGCACGTAATGTCCACTTTTTCTCTGACCGCAAAGACGGCCCCTTTATTCCGGTAAACTGCGGTGCTATTCCAGGCGAGCTACTGGAAAGCGAATTGTTTGGCCACGAAAAAGGCGCTTTTACCGGCGCAATCGGGGCCCGTAAAGGGCGCTTTGAACTGGCCGAAAATGGCACCTTGTTTTTGGATGAAATTGGCGATATGCCAATGCAAATGCAGGTAAAACTATTACGGGTTTTACAAGAGCGTACCTTCGAGCGTGTAGGTGGCAGTACCCCCATTCGCTGTAATGTTCGAATTGTTGCCGCTACCCACCGCAATCTTGAAACGATGATCACCGATAACAAGTTTCGCGAAGATTTGTATTACCGGCTTAATGTGTTTCCGGTCGACAGTCCGGCGTTGCGTGAACGTCGCGAAGACATTCCGTTGCTGTTGCAAGAACTGATCAGTCGCATCCAGGGCGATGGCGTTAATGCCGTTCGATTTACCGAAATGGCTATTGCGTCGCTTATGGAACATCAATGGGCAGGCAATGTGCGCGAGCTGTCTAATTTAGTCGAGCGTTTGAGTATTTTATACCCTGGACAAATTGTCGATATTCAGGAGCTTCCGCCTAAATACCAGTATGGCGATGTTCAAGCCTATCAGCCTGAATACCCTGAAGAGCTATTAGAGCGTGATGCTTTTAACGCTTTATTTGCCGAAACCGCTTCGCAGGACGAACCTTCGTCTGCAGAAACCCCGATGACGGATATGCCAGAGCAATCGCAATTGCCAATAGAAGGCGTAAATCTGAAAGAGTATTTGTCAGATCTTGAAATTAACCTTATTATCCAGGCGCTGGAACAGCAAGACTGGGTGGTGGCGCGCGCTGCAGATAAATTAGGAATGCGCCGTACCACCCTGGTTGAAAAAATGCGCAAGTACAATATTCAGCGCGAAGAAAACTGCTCGTCAGATAATTGACAATCCCTCAGTATTAAAAGTCAGCTTAACTAACTGAAAGTAAAGGTTTATTAAGTTGGCACGCCAAATGCTAGTTAAATAGTCATAAAAAACACGTCTGCTTTTTGACGAGGACGATATGACATACGACAGCACGCACTATAGCGCCAACTACGATCCATCGTACACCGCGTCACCCTCCCGGTATTATGATAGCTGCGAGCCAGAGCAGTCTGGCGAAGATCTGCAGGCATTGCGCCAGCAGGCTAATCGTCTTTCCCACTTATTGCAGGTAATGCCCGCAGGCGTCATTGTGCTTGATGGCAAAGGATTTGTGCGCCAGGCCAATGGTCAGGCTATGGATCTGTTGGGTGAACCTCTTGAAGGGCAGCTTTGGCGTACTATTATTGGTCGCTCGTTTAAACCGCGAGCTGATGATGGTCACGAAGTCTCTTTGATTGACGGTCGCCGGGTTAAACTGTCTATTACGCCTTTGCAAAACGAACCCGGACAGTTGATTGTGCTTACCGACTTGACCGAAACCCGGCAATTGCAGGCTCGGGTAAGCCATATGCAGCGTTTATCTGCTCTGGGCAAAATGGTCGCCTCATTAGCCCATCAAATTCGTACACCGCTGTCTGCCGCCATGCTTTATGCAGCAAACCTGACGCGTAGTGATGTGGATAAGGATTCGGGCATCAGCTTTGCTCATAAGCTTACAGACCGCTTACATGAATTAGAAAGCCAGGTGAATGACATGTTGTTGTTTGCTAAATCGGGCGAAGATCAGGTGGTGACCCGCCTTAGCCTTAGCGAGATAAAAATGGCTATTGCGCCCAATGCAGTCGGGCTTACCGACCCGCGACGCCAGCAGCTGGTGTTTGAAGGTTTTGACGCTCCCGCTCAGGTTATTGGTAACCAAAGCGCATTAAGTGGCGCGCTGTTAAATTTAATTCACAACGCCAGTCAGGTGAGCGCTCCGAATTCAAAGATAATAATTACGGCTAAAGTCGATAAAGCATCGGTACATCTTAGCGTAATTGATTCGGGCCCGGGCGTCCCCGAAACTGAAAAAGACCGAATTTTTGAGCCTTTCTTTACTACCAAAACGCACGGCACAGGATTAGGGCTCGCCGTAGTGAAATCGGTAGTTAATGCCCACAAAGGCCGACTAAGTGTCACTAACCTTACGCCGGCAGGCGCCTGCTTTAGCCTGATTTTACCTGTGGCTCAAGACAACGCCGCGGTTCATCAGCCAGGAGACAAAAAATGAGCCAAACCAGTATATTGATTGTCGAAGATGATGCCGGACTACGTGAAGCGCTGGTAGATACCCTGAATCTGGCAAAGTACCGGGTAATAGCGGCAGACAGCGCCGAAGAAGCCATAAGTTTTTTAGGTCAGTATTCAATTGACCTGGTGGTCAGCGACATTCAAATGGCGAAAATGAGCGGGCTGGTTTTGCTTAAGCATATAAAATCCCGGTTTCCGCAGTTGCCTGTTTTATTGATGACGGCATACGCCACCATCGACGATGCGGTACAAGCCATGCGCGATGGCGCTACCGATTATTTATCAAAGCCTTTCGCCCCTCAGGTTCTGCTTAACTTAGTTGAACGGTATGCTCCGGCTCAGCAAGTAGAGTCTTGTACACCGGTGGCCGCCGACCCCAGCAGTCTTGAGTTGCTGGCTCTTGCCGGCAAAGTCGCAAAATCTGAAGCGACTGTTATGGTGCTGGGCCCCAGCGGTTCTGGTAAAGAGGTGTTATCGCGCTATCTTCACGACCAGTCCAACCGCGCTGCTGCCCCCTTTGTGGCCATCAATTGTGCGGCGATACCTGAAAACATGCTTGAAGCGACCTTATTTGGCTATGAAAAGGGCGCGTTTACCGGCGCCCTGCAGGCCAGCCCGGGTAAGTTTGAGCAGGCTCAGGGCGGTACGTTGCTGCTTGACGAAATTACCGAAATGGATTTAGCTCTGCAGGCAAAACTGTTACGGGTGCTGCAGGAAAAAGAAGTCGAACGTTTAGGGGCACGAAAAACGGTGAAACTGGATGTTCGGGTGGTGGCCACCAGTAACCGCGACTTACGGGCCGCGGTAGATAACGGCGAGTTTCGCGAAGACCTTTATTACCGGCTCAATGTTTTCCCTATCACGTGGCAGGCGTTAGCAAACCGGCCCGGCGACATTGTACCGTTAGCCGAACACCTGATTGCCCGTCACGCTCAAAAGCAAGGTCAGGTTAATATTAAACTCAGTGCTGCTGCCCGTAATAAGCTTATTCAATACGACTGGCCGGGTAATGTCCGCGAACTTGATAATGTTATCCAGCGAGCGTTGATACTGCACAGTGGCGATACGATTGATGCCGGCGATCTTATGATTGACATGACCGCTACGCTAATGAGCCACAGCGCCAGCGTAGCTCCAGAAGAAGACAGCAGCCGCCTTGGCAGCGAGCTTCGCCAGCAAGAACATCAGATTATTTTAGATACACTGCAGGTATGCAATGGTAAGCGCAAAGAGGTCGCTGAAAAACTTGGTATTAGTCCACGCACCTTACGCTATAAATTAGCCAAAATGCGCGAAGATGGAATTGAGGTTCCTGCCTGACCTATTGCAGCAAAATTTTTTGAACCTACGAGACCGCCCGGTCTCGTAGTATTTTTGTACAATCCTTAATTTTCCTTTTCCACACACGCTCATCTTCTGTCATTTTTTTGGCTTATTGCTTCCAAGTCATTGAACTTAATAGTGAATAAAAGTTGGCTTAGCCTTTGCTTTAGCTTACCTATAGCAAAGAGTCAGACAAGCTTCTGACGGTTACCATTTTGGGAGAATAGCGATGGACATTAAAGCCGACAGTTTGTATCAGGAAATGCAAGCCATGATTGGCCAGGCACGCCTGCAAACCAGCGCCACACCCGAAATTCAGGCAAACCCCGGTGCAGCAGGTGAATTTTCTACCATGCTTAAAAGTGCCATTGAAGGGGTGAACGATATGCAGATGAATTCAAAATCGATGCAGCAATCTTTTGAAATGGGCGATCCTTCGTTAAGCATGGCTGACGTAATGCTGGCCAAAGAAAAAGCCGGTATTGCCTTTGAGGCCACCGTGCAGGTACGCAATAAAGTGCTCGATGCGTACAAACAAATCATGAATATGCCGGTTTAGGTAAGGAACAACAATCATGGCTGATACTGGAACCAATTTGACTGTGTCCGACCCCGAAGCCTTAAGCGGCGCACCAGAAACTGAAAGTAAATCGGGTTTTATGGATACCCTTGGTAGTGCCGATATGATGCGTCAGATGGCGCTGGTGGTAGTGCTGGTTATTTGTGTCGCCATTGCCGTGTTTATTATGATTTGGGCGCAGGAGCCTGATTACCGGCCCCTTGCCAAAATGCCCACCGAAGAGTTAATTGAAACACTGGACTATCTTGATGCCAATCAGATTGAATACAAACTGGAAGGCAATACCGTTTTTGTTCGTAATGATGAATTTCAAAATGTGCGGTTGGGAATGACCCGCCAGGGGCTGGTAAGCAATGAAGATGCTGGTTCTGATATTATTATGCAGGATATGGGCTTTGGTGTCAGTCAGCGGGTTGAGATGGAGCGGCTAAAGCACGCTCGTGAAAAACAGATTGCCGCAACTATTGAAGATATGTCCAGCGTACAAAAAGCCCGCGTTTTGTTAGCGATGCCCAAAGAAAATGTGTTTGCCCGGCGCGAGAAAAAAGCCAGTGCTACGGTAGTATTAACTGCCAAACGTGGACAGGTAATTGGCGGTGAAGAAGTAGACTCGGTGGTAGATATTGTCGCCTCAGCAGTGCAAGGCATGGAGCCTTCGAATGTTACTGTTACTGACAGCACGGGGCGGCTATTAAATTCCGGTTCGCAAGACTCTATGAGCTCGCGCGCCCGAAAAGAATATGAAATTGAAAGCAAGCGTGAACAACAGTATCTGCAAAAAATTGATGCGATTTTAATTCCGGTACTGGGAATTGGTAACTATACCGCGCAGGTTGACGTGTCGATGGACTTTACTGCCCGCGAGCAAACACAGCGTAGTTATAACCCGGATCTTCCTGCCATTCGCAGCGAAATGGTCACCGAGCACAATACGGTAGGTGCGGGTGCAGGTGGAATTCCTGGGGCTTTAAGCAACCAGCCACCCATGGAGTCATCGATACCAGAAGACGCTATCGGCACAAATTCTATGGCGCCGGTGCCAGGTAGCAACAGTAAAGAGTCTACCCGCAACTACGAATTAGACACCACCATCAGCCATACTAAAAAGCAAACAGGGGTAGTACGACGGTTAAGTGTATCGGTTGCGGTAGATTATATTTCTACTACAGCTGAAGATGGTACACAAACCAGTGTGCCGCGTAAGCAGGAACAAGTACTTAATATTCGTCGGTTATTGCAAGGGGGCTTGGGGTTTGATGTGACCCGCGGCGACTCATTAGAAGTGGTCAGCGTGCCATTTACCCGAGTCGATACCGGCGAGATTGAAGAAGCTCCAATATGGGAACAACCCAAGTTTTTACCCATCCTTAAGCTGGTGGTGGGTGGTTTGGTGATTATTGTGCTTATTATCTTTGTAGTACGGCCAATGCTTCGCAAACTAATGAACCCGGAAGCCACTAAAGAATCCGACGACTACGATGCTGATGAAGGGCTTGATTTGGGCGATGAAACCATCAGTATGCTGAATCAGGAATTTGATGAAGGCCAGGTAGGATTTGCCCCCGACGGGTCCCTTATGTTGCCAGATTTACACAAAGATGAAGACGTATTAAAAGCGGTTCGCGCCCTGGTGGCAAACGAGCCGGAACTGTCAGCCCAGGTCGTTAAGGGCTGGCTGTTGCAAGACGAATAGGAGCAGTAAACTATGGCTGAAGAAATAGCAAATACCGAGGAGCCCAGCTACGATGTGGGCAAACTTGAAGGGGTCGAAAAGGCGGCTATCTTACTGCTAAGTTTGTCAGAAGAAGACGCGGCTCAAATTTTAAAGCATCTGGAACCAAAGCAGGTTCAGAAGCTGGGCGGTGAGATGGCCAAAGTCGAAGACATGACACAGGCCAAAATTACTTCGGTGCACAAGCATTTTATTGATGAAATTCAAAACTACAGCACCATTGGTTTCCAAAGTCAGGACTTTGTCAAACGCGCATTAACCGCGGCCTTAGGCGAAGATAAAGCAGCAAACCTGATAGACCAGATTTTACTGGGCAATGGGGCCAAAGGTCTCGATTCATTAAAGTGGATGGACTCAAAGCAGGTTGCTTCGATTATTCGCAACGAGCATCCACAGATTCAAACCATCGTGTTGTCGTATCTTGAGCCTGAACAAAGCGCCGAAATTCTGGCGCAATTTCCTGAAAAGGTACGCCTTGATTTACTTATGCGTATTGCTAACCTTGAAGAAGTGCAACCCGCGGCGCTACAGGAGCTAAACGAGATTATGGAAAAACAATTTGCCGGACAAGCAGGCACTCAGGCTGCCAAAATGGGGGGCTTAAAATCTGCTGCGGATATTATGAATTATCTGGATACCTCAATTGAAGGCCAGTTGATGGACGCCATCCGCGAACAAGACGAAGAAATGAGTCAACAAATTCAGGATCTGATGTTTGTTTTTGACAACCTGGTCGATGTTGACGATAAAGGCATTCAGGCGATTCTTCGTGAAGTTCAGCAAGACGCATTGCTTAAAGCCATAAAAGGCGCCGACGAAGAATTGAAAGTCAAAATTACCCGCAATATGTCTAAGCGTGCGGCTGAAATGTTAACCGATGACCTGGAAGCAATGGGGCCGGTACGATTGTCTGAGGTAGAAACCGCACAAAAAGAAATTTTGTCGGTAGCCCGACGCTTAGCTGACTCTGGCGAAATTATGCTGGGCGGCGGCGGTGGTGAAGAGTTTTTATAACAAGTAAGCAGGAAACGCATTAATGTCTGACGATCAAAACGATAAGGCGCAGGATACCCGGCTTTGGGACTTACCGTTTATGGAGGATCCCAGACAGCGACAATCTGATGGCAGTACTAATGCTCTTAATCGGCGTAGCGATTGGGTTTACGAGCCGCCCGAGGAAGAAGAAGAAATAAAGCCGCCGACCCTGGAAGAAATTGAATCTATTCGCGAAGCTGCCCGCGAAGAAGGTTATAACGAAGGTCGACAGGCCGGATTTGAAGCAGGCAAAGCAGAAGGCTTTGAACAGGGCAACTCTGAGGGGCGCAGCGCTGGCCATGAAGAAGGCCACGCCGAGGGTCTGGCCCAGGGGCAGCAGCACATTGAAGAACAACAAACGCGGTGGGAAAGCCTGACGCAAACCCTGCATGACCCCCTTGAACAAGTTAATGCGCAAGCTCGTCAGGAGCTGGCAAAACTAGCCGTGGCGCTGGCACGTGCGGTGATACGCACTGAGGTCAACACTAACGATACGGTTATTATGCAGGCGCTTACCGAAGGCATTAAAGCCTTACCGCTTACCGAAAATCAGTACCAGATTCATATGCATCCAGACGATATTGCTATGCTGCGCGAGCAGCTGGGTAGCGAAGCAATAAGTGAAAAAGGCTGGCAACTGATTGAGGCCCCTGCCATGTCACGGGGCGGCTGCGATATTGTTACCAGCCAAAATGCAGTCGATGTGTCGGTTGAGCGGCGGTGCCGGGATACCTTAGACAAATTTTTGCTACAGCAAGGGCTAAGTGGTGAGTGATGAGTTTATCCGGTACTTTAGTCAGCTAAGTCAGCAGGTTGTGCAGCCTCCTGTGGTCGCTGCTGGTAAGCTGGTTCGCGGTATCGGACTTACCCTTGAGGCGGTAGGTTGCCAGTTGCCGGTGGGCAGCCAGTGTATGGTACAAACCATTGAAGGCGAAATTGAAGCTGAAGTCGTCGGCTTTGCCGATGATATTACCTATCTGATGCCAACCGAAGCGGTGCGAGGTATTGTGCCTGGCTCAAGAGTGATGCCGCTAAACCGCCAAAGTGGTTTGCCGGTAGGGCCGGGCTTATTAGGACGCGTGCTTGATGGTAATGGACAGCCACTTGACGGGTTGGGCGCCGTAGTCGCCGAAAGCCGGGCGGCGACCACCAAAGCGCCAATGAACCCCCTGATTCGTATGCCAATAAAACAGCCTATGGATGTGGGAGTTCGTGCTATTAATGCCTTGAATACAGTCGGGGTAGGTCAGCGAATGGGGCTTTTTGCCGGCAGTGGTGTAGGTAAAAGTGTATTGTTAGGCATGATGACCCGGGGCAGTGAAGCCGACGTGGTGGTGGTAGGCCTGGTAGGTGAGCGGGGCCGCGAGGTAAAAGAATTTATCCATGATATTTTAACCGACGAAGAGCGCGCCCGGGCGGTAATTATCGCCGCACCTGCCGACACCTCACCATTGATGCGGCTAAAGGCATGTGAAACCGCGGTCACGGTGGCTGAGTATTTTCGCGACCAGGGCAAAAATGTATTGTTGCTGGTTGACTCGTTAACCCGATACGCTATGGCTCAGCGCGAAATTGCACTGGCGGTAGGCGAGCCCCCGGCCACTAAAGGATATCCGCCGTCGGTGTTTGCACGACTGCCCGCCCTGGTAGAGCGAGCAGGAAATGGCGCCAAAGGCCAGGGCTCTATTACTGCGTTTTATACGGTGCTGACCGAAGGCGATGATTTGCAAGATCCGATTGCTGATGCGGCGCGCGCCATTTTAGATGGCCACGTGGTGCTCTCGCGTAAACTGGCCGATGCCGGTCATTATCCAGCCATTGATATCGAGGCCTCCATCAGTCGGGTTATGCCGATGGTGGTATCTGAAGAGCATTTACTACAGGCGCGCCGCGTACGTCAGGTTTATTCGACCTATAAACAAAATCAGGATTTGATTGCTATTGGTGCTTACGCCCGGGGCTCTGATCCACGTATCGATTTGGCCATTCGCGCCGAGCCCGCCATCAATGCATTTTTACAACAGGGCATGACACAGGTATTGTCTTTTGAGGAATGCCATCAAGCTATGCAGGCATTGGCTACAGGGCTGGGCCCTGCTTAACAAAGCGGCTGAAAAATGGTGAAAAAACTAGTGAAAAATGGGTTTAGTGCATTGTTTTTGAACGGTCAAATACATAAAGGTTAGCGCATGAGCCAGCTGCAAACAGTTATAAAAGTAGAACGCGATCGTGAAGACAAGGCGGCCCGCGCATTGCAAATGGCTGAAGGCAATGTACAGCAGCAAAAACAAAAGCTGAGCAGCCTGCAACAGTACCGGCTTGATTATGTTCGCCAGATTCAGCAGTCGGGCAAGCAGGGCGGGGTCGATGCCCGGAATTATCATCAGCATCTGCAGTTTGTCGGCAAACTCGACAAAGCCATACAACAGCAAATGAATATTATTTCGCAAGCCAGGATGGTGGTAGACCAGCGTCGCCGGCAGTGGCTAGAACAACAAACGCGTCGAAAAGCCGTCGATATGCTGATAGAAAAAAAGCAAGCCGAGGCAGCCATTACCGCCAACCGTCGTGAGCAAAGTATGTTGGACGAATTCGCTAATCAACGTTTTTTACGTGCAAAAACAAGTCGCTGGTAACGGCTTACCAATATTGAAAACGACTTTTTAAAATATTGGAACGCGACTTGCTCTTACTCATCACATAACACCATATTCATGACGCTTATTGCTTAGAAGCTCGGCCTGTAGGGCCGATTTAAGTAAAAAAAGCCACTATTGTCGCTAAGAGGACCCCGGTTATGATGCAACAGGTTGCCCCCAAACGCCAGAATGTTGCCGCCCTGCCCATTGAGATTGAGCGCGCCCCTGCAGTATCGGGCGTTGATACAGGCTTTAATAAGGCGATGCAACAAGCTTCCGAGGCAAAAAAGACCCCGGCTCGCGGCGATATCGACTCGGCTGCTGCAAATAATGCGACCGTGGCGGGCAAACAGACTGACAGCATGCGCGATCGCAACTCTTCAGACACCGTGGATTCATCGAATTCTGAAAATCCTACCGAAACATCCGGTCAACAAACAGCAGATAAGAGCTCACAGCCTGAAAGCGAGCAAGTGACAAAATCTGCCGCGCCCGAAGATATAGCCGGCAAACAAGCCGATACAGAAGAAACCGACTGGCTGGCGTATGTAGATAATATTCGAAATCTGGATAATCGTGAGGGCAAAAGGGGTGAGCTTGACGTTAATGCAACTGTCCAGCCGATAGCCTCTGAAAAAGATACCTTGCGTCTAATGTCGGATGAGCTTGCCGGACAAAATCACCAGCTTATATTTGAGGCTGGCGATAGCGCCCCTAAAGCCGGTGATGAACAAAAAGTGACGCCGATTCCGGTGATGGTGGGCACGTTGGCAAAAGACATGATTAAACAACTTGGGGCAGGCGATGATGGCGAGGCCGGTGAAGACCTGGCCTCTTCTGAAGATATTGAAGCTTTGTCAGCGGCTATTATTGAGGCATTAAATGCGGAAGCTCAAAATAGTCATAGCGACAATGACGATGCCTCTGAGACACCGGACTTCTTGTCTGAACTGGCGCGCTTTCAGCAGGCACAAAATAATCAATCAAAAGATACCGGGTTGCTTTCAGGTTTAATTACTACCGAGCTAAACCACGCGGCTGCTGATGCTGGCCAGTTATCAGATACTGTCGATACCGGACTAATCGAGCAGCTCAGCCAGCTGTCGGTACAAGGTCAGCAGCAAATGGTTCAGGCTATAAGCGAACGGATTACCGAGCTGGCGCCCGCGCAAACCAGTGAAGCCAATAAAGCTCAGCTAAATGCTGCGGTTATCGCCGGCGTTAAAGAAATGCAAGAGCAGGTAGCGCAAGGGCACCAGCCAGGTTTTAGTGTTGGCGATATAGCGGCCCAGGCAATGAGCGAAAGCGGTATTGAAGTAACGCCGCTGTTGCAACAAAACATTGAACAGCAGGTTAAGCAGCTATCGAACATCGCTTTAGGGGCAAGTTCAGTCGCGCAGGCGGCCACTGCGGTAAACTCGCCGACGGCAATAGCCTCAGTCGATACGCTGATTACCGAAAATACGCAACTACGCAGTGAAGCAAGTTCGGGGGCAAAACTGGCAGAAGGACTGGACAGCGCGGTTAATATCCAGCAGCCTGACGGACAAAAACAGTTGGCGGAAAAAGTACGCTGGATGGTTAACAGCCGCAATATGATGGCCGAAATTCGCCTTGATCCTCCTGAAATGGGTAGCATGCAGGTGCGTGTTAATGTACAGGGTGATGCTGCAGCGGTCAGTTTTGTGGTGCAGTCGGTTCAAACCCGGGACATGCTGAACGAAGCTGAACCCCGCTTGCGAGAAATGCTTGCCGAACAAGGCATTGAGCTGGGTGAGTCTTCGGTTGAACAACACCACGAGTCAGGCGAAAATGATCAGGGTGGGGGCCAAAGCGCAGGACATGGCAATAGCGATGAAACAATGGATGATGACAGCACCACTGTGTCACAACAATCGTTATCGCGCCGGGCACAAGGTGGCGTTGATGACTATGCTTAATACATCTATCGCCCTGTTGCGCTTTTTGTAACAAATACGATAATACACGTACCCAACCAGAAAGAGAAAAAACCTTGGCTGATGAAGAGTTACAAATAGAAGAGCCCCAGAAAAAGAGCAAGCTCCCCCTGATAATTATTATCGCGGTGGTGCTGATTGCCGGGGGCGCCGCCGCCTGGTTCTTTTTATTTTCAGGCCCAGACGAACCGCTAGCACCCGAGCAAACCGCAACAGGCGGCTCGCCTGAGCAGGCAGCCTCACCAGCGCCCTCATCGGCCAGTGTAGGTACGGCGCTGTACGTGGCTATGCCCAGGCCTTTTGTTTTTAATGTGCCTGGCGCCGGGCGTGATCGCCTGGTGCAAATTAAAGCACAATTAATGGTGCGTGGCAGCGATAACGAAGAAACCGCGAAAATGCACATTCCCTTAATTGAAGGAACCTTACTCCAGGTCTTTAGCGCCAGTACTGCCGACGAACTGGTTACCGAGGCAGGTAAAGTTGCCTTGCGTGAGCAGGCGGCCAGTGAAGTACAAAAAGTGATGCAGGAAATGACCGGCGAGCAAGTTGTCGATCGGGTTCTGTTCACTGGCTTTGTAATGCAATAAACAGGATGACACTGTGAGCGATTTATTATCTCAAGATGAAATTGATGCCCTGTTACACGGCGTTGATGATGTAGAAGAAGAGGAAGTCAGCAGCGAACCGACTGACACTTCTGCGCTCGAATATGATTTTTCCTCGCAGGATCGAATTGTTCGTGGGCGTATGCCGACGCTGGAAATTGTGAATGAACGCTTTGCGCGACATTTACGGGTGAGCTTATTCAATATGATGCGCCGCTCAGCTGAAGTGTCAATTAATGGCATTCAAATGATTAAGTTCGGCGAATATATTCATACTTTATTCGTGCCCACCAGTTTGAATATGGTGCGTTTCAGACCACTAAAGGGTACTGGCCTGATTACCATGGAAGCCCGTCTGGTGTTTATTTTGGTGGATAACTTTTTTGGCGGTGATGGCCGTTATCATGCCAAAATTGAAGGTCGCGAATTTACCCCCACCGAGCGCCGTATTATTCAAATGCTGCTCAAGATTATTTTTGAAGATTACAAAGAAGCCTGGGCGCCGGTGATGGATGTCTCGTTTGAGTATCTTGATTCTGAAGTAAACCCGGCCATGGCCAACATAGTAAGCCCCACCGAAGTGGTAGTGATCAGCTCTTTTCATATTGAACTGGATGGTGGCGGCGGCGATTTTCATGTGTCGCTACCGTATTCGATGCTGGAGCCTATTCGCGAACTATTAGATGCGGGCGTGCAAAGCGACAAAGAAGACACCGATTTACGCTGGAGCAAAGCGCTGCGCGATGAAATTATGGATGTAAAAGTAAATTTATCTACGCACATGCTGGATGTAGATGTGAGTCTTCAGGACATTATGGAATTTAAAGCAGGCGATATAATACCGGTAGAAATGCCCGAGCATATTACGGTGTTAATTGAAGAACTGCCTACCTTCAGAGCTAAGTTAGGGCGTTCGCGTGACAACCTGGCGCTGAAAATAACCGATAAAATTGCACGGCCCACTTCAGTGAAGTCGGAGCTACAGTTATTAACCCGCGGTGGCCGCGTTATCGACAATGACGCTGAACTGCAAATTCTTGAAGAAGATCTGTAATACAGACTTTTTGGATGACATGAGGCATTCTTATGAGTGAACAAGACGGATTGGATGATTGGGCTGCGGCCATGGCTGAACAAGCCGAATCAGAGTCAGAAGACGGCGAACAATCGCAGGATAACGTACAAGCCGCAGAGCTGGACGAATTTACTGACGATGCGCCTATCAGCGCTGACGAAAAACGCAAGCTGGATACCATTTTAGATATACCTGTGACTATTTCAATGGAAGTAGGGCGCAGCCAAATCAGCATTAGAAATCTGTTACAACTGAACCAGGGTTCAGTGGTGGAGCTTGATCGTGTAGCCGGCGAACCATTAGACGTACTTGTCAATGGAACGCTAATTGCGCATGGTGAGGTAGTAGTGGTTAACGACAAATTTGGTATTCGACTCACCGATGTTATCAGTCAAATCGAGAGAATTAAAAAGCTTAGATAAATTCGCTTTTGTATCATGGGGTTGCATATTGCTGCCCCTGTTATTTTGCTTCCCGGCGTACGCCCAGTCTACGCAGTCTATAACTAATCCCGGCTCGGTGTTGTCTATATTCCTGTCGCTGTTGTTGGTGGTGGCGGTTATTTTTGCCCTAGCTTATGTCATGCGTCGATTTAATGTCACCCATGTCGGACAAGGACAGATGAAAGTGGTGGCCAGTATGGTAGCTGGAGCCAAAGAGCGGGTAATGGTTATTCAGGTGGGCAATGAGCAACATCTTATCGGTGTAACCAGCCATACCATTTCACACCTGAGTAAACTTGAAGAGCACCTGGCGGTAAAAGAAAATAACTTTGGCGCTGGTGGTCAGTTTAAAGATAAATTGGTGCAGGCCATGGCAGGTAAAATAAACCCGGCGATAAAAAAGGACCCCTCGGATGATAACTAAAGGACGACTGCTACTGCTGATGCTTGTTGCCGGTATGTTCAGTATGCCAGTATTTGCCCAACAGGGGATTTCTGCGGTCACTGTGTCAACGAATCCGGACGGAACCCAGGATTATTCAATGACGCTACAGGCGTTGTTTATCATGACCGCGCTCAGCCTGATTCCGGCTTTTATCATGATGATGACGTCGTTCACCCGTATTATTGTGGTGTTATCAATATTACGACAAGCTATAGGATTGCAGCAATCGCCTTCTAATCAGATCCTGATTGGGGTAAGTTTATTTTTATCGATGTTTATTATGGCGCCGGTATTTGAACAGGTGAACGAACGTGCGTTACAGCCGTACCTGGATGAACAGATGACCAGTATGGAAGCCTTTGAACAGGCCAAAGAGCCCATGCGCGCATTTATGTTATCGCAAACCCGGGTTAAAGACTTAGATACGTTTGTTCGTATTGCCGGTGATGAAGACAAATACGACGAACCTTCGCAAGTTCCGCTGACTATTTTAATTCCTTCTTTTGTGACCAGCGAACTTAAAACCGCGTTTCAAATTGGCTTTATGCTGTTTATTCCATTTTTGATTATTGATTTAGTGGTGGCTTCTATTTTAATGGCCATGGGTATGATGATGTTGTCACCCATGATTGTCTCATTGCCGTTTAAATTAATGCTGTTTGTGCTGGTAGACGGTTGGAATCTTATTTTTGGTACCCTGGCCACCAGTTTTGGTATGGGCGTTTAGGAGTACGTTATGTCCCCTGAAGTCTTTGTTGAAATATTAAGAGAGTCGCTGTTTCTGGTTATTTTGCTGGTATCTGCGGTTATTGTGCCCAGCATGATAGTGGGCTTGATTGTGGCTGTGTTTCAGGCGGCAACGTCTATCAACGAGCAAACCATGAGCTTTTTGCCACGTTTAATTGTGACCCTGCTGGCATTAAGCTGGGGCGGTAACTGGCTGGTTTCACAATTGATGGATTTCACCTTTCATATGGTTGAGCGTATACCCCAGGTCATAGGCTAATCATGCAGTTTGAGCTGGCCACTATCACGCAATTTTTAGCCGATATGATGCTGCCATTTATGCGCATCAGCGGTATGTTTGCTGCCATGATAGGGCTTAGCGCAAAATCAATTCCGGCCCCGGTTCGGGCTTTACTTGCCGTATTTATGACGTTGGTTATTGTGCCGGTGGTCAAACCGGTTCCCATTGATAACCTGGTCACCCTCGCTGCTTTTTTAGAAGTTATGCGGCAATTGCTGATTGGTATTGTTATTGGATTTATTTCGATGATGGTGCTCAATACATTTGTTATCGCGGGGCAGATTATTGCAATGCAAACCGGACTGGGGTTTGCTTCAATTGTCGACCCGGTGAACGGCATTAATGTTCCCGCAGTGGGGCAGTTTTATCTTATTTTAGCGACTCTGTTGTTCTGGGGCATGGACGGGCATTTGTCGATGATCCAGATGATAGTGCTAAGTTTTGATGCGTTTCCTATTGCTGAAAGCTGGTTTACTCCCGCGCAGTTTCGGGAAGTGGCACATTGGGGGTCGTGGATGTTTGTTTCGGCGGTCACCTTATCATTGGCGCCTATCGTTTCATTGCTTATTGTGAACCTGGCCTTTGGGGTTATGACCAAAGCCGCGCCTCAGCTGAATATCTTCAGTATCGGTTTTTCTATCGCGCAAATTACCGGGTTGGTGGTTATGTGGGTGACGCTGGAAAACTTTTCTTCTCACTTTTCGGCCCAGTGGGCCAGGGCAGAGCAGTTTATGTGTCAACTGCTGGCAATTTGCCCCGGGTAAGGAGGCGCTATTATGGCTAATGATGCGCAGGAAAAAACAGAAGACCCCACGAGTAAAAAGCTCGATGAAGCCCGAAAAAAAGGCCAGATAGCGCGTTCCCGGGAGCTGTCCACGGCGCTGGTATTGATTGTCAGCGGTCTGGCGTTTTTGTTGTTTGGCGGCATGATTGCCAGCGCGATTTACGGTATGACCATGCGCATGTTCACCCTGTCGCGCGATGAAACCTACGATCCCTCCCATATGTTTATAGTGGGGGGCGAAGCACTGATGGAAGTGGCCTGGCCGGTATTTATTTATATGGTGGTGGCTATGTTCGCCGGCATTTATGGTTCGATTGCCTTAGGGGGATTTAATTTTTCGTGGGAATCAGCCGCGCCAAAAGCCAACAAAATTAATCCCATCAACGGTTTTAAACGCATGTTTGGGATGAACGCGCTGGTTGAGCTTATTAAAGCGTTTGCGAAGTTTGCTGTTATTGGCGGGTTAGCCATAGGCGCTTTAATGTATTACAAAAATGAAGCGCTGCATCTGGACATGGAGATGTATCCCCTTAATATTTTTCACGCAATGAACATGCTGGAATGGGCATTTTTATTGCTAACTTTGGGGATGATTCCTATTGCTGCGCTTGATGTGCCGTATCAGATATACAAGCACAACAAAGAAATGAAAATGAGCAAGCAGGAAATTAAGGACGAAAACAAAAATGCCGAAGGCGATCCGATGGTAAAAGGCCGTATACGGCGCTTACAATATCAGGCGGCGGCCAACAGAATGATGCAGGATGTGCCCGAGGCCGATGTTATTGTAACCAACCCGACCCACTATTCAGTGGCGCTCAAATACGAAGAAGATGGCAATCGGGCGCCTGTGGTCGTGGCTAAAGGGATTGATGAACTGGCCATGCATATTCGTAAAATTGGCAGCGCTCACGATGTGCCGTTGGTAGCCTCTCCTATGCTCACCCGGGCAATTTATTATTCGACTGAAGTTAATGATGAAATTCCACACAAATTGTTTATGGCAGTAGCGCAAATTTTAGCGTACGTATTTCAGTTACGTGCGTATAAAGCCGGTAAAGCGGCGAAACCGAAACCGGTTAAAAAAGACCTTCCTATACCTCCTGAGCTTCGTCGCTAGAATAATTTCATCACCAAAGCATTGTGGCATGGTAGTTGTACTATCCGGATTAGACTGACAGTAAGTGTCAATTTTCTGATAGTGAGATAATACGCGATGGAGTTAACAGGTTTTCTGCGCCGGTTTGATAAAAATCAGTTGCAACAGTTTGCTGGCGGGCTGGGTGTCCCAATCGTGTTGCTGGCCATCATGGGCATGGTTATTTTACCCATGCCCCCGTTTCTTTTAGACATTCTGTTTAGTTTCAATATTGCATTGTCACTGGTTATTATTTTGGTGGCGGTGTTTACCGACCGTCCCGTCGATTTTGGTATTTTCCCGTTAGTCTTGCTTATTGCTACGGTGTTACGACTGGCGCTGAACGTGGCCTCTACCCGGGTGGTCCTGTTGTATGGCCATGAAGGTGGCGATGCGGCCGGTAAGGTTATCGAAGCCTTTGGTGAAGTAGTTATCGGTGGTAACTACGCCGTAGGGGTAGTGGTGTTTGCTATCTTACTTATCATCAACTTTAAGGTAGTCACCGCGGGGGCTGGCCGCATTTCAGAAGTAAGCGCTCGCTTTACGCTAGATGCCATGCCCGGTAAGCAAATGGCGATTGATGCCGACCTTAATGCTGGATATATCGACCAGGATCAGGCGCGCGTACGCCGCGAAGAAGTTACGGCCGAAGCCGACTTTTACGGCTCTATGGACGGTGCGTCAAAATTTGTAAAAGGTGATGCCGTGGCTGGCCTGTTTATTATGTTGATTAATATTGTCGGTGGCTTGTTTATTGGCATGATTCAACACGACCTGAATTTTGGGCGAGCGGTCGAAGTTTATACGTTGCTCACCATCGGTGATGGGTTGGTAGCACAAATTCCCTCACTGTTGTTGTCAGTGGCCACTGCCATTATTGTGACCCGTGAAAACGAAACACAAGAAATGGGTCGCGAGATTCGTAATCAGCTTGGCGACCCAAAAGCCTTGTATATTGCTTCGGCAGTCCTGTTTATTATGGGAATTATTCCGGGTATGCCGCATATTGCCTTTTTGGGTTTTTCGGCTATAGCGGGGGGGTATGCATATTGGCAAAGCCTGCAAATTAAGAAAGAAGCAGAACAACCCGCCGCTGCCAGTCTGCCAGTAGAAGGCGATAGTGGCATACCTGAAGCTAAAGAGCTGGGATGGGATGATGTACAACACGTCGATACGATTGGTCTTGAAGTAGGATACCGGTTAATTCCTCTGGTTGATAAATCTCAGGGGGGGGAGCTATTAACCCGAATTAAAGGCGTTCGTAAAAAACTGTCGCAGGAGCTGGGATTTTTAATTCCGCCGGTACACATTCGCGATAACCTGGATTTAGATCCTAATGCTTACACTATTGCCATGTTAGGCGTAAATATTGGCGATGCGCAAATAAGCCATGATGAAGAGCTGGCGATTAATCCAGGTCAGGTTTTTGGCGAACTACAGGGCCGAGCAACGCAGGACCCGGCATTTGGACTTGATGCTGTATGGATCAAGCCTTCTCAACGTGAACACGCACAAACCTTAGGCTATACCGTGGTTGATGCAGCGACGGTGGTGGCCACTCATCTATCACAACTATTAACCAATAACGCGTATCAGCTGTTAGGACATGAAGAAACCCAACAATTGCTGGATATGCTGGCAAAAAGCAGTCCGAAGCTGGTAGAAGGCTTAGTGCCCGATATTCTGCCCCTAAGCACCGTGGTAAAAGTGCTGCAAACCCTGCTATTTGAAGGGGTGCCAATTCGCGATATGCGCACTATTGTGCAAACCCTCAGCGAGTATGGCACTAAGAGCCAGGACCCGGATGTGTTGGTCTCTGCCGTGCGAATTTCGCTGAAACGTCTTATCTCACAAGAGATATGTCAGGGTGGCCGTGAGATCCCCGTCATAACTCTGGCGCCAGAGTTGGAACAGATGTTGCACCAGTCATTACAAGCAGGTGGGGAAGATGGCGCAGGCATCGAACCTGGACTGGCAGACCGGATGCAAAAAACATTGCAACAGGCGAGTCAGCAACAGGAGCTTTCCGGCGAACCGGCCGTATTATTAACATCCGGTATGCTGCGCCCCGTACTTTCCCGCTTCTTCAAGTATTCTGTGGCTGGTCTTCATGTGCTGTCTTATCAGGAAGTACCAGACGATAAACAGATAAGAATAGTCAGCTCAGTGGGTCAATAATCTGACACCGGGTGTAAAGAGGTTGCGATGAAAATCAGACGTTTTTTTGGTAAAGACATGCGCGAAGCGCTCAATGCAGTAAAAGCCGAACTTGGCAGTGATGCAGTGATTATGTCCAATCGCAAGGTTGCCGACGGTATTGAGCTGGTAGCAGCTTTTGACAAAGAGCCTGAAGCTAAATTAGCTCCGCGTCCCAAACCAGCCATGTCACAGGCTGCAAAACAGTCGGGCTCAAAAAGTGCGACGCCAAGTTTAAGCGAAATTATTGGCGATGATGGCCCCGACAGTTTGCGTGCTTTGTTGCAAAAGCAGCAAGAAGTACGGGCAGCAGCGACTTCTTCGCAAGAGCCTGCTTATCAGGCGCCGGCGTTTAATGAACCGGCGGCATCGCGGCCTGCCGTTAATCAAGCCCCTGCCCAGGCAGCGCAATCCCGTCATATTAGTGAACCAAAAGGCGACTTCAATTTTGATATTGATGAGCCTACGTTTAACGACTCTCCTACCCAGTTTACCGGACAAACCGCGCCTTCAGCCGGCCCCAGCGATTTAGACTCAATTAAAGAAGAACTGGCATCGCTGCGTAATGTTCTGCAGTTTCAGGTAGCCGGTTTAATGGAAACCAAACAACGTCAGCAAAATCCGGTGCATAGTTATTTAATGAAATGCTTATCGGGCATGGGGTTAAGCCAGTCTTTGGCCGAACAGCTGGTACACTATACGCCTAACCATTACGATGAACGCGAAGCCTGGGTCTATTTATTAAACCTTTTGGCTAATCGTATGAATGTTGCAGGTAATGATATTCTTTCTCAGACCGGCGCGGTTGCGTTGGTAGGCCCAACAGGCACCGGAAAAACCACCACTGTGGCAAAGCTGGCCGCCCGGTATGCCCAAAAATATGGTGCCGACCAGGTCGCCATGATTACGATTGATACTTATCGTATTGCTGCCTATGAGCAATTAGCGACCTACGGCAAAATTATTGGCTGCACCGTACGCAAAGCCCAGTCCAGTGAAGAATTGGCAGAGCTGTTGTTTCAGTTACGCCACAAACGTATGGTGCTAATTGATACGGCCGGGTTTAGTCAACGCGACAGTCGTTTAATAAAGCAATTAAGTCAGTTTGATCACGGTCAGATGCAACCTGTCAAAAAGTACCTGGTTACTCAGGCTAATACCCAATATCCGGCGTTACAGCGTATCATCAATGCCTATGATGCGGTTAAACTAGATGGGTGCATTTTTACCAAACTTGACGAGTGTTACAGTTTGGGCGAAGTGTTAAGTGTAGCGATAGAACATAGTTTGCCGGTTAGCTATGTTACCGACGGTCAGCAGGTGCCAGAAGATATTAAAGTAGCAGACGCGAAATCTTTAGTATCGGTTGCGGCAAAGCTTTATAAAAAGTACGGTTTGAATCATACTAACCCTAATCACCTTGTTAACTCAGCACAGGCAGTATGATTGAAGATCAAGCGAGTAGCTTACGAAAGATGAATCAGTCACAATTAATTAAAGTTATCGCCGTTACTGGCGGTAAAGGTGGTGTGGGTAAAACCAACATTACGCTTAACACGGCTATATCGATGGCCAAGCAGGGGAAGCGCGTCATGGTATTAGACGGCGACCTTGGCCTGGCGAATGTCGATGTAATGCTGGGATTGCGGGTTGAACGCAACCTTTCTCATGTGCTTTCTGGCGAATGTACATTAGATGAAGTGCTGGTTACCGGGCCCCACGGAATCAAAATTGCGCCGGCGACATCCGGAACGCAATCAATGACCGAGCTTAGTGCAATAGAACATGCAGGGCTTATTCGGGCATTCAGCGAACTACGCTCACAAGTTGATGTGTTAATTGTTGATACGGCCGCAGGCATTTCAGATATGGTGCTGAGCTTTTCAAAAGCTGCTCAGGATATTATGGTGGTGGTGTGCGATGAACCGACCTCACTCACCGATGCTTACGCACTTATTAAGATACTCAATCGTCAACATGGGGTGTTCCGCTTTAAAGTGGTGGCCAACATGGTGCGCGATACCCGCGAAGGGCACGAACTGTTTAACAAACTATCTAAAGTAACCGGTCGTTTTTTAGATGTGGCATTAGAACTGGTTGCCACGGTTCCTTTTGATGAAAATATTCGCCGGGCCGTACGTAAGCAAACCTCTATTGTCGATGCCTATCCTGGCTCACCGGCTGCCGTTGCCATTTCACAGCTGGCAACCAAAGCCATGAATTGGCCGATTCCGAACCAACCGGGCGGGCATTTAGAGTTTTTCATCGAACAACTGGTTTCACCCAAAGCAACGGGTACGCAACGTTGAATAGCAAAGCCGCTGCCTATCAGCAGCAAACAAGCAAAACGCAGCTGGTAGAACGTCACGCTTCACTGGTGAAGCGTATCGCGCATCATCTTATGGCTCGATTACCTGCCAGTGTGCTGGTGGACGATCTTATCCAGTCTGGCATGATAGGCCTGTTAGAGGCGGCAAAGAATTTCGATGGCACCAAAGGTGCCAGTTTTGAAACATTTGCGGGTATTCGTATTCGCGGGGCCATGCTTGATGAGATACGAAAAGGCGACTGGACACCACGTTCGGTACACAAAAACAGTCGCGCTATTACCGAGGCAATCTCGCAAGTCGAAAAAGAAACCGGACGAGACGCCAGAGATGTGCAGATAGCCGCTAAATTAGACGTTAGTCTGGATAGCTATCATCAGATGCTAAATGAAGTTAATGCCGGTAAACTGGTTGGCATTGAAGATTTAGGCGTTTCTGAGGATGTCATTACCCCAGAAAATCATCAGGGCAATGACTCGCCGTTAGAAGATCTGATGCAAGGTGCTTTTCAAAAAGCGCTGGCACATGCCATAACCACCTTACCCGAACGCGAAGCCATTGTACTTTCACTTTATTATGACGAAGAGCTTAATTTACGTGAGATTGGCGACGTGCTGGATGTCAGCGAGTCACGGGTAAGTCAGATTCATAGTCAGGCCATGTTGAAATTAAAAGCTAAAATGCAGACCTGGCGTGCCGATAGTTAAAACAACAATCAAAATAACAAATTTATTGATCCCCGGTGGAGGCCATTTTGGATAAAAGTATGAAAATTCTTGTGGTAGACGATTTTTCTACTATGAGACGAATCATAAAGAACCTGTTAAAGGATTTAGGGTTTTCTAACATCCAGGAAGCAGATGATGGCAGCACAGCATTACCCATGCTTCAGCAAGGCGATTTCGACTTTGTCGTTACCGACTGGAATATGCCTGGTATGCAAGGCATCGACCTGCTTAAAAACATACGTGCCGATGATAGTCTTAAGCATTTACCGGTATTGATGGTGACTGCGGAAGCCAAAAAAGAACAAATTATTGCCGCGGCTCAAGCGGGTGTAAATGGCTATGTTGTAAAGCCGTTTACCGCTGCCACACTAAAAGAAAAACTAGATAAAATCTTTGAACGTTTAGGTTAATCCAGACGATCTTACGGTATTTAAAAGGAATACTGGATGACAACGAATGTGAATGTACCTATTTCGCTTGAAGAAGCCCGCCAACTTGTGGTCCATCTTGAAGAAGGTGACAATACTGCTGCTCGCGAGCTGCTCGACGCTATCTCTACAAAAGAGTCGATTGAGCTTTTTGCTGAGGTAGGCAAGTTAACCCGCCAATTACACGACGCGCTGAACAGTTTTCAGTTAGACGAGCGCATTGTAGGGCTGGCAAACGACGATATTCCCGATGCGCAAACGCGTCTGACTTACGTTATTGAAGAAACGGAAAAAGCAGCAAATACCACTATGGATGCTGTGGAAGCCAGTATGCCTATTGCCGAAGGGTTGTCAGAACGTATCTCAACCATAATGCCAGAGTGGAAAAAACTGATGACACGTCAGATTGATGTGGCTGAGTTTAGAATATTGTGTGCTGATTTAGATAAATTGCTGACCCACACGGCTACCGATTCAGCGAAGTTGAATGGCCTGTTAACCGAAGTATTAATGGCACAGGGTTATCAGGATTTAACCGGGCAGGTTATTCGCCGCGTTATTGAACTGGTTAAAGAAGTAGAAGACAGCCTGGTCCATATGCTCACCGTTTTTGGCGAGACAGAGTCTGAGCAGCCAGTGGCTACAGAAAAAAAACAAGAAATAAGTAGTGTCGAAGCGGAAGGGCCCATTGTAAATGCCGAGGAACGCGACGACGTGGTGAAAGGCCAGGATGATGTGGACGATCTTTTGTCCAGCTTAGGTTTTTAAAGGAGCCGGCGCATGTCGTTTGAATTAGACGAAGATATTTTACAGGACTTTTTGGTCGAAGCGGGCGAGATTCTTGAACAATTACAAGAGCAGCTGGTTGATTTAGAAAATAATCCAGAAAACAGCGACTTACTGAATGCTATTTTTCGTGGCTACCATACTGTAAAAGGTGGTGCCGGGTTTTTGGCACTGACCGAACTGGTAGAAATTTGCCACGGCGCCGAAAATGTTTTCGATACCATGCGAAACGGCCAGCGAACTCTGACACCTGAACTGATGGATGTTATTTTGCAGGCCACCGATGTAGTGGTAGCGATGTTCGAAAAGGTGAAACAGCGAGAACCCTTAGAGCCTGCAGATGCGGGTTTGGTAGACATTCTTCATAAGCTAAGTCATCCCGAGTCCCCAGATGAAAATATTTTTTCTGATAATACTTCAGCGGGTCAGCACCCTGCCGGCGGTATCAATATGGATGATGCAGCACAGGATGTAGTAGAACCTGCGCCTGTTGCGCCAGAAGTGGCGGCTATGCATAGCACCAGTGCAGCAGACAACAGCATAGAAGAAATTACCGAAGACGAATTTGAAAAACTACTTGATGAATTACATGGTAGCGCCGCGCCCGGGCGACCGGCTTCGCCCGAAAACGCTGTAGCAAACACCGAGAACAAATCTGTAAATGCGACCGCGGCGCCTTCGGGTGAAGACATCACCGACGATGAATTTGAGGCATTGTTGGACGATCTTCACGGCAAAGGCCAGTTTTCTGCCGCTGAGTCTGCAAAACCTGCCGAGCCCAAGACGGTTCCTTCAGCATCTTCGGAGTCTCAGTCAAGTGACGAAATCAGCGATGATGAATTTGAAGCCTTACTGGATCAGCTTCACGGTAAAGGCCAGGGGCCTACCATTAAGTCAGAGGAAGATACTCAGTCAGCACCTTCGGAAAAACCCCGGGTCAAAGTAGATATTGATGCGACAGCAGCTATTGCGCAGGCAAAGCAACAGCAAGTCGCCAAATCGGTGCCGGCAAAGCCTGAACCACAAGAAGCGAAAACTGCAGTAACACCTGCTAAAAAAGAAGATAAAAAACCAGCCAGCTCGGGACAACAAACCGAAACCACGGTTCGGGTAGATACAAAACGACTTGACCAGATTATGAACATGGTAGGCGAATTAGTGCTGGTGCGAAACAGGCTATTGAGTCTGGGTATCAATACTAATGATGAGTCTATGTCTAAAGCAATTGCTAATTTAGACGTAGTAACCGGGGATTTGCAGGGCGCGGTAATGAAAACCCGCATGCAGCCTATCAAGAAAGTGTTTGGTCGGTTTCCTCGGGTTGTACGTGACCTTGCCCGCAGCCTTAAAAAAGAAATTACCCTTGAACTTGAAGGTGAAGAGACTGATCTGGATAAAAATCTGGTAGAAGCTCTGGCCGATCCATTAGTGCATTTGGTCAGAAACTCTGTCGATCATGGTATTGAGATGCCTGATGAACGCCAGGCTTCGGGTAAAGCCAGTATGGGTACCGTCAAGTTGTCTGCGTCTCAGGAAGGTGACCATATTTTATTGACCATCGCCGATGATGGTAAAGGCATGGATCCCGATAAGCTTAAAGACATCGCGATAAGTCGTGGGGTTTTAGATGCTGATGCAGCCGCCCGAATGTCGGATGTTGACGCATTTAATCTGATTTTTGCTCCGGGTTTTTCAACCAAAACAGAAATAAGCGATATTTCTGGCCGCGGTGTCGGTATGGATGTCGTTAAAACCAAGATTAATCAGCTGAACGGGACCATCAATATTGACTCGCAACTGGGTAAGGGAACCCGGTTGGAAATCAAAGTACCCCTGACTCTGGCCATTTTACCCACCCTGATGATTGTGGTTGGTAAGCAAACTTTTGCGTTACCGTTGGGCGCGGTCAGCGAAATCATTAATATGGATGTGAGTAAAACGAATACGGTTGATGGTCAGTTAACGTTGATTGTGCGCTCTAAAGCCATTCCGCTATTTTTCTTAGGAGACTGGTTAACCCGGACTGCTACAATTAATCGCGAGAAGGGTCATGTAGTTGTAGTGCAAATAGGTACCCAGCAAGTGGGCTTTGTGGTGGATGCCTTAATTGGGCAGGAAGAAGTGGTAATTAAACCCCTTGATGCATTATTACAAGGAACACCGGGCATGGCCGGTGCCACCATTACCTCTGATGGGGGCATTGCGCTGATACTGGATATACCTGGCTTACTTAAACGTTATGCGCGTAAATCTTAAAGACACGGTGTTCAGGGAACAATTAAAAGATGGTCTTTAAAGTACTGATTGTCGACGATTCTGCCTTTTACCGTCGCCGGGTACGCGACATTCTTAATGAAGATCGCGAACTGGAAGTCGTAGGCGAAGCCTGCAATGGTCAGGAAGCATTGGATATGTTGATAAGCTGCGCGCCCGACGTGGTAACTATGGATGTTGAAATGCCGGTGATGGATGGTATTTCAGCGGTGCGGGCAATAATGACTAAACGACCGGTGCCTATTTTGATGTTTTCATCACTTACGCATCAGGGCGCTCAGGCCACATTAGATGCGCTTGAAGCTGGCGCGTTAGACTTTTTACCCAAACGGTTTGAAGACATCGCTCAGGATCGCCGGCAGGTTTCGGGAATACTGCGCACCAAGGTGCGGTTGTTAGCCCGCCGAAATGGCAGTCTGAGCCGGCTCTCGGTGAACTCTAAAGCACGCAGTGCTCTCGATATGCCGGTTAACGCCCCACGCAACACTTTAATCCGAAGCTCATCACTGTTGACCGGGCGGCCGGAGCAAACAATACTGCCAACCGTTTCTACGGTTAGCCGCTCAGGAAAATCATATCATTGTTTAGCCATTGGGGCGTCTACGGGTGGGCCTGTAGCGTTACACAAAGTACTGGCACCCTTACCCGAAGAATTTCCGTGTCCCATTATTCTGGTTCAGCATATGCCGAGCACGTTCACCCATGCCTTTGCACAACGCTTAGACAGCCAGTGTAAAATAAGGGTGAAAGAAGCAACTGATGGCGATGAACTAAAAGCGGGTTGGGCTTATCTGGCCCCGGGTGGTAAGCAAATGGTGGCTGAGCGCCGAGGCGCACAACAGGTATTACGGATAATTGACGACGATAAAAATCCTGCAAGCTACCGTCCCAGTGTGGATATTACCTTTACCAGTTTGGCGGATCTATTTGGCGGACAGGTTTTAGGTCTCATTTTGACTGGCATGGGCGCCGATGGTCGTGAAGGTTGCCGGGCCCTGAGTAAAAAAGGGGCCAGTATCTGGGCTCAGGATCAGGCTTCGTCGGTGGTGTATGGTATGCCCCAGGCGATTGCCAAAGAGCGCATTGCGCAAAAAAGCATTGGTATTGACCATATCGCCAACTGCATTATTACTGAAATGGCGACATAGCGATATGGTCAGGTACGGATACTAGAATGAAAATCTGGACCATCGCTAACCAAAAAGGTGGTGTAGGTAAAACTACCACTACGGTCACGTTAGGCGGCTTACTGGCTCAGGCTGGCTTTCGGGTGCTACTTATTGATACCGACCCTCATGCTTCGTTAAGTTATTACTTTGGCATTGAGGCGGAAGGGCAATCTTTGTCGGTTTATAATATTTTTACTGAAAAAGAGCCGATAACAGCCGATAAAGTATTAGATTGTTTATCGCCCTCAAAAGTGGATGGCTTGTTTGTATTGCCGGCCACTATGGCATTGGCGACGTTAGATCGGCAAATGGGTAGTGAACCTGGAATGGGCTTAATTCTTAAAAAGGCGCTTAATTGCATTGCCGATGAGTTTGACTATGTCTTGTTGGATTGTCCGCCGGTTTTGGGTGTTTTGATGGTTAATGCGTTAGCAGCATGTCATAAAGTTATTGTTCCGGTACAAACAGAGTTTCTGGCGCTTAAAGGGCTTGACCGAATGATGTATACCTTAACGATGATGAGTCGGTCGCTAAACAAAGCTTTTGATACCATTATTGTACCCACCATGTTTGACCGGCGTACCCGCGCCGCTATCCAGGCGCAAGCCAGGTTAATGACCGATTATAGTGACACCGTATGGCAGGGCATGATTCCGGTCGATACACGCTTTAGAGATGCCAGTCTTTATCATTTACCCGCCTCTGTACTTTATCCTAAAACACGCGGTGTAGGAGCATACCAATTGCTGCTGAAAAACTTAGAAGCAGGTGAAGGCTCATGAGTAAAGGTACGCCGTTTGCAAATGAGAAGGTGGTAGAAACGTATCTGGAAGGTTTGCTTAGTGAACCTGAAGATCCTGCAGAAGCCGTCGCCGCTACCGCGCGACTATTAGAGGTAGCGACACAACAGCTGCAAGATTCACAAATAGACGTGGCTCACACAGTGCAGGCGAAACTTGCTATAGGTGAGGGTGATGAGCACGCTTTTAAGTCTGGAGAACAAGCAGAATTAACCCCTTCTGAAGACAAGTCTGCACCTGAACCTGTAGTCACAACTCACAGCTTACAGGAGCAATTACCTGAGCAGTTTCAGGCGCTTTTTTTTGAAGTAGGGGGGTTAACCCTGGCCGTACCGCTAATTACATTAGGGGGTATTCATCAGCTTGATAAAATCAGTCCGCTTATTGGTAAGCCGGCTTGGTTTAAAGGGGTAATGTTGCATCGGGATGAGAAACTCAGTGTGATTGATTCTGCGATGTGGGTCATGCCCGAAAAATACACTCAATCATTGGCAGAGCAGCTAAACTATCAGTACCTTATTATGTTAAGTGATAGCGCCTGGGGTCTGGCCTGTGAAAAGTTGGTAAATACCGTTACGTTATCGAAAAGCGAGGTAAAGTGGCGCGAAGTTACTGGTAAGCGTCCCTGGCTAGCGGGGATGGTAAAAGATAGAATGTGTGCGTTAATTAACGTACAACAGTTAATTTTAATGCTAAACCAAGGGCTGGGAAGTCAAGGTTAGTACCCGGCAACCGGAGCAGGTTCATGAACGAAGATAGAACAACAAATAACACTCAAGATAGCAATGACCAGGTTTTACAGTGGGTGACTTATCGCCTGGGCGATGAAACCTATGGTATTAATGTCATGCAAGTACAAGAAGTACTGCGCTATACAGAAATTGCGCCTGTTCCCGGAGCACCTGACTATGTTCTGGGCATTATTAATCTGCGGGGCAATGTAGTGACCGTTATTGATACTCGCTCTCGATTTGGGCTGCCACCGAGTGATACTACCGATAACACCCGTATTGTTATTATCGAATCAGACGAGCAGGTGGTCGGCATACTGGTCGACAGTGTCGCAGAGGTGGTATATCTGAAATCTTCAGATATAGACAGCGCGCCAAACGTGGGAACAGAAGAAAGTGCTAAATTTATCCAGGGCGTCAGCAATCGTGAAGGTGAGTTACTTATTTTAGTCGATCTGAATAAGTTGTTATCAGACGATGAGTGGGATGATTTGTCAACATTGTAGTGGCAATAGTATACGTGTATAAAGCAGGCTAAATGCCTGTTTTTTCGTACTTAGCGACGGGTTCTCACTTAGAAATCTTTAATACAACAGGTGTTTGAGGGAAGAATTATGGCGACAACCCAATTAGCAATTGTAGCTCTGGCATTGAGCGCTATCGCTATGGTATTGCTAATTGCCATAGGCTTTTACGTTTTTTCGATAAAGCGAAGTATGGCCCTGCTGCAATCCGAACATGAACACCGGGTCAAAGTGACTGAAGAACAGTTGCGCCACTTTCAGCATCAATTAGACGAAAAACAAAACCGTTCATTAGTACAAAGTCGCCATTTACAGCAACTACAAGACAGCTTTACGGCCCTTGAAGCGCAAGTTAAAGAGGTTAAGTTGCAAGACCCTTCAATGCGTTTGTATCAACGAGCTGCCGAATTAGTGAAACAAGGAGCGTCGGTAGAAGAGTTGATACAAACCTGCGATATACCGCAAACAGAAGCTGAAATGATGGTGAAAATTCATAAAGATGCTTAAGGACAGAGTTAACCACTTTAAGAGTTACACGCCATAGACGTTGTCTTAAAATTTTTTTGCATGGACACCCACTTTTTCTCCTAAGCATGGACACCCACCTTCACTTTCAATTTGAGTGATCTTGAGACTGTGCTCATTTTGGACACCCACCGTTGCTCTCCGTTAACGCTCATTTTGGATACCCACCGTTGCTCTCCGTTAATGTGCTCATTTTGGACACCCACCGTTGCTCTCCATTAACGCTCATTTTGGACACCCACCGTTGCTCTCCGTTAACGCTCATTTTGGTTACCCACCGTTGCTCTCCGTTAAAGCCATCAGTTATCTAAGCCAATTAAGCAGGAGCATCTATTCGTTTAGCCGTTCGAGCGCATAGAACCGCGCTCATAGACACCCATCTTAGTTTTCCTCTCAACATTTAGACGTCTAGACGTAAAGATGTTGATTATTCTATTTCCTTAAGCCAGAATGTCACTATTACCGTTTGTCATGGAGTCATTATGCCCATTAGAATTCCCGAGCAACTTCCTGCCCAGGATGTGCTGTTAGGAGAGAATATCTTCACAATGGACAGCCTGCGCGCGGCTAATCAAGATATTCGTCCGCTTGAAGTTGGCATACTCAACCTTATGCCAAACAAAATTGAGACCGAGGTGCAGCTACTCCGGTTGCTATCAAATACGCCGTTGCAGATTAATGTAGATTTGATTCGTATTGATAATCTTGCACCTAAACATACTCCGCAATCGCATATGGACTCGTTTTATCATGATTTTTCCAGCGTAGCTTCTAAGCGTTACGATGGGCTGATTGTCACCGGCGCGCCGTTGGCGCACCTGGATTATCGACAGGTCAAGTATTGGGATACCATGGCTGAAATTCTCAATTGGTCTGAGCGACATGTGCAGTCTACGTTATATCTGTGTTGGGCAGCTCATGCTGCGATGTTCCACTTTTTCAATGTTGAGCGAAACTTGCGTGAAGAAAAGCTCTCAGGGGTATTTGAGCATAAAGTTTTAAATCCACATCATGATTTATTACGCGGTTTTGATCCGTATTTTTATGCGCCACATTCTCGGTTTGGGCATATCAGCTGCGACGCTTATTCGGGGGTTAAAGACTTAAGCGTGTTAGCGCGCTCTGACCAGGCCGGGGCCTATCTGGCCGCCACCAGTGATAATCGCAAAGTCTTTGTCACCGGGCACCCTGAATATGATCCAGAAACCTTACATGAAGAATTTCAGCGCGACCAGCAAAGTGGTCAGCCTGCAATTGTCCCCCAAAACTACTATCCGAACGATAATCCTGAACGAGAGCCTTTAGTACGTTGGCGCTCACATGGTAGCTTGCTATTTACCAATTGGCTGAATTACTGTGTTTATCAGAATACGCCTTATGATCTGAATTTATTAGCCGGCCATGCTGGTGTAAGAGGTGACAAATGAAAACAGAACAGACAAAGGCACTTAATATCGCCGCTGCACAGCGAATTTTGGTATTAGACGGTGCCATGGGCACCATGATTCAGCAACATAACTTAAGCGAAGCTGATTATCGGGGCGAACCGTTCAGTGATTGGCATTGTGATGTCAAAGGTAACAATGACCTGCTGTCGGTAACTCAGCCCGAACTGATTTATGATATTCACTGTGCGTACCTGGCGGCCGGTGCTGATATCGTTGAAACAAATACATTTAATGCGACCACGATTGCTATGGCTGATTACGACATGCAGGTTCAGTCGCGTGAAATCAATTTGCAGGCTGCCAGATTAGCCCGCCGGGCAGCCGATGAATTCACTCGTAAAACACCCGAAAAACCGCGCTTTGTAGCGGGCGTCCTGGGGCCTACAAATCGTACAGCATCGATATCGCCTGATGTGAATGACCCGGGGAAACGAAATGTAACGTTTGATCTTCTGGTAGAAGCCTATGTTGAGTCGTGCCAGGCATTAATTGATGGTGGGTCAGACATTATTATGATTGAAACTGTGTTTGATACCCTGAACGCCAAGGCGGCGGTCTTCGCGGTTTCGCAGGTCTTTGATTCGATAGGCTATGAGCTACCAGTGATGGTGTCGGGAACGATAACCGATGCTTCAGGACGAACGTTATCAGGACAAACCGCCGAAGCCTTCTATTATTCATTGCGTCACATAAAACCTTTTTCGTTTGGTCTTAATTGTGCGCTAGGCCCCGACTTGTTGCGTCAATATGTGGTTGAGATAGCTGCCGTTGCTCAGTGCATGGTGTCGGCCCACCCTAACGCGGGCCTACCCAACGAATTTGGTGAGTACGATATGGATGCTGCAGAGATGGCATCTCATATTGGCGAGTGGGCCCAAAGCGGTTTAGTAAATATTGTCGGGGGCTGCTGTGGGAGCACACCGGAGCATATTAAAGCGCTCGCTGACGCGGTCGCGGATGCAACGCCTCGAACTATCCCCAAACTTGAAACAAAATTGCGGCTGTCGGGTTTAGAGCCCTTTGTCCATTAAGGTGGTTACGTGACAACAGATATAGCAACTTTTATTAATATCGGTGAACGTACCAATGTTACCGGTTCTGCCCGTTTTAAACGATTAATATTGGACGGCGAGTACGAAGCCGCACTGGATGTGGCCCGTCAGCAGGTTGAAAATGGCGCTCAAATTATCGATATCAATATGGATGAAGCCATGTTGGACTCGGTAGAAGCCATGCAAACTTTTTTAAACCTGATTGCTTCAGAACCTGATATTAGTCGGGTGCCAATTATGCTCGACTCTTCAAAATGGGAAGTGATAGAAACCGGCCTCAAATGTGTTCAGGGCAAAGCCATTGTGAACTCTATTAGCCTGAAAGAAGGTGAAGCCCAGTTTTTGCAACAGGCTCGTTTGGTTCAGCGTTACGGGGCTGCTACCGTGGTAATGGCTTTTGATGAAACCGGGCAGGCCGATACCCAGCAACGTAAAATTGAAATATGTCAGCGTAGCTACAAGTTGCTCACTGAAGAAATTGGATTCGCCCCTGAAGATATTATTTTTGACCCTAATATATTTGCAGTAGCAACCGGTATTGAAGAGCATAATAATTATGCCGTCGACTTTATTGAAGCAACCCGGGTTATTCGTCAAACCTGTCCTCACGTTCAGGTGTCGGGGGGGTTATCAAATATTTCATTCTCGTTTCGTGGCAACAATCCCGTACGAGAGGCCATGCATTCAGTCTTTTTATATCATGCCATTCGCGCCGGACTGAATATGGCTATTGTTAATGCCGGTCAGCTTGAAGTTTACGATGCTATTGCGCAAGAGCTTCGCGAAGCGGTTGAAGATGTCATTCTAAACCGGCGGGATGATGCTACCGAACGTCTACTTGAGTTGGCCCCTAAATACCAGGGAGATGGCAAAGCGGCCGCAAAAGAAGACTTAAGCTGGCGGGAAGCCCCTGTCAATAAACGGCTTGAGTATGCTTTGGTAAAAGGCATAACTGATTATATCGTTGATGACACCGAAGAAGCCCGGCTGGCTGCCGAGCGGCCACTACATGTTATTGAAGGGCCGTTGATGGATGGCATGAATGTAGTAGGCGACCTGTTTGGTGAAGGAAAAATGTTTTTGCCACAGGTAGTTAAATCTGCCCGGGTTATGAAAAAAGCAGTCGCTCATTTGAATCCCTATATCGAAGCGGAAAAAGATGGTGTAGGTAGCAGCAACGGCAAAATTCTCATGGCCACGGTAAAAGGCGATGTTCACGATATTGGCAAAAATATAGTGGGCGTGGTGTTGCAATGCAACAACTTTGAGGTGATTGATTTAGGTGTAATGGTGCCGTGTGAAACTATTTTGACCACGGCGCGTGAACGTAATGTCGATATGATTGGTCTGTCAGGTTTAATTACTCCATCATTGGACGAAATGGTGCACGTGGCTAAAGAGATGGAGCGACAGGGCTTTGATATGCCACTGCTAATCGGTGGGGCAACAACTTCTAAGGCCCATACAGCCGTAAAGATTGAGCAAAACTACCATGGGCCGGTAGCGTATGTTGCCAACGCCAGCCGCGCTGTAGGGGTCTGTCAGAAATTGCTAAGCCCCACGGCTCGCCCCGAATTTGCTAAAGCGCTAAGCGAAGAGTACGACAAAGTGCGCGATCAACATGCACGAAAAAAACCAAGAAGTAAGCCTGTTACGCTGGCTGAAGCCCGGGCGAACAAAGCGAAGCCTGATTTTTCAGGGCCACCAGTTTCGCCTAATAACCCCGGGGTTACGCCTGTCACCGCCGATCTGGCTACGCTGCGTCACTACATTGACTGGACGCCTTTCTTTTTGACCTGGTCGCTAGCAGGGAAGTACCCACGTATTTTAAATGATGACATTATCGGTGTGCAGGCTCGCGAATTGTTCGAAGATGCAAACCAGATGCTTGATGACTTTATCGCCAACAAGCGCTTGCAGGCAAAAGGGGTCATTGGTCTATTTGCCGCAAACAGCATTGGAGATGATATTGAAATCTATAGCGATGAAAGCCGGCAAAATTTGGCCGGTATCGCGCATCATCTGCGCCAGCAAACGTTCAAACCTAATCATCCGAATTATTGTTTAGCCGACTTTGTGGCCCCTAAAGATAGCGGTCATGCCGATTACATTGGTGCTTTTGCGGTGACCGCAGGCATTGGTGAAGATGAACTAGCTCAGGAATTTGTCGACGGCGGGGATGATTACAATGCAATTATGGTAAAAGCTGTGGCCGATCGTTTAGCTGAAGCATTCGCCGAATATTTACATGAAGCGGTGCGAAAGCAATATTGGGGCTATGCGAACCAGGAGCAGCTGGATAACGATGACCTTATTCGTGAGAAATACCAGGGGATTCGCCCTGCGCCCGGTTACGCGGCTTGCCCTGAACATAGTGAAAAACAACTTATCTGGGATCTGCTTGAGGTAGAAAAGCATACTAGCATGCGCTTAACCGAAAGTTACGCGATGTGGCCGGGAGCAGCGGTCTCGGGGTGGTATTTTGCCCATCCTGAAGCACGCTATTTTGCGGTGGCTAAAATACAGCAAGACCAGTTACACGACTACGCAGGTCGTAAAAATTGGGATGAAAAGACCGCGCTTAAATGGTTAGGACCTAATTTGAATGACTAAGCCCTATAGCCAGGCCTGTGAAAATAATCGTGGGCCAATATTATCAGTATTAAAGCAAGCTTTTGCCAACAGCAACGCTGTGTTAGAGATAGGCAGTGGTACGGGGCAGCACGCCGTATATTTTGCAAAACACCTTGAGCACCTGCAGTGGTTCACCAGCGATCAGGTGCAATATCATGAAGGAATTCAAGCCTGGATAGATGAAGCGCGGTTGTTTAATTTGCATCCGCCCAGTGAACTCAAAATAGGCCAAAATGCGATACCTGATATAGAGGCAGATGCCGTATTTACTGCGAATACCACTCATATAATGCAGCCTGATGAAGCGCGGCAAATGATGATTCAGGTGGACGAAATGTTGCCTGCCAGTGGTGTGTTTTGTCAATATGGGCCTTTTATCGAGAATGGGCGTTTTAACAGCCAAAGCAACGACGACTTTCACCATAGACTTATTGCGCAGGGTTATGGCGGGTATCAGGATATTGTCACGTTGAAAAGTTGGGTCAGCAGGCTGACATTGCGCCATATTCATACCATGCCAGCTAACAATTTGTTGCTGGAGTGGGTGAAGGTATAGGGTTACAAGGCTTCGTTAGCATGATGCCGATTCGGTTTCTTTTAAAGAGACTTGGTAAAATTGCCAAATGACACCCACCTTCTATCGATAATTTATCCTCAGACACCCATTCTATACTTAGACACCCACAGTCTATGGTAAGGACAATATTATCAGGCTGCCCAGGTTGTGCAGTCGGCTTAAAGATTTATGAAGCTGAAGGCGACGGCTGGCTGTGTTGCGAATATCTGCCTATCAGAGTTTATTCTCAGACACCCATTCTATTCTTAGACACCCACAGTCTATGGTAAGGACAGTATTATCAGGCTGCCCAGGTCGGGCAGTCGGCTTAAAGATTTATGAAGCTTAAGGCGACGGCTGGTTGTGTTGCGAATATCTGCCTATCAGTACAGTAGCGGTAGGATTGAAGACAGGGCAACATAGCGTTTTGATTACCGACAACGACCTGCTCATGCCTCGCCCCAGAAAAAGTCTCATATCTTTGTCTGAAACGCCTTATTATCATTGTGTTTCACGCTGTGTGCGCCGAGCATTCTTGTGTGGAAAAGATAAATTGACCGGCCAAAGTTATGAGCATCGCCGCCAGTGGGTAGAAGATCGTTTATTATTCCTTGGCTCGATATTTTCTATCAATATCTGCGCCTATGCGGTAATGAGTAATCACACGCATGTAGTGTTACATGTCGATAAAGATACTGCTGTTCACTGGTCTACAGAACAAGTTTTACATCGCTGGCACCGCCTCCACAAAGGCACCGTGCTTACTCATCGCTATTTAAACGCTGAACAAAGAAGCGCTTTGACTATGATTGAAATTAAGACCGTAGAAAGCGCTGCCGAGGTTTATCGTAATCGATTGTATGACATCAGCTGGTTTATGCGATTACTAAACGAGTCCATCTCTCGACGGGCCAATAAAGAAGATAAATGCACCGGCAGGTTTTGGGAGGGGCGTTTTAAATCACAGGCACTCATGGATGAAACGGCTTTAGCAGCTTGTATGGTCTATGTTGATTTGAATCCCATGCGAGCAGGCATTGCCAAAACTCCAGAAAGATCGCCGCATACCAGCATTAAAAAGCGGTTACGGGCAATAAAAAATAACAAACAACCACGTCAGCTCAGTTCCCTCATAATTTATCAAAGAAAAACAACACGAGCTGTTCTGCCATTTCATCTTCATGACTATATTCAACTTGTGAAGCAATCCGGGCTTCAGCTGAACGGTGTTAAACAGAGGCCTGGGTCTGGCTCTTTATCAATACTACAAAAATCACAATGCAATCTCATAGATTGGCAGTGGTTAGTTAAAAATATAGAAGCTGAATTTACCACTCAAATAAGCTTACAAGCGGCCTATAAAAAGATAGAGCGGCGTCAGCGGGTAGGCTGAATATTAAAACGTTGCCGAACCATGCCCTCAACGAGCTCAATTTTTATTCTATAGACGTACCGGCTTACCCCAATATTCTCTTCTTAAATATCAGCGGCGTTGAATGCTTTTTATTCGCAAAATATCAAAATTAGAGCCTATCTTTTATAGGATAGGGCTTCGCTAGTGAATTTTTGCTAACCAAAGTAGATTCTTGGCAGTGCTGGTAAGGGCTTCGAGGGCTCAAAGTTCTGATACTTATGATGGCTGTCTGAATTGTAATAAGCATGGGTGTCCAATCAATATGTGGGTGTCCAATTACTAACATGTGGGTGTCCAATTACTAGGATCTATCAAATGTGAGCGCCTAAAAAGTGAAGGAGCTTATAACAGCATGGCGTATACCGTTTTAAACGTTTGGATCGGCATATTAAATTTATGACTTTCTACCATGCTAAAGTATTAGCGGTTATAGTCGACATAGAGATTATGGATATAGTTAGGTAGGAAACAAATGAGCTCACTGTCTCTTCGTCAAAAATTTATGCTAATTATGGGCGGCAGTTTAGCCGCTATATTATTGTTTACAGCCTTTCTGACTGTGAACTATGTAGGCGAACAAGCCAGGCAATCGGTTGAGCATGATCTTACCAGTCGGGTAGCGTTAGAGGCTGAAAAAGTAGAGGGCTTTTTTGCCCGTTACAGTGAAGTTGCCCGGACATTTTTAAACAATCCGTTTTTTAAGGATTTTTTTACCACACATTCCCAGCGTGGTGCTTCTGATTCAAACCTTAACGATGTAACACGTCTCTATTCATTATTTGAAAATATAAGCCAGGCCGATAAAAACATTAAGTCGGCATTTTTTGGTTCTGCCGCTACAGGTGAGTATTTTTACGAAGAGGGCCGGGTAGGTGTCGAAACCACGGGCCCGGAGAAAAACGATCCTGCCAAAGGTTATTTTGCTAACCAAAGACCCTGGTTTAAGCAAGCCGTGGAAGTCGGTGAGCTTTATGTCAGTAAGCCTGCCGTGGACTCTCAGGATGGCAGCGTATCAGCAGTGATACAGGCACCGATTTACCAGGATAGTAAACTACTTGGTGTGGGGGGCATTGATATTCTGATAAGCACCTTAGGTGAGGTATTGAGCCAGGTGAAATATCAGGGGCAGGGCACCGCTTTTTTACTGGATGCTTCGCAAAACCTGGTTTACTTTCCATCTACAGGTAAACTTTTGCCGTTGCATACACCGCTGAGCAAGTTTGACAGCACTTTCGATAACACCTTAGGGTTTGCTGAGCTAGCTAAAATTATAAAGCGCCGGGCTAATGGAATGCAGCGTCTGACATGGCGCGGCGAAGCTTACATTGGTGTGTTTGAGCATGTGACGCTGGACAATGTGAAAATGGATTGGACCATGGGGTTACTGGTACCAGAGTCTTTGGTAAGTGAACCTGTGAAACAAACTTTTACCTGGGCGATGTTTACCGCTCTGGGTATTATCTTACTGGTACTGATCATTACCTACCTCGCCGGGAGTGCTATCGTTGCGCCTATTTTGAAAATGAAAAATGCAATGGCCGATATAGCCAGCGGAGATGGCGATTTAACCCAACGCCTTGAGGTGAAATCGAATGACGAGCTGGGTAAGCTTGCCGGCGAATTCAACCGTTTTACCGATAAACTACGTGATTTACTCAGTCAGACCGCCACCAATACTAATGCTGTGGCTGCCGCGGCTCAGCAACTCAAACAGGTTTCTGAAAATACCAGCCAGGAGATTTCTCAAGAGCGTGACCAAGTTGATACGGTCTCATCTGCGGTCATGCAAATGGCCGTCACCGTAAATGAAATATCAGAAAATGCGGCGCAGTCAAGCGCAGCTGCAACCAGTGCTGACGAACAGGTACGCACCGGAACTCAGCAAGCTCAGGATGCCATGCAGGAGATTGCGAGCTTGGCAAAAGCGAATAACGAAGCGGTGTCGGTGGTACGCGAGTTAGCTGAAGAGTCTGATAACATCGGCGCCGTAATTGATGTAATCAATAGCATTGCAGAACAAACTAACCTACTGGCTTTGAATGCGGCGATTGAAGCAGCGCGGGCGGGTGATCAGGGGCGGGGCTTTGCAGTGGTCGCCGATGAGGTGCGTTCGCTTGCCAGCCGCACGCAGGATTCAACCGATGATATCCGGCGTATGGTTGAAAAGTTACAAATGATGGCCAGTCAATCAGACAAAGCCATGCGGGATGGGCAGGTGCGTTCTGAGCGTACGGTTGAAAAAACCGCATCGGTGGTTACCACGTTGGAGCGCATCAGCCAAAGCATCGGCACGGTACAGTCTCAAAGCGGATATATCGCTCAGGCTACTGAACAACAAACAGTGGTTGCGGAAGATATTAATCGTTCGCTGGTTAAAATTACCGGTTTAAGCGATCGGACCAATCAACACGCCTTTGAATTGGCGGCGCAGGCCACCAAGCTGAATGGCGTAGCTGAAGAACTGCAGCAGGTGGTAAATCAATTCAGAATTTAAGCAATTCCCCCTTGTTGTTGAGCTAATGAAATGAACGCCTGTAAATAGCCATCAGGCGTTTCTTTTTGCCGGTAACCCAGATGCAGCGCTTTATGTATTCCTTTTTCACCCAGTTTTACCGTAGACAATGGCAACGTGTCTGAATACTCCTTAACAAGCCAGTCGGGTAAGGCAGCTACGCCTCTGCCAGCGTTTACCATTTGTAATAGAATTTCGGTAGTTTCAATGGTTTTATGACGTTTAATACTCACTCCCGTCGGGGTTAGAAACTGATTAAAAATATCCAGTCGGGAGGGCTCTACAGGATAGCTAATCAATACCTCACCTGATAGCTGTTGCGGCGCTATCCATGTATCGCTACTCAAAGGATGCTGACTGCTTACTACCAGCACTTGCTCATATTCAAAAACCGGGACATAAGTAACGGTATCTAAAATCAAGGGGTCGGGAGTAAGTAACAAATCTATTTCGAAGTTGTGTAAGGCATGTAGCCCACCGAACTTGAAGGCTTGCCGGACATCCACATCTACCGCAGGAAATGCAGTTAAAAAAGGCTCAACAACCTTTAGTAGCCATTGATAGCAGGGGTGACACTCCATACCAATTCTCAATATGCCCTGTTTTCCCTGGGCAATCTGTTCAATTTGATCTTCAGCATGTTCAAATAATGGCAATACGCGCTGAGCTAAAATCAGTACAGCTTCACCGGCCTGAGTCAGCCTTAACTTGCGTCCTTCTTTTTGCCATAAAGGGGTGCCAAGCTGACTTTCTAACCGTTTGACGGCATGGCTTAAAGCAGGTTGAGTTAAATGTAGCGCTGAAGCCGCTTTTGTTAAGCTGCCCAGGCGCGATACATGCGCGACAATTCGTAAGTGCTGACGATCAATCATAATATAAACTTTTGTCATGCGATGATGAAAATATAACATTATTTTTTATGGCTAACCTACCGTACAGTTCTGATTCATTCATTATTTGGACGGATAGATGGCTAAAATACATAATTTAGGGTTTCCCCGCATAGGGCCCAATCGCGAATTAAAACAAAGTCTCGAAAGTTATTGGAGCGGTGACATTGATGCGAGTGAGCTAGATAAGCAAACTGAAACATTACGGCTGAACAACTTAAAGGCACAGGAAAATTTAGACTATGTGCCGGTAGGGGATTTTTCTTTGTATGATCATATTCTCGATACCAGCTTTTTACTCGGCAATATTCCGTTACGTTTCCGCGAACAGGGGATTAGCGAATTAGATCAATACTTTTTGGCGGCCCGGGGAGCCAGCGATCAAAGCAACTGTTGCGCTGCAGCCTCAGAAATGACGAAATGGTTTGATACCAACTATCACTATATTGTACCTGAAATAAATACCAACACGAGTTTCGCCTTAAATTCAAAAAAACTATTAGATGAAGTTCGACAGGCTCGAGCGCAAGGGTTTGAACCTAAACCTGTTGTGGTAGGGCCATTAAGTTATTTATATCTGGCTTCAAGTACGGATCAAACCGATAAGTTGCAGCATCTTGATACTCTTATTCCCCTGTATATAAAATTGTTCAATCAGTTGGCTGCTAATGGCGTAGAGTGGGTCCAGGTCGACGAGCCGATTCTGGCAACTGATTTATGTGGCCAGTGGAAGATGGCGTTTAAGTACACCTACGAAAAGCTTAAACAAGGCAATTGCAAGCTTTTGCTAACCAGCTACTTTGGTGATTTACGTGACAACCTGACCACCGTGGCTGGTTTACCCGTCGCAGGGCTTCATATCGATGCTTTAGCGAACCCGGAAGATGCAGACCAGCTGATGGCGACCTTGGCGCCAGACCAAGTTTTGTCACTAGGTGTCATTGACGGTCGTAACGTTTGGCGTGCTCAGACTCAAGCATTGGTAGAATGGTTAAGCCCCTATGCACAGCAACTGGGGCCTCGCTTGTGGCTGGCGCCTAATTGCTCCTTGTTGCATGTCCCCTACAGTGTTGAGGCAGAACAGAACCTGACACATACGCTTACTCATAAACTGGCTTTTGCAGTTCAAAAATTAGACGAGCTGGTGGTTTTACGCAGTGAGCTAAATAATCCGCAAATAAATATAAAAAGCCCAAAGCAGCTTCACAGAAACGGCCATACCGGTCACAATCAGGCGTTGCTGGACTCTGATAATTCGCGGTACGCCCGGCGCTCAACGTTTGTTACCCGGCGAGAAGCGCAACGTCATAAATTGCAATTACCAGTCTTGCCCACCACCACTATTGGCTCTTTCCCACAGACGAGCGAGATTCGCCGGGCCCGCGCGGCTTTTAAACAAGAAAATCTGAGTGCTTCAGACTATCAGGATTTTATTGAACGCCAAATTCGTGATTGTATCGAAATTCAGGAAGAACTGGGACTTGATGTGTTAGTGCATGGAGAAGCCGAACGTAACGACATGGTAGAGTACTTCGGAAATCTGCTTGAAGGAGTAGCAGTAACTCAGTTTGGATGGGTACAAAGTTATGGCTCGCGCTGCGTTAAGCCGCCCCTTATTTATAATCAGGTACGCCGCCGTGAGGCAATGACGGTAGCCTGGGCGCGCTATGCACAATCTTTGACAGACAAACCTGTGAAAGGAATGTTGACCGGCCCGGTCACACTTTTAAACTGGTCATTTGTTCGAAATGATATTGCTTTAAACGAGGTTGCTGAACAACTGGCTTTAGCTATACGAGAAGAGGTACAAGACTTAGAACGCGCGGGTATTCGTATTATTCAGGTCGACGAAGCCGCACTGCGTGAAGGCTTACCATTACGTGAGGCCGATAAAGCACAATATATGACGTGGGCGCTTAATGCCTTCAAATTAGCGACAGCCGGCGTGGCAGATGATACACAAATTCACACCCACATGTGTTATTCAGAGTTTAGCGATATTATTGATGAGATTATTAAAATGGATGCCGATGTTATTACCATAGAAACGGCGCGCTCGCATCTTACGCTACTTGAAGCGTTTAAATCGTGCGGTTATCCGAATGATATCGGACCTGGCGTTTACGATATTCATTCACCCGCCTGTCCTTCGAAAGCTCAAATTAGTGACCTAATTCACAAACTAAGTAATTTGCTACCCTTAGAAGCGCTTTGGATAAACCCAGATTGCGGATTAAAAACACGAACCTGGCCCGAGGCCAGAGCCGCTTTAAGCAACATGGTGGAAGCAGCGAAAGCATGTCGCCAGGCACTTGTGAATAATCAAATTCAGGATTCTGAAGGCTCGGTTACGGTTACCGCATCACCCAGTCTTTGACGAATAATAGTACGCATTGTCGCCGATAAATCCCGAAAAAAAGCACGTGCTGGTGAAGTGTTGCGCCACGCCAGTACGTGCTGTCTGACTACGGGCATATCTGCCAATTCACAAACGTGTAGTGCTTCGGGTTTGTGCAGTTCAGAGTGAACATATAAACCAGGCAAAAACGCCACGCCCATACCCATTACGACCATCTGACGTAAAGTATCCAAACTGGTGCCTTCATAATCTCGGGCAACGTTTGCGCCCAATTGCAGACAAAGTTCTTGAACCTGATGATGAAAATGGTGGCGGTTTTCCAGGGCAAGTACCTGTTCATTTCGAATTTGTTCGGGTCGGATATAAGCTTTACCTGCCTGAGGGTGATCAAATGGCATTACAAACTTAAGTGGCTCACAAAACAAAGGCTGACTCTGGATTTGACTGTTGGACTTAGACATCGGCGATAAAATTAAATCGTACTGACCGGTAAGTAACCCCTGAAAAAGTTGGTCAGGAGCCGCTTCACGAACATAAAATTTGAGTCCCGGTTTTAGCGCATGGATATCGGGCAAAATATGGGGTAGCAAGTAAGGGCCCAGCGTAGGGGGGATACCCAGTCGATACATCGTGTTTTCGCCATCGGAAAGATTTCGCGCAACTTCGTGAAAGTGCAGGTTAGCTTTCAAAACCTGTTCGGCGTGGTACAACAGTGCATGCCCATGCGCGCTCAATAGCGTACCCGAGCGCGAACGTTCAAACAGCGTTAAGCCAAGCTGGGTTTCCAACGCATTTATCTGAGTCGTAAGCGTGGGTTGGCTGACACCAAGATCATGGGCCGCCCGCCTGAAATTCAGTTGTTTAGCCACAGTCACAAAATAACGTAGCTGATTTAATGAGGGAGATTTTCCAACTGACAACATAATAAACGATCACTAGTAACGGGCCAAACGTGCCCAGCAAACTGATAGTTAAATCTTATCACCTAGCAATTTGTAATGGTAAGGGATTGATATAATGTTTTATCAAACGGCAACTTCCTTCATGTAAGACACCCATGTGTAAAGTATCCATGCTGAGCACGATATACGCATTCTAGCTTCGTCATATAGAAGTTACTTTTGCTAAAGCTAAATCGCGCGGATAAAAATTAACTACTTAAAATTGTATAGGACATCCATAAAAATAATGTGGGTGTCCATTAGTTTGTTTGTGCCAAATGGCAACTTCCTTTATGTAAGACACCCATGTGTAAGGTATCCACACTGAGCACGATATACGCATTCTAGCTTCGTCTTATAGAAGTCACTTTTGCTAAAGCTAAAGCTAAATCGCGCGGATAAAAATTAACTACTTAGAATTGTATAGGACATCCATGAAAATAATGTGGGTGTCCATTAGTTTGTTTGTGCCAAACGGCGACTTCTTTTATGTAAGGCACCCATCTGTAAGGTATCCACGCTGAGCACGATATGCGCATTCTAGCCCCGTCTTATAGAAGTTACTTTTGCTAAAGCTAAATCGCGGATAAAAATTAACTACTTAGAATTGTATAGGACATCCATAAAAATAATGTGGGTGTCCATTAGTCAATGTGAGTGTCCATTAGTCAGGGTGATGAAATAACGTGAGTGTCCATTAGCCTGTGCTATCAGCCTGGTCGCTCTAGTCGATCCAGACTGATGATAATCAGGCTTCTATCGAATTATCAATGGCAGTACTTGGTATTAAACTGGTCGTTGGATTAGCCCACACCGGTTGGGAGGCAATGAACGGCGCGATTGCTTCTGAAAACTCTTGCCAGCTTTTTTCATGTTAAAGAGTGACATGAGCACTGCGTTTGTGCTTACCTAAGTGGTCTTCGAAAAGTATTCTGGGTAAGCGGATCGCAAGGTAAAGTGGTTCCCCAAAGAAACTGTTTTGCAGCCAGTTCAGCGTTTGAGAACGCCCCCCTGAGTAGCCGCTAAACTTGCCGCCGGCAAATTGCAATGACATGGCTGGGTATAGGACATTGAAAGCCGGGATGCATTAGGTTTTAATTATGAAACTAATAGTTTTTCACCTATGCCTGATATTTATAAAACTATTTAAATATCATTACCTTAGAATTTCACTGGTATCTTTAAAAATTCTGGTAATCAGGCATTTTAACAAATACAAAGTTACCGAGCTGATAAATAGTGATAGTATTTAGCTATCACGAGTTTCCGTATTATTCTATAAAGCTATCAAGTGACACTTCTGTAACACTAAATTAAGATTATTGTACACTTATCGAAATTCACAGGAGTAACACCATGGATAATATCATCGCGGGCGTAGCCAAATTTCAGAAAGAAATTTTTCCGGAGAAGAAAGCCGCGTTTGAAAAGCTGGCGACTGGACAAAGTCCGGAAGTTCTGTTTATCACCTGTGCAGATTCACGTATCGATCCTAGTCTGATAACGCAAACCCAGCCGGGTGAGCTTTTTATATGTCGTAATGCGGGCAATATCGTTCCTCCCCACTCAAATGAAACCGGTGGAATGACAGCTTCAATCGAATTTGCCGTTGCCGCTTTGGGTGTATCTCACATAGTAGTTTGTGGACACACAGACTGTGGAGCCATGAAAGGGGCGTTAAACCCTGAAGGTCTGGATAGCCTGCCGCACGTTAAAGAATGGCTGGGCCATTGTCGCAGTGCCACTGAAGTAGTCAAAGAACGCCATGGCAAAGCAAACGCAGAGCACCTGGAAGAAATCACTCAGGAAAATGTTGTACAACAGATACAGCACCTGCGCACTCACCCTGCGGTTGCAGCGAAATTGGCGACCGGTCAGGTTAAGCTGCATGGATGGGTTTATAATATTGGTTCAGGCGATGTTCTTTGTTATGACGAAGCGAACGGCACGTTCGAGCGCATGAGTCAGGCTAACGCTGAACAGCAGTTAGCGTAAATAACGTTTAGGGTTATAAATGATAAAAATAAATACATCTAACATTCGAGGCGATCTTACCGGCGGGTTAACGGCCGGTATTGTCGCATTACCTTTAGCTTTAGCACTTGGTGTTGCATCAGGTTTAGGTCCTATGGCCGGCTTGTACGGCGCTATCGCTGTAGGTTTTTTCGCGTCATTGTTTGGCGGTACCCCTTCACAAATTTCTGGGCCCACTGGCCCTATGGTGGTGGTCTTAGCTGGCTTGTTTGCCAGTCTGTCTGGTGATGCAGAACTTATCTTTACTGCCGTGTTACTGGCAGGTGTATTTCAGATTGTGTTTGGGGTGTTGGGGGTCGGACAATATATCCGTCTGGTGCCTTATCCGGTAATATCGGGCTTTATGTCGGGCATTGGTGCAATCATCATCATATTGCAACTTGGTCGATTGATGGGGCATGAGCCGCCGGGTGGCACGATTGGCGCTTTAAGCTATTTGCCAACCGCACTGGCCGATATGAACTTCACTACTTTACTTCTTGGTTTAGGTACCTTAATTATTGCCTATAAATGGCCTGCAAAGTTGGGTAAATACGTTCCTGGCGCTTTAGCAGCGTTGATAATTGGTACGCTGGTTAGCCTGATGCTGACAAACGTTCCTATTTTAGGCGATATTCCAACTGGGTTACCTAGCATACATTTACCTGTATTTGAGCAAGGTCAGGTATTGCTGGTTATCGAAGCCGCATTCATATTGGCGATTCTGGGCGCTATTGACAGTTTGTTAACCTCACTGGTCGCCGACAATATGACGCGTACCCGACATGACAGTAACCGTGAGTTGATCGGACAGGGTATTGGTAACACTGTGGCGGGCTTAATCGGCGGTATTGCGGGTGCGGGTGCGACCATGCGTACGGTAGTTAACATTCGCAGTGGTGGTAAAGACCGTATATCAGGTATGACACATGCGTTGGTATTGTTAGCGATAGTTTTAGGTTTAAGCCCGTTGGCCGCTCAGATACCTCATGCTGTGTTAGCTGGTATCTTGGTGAAAGTGGGGCTGGACATTATTGATTGGGGCTATCTGAAGCGTGCTCATACCGGCCCTCGCTGGGATTTTGCGCTAATGATACTGGTACTGGGTCTGACGGTATTTGTTGATTTGATTACCGCGGTAGGCGTGGGTGTAGTTCTGGCTGCATTGGCCTATGTTCGCCAGGTTGCTCAGTTGCAAATTGAAGAAGTACAAAAGATTCCAGCGTATCTGGCCGATGCGGAAGAAAACGCATTGCTAGAAAAAGCCAATGGTAAAGTCAGTTTGTTTAGCTTTGGTGGTCCGCTAAGTTTCGGCGCCGCAGCAGACCTGGGTCATCATGTGCGAGAAAAAGTACAGCCAGGTTCACAGGTCTTGATTCTGGACTTTAGCCGGGTACCAGTAGTTGATGTTTCAGCAGCAATGGCCGTTGAAACCATTACTTCTGATGCCACAGCGGCTGGACGCGAGCTGGTAATAAGTGGTGCTACCGAGAATGTTAAGCGGGTGTTGGACAACATCAATGTGCACCAGGCTAACGTGCGCATGTTTAAAACGCGTCTTGAAGCATTAGACTGTGCTTTGCGTATTATCGATAACAAAGAAAATGGAAGTTCAGCTGACGGCAAACTTGCCGACGCTTAGTCAGTCGTTCCATAGATACAAAAAAGCCACTTCAATATTTTGAAGTGGCTTTTTTTTGTTAAGCGCGCCGGGATAGGTACCGGCGCAATTTATTACCAGATTTTTACCCGGTCTTCAGGCGCTAAATACATAGCATCGCCTGGTTTTACATCAAAGGCTTCGTACCAGGCATCAAGGTTACGTGGTGCCAAAGTACGATAGCGGGCCGGAGAGTGTGGATCAGAGCGTAACTGATTCATCAGACTTTCCTGCGTTCGCTTTTCTCGCCAAACCTGTGCCCAGGCCAAAAAGAAACGCTGGTCGCCGGTTAACCCGTCGATTACCGGTGCCTCTTCGCCATCAAGACTCAGCTTATAGGCTTCATAAGCCATAGACAAACCACCGACATCGCCAATATTTTCACCTAACGTTAAGCGGCCATTGACGTTATTACCTTCAATTGGCTCGTATTGGCTGTATTGGTCGTCAAGCTGATCAACCTTGTTGGTAAAGGCTTTTAAGTCTTCTTCGGTCCACCAGTTGCGCTGAATACCGTCAGCATCAGATTTGGAACCCTGATCATCAAAACCGTGGCCCATTTCATGTCCAATAACCGCACCTATGGCACCATAGTTCACTGCCGGGTCGGCATTAGGGTCAAAAAACGGCGGTTGCAAAATTGCGGCTGGAAATACAATTTCGTTAAACGAAGAATTATAATACGCATTCACGGTTTGCGGCGTCATACCCCAACGTTCGCGATCGGTAGGCTTAAGCTCGTTTTTAACATCTTTTTGCATAAAGAACTGACGCAAGTTACGAACGTTATCTACCAGGCTCTCAGAAGAGATTTCAACATCTGTAAGTTCAATCCATTCATCTGGGTAACCAATTTTAGGTCTGAAGGCGGCCAGTTTTTCTTTGGCCGCTTCTTTAGTCTCATCACCCATCCAGTCCAGATTTTCGATGCGTTTTTTAAGCGCTGCACGTAAATTTTCAACCAGATCGTTCATTTGTTCTTTCGAGCTTTCCGGGAAATATTCTTTAACGTAAGTCTTGCCGATGGCAAAGCCTAGCGACTCAGTGCCTGACATTTGCGACAACGCGCGCTTCCACCGGGGACGCGGCTCTTGCTGACCATTTAAGGTTTTACCATAAAAGTCAAAATTGGCCTGAAAAACATCTTGAGCCAACATGCCAGAGTTATTGGAGATAGTGTGATACGTCAGATAATCTTTCCAGGTCTGTAAGTCTTCAGAGTTCACCAGGTTAATGACATCTTTAAGTGGATCAGGCGTGGTAATGTTTAACTCTGGAGCTTTTAACCCTGTTTGCTCAAAATACAAATCCCAATCAAAACCTGTGTAAGTATCAGATAACTCGCTACGCTCAATTTGATTTAAGGTTAGCTCGCGGTCACGACGTTTTTCGCGCGGCCATTGGGCCTCAGCAATTTTAGTTTCTAAAGCCAGAATAGCTTTAGCTTTTTGAGCCGGATTTTCTGTTTTAGCAAAGCCTAGCATTTGTTCAATATGCTTAAGGTATGCTTCGCGGATATCGCTAAAGCGCGGCTGGTCTGATAAATAATAATCGCGATCAGGAAGACCCAAACCGCCTACACCCACAGAGACCTGATATTCATTTGGGTCCAACCGATTGTACCAAAGCCCGGCGTAGATAGGCGTTGAGTTGCCATACAGCCATGCATTACCAAATAGACGAGTTAAATCTTCCTGGTTTTTCGCCGCCGATATTTTATCCAGCACATCGGTAATCGGCTCGATGCCTTTTTGATTGATGCTTTCTACATCCATATAAGCGGTATAGTAGTCGTGGATCATCTGCTCTTCAGCATTCAGATCTTTTTTAGCCATGATGTCATCGATAATGGTTTTGACTTGCTCTTGGCTACGATCGCGTAATGCGGTAAATGCACCAAAACGCGTTTTATCGGCAGGTAGTTCATAGTTATCGTACCAATTACCACTGGCATAACGGAAAAAATCTTCACCCGGGTCGACTGATTTGTCCATGGCGCTTAAATCAACACCAAAGGTACCTAGTTCAGCTTTGCCCTGGGTTTCGGTGTTTTTCTTTTCTACCTGAGTTTGTTGCTGACTTTGTTCAGACTGGCCGCACCCGGTCAGTCCCAAAGAGGCTGCCACCATGGCGGCTATTACACTATATTTCATTGTCGTTTCTCTGTTTTATTGTGAAACTGTCAGGGTATGACAGTTTTTGTTGTGGTTGTAAGAAGACGCGACGTAAACGCATCGTTAAACGGTAAAATGTTACGGGCTTGTTGATAATACCCCTCAATGGCCGCAGCTTCACGCTGCACAAAGTCACCTACGGCATCATGAAAGGCAGGCTCGTATAAATAATGAAACGAGCGACAAATCACCGGCTCGAACCCCCGCAGTATTTTATGCTCACCCTGAGTGCCCGGGTTAAATAACGGCAACTGGTGTTCAATGGCGAACTCTATTCCCTGAAAATAGCAACATTCAAAATGCAACCCGTCTATATCGTGAGTGGCGCCCCAGTAGCGCCCATATAGCCCTGTTTTATCATAAAAGAACAGGGCACTTGCGCAGCGTTCATCGTTTTGTTTTGCCATAACAAGTAATACGTTGTCTGACATAGCAGCAAAAATATGCCGTAAAAAGGGCTCACTTAAATAGCCGGTATGACCACTGCGTTTAAGATAGGTGCGCTGATAGCACAAAATGAAAAAATCGATATCCTGTTCGGTAATTGTGGCAGCTACCTTGCGTTCAATGGTTATCTGCTGGCGGGTAAGTTGTTGCCGGGATTTTTTAAAAGCGCGACGTTTGCGTGAGGTCAGTGCCTGAAGAAAGTCGTCAAACTGCGCATAGTCATAGTTGTACCACTGAAACTGCACGCTATAGCGGGGATGCCACGAAAGACTTGCGTCGAGGGGACCAGCAAATGCAAACAAGATATGTAGCGAGGATACCTGAGTGCCCAGCAAGGCTGCTGCCTCACGGTAAAGCTGGGAACTTACAGTATCAGCCGGATAATCGGGATGCACCAATACTCGCTGACCGCTGACCGGGGTAAAGGGAATAGCGCTTACCCATTTAGGGTAATAGTTTAAGCCGTGTTGTTGATAGGCCTGAGCCCAGCCCTGGTCAAACACGTATTCGCCCAGGCTATCGGTTTTCAGATAGCCCGGCATTACCGCTATTAAGGTTGCCTCATCATGCATCACCGCAAAATAGGGCTGCCAGCCCGTATCCTGGCCTACGCAATAATGTTCTTCAAGGCCTTTTAAAAACTCGTAGGCCAAAAAGGGGTTCGCATTTTGAGCTAAAATCTGCCAATCACTGGACTGAATTTGCGAAATACTATTGAAAAACGATGTTTGATATCCCATAAAGAAACGACGCGCCGCAGGGTGTGAACTAACCGTTATTGAAAAAGGGAACAAAAAATTGCCCTGTGATAGTCAAAGTACCATGTCAGACCCGGATAGAAAAATCATTATCGACGCGATTACCCGCATGTTGGCACGACGAGAGCACAGTGTGGCTGAGATTGTCAAAAAGCTGGCTCAAAAAGAGGTAAACGAAGCTACGGCATTACAGGTGATCAGTGAATTCTGTGAGGCCAACCTACAAAGCGATGAGCGCTATGCAGAGGCAAAGGTGCGTTCATCGGTTTCTCGTGGAATAGGGCCTCGCCGGCTCAAGGCTGAACTTAGCCAACATGATATCAGCGAGTCGATGACGGCACAGGCAATAGAAGAGGTAAACCCGGACTGGTATGCACTAGCTCTGGCCGTTAGGGAAAAAAAGTACGGTTTGGCCGAGCCTGAAGATTTTAAGCAGCGCCAAAAGCAAATGCAGTTTCTACAGTACCGGGGATTTTATCAAAGCCAGATTCAGTACGCCATGAGCGGCGACTGACGACAATGCAAGTTGCTTAACAAAACCTTGTGTTCCGTGGTATTGTTATGCTAGCCCAGCGCCTGCCTGATATGGTTTGCAGCGCTACTCACTTTTGTATATCAACAGTTTTAAATAGGAAGTTTGGATCTCAATGACATTATCAACTGCCCAGATTCGCCAGAAGTTTATCGACTATTTTAAACGTCATGGTCATCAGCCCGTGGCCAGTAGTTCGTTAGTACCGGCAGACGATCCAACGCTGTTGTTTACCAATGCCGGCATGAATCAGTTTAAAGATCTATTTTTAGGCGCAGAAAAGCGTAGTTACACCCGTGCCACATCATCACAACGTTGTGTGCGCGCCGGAGGTAAGCATAACGACTTAGAGAATGTGGGCTATACCGCACGCCACCATACTTTTTTTGAAATGATGGGCAACTTTAGTTTTGGTGATTATTTCAAACACCAGGCCATTGAATTTGCCTGGAACTTTTTGACTCAGGAACTGGGGCTGGCGAAAGAAAAGTTATTGGTAACCGTTTTTAGTGATGATGACGAAGCATTCGATATTTGGGAAAACCATATTGGTGTGCCCAAAGAAAAAATCATCCGTATCAGCACGTCTGATAATTTCTGGTCTATGGGCGATACCGGCCCGTGCGGGCCCTGCTCAGAAATTTTTTATGACCACGGCGACCATATTTGGGGTGGTCCTCCGGGCACGGCAGAAGAAGACGGTGACCGGTTTATCGAAATCTGGAATCTGGTCTTCATGCAGTACAATAAGCAGGAAGATGGCACCATGGCGCCATTGCCAAAACCTTCTATCGATACCGGTATGGGGCTTGAGCGTATCTCTGCCATTATACAAAATGTGCATAGCAACTATGAAATCGACCTGTTTCAAAATTTGATTAAGGCTTCAGCGCAGTTAGTCGGCGCATCCGATTTAGACAACAAATCATTGCGGGTAATTGCCGACCACATCCGGTCGTGCAGCTTTTTGATTTGTGACGGCGTAATGCCCGGCAATGAAGGTCGTGGGTACGTGTTAAGGCGCATCATTCGCCGGGCGGTACGTCATGGTTACAAATTGGGCGCCAAAGATATATTTTTCTACAAGCTTGTCGATGCGCTTACCAGCGAAATGGGTGAAGCTTACCCTGAACTTGCTGACCAAAAACCGGTCATTGAAAAAGTGCTAAGAGTTGAGGAAGAACAGTTTAGCAAAACATTAGCACGCGGTATGACTATGCTTAACGATGTACTTCGTGATTTAGAAGGTAACGAAGTACCAGGCGAAATTGTTTTTAAATTATATGATACCTATGGCTTTCCGGCCGACTTAACTGCTGATGTTGCCCGCGAGCAAGACTACACGATTGATGAGGCAGGCTTTGAAGCCAGTATGCAGCAACAACGTAAGCGTGCCCAACAGGCCAGTAACTTCGGTGCAAACTACAACAGTCAGCTGACCACAGAGCACGTTACTGAATTTACCGGGTACACTGATGAACAGGGTGAAGGTAGAATTCTGGAAATAATTCGTGAAAACGAATTTTCTGATTCTCTGAATTCTGGCGAAGAAGGCGTATTATTATTAGACAATACTCCTTTTTATGCTGAAGCGGGCGGTCAAACTGGCGACAAAGGTGTGCTGAAGATTGGTGATAGTGAATTTGTTGTTTCTGATACCAAAAAAATGGGCAATGCGTTTGCTCACTATGGTAAAGCCAATGGGCCCGTTTCAAAAGGCGATAAAGCTGAAGCCAGCATTGATGCTTCTAACCGGGCGGCGATAAAGAAAAATCACAGCGCCACTCATTTGTTGCACGCGGCGTTGCGTGAAGTACTGGGTGACCATGTTACTCAAAAAGGCTCATTAGTTGACGCCGAACGTATGCGCTTCGACTTTTCGCACTTTGAAGCACTGACCGGTCATCAGGTTACGCAAATAGAAAAGCGTGTAAACGAAGAAATTCGGGCAAATCATACGCTCACCACTGAACTTATGGAGTTGGATGAAGCCAAAGCATCAGGTGCTATGGCATTGTTCGGTGAAAAGTACGACGAAAAAGTACGAGTGGTAAAAATGGGCCCGTTTTCTATAGAGCTGTGCGGTGGCACCCATGTAAAGCAAACGGGTGAAATTGGCTTATTCAAAATCGTCAGCGAAAGCGGTATTGCCTCAGGAGTACGCCGGCTTGAAGCCATTACCGGTGAAGCAGCAGTGTCGTATGTACAACAACAGCAGCAGCTGCTTTCTGAAATAGGTAGCTTATTGAAAAGTGATGTTTCGGGTATTTCTAATCGAATTGGGCAAATACAAGCGCACCAAAAAGAATTAGAAAAAGCATTGGCAGCGGCAAAGCAAAAACTGGCCAGTCAGCAAGGCGCGGATATGCTGGGGCAGGCCGTAGAAATTAACGGTGTAAAGGTGCTGGTTTCAAAGCTAGACGGTGTGGAAGCGAAAGCATTACGCGGCATGGTTGACGATCTTAAAAACCGAATCGGCGAAGGTGTCGTAGTACTAGGTGTCTCAGGAGAAAATAAGGTAAATCTTATAGCCGGCGTCACCAAAGGACTAACCGCAAACGTTAAAGCCGGCGAATTGGTTAATTTTCTGGCTAAACAAGTGGGCGGTAAAGGAGGAGGCAGACCCGATATGGCTCAGGCGGGCGGTGATCAGCCTGAAAACCTTGGTACTGCTCTAGACTCTGTTAACGCTTGGCTGTCAGATAAGCTATAATCTTTTGTGAAGGGTACACAGCGAGTTTTTGCAAGTGACACAAAAACACGGAATCGCTGCTGCCTTTATCGGGTCGTGCCGATAGGGGCAATAAATAATGGAAGTGTCCATAAATAAGGAACAGGAGCAAGCGAATGCTTATTTTGACTCGTCGTGTGGGCGAAACATTGATGGTAGGTGACGAAGTTACCGTGACCGTACTGGGTGTTAAAGGCAATCAGGTACGTATCGGAGTGAATGCACCTAAAGAAGTATCGGTACACCGAGAAGAAATCTATATGCGGATTCAGGCTGAAAAAGGTGGTCAGGCTGGCTCTACAGACTCAGAATAATCTGAATAGACTTTTTTGTATTACAAGGCCGGTTATTTAATACCCGGCCTTTTTTATGTCCACCATAAAATCAGTTGAAAATGCGGTAGCAGAACGACATCAGGTAGCTCTGGTCTAGTGGGATGACTCCGTTATAGAGGGGCAATTCAGCAACGGTATCCAAGCCGCGAGCCTTATTTAGTTTGAAAAATAACCATTACGCTCATTTTTTAAGTAAACAGTGTAAAAATTTCATCTTATCGTTTTTCTTATCGCTGAACTTTGTTACTATTCTTCGCGTTGACAAAGCAGACATATTTTAACGAAAGTCTTGAAAGACTTGAGTTTTTGTTCTGCCCGATAATGTAAGTGTTCTTTCATATAGAAGTTATTATGAAAGATACAATATGAAGATTATTTGTATTGGCTTAGGTTATCATCGGGTTTGCATTTTTCTTTGAAAAAAGAATTGACACCATCAGGTGAATCCGTAAAATGCAGCCCCACGTCACGGAGAGGTGGGTGAGTGGCTGAAACCAGTTCCCTGCTAAGGAACCATACCTATTACTGGTATCGAGGGTTCGAATCCCTCCCTCTCCGCCATTATTAAGGTTGGATGTGGCAGCCAACAAAAGTTTTGCGCGTGTGTAGCTCAGCTGGATAGAGTACCTGGCTACGAACCAGGCGGTCGGAGGTTCGAATCCTTCCACACGCGCCATATATAAAAGCCCACCTCAATGGTGGGTTTTTTTTGCCTTTAAAAAGGTCGAAATTATGGTTCAACGTTTTTACTGAGCACATCGTTTTTTCTACAGCATGTACTTTGCTATCCGGCTTTCTTCTGAAATAAGATCCCGCCCTCTGCCATTGCCTGAACCGCCAGGAGCAGAATCGAATCTGTTACCTCTATGGCAATCTTTTGTTGATATACCAATCTATGGCAATCTTTTGTTGATATACCAATCTGAGGCAAAGTGCGTGTGCATACACGTATTATTAAAGAACAGAAAAAAACTAATATTTCATTATAAAATGCTTTTTTTATGAATATATATTCAATATTACGTATCGGAATTTGTACTTGGCGGGCAATCGTGATACTAAAAGCAATCCAATAGAGAGTAGGCGTGTTATGAACAGTGAAATTACCGCTCAGCTTTATGAAGCTGCCAGCTTAATGATGGTAGGAATGGGCTTTGTGTTTGCCTTTTTAACGTTACTTATTGGTGGCGTTAAAGTTATTGAACAGTTTTGCCAGCGCTTTAGTGGCCCGGCCCCTGCGGCTGCAGCGATAAAGCCAGGATCTGCGGCCAAACTGAAACAAGATACCATGCCCGATTCTTCCACAGTGGCGGCTATTAGCGCCGCTATTCATCTTCATCGCCGTTCAAACAAGTGATATCAGGAGAACCCATGACAAAACCTCTGGCGTTAACAGAGCTGGTGTTACGAGATGCCCATCAGTCATTATTAGCTACCCGCATGCGTATTGACGATATGCTACCTATTGCTACAGAACTGGATGATGCGGGTTTTTGGTCAGTAGAGTCCTGGGGCGGGGCCACCTTCGACTCCTGTATTCGCTATTTAGGTGAAGATCCGTGGGAGCGCATACGCAAGCTAAAAGCCGCCATGCCAAAGACCCGACAGCAAATGCTGTTACGCGGTCAAAATTTGCTGGGCTACCGGCACTATGCCGATGATGTAGTAACACGGTTTGTAGAGCGGGCACGCAGCAATGGTGTGGATGTTTTTCGTATCTTTGACGCTATGAACGATGTTCGTAACCTTAAAACAGCGATAGCGGCCGCGATTGACTGCGATGCACATGCTCAAGGCACAATCTCGTATACCGTAAGTCCGGTACACACGCTAGATACCTGGTTAACTATGGCGCGTCAGCTCGAAGATATGGGGGTTCACTCAATTTGTATCAAAGACATGGCTGGCTTGTTGAAACCCTATGAGTGCGAAGCGCTTATCAAAGGATTAAAAGAGACGGTAGATGTGCCTATTGCCATGCAATGTCATGCCACAACCGGTTTATCGACAGCAACCTATCAAAAGGCAGTGGATGCGGGCATAGATATGCTTGATACGGCTATCTCTTCAATGAGTATGACCTACGGACATACTGCTACTGAAACTATGGTTTCTATAGTGGAAGGCACTGAACGTGATACCGGATTGTCGTTACCCCACCTTGAGTCTATTGCCGCGTATTTTCGCGATGTGCGTAAAAAATATGCGCAGTTTGAAGGCAGCCTGAAAGGGGTTGATGCCCGTATTTTATTGGCTCAGGTGCCTGGTGGAATGTTGACCAATATGGAAAGCCAGCTAAAAGAGCAGGGCGCCGAAGATAAATTTGACGAGGTTCTTAAAGAAATTCCCAAAGTTCGTGAAGACTTAGGCTTTATTCCCTTGGTGACGCCTACCTCACAAATTGTGGGTACGCAGTCGGTACTAAATGTACTGACCCAGGAGCGCTATAAGAGCATTACCAAAGAAACTGCGGGTGTATTAAAAGGCGAATACGGCGCGACTGCCGCTCCGGTTAATAAAGATTTGCAGCAACGGGTGCTTGATGGCGCAGAACCTATTACCTGCCGGCCCGCTGACCGTATTGAACCTGAGCTCGACAGGCTGGAAGATGAGCTTAACGAATTAGCGCAAACAAAATCTTTTTCACTGGCAGACGATAAAATTGATGATGTGCTGACCTACGCTTTATTTCCGCAAATCGGTTTAAAATTTTTAGAAAATCGGGGTAATCCTGATGCCTTTGAGCCTGCGCCTTCAAACGCTGATGAAACCCAGCAGCCAACATCAACCCAAAAGCCTGCTGCTAAACCAGCCGCTTCAGAGCAGGGAACCGGCGCTGCCAGCTATGACGTCAGGGTTGACGGTAAAGTGTATCAGGTGGAGGTAGCAGCTAGTGGCGAGCTGGAAACCATTAATGAAAAACCGGCAGCAAGCGCTGCCTCGTCGCCGGCAGCTAACCCTGCACAACCTGAATCAGACGCTAACAGTGCCCATACTATCGAAGCGCCTTTGTCAGGAAATGTGTTTAAACTGATGGTTAGTGAAGGTGAGGCCATTCAAGATGGCGATGTGGTAATGATAATGGAAGCCATGAAAATGGAAACTGAGGTACGCAGTGCCTTCGAAGGTACGGTAGCGCGTATTATGATTAAAGAAGGCGACTCAGTCTCCAGTGGTCAACCCTTGATAGAGCTTAGTTAATTCATGGAACAACTTGCCATACTTTGGGACAGCACCGCGCTGGCTCATTTTCACTACCAGCAGGTCATTATGATGGCGGTAGGTTTGTTATTGCTGTATTTGGCTATCGTTAAAAAATTCGAGCCTTTACTGCTGATTCCTATCGGGTTTGGAGCCATTTTAACCAATATCCCCTTAGCGGGATTTTCTGAAGCTCAAGGCTTACTGCACTACATTTACGCGGTGGGTATCGAAACCGGGGTGTTTCCTCTGCTTATTTTCATGGGCGTTGGCGCGATGACCGATTTTGGTGCATTAATTGCCAATCCGCGCATGTTATTGTTAGGCGCGGCCGCGCAATTTGGAATTTTTGCCACTTTATTCGGAGCCATAGCGTTAAACTTTGTGCCCGGTTTTGAGTTTACTCTCAAGGATGCCAGCGCCATTGCCATTATCGGAGGGGCCGACGGTCCTACCGCAATCTTTTTGGCATCGCGGCTGGCCCCCGATCTTTTAGGTGCCATTGCTGTCGCTGCCTACTCTTACATGGCGTTGGTTCCTATTATTCAGCCACCCATTATGAAAGCGTTAACCACCAAGGCGCAACGCGAAATTAAAATGGAACAATTGCGGCATGTCTCTCAGCGCGAAAAAATCATTTTTCCACTGGCTGTACTGATGTTGACAATTTTGTTCTTACCTTCGGCCACGCCGCTGGTAGGTATGTTTTGTTTTGGTAACCTGATGAAAGAATGTGGCGTGGTTGACCGGCTAAGCCATACTGCCCAGAACGAGCTTATTAATATCGTAACGATATTTTTGGGGCTGGCGGTAGGCTCAAAGTTGTCGGCAGATAAATTTCTTACCGTAGAAACATTAGGTATTTTAGGCTTGGGTGCCATAGCCTTTGCCATTGGTACTGCCACTGGAGTGTTAATGGCTAAATTACTGGCGCGCTTTTCCGACTCGCCTATTAACCCGCTTATCGGCGCCGCCGGTGTGTCGGCGGTACCTATGGCTGCCCGGGTAGTCAATAAGGTGGGTCTTGAAGCTAATCCGCATAATTTTTTGCTGATGCACGCTATGGGCCCCAACGTAGCCGGAGTTCTAGGCTCGGCGGTGGCGGCGGGGGTTTTACTGGCGCTGGTTGGCTAATTAAGCTTTTGCTGGGGCACCAGCGACTGATACGCCATGATCAGCTTTTTGGTCATGGCGTGCTCTGGCCAGCGAAATATTGTTTCAGTTTTACCCGACTCTACAATCTGGCCTTTTTGCATGACGATAACTTTGTCGGCAATATGACGGACAATGCCCAGGTTGTGGGAGATAAAAATAAACGACAACCCAAGCTCACTTTGCAACCTCAGCAGCTGATTAACAGTTTGTGAGCGAATAGAGGGATCGAGTGCGGCAAAAGGTTCATCGGCCACCAGAATTTTAGGCTGCAATACCAGGGCACGCGCTAGCGCAACCCGTTGCTGTTGACCGTCAGAAAGCATGTGGCGATAAAAATAGATATGGTCACGTAACAAACCCACTTTGTATAATGTTTCTTCTATACGCGCGCGGCGCTCTTTGTCTGAAAGTCGTGTATTGAGCCGCAGGGGTTCGTCTAAAATCATGCCTACGGTAATGCCCGGATTCATCGCTTCGCTGCTATGCTGAAAAATCATGCGAATATCATTACTGCTATTATAACTTTTTATCGCTTTGCGTTTAGCCGCATCAAAGCGTGAGTTACTTAAATAAATCTCACCTTCATCAGCGGCTATAGCGCCCACCAGCATTTTTGCCAATAACGACTTGCCGGCACGGTTTTCGCCAATAATAGCAATGGTTTCGCCGCGGTTTACCGTCAAATCGATAGGGCCCAGGCTAAACACTTCAGGCTTTTTCATCCAACGTTTCTTATCACTATGGCGAAACATCAACCCCTTAACCTGCATCAACTCTTTCATAGTTTTTCCATATGTAGCGGAAAGTGACAGCTGTAAGTGTGGTCATGTATACGTCTTACGGCAGGGGTAATAACACAATCTTTTTGCGCTCTGGGACATCTTGGCCCCAGTCGGCAACCTATAGGCACATGTTTAAGCGATGGAATCGTGCCATCCATATTAGGTAATATACTTTTTGGTGGTAAATCGTGCCGAAAGCTGGGAGCGCTATCAAGCAGGGCTTTAGTGTAAGGATGTAAAGGCCGTTTACGCAGCATTTTCATTCTGCCTGACTCTACACTTTGTCCGCAATACAACACGGTCATCGTGTGCGCCATACTGGATATTGCCAGCAAGTCGTGGCTAATAAATAATATCGATAATGACCGTGTTTGGTTTAGCCGGGTTAACAGCTTTAGCACTTGTGTTTTGGTGGTGGTTTCCATTCCCCGGGTTGGGTCATCTACTATCAGTAGTTTTGGCTGAGAAATAAGCGCCATAGCAATCATAAATTTTTGACCAATATCGGTCGGAATTTGGTGCGGGTAGGCGTTTAAATAGTTACGGTGATGTTTAATACCCACTTTATGAACTGTAGAGATAGCTGCTTTACGGCGCGATTTGCGGCGCTGCCAAAACCATTTTCCTTCTACCAGTTCGGCAGGGATACTTTCTTCTAACTGCTCGCCAAGAGTGGCCGAAGGATCCAGCGCACTGATTGGATTTTGGAACACCACCGCAATGTCCCGGCGCATTATTTCACGGCGCTGTTCTGAGGACATACTTAACAGGCTCTCGCCATTCCAGTCCATGCGATCAGCCGTTAAGTAGAATTGATCCGGCAGCGCGCCGGATATTGCGGCTACGATTAAACTTTTGCCCGAACCTGACTCGCCGACTAACGCGCGAATTTCGCCACTTTTAATGGTCAGATTGACCCGGTCTAATGCTTTTACCCGGCTGGTGCCGTTGTCTATCTCAAGGGTCAGGTTTTTTATATCTAACATTGGCATTAGCGACTGACCCTCTTGCGCAGTGCTGAACGTAAACCATCACCAACAATATTTATTGCCAGCACCATTAAAAAGATAGACAAGCCAGGCAGTGCTACGTTCCATGGGGCTAAATACGCTACATCCAGGCCGTCGGCTAATATTGCGCCCAATTCTGGCAATGGCGGTTGAGCTCCTAAATTCAAAAAGCCTAACGCGGAAACATCGATAATAGCAATAGACAACGCCAACGTGCCCTGTACCACCAGCATTTCAATCATATTAGGCAAAATAGAATGGGTAAACAGCTGCCACGCGTTAGCACCATCAAGCCGTGACGCCAGAACATATTCTTTTTTCATTTCACTGCGTACAAATGTCCGGGTGTAATGAATAAATTGTGGGGTTAGCGCTAATGTAATAGCCCACATACTGTTTACTAAACCGGTACCCACAACCGCCACGATAATAATGGCAATAAGCAAGGTAGGAATGGCCATCAACGCATCAAGCAAATGGTTCACTACGCTTGAGCGCACGCCACTTAACATGCCAGCCACGGTACCAATGGTGACGCCTAATCCCATGGCAATGATAACCAATAGCAGGCTTGAGCCAAAGGTTACTCGGCAGCCATAGATTATCCGGCTAAATACATCGCGGCCCAAAGCATCGGTACCAAACAGGTGGTCGATGGTCCCGTTACGTTCCCAGCTAGGCGGAATCAACAGCGAATTCAAATTTTGCTGAATAGGATCATAAGGAACGACCAGCGGCGCAAATAATGCAAAAAAGAAAAAGACGGCAAGCACGACCAATCCGACAAAGGCGATGTGGCTGGCCCGAAACTCCCGCCAGGTACGCTGTAGGGGAGTAGGGTGGCTTTCTTCTTCGTAAAGGCTAAACTGCGACACGTTCGTATTTTTCCCTGCTTGGGTCAATAACCCGATTAAATAAATCGATAAGAATAGTAAGAGTAACCACCATAAAGGCTACCGCTAACATTCCTATTCGCAGCGCCGGATAATCGCGTTGATAAATAGCCTGAATTAACCAGTTCCCGATGCCCGGCCACGAAAATAACGTTTCAACAATCATGGCGTTAGTGATCAGAGTGGTTATCTGGATTGCCATAAGCGGGAGTATTGGCAATAACGCATTGCGTAAAATGTGTCGGTAAAAGATTTGCCCTTGTGATAATCCGCGCGTGCGGGCCGCGGCCACAAAAGGCTTGTTTTTAACCTCAATAACCGAACGTCGGGTAATGCGTACCATTGAAGCGATAGAGATCACACTGATTGCCAAAGTGGGAAGCATCAAGTGGTGCAGAGCATCCCGAAACGCTAATAAACGATTAATATTATCAGCAAACAAAATATCAATAAGAATAAAGCCAGTTTTAGGGGGCACCTCGAACAGTAAACTTATACGGCCAGACAAGGGCGCGATGTTCCATTCCAGACTGAACATCAAAATAAACAGTAGAGCCAGCCAGAAAACCGGAAAAGAATAGCCTATCATACTGGCTGAATTTATCGTGTAATCGGCCGCGGTATAGCTGCGCAAACCTGCATAGCACCCTACCGGAATACCAATCACAATGGCTAACAGCATCGCGTAGGTGGCCAGCTCAATTGTTGCTGGTAATGCCAGCCTGACCTCCTCGCTAAGCGGCATGCCTGAGATAAAGCTGTAACCCCAGTTTCCGGTTAACAGGTTTTTCAAATAATGATAAAACTGAACAATATAGCCTGAGTCTAAATGAAACTGCTGAGCCAGGGCAGCGCGCTGCATCTCATTTTGTGCGGTAATACCGGTAAGATTAGCTAAAACATCTCCCGGAAATAAATAAGCCAGCGAAAACGACAGGCCCGCTAACACCAGCAGGGTTAGTACAAACAAAATGATATAACGCAATAATATACGAATCACAGCTTTTTGGTTACCCCGCCAAAGCGTATCCCGCCGTAGGGATTAATTTGCATGCCTTTGAGTTCTTTTCGATAAGCCCGATACCGAAAGGCATGGGCAATTGGAACAAGTGGTAATTCGTCAAACAACAAATTATTGACCCGTTGATAAATGGCTTTACGCTTGGCCAGATCTTCAGTTTGTAACGCTTCGTTTATCAGCGCATCATATTTTTCGTTGCACCACATCGCCCGGTTGGTTCCAGAAGGGATAGCCCCGCAACTTAACAACGGTCGATAAAAATTATCAGGGTCACCGTTATCGGCAGACCAGCCAATTAAAACAGAGTCGTGCAACCCTTCGCGTAAATGTTTGCGAAAAGTAGTCCAGTCATAGGTGACAATATTAACGACTATGCCCACATCAGCCAAATACCGTTGCATTAGTTCAGCCATTTTAGCGGCATTGGGGTTGTAGGCACGTTCAATGGGCATGGCCCATATTGTCATGGTAAACCCCGGCTCTATTCCCGCCTTTTTCAACAACTGCCTGGCCACCGCAGGATTATACGCCGTATCTTCAGCGTCGGCCTGATATGCCCAGCTTGCAGCAGGCAAAAGGCTACGAGCGCGGGTAGCACTATCAAAATAAACGGCTTCTAGTAGGGTGTTTTTATCAATAGCGTAGGCCAGCGCGCGGCGAACATCCGGATTGTCAAAAGGGGGTCTTCGAGTGTTGAAGGCCCAAAAACCGATATTCAATCCCGGCTTTTTAGCTAATTCAAGCTCTTCCCGGTCGCGTATGATATCTAACTCTGTTTGCGCCGGAAACGCAATAGCGTCACATTCTCCGGTAATCAACTTGGCTAAACGTAATGAGCTTTTGGGGGTTATATCGTAAATTAGTCGCGGTGCCTGAGAAAGCGCTTTCCAGTGTTCGGTATGGGTAACATACCGTATATGATGATCCTTTCTATAGCTTTCGAATTTATAGGGTCCAGTACCAATAGGGTAGTGGTCCAAACGCTCGGGCGCAGCTTCGCGCAGAAGGGCTTCGGCGTACTCAAAAGACAAAATAACTGAAAAATCGGTGGCCAGATTAGCTAAAAATGAACTGTCGCGCTGAGACAGAGTAATTTTGACCCGGTAGCCATTAATACGCTCAATTTGGCGAATATTATCGGCAAGGCCAAGGCTTTCGAAGTAAGGGTAACGCCCACCTGAAACCTGATGAAACGGATGTTGCGGTAAGCGCCAGCGGTTCAGGCTAAAAATAACATCATCTGCGTTCATCGGCCGCGATGGGGTAAAATAATCGGTAGTATGAAACGGCACATTTCGGCGTAGCTGGAATGTGTAGGTAAGACCATCGTCAGAGACTTTCCAGCTGCTGGCAAGGCTGGGAATAATACGTCCTGAATCTGCATCAAAGTCGAGCAGGCGATCGTAAATTTGATGTGAGGAGGCATCGGATGTGGTTGAGGATGTATCGAGCTGAGGATTAAAGTTTGCTGGGTTGCTTTCTGAACAATACATAATTCCGGATTGATAAAAGCCCTCTTTTGGCGGCTGACTGCACGCGCTTATCGCCACTAACGAAATAAAGCAGATAAGTATAAATTGAAGGCTATTCATTATAAGTTTCACTGGGTATCAACCGTTTCAGGTGCTGAGTCTAACAAATTGTATTTCTTTAGATAACCTCGTAGCTGATGATAGGTCAGAGATAATTTTTCGGCAGTCTTTTTTTGATTGTACTGACTGTCGGCCAACGCATGTTTAAGCATATCAATTTCATATTGCTGTGAACGCTCTTTTAAATCAATAGGGTAATGATTACCCAACACGCCGGTTGCTATGGGTTCTGTCACCGGTTTGTCCTCTACCGGTTGCCGGGGTTCACTATTTACGCTGGGGGCAGGTGTACACCGGTCCTGCGTTTTAATACGTCCGGTGGGGCGAAAAGGTGAATCAAACGGGTCAAGGACAATCTCGTGCACGGGCACATGTGAATTGTTACAACGGTATACCGCACGTTCTACAACATTTTTCAGTTCTCGAATATTACCTGGCCAATGATACTCAAGTAAGCTGCGGCGGGCTCTTTCGGTAAAGCCGCTAAATAATTCCATTTCCATTTCGCGCGCCATATTAATGGCGAAATGCTCGGCTAACATAAGGATATCGTCACGGCGTTCGCGTAACGGGGGGATAGTAATAACATCAAAGGCCAGACGGTCGAGCAAATCGGCTCTGAATTCACCTGCGGCGGCCAGGGCCGGTAAATCCTCATTAGTGGCGGCCACTAAACGAACATCGGTTTTAATGGTTTTACTGCCACCCACACGTTCAAATTCGCCGTATTCAATAACCCTTAACAATTTTTCCTGAATAAGGCCTGAAGTATTGGCTAATTCATCCAGAAACATGGTTCCGCTGCTGGCAACTTCAAAGCGCCCTTCCCGGCGTTTAGCCGCCCCGGTGAAGGCCCCCGCCTCGTAACCAAAAAGCTCACTTTCAAGCAGGTTTTCGTTTAACGCAGCGCAGTTTAGCTTTACATAGTTTTGATCCCAGCGCTGTGATAAAAAATGCAGTCGCGCTGCCACTAGCTCTTTTCCTGTGCCGCGTTCCCCAATAATTAAAACGGGTTTGTTCAGTGGCGCAAGCCGAGAAATTTGCTCTAACACCTCTAAAAAGCTATTGGCCTGACCTAATAAATTGTCAGATTGGCGAAATCTACTCATCTGTGTCCTTAATGTTAGCCAATTCGACCAATTAATAGTGTAGATGAAAACCACCCTAGAAACGATGTTTTATTAGTCAATAAAAAATGTTTAGTTTCAATAGGTTAAAATTATGGCTTAGCTGGCAAGCAAATTGAATAGTGTTATACCAGTAGGTGCTTTGTGCACCGTTTTTAAAACGAGTCTGAGGAATTTTTATGGGTATCTTCTCGCGTTTCACCGATATAGTGAACTCAAATATCAATGCATTACTGGATAAAGCTGAAGATCCAGAGAAAATGGTTCGCCTGATTATTCAGGAAATGGAAGACACGCTGGTTGAGGTACGCTCAGCCTCAGCAAAAACATTAGCCAGTAAAAAGGAAATTGCAGCGCAAATTTCAAAGTACGAATCTGATGCTAATGATTGGTCTGCTAAAGCAGAGCTGGCGTTAAGTAAAGATCGTGAAGACTTAGCCCGGGCAGCCCTTCAGGAACGCAAAAAGTCGGCCGAAGCGGCTGATGCGTTGAACCGAGAGTTAAGTATTGTTGATGAGCAAATTAGCAAGTTGCAGGAAGAGATAGGCCAGTTACAGGAAAAACTGGCAGATGCTAAAGCACGGCAAAAAACCATCATAATGCGTCAGAAAACGGCGAGTTCAAGGCTTGATGTTAAGCGTACGCTCGACAGCAGCAAAGTCGATTCAGCGATGGGCCGCTTTGAACAATACGAGCGTAAAATTGATGACCTGGAGTCGCAGGTTGACGCGTATGATCTGGGTAAAAAGACACTCAATGATGAGTTTGCTGATTTAGAATCTGATGATAAGATTGATGAAGAATTAGCCGCATTAAAAGCGAAAATCAATCAAAATAAGACAGCTCAGTAAGCTGCTAACTGGTGCCTGTCGCTTTGCTCACAGCGACAGGTCAGTTTTATCTGGTGAGCATATCACCTGATACGGAGGAAAATAAGATGGATGAAGCAATTTTAGGACTGTTGATTACGCCTATCGTCTTGTTCATGATTTTGGTTGCACCTATTTGGCTTATATTACATTACCGCAGTAAAAAACGCATTGGCCAAGGGCTTAGCCAGGAAGAGCATGCCGCGCTGGAAGATTTAGCCAGAAAAGCCGATACAATGGCTGATCGCATTAAAACCCTGGAAGCGATTTTGGACAGCGAAGCGCCACAATGGAGGAACCGGGCATGAAAGTGAACCGTCAACTTTATCGTGACACCGATCATAGTCAGATTGCGGGTGTATGTGCGGGAATTGCTAACTATTTTGGTTTAGAGCGCTGGCTAGTGCGTATCATTGTGGTTACTGCGTTTTTCTTACTGGCAGGCTCTTTTATTTTTGTGGGCTATATTGCCTGTTGGTTTATTCTTGAAAAAAAATCAGCCGGGCAGGACAACGAACCTATTTACGATCAGGTACAAGCAACCGGCAAAGGTTGGCGCAATAGCGATAGCACTGATCAACATAATAAAGAAAGCTCGGTTGAGGTTAAAACTAAGGTATGGCAAGCCGGACAGCCACCCGGGCAGGCATTAGCGCATATAAGCGAGCGCTTTGGTAACAATGAAAAGCGTCTGCGGGATATGGAAAAACACGTTACATCGCGCGAATTTTTACTGAACCGTGAAATCAATCGGCTGTAAAACGTAGTATAGTCTGCGCCACCCAAAACCGTCTTTTCAGGCGGTTTTTGTTTTTTGTGGTGTGGCAACCTGCTGTTATTTTTAACAATTATTAAGTCATGTAAAACATTTGTTACATTGGATTGAGTTGTCGACTTTAGCCTGGCGCTGTTGTCTGCAACCGATTTCGATAAACTGAGTCGTATAGAATAAGCAACAACGTTAAAAGGTTCATAGGTATGGCAAAGTCAACTGGCTACAAGTCAAGAGAATCTGATACCCAGGGGTATATTCAGTGGAGCGCAGAAGAAAATCAAATATGGTCTGAGCTGTACGAGCGCCAGGCGGGTTTGATTCAGGGGCGTGCTTGTCAGCAATATCATGACGGGTTGGACTACATTGGATTAAGCGCCAAAGAAATTCCTCAGTTGCCTGATTTAAATAAACGTCTTCAACAGTCTACAGGCTGGCGCACAGCTGAAGTCCCCGCGCTGATTAATTTTTCAGAGTTCTTTCGGTTGCTGGCAAACAAAGAATTTCCAGTGGCAACATTTATTCGGACCCGTGAAGAGTTTGATTATCTACAAGAGCCCGACATTTTTCACGAGGTGTATGGCCATTGTCCGTTATTAACAAACCCGGCGTTTGCTCATTTTACCCATACTTATGGAAAGTTGGGTTTAAAAGCCAGTAAAGAAGATCGTGTTTACCTGGCTCGCTTGTACTGGTTTACGGTTGAGTTCGGACTGGTAAATACCTCAGAAGGTTTGCGTATTTTTGGCGGAGGGATTTTATCATCGCCAGGCGAAACCGTTTATTCGCTAGAAAGCGACAAACCGGTCAGAGCACCGTTAGACCCTATCGATGCACTTAGAACACCTTATCGTATCGATATAATGCAGCCTTTGTACTATATACTGCCTGATTTTGATGACTTATTTACGCTGGCCGAACAAGATATTATGGCTATGGTAGAGAAGGCTAAAAAGATGGGATTGTTTGAGCCGTTGTTCCCGCCTAAAAATAAGCAGGTCAGCGGCCAGAACTAAACCGTTTAAGTTTAAAAAAGGCTTCACATGTTATAGCCTTGTGATACTCTGTAAAATATACTTTACATGCAGAGTGAGCTATGCGCTTAGAGATAATCTGTCAGGACAGACTGGGTATTACTCAGGACGTTCTGGATATACTGGTCGCCCACGAAATCGATTTACGTGGAATCGAAATTGATGTGGGCGGCAAGATTTTTCTTAATTTTCCCAATATCGAATTTGCTGACTTCCAGCATCTGATGCCCAAAATACGTCGAATCGAAGGTATCGATGACGTTAAAACAACGCCGTTTATGCCTGCAGAACGGGAAAGAAATCAACTTTCTGCCATCTTACAAACGCTTCCCGATCCTGTTTTTTCTGTCGATACCCGTGGGCAAATTTTAATGTGTAACGAAGCAGTTACCAGCGGATTAGAATTATCCCTCAGCGAGATTAAAAAAACCGAATTAGAAGAGTGGGTGAAAGGCTTCAACTTTCACCGCTGGATTGAAGCGGATGATCTTCGTCCCCAGTCAGTTAAAGTGCAGTTTATACAGCAGGATTACCTGGCTGATGTATTACCTATTCATGTTCCAGATGGCGAAGACGGTACAATAATCGCAGGTGCGGTGGTGCTGCTAAAATCAGAAATACGACTTGGTCAGCAATTTAGCGCCTTCCATCAAAACGATTGTGACAGCTTTGACCACTTTATCGTACAGTCGCCTGCCATGGCCAAAACCGTTCGTGAAGCCAGAAAAATAGCCGATCTTGATGCGCCTATTTTAATTTTTGGCGAAACCGGGACCGGCAAAGAAATGATAGCTAAAGCGTGCCATCAGGCGAGCCGCCGAAACGAAGGCGAATTTTTGGCATTAAACTGCGCCTCGTTACCCGATAGTGTCGCCGAAACCGAATTGTTTGGTTATGCGGCCGGGGCATTCAATCAGCCAGAAGGTAAGGCCGGACTATTAGAGCTGGCCGCTGGCGGAACATTACTGCTTGATGAAATTGCTGATATGTCTGCCCAGCTTCAGGCGAAGTTATTGCGGGTAATGGAAAATGGTGAGTTCAGACGGGTCGGAGATGACCGCCCGGTGAGTATTGATGTACGTTTTATCTGTACTACCTGCCGCGATTTGGGGCAATTAGTTGAAGAAGGCCGTTTTCGAAAAGAGTTGTATTACCGGCTGAATGTCTTAAGTCTGGTGATGCCGTCTTTAAAAGAGCGAAAAGCGGATATTGTGCCGCTGGCCGAAGCGTTTATTGTGCAGCATAGCTCTAAGTTGGGTCGCCGCCCGGCCAAGCTTAGCAAATCCTGCGTGGAGTTTTTGCAACAATATCCATGGCCAGGCAATGTTCGACAACTACAAAACGCTTTGTTCCGAGCGCTGTCGTTACTAGATGGCAAAGAGGTAACTAAAGAAGACATACAGCTACCAAGTTGCGCGCCAAGCATGTCTTACATTGATGAAAACTTTAATGGCTCACTTGATGAAGAAGTGAAAAAGTTTGAACGTGATTTGCTTAAGCGACTGTACCCGTCGTACCCCAGCACCCGGCAGTTAGCTAAAAAGCTGGGACTAAGCCATACCGCTATTGCTAATAAACTTCGTGATTACGGAATCAATAAAGCGACTGTAAAGTTTTAATTCCGCTTTAGTCCGCTTTGGTTTACGCCTGCTGGCTCTGAGCAGGCGTTCTCTCTATTTAAAATCGACCCTCGTTAAAAGTGGAAGCTATTCGTTACACTTAGTAGCATTCTCCCCCTGCCAGTTATTCTATGTGAAAACTTTTCAGCGCCGTTATTTTATTGTTTAGTGTGTGAATACTTTGTAAATAATTAAGGCGCTTTTATGTCTCAGGCACAATCTCAAACCGATATTTCTTATAACCCTCTGGGCACTGATGGTTTCGAATTCGTCGAATACACCGCTGCGGATAAAGCGGGTATTGATGCGCTGAAACAACTTTTCTCGCTGTTGGGCTTTGCCGAAGTGGCCAAACACAAATCAAAAGAAGTTTGGTTGTATAAACAGAACGATATTAATTTTATTGTTAATGCAGAACCGACCTCGCAGGCAGCAGAATTTGCTCGTTTGCGCGGCCCTAGTGTGTGCGGTATGGCCTTTCGGGTTAAAGATGCTTCAAAAGCGATGTCACATGCGCTTGACAATGGCGCGAAACAATTTTCGGGCAACCTTGGTCCGATGGAGCTGAATATTCCGGCGGTGTATGGCATTGGTGAAAGTACGCTGTACTTTGTCGACCGTTATCAGGACAGCAACATTTATGAAGTCGATTTCAGGTTTTACGATGATGCTGATGAGCGCATGAGTAAAGCACAAGCGGGTCTGACAGTGGTTGATCACCTTACTCATAATGTACGTCGCGGCAATATGGCGGTATGGGCGAACTTTTATGAGCGTTTAGGTAACTTCAGAGAAATTCGCTACTTTGATATTGAAGGCAAACTTACCGGACTGGTAAGTAAGGCGATGACATCACCGTGCGGCAAAATTCGTATTCCTATCAATGAATCTTCTGATGACAAATCACAGATTGAAGAGTTTATCCGCGAATACAAGGGTGAAGGTATTCAGCATATTGCTATGACTTCTGATGATATTTATCAGACTGTAATGGATCTGAAAAAGCGTGGCATGAAGTTTATGAATACGCCTGACACCTACTACGAAGCTGTAAATGATCGAGTAGAAGGTCATACGGAAGACCTTGAAAAACTGCAAGAACTGAAGATTTTAATTGATGGCGCACCCACAAAAGACGGCATCTTATTACAAATATTTACCGATACCGTTATTGGTCCGGTGTTCTTTGAAATTATTCAGCGTAAAGGGAACGAAGGCTTTGGTGAAGGTAACTTTAAAGCCTTATTTGAATCGATTGAAGAAGATCAGATTCGTCGGGGTGTAATTACTCAAGAGCAGCAAGATGCGTAACTGGATTCGGTTTCCTACTGCGCAGGGAACCCATTCGCGTCAGGCTCACGCCGACTTTCCTGAAAAAGGAATTTATGAGCGAGAGCTTGGTCGAAATGGTTTTTTTGGCCCTGCAACGCATATGCATCACAAGCATGCACCTACCGGGTGGAGCGAGTGGGAGGGGCCATTAAGGCCCCGTGCATTTGATTTAAACCAGCTGTCGGGTACCGATCATACGCCGGTATGCGACAGCCCCTTTGATGCACCTTCAATACTTAGCAACGCGCATTGTCAGTACCGGTTATGGCACTGCAAAAAGGCCATGTCCAAACTGGCCCGAAACGCCGATGGCGATGAACTTTTGTTTATTCATGAAGGCGAGGGCGAGCTGTATTGTGATTACGGACATTTATCGTTACGTGAGGGTGATTATATTGTCATCCCCCGGTCTACTATGTGGCGGCTAGAGCCGGCTGGTAGTATGCAGGTATTAATGATAGAGGCCACCAATGATGCGTACCAGCTTCCGGAAAAAGGAATGGTAGGCGGACACGCTATTTTTGATCCGGCGGTACTTGATACTCCGCAAATTAATGACACCTTTTTAGCGCAGCAAGACGAAAACCAGTGGCAGGTAGAAGTAAAACGCCATCATCAGCGCTCGCTAATTACCTACCCTTATAATCCGCTTGATGCTATTGGATGGCATGGGGACCTAAGTGTTGTACGTCTTAACTGGCGTGACATTCGGCCTTTAATGAGCCACCGGTATCATTTGCCGCCTTCGGCTCATACCACCTTTGTAGCAGCCAGATTTGTGGTATGTACCTTTGTACCAAGACCCATTGAGTCTGACCCGGGCGCGTTAAAAGTCCCCTTTTATCACAACAATGACGATTACGACGAAGTTCTGTTTTATCACGCCGGCGATTTTTTCAGCCGCGATAATATCGAAAAGGGCATGGTGACGTTTCATCCTGCAGGCTTTACCCATGGCCCGCATCCCAAAGCTTTTGCTGCGGGTCGGGCGCATAAGAAAACGTTCACTGATGAAGTGGCCGTTATGGTTGATACCCGCGATGCACTGAACGCTACAGACGCCGCGCTGGCGGTGGAAAATCCAGAATATGTATACAGCTGGCGGGCAGAATAGTTTGTCAGCTAAGGGAGCAAGATAGCAATGAAATTAGCAACCTATAAAAACAACACACGCGATGGACAGCTTATGCTGGTTTCGCGCGATTTAGCGGTAACCTGTCAGGTTTCTGATATAGCCGAAACCATGCAACAGCTGCTCGATAACTGGCACACTCTGGAAGGTCAGTTGGTACAGCGTTATGACGCGCTTAACAAACGCCAAACCGAACACGAAAACTTTGACCAGGAGCGGTGTGAGTCGCCATTACCGCGAGCCTATCAGTGGGCCGATGGCAGCGCTTATGTTAATCACGTAGAGTTAGTGCGCAAGGCTCGTGGGGCCGAAATGCCCGAAAGTTTTTGGACCGACCCGCTGATGTATCAGGGCGGCAGCGATGACTTTATAGGTCCTCGTGACGATGTGGTGCTGCCCAGTGACGAGTGGGGTGTGGACTTTGAAGGTGAAGTGGCGGTAATCACCGATGATGTGCCTATGCAATGTTCGGTGGACGATGCCCAAAGTCGTATACGCTTAATCATGTTGGTAAATGATGTTTCTTTGCGTGGGCTGATACCGGGTGAACTGGCTAAAGGCTTCGGCTTTTTTCAGTCTAAACCGGCTTCCAGTTTTTCACCCGTGGCCGTTACGCCTGACGAACTGGGCGACGCCTGGAACGATTCAAAAGTTCATTTGCCCTTATGCTCTACTTACAATGGTCAGTTGTTTGGAAAGCCTGAAGCGGGTGAAGACATGACCTTCAACTTTGCTCAGCTGATCAGCCATGCAGCCAAAAGCCGCAACCTGGGAGCCGGAGCTATTATCGGTTCGGGCACTGTGTCTAACAAACAAGGTACCGAACACGGTTCAGCTATTAAAGATGGTGGAGTGGGGTATTCGTGTCTGGCCGAAGTGCGCATGATTGAAACCATTCGTGATGGCAAGCCAGCTACTCCTTTTATGCAGTTTGGCGACACCATAAAAATGGAAATGCAGGATGCTTCAGGTCACAGCATTTTTGGCACAATTGAACAACAAATTAAACCCCTCAAAAAATAATAAACAGGGCACATACTATGGCATTGAAACTGTATGGATACTGGCGTTCTACAGCCAGTTACCGGGTTCGAATTGCGTTGAATCTCAAACAGCTTGAATACGAGTATGTGCCCGTTCATTTGGTCAAAGATGGAGGCGAACAACACCAGGTAAACTACACGCGTCTGAACCCAAGTGCATTAGTCCCCACCCTGATTGATGAAAATGAAGACATCGTACTTAATCAGTCGCTCAGTATCATTGAGTATCTTGATGAAAGGTATCCGCAGGGTTGTATGTTACTGCCTGAAGACCCCGTAGAAAGAGCCCGGGTAAGAGCATTAGCTCAGGATATCGCCTGTGATATTCAGCCATTGGGCAATTTACGAATAATGCAGGCACTGGAAGCCGAGTTTGGTATTGCCAAGCCAAAACAGCTCGAGTGGGCTGCACTCTGGATTCGGACAGGGTTTGATGCATTAGAAAAGCGGTTGGTTAATCAGTCTGGAAAATATTGCTTTGATTTTACCGTATCGCTGGCAGATACCTGTTTAGTACCCCAGGCCTATAATGCAAAACGCTTCGGAATTGATTTATCGCAGTATCCTCAGATAAATAAAATTGTAAACAACTGCGAGCAATTGCCCGCGTTTATTGCGGCGCGACCAGAAAACCAAAGTGATGCGCCGGCATAGTTGTTATAGGGTTGCAGACAGGCAAATAAGGCATAAACTATTGCTGTTTGATCGGCAGTTCCGTGGTGTTTTTTACCTGCTTTAAGGCAAACGTAGAGCTTAAATGGTCAACTAAAGGTAAATGCGTTAGCTTAGACTTTAAAAGTGTTTCGTATTCTTCGATGCTTTCAACCACAACTTTCAGCAAATAATCTTTTTCGCCACTGGTTGTGTGGCATTCAACAATCTCATCCACAGACTGGACGGCCTGCTCAAAGTCGGTTAGCGAGTCGCCATCATGGTTTTTCAAGGTAACAAAGATAAAAACCGAGACACCCAGATTGAGTTTTTTACTGTTTAACAGGGTAACTTTACCAATGATAATACCGTCGGCTTCCATTCGTTTAACACGACGCCAGCACGGTGTATGCGACAAGCCCACCCGTTGGCTTAAATCTGCCATTGAAACGGTCGCATCTTGTTGTAAAACCCGCAAGATTTCACGGTCAAATTTATCTAATTTCATTACTGTCTTGTCCAACCAATGATGATGTGCATTATACAATAAAAAGCTTTATAGGATAAACGTCCTAGCGCATCGGGGTTTATAGTAAGATTATCTCATGGTGTTAAATCCATTAACAAACTTTGCAACGCATATCCTCCGTGATTTTCGCTATCATTGCGTAAACTAAATTCTACATATTAGAGGGTCTATGGCGGTTTTCGATCACCCAGAGTTTGATAAGCACGAACACGTCGCATTTTATCACGATGAAGAAGCGGGTCTAAGCGCCATCATCGCTGTTCACAATACCAATCTTGGCCCAGCTCTGGGCGGCTGTCGTATGTGGCCTTATATCAACAGCGCCGAAGCGCTTACTGATGTCTTGCGTCTGTCAAAAGGTATGACTTACAAAGCGGCAATGGCAAATCTTAAGCTGGGCGGTGGCAAGTCAGTTATTATTGGCGATCCGCGTAAAGCAAAAACCCCTGAAATGATGACGGCAATGGGTAAGTTTGTTGATTCATTAGGCGGTAAATATTTTACTGCTGAAGATTCAGGTATTGCGGTCACTGATTTGCAGATTATGGCTGAAGAGTCCGAATTTATTGCCGGTGTTAATGCGCAATATCATATTGCCGGAGAAAAACCCGATGGTAACCCGGCGCCCTCTACGGCTTATGGTGTATTTGTTGGACTACGCGCCGCCGTGAAATACAAATTAGATCGCGACCTTCAGGGAGTAAAAGTGGCTATTCAGGGGATGGGACATGTTGGTTACCGTCTGGCAAAACACCTGAAAGAAGCCGGTGCTGAACTGTACGTGACCGATATTTATCCTGAAGGGGTAGAGCGTGCAGTTAATGAGTTAGGCGCTAATGCAGTTGCCCCTGAAGAAATCTATGCGCTGGATGTTGATGTGGTGGCCCCTTGTGCAATGGGCGCATCCATTAACGATGTGACCTTACCCACCATTAAAGCCCAGGTAATTGCGGGTGCGGCGAACAATCAGTTAGCACGCGAAGAATTGGGTGACATTTTACAGCGTCAGGGCATTTTATATGCGCCAGACTATGTAATTAACGCAGGTGGGGTGATAGACATTTATCATCAGCGTATGGAAACCTCCTCAGACACCGCTATGCGGGAGCATATTGAACAGATTGGCGATACTCTGAATGAAATCTTCACTCGTGCCGATACTGAGCAAAAAGCGACCAATCGGGTAGCAAATATGATTGCTGAAGAGCGTTTTGCAATCAAAGGTTGAAACTTGTTAAACAAGACGTCATAATGCGCGCCGCTGGTTAGGAAGCAGACGCTTTCAGGCCAGCGTATCAATGGTGGGCTTTTGGTCCTCTTGCAGTGATACTCTGTGAACTCGGTCAGGCCTGGAAGGGAGCAGCCGCAGCAGACGACTCATGTGCCGAGATGCGGCTGGAAGCCTGCCACCCAATCTGCTTTTATTTTGTTTCTCGCTTACTGTTTTTCTTCAAAAAAGCCACTGCTTTTTCAACGGCATACTGTACGTTCATCTCCATTTGTCGACGCTCGCTTTGTGGTAAGTAAAAGGCCATATCTACTTCATAACGAATGTATCTTGGCGGTACCTGGTTTAATGCCAGACAGCAAACATCGGCCAGATAATCGGCTGAGTTATTTTTATCTAATCCCAGTTTTTGAATATGCTCGGTGACCAGGTGTTCATAATAATTATGGATATCATCATGCAACTTCATACACGCTTCCCTGTAAATATTTTGTTGGATCATTGTCTAATTTTTGTGTCATAAATGGTAGACTAAATTTACCTAAAAACAACAAGAAATCGGTGTTATGAAACGCAACAAAACGCCTGTGTATTACGGTGATTATCTTCAGCTGGATAAAATATTAGGTGCACAAAAGATGCAAAGCACAAATTATGGCGAAACTGCCCATGATGAAATGCTGTTTGTTATTGTTCATCAGGTCTATGAGCTGTGGTTTAAGCAGATTTTACATGAGTTAAACGCCGTAATTACTGTTTTTAATGAAGCAGAAATTCCTGATGATGCGCTTATTGAAGTTGTACACCGTCTGCATCGTATCATCCAGATACAACAGCTTTTAAATGATCAGATTAGCGTTATGGAAACAATGACACCCCAGCAGTTTCTTTCCTTTCGTGATTATCTGGTTCCCGCCTCGGGCTTTCAGTCGATCCAATTTAAGCGTTTAGAAATTTCTCTGGGCCTGAAACGTGAGTATCGAATTGATTTTGACAAACAAAGCTTCTACAACCGTCTGGCAAAAGAAGACCGTCGTATTCTTGAAGAGTTAGAAAGCAAACCAAGCCTTTTTGAACTCGTAGAAAAGTGGTTAGCCCGAATGCCATTGCTAGAAAAAGATGAGTTTGCATTTTGGCAGCATTTTAAAAAAGCATCGGACGCCTGTTTACAATCAGACAAACAAATTATCGAAAATAATGAAACATTGTCTGAAAAGGAAAAACGTCAGGAATTAAAAGACCTGGACTCTACCCGTGAAAGCTTTGATGCATTGTTTGATAAAAAAGCGTATCAAAAATTAAATGACGACGGCACATTCAGATTAAACCACGATGCCATGATGGCAATGTTGTTTATAAAGCAATACCCAGAAGCGCCTATATTTAACCTGCCTTTTCAGCTTATTACTGCACTAACTGAAATAGATGAAAAATTAACCATCTGGCGTTACCGGCACGCGATGATGGTACAACGTATGTTGGGCACTAAAATTGGTACAGGAGGCTCGTCAGGCCATCAATATTTAAAAAAGACCACCGATTCAAACCGTATTTTTATAGATTTTTTTAATGCGGCCAGTTTTCTGTTACCCAAAGATATGTTGCCGCCTTTGCCCCAACAGGTGAAACGTTACTTCGGATTTTATAAGTAAAAGGTAATGTATAACTCGCCGATATTAGTTATTGCTTATGTAATGAAGTGAAATATAGGTTGTTAACAAAGTGTTACAGTGCGGGGTGAATTTGTAACCAAAAGTTGTTGAAAAAAGCTTCCGATTAGGTTTTTATAATAGGGTGAGAATAAAAAATATCTCACCCTTCACGGGACATAATAAATATCATAATAGATAAAACAGAAACCCACATTTTCTGTTTTCAGGGAGACACTTCATGTTTAAAAATTCTAAACTGGCCTCGTCAGTTAAGATCGCCTGTGCGTTAGGCTCTACTGTAGCACTACTCTCTTCAGGTAATGTTTTTGCTCAGGAAACGGCCAAAGAAAGCGAGGCTACCGTTGAAAAAATTGCGGTAACAGGGTCGCGAATCGCCAGACCCGAACTTTCTACACCGGCTCCGGTAGTAACTATTGATGCAGCTGAAATACAGCGTTTTGGTGCACCGGATTTAGGAACCTTACTTGCCGAGCTTCCAGCTATTGGTGCGGCCAGTACTTTGATTGGTAACAATAACAGCAACGCCAATGCTGGTATCAGTTCTCCTGATTTACGCGCATTGGGTGCTACCCGTACACTAACCTTGGTAAATGGTAAGCGTCATGTTGCAGGCTCTCCGTTTTCAAATGCGGTAGATACCGGCACCATCCCTACTGCCATGATTGACCGTATCGAAGTTATTACTGGTGGTGCCTCGGCAATCTATGGTTCTGACGCGGTAGCCGGTGTTATCAACGTTATTTTAAAAGACAACTACGAAGGTTTTGAGGCGCGTTACTCGCATTCTTCAGACCTTGAAGACGTAGGTACTCAAAATACAGCGTTTAGCATTTTGGCCGGTGCCACCAGCCAGGATGGCCGTGGTAATGTTACCTTTTTTGCTGAAAAAAGCTCAATAACAGAAGTATTAACGCCGAGCTTACAACAAGCTCAGAATTTCGGAACGGTTAATAACCCTGAAGATGGCGGTGAGGATGATGGCATTGCGGATAAATTCAGAGTTCCTAATGTAGGTTCTGAATTTATCAACCAGTTCGGTGTTCTGAATCCGTTTTCCGGTGGCCCAAGAATTACCTTTACCCCAGATGGCACAGGTATTGTGCAGGTTGAACGAGATCTGACCAACAGTTTCGCCTTCGGTAGCTTTGATCAGGCTTATGATACTGTATTTTTCACCGAACAATACGAAAACTACATTCCGGCTCAGGATACCTTAACCTTAGCCAGTACCTTTCGTTACGATATCACCGACAACATTCGCTTTTATGGTGACATGAAGTATGTCGACAAAGACATTGAGCAGCAGTTCCAACCATCTTTCCGGTTTGGTAATGTTTCAATTAACGCCACAGACAACCCATTCTTAGATGACGGAACACGTCAGCAACTGTTTGATGCTGGCCAGACCGGTGATGTAGCGATGGCGCGTTTCTTTGATGATATCGGTAACCGTTCAGCAGCGAATGACCGTCGCTTGTACCGCATTGTTTCAGGCTTCAAAGGCTACTTTACGCTTTCTGATACAGACTTTGATTATGATGCTTATTACACCTACGGCGAAACTTCAAATGTTCGTCGTACGTTAAACGATCTTATTCCATCAAACCTGAATGCTGCATTAGACGCAGTCATTGACCCTGAAACAGGTGAAGCTGCATGTCGAAGCCAGGTGCCTTCGGCGCAGGGCGATGACTATGAAGATCCAGCAGAGGTTAATGGTGGTAACTGTGTGCCGTTTAACCCGTTTGGTTTTGGAAATGCAAGTGCTGAAGCCTATGATTACATTTCAGGTGATGTAACACGTGAAGACCAGCTTACTCAGGAAATGTTCGGTGCAACCGTATCGTTTGACACTGCAGAGTTCTTCTCATTGCCAGGTGGCGCAATTGGATTTGCACTAGGTTTTGAACATCGAAAAGAAGATGTTCGCACCACCACTGACGAATTTACCAAAGCCGGTTTTTATACGGGTGCGGCTACGCCTGACTCGTTTGGCGGTTACGATGTTGAAGAGTTTTTCGTCGAAACACGTTTGCCAATTTTATCAGGGGTATTTTTAGCTGAAGAGTTATCAATTGATGCGGCATTCCGTTCAGCAGACTATTCACACGCAGGTAATGCTGATGCCTGGCAGGTTGGCTTCTTATGGACGCCGATTGAGCAAATTAGCTTACGCGGTACGGTAGGTGAGGCGGTTCGTGCACCAAATGTTGATGAAGCATTTAGTCCACAATCACCCGGCTTTGCCCGTGTATCTGATCCATGTGATGCCGACAACATTGATGAAGATGCGGATCGCCGTGCAAACTGTCTGGCTCTAGGTATTCCTGAAGGGTTTGAAGCAAACGATAACGTAAGTGTTAATACGCTATCTGGTGGTAACCCTGACCTGACACCAGAAGAAAGTGAATCGCGTACCGTCGGTATTGTTTGGCAGCCAACCTTTGCCGAGAATCTGGCGATAACACTAGATTGGTACGATATTGAAATTACCGATGCCATTACCAGCGTAAGTGCCCAGGATATAGTAGATAACTGTGTAGATGCTACAGGTGGACCGGATACAGCGTTCTGCTCGCAGGTAGATCGTAACGAAAACTTTGATGTTGATCTGGTACGCTCAGGCTTTGTAAACGCTGCGGCGTTACAAACTTCAGGTTTAGAGATGCAAATTCGTTATACTACCGATTTAGCACAATTTGACCTGCCTGGTGAGTTACGCTTCAACGTTCAGGGTAACTATGTTGATGAACTGGAAGAATTTGCGTTCCAGGAAAGACCTGATGAAATTAACGTAGAAGTCGGCGAAGTTGGCGATCCTGAACTGCAATTCAGAACCAGTGTAGATTACCGTCTTGATAACTGGAAGTTTAACTACACCAGTCGGTTTATTGACCGCAGTGCCTTGTTTGATGTTTCACCAGACGGTGGTACTGAAGAAGATGTGGATATTAGCTATATAGGGTCTATCTGGACTCACGATTTGGCGGCGAATTACTATATGGGTGAAAACCTTGAAGTGTACGCTGGGATTCGTAACATTTTCAACAAAGTACCGCCTGGTTACACGTTCAACCCACTGTATGACTTGGTCGGACGTCGCTTTAACGCAGGGGTTATCTATCGCTTTGAATAAAGCTAACTCACTTACCTAAGTAAAATAAAACACCCAGCTAATGTTGGGTGTTTTACCCTCAACTTCTGCATTTCTATTCTTTTTATTGTTTGTACCTTCTTTCTTTATAATACGCCAAAGTAACGTTTTATTTACAATAAAAAACTTATATTTTTCTATGGGTTAACGATTTTTAAACAAAAGTCGTAAAATTAATACGAAAATAAATGGAACTTTTCTTCTATCTTATCTCAATGGTAGTTGACCGCATCTAAGCTATGTGGTTATTATCACCTCAAGGTTTAGTGCCTTAACGAATAAAAAGTCGATTAAACGGCTTATATTGCAAACACTGAACATAACGTTTTAGTGGTCCAGGGAGACTATACATGTTTACAAACAATAAATTGGCTAAGTCAGTAAAACTGGCGTGTGCCTTTGGCGCAGCCTCAGCAGCTATTTTCAGCACCAATATGGCTGTTGCACAAGAAGATGTAACTGCAGAAGAAGCGGTAGAAAAAATCTCGGTAACGGGTTCTCGTATCCGTAAAGTAGATTTTGTATCTAATGCACCGGTTGCTACTGTTGGCGAAGAGCAATTTGAATTAACGGCTACGGTTAACACCGAGTCACTGCTAAATACACTTCCGCAAGTTGTTCCTGGATTAGACCGTACGTCTAACAACCCAGGTAACGGTACAGCGACAGTTGACCTTCGTGGTTTAGGTACTAACAGAACATTGGTTCTGATTAACGGTTTGCGTGCGGTTCCAACTACTGCAGGCGGTACCGTAGATATTAACTCTATCCCAACTGCGTTAATTAAGGACGTTGAGGTTCTAACCGGTGGTGCATCTGCAGTATACGGTTCTGACGCGGTAGCGGGTGTTGTTAACTTTATTCTTAAAGACGACTTTGAAGGCGTTGATATCGCCACTGGTTATGAAATCACTGAAGAAGGTGATGCAGAAATCTGGAATGCAGATTTCACTATCGGTGGTAACTTCGCAGATGGTAAAGGTAACGTAGTATTTAACATCAACTACACCGATCGTAGCGACCTGTTCCAGGGCGACCGTGATTTTGCCTCTGTAGCACAATTTGACGATGGTGCTGGCGGTCTGGAGCCGGGCGGTTCATCAGGTGTACCGGCAACAGCTATCTTTGCGGGTGGTTTTGCTGGTTTCGCACCAGATTCAAGCGGTATCATCTTTAATCAGGACGGCGGTGTTCGTCCATTCGTTGCAGGCGGCGCTACTAACGATTTTTACAACTTTGCTCCTGTAAACTACATTCAGCTTCCTCAGGAACGTCATCAAATTACTGCTATCGGTTCATATGATGTTACCGATAATGCTGAAATTTACGCACGTGCCATGTTTACTGACAGCAACGTTCCACAACAGCTTGCTGCTACGCCAATTTTCCAAAGCTCTACTTTTACTTTGGACGGCAACCCTTACATTACCCCAGAAGCTCAGCAAACTATTTCTGATGCCATTGGCGGTGACGTAGATACTGATGGCGATGGTATTGCCGACACGGGTTCTGCCTTGTTACGTCGTCGTATGCTAGAGGTTGGTCCTCGTCGTTCGCAAAGTAACTTCCAGTCTTACCAAATGGTAACGGGTGTGCGTGGTAGCATTGGTGATACTGCCTGGACATACGATGTTTTTTATCAAACAGGTCAGGTTACACAAACTGAAGCTCAGTTAGGTAATGTTAACCGTGGACGTTTTGACCAGGCACTGTTGCTGGCAACTGACGAAGACGGAAACGTACTGTTAGACGAGAACGGTAACCCTTCTTGTGCAGACGGCTCTGAAAATGGTGCAACTATTGGTTGTGCGCCTCTGAATATCTTCGGTGAAGGTAACATTTCAGAAGATGCAGCAGCCTTCTTACGTACAGCGGTATCATCTTCAGCAGTATTCGACCAAATCATGTGGGGTGGTAGCATCGCCGGTGATTCAGGCGAATGGTTTGAACTACCAGGTGGTCCGGTTGGTATCGCGGTAGGTTACGAGCACCGTAAAGAAGATTTTGAATTCTTACCTTCACAAGATTTAGCCGCAGGTACCATTGCTGGCTTTAACGGCGCACCGCCGGTTGCTGGTGGATACTCTACTTCAGAATGGTATGCAGAAGCTTATCTTCCAATTTTATACGGATTGCCTTTTGCTGAATCTGTAGATATGGAGCTGGCTTATCGTTCTGCTGATTACAGCACAGCGGGCACCGTAGAAAGTTATAAAATCAGTGCGTCATGGGCCATTAATGATGACCTTCGATTCCGCGCTGGTTTTAACACAGCGGTTCGTGCTCCGAATATTGCTGAGCTGTTCTCACCTGCAGGTGAAAACTTCCCAGGTGCTGCGGATCCATGTTCTGCATCAGGTTCACCTGATGCACCAAGTGCTGAGTTAGAAGCTTTGTGTCAGGCAACTGGTGTTCCGGCTGATGTATTGTTTAGCTCAGCGATTGACCCGGCTTCAGGTCAGGTTCGCACCCAAGTAGGTGGTAACCCGGATCTGAAAGAAGAAGAAGCTGAGACATTAACTGTTGGTATGGTTGTGACTCCGTTTGAAGACTTTACTTTCAGCATCGATTACTTCGATATTGAAATTGAAGATGCGGTTGCTACTGTTGGAACTAACAACATCCTTAATCTGTGTTACAACACAGGCGCCGGTGGTGTAGGTTCACAATACTGTGACGCGGTTACTCGTCGTGCAGACGGTACCATCGACTTTGTTTCTGATGGCTTCCAAAATGCTGCATCTGTGAAACTGTCGGGTATAGATGTTATTGCAAGCTACAATGTAGATGCAGGCCCGGGTAACTTAAGCCTTGATTACTTAGGTACTTACACTGACGAGTCTAGCTATGAAGCTTTCCCAGGCGCTGATTTAATTGAGTGTGCGGGTAACTTTGGCGTAAATTGTGGTGAACCTTTGCCAGAATATAAGCACCGTGTAACGGTTAAGTACAGCATTGATGACTTCACTGGTCAGTTGTTGTGGCGCTATGTTGGCGAAGTTAACGATGATGATGATGCAACTGACTTCACTGTTGAGCAGATTGATGCACACAGCTACTTTGATGCATCTGGTACTTACTACCTTGGTGAAAATTATCGTGTAACTGCTGGTGTGGACAATGTGTTTGATAAGCAGCCACCTGTCATCGGTGACAACGATCAACAAGCTAACACATACCCTGCAACTTATGATGTATTCGGCCGTACTTACTATGTAAGATTCGCCGCTTCGTTCTAAGCAATAGCGTATAAGAAAAGGCTCCTTTAAGGAGCCTTTTTTGTTTTAATTGGCCTGTACCAAACCCTAGACAGTGCACTACCCAAAAGCGGCATTAAAGTTTTCTCTTATCTACGTAGACAAGTAGCTACCTCAGCAACTCCACTCTTTATAAAATAGATAAGCACATTCATTCCCTGTTGCACTATTACAACGTGCTTCAGTCGCTGTAGCCCCATGTATTGATAGGTTTGCATTACGCCCGTTATCTGGTCTATTTAATTGTATATTGCTTTGTGAATTAATTAACTTTTTAGGTGCCAAGCCTCCTCATTTTACTGTGAACCGAGTTTTGTAAAGCGAACTACCTTCCTTCAATAGGCCTTACCTGATTTTTAAATGGTGGTTGAAGTCAATAGTCAGCGTAGGCTGATAAAAGTCTTAATATAATTATACAATCTGGAATCCAGCCATTTTATAGCCTCTATAAAATGCCTTTAATACGCAGTGTTGGATTACACCAGGTTTAAATCTTGTTTTTAACGCCACGGTTTACTAAATCCTTTTCTTTGCAATCTGTTTTTACCAAATGTTATTTACCGGTAAGCGTTTTTATATGAAAAAAGGGGAGGGAATAGACTGTAAAACTCAATCGCTGATTCGGGTTCACAAACTCCCAAGGTAAGTAGCGGGAGATGATTTGTATGTTATTTAAGCAAATAGATATGCCTGATTGTAATAAAGGCATAGCGTTAAACCGCGACTAAAAATATCATTAGACTAAATGTCAATGTTATTTGGCATTAAATACTACCTATTTTGACGCAAAGACCTTAATATAAGTTATTGGTAATATTGAGGCAGAATTGTGAACCCAGGTAATCAGGTTGTACAAGCACTCCAGACGCTGTTGTATAAAAAAGACTTTGTATCATTACAAAAGCTATTGGTGCCGTTGTTACAACGTCAGCCTGGTAATCAGCTATTATTAAGGTTCAGAGCCGCTAGCTCTTTTTCAACTGGTAATTATAAGTCTGCTATTACTGATATTTTAGTGTGTCTTAAACATACCCCCGAAGACATTGAACTAAAACTTAATGCAGCGAAGTGTTTTGCGTATGCTGGCGATGCAGTGAAAGCCAGGGAATTTTGTGACAAAGCCTCAAACTCTGATCGTCCTGAATGTATCCCGGCACTCATTTTTTATTTTGAAAAACTGAGTAAGCAAGCGTGTTCTGCATCTTTAAACTTAATGACTAAGCGCGCCCTTAATCATATTAATGCCTCTGAAAAACTTGCGCTTGCATTGCTTAACACACTTATTGCTGTTGAAGATATTACTTTAGCTAACCGTCTCTGGCCCAAGATAAAAAAACGCTTTTGTACTAATGAAAACGCCAATGATTTTATTCTCATAGAAGCACAACTTAACCGAGCGAACGGTCATCACCAGAGCGCAATAAAGAGTTATCATCACCTTCTGAATAAGGTAGGGCAAAACTACGCAATTCATCATAATCTGGCTAACTGTTTGTGGGATGTGAATGATACAACCGCTGCAATATCTCACTATGTACAGGCACATAAATTAAAGCCCGATTTTCTACCCACTATTAAAAATTTAGTAGAGCTATGGTACGAATCAGGACAATCTGCGCTTTGCTCTGACTTGTTTAACCGCTTAGCGGACAAACAGCAGTTAGGCGATGAGGTTTTAGATTTTTACATTACCTTTTTAATTAAGGTAAAGCAGCATACCAAGCTGTGGTCTGTTTTAGATTATTACAATGAAGCTATTGTCCCGCATAAGCTGGCCTTTTATAAAAGTGAAGCATTTAGAATACAAGGAAAAACAGAGCGCGCGGGCGACGTTGCCCGGCAGGCGGTATCGAGACGTCTAAGTTGTGATGAACGATGCCAGTTAGCACAAACCTTGCTTGTAAGTCATCAATACGAGCTGGCAACGACATGTATAGAGACCGTATTAAGTGAAGATCGCCAAAATCAATGGGCGTTATCTTTAACGCGATATTGTGGTTCCGAATTTTCACCCGGGCAAAATTCAGACATACAAGAAACAGACTATATCTTTGAAGAGTTTATTCAGCCGCCTGAGAGTTATACGAGTCTCCATAGGTATCTATCCGATGTAGCCGAATATCTTGATGAACTGCATGTTGGTGACGATTCGCCATTGTTTCAGACATTGCACCGCGGAACACAAACGAAAGGCAATTTGTTCTCACATCGACATGCGCTGTTAACCCATCTTCAAGCAGAATTGACCCGGATTGCGAATAATGCGCTTAATTATTATAAAACGATACCTAATCCGTATTCAGGTTTTGCCGACGGGGCAAATGCGGCGGTAAATACAGCCTGGTCGGTGAATTTAAAAACAGAGGGATTTCATAATGATCATATTCACCCGATGGGGTGGTTGAGTTCGGTGGTCTATATTGCGTTACCTTCGCTTGATAACGATAAACATGAAGGCTGGCTACGCTTTGGTCAGACTAATTTTATTCGCTCAAAAAATACTGTGTTTCATAATGTGATGCCAGAAGAAGGTAAGTTGATAATATTTCCTTCATATTTTTGGCACGGCACGTACCCATTTAACCATGAAGGCCGACGCCTGACCGTGGCATGTGACTTTGTACCTGAAGAGGCAGTTACAGCGGTTTAGCTCGAAACCAGCCCGAAAAAGCGTACCGTGACTGTTTAGCAAAAGGCGTAACATAGGTAACGCTGTGAATTCTATCGACGCTAAATAAATTAAGACTGTTATAAAACGGCGCCCAGCTTTGCAAAGGTGCGCCCGCCTGGCTATAAAATTGTAACAAACCGCCCCAGTCGGGATGCCACTCACGATTAAAATTAGCCACAAAAGCGACCCGGCGTTGTTCCGTTTTATGAATATCATTGTGTCGCGTCAAAAAGTGGCCGGGCTCAAAACAACTCGCCTGTAAAGAAGCAGCACAAATATCATTATAGCCTGATATCCGCTTGACCCAGTCGAGAATCTGCTCGTTATTTAACCATTCTGAAAAGACTTTAAAATCAGGTTTCTGGTGCTGTGCACCTTCTAACGAAGAACGCTTATAACAGTAACCGATGCCGTGCGCAGCATTATGATTTATCATCTTAAACAATTGCTGCTGTTGAGCGTCGCTGAAATTGCGATACTGCTCTGTTGGCAGATTAAGTACCTGATTATTCACGAACGTTGCCAGGCTGTAGTTTTTATGCGACTCCAGCGCCAAAGTCATTCGCTGTGCAAACTCATCAGTAAAGGCCGAGGCAATATTGATGTGCTGATTCGTTTTAAACGATTGTTCATGCATCAATTGATTGGTATCTATAAGCGTATTCTGCAGCAAAAAAAAGTCCTTGAACCTGACTGATTGCAATAAGGATATCAGAAAAATGTTATATGTCAGTGGCTAATTGAAACAGTTTTCACCCAAGGTGTTGTAGTAATAAAACAACGCATACAGCGATGTGATCTTACCTTTTAATAAGGCCGGCAGAGGCAACATATAATTAACGATTCGTACCGATAGTGTTAGCTACCTGTCTAAATGAAATAATCTGGCTGAGTATTTATGCTTCGCTAAGACTATGGGTTCTAGTTGGAGACTGGAGGCGCAGAACAAGGCGGTTGGCGCAATTGCGGTATTGACTTTACATCGGTTTTGCCTATTTATGTGAAAAGGATGAATGAATTGCTCATCAAACAAACAGGCAGTAAATAGCTATGGGTGTTAAGACTGTGTTACTTGACTCTTTCTGTCATTCCATGTGATTATTACTAATTCGTAGTGCTGGCGAAACCACGCCACTGGCTACCATTTCCGAAAACAAAAAAATTGTAACAGTTTATACGCCCCTTGCTTGAGATTTGCTCGGCAAGGATTTAAATAAGAAATTTGGTTGGGAACTATGTCCAAGATGAGCAAGAGAACTCTTATTGCTTCTACTGTCATGGGTGCATTTGCACTGACAGGCAGTGCAGCCGTCTCTGCAGTTACTCTTAACGATCTTCATAAAGAAGAAGCTAAGATCCATGCGGCTGCAGCGAAATCTCAAGAAAAAATCAACGCATTATTCGAGCAGTCACAAGAGTTGTTGGTTGAATATCGTCAAACTGTTGACCAAACAGAAAATCTGAAAGTTTATAACGACTATATTGCAAGCCTGGTTTCTGACCAACAACGCAGTATCGATTCTTTGCAACGCCAAATCGACAGTATCGAGCAAACGAAGCAGGGCATTGTTCCGCTGATGTTCCGTATGATCGACAGTCTTGAAAAGTTTGTTGAGCTAGATGTTCCTATTCATTTAGAAGAACGTCGTGAGCGCATTCAACGTCTTCGTGATGTTATGGCTAACTCTAACGTAACTGTTTCTGAACAATTTCGTCAGGTTATTGAAGCCTACCTGGTAGAAGTCGAGTACGGCAGTAAAATGTCTTCTTACCAAGGTACTATTGATGACAACGGTACTGAAGTAACCGTAGATTTTTACAATCTTGGACGTACCGCCTTGATGGCTCTTTCACTTGACCAAACCAGTGCATGGGTTTGGAACAAAGATGCTCGCGAATGGCAGGCTTTGGGTGATGAGTACCTATCTTCTGTAGTAGATGCTGTGAAGATGGCCAACGGCACTATCACACCAGATCTAATTAAGTTACCAATAGAAGCAGCGGAGTAAGTTTTAATGAAACTAGTATTTAAATCTCTGGTAGCCGCTGCAACGATGGCGGTTATGGCGACCGGTGCTCAGGCACAGGAAGCAGCAAGTCTTTCTGACCTGCTAGATCAAGTAAAAAACAACCGGGTTTCGCAAGCCCGCATCAACCAAGAGCGTGAAGCTGAATTCCGTTCAGACCGTGCAGATAAGCAAGGCCTTCTGCGTACAGCACAAGCAAACCTGCAATCTGAGCAAGATCGTGGCGACCGTTTACAACAACAGTTTTCAGACAATGAAACGACGTTAAACGACAAGTCAACTGAACTTGAACAAGCTACCGGTACATTGGGTGAGATGTTCGGTGTGGTACGTCAAGCGGCTTCTGAAGCGTACGGACGTATTTCTACATCAATCGTTAGTGCTCAATTTCCTGGTCGTGATGATTTTCTAGCTGAAATGTCTGAAGAGTCTAAAGGCTTGCCAAACATTCAGGAACTAGAAGATCTATGGTTTGCACTACAAACTGAAATGACTGAGTCAGGTCAGGTTGTTCGTTTTAATACTGAAGTAGTCTTACTTGATGGCGGCAGTAGCCAGCAAGAAGTTGTTCGTGTTGGTACCTTTAACTTAGTGAGCGAAGAAGGTTACCTGACCTTTGATGCAGAAAACGAAGTAGTTCAGCCGTTAGGTCGTCAACCTGAAGGCTATCTGGTTTCTTCTGCCGAAGAGCTGGCCACAGCAACGTCTGGTATCGTTCCGTTCTATGCCGATCCTTCACAAGGCGCTATTTTAGGTCTGTTGAAAGAAAAAGCGACCATGACAGAACGTTATCATGCAGGTGGGGCGGTAGGTTATACCATCACAGTCATGCTGATTATCGGTTTGCTTATCGGTATCTACAAGCTTGTTACTTTAGGTATCACGGGCAGCAAAATTAAGTCTCAGCTTAAAAACCCAGGTAATCCTTCTAACAGCAACCCACTGGGTCGTATCCTGAATGTTTATCAGAAAAACAAGCACTCTGATGCTGAAAATCTTGAGCTTAAACTTGATGAAGCGATTCTTAAAGAATTGCCTTCAATTGAAAGCGGCATCAATGTTATTAAGATCTTCGCAGCAATAGCACCTTTATTAGGTCTGTTGGGTACGGTTCTTGGTATGATTGCAACGTTCCAGACAATCACATTGTTTGGTACCGGTGACCCTCGTCTAATGGCGGGTAGTATCTCAATGGCGCTAGTAACTACAGCCCAGGGTATTATTGCAGCATTACCACTGATTCTGACTCACAGCATTGTTGCTTCACGCAGCAAGTCTATTGTGCACATTCTGGATGAGCAAACTGCAGGTATTATTGCAGCTCACACAGAGTCGGGGAAAGTCTAATATGAATAGCCTGATTGGATTATGGGAATCTGTCAGGGACTTTATCGCTACCGGCGGTGACGTGTTGTACTTTGTTGCCGCTGCGCTCTTTCTCATGTGGGTATTAATGATTGAGCGCTACTGGTACATCACAGCGGTCTTTCCAAAGGTGAAAAAAGATATTATCGCCAAATGGGACGCCCGCGCCGATACTACCTCATGGTATGCGCATAGAATCCGTGAAGCTTGGATTTCCCAAGCGTCTGATAATCTAGACGCAAGGATGTTAATTATCCGTACATTAGTGGCAATGTGTCCATTAATAGGGTTGCTGGGTACAGTAACCGGGATGATTAGTGTATTCGAGACAATGGCAACGCAAGGTACTAGTAACGCACGTTTGATGGCATCTGGTATCTCAATGGCCACAATTCCGACTATGGCCGGAATGGTAGCGGCGCTGTCTGGACTGTTCATAAGTTCTCGTCTTGAAGCCAAAGCTAAGTTGGCAAAAGAAGGCTTGGTTGATAGCCTGCCACATCATTAGAGAGAGATATTATGGCGCGGAAAGTCAGAACCGAAGAGGAAGATGCGCAGATTGATATGACGCCGATGTTGGACGTTGTATTCATCATGCTAATTTTCTTCATCGTTACCACTGTTTTCGTAAAAGAAGCAGGTATCGAGGTAAACAAGCCAGAAGCGAATCAGGCGTCACTGCACAAAAATGCCAATATCTTCATCGCTATTACAGATGATGGAAGTGTATGGTTAGATAAACGTGAAGTGGCGGTTGAAAGTGTCCGAGCAAATATAGAGCGATTATTGACGGAGCAGCCGACAGACTATGTCATTATCCAGGCTGACGTTAAAGCCAAGCATGGGGTCGTCGTGAAAGTGATGGACCAGATTAAAGCTGCAGGTGTTGATCGCATATCAGTAGCAGCAAGGGGATAAGATGGTTCGATTTATCGTTTCTATATTATTAGGTGCAGCGGTTGCCTTTGGTTTGTTCGTATTAATGGCAAAGTTAATCGAAAACTCAGGTCGGCCGGCCGATGAAATTCCTGATGCACCGGTTATTGATGTGGTGATGCAGGAGCCTGACGCAGATACACAGACACGTCAGCGTACTCCGCCACCACCTCCACCACCGCCTCAACAGCCGCCTAAAATGCAGCCTGTTGAGCCGGATGCCTCAGAAGTAGATTCTGATGGGTTCAGCCTGGCTGTACCAGCAGTTGATACTGGCGGCGTTGGGGTAAACATTGGTGCGGTAGGTGCAATGCAACAAGATGGTGAAGCAACGCCTATTGTTCGTATTGATCCTAAGTATCCGCCACAGGCAGCCAGAGATGGTCGTGAGGGTTGGGTTAAACTTTCTTTCACTATCACAGAAGCCGGCGGCGTAGAAGACATTGATGTAATCGATGCCGATCCTAAGCGTATTTTCGACCGTGAAGCACGACGTGCTTTGAGCAAGTGGAAATACAAGCCCAAAATTGTTGATGGTAAACGTGTTAGACAACCTAATATGTTCGTTCAGCTAGACTTCAAACTGGAGCAGTGATCATGATGAAAACAACATTCAAAATGTCAGCCCTTGCTTTAGTCATGGGAGTCTCAGCTGTAATGTCTGCGCCAGTAATGGCGCAAGCATCATCACCCGTGGTTTGTCCTGGCTATGAAAAGGGCAAAACGCAGTTGGTTGGTGAACGTGCAGGTAAAAAGGTTCAAAAAGCGTTTGAAGCGTATAACGAAGACCTTGTAGGTGAAGCATTAGAGATTCTGTACGATGCCGACCCTTCAGATGCGTTTGACAAAGCTTATGTCGGACGCTTTATAGGTAATTTGTTAGCGTCTCAGGATGGTAAAGGCGAAGAGTCGTTGCGATACCTCACCAGTGCGGTTGAGCCAAAGGTATTAAACGACACCGAGCATGCACAAACGCTAAAGCTGATTGGCGACCTGAATCTTCGTGAAGAAAACTACAAAGATGCCATTAAGTGGTATAAAGAGTGGATGGACTTCACCTGTAAAGAAGATAAAGACGTTTATGTTCGTATGGCTCAGTCTTACTTTGAAACTAAGCAATTAGACAAAGTAATTGAACCTGCTGATAAAGCCATTGCGCTTTATGAGGAACCGAACAAAAACCCTTACGTTTTAAAGCTGCAATCTTACTATCAACGTAAGATGTATCCTGAAACGGTTGAGGTTGCTGAAACACTGGTAAATACGTTTCCTGAAACACCGGCGTGGTGGACTCAGTTAGGTGTTTTCTACATGTTAGTAGAAAACTATTCTGATGCCTTAGCGACAATGGAAATTGCCTATAATGCGGGCTACCTGGAAAAAGAGTCTCAGTTTAAAAACCTGGCTCAGCTATATTCCACTAATGGTATTCCGTACATGGCGGCTAAAATTCTTGAGAAGCACGTAGAAAACGGCGATATCAAGAAAGACGATAAGATGATGCGCAGTATTGCAAACTCATTCCATCAAGCAAAGAACTATGACATTGCAGCAAACTATTATGGTAAAGCTGGGCAGATGAGTTCTGATCCTGAAGATTTCCAAAAACAAGGAAGCTTGTTGTTGGTAGCTGAGGATTATAAAGGTGCGATTAGTGCCTTAAATAAAGCTTTGGAACGGGGTGCAGAAGAAGAAGGAAAAATCCATTTCTCTTTAATGGAAGCCAACTTCTATCTGGGTAACTTCAAAAAAGCGTGGGAACATGTACAGCTTGCGAAGAAAGAGAAATCTATGCGTCGTAATGCATTAGCATGGGAACCGTACATTAAAGAAAAAGCGAAGAATCGTGGTATTAACATTTAATCGATGATTCTCAACTTAAAAAAGCCCCCTTTTATAGGGGGCTTTTTGTTTCTGGCGTTTAAAACTTAAAAAATAATGACAGACCGTAAGAACTCTTTGGTCGAGTCCAGCTAATCCATCGCCTTGCAAATGGCGCTAACTTATATAACTTCGGCTATGTGTGACGTAATAAGCATGTATAAAAATATGTTTCAGCTATTTATAGCTTTGTATAATGCGCTGGAATGACGTGTAAGTTCAGCTCGTATTAACGTCTCAAACTCTTTGCGCCCATTCAGGCTTTTTGTATCAATAAGTTGTGTCATCGAGAGGTGGGTTATATAAAAAGCGCTAAATAGCGGCATGTCTGCCAATACTGATTGGCTCAGCCTCCTAGCCAGATATGCCAACGTATTAACTGTTTGCTGACGAGTACGTGATTGATTTAAATACCCTTGCAGACGTCTTTTTACAACATTTTGTACCCAGCTACTGTAATTTTTGTTGTCAGAATTATGACTTGATGTGTCGAATCGGTACAGTTCTTCTAAACAAAAGAGCTGACGTTCTGCTTTTTGAGTTAACGGCTTTAGGGCAAAAGCACTTGTCTGGCCGCTCGCTTTATCGGGTTTTTCGCCCTGCTTGACTTGTTTAAAACCCACTTGTTGCCAAAAATATAAAAGGTGCGGGGCATTACCAAAGCTAGTCGCAAGCCAGTCAATGTTTGCTTTTTGCGCCAATTCTTCAAGTTTTTTCAGCATTGCGCGGGCTACGCCGTGTCGACGGTACGTATCACGTACGGCAATGCGGCTTATGCGCCAATAGCTTTGTAATACCAGTCCACTTTCGCCGGTCAGAAGACCCAGACTTTGTGCACCCAAATGTCCACTTACCCTTCGGGTGCCATCTGCAATAGCATGAGCCAAAGGTTTCAATGTTCTGCCGCCTTCGATATTTATAGCAATAGCACCCACCAGTTCGCTATCGGCCCATGTCAGCAATAACAGAGTGTCGGGCGCATCGTGAAAGCGGACTAAATCATCGGGGGAGGTTTGATAGTGCGCACTACTTAATAAGGTAAACACAGCATCGCGATGCGTAGCCGTTAGTTCACAGGCTTTAATCAATTGATGCACAATATCCGCAGCACAGGGTGGGGGAGGCAATTGTGTAATGGCCTGCGGTGAATTTTGGTGAGAAATGTCGGGTGGCAATGAGCCAGGTAACAACGTTTTGGTCAGCACAGATTCTAACGGGTCGTTATTAAACCAGCGTAAAGGTTGTTCGAGCTTCACTTCAACTAGCTTGTTGGCCTGTTTAAGGGGGGTTAAAAATCGATGAATAAACCCAAGTCCTGAGCCTTCAAAGCCCATAGTCGTGGTGCTTAGAACACACTGATTATGGGTGGCTATTAATGTATTAAGTACCGGAAGCGGTATTGCCGCTGCTTCATCGATAAGTAATACGTCGGGGCGCATAGTGTTTAGGTCGGGGTGGTCCAATGCTAACCATCTAATCTCAGGTTCTGGTGTATTTATAGTGGCGCGGTATTTTTCGATAATTGAATAAAAGACGTTCTGGCTTTGTTGCGCTGAACTGGTGAGCCAGACGGTTTTTCCACTGGCTTGCCAGTGTAGCGCTAACAAAGCTAATAAGGCTGACTTACCGCGCCCTCGGGGCGCAGTAATGGCGCAAAGTTGTCTGCCATTTTCTACTTCATCTATTATTTTGTGCCAGGCAGCAAGCTGATCGTTATTATTAAACCGGGGGTGCTCAAATTCAGAACAAGCTTCGGCAATACTGACGGGAAGTGAAGCATTGTTTCTCTGGAGCCACGCTACATTTGTATCGTCATTAAGCTGCTTTAGCCAATGTTGGGTAAAGGCACTGCGGTGCATGGTAAAGCCGTATGACAGAAAATGCGGGGTTGTTACGCTGTCATGGTAAGGCCAGTGCGAGGGCTCTGGGGCTAATATAATTAGCACACCTCCTCTTTTTACTGTACCTGCAATTGCAAGTATTGCGTTGGGGCGCAAGCCATCAAATGCATTATAAACCGCCACATCGAACTCCTGGCCCAACGTTTGCCGATATAAAGGCAGACTACGGTGTGTGTTCACAGCAATATCAAGGGGTTTGCTACCCAGCCAGCAGCTGCTTGCTGATGAAGGTAGTAATGTAAAAAGCGAAGAAATTTGTTCGTAAGCCCAGGGCAATTCGCCGGTTAGCATAAGTAACTGTCGGTGAGCCAATGCGCATGCTGCGCGGCGTTGTAACCAGTGCTGAAGATTTGCCAAAGCCATAATACAAAAATTATCGTATAATAACGCTGAAGTTTAAACATTTACCTAAAGGAATACGAATGCGTTTTTTATCGCGCCGTTTAGTAATGCCCAACGATTTGAATTATGCTGACTCTTTATTTGGCGGCAGAGCATTAGAATGGATTGACGAGGAGTCAGCGATTTATGCAATTTGTCAGTTAGAAACAAACTGTTTGGTGACAAAGCATATTGGCGAGATCAATTTTGACTCTCCAGCTATGAATGGCGACATTGTCGAGTTTGGTCTTGCCACAAAGGCTGTGGGGCGTTCTTCTATTACTGTTAGCTGTCTGGTGCGTAACAAGGCGACTAAGAAAACAATTTGTCTGGCGGATGATATTGTATTTGTAAAAGTCGATCCTATCACCCGTAAGCCAGTACCCCACGGTAAAACACTTGAAAGCCTTGAAACTCAGACAGAAGCTGAACTAAAAGCATTGAATTTACTTACCGAGAAAAGCCAGTAGGGTTTATTGCCACTGGCTTAAAATTGACTGTATGCGTGCATTGGATGCCGCCGGAAAGGTAGACAAGATATCTGAGCGCTGATTTTGCCCCATGGCGCACAACGTAAAGCTGATGTTGTGCGCATCAACAATACGACCCGCCGTGCCCGACGTTTTTTCCGTGTCGGTCGTTTGACATAGCTTCCAGAGCTTTTGGTTAATATCGCTATTAAAGCCCCAGCGAAGCAACATTAAAGAAGTTGCGCCATAAAGACAAATTCCAAACTCAGTATTGAGCAAATCGACAAACTCACTAAATGTTTTACAGCTTTCCCATGCCCGCATTACGCCATCCACAAACAGGCATTTGTCGTGAAAAACCAAAAATACCGACAATGTACTAAACAAAATTAACTGCTTTGATACTTCTGTGTTCGCGGCCGACACTTCCGTTTCCGCAGTTAATGCATTAAATATTGGTAAACTCAATAACATCGCATCGGTAAGTTTTTCCACTTCCCGGTGCCGGCATTGTGCGTTTAATTGTTGTTGAGCTGCAAACAATACCGCCAGGTTTTTAATATTACTCAGGCCCAGATTTCGGCCAATGGCTTGTTCTAAGGTATCGGGCGACGAGCCATAAATAGCTTTACTGGCCTTGCTCATAATATGAGCCTGGAAAATGGGATCTTTTTCGATAAGTTGTACCACCGACTTCAGCGTCATGGTGTCATCGTCAAGTTGCATTAACGATTGAATGGTCGCGGGGAGCGGCGGCAGGTTGTCAACAATGTCCAGCAAACTATGATTGCCTTTATGAAAGCGCAGCCGGTTACCTAGCTGTCTTAGCTGACCGGCACTAATACCCGCATATTCTTTGAAGCTTCGTTCAAACGATCGTCTGTCTGAAAACCCTAAGGCCACAGCGGTATCTTCAGTCTTATCGCCAGCCAGTAGTTTTTGACAGGATTTGTCGTGAATATATTCTTTAAGCACGGCGCTAAAAGTAATATTGTGCGCACGCAATAACCGGCGTAAACCTGATTCGCTCTGGTTCATCTGCTGGGCCACCCATTCAGCACGAATTCGGGCTGGCGCTTCTGCTTTGGCAAATACATGTAATAATGTTTCTCTAAGCCCGGGCGCTTCAATACGACTTAAGGTGGGGGCCAGAAGTTTTTCCATTGCCTGGCTATGGTAAAACGAGGGTCTTTGTAGCCACTGGGGGTCAAATTGCAAAGAAACCTGCTTACCCGTCTGCCATTCGTTCTGGCTTAAGGCAGTAAGCAGTGAGGGGGCATGCCCGGAAGGGCGACAAATACTGGCAAAATCAAAACGTCTACCCGCTAAGTGACGAAATAAAGCTAATAAAAAATAGCTTTGCATATCATCTAACAGCAGAGTGGAACCCGCCGGCCAGGTTAATTCGATAAAATCATTTTTGTTTTGAGTTTGAGTTACTTTGCTATGAAGCCATTGTTCAGAACGCGGAATTATTGCCTGTAATGCTGCTTCAATATGTTGAGCTGAGGTAGCATAAACGACCAGGTTACCCATTTTATTAAAGTCAAAATAGCCAATCAAAGAACGTCCTATCAATGGGCGTTCAGCCTCTGGGCACAGGGGCTCTAGTAATGCACTGAGTGCTGTCTCGTTAATCAACCCCGCTTCAAGGTCGGGTAGGGCTTCCAAGGCATTAGCATCGGCCATCGACATATTGTCCTGATCGCGCCGCATACTTAAAATAGCACGCACTACTGCAGACCAAAATAAACCTCTGTATTGCATAATGCTCCTTAAAAAGCCGGCGCTATTGGCCTCTACCATTATATAAATTAAGAAAATTGTCCCATATATAGTAAAAGGTGTCCTGTCTTATTACCTCCTCTTTTTTTACTATTTATAGGTGCCAACAGGATAAATTCTCAATCAGAGGCAAGATTGTCTTTTTCAGAATACTTTTGCCTGTCTTTATTTATAGCTGTTGGTATCAGGTCAACCGGCAAAACCGCTTACCGCCAAGCAGGTTTTGTAAATTTAATAGTGCAATAGATGCTATAAATCCGGGCTTCGACGACCAATCTGAAGAATGCTCGCGCCGTCACTAATAGCGGGCATTCTTTTTTCTTTCGCTTGACGATTTAAATTCACTTGTTAGACTCCTTCCCCAGTAAAATATTAAGTAAGACAGACCAAGGGGCGCCTAAACCGGCTGAGATCCACATTCGTGGGGACCCTTTACCTGATCCGGATAATACCGGCGTAGGGATGGTGTTTACATCTGACCAGTTTACCTGCCGTTAAGCCGGATCTTTTTTCGCTATAAGAACAGAGATCCTTGATGAAAAAAAATCCTATCATGGTTGCGTTATTGTCCTGCATGTCGTTTGCAGCAACCGCTGACGAAACAAGTATTGAAACCATTGTGGTTACCTCAGACTTTCAAAAAGCAACACTGGACCAGCTCAGCGCCAGTGCAACAATTGTGGGCGAACAGCGGGTTCAAAGTCGTCAGGCAGAATATTTAGCTGATATTTTGAATATTGCCCCCAATGTTAATTTTGCAGCAGGCGCCTCTCGCGGCAGGTTTGTTCAAATTCGGGGTATTGGCGAGCGTTCTCAGTTTGCTGAACCTATCAACCCGTCGGTAAGCTTTTTAGTAGACGATTTTGACTTTTCTGGTCTTGGGGCTACGGGGGTCTTGTTCGATACACAGCAGGTAGAAGTATTTCGCGGGCCGCAGTCAACCCTGTTTGGTACCGGGGCTTTAGCCGGAGCTATAAAAATTGTCAGCGCGCAGCCTACAGAAGATCAAACCAGTCATGTGCAATTACGCGCCGGCAATAAAAACAGCTATCGAATAGAGGGTGCAGCGGGCCAGGCCCTATCTGACTCTGTACGCTACCGAGTGAGTGCTGTTCACAATGCCAGCGATGGTTTTGTAGAAAACCGTTTTTTAAACCGCAGTGATACCAATAATATTGATGAAACCGCAGCACGGCTAGCCGTGCAATGGGATATTGATAACAATACAGTGGCAGATATTAGCTACCGTTGGTACGACATTGATAATGGGTACGATGCTTTTTCGTTAGACAACACCCGCGAATCTTTTGCTGATGAGCCAGGGTTTGATGAACAGCAAACCCATGCGGTAAGTGCAAGGGTCACGCAAAATTTTGACGCAGGGCAACTGACGATATTAGCCACCCACGCGAGCCATAATACCGCGTATGGTTATGATGAAGATTGGGTTTTCCCCGCGTTTCATCCCGCTACCTACAGCTCATTTGATGCATACTTTAGAAGTATCGATACGCAGACGGCAGAAATTCGCTTCACCTCTTCACCGTCAACACGCTTGTTTAATAATACTACCGGCTGGACACTGGGGGCTCACTTTAAAGGTACCGACGAAGCACTTACCCGTGAGTACACTTACGCCCCAGAAGATTTTGTGAGTGAGTACACGCCAACCACTAAAGCCTTTTACGGTGAAACACAGTCGCAGTTGAGCCAGGATTTAGCGTTAATCGTAGGTTTGCGGTTTGAAAACTATGATTTTGACTATGCCGATAACCAGGGGATGCAACAAAGTCACAATACGGACATGGTTGGCGGCAAAGTTGCGTTGCAGTACAGCGCATGGGAAAAGCTCTGGTACGCCAGTGTTAGCCGCGGTTTTAAGGGCGGGGGGATCAACCCTGCGCAACGTGTATCATCTGATAATCGTTTTTTTGAAGAAGAATATAACTGGAACTATGAATTAGGAGTCAAAGGGCCTTTTATTAATTCTGATATCACATTAAGAGCGGCATTATTTTATATGCAACGCGACAATACCCAGGTTAACGATTTTGATGTCGAAATTAGAGCCGATGGTACACCTGATTTTATTGATATTATCGACAATGCCGATTTGGGAACCAACCAAGGGTTTGAAGCTGAAGCAAACTGGCAGGTAAATAGCCGTTGGCAATTACAGGCAAGTGTGGGTTACCTTGATGCGCGTTTTGAACAATACACCAACGCTAAAGGCGAACAAGTTGATGAGCAGCGTCAGGCTCAGGCGCCCAAATGGACAGCGAACCTTTTCAGCGACGTAGTCCTTACCGAGACATTAAGCTGGCGTGCTGAAATTGACTTTAAAGATCGCTATCGCTTTTCAGACGGTCACGATGTAATGTCGCCTTCTGCTACCTTGTTTAATACTCAAATAAACTGGCAGCAAGAAGTTTGGAGCACCACGTTGTGGGTTAAAAATCTTTTTGATAAGACCTATTACGTCAGAGGTTTTGGTGGCTTTAGTAATGACCCCCGCGACAATTACGCGTTTAATGAGCCCTATTATCAATTGGCCGAAGGCCGTCAGTTTGGTATTACCTTCAACTACCAATTTTAGGAGCATACTATGCAGGTTATGGTTGAAATTTCATTGTATCCACTAATGAATGAGTACATTGAGCCAATTAAGCAGTTTATTGCTCGGTTGAACGAACATACGCAGCTATCAATAGACACAAAAGCCACCAGTACGACAGTGCACGGCGATTACCAAACCGTCATGAAGGTGCTGGGAGAAGAAATGCAGCGTACTCACGAAGAAGTAGGTCAGGCGATTTTTGTAGCGAAGTTCTTAAACTTTGATGCAATGCACGCTAATAAGGGGTCTTAAACAACATGATAGATACCTTTATACAGCAGTTGATTGACACATCAGCGCTGGAGTGGGCTGCTGTCCTTTTTGCCTTAGGGTATGTTTGGCTGGCCGCGCTTCAAAGCAGTTGGTGTTGGTTGTGTGCATTCATCAGTACGGGTATCTACACTTTTTTGTTTTGGCAGGTCACGCTGCCTTTTCAGTCGGTTTTAAACTTCTTTTACATGCTGATGGCAATTTATGGCTATTACCAGTGGCAGCGTGGAGATGAAGAAAAACAAACTATTTATTCGCTTAGCTGGGGCTGGCATCTGGTTATGGTGCCGCTGTTGCTAATAGCAGGGTGGGGATTAGCAACGGTAGCCGAAGGCCAGTTTAGCAACCAGTTTTTATGGCTTGATGCCTGTATTCAGGTACTGAGTGTAGTAACCACCTTTATGGTTGCGCATAAAGTTTTGCAAAACTGGGTGTACTGGTTTTTTATCAATCTGGCATCGGCTTACCTGTACGGGCAGACCGGGTTGGTATTAACCGCGTGCCTGTTTACCTGTTACGTTGGTTTTTCAGTTTATGGGTATCTTCAGTGGCGCACTGAATATCGCGAGCAGCAAGATCCCCAGCATGCTTATACCTGATGAGTTGTATAACGCGTTATCGATTCATCGCGATACAATAGCAGAGCCTGTTCAGGGTGGGGCGGTCAACCATGTTTATGCGTTAAAAGACCGCAATGGCCAGTATTTGATAAAATGGTTGGGCGACGATACGTTTAGCGGAATCGACCGGCAAGCGCAGTTCAGATTGCAGCAACAGTTAGCCCGCTACCATATTGCGCCAGAGCCTTTGTGGTTAAGCCCAGATAACAATTGGTGGGTGGAACGTTTAGAAGCACGTCACTTTGTAAAAGTTCAGCCAGGCACTTTAGGTGAAATCTTAGGGAAAATTCACAGCTTACCGATAACCGCACCGCTGTTAAACCTACCAGAGCGGCTTCGCCATTATCTAACACTGGCAGCACCACCGCCAGACAGTCAGTTAAACAAAAACGCCCAATTAATAATTGATGCCTTGTATCGCAAACCGATTGAGCAGACCGAACAAGTGTGTGGGCACAATGACTTATCGGCCGGGCACATATTACGTTTATCACCGCTGATGATTATTGACTGGGAATACAGCGGGGCGGTTAACCGGTTTTTTGATATCGCCAGTTGTTGTGCCATAAATAATTATAGTGAAAGCCAGTGTGGGCAGTTGTATCAGGCGTATGCCACCGCTACCGGCATAGCCTTGCCACACATTACAGAACAAATCAGCTTTTATAATAAGGTAGTGAATATTACCGACCAAGTGTGGGTTGCAGCGATGAATGCGACCAGTGGCAATTGAGCCGAATCAGGTCAAGTGTACAAGGCCTGTACAATTTGCTGAAATGATAAGCAGTTGGTCATGTCTTTGGTAAAAAGTCTTTACCTTTTGTATTGCATACGTATAATGCGAAACCGCGCTAGGGGTGTAGTTCGAATTGGTAGAACAGCGGTCTCCAAAACCGATGGTTGGGGGTTCGAGTCCCTCCACCCCTGCCACTTTCCTTTCTTTTATGATTATTTCAGTCTAGTGTATTACCTCTTTGGCTTCAGGTTGAACAAACCGTGTTAAATTTTTCTCAAATAGCGGCATTGCAACAAATGGGTATTTGCGTATGGTTGCCCGCTGAACAGCACGTATCTTCTGAAGATTCTTCCGGGTCAGAAGGGCCCCAGGCAGTAACAACCAGAATCCAGGCTTCGCCAAATCGTATAGAGCAACTTGCTGCATTACGCTCTAACCTAAATGATGATACAAAAAGTGCGGCTAGTGAAACACAGCCCGATACAGTATCTCCTGCCCAGCCTAAACCTAAAACCGCATCAGCGGCTTCGGTAACTCCGCTTACCGCCGCCCAACAAACCGACGCTAAAAATTTACTCGTTGATATTGAGCACGCCCTAGCTTTGATTATGCCAAATGCTAAGGCCTGTGAGGTAGTCATTGGTACATCACTAAAGGTAACCTCAACCCTCGTTGTTTTACCGGTAGCCCCGGCAGATTTGACCGCCGCAGATAAGAAGCAGCTATGGCAAGCAATGTTACAGCAGGGGTGAAACGTATGGATTCATTTTGTATTGACACTGCAAACGAACGGGAAATTGCGTTGGCACATGCGCTTCACTGTCAGGTAGTACCGAATCCCTGGCGATTTGAAACCTTTGTCGATAGCACCACCACACCTTACTGTTTACGTGTTGTGCGTCAGCGTGAAAAGCTGATTGGGTATGCCATTGTATTGATGGTAGCAGACGAAGCTACACTGATTGATATTGGAATTCACACGGCGGCACGCGGCCAGCAGGCTGGTCGAAGGCTATTACACGATGTCATAAACTATTGCGCTACGCATAATATGGCAACGCTATGGCTTGAGGTGCGGGCAAGTAACCATGTTGCGATTTCACTGTATACATCCAGTGGGTTTAAACTTTTTGAAACGCGTAAAGGCTATTATCCTGCCGCCGACTCAAGCTCTTCAGCAGAAGATGCGCTTATCATGAGTTGTACATTAAATCCTGAAAATTAGGGTTTCCTAATTTATACCTTTCAAATTTTCCACGATTTTTAGCTTGCTAACTAAAAATCAAGTTATTGTTATTTAAACTAAAAAAATACACTTTAGACAAAGTTTTACGCCCTGTAAATACTTGCGTATTAGTACTTATACCTCGTTTTCATAGGGGTTTACCAACCAAGAAGCTACTCTTACTGCTCCTGCCCTGTCAGCTTGCAAAACGCAAATTCTGACGTTAACGAAGTGTGTTGCAGTTATGAACAAATCAATTATTTACATCTCGATGATAGCCTGTACAACCCTAATCACTGCATGTGGTTCAGGCGGAAGCAGTGAGCCTGAAACGCCCCAAAGTGTGCCTGAAGTAAACCAGGCAACACCAGTGCCAAGCGCTTCCGGTCCGCTTCCAGGTTCATCTTCTAATATTCCTGTTCAGCAACCACCCACCAGCACACCGCCACCAGCAGGTCAGTCGGGAGGGTTAATTAATGTTCCGGTGGGCAACCTGACCGAAACGGTTAGTGCTGCACCTGAGCAGTTCAGGCTGGGCGCCCAGCTGGCAAAAATTAATTCAGATATGACCGCCTGGACATTTACCGATGTGATGAAAACATCGGGTAAAACAGGTGAAAGTCTGGACAGCCTTCAACACGGCTGGTTTGTAAAACAGGCAAAAAGCTTCGATGCTCAGCTAAGTCAAAAAATCAACGTTGATGCTGACGGCTGGCCGGTAAGTATGCAGCTAAAAAATGGCGATCGTGCTGAGGCTATTTTTACTACGGTAATGACCGCCGACATAGATAACGCTTATGCTCCTGGCATTTATACCTTCACCTTTGAGGGTGAAGGAGAGTTTGAATTTGAAAACGTGAGTATTGTTGACCAGCAGGCTGGCCAGATCCAACTTGATTATGCCGGGCAGGGCGCAGTCACGGTATCTATTATTGATACCGACCCGCAACAGTCGGGTAATTATCTACGCAACCTACGGTTGCTGCGTCCTGATAGTCAAAACGATGCTTTGTTTACTCAGGAATATCTGAACTATTTAAAATCAGCAAAAGTCATTCGGCCTACACAGTGGATCAGCAATGCCGCATTGTATGGTGTGTTTGATGATGAGCAAACGGCCTTGACCCTGCAAGACTGGAACAGCCGGGTTAAGTTAACGCATAGCCACTGGGGCACAGGTAGCGGAGCGCCTTACGAGCTTATGGCTGAGCTTGCTAACCAGTCAGCGTCGCATCTGTGGCTAAATGTGCCGCTGGCGGCCGGCGATGACTATATAAAAAGTTTAGCCACCTTGTTACACAACCAGCTTGCAACCAATCGGGTGTTGTATCTTGAATTAGGCAACGAGTTATCTAAGCGAACTTTTCCGCAACGTCAGGGCCGAGACTATGCGCTGGCGCAGGCTTTAATTCGCTGGCCCGACGCTCATGGCGCACCAGCTATGGAAAACCTGTCGACTTTACAGCAGGAAAATATGCTCATTAGCAACTGGCAGGCAGCCCGTACGCTTGAAATTGCTGCATTGTTTGATGATATCTGGGGCAACGATGCTGAACGTGTGGTAAGCGTGCTGGCAGGCACGGTTCAAGACACCAAAAGTCCGCTTACTTACAATCAACAGTTATTAGAGGGGGCGTTAATTACCCACTTTGAGCAAAGTCAGGCGCCCGGACATCTTATCGACAGCCTGGCGGTAGATCCTTTGGTATACAATACCTCTGCGACTCAGTTCAGCATTGACAACGCTCAGGCTATGCTTACCGATACACGTCAGTTTGTAGATGGCACTGGCCGGTTTTATGAGCAAGGTAGCACGCCGGGTCTGCGCTACGGTATCAGACAAGCTGCAACATTGGTCAGTCAATATAATATTGCACTGACCGCCTATGCGGGTGGCCATGGATTTGACGCTTCGTCTTATCTTAACTATCAGGTGATTAAAAGTCCTGAAATGTATGATCTGTACGAAACGGTCTTTGATGTCTGGAATGAAGAAAGCGGTGGGGTGTTTGTTGCAGGCAAAGGTATTACAACCACCGCTTTGCCAAACTATTGCAACAGCAACAATTCAAATAGTAAAACAATGCAGACTAGCATCGGCCTAAAAGAAACGATGCGACAAAGTGAGCAGGAGGCTCATATGTACCGGGCCTGGCGTGACCAAATGCGCAAAATTGGTCAAATAAAATAGTTTGCTAACAGGGTTGAACCGAACATTGTGGTTCAACCCTGATTTACTCCTGCCAAAACGTTACACGTCATAACAAATTCATCTGCTTACGCCCGGTTTGCTCCTTCCTTTACATTTTGTCCTATGCCAGTATTTGATGCCTGTCTCTACGGTAAAATATTAAGGCAAAAACATTGGCCAAAGTCACAAACAAACCCCTCTTTAGTTTTAAAGGAGTGGCACTGAATCTGGTGACCTACCCCACTGGTCATCAGGTTTTACGTCATCATGACCCTATGGGCAGCGGTCGTTATTACAAACTTAATATTGTGATTAAAAAGCCTGAGGCGGGCGGGGAGTTTTCGGCCGACAAAGTAATATTCTCATGGCTAAAGCGAATCTATTTATTCAGACCCGATTTATATTCGCACAGTGTTAGCCGAATTGAAAAAGGCCAGCGAAAATTGCTTAGCCTGGCGGTATATATTCCCTGACATACGCTTGTTGTCAGACCCAGGCGGTAACGTGAGCAATAAAGTGCGACTTCGCCCCCAATAGCTTTATAACCGGTGAGACAAATTATGGAATCTGCATTACTGCCAAATATTGTCGGCTTTTTAGCAAAAATTGATCCCTTCGATCTCCTCAGCGATGAGGAACGTGAGTCGCTGGCCACGTCGGTCGATATTATGTATCTGAAGAAAAACGAGGTATTGCCGGGCGAGCAGATTGTTGGGCAGGGTCTGTATATTGTCAGAACCGGAGCAGTGGAGCAGCGCCATCATGATGGCAGCCTGCGTACCCGCCTGGCCGATGGCGATTTATTCGGATTTAGCCAGCTGTACCGTGAGGGTGAATGCGGTTATACCTTACGGGGAATTGAAAATACGCTCCTGTATCGCATACCTAAAAAAGTATTGTCAGCTTTAATCGATCAGAATCCGAACATACGAAATCACTTTTCTTCTCAGGAATCGGTTCGACTTGCGCATTCCTCTGCCCATCAGGAAGGCGAAGAAGCACTGTACTTGCGAAGTGTGAAAGAGGTAATGAACCGCCGGGTTGCGCGGGTCGACACAGAAATGTCAATTCGCGAAGTGGCTCAGGTTATGGCAAAAATGCATCGTTCCAGCGCATTGGTATTTAACGGCGATACACTGGTGGGGATGGTAACCGACCGAGATATGACCACGCGCGTACTGGCCACTGGAATGGATACCTCGGTGGCGGTAAAAGAGATAATCACCCGCCATTTGCGTACGGTAAATCCTGAAGCGCCGTTATTGCAGGCTATCGAGATTATGATGCAGCATAATGTGCGTAGTTTACCGGTTATAGAAAACGACGCTGTAGTCGGCGTTCTGACCGCGACCAGTCTGGTAGAAAACTCTCACGTTCAGGCAATATATTTAATCAGTCAGATTTATCGACAAACCACGCTTAAAGAGTTGATTGCACTGGTGCCTCAGCGTCAGTCTGTGTTTGAAGCACTTCAGGCGGCCCGGGTTGACTCCCGGGCAATTCAGCAAATGGTCACCTTAATTGCTGATGCATTTAACAAGCGTATTTTGCAGTTGGCTGAAACAAAGCTGGGGCCACCGCCCATACCCTATGCCTGGTTTTGTGCCGGTTCGCAGGCGCGTTTTGAAATGCATCTGGGGTCGGACCAGGACAACGGTATCATTTTACAATGGGAGCCCCAGGATGATGAAATTAAATACTTTAAAGCATTGGCAGACTATGTTTGTGATGCCCTGAACGAATGTGGTTATCCCCATTGTACGGGTAATATTATGGCCAGTAATGAACGCTGGCGGGTGCCCCTGGCCACCTGGCAAGACTATGTCAAAGAGTGGGTGGCAGAAACTGAGCTACAAAACTTGCTCGATATCAGTGTGTTTCTGGATCTTCGATTTTTGTATGGAACCGATCATCTGGTGGCGGCCTTAAAGCAATCGTTATTAGCCCGGGTTGAAGGACACAACCGCTTTTTTGCAATGCTGGTGGCCAACTCTTTACGTGTCAGTCCGCCCCTGGGTTTATTTCGAAAATTTGTGCTAACCCGTGATGGGGACAACCGGCAGGTACTGAATATTAAACGTCAGGCCGTTAATTTAATAGTAGACCTGGCCCGGGTATACGCGCTGGTGGCAGGTAGCTCGGCAACCGAAACTACCCATCGCCTGCGCGATGCAGCAAATAGCAAGGTTATTAACGAAGTCAGTCGTAACGAGCTTATTGAAGCATTTCAGTTTATCAATATGGTTCGTTTTAAACACCAAAGCGAACTCGTCTGTCATGGGGCAAAGCAGGATAATTTAATTGCCCCGTCGCAACTTACCGCTTTTGAACGAAACCACCTTAAAGACGCATTTCGCATTATCTCACGTTATCAGGAGGCAGCTCAGCTACGTTTTAATTCGGCAGGTTTGCTTCGATGAAACAAAACTTCTGGCAGGCCTGGCTAACACGTTTTCATCCGCTGGTGAGCGCCGAAAAAAAACGCCGTTATGCTTTAGCGAAAAACCACTTTGACCCCCAGCTTAAAACCTTTTTTGACCACAAATTGCCGCACCCAGAAACCCGGCTTAAAGATGTTGAATGTGTGGTGCTGGATTTTGAAACATCGGGCCTGGATGCATCCATGGATGCAATATTGTCGGTAGGCATGGTAAGCCTGAAATTTCCGGTATTATCGTTATCAACTGCACAGCATTACTATGTAGATACAGGTCATAGTGTGGTGCCTGATACCGCGATTATTAATCATATTGTTCCTGAAACACTTAACCGCGGAATGGCGGTAGTGAAGTTAGGCCCTTTGCTGCTACAGGCATTGGCTGGCAAGGTGGTGATTGCCCATGGCGCATGGATTGAGCGGCAATTTTTGCATACTTTACTTGATTTACCTGAACACATAGAGCTACCGCTGGTGTTTTTAGACACGTTGGCTATTGAGCGTTCGATGTCAGTAAGCTCTGGTATGGTTAAACCCGACCTGCGCTTAACCAGCATACGGGAAAATCGCGGCTTGCCACCGTACCTGGCGCATAATGCTTTTGCCGATGCAGTGGCTACCGGCGAGCTGTTCCTGGCTCAGGTAACGGATATTTTTGGTCTGCAAAATGCCAGGCTGGGCCCATTAGTTAAACGGTCGAGATAAGTTCAGACTCAATATGTTTTAAAAAGAGACACGACATTAATACAGTTATTCGCCATTCTGGGGAACGTGTTATAATAGCAAAATCACTGTGGTATCGGCCGTATACGTTGTTGAAGCCCACGGTCGAGGTTTGTAAAATACAGCCGGATAAGCGTATGGGGGTCTGTATTGACTTGTAACCCAGTTACTGTGAAGTTCGACAGACATCCCATAAATTAGGGACAAAAATATTAGGTTAGGTCATCGTATACAATATGTACACTCAAGTAGCGAAATGCTCTCGATGTATCGATAATGATGGTCCCCCCCTCACCGCGTTACAGAGGGGCGAAACAAAGATGGTGGCATAAGGGCGGGTCAGACTTCGAACTGCCCTAAAAAGAGAGATAAGATTTACACTTTACTATATATCCAACCTTAATACGAAAGCCTATAATAACTCATAGAGTGTAGTGGCTCATACAGGACTGTCATGTTTACTGATAAGTTCATACTCAAATTGACAGTTAAGTAGTAGTGGAGTTCCGTGTTTCCAATAAAGTCGAGGTCGGCTATACTTTTCTTGGCTTTAAAGAGCGCTTATATATTTATCTATATAATGATTACCAACTCATATTGATACTCTAGCGTCAGTACCGTGATCCTGAAATGAAGAAATTAAATTTTTTAAATTTAAAATTTTGGTAATTAATTGTCGTTCTTTGTTTTTAATTGATAGTAACTTAACTTAAGTATATTGCTTTTTTTCAACCTAAAATTTGTATTTTTACCGTCGTTACAAAATTTTTATATAAATGGAATGATTTAATAATAAAAAATGGGATTTACTTTAAAAATATGAAAAAGATGACAGATTCTTTTCTTTACCTTCAGAGAAAGCATGCAAAGCAGGCAGGTCGTTCAGTACGACAAAATGATGGAAAAGATAGCCAATATCTAGAAGCGAGAGCGTTTGTTTTAGAGCAGCTTTGTTCAATTAGCTCAACAACAAATTTACCTAAAAATAGAAGTGTAACGGCAAAGATAACTGAAGATTTTTCAATGCTTACTAATCCAGAGTGGACATTGACATTGATTTCAGACATAACAAAAATAGGCAGGCAGAAGAAGCTTAAAGAATTAATTATTGATCATTCTGAAATGCCAAAGCATGATCTTTCCGCAGAAGTGCTGCTAGGTCAATCTGTACTTAGTGTCAAAACGAAAAAAAATAAAAACAATAATCGTATTAGTATTAAAGGAGTTTATCCAGAAAATGAAGATCTTTCTCCAATGTTAAATTCTATTGGAATCGTAGAGCATATAAAAGCGGAAAAACTTCAGGTATCAAAATCTGATCCAAAGACGATTAAAGTTTTTAAAACAATATGCACTAAAAAAGAGAAGATCGATTTATTCTGTAGCGATAAGAAAACTCAAGCAGCAGTCAATTTCATAGAATATATGGATGAATGTTTAGAAACAGTAGATCGCAAACTTACCGAAGAGGCTGGGACAGAACTGGCTGCTATAATAGGTGAGCTAATTGGAAATGCAGAAGACCATGCGGATATTGATGAAACTCATTGGCAGTTCTATGGATACATGGACAGAAATTCAAAAGATGAAATTTATCAACAAATTTCAATTTTCAATTTCGGTAAATCAATAGCTCAAACATTTATTGATAAGCTTAATGTAGATGAAATAAATAGCAGAGTCGACGGTTATACTAACCTACATAGAAAAAATGTTTCGCTAGAAGAGCTTTTGACAGTTATGGCTTTTCAGGAAAATGTATCTTCGAAACTCGATATTGATAGTACAAGAGGTCAAGGTTTCACTGACTTGTTATTATTTTTTGAAAATATTACACAAGAATGTACAGAAAATGGAGATAAGCATATTGAAATGTCTGTCGTAAGTGGAGATATTTATGTTTACTTTGATGGAAAATATATGCCATCGAAGGATCATGTATCTAAAAGGCACTTACTTTATTTTAATGAAGATAATGACTTTTTTCAGCCACCGAACGCCAATTACATCCGTAAAATGAGTAAAGCTCGCTTTCCGGGTACGATAGTTACAATTAAGTTTCACTTAAAAGAGAGTGATACTGAATCGTTGGAGCAACGTTATGACAGTTAGAAAAAACAAACCTATAGATTTTACTAGGATTGGTGTGCGCGCTTATGTCGGGCGCCCTAACGGCGAGAAAGCTCGTGTTCATTTTAATATTGAAGACTTCGATCTGGTTAAAAGCGAATGTTCAGTGGATGTAATATTTCCAGATACTACTAGAACTATATCTAGTTCTTTTTTCTTGGGCATGTTCGGGAAAAGTATACTCAATGCCGGTGACAAAGCTGAATTTTATAAGCGATATAATTTTAAAGCAAAAGAGCATATTTTGAATCAGATAGATAAAAGTGTAGATAGGGCTTTAGCTTCATTGAACAGCGCATATGAAAGGTAAATAACTTGCGAATATTTATATTTTTTATTACTTTAGTTTTCACACTTGATATTTTAGCAGATGACAAAAAAATTTCAGCGCAAAAGATTGAAAATTTAGTTCAAAATTTTGGGGTTTGTGATTCAAAGAAAGAATCATGTGAGGTGAAAAAAAAAGAAGAAGTAATAAAGCAAGATAAATTTCTCGAGATTAGCTGGGAATTGAAAGATGTTCTATATTTATTAACTCCATTGGTTGCTTTATTGGCTTTAGTATACACTATTAAAAGTAACAGAGTTGGCAGACTGAACCGACTTGAAGACCAGTTTTTAAATGAAATTGATAACTTTTGGTTCAAAGAATTTATTACCCCTAAGATTCTTAATCCAATTTTTGATTTTATAAGCCAACAGCATCTTAAGTTTAAAAGTTTATCTCCCCTTTGTGAAGAAGCTGAACAGGATATTATTACTATCATTGAGAAAAGTATCGAACAACTTACTGATGCCACTACTGAGCTTCAGCTCTCCTTGAATTTATTGTCAAATATTCCATATGGTGAAACTTATTCAAAATCAGTGACAGAGGTAATAGATGAATTGGAAGATCATTTGAGTTGTTTTTTGTTTTCGGCAGAAGAGTTACCATTTGTCGCAGACGATAGTAACACGCTACAGTCTTTTAGCTCTATACAGGATATTTTTTCGTTTACACAAAGTAAAGTCCTTGAGCTTACGAAAGATTATAGAAATGACACGAAAGTTCGTATGAAAGATTACGCTTTAGAAAGCCAAAAATCTTTTTTAGCTCGTTTTACCAATGCAATCAAAAATCGCTACGGTTAATCAGAAATTTTCAAGTTTTGACTGCTATAAAATGACTTTTCATGTCCCAAGCCTATCAAAAAAGAGGCTAAACGCTCCTTTTTTTTGTTATCATTCGCCACCCAATTAAACAATGCCGAGAAATGCCAAGAAAGACTTTACGGTAACCGTAGCGGCACCAGAAACCCAGATTAAATTTTTATGAGCGCAATATCTTTAGAAATCAGTAAGAGACGCACGTTTGCTATTATATCGCACCCCGATGCGGGTAAAACGACTATCACTGAAAAAGTCTTATTGTTCGGCAATGCATTACAAAAAGCCGGAACCGTCAAGGGCAAAAAGTCGGGCCAGCACGCAAAGTCTGACTGGATGGAAATGGAAAAAGAGCGGGGCATCTCGGTTACTACCTCGGTGATGCAATTTCCTTATCGTGAACATCTGGTTAATCTTTTAGACACACCAGGACACGAAGACTTTTCAGAAGACACATATCGTACATTAACTGCGGTAGACTCGTGCGTGATGGTTATTGATGCTGCCAAAGGGGTCGAAGCCCGAACGCGTAAGTTGATGGAAGTTACCCGTCTGCGCGACACACCTATTATTACCTTTATGAATAAGCTGGATCGTGACATTCGCGACCCAATGGAGTTGTTAGACGAGGTTGAGACCGAGCTAAGTATCGCGTGTGCCCCCATTACCTGGCCCATTGGTAGCGGTAAAAGCTTTAAAGGGGTATATCATCTGCACCGTAACGAAGCCATTTTATATAAAAGCGGGCAGGGTCATACTATTCAGGATGTCCGTATTATAAAAGGCATTGATAATAGTGAGCTTGATGAAGCGGTAGGCAGTGACTTAGTGCAAACCCTGCGCGACGAACTGGAGCTGGTGGTCGGCGCTTCGAACGAATTTGATCATGAACTGTTTATGGCAGGTGAAATAACACCGGTGTTTTTTGGTACCGCGTTAGGTAACTTTGGCGTAGACCATATGCTTGATGGATTAGTTGAGTGGGCACCAGCGCCTTTAGGTCGTGAGACCGAAGAGGGCAGAGTAGAGTCCGACTCGCCCGGGTTTAGCGGCTTTGTATTTAAAATTCAGGCAAATATGGACCCTAAACACCGCGACCGCATCGCCTTTTGCCGAATTGTATCGGGAAAATACGAAAAAGGCATGAAAATGAAACATACCCGCATTGGTAAAGATATCCGTATTGCCGATGCGCTGACCTTTTTGGCCGGCGACCGGTCACTGCTTGAAGAGGCGTACGCAGGCGATATTATTGGTTTGCATAACCACGGCACTATTCGTATTGGTGATACATTTACCGCCGGCGATAATTTTCGATTTTCGGGCATTCCTAATTTTGCACCTGAATTGTTCAAACGTATTCGTTTGCGCGATCCGTTAAAACAAAAGCAGTTATTAAAAGGCCTTATACAGTTGTCTGAAGAAGGCGCAGTACAGGTTTTTCGTCCGCTTATTAACAACGACTTAATTGTGGGCGCAGTGGGTGTGCTGCAGTTTGATGTGGTCGTTGCCAGGCTAAAAGCCGAGTATAATGTTGAAGCGATTTATGAGCATATCAGCGTTAATACCGCGCGCTGGGTTTACAGCGAAGACGCCCGAAAACTAGAAGAGTTTCAGCGCAAAGCCGGACAAAACCTGGCCCTTGATGGCGGAGATAACCTAACCTATATCGCTCCAACCATGGTGAATTTGCAACTGGCGCAAGAGCGTTACCCCGACATCCAATTTACCCACACCCGGGAACACTAAGACACAACTATGAATATACATGCATTATTAATCAGCCGGTTTAAAGAAGCCTTAACCGAACTGAACGCCGCTGATGCTCCGGTTCCTATTGCCCGCAGCGCTCGCCCGGAATTTGGCGAATACCAGTTTAATGGGGCGATGGCCCTGGCCAAACGGCTTAAGCAAAAGCCGCGTGATATTGCCGACAAGATTGTTGAGCGGGTAAAGCTAGACGATGTGGCCGACAAACTCGAAGTGGCCGGCCCTGGATTTATTAATATTCATTTAAGCGACCGCTGGCTGGCAAACCAGTGTGAACTTGCCATACACGACCCGCGCCTGGGTGTGGCCAAACAGCCAAAGCAAAATGTGGTGGTTGATTATTCTTCGCCTAACCTAGCCAAAGAGATGCACGTAGGTCACCTGCGTACCACTATTATTGGTGACAGCGTAGTAAAGCTGCTTGAATTTTTGGGTCATAACGTCATTCGCCAAAACCACATGGGCGACTGGGGAACCCAATTTGGTATGTTACTGGCGCATTTGCACGACAAGCTACAAAACAATCAAATGGCCGAAACAGCACTGTCCGATTTAGAAGACTTTTATCGTGAGGCGAAAATCCGCTTTGATCAGGAAGCCGACTTTGCTGACCGGGCCCGCGAGTTTGTGGTTAAACTGCAAGGCGGCGATAAAGCCTGTCTGGCGTTGTGGGAACAGTTTATTGATGTATCGATTACCCATAGTGAAGAAGTATACGAAAAGCTTAATGTTAGCCTGACCCGCGACCATATAATGGGAGAGTCGGCTTACAATCACGATTTAGCCCAGGTAGTGTCTGATTTAAAAGAAAAAGGCATTGCGGTAGAAGATCAGGGGGCTCAGGTCGTCTTTATTGAAGAGCTGGCCGATAAAGAAGGCAATCCTGCTGTTTACATCGTGCAAAAGTCAGGTGGCGGCTACCTGTATGCTACGACCGACCTGGCCGCAATGCGTTATCGCAGTGGTAAGCTGAACGCCGACAGAACCCTGATACTTACTGATGCCCGCCAGGCATTGCATTTCAGGCAAACTGAAATTGTCGGCCGTAAAGCTGGCTTTATGGCGCCTGAACAAAGCTACGAACATTGTCCGTTTGGCATGATGTTAGGCAGCGATGGTAGACCTTTTAAAACCCGAACTGGCGGCACCGTTAAGCTGGTTGAGTTGTTAGATGAAGCCGTAGAACGGGCTCGCAATTTAATTGCACAGCGTGACAACGAGTTAACTGAACAAGAGCTTGCCGAGGTTGGACGCAAAGTTGGTATTGGCGCGGTAAAATACGCGGACTTAAGTAAAAACCGCACCACCGATTATGTGTTTAACTGGGATACCATGTTAAGTTTTGAAGGAAATACGGCCCCTTATCTGCAATATGCTTTTACCCGGGTAAAAAGTATTTTCAGAAAAGCCGGTGTTTCGTTAGCTGACTTACCAATAGACATCTCGCTAAACGAAAAGCAAGAACATGTGTTGGCCGTGCAGCTATTGCAGTTTGAAGAAACCATCAATGTAGTGGGCCGCGATGTTACTCCGCATGTTATGTGTGCTTATTTGTATGATTTAGCCAGCAGTTTCATGAGTTTCTATGAAGCATGTCCGATTTTGCGTGATGACACTCCGGTGCAGGTACGCCAGAGTCGCTTAGCCCTGGCAGCTTTGGTTTCCAATACCATGGCACTGGGCTTGTCCCTACTGGGTATCGAAACCCTGGAAAAAATGTAAACTAAGTACTAAGCCATTACAAAATAATGCAATTGTACATTGTTGACTAAAGGGCTGTTGTCTACAACAGCCCTTTTTTTTAAGGAATAAAAATAATGCCAAAACTTCTCGCTTTTTGTGGCAGTACACGCCGTAATTCATTCAATAAAGCTATTTTAAAGGTTGCCGCGCAAGGCGCCGAAGAGGCAGGCGCCGAGGTAACCTTAATCGATTTGGTTGACTATGCCATGCCGATATTTAACGAGGACGAAGAAACCGAGCAGGGAATTCCAGAACGGGCACAGGCATTTAAAGAACTGATGATTGAGCATGATGGCTTTCTTATCGCCTCGCCCGAATACAATAGCAGTTACCCCGCGCTTTTGAAAAACACCCTGGACTGGGCCTCACGCGCAGCAGAAGGTGAGTCTATGATGCAGGCATATCGTGGCAAGGCGGCCGGTATTATGGCGGCGTCAGCGGGCGGGTTAGGCGGGTTGCGGGTGTTAATGGCCCTGCGTATGTTGCTTGAGAATGTGGGGGTGCTGGTTCACCCAAACCAAAAAGCGATTGCCAAAGTTGATTCCCTGCTCGACGAAGAGGGCAATGTGGCTAATGAAAAAACCATTAAACAGCTCAAAAAACTGGGCGCAGATACGGCCAAACTGTGCGCTAATATTAATGCTAATTAACAATTAGTTCCGCATTAAGCCACTAAAGCCGATAATACGGCTTTAGTGGCAATTTCTTTTTGTGCTTACCGCTATCAAAATTTCACTATTTTCGTTACTATTCGCGGTCTCAATTTTTATCTGAATGTAGCGGATTATGTTGGAAACAAACCCTGTTCAAAACGCCATAGTCGATATTCGCCAGCGCACCGAAGCGCTTAGGGGGTATCTTTGACTACGATGCAAAGTCAGAGCGTTTAGAAGAAGTTAATCGTGAACTTGAAAACCCCGACGTATGGAACGACCCCGAGCGGGCCCAGGCGTTAGGTAAAGAAAAAGTAGCGTTAGAACTCATTGTCGATACTGTCGTTCAGCTTGAGCAAGGTGCTGAAGATATCGATGGTTTAGTTGAGCTGGCCATTGAAGCTGATGACGAAGAAACCTTTGAAGAAGCGAAGGTTGAGTTAGAAACATTACTCAAAAAGCTTGAAGGATTAGAGTTTCGCCGGATGTTCTCAGGCCCTAATGATGCTGCTGACTGCTATCTTGATTTACAGTCTGGCTCAGGCGGAACCGAAGCCCAGGACTGGGCGAATATGCTGCTAAGAATGTACCTGCGCTGGGGCGAAGCTCACGGTTTAAAAACCGAAATTATTGAATTGTCAGAAGGCGATGTGGCGGGCATCAAAAGTGCGACTGTGCGTTTTGAAGGCGAGTATGCCTTTGGCTGGCTGCGTACTGAAACCGGTGTGCACCGGCTGGTAAGAAAGTCTCCTTTTGACTCGGGCAATCGCCGCCATACCTCTTTTTCGTCTGCATTTGTGTACCCTGAAGTGGATGATGATATTGACGTGGATATCAATCCTTCTGATCTGCGAATCGATACTTACCGCGCCTCAGGCGCAGGTGGTCAGCACGTAAACCGAACCGATTCAGCGGTACGGATCACCCACGAACCCACCGGAATAGTGGTGCAGTGCCAAAATGACCGCTCGCAGCATAAAAATAAAGATCAGGCGATGAAGCAGCTAAAAGCCAAAATTTATGAGTTTGAGCTACAAAAGCAAAATGCTGAAAAGCAGGCGCTGGAAGAGAGCAAGTCTGATATTGGCTGGGGTAGCCAGATTCGTTCGTACGTGCTTGATGACTCACGTATTAAAGATTTACGTACCGGTATAGAAAACCGCAATACCCAAGCGGTTTTAGACGGTGATTTAGACAAATTTATTGAAGCCAGCCTGAAGTCCGGGCTTTAACAACACAAGCGATTAGGTTATGACCGACCAACAAGACGAAAATCGATTAATTGCCGAGCGCCGGGCTAAACTGAGCGCAATTCGTGAAAACTGCAAATCTAACGGTTTTCCTAATGACTTTCGTCGCGAGCATTACGCTGACGATTTGCAGCAAAAATTTGGTGAGCTGGACAAAGAAACGTTAGCCGAACAACAGCATAAAGTCAGTATTGCGGGACGCATTATGGCCAAACGTGGGCCGTTTTTGTTGCTTCAGGACATGAGCGGGCGCATTCAGTCCTATGCTGCTAAAGATACCCAGAAAGACATCAAAGCCCGTTATGGCGCGCTGGATATCGGCGATATTATTGGTGTGTCGGGCGTACTGCATAAGTCTGGTAAGGGTGATTTGTACGTAGATATGGCGCAATACCAATTGCTGACTAAAGCCTTGCGCCCATTGCCTGAAAAGTTTCACGGTTTAAGCGATCAGGAAACTAAATATCGTCAGCGTTATGTTGACCTTATCACCAGTGATAAAACCCGTGAAACCTTTCGCATTCGCAGCGCGTTGATCAACGGTATTCGCCAGTATTTGACCGAGCGCAAATTCATTGAGGTGGAAACCCCGATGCTGCAGGTGATCCCGGGTGGCGCTACGGCTAAGCCGTTTACTACCCATCACAATGCGATGGATATTGATATGTATCTGCGTATTGCCCCTGAGCTGTATTTAAAGCGTTTGGTAGTGGGCGGCCTTGAGCGGGTATTTGAAATCAATCGCAACTTTAGAAATGAAGGATTATCAACGCGTCATAATCCTGAATTTACCATGCTGGAGTTTTATCAGGCATACGCTGACTACAACGATCTGATGAATCTGACAGAAGATATGCTGCGCACGCTGGCGCAAAATATTCTGGGCTCTACCAAGCTGGAAAACACCGTGCGTAACAGCAGCGGTGAGGTGACCGATACCAAGCAGTATGATTTTGGTCAGCCGTTTGTGCGCCTTAGCATGGGCGAGGCTATTTTAAAATACTGGCCAGACGCCAACGAAGCGGCTATTCGCGACCCAGAAGCCCATTTGGACGAGCTTAAAGCAATGGCCAAACAGCTACATATCAAAGAGCCCGAAGTAGACGGTATTTGGGGCCCTGGTAAGTATTTGTGCGAAATTTTTGAAGCCACTGCCGAAGAACAGCTGGAACAGCCAACGTTTATTACCGAGTACCCGTGGGAAGTATCTCCGCTGGCACGACGCAACGATGATAATCCGTTTATTACCGATCGCTTTGAATTTTTTGTGGGCGGACGTGAGCTGGCTAACGGATTTAGTGAGTTAAACGATTCAGCTGACCAGGCCGAACGTTTTCGCAAACAGGTTGAAGAAAAAGATGCTGGCGATGATGAAGCCATGCACTTTGACGAGGACTATATTCGGGCGCTGGAGTTTGGCTTACCGCCAACCGCAGGGCAGGGTATTGGTATTGACCGGTTAGCGATGTTGTTTACCGACAGCCCTACCATAAAAGATGTTATTTTATTTCCGCATATGAAGCCGCAAGCTCAGGAATAATTTTTCTCTAGCGACTTTATTTTATTATGTAAGAAGGTATTGACGGGAACGTCGATACCTTTTTTTTCGGCCTGTTTTACAATAAATCCGTTGATGGCATCGTTTTCGCTTGTCCGTTTAGCCGAAATATCCTGGTGCATACTTGAATAGTTATTCGCAGTATTCGCGATGATCAGCTGTACATTCTCTTTTAGAAAATCAGAGGTTAGATCAATCTTACACGCCTGGGCAACTTGCGCGACTTCATCGCAAATGTCGCCGATTTGCCCCCGAAACTGTAAGCTGTCGAGTTTGCCGTTGGTAATATCATAAATTGCTGTCAGGGGATTAATTACCGCGTTAATAGCCAGTTTAGTCCATAAAGCCCGCTCAATATCTTCTTGCCAGGTAACCGGCTGTAAGCAGCGACTAAGAACTTTCATCACCATTTCGCTTTGTTCACCAGAGCCATTGCGATTATCCGGGGCTTCGCCAACCATAGTGCGACCAAACCCGGTATGCTTAACTTCGTGTTGATTGATTTTCATTGCCCCATGGCTGGTGGTGGCCAGATAGATGGGTTGCTTTTTCAATACTTCACGTACCGACTCTAATCCTCCCATCCCATTGTGCACCAATAAAACAGGCGTATTATCCTGTATTCTAGGTTGCCATTGGGCCGCGGCCTGAGCCAGCTGATGCGCTTTAACAGGCATAATCAATAAGTCTGTTTCGGCCAGTTTTTCAGGCTCTGGAAGATTTTGGTTTAATAATATCGATTGCCCACTATAGGTAATAAGTCGCTGAGTCAGCTGGTCGGCTCTGCGCGGCGAAAGACTATAAGCAATGTTGTTATGCTGCGCGCCAACGGCAATAAGCGAACCGATAGCGCCACTGCCTACAATATGAATTCGACCCAGGTTGGGAAGAGGCATTCAGGTTTCCTGTAAATGTTAATTTGGTAACTGATAATCAGGCCATTGGAGCTGGGTGACCGGTCCCAGTGAATCTAGCCATTGTCCAAATTCTACTGATTCGAAATGTGCACCAAAAGGGGGGCTGGTGACATGAATCAAGCTTTGGTTATATTTAAATACAATTTGCCAGGCATGTAAATACAGTCGTTCGGCTGAAGTGCCTTTATATAAGACATCACCCATTATCGGGGAACCAAGGCTTTTTAGTGCTACCCGAATCTGGTGTGTTTTACCGGTTAAAGGTTTAACCACAAAACCCCGCACGCCGGGCACCGTGGCTTGGCTGAAAAACTGCGTTACTGCCGGATGCGACTGGGTTTTTAATAAAACATGCTGACCCTGGCGGCGATTTTTCATATCTCCGGCCACGGTACCCTGTTTTTTCTTTGGTTTGGAGGACGCTACAGCCAGGTAATATTTTTGCACCTGGTGGGTAGCAAACAACTTGCCTATAGTCGCAGCCGCCTGTGCATGTCGCGCCAGTATCAAACAGCCCGAGGTCCCATCGTCAAGACGATGACACAGATGCAAGTGGTCATCGTCGACCAGGGCCTGAACTTGCGAAACAATACCGCACTGTTTATCGTGCATGGTCACACCCACAGGTTTATCGACCACATAAAAGTCGGGGTGTGTAAATAAAATTGTTGGCTCCGGCATTTAGCGTTCTATAAGTTCTATCGCCTGTTCATAATCAAGTTCGTCAATCGCGTCGCGTATCTCGTTTTTCGTACTTTCGTCAAAACTGAGTGAATTAAGCCAGTTGTCTAATTGTGACTGAGGAATAAATTCGTGTTGCTTTAATGCCCCAAGTAATGCTTGTTTTTGGATGTTATCAGATTCTGCGGTAGGCGTCTGAACCGTGTGGCCGTTAAGCTCATCAATAGTACTCAAGGTCAGTTGATGCGCCTGACTGAACTGCGCTACATTGTCGGGCACGCTGGCTTGATCTTTTAAATGGTTTTCAAACGCCCGGGCTTCTTCAAACAGGGCATTGCAACCCAGATTTCCGGCTACACCTTTTAATGTATGAACCAGTACACGGGCATCGTCCCAGCGATCATCTTTAAACGCCTGGTCTAGCTGCGCTGGAAGTTGACGATATTCATCTGCAAATTTTTGTAGTAACTTCAGCAACAAAGTGCGGTTACCACTTAATTGAGAAAGGCCGAAATCCAGGTCAATAATTTGAGGTGTGCTATTCATGATTTTTCCTTGTACCTTATTAGCAAATTGTAGGGCAAGCTGCGACAAATTGATACATTTCAGTTGGATGAGCTAAGGCCATTTACCTGATATTCTGGTAATCTGACCATAACTGCTGGCTCAGTGACATTTTTGTAACCCCCCGTAATTCAGCGGCAGGTTGCAAGAGCAACTCTTTGTGTGTTTCGGGGAAATTCACAAAACAACATTATATAAAAGGAAGTAAAATGTCGTTAACCCCTGTTTTTACCATTTCTGCAATGATAAGTAGCTTATTATTGTTAGGAGCTTGTCAGCAACAAAGCAACTCTCAATCAAAGTCTGGCAATTCGAGCACCATAGAGTCAACTGCTGCCGCTGAAAAATCCGCAGTGAGTATTAATTATCAGCGCTATGAGCTGGATAATGGCCTGGTAGTTATTTTACATGAAGATAATTCTGACCCATTGGTACATGTAGATGTGACTTATCATGTGGGGTCGGCGCGCGAAGAGCCAGGTAAATCAGGCTTTGCGCATTTTTTTGAACATATGATGTTTCAGGGGTCGCAAAATGTCGCCGACGAACAGCATTTCCAGATTGTTACTGAAGCGGGGGGCAATTTAAACGGCTCTACAAACAACGATCGCACTAATTATTATGCCAGTGTACCGGCTAATCAGCTTGAAAAAGTGTTATGGCTAGAAGCGGATCGTATGGGGTATTTATTGCCGGCAGTTGACCAGCAAAAATTTGAAAATCAGCGTGAAACCGTTAAAAATGAACGGGCCCAGCGGGTAGACAACCAACCGTATGGGTTGCGTCACGAACGAACCGTTGAAGCACTTTATCCATCTGGTCATCCGTATTCCTGGTTACCCATTGGCTATGTGGCCGACCTGGACCGGGTTGATGTAAACGATCTGAAAGCATTTTTTAAGCGCTGGTATGGACCTAACAATGCGGTTTTGACCATTGGCGGTGATATTGATATTGCGCAGACAAAAGCGTGGGTCGAACAGTATTTTGGGCCCATAGCAAAAGGGCCGGCAGTAGAAAGTGCGCAACCTGAGCCCGTCACTTTAGCGCAAGACCGGTATATTACCTTGCAAGATAATGTGCACCTGCCATTATTGCAAATTACCTACCCAACGGTTTACGCCCGTCACGAAGACGAAGCACCCCTTGATGTTTTATCAAACATTTTGGGGGGAGGTAAAACGTCCTTATTGTATAAAAATCTGGTAAAGGCCGGGGTGGCCGTACAGGCAGGGGTCAATCATCCTTGCAAAGAGCTGGCCTGTGAATTTCAAATACTGGCGCTTGCGAATCCGGCCAAAACAAAAGATCTGGCCCAGCTTAATCAGCTTATCGCGCAAACATTAAGCGAGTTTGAAGAACGTGGTGTGAAGCCCGATGACCTGGCCAGAACAAAAGCATCAATAGAAGCTTCCACCGTATTTGGTCTTCAAAGCGTCGCCGGCAAAGTTTCGGCATTGGCGAGCGGACAAACTTTTCAAAATCAGCCAGATCTCATCTCCGAAGATATCAAGCGCTATAACGAAGTTACGGCCAATGATGTGATGCGGGTTTATCGTAAATATATCAAAAAAGGACATGGTGTTTATTTAAGCGTGGTGCCAAAAGGCCGTACTAAACTGGCTGTTAAACCACAAAACTTTACTGTGCCAGAGCGTAATATAGAATCCTCAGATACCACTTCACAGATAACTGCTGCTCCTAAGCCGGACACGTTCAATCGTTCGGTGGTCCCGGATGCAGGCCCGGCACCTATAGTCACCGTTCCGTCGTTCTGGGAAACCCAGCTACCTAATGATATTCCCTTGTTGGGCATCACCAGTAGCGAAACCCCCACGGTCACTTTTACCTTACGAATGGAAGGCGGGGTTATTATGGATCCGCTTGAAAAAGCCGGTACTGCAGCATTGACCGCCATGATGATGAACGAGTCGACCGAAAATTATTCAAACGAAACACTGGCGAATGAGCTGGCTAAATTAGGAAGTCAAATTCACTTTAGTAGCGAAGGACGTTATACCCAGGTCAAGGTGTCAGCGTTAACTAAAAACTTACAGCCTACGCTCGCGCTTTTAGAAGAAAAGCTATATCGTCCGGCCTTTTCAGACGCAGACTTTACAAGACTGAAAGGACAGTTACTCCAAAGCATGCAGCAACAACTTAAAAATAGTGCGGCACTTGCTTCAAGAGCGCGTGATTTACTTCTGTTTGGCGCTAATAACAGGGTAAGTATGCCCGATGAAGGAACGCTTGAATCTATTGCTAACATTGAGCTAAATGATTTAAAAGCCTATTACCAGCAGTATTATTCACCCACTAAGGCTCACGCAGTGGTGGTTAGCGATTTGTCTGAAGCTGAGGTAAAACAACATTTTTCTTTTTTAACCCAGTGGCAGGGGTCAGAATACGAATTAGAACAATTTACCGCGTTTCCTGAAAATCAGCAGCAGAGCATATATCTGGTAGACAAGCCTGATAGCGTGCAATCGGTTGTAAAATTGGTCCGTCGAGGTCCATTATTTGATGCAACCGGAGACTATTTTAAATCGAAGTTGATGAACTTTGCACTGGGAGGCGCGTTTAATAGTCGTATAAACTTAAACTTGCGCGAAGATAAAGGCTATACCTACGGTGCCGGCACCGCCTTTGTAGGGGGCAAAACAATTGGATGGTTTGAAGCCAGTGCCGACCTTAACGGTGAAAATACCGCGGCCGGAATTACTGAAATACTGAACGAGATACGTCGCTATAAAGCCTCGGGCATGACTTCTGAAGAGCTGGCATTTATGCGCAATGCATTTACCTTAGGCGATGCATTAGACTATGAAACCCCTAGCAGTAAGGCTCGCTTTTTAAGTCAGTTACTGGCTTACGATTTGCCAACCGACTATCGTACTGAGCAATTAAAGATTATAAAAAATATTTCTTTAAAAGAGCTAAATACATTGGCGGCTCAACAGCTTGCGCCTGAACAATTGCAGATAGTTGTGGTGGGTAATAAAAAGGCGGTATTGTCACAGCTTCAGGGTTTGAATATGCCAATTGTCGAGTTGTCGCTACAGGATAATAGCCGTCGCCAATTAACACCATAAATACGCGGTTCATCGTATAGTCGGTGCGCCACAATTGATTTGTTTATGCTCAGCCTTATTTGGGTTGAGCATTTTAAATAAACGGATGAAGATTTGACTGTGACTGAACTGAACTTCGAGCAGCGCCTGGCTGCCTTGCAATCTTCCGGTTTTGCCAAAAGCCTGACTCAAATTAAACGTGGGGTAGAACGTGAAGGACTGCGAATTAAACCCAGTGGCGCCCTGTCTCAGGCTGAGCACCCCAAGGTGTTGGGTTCGGCGTTAACCCACGAAAGTATTACCACAGACTTTTCAGAGTCTTTGCTTGAATTTATCACTCCCCCTGCTGAATCGTCAAAAACGACCGTAGAGCAGTTAAATGATATCCACAAATTTGTACTTAGTAAGCTTGATAACGAATTGCTTTGGCCAATGAGTATGCCTTGCTTTATTGATGACGATAACGGTATTCCTATCGCTAATTTTGGTTCTTCCAATGTAGGTAAAATGAAGCAGGTCTATCGTATTGGTTTAAAAAACCGCTATGGCAGTATGATGCAGGCCATCTCAGGCGTTCATTTTAACTTTTCTTTATCTGCCGATTTTTGGAAGCAGTGGGCGCAGCTGCATAATACATCGCCTTCTCAACAACAAATTGATGCGGATTATTTTGCCCTTATTCGTAACTATCGTCGCACATGTTGGTTAATTCCTTATTTATTCGGGGCATCCCCTGCGTTGTGTAGCTCATTTTTAAAAGGTAAAGAACATAAGCTTCCTTTCAAAAAAGTGGGTAAAGGTACGTACTACATGCCTTATGCAACTTCTCTGCGAATGAGTGATTTGGGTTATACCAACGCAGAACAGTCATCCCTTGAGATTTGTTACAACGAACTTGATAACTACGTACGTTTGTTGCGTGATGCCATGCAACGACCGTCAACCCGTTTTAGTCAATATGCCGCGGGAGAAGAGGGGCACTGGCAACAACTGAGTCACAATATTTTGCAAATTGAAAACGAATTGTATGCACCGATTCGTCCAAAGCAACCCACACAAGCGATGGAAAAACCCTCTGATGCTCTGGTGCGTCGTGGTATTAGTTATATAGAGGTACGCGCGTTAGACATTAATCCGTTCGACCCTAATGGTATTGACCAACAGCAGATGGACTTTTTAGATGTGTATCTGGTTACCTGCTTGTTAATGCCCAGTGAAGAGTTGACCTTAGAAACCATTGCTACCGCCCGCGATAATATGAACAAAGTGGTATTGGAAGGCCGCGATCCTGAATTAACGCTAAGCCATCAGGGTAACGAGGTTACAATGCTGCATTGGGCCGCAGAGCTGTTTGATAAGTTTGAACAAGTCGCCGCCATTTTTGATAATGCCTACGATACCCAAAACTACACTACCGCGGTGGCCGTGGAACGCGCTAAGTTAGCGGATCCGGCAAAAACGCCTTCAGGGCAAATTATGGACATGCTGCTAAAAGATGATGCTGATAATTCTGCATTAGGACTTTTGCTGGCCAAAGAATATGCCCAGGCTTATGCTAAGCTAGATTATACTCACCAGAATGAGAACGACTTTCAAGAGCTGGCGAAATCTTCGTTGCAGGCACAAAAAAAGATTGAAGACGCTGACGAGGAGGACTTTGAAACATTTATTCGTAATTATTTCAATGAACCGCCGGCGAAAAAAAACGCCTGACAATGTCAGGCGTTCAAAGCGTTCCAGGGAAACACACATTTTGCTAGAACAATTGTTTGGACACGCGATGTCAGAAAAGTTCAAATCTATTTATCAGTTTTTTGTAGCAGGGCTGGCTTGCTTACTATTAACAAGTTGCGCTACCGCACCGCCTAAAGATATTAGTAACATTTGCAAAATCTTTGACGAAAAAAATGACTGGTACGATGCGGCAGCCGACTCTCGCGATAAGTGGGGGGTTCCTATCCATGTTCCTATGGCGATGATGTATCAGGAAAGCTCTTTCAGACACAACGCTTTACCCCCCAGAGATTATGTTTTTTTTGGCTTGATTCCTTGGGGACGGGTAAGTACCGCCTACGGTTATTCCCAGGCTAAAACCATGACCTGGAGCGATTATATCAATGAAACCGGCAATAGCTGGGCTGACCGCGACGACTTTGACGATGCCATGGATTTTATGGGCTGGTTTATTTATAAAGCCTATTTGATAAACGGCACCTCAAAATGGGACGCTTACGCACAGTATTTGAATTATCACGAAGGGTGGGGCGGCTACAAACGTCGAAGTTACGATCGTAAACCCTGGTTGAAAAAAGTTGCTTCTAAAGTAAAGTCACGCTCGCTTCGTTACGCCTCACAGTTAAAGACCTGCGAAGAAGACTTAAAGAAAAACTGGTTTATGCGGTTGTTTACGTAAAAAAGGGCTGAGCAAGCGCACCACACACCTACCCAGCACGGGCGTTAAGCCAAGACCGTTAAATCACCTTAACGCCAAACAGGCAAACTCAGGTTATTGCAAATGATAATGATTTGCAATAGCGACTGTGTATTTTTATTTTCTTTTGCGGGTAGGCTTTAATGGGTAGGCTTTAAATGTCAGTTAACGTTGGCAAAAAAATAAGGTAACCAGTTATCGCGATGCTGAAGCATTGACCAATAGCCTTGTATTCATAAAAGAAAGTCGATTCGCCAATACCACGCAATAATGATGTACCTGGCCAGCAAGTACTCAAGATATAGCGTAGGCTAACGTACTGAATAAAACAAAAACGCGCTAGGTTTTAACAAGCACACAGCAGTTTGCGGATTATTTAAAATGTGTAGGTTCGGCAGTTTCTACCAATACCAGCAGCGCTCCCTGGCCCCCGTGTTCAAGGGGAGCCTGATGAAATGCCATAACATGAGGATGCTGGACCAATAAGTGAGGTAAAGCTCGCTTGAGCACACCTGAACCAATGCCATGCACCACCCCCACACAGTTAATCAATTGTTTATGAGCGGTATGCAATAACGCGCTAAGCTCTAGTTTGGCAGATTCACGGGTCAGGCCATGTAAATCAAGAATCAGCTCAGGGTAATAGTCGCCCCGGCGCAATTGTTTCAGGTAGTGGGTGGATACATTCTCGCGGCAATAGCGCATGGGTCCCTGTTCAGGCAAAGCTGCCTGATAAATATCTGAAAAAGCAAAGCTTGCTGTGGCCTGTCGCTGTTCAGCCTGATCGCGTCGCCGCGCCTTTTGAGCGGGTGTAGACGAAAGGGTTTTGTATGGGGTTACTTTATCTTGTGATAAAGGCTTTACCGCGCCCATGGTTTCACGAAACAGTGCAAAATCTTCGTCTGGTGAACCCTTGTCAAAAGTATCGTCTGCCATGCTAACCTTTTTTGTACGAAGCGTTGCCTGTGTTGCGCCCGGATATGTTCAAATTCGTGTCGGTGCGGCCAAATTAGTCATGGGCGCGCTGGTTATCTTTGGGTATGATACCAGCTTTATTTTAGCGGATGTACCGGGTGCCTGATGACAGACAAAATTTATCTGGATGAAGCTATAAACGATCTTCACTGTATATTAGATATGGTGCGCTGGTCGGTTAGCCGATTCAATGATGCTCAATTGTATTTCGGTCATGGTACCGACAATGCCTGGGATGAAGCAGTTTCGTTGGTTTTATACGGTTTGCATTTACCCCAAAACCTGCCTGCCCAGACCGGAGACGGTTTGTTTTCGGCGCGGTTAACCAAAAGCGAGCGTGAAATGATTGCCGAGCTGGTTTTAAAACGGGTTCAGACTCGGTTGCCACTACCTTATATTACTAATGAAGCCTGGTTTTGTGGGTTGCCATTTTATGTCGACGAACGGGTATTGATACCCCGTTCGCCATTTGCCGAGCTTATCGAAAGTCGCTTTGAACCTTTTCTGACGGGGTCTCCGGCAACAATTTTAGATATGTGTACCGGTGGCGGATGTATTGCCATAGCCTTAGCACATCAGTATCCGGATGCGCAAATTGACGCGGTTGATATAAGTCCTGAAGCGCTTGAAGTGGCAGATATGAACATTCAGGAGCATCAACTATCAGACAGGGTGTATCCTATTGAATCGGATCTGTTCAGCAGCTTACAAGGCCAGCGCTACGATCTCATTGTTTCCAACCCTCCCTATGTTGATGCTGAAGATATGGCCGACTTGCCCGACGAGTTTCAACACGAGCCAGAACTGGCTTTAGCGGCAGGCAATGATGGCCTTGATTTAGTCGAACACATGCTTAAACAAGCGCCTGACTATCTTAATGAGGGTGGCTGGATGTTTGTCGAGGTGGGAAACAGTGAAGTACACATGCAGCACCGTTTTGCAGGACTTGAGGTACAATGGCTGAGCTTTGCTCAAGGCGGCCATGGTATTTTTGCGATTTCAAAAGAATCCCTGATTCAGTTTTTTAATTCAAAGGAAAGTCATTAAACAATGTCTGGAAACAGTTTTGGTAAACTTTTTACCGTAACCACATTTGGCGAAAGTCACGGCATCGCTATTGGCGGAGTTATCGATGGATGTCCGCCGGGCCTTGAAATTAACGAGTCTGATTTGCAGGTGGATTTAGACCGGCGTAAACCCGGGACCTCGCGTTATACCACGGCGCGTCGTGAAGATGACGAAGTGCAAATTTTATCCGGGGTATTTGAGGGTAAAACCACGGGTACCAGCATCGGGCTGTTAATTAAAAACAAAGATCAGCGCAGCCAGGATTATTCAGACATAAAAGATCGGTTTCGTCCTGGTCATGCAGACTATACCTATCAACAAAAGTACGGCGCCCGGGATTATCGCGGCGGCGGGCGTTCATCGGCCCGTGAAACAGCAATTCGCGTGGCAGCAGGCGGCATTGCTAAAAAATACCTCAAAGATTATTTTGGCGTGCACATTCACGGTTATTTATCGCAGCTTGGGCCGATAAAAATTAAACAGGTAGATCCTAAGGTAACCAACACCAACCCATTTTTTTGCCCCGATGAAAGCAAACTTGACGCGTTGGATGACTACATGCGCACCCTCAAAAAGTCGGGTGATTCTATTGGCGCTAAAGTGTCGGTAGTTGCTTGCGGAGTCCCCGCGGGCTGGGGCGAGCCCGTGTTCGACCGGCTCGACGCGGATATCGCCAGCGCCATGATGGGGATCAATGCGGTGAAAGGCGTAGAAATAGGCGATGGTTTTGGCGTAATTGAACAAAAAGGCAGTGAGCATCGCGATGCCTTAACTTCTGGAGGTTTTGCCAGCAATCATGCCGGTGGCGTACTGGGGGGAATATCTTCGGGGCAGGATGTCGTGGTACACATGGCACTTAAACCAACGTCGAGTATTTCGGTACCCGGTAAAACCATAGATGTAAATGGCAATGAAATTGAAATTGTAACCAAAGGCCGTCACGACCCCTGTGTAGGGATACGGGCTGTGCCCATTGCTGAGGCTATGTTAGCCATTACGTTACTTGATCATTGTTTACGTCATCGTGCTCAAAATGCTCATGTGCAAAGCAATACGCCTTATATTTCAGGGCAGGCAGACTAAAGCGTGAACAAAGCCTCAGTTCAGGGAAAAGGATCTGCCCACAGTACGCTTAACTTTATATTGCTGGCCGTGACCTATTTATTGTATTTCGGCCAGCTAGGCGTTCTGGTTCCCTACCTGGGAATATTCTTAGATGGACGCGGCTTTAGTTCTGCGGATATCGGCAATTTGTTTGCCGTCATTACCTTATCGCGAATTATAGGGCCATCTTTATGGGCGAGTCTGGCTGATAAAACCGGCCGAACCGCCTTTATTTTGCGCACTGGCTGTCTGTTAAGTGCAATTTGCTTTGTAAGTGTCTTTTATTTCTCAGGGTTTTGGGGGCTGACACTATCATTTGGCTTAATGATGATGTTTTGGACCGCGGTCTTACCTCAACTTGAAGTTATCACCATGCAAGCTGTAGCCCCTACCAACATCAGCTATGGCAAAGTGCGACTGTGGGGCAGCATAGGGTTTATTGTCTTTACGGTGGCGGTAGGCAAAGCGCTCGATATCTTTAGTTCAGAAACACCGGTAATAGTGAGTATGGGGGTGCTTAGCGCGCTCTTTGTGGCCTCACTGTTTATTCGCCAGCCCGATATTGACCGGCACTCTGTAACTTCCGCTGGCTCGATATGGGGCTATGTCACCCGACGGCCTTTTGTGGTTTTTCTTCTTAGTGCTACGTTACTACAAGTAAGCTTTGGTCCTTACTATGGATTTTTTGCGCTGTATCTCCGTGATTTGGACTACACCGGACAACAAACCGGTTTACTAATTGCGTTGGGGGTGGCGGCTGAGGTCGGCATATTCTTACTTGCAGCACGTTTGATACAACGCTTTGGCATCTGGTGGCTATTGATGGTGTGTATGCTGCTTACCGCTCTCCGGTGGTATGCATTTGCCAGTTTTGCCCACTATGTGTGGGTGGTCATCGCCGCACAGCTTATCCATGCACTTAGCTTTGGACTGACACACGCAGTCTCGGTACACTTTATTCACCGTTTTTTACCCGCACAATTTCATAGTCGCGGGCAGGCATTGTACATCTCTATCGCGTTTGGGTTGGGTGGAGCGGTAGGGAACTATGGTGCCGGGCAGCTATGGGACCAGGGAGCAAATGCACAGCTTACTTTTGGGTTAGCCGCTATTATAGCATTAGGAAGTGCGATAGTTTTGCTGGGAAGTCGTGAACAACAAATGAAACAAAGCGCTTTAACGCGAGCATAATAACAACGATTATAAAGGGATGAGATATGAAACGAGGTGTCGCAATAATAGCAAGCTTGTGGTGGGGTATCGCCGGGTCAGCTCTGGCCCAGACCACGGTATCAAATTTATGGTTGTTCGATTTGACATATGACGACCAAAAACCCGTCATTGAACACGCAAGAAAACTGACAGACACCGATAGCTATACAAATCAGCCCTATTTTTTCTCTGAGCAACAAGCACTTTATTACACGCAAAGCTACGCTAAAGGTGATGCTTATCAAACTGATATCATGAAATTTGATATCAGCCGGGGCTTTCATCGTAATCTTACTCATACCGCTGTAGCAGAATACTCTCCTACGCCCTTACCTGAGCAAGCCGGATTCTCAGCAATTCGGGTGGATAAGCAAAACAAACAATGGTTATGGATTTACACCCAAAAAGAAAACTATCGGTTTAGCGAACTTGAACCGATTGGCTATCATGTATGGGTAGATGCCGAAGAGGCCTTAGTGTTTGTGCTTGGACAAACCCACACTCTGCAACGCTTATCGCCAGGTTTGTCTCCCTCGGTTGTCGATAAGAATATCGGTCCCAGTTTATGGGCAATTCCTAACACACGCTTATTTAGTTATACCAAAAACCCGGCACCCGAAGAGCAACCCTGGACATTAATGAGCTATGATCCCGAGGCCGAAAAAACCAGTTTGTTGGTGACCTTGCCTAAAGGCGCTTATTACATGGCATGGGCTCCCGAAGCCCGGGCATTAACACTGGTAAATTCGCAAATATATTCGTGGGACTTTACCGAACCGGTAGCCGATGTTTCGCCAACGACAAACTCTGCTAATGTGACCGATCGGGGCGCATGGCAACCTTGGCTCAATTTAAATACATATTGTCCTTACGGTGGCAGTCGACTTCATATCAGTAGCGATGCGCGCCAGCTGGCGGTAGTCTGCAACGAAGCCGGTTAAGCAGCGTTGTTGGAGCGCCGGCAGGCAGCAATAACTTCAATTGCGCCATCTTCGTGTTGCTGTTCCAGACTCACATCAAATTTCCACAAGCGATGCAAATGTTGCATCACTTTGTCGCGCGACTCATCAAGGGGGATCCCCTTTTGGGGAATATACCGTAATGTCAAAGCGCGATCGCCGCGAACATTCACGTTATAAACCTGAATGTTGGGTTCGACATTACTCAGGTTGTATTGGGCCGAAAGCTTCTCGCGAATAGCCTGGTATCCGTGTTCATCATGAATAGCACTTATGCTGACATAGGGTCTGCTGGCATCATCCTCTATAGCAAATAAACGAAAGTCACGGATAAGCTTGGGTGACAAAAACTGACTAATAAAGCTTTCATCTTTAAAGTTGCGCATCGCAAAATGAACCGTATCCAACCATTCTTTACCAGCAATATCAGGTAAGTATCGATAATCTTCTTCGGTCGGGTGCTGGCAAACACGCTTAATATCCATAAACATATTAAACCCTAATGCATAAGGATTAATCCCCGAATAATAAGGACTATTGTACTCGGGCTGCATCACCACGCTGGTGTGATTATGTAAAAACTCGAGCATAAACCTGTCGGTTACCAGTCCTTCGTCATACAGCTGCGTTAAAATATGATAATGCCAAAAGCAGGCCCAGCCTTCGTTCATTACCTGGGTTTGTTTTTGCGGATAAAAGTATTGAGAAATTTTACGTACAATACGCACCAACTCACGCTGCCATGACTCAAGTAAAGGAGCGTTTTTCTCAATAAAGTACAATAAGTTTTCTTGTGGTTCCTTTGGAAAATGTACCGGCTGTGGGCGATCATCCGTTTTAATGTCGGGCAATGTACGCCACAACTCGTTTACCTGAGACTGCAAATACGCTTCACGTTGATGTTGGCGGCTCATCTCTTCAACAATCGATATTTTTTGTGGACGTTTGTAACGGTCTACGCCGTAATTCATTAATGCATGACACGAATCAAGAGTATCTTCGACCTCAGTGGTGCCATACTTTTCCTCGCATTTCGTAATGTAGTTTTTTGCAAAAACCAGATAATCAATAATTGATCCAGCGTCAGTCCAGGTTTCAAACAGATAATTCCCTTTGAAAAACGAATTATGTCCATAACAGGCGTGAGCCATAACCAACGCTTGCAAAGTAATGGTGTTTTCTTCCATCAGGTAGGCAATACACGGATCGGAATTAATGACAATTTCATAAGCCAGCCCCATCTGACCACGCCGATACTGTTGTTCTGTTTGAATAAATTTTTTACCAAACGACCAGTGACTGTAATTGATAGGCATACCGATACTGGCATACGCGTCCATCATCTGCTCGCCGGTGATAACTTCGATTTGATTCGGATAGGTTTCCAGACGAAAATTTTTTGCAATGCGGTCAATATGGAATTCATATTGTTCTAAAAGGCTGAAATTCCAGTCTGGGCCATCACTTAACGGTTCATGGGTCTGATTCGTTTTTGGCATACTACACTCCCACCGCGTTCGAATGTTGGTCTTTTTTAAAAAGCTCACGAAAAACCGGGTAGATGTCTTTAACAGTTTGAATGTGCTTCGAAACAAAATTTTCGCAGCTGGCTTCGATTGCCTGATATTCTCGCCAAAGACTTTGGTGCTGACGTTCGGTTATCTCAATATAAGCAAAGTAGCGCGTAAGCGGTAAAATCTCTTTAAGTAATAAGTCGCGACAATAGGGAGAGTCGTCAGCCCAATTATCGCCGTCTGAAGCCTGGGCACCATAAATGTTCCAGTTGGCATCGCTGTATCGGGCTTTAATAATCTCGTCCATCAACTTTAACGCACTTGAGACTATGGTTCCGCCGGTTTCCTGCGAGTAAAAAAATTCATGCTCGTCAACTTCTTTAGCCTGCGTATGATGGCGAATATAGACCACTTCAACGTTTTCATAGGTTCGGGTTAAAAACAGATACAGTAAAATATAGAAGCGTTTTGCCATGTCCTTTGTGGTCTGATCCATTGAGCCTGAGACGTCCATTAAACAAAACATCACGGCTTTGCTGGTGGGTATAGGGCGCTTGTCATAGTTTTTGAAGCGCAGGTCAAAGGTATCGATAAACGGTACCCGCGCTATTTTTTCCCGCAATTCGGCGATGTCTTTTTCAAGCGCTATGATGGCTAAAGTGTGGTCGTGTTTATCGGCGTGTAAAGTAGCAAGCTCTGCTTCAAGTTCGCGCAGTTTTCTGCGATCACGACCGGTTAAAGCTATACGTCGGGCGATAGAGCCTTTTAATGACCGAATGACATCCAGGTTACCGGGCACACCGTCGGTTTGATAACCCGCCCGATAGGTTTCGTATTCGACCACTTTATCAAATTGGGACTTTTTAAGATTAGGTAAGGCCAGGTCTTCAAACAATAGCTCTAAATATTCGTCTTTTGAAATAGCGAAAACAAATTCGTCTTCGCCTTCCCCTGAATTACTTGCTTCGCCATCGCCCTGACCGGCCCCTTTGCCCTGCGGAGGCCGTTCGATACGGTCGCCGGCCGTAAACTGGTCGTTACCCGGATGCACAACAGAGCGTTTACCTCCTTTGCCTGTGTGAAAAACCGGCTCGCTTATATCTCGCCCCGATATGCTGATTTGCTCACCACTTTCTAAATCAGTTACCGAACGATTGCCTACCGAGTCTGACACCGCACGCTTTATTTGCTGTCTGTAACGCCGCAAAAAGCGTTGCCGGTTGACGGTACTTTTGCCCTTACTGTTTAGTCGTCGATCGATAAAATGCGCCATAAACACCTACTCGTTGTTTGCACATGGACAGCAAGTTACGAGGCTTTACGCACTCGTAAATACCATTCACAAAGCAATCTCACCTGTTTCTGGGTATAGCCTTTTTCGGTCATACGATTGACAAAATCATCGTGTTTTTTCTTGTCTTCAGTAGACCCTTTTGTATTAAAAGAAATAACCGGTAGTAAATCTTCGGTATTCGAGAACATTTTTTTCTCAATAACGGTGCGTAGCTTTTCATAACTGGTCCAGGAGGCATTTTTACCATTGTTATTGGCCCTGGCCCTGAGTACAAAATTGACAATTTCATTGCGAAAATCTTTTGGATTTGAAATACCGGCAGGTTTTTCGGTTTTTTCAAGCTCTGCATTTAGTGATTCGCGGTCAAAAAGTTGTCCGGTTTCAGGATCGCGGTATTCCTGGTCCTGAATCCAGAAATCGGCATAGGTAACATACCGGTCAAACAAATTCTGACCGTATTCTGAGTAGGACTCTAAATAAGCGGTTTGAATCTCTTTGCCAATAAACTCAACATAACGAGGCACCAGATAGCCTTTTAAAAACTCCTTGTACCGCTCGGCGGTATCCTGAGCAAACTGCTCGCGCTCAATTTGCCGCTCTAAAACATAGAATAAATGTACTGGATTAGCCGCAACTTCCTGATGATCAAAGTTAAATACGCGGGACAATATTTTAAAAGCAAACCGGGTCGACAAGCCCTCCATGCCTTCATCCACGCCGGCATAATCCCGGTACTCCTGATAAGACTTGGCTTTAGGATCGGTATCTTTAAGGCTTTCACCATCGTAGACACGCATTTTCGAATATACGCTGGAGTTCTCAGGTTCTTTTAATCGCGATAACACCGTAAACTGAGCCAGACACTCAAGAGTATCTGGTGCACAGGGCGCGCCACAAAGCTCGCTGCTATCAAGAAGCTTGCGGTATATTTTGAGCTCTTCAGACAAGCGCAGGCAATAAGGTACTTTAACAATGTAAACACGGTCTAAAAATGCTTCGTTGTTTTTATTGTTGCGAAACGTCTGCCATTCTGACTCATTCGAATGCGCCAGAATTAACCCATCAAAAGGCAAAGCCGAGAAGCCCTCAGTGGGATTATAATTACCTTCCTGAGTAGCGGTAAGCAACGGGTGCAAAACCTTTATCGGGGCCTTGAACATCTCGACAAATTCCATCAAGCCCTGGTTGGCCTTGCACAAAGACCCTGAATAACTGTATGCATCGGGGTCATTTTGAGCGTATTGCTCTAATCGTCGAATATCGACTTTTCCTACTAAAGCTGAAATATCCTGATTGTTTTCATCACCCGGCTCGGTTTTAGCAATGGCGATTTGATCCAGGACAGAAGGAAATACCCGAATAACTTTGAACCGGGTAATGTCGCCGCCAAATTCGTGTAATCTCTTGCGCGCCCACGGCGACATAATTGTTTTGAGGTAGCGTTTTGGTACCCCATATTCTTTTTCAAGAATACTGCCATCTTCATTGACATCAAACAGACAAAACGGATGGTCATTAGTTGGCGAGCCTTTTAGCATGTAGATCGGAATCTTTTGCATCAGCTCTTTCAAACGCTCGGCCAGGGAAGACTTGCCCCCGCCGACAGGACCCAGTAGATATAAAATTTGTTTCTTTTCTTCAAGCCCCTGGGCGGCGTGTCGAAGATAAGCAACAATTTGCTCAATGGCCTCTTCCATTCCATAGAATTCGCCAAAAGCAGGGTAGCGGGCGATAACCCGATTGGAAAAGATGCGGCTTAAAGCAGGGTTAGCAGAAGTATCAATCATTTCTGGTTCGCCAATTGCCTGTAGTAAGCGTTCGGCAGAGTTTGCATAAGCCATGGGATCGGTCTTACAAATTTCCAGAAACTCTTGAATGGTAAATTCTTCTTGTTGTCGTTCTTCATACCGATGCTGGTAATGTTCAAAAATACCCATACGTACCTCTAAGTCAAAAAACGGTCTCCCGTACTTTCAGCTTAGTCTGTATTTAGAAAACCTGTACTTTTTTTGAACATATTTTGATATAGCGAAAGTATTAAAAAATCTATGATTAAATGAACTTTTGGCATTTGTATAGCGAAAGGGTAAAACCTATTACGAAATAGCGGCAACGACAGGCACAAAAAAGCCCGCATCGAGGCGGGCTTTCAATATTAATTAAAGCGCAAATTATTTTGCAAAATTCTCTGCAGCAAATTCCCAGTTAAGAACAGCCCAGAAATTTTCAAGATACTTTGGACGTGCATTACGGTAATCGATGTAATACGCATGTTCCCATACATCACAGGTAACAACAGGTGTGTATTCGTTGCCAGCTATTGGGGTGTCTGCATCATCAGTGTTAACGATATCAAGTGTACCGTCTGATTTTTTCACTAACCATGTCCAGCCTGAACCAAAATTGCCAGTGGCTTTATCATTGAATGCAGCTTTAAAGTCGTCAAACGAGCCCCATTTAGATTTAATCGCATCGGCCAGCTCGCCTGTCGGCTCGCCGCCACCATTTGGGCTTAAGCAATTCCAGTAAAAGGTATGGTTCCATACCTGCGCAGCATTGTTAAAAAGGCCACCATCAGCAGACTTGATAATTTCTTCAAGGCTCTGGCTTTCTTTTTCAGTACCTTCAACTAAACCGTTCAGTTTAGATACGTAGGTCGCATGGTGTTTACCATAGTGATACTCCAGCGTTTCAGCTGAGATATGCGGTTCTAAAGCATTTTTTTCATAAGGTAGTTCTGGTAATTCAAAAGCCATTACGAGTCTCCATGTCGGTGATAATATAAAGTTGTGCCTACCGCTCATCTTCGTGGTGTCAAAGCGCGACATCAACAACGGTCTCAACATAACAAAGTTATATGGGCGATTTTTTATAACCCAATGACAAATTTAAAAATTTACCTCGTAAAAAAGATAAATTTATTAAATGTCGGTTTATCTAAACCGGACAACTCTGCAACTTTCATAGCGCTGGCTAGTCGGTTAAGATCACCTGCGTTAAGATTTTATTCTATGTAGAACGTATTTTGAGGTGAGCGACGCGAATTTGGCCGTAAACGTTAGACCTGTGTTAGTATACAAAGACTTGAAAATCACACCAGCTGACCGCATATACCCGCTATTACTCAGTTGTCTGTATAAGTGAGGACTTAATGGAAAACACTACCCCTGAAGCGACCGTCGAAAAAATTAAAGAGCAAATTGCAGAAAATCCCATCCTGCTTTATATGAAAGGCTCTCCAAAATTGCCAAGTTGTGGATTTTCATCGCAAGCTTCACAGGCTCTTATGTCTTGTGGAGAACAGTTTGCCTATGTCGATATTCTACAAAATCCGGACATTCGCGCCGAGCTACCGAAATACGCTAACTGGCCTACCTTTCCTCAGTTGTGGGTAGATGGCGAATTAGTGGGTGGCTGCGACATTATTATTGAAATGTTCCAGCAAAACGAACTGCAGCCATTAGTAAAAGAAGCAGCCGAAAAGAATAAAAGCGAATAAGCTTTTGTAGTAAATAAAGAAGCCTGGCATCGACCAGGTTTTTTTGTGTCCGAAAGAAAAAATCGACTCCCAAAAGGCTATGTTAAAAGCTATATTTATCTGTGTTTAAATCCCGCTAATACTCTTATAGACAAGTGACAAAACAGAATCCTCTACGCGGCAAAAATAAATAATTTTTTCATCTCAAATGGTTTGTTTTACTGCCCCTTAATGTTTATAACGAAGACGTTGGTGAGTGACTCATCAGCATAATCAACAAGTAAATAAGAACCTTGTCACACCGGCAAAACCAAGAATAAAGAGCCGGAACATCGTGTAACAAGCATAAAAATAAACTGGGGAACTCATATGAAAACGTCTATATCGTTGCTGACCAAAAATGTACGCACGGTACTTGCTGCTTCTGCCGCTATGTCGGTACTGACCTTTAACACAGCGGTGGCTCAGGAGCAGGAAGGTAGCGCCGATACACCAGAAGATATGGAAAAAATTGCGGTAGTCGGAACACGCGCTGCGCCACGTTCGGTAGGCGAGTCACCGGTACCGATTGATATTATCTCTGATGAAGAATTCAAAAATCAGGGCTCGACTGACATGGTGTCCATGTTACAAACGGTAGTACCCTCGTTCAACGTGAACGACCAACCTATTAATGACGCCTCGTCGCTGGTTCGTCCGGCGAACTTACGTGGTATGGCATCTGACCATACACTCGTACTGGTTAACGGAAAGCGTCGTCATCGCTCTGCGGTTATCACTTTTCTAGGCGGTGGTTTGTCTGATGGTGCACAAGGACCGGATATCTCAGTTATTCCGGCGGTAGCACTTAAACAAATTGAAGTATTGCGCGATGGCGCGGCGGCTCAGTATGGTTCAGATGCCATTGCCGGTGTTATCAACTTTGTTTTAAAAGATAACAATGACAGTGGTGTGGTTGAAGCGCGTTATGGCTCTTATTACGAGGGCGATGGCGACATGATGCAGGTATCCGGCAATATTGGTTTGCCGATGAGTGATGACGGGTTCATAAATTTAAGTGCGGAATATCGTACTGCCGATCCTACTTCACGTAGTGTTCAGCGCGATGACGCTGCTGGTTTAATCGCCGCTGGTAATACGTTTGTAAACGATCCTGCCCAGATTTGGGGCAACCCAGAAATTAAAGAAGACATCAAACTGTTTGCTAATGCAGGTCTTGATTTGGGTAACGATGCTGAAGCTTATATCTTTGGTAACTACGCTGAGCGTGAAGTTGAAGGTGGTTTCTATTATCGTAACCCCCACACGCGGGGCGGTGTGAATGCCGGAGGCCTGGATGAAGACGGTACACCGCTATTGTTGGTTGGCGATTTAGATGGCTTGAACACCGGTATAGAGTGTCCTGCCGTACGTATTAGTGACGGCAATGTGCTTGATAATGCTGATTACGGCCTGATTGCTGATAATTCTACGGCAGTAGGCGCTAACTGTTTTGCTTTTAACGAACTGTTCCCGGGCGGCTTCACTCCACGCTTTGGCGGAACTATTACTGATATGTCTTTGGTGTTTGGTACACGAGGCGAATTAGACAACGAAGTTACCTATGATGTCAGTGTTAACCTGGGCCAGAACGAAGTAGATTTTGCCATTTCAAATACGGTCAACCCGTCATTAGGTCCAAATACGCCAACCTCGTTTAAGCCAGGACGATACACTCAGTCAGAACAGACCTTTGATTTTGGTCTGACCAAACCGTTTGATATTGGTATGGCTGATCCTTTGTTTGTGGCAGGGGGCTTTCAGTACCGTCACGAAACCTATGAAAGCTTTGCTGGTGACCCGGCTTCCTACGAAATCGGTCCATTAGGTTCACAAGGCTTTGGGATTGGTTCAAATGGCTTCCCGGGTCTGTCAGCACGAAGCCAGGGCGAGTCATCACGTCACAACATTGCCTTTTATCTTGATGCTGAAATGTATCTGACAGAAGACTTCTTGGTTGCCGGTGCAGTACGTTACGAAGACTTTTCAGACTTCGGTGACACCACCAAAGGAAAAATTTCGGCCCGCTGGCAGGCAACCGAGAATATTGCCTTTCGCGGTGCCTTTTCTACCGGCTTTAAAGCACCAACTATCGGCCAGAGCAACGTACGTAACGTAACCACTGCATTTGGTACCGACGGCGAATTGATTGACCGGGCAACCTTGCCTCCTACAGATCCCATTTCTGTACAAAAAGGCGGCACCGTACTGACACCTGAAGAATCAGAGAGCATGAGCTTTGGTGTGGTAGCCCAGTTTGATAACGGCTTATTTTTAACTGCTGACTATTACAATATTGAGCTTACTGACCGTATTAGTACTACTTCAGGTATTAAACTAACCGCAGAAGATATTGAAGCGCTGTTGGCGCAGGGCGTGAGCGATGCGTCTAGCTTTACTGAAGTCAGCTTCTTTACTAACGACTTTGATACCACCACCGAAGGCGTAGACTTAGTTGCCAACTATAGTCATGAAATGTTTGGCGGTGATACGAAGTATTCATTGGCGTACAACTGGACCTCGACCGAAGTTGACCAGGCTTCTGAAAACATCTCTGCTGATCGCATCAGAATGCTGGAAGATAACCTGCCTGCGGTTCGCTGGAGTTTAACAACAAATCATACCAATGGCGACTGGCGCTTGCTGGGCCGGGTTAACTATTACGGCAGCATTTATGAAGATCACTTAGATTCCGCTTTGCCAATTGATGACATTGGTAGCGAATTTACCTTAGATTTGGAAGTCGCTTATCATTTCAGCGAGCAGCTTCAGGTTGTTCTGGGTGCCAAAAATGCCCTGGACGAATATCCTGATGACAATGTTTTGTATGACACAGAAGTTGCCGGTGCTGCTTATCCGGTTACCTCGCCAGTAGGCATTAACGGCGGATTTTATTACTTACGGGGTATCTATACCTTTTAATTAATCCGGCTTTTAAACGGGGCGCAGGGTCGCCCCTTTTTACTGGTAAGCCCTCAGTATTTTTATCTTAAAATAATGAGGAGTTACTGGTAATGCTGTGCCAAAACGGTTTTTTTGCTCCTTAGCCAAAAGGCGAAAAAGGATGACAAAACCAATAGGCTGCTGCATTATTAGGCGGATTTTTTCAGGCATATTTGACGCAACCTATGACACATAAGTCAACACTGGCGGATACGTACATCCGGTACCGTTCAAAATTAATGCGTGCAATAAGCAATATTGTCAACAAAGACGATATTGAAGATATTGTGCAAGAAGCATTTATAAAAAGTTATGAAGCGGGTCTTAGCCAGGATATACAGTATGAGCGAACTTACATGCTTCGGACGGTAAGAAACCTGGCGCTGAACCATGTTTCGAGCGCGGCTAACCAGTTGAATGATGCTGTCGAAAATATGGATGCATTACCGTACGATTTGGTAGGTCATAGCCTTGAAAAGCACTTAGAAAGCAAAGAGCGTTTTATACATTTTTGTCGTGCTACCGATACTCTTTCTGCCGAAGTTAAACGTGTATTTTTATTAAAGAAAGTATATGAGATGAAGCAAAAGGACATTGCTGAACTGGTTGGGCTCAGTGAAAGTACGGTAGAAAAGCATGTCGCGAAGGGGCTGTTATTATGTTCTCGTTATTTGGCTGGGCTGGCCGATAATCAGGCACCTTCCGGCTCATCATCCAGCAGTCAGGGTGTACGAAGCCGATGAACAATATAAGTCAGTTTACCAGTAAAGAAGATATTTACGACCAGGCTTCGCTATGGATAAGCCGGGTTGACCGCGGGTTAACAAAAGTTGAGCAACAAGAGCTGAATGAATGGATGGCTGCAAGTAATGGCCATCGTCGGATTTTATTTGAACTGGCCGAGCTGTGGGATGATATGAGCGTCTTAAATGAGCTCAAAAATCAGCTTCCAAACAAGCTGGAAACATCCAGCAAACGTCAGCGAGCGGGCAAAGCGTTGCAGCGGGCTCGTTATGGCGCAGCGGCTGCGGTTGTATGTACGATACTCTTACTGGGGCTTGTTTCTGATTGGTCGTGGTTAGCAGGCCAGAACTCCTCGGTGGCCCAAAATAGCCGACGTGTGGCTACTGCAATCGGAGAGCAGCGGTCGGTTAAGCTTGCTGATGGCAGTATTGTTCAATTAAACACGAATTCCATTATCAGTATTCAGTTTAGTAATAATATTCGTCGAATTACCCTACAAAAAGGCGAAGCCCATTTTGCGGTCGCACACGACCACTATCGGCCCTTTGTTGTAGAGGCCGCAGAAAATACCGTTACCGCGATTGGTACGGCGTTTAATATGCAGTACACCGATGAAGATTCTTTTGAACTGGTGGTCACCGAAGGTAAAGTGCTGGTTCGTGAAAAAATAACCGATAGTCAGGCCAGTGACGCTACAGCGTTGATCAACCCCGATGCAACGAAAAGCGGCCAGCTGCTGGTTTCGGGTGAAAAAGCCAATATAAACGGCGAAGTAGGTCAAAGACACAATCTGAGTACCGATGCTATGCAACAAGATCTGGCCTGGCAACAAGGTATGATCGTATTTAAAGGCGAGCCTTTAGAAGATGCATTAAAGGAAATTGGTCGTTACACCCCGGTTAACTTCAAAATAGCAGATCCGGAATTACGAAAAAAACGCGTAGCGGGATATTTTAAGGTTGGCGATATCAGCGGTCTGCTGTTTGCGCTGAAAAATAGCTTTAATATTGAGCATTCCCGTAATACGGGGATGACAATTGAGCTCACAGAAGCAAATAAAAAACCTGGGTCCAACGCTGGCTAATTTATAAAGCTACAGTGGAATTGTATCGACACTCTGTCAACGTATTGTCATGTGCTTATATGTTGTGACAATATAGCCAAAAGTTTTTGGGTTTTCTGTTTCGTGTATTTTTGGTTTCTGGCTCTACTTAACACAGTTGGTTCGGTGCTTACTGACTGCCTTTTACCCAAAAAGGCAGTTTGGTGCGTGGGTGACCGTTTATAGCTATGTCCAGGTTTGGTAAATGGTTTCTTAAAATAGGCCTGCTTAGTGCGGTCTCTTTTGGTGTGCATGCCAAACAAGTCTTCGAATTTTCTATTCAGGCGCAAAGTGCCGATGAAGCACTGACTGAGTTCGCCCGACAGGCCGACACCACCTTATTATTTTCTTATGAGCTGGCCCAGCAGGTAAAAGCAAACCCACTTACCGGAAAATTTACGCTCCAGGAAGGTTTGCAGGCATTGTTACAGGGTACCGAACTAGCGGTTCAGGTGGATGCCCGCGGTATGCTTACCGTAAGACATGTTGATGAGATTTCAAAGACCACGGCTCCGGTGGTTAAGACATCTGACATTAGCGACGAGCCCGAAACCTTTTCGCTTGAACGCATTGCTATTGTTGGCTCGCGTAATACCTCACGCTCGGTCGTTTCCTCTGCGGTACCTTTAGACATACTCACAAGTGATACTTTCAAAGCACAAGCCGGTGCCGATCTCTTAGGTATGCTTGCTTCAGCGGTGCCCTCTTTAAATGTAAACGACCAGCCCATTAATGATGCCACCAGTCTCGTTCGGCCTGCCAATCTTCGGGGTATGGCATCTGACCACACTTTACTCTTATTAAATGGTAAACGCCGGCATCGCTCTGCGGTTATTACCTTTTTGGGCGGTGGGTTGTCAGACGGCGCGCAGGGCCCGGATATTTCAGTGTTGCCCGCCAGTGCTATGAAGCAAGTCGAGATATTGCGCGATGGTGCCGCAGCGCAATATGGTTCAGATGCTATTGCGGGGGTGATTAATTTTGTTTTAAAAGACGCAGATGAAGGCGGCACTGTGGCTGTAAAAACCGGTCAGTATGGGGCGGGTGATGGCGAACTGGTTCAGTTTCAGGCTAATGTGGGTTTGCCATTATCTACCAATGGTTTTTTAAATTTGTCAGCAGAGTATCGTCAGCAAAACTCTACCGCGCGTTCGGTTCAGCGGGATGATGCTCAGGCACTTATTGATGCCGGTAATCATCAGGTGGCCAGCCCGGCTCAAGTATGGGGGTCGCTGGCAGTTGACCACGATATAAAACTGGCGGCAAATGCAGGGTATGATATTAATAGCAACCATCGTCTTTATGGCTTTAGTAATGCCGCACGACGTAAAACCGGGGGAGGCTTTTTTTATCGCCATCCTCATTTTCGTAGTGGGGTGTTTAGTCAGCCTCAGGGCGATGAGTTAGTATTGCTGGTGGCTGACCTGGATGGGTTGAACACCGGGATTCAATGTCCTGATATCCAAATTACCGAGCCTAATGTATTGAATCAATCTGATTATCAGCAAATAGCAGATAACAGCACTGCACTGGGGGCAAACTGCTTTGCCTTTAATGAATGGTTTGAAGGGGGATTTACTCCACAGTTTGGTGGCATTATTGAAGATGCTTCTTTGTTTGGTGGTATAGAAGGGCAGCTTTTTTCACAGTGGCAGTACGACATAAGTTTTGGCGCTGGGTATTCGAATATTGCCTATGAACTGATAGATACTGTGAATCCTTCTTTGGGTCCTGAATCGCCTTTGCGATTTTCTCCGGGCGCGGTTTCGCAAATAGAGCGAACATTTAATTTTGACCTCGCCGGACCGGCGATAATCGGACTGCCTGAACCTGTTTATCTAGGGGTAGGCGCAGAATGGCGAAGAGAAACTTATCATCAGCGTGAAGGAGATGAGTTGTCGTGGCAAACCGGGCCCTATGCATTTGATCAGGCCACCCAGACAGCGCAGGGATTCAGTATCGGTTCGAATGGGTTTCCCGGGTATCAGCCACAAACCGCCGGCCACTGGAGCCGCCAGAACTGGGCATTGTATGCCGATGCTGAAAGTCAGCTGCATACAAATTTAGAGGCAGGGTTGGCGGTTCGGTTAGAACATTATTCGGATTTTGGCAGTACATTTAACGGAAAATTCAGCAGCCGGTGGCAAATGACTGAATCCTACGCGTTGCGTGGCTCGCTAAGTTCCGGTTTCAAAGCACCCACGGTGGGACAGAGTAATGTGATTAACGTAACGACTGCCTATTCAGCTCAGGGATTGCAAGATCAGGCAACACTACCGCCGACACATCCTATATCTCAGCAGCTGGGAGCCAATGCATTAAGCCCGGAACGCTCGGTTAATGTTAGCCTGGGCGCTGTGGCAATGTGGAGCGAACAGTTTTACCTGACCCTGGATTATTTCAACATAAAACTAAAAAACCGAATTAGCACGACCTCGGCTATCGCGCTGACCCCAAGTGACATCACCGCATTGGAACGCCAGGGTATTGAGGGAGCAGATGAATATGGTGCGGCAAAATTTTTTACGAACGATTTTGATACTCATACTCAAGGCTTAGATTTAGTTTTAAATTACAACTTTGCCACAGGCGCCGTCACCAACGAGCTGACGGCTGCTTACAATTGGACGCATACCGAAGTAGACAGTGTCACCTTGTATCCTACACAAACCGAAACGGACGATATCATTTACGCCCCAAATCTGACCAGTGCTCGCATCAATATGCTCGAAAGCAACTTACCGGCGCATCGGGCTACCGTTACGTTAAAACAGTATTGGCAGGCATTTTCCGTATTTTGGCGGGGGGGGTATTTTGGAAGCTATTATGAGGATCATCTGGATGCCGCAGCGGGCTTTGACATCAATGGTAAGCCGATGTTTACTTTAGATGTTGAATTGGGATGGTTGGTTACCGAGCAACTTACTTTGGCGATAGGTGCAAAAAATGTTTTTAATACCTATCCGCAGTTGAACCCTTATCGGGGTGAAGTAGGCGCAAAATATCCTGCGACCGCGCCAGGGGGAATAAATGGCGGCTTTTATTATGCAGAAGCGCGTTTTACCTTTTAATTACTTACCCAGATTGAGCAAAAGAAGACGAGGCTGAATTAGCATACTTCGCGAAACAGTGATTCGTCGATAATGGTTGAATCGATAACTTGTTGAGCCATGCTGATACATTTACCACACTGACTGCCGATGTCCATAACTTCACGAAGTTCACGCAAATTACCGGCGCCGTGCTTTTCTACCGCCTGTATTATTGCTTTGTCTGTCACGCCGTAACACATACATACGTACATCTGATTAACCCCGTAAACGTTATATAAATGATAATAATTGCTATTTGCACACAATGCAAGACAGATTGGGATGAAAATCATTCGCGTTTGCAAATTTCGGGGTTGATTCTTTTTTAAACGCTCATAATGGGTGGGTTATCTGAAAAGTTAGCGCTAACTAAAGTGAGCATCGATAAAAAAGCACTGATAAAAATTTACCGAGCAAATTGTTACGACCGTACCGCAGGTGTGACTGTCCAGTGTCAGAGCAGTCCAGTGTCAGAGCATAGTCCTATACCAGAGCGGTTATCGCAAAAAGCCATTGTTTCCATTTACTGTACAATGGTAGACATATGCAAAAAGCCGGCAATGTAAGAATCCCGATAGTTGAACCTTGGCTTATCAGGGCTATTACGCCGACTTTTTAGTTAGTGGGTTTTAGATGACTACATCGATTAAACGGCCGTAATGGGCTCTTTACTCAGAAGCAGGGGAGTCTGATACGTTATTATTGTCAGTACTTTGAGCCGGCAATGGCCAGCCGCCTAAAGCCTTGTAGCGGTTTACCATATAGCAAAAAAGCTCAGCAGTACGTTGGGTATCGTATAAAGCACTGTGCGCCTCACTTTGATCAAACGCAATGCCAGCGGCTCTGCATGCTTTAACTAATACCGTTTGCCCTAAAGCCAGACCCGCCAGGCTGGTGGTGTCAAACGAGACAAAAGGATGAAAAGGGGTGCGTTTTATACTACTGCGTTCAATGGCCGCATTCACAAAGCTTTGATCAAAAGTAGCATTGTGCGCCACTATGACAGAACGCTGGCATCCGGCGGCCTTTTGCGCTTTGCGAATGGTTTTACACAAGTCTTTCATTGCCTGGGTTTCATCAATGGCACCCCGCAGAGCACAAGTGGGATCAATACCATTAAACTCCAGAGCAGCCGGCTCCAGATTAGCACCTTCAAACGGCTCGATATGGGCGTGAAAGGTTTGGTCAGAGACCAAATTGCCATGTTCGTCCATTTTTAATGTAACAGCTGCTATTTCAAGAATGGCATCGGTGGCGGCGTTAAAGCCAGCGGTTTCGACGTCTATGACGACCGGAAAATAACCGCGAAAGCGCGTAGACAAGGGGGTGTTATCGTCTGACATAATTCCTCTGAAGGCAGGCAAAATAATTTCGGTTTCAGCGGGCTGCCCCACTAAATACGCGAACCGTAGCAAATTATCTCAGCTATGGTCAGGTATATCCAGCTTTGCCCGCTTGTTAAGCGCCCATCCAGCTAGTCGGGCAACATGGCAAATGTGTGCTAAACTTTTTTTGGTTTATGACGATACCCTAAACATAGAATATAGCACGGTGTATAGAACAATGATCATCAGGCAAGGCTTAATAATTGCGCTGGGCTTAATGTGCAGCTTGCCCGCTTTTGGCGCTATGCGTCATTATTCTGCCTCAATAGAAAGCTCTGACTGGGCTATTGCAGACCCTTCTCGTTTACAATGTGAGCTGAGTCACAAAGTCCCCGGTTACGGTGAAGCTAAATTTGTCAGCGTGGCTTCTAAACAGCTGAACATGGAATTTGATATGCAAATGGCGCTGCTGCCGAAAAAGTTTTCGATAGCCTCTGTCTATGCTGTACCGCCTAATTGGATGCCGGGGCAAATGCCACGAAAAATTGCCAATATGCAGCTACGTAAGCAATACCATGGTGATTTACCCGAAGAGGCCGCCTGGACTATGCTAAGCGAACTCGAAAAAGGCTTTTGGCCAACCCTTTATTATCAGGACTGGTACAACCGACATGATCAGGTGGCGGTTGCTCTTAATGCCAGTAACTTCCGTCCCATCTATCATAAATTTGTGCAGTGTGTGTCACAGCTGCTGCCTTATAGTTTTGACGATATCGCTTACACCGTACTTTCGTATGAAAAAAATAGTACCGAGTTGACAAAATATTCGCAAAAGCGCCTCACCATGATTGGTGAATACTTAAAAGAAGACAGCAGCTTAGATTTGGTCTTATTAGATGGCTATACCGACAGCTACGGAGGTCGCTGGACTAATGAGCAACTTTCCGAAAAGCGCGCAGGCGATGTTAAGGGCTATTTAACGGCGTTGGGGGTGGCAGACGACCGAATAGAGGTCAACGGCCACGGCGAGAAGCGGCACATCGCCCCTAATACCACCAGCGATAGCCGCGCATTAAACCGGCGTGTAGTGGTTCGTTTGTCAAAAGGCTAATTATTCGCTTTATTACTGAGGCGGGCTTTGACTGCCGGTACCTGATCGGTAAACAAACCCTGAACCCTAGCGGTGTGTTGCAAATAACGAATAAGCCTGGTACCGCTGAGGTTGTCGGGCAGGGCGTCCTGCCGATAAGTATATGGATGCAACAAAAGCCCGTGTTCGTGAGCCCTGTAGACCCAGTCTGGTACGTTAAGTGTCTTCGATGAGGTAAGCTCATAAAGTTGGGGTAACCATGGACCTAACCCATCCGCTACTTCGGCTACTTCTTTAAGACCAGCATCACTTATGAGCCATTGATAGTCAGTATTGGACTCATTCCAACTGTTTTCGCCTACCAATTGAATCAACTGACCCTTATATTCTAACGTAGTCCTGATGCGTTGCGTTTCGGCAAAATCAAAGCACTGGAGTACGACGGGCATTTTAGGGTCGACCTGCTGCTGAATCAGCGCTACTACTCTGGCAGAAATATCCACACCCTGGCGTCGGTGCCAGGCGGGTGCTTTAATCTCAACATACAAGCCGACATTAACAGCAAACTGTCGGTTAAGTTCGGCTATAAGCTCAATGTGTTCTGTTAGGGTAGCGATGCGAAATCCGGCACTGTCACCTTGATAACGCTGGCTGAAAACTGCTTCGCCCTGAGAATTATGGCGTTCATGTATACTTAGCCGGCGTAGCTCGGCCAGCGTAAAGTCGATAGCATAAAAGTGTTGATCGGCGCGGTGGCGGTCGGGAAAGACCTGCTCAACATTAGTCACATCCTGCAATTGAATATCATGTAAGACCACTGGGATATGATCTTTGGTCATCACTACATCTTGCTCGATGAAGTCAGGGCGCTGGCTATGGGCAAGAGTGGCTGCCGCCAGAGTATGCTCCGGCAGATAACCTGAGGCCCCGCGGTGCGCGATGATGTCAAAACCCGCGCACAGGGGGGCGTAAAGCAAGCAAGTTATTATCAGTGTTCTAATCCACGCCAGCATCATAAAGTAGTCCTATTAAATATTTTGGAGTTTTAAAAACCCCACATACCAATATTATCAATTTTCAACCGGCGAGGCTGTTTGAGCAAAAACAGCAAGGTACTAGCAATATCTTCGTTTTGTACCAACCCCTCATCAATCGCTTCGTCTGAGCCACGATGCGACTGAATGAGTGCCGGATTTAAGGAGTGTACATGAATATTATATTGCCGAACCTCTTCTTGTAGCGCTTTTGCCAGGCCAACCATAGCAAACTTCGACGCACAGTAAACCCCAGCATTGGCGTACCCATTGAGCGCCGCCTGTGAAGCAATGTTAACGATATAGCCAGACTGTTGCGCTATCATGACAGGCACCACTTTTCTGGCCAATAGAAAAGGCCCTTTCACATTGGTGTCCATTACGTCGTTCCAGTCTGTTTCGCTGGTTTCCCATACCAGGGTTTGTTTACCAAAACCGCTATTATTAATCAGCACATCAATACTATTAAAACGCCGTTTAACCGCATCTATGAAGGCATCCACCTCTTCAGCCTGGCTTACGTCACATGCCTGCCAGAATAGCTGATTGGGGTAGTCTGCAATGAGCTGTCGGCCTTCTTTTTCAAGCGCAGCGGCCTCACGACCACAGATGGCAACCTGCATACCTTCTGCAAGTAGTGATTCAGTCAGTGTCAGGCCCAGACCTTTAGCGCCGCCGGTAACGATAGCAACTTTGTTGTTTAATATAGAAGTGGGTGTCATTAAGTCATACCTATTGCATCAAAATGCCAAGCCTAAGTGAAGCCAGCCCTTACCGCTATCAACATACGTATGCGAAAGAGTTTTTTATTGGCCGATACTGTCTTGGAAGCTGTTTTCAGGAGATGTTTGAAAAACGAGGTAGCGGCATACAGTGAGCAGCGCACAACTCGTGGAAGCAGGTGGCCGGAATATAGCCAAGACATGGACACCCACCTAAAACCAAGTGTGGACACCCATCTTAGCCAAGACATGGACACCCACCGAATCCAAAGCCCTCAGGGCCAGACAGTCACTCGTTTTTATCCAAGTAGTCAAGGCATGGATACTCACTTAAATCCAATTATGGACAGCCACATAAGCCAAGGCTCGGGCACCCACCGAATCCAAAGCCCTCAGGGCCAGACAGTCACTCGTTTTTATCCTCAGGGTGGAAAGTTTATACAGAGTCCGGGCTCTTCAGCTTACGATCGTTGATAAATAAAGTGGGTGTCCATAAAAGCTGGTACTAGTCAAAGCATGGACACCCACCTAAATCCAAAGTTGAGTACTCATACATAATTGTAAATTCTCTATTCCCGCTTAATGTTAAAAACGCAATTTTTACCATATTTTTGAATACTTAATAGTAGACAACCAGCCATGAGCCCCCATAAAACGGAGCTTACACCCCACAAAGATAGATCCGAAGAGGTGACCAGAACTGTTACGATCGATGCTTCTGAATACTCTTCGGCAGTAAGTGACTGTTTGAAGCTGTTGGTTATGGTGGCGAAAAGAGCGATACCAGCTAGGGCCAATATGAGAGAGGAGGGGAGAGAAGAAAAAATGTTCATTAAATACTCTGCTGAAATGGCCATGAGTATATAAAAAAAACCTCCCGCTACTGAAGCCCAGTAACGTTGTTGAGGTTTACTACTCACTTCGTCTGTCATACAAATAGCAGCTGTGATTGCTGCTAAATTAATAGCATAACTACCAAACGGAGCGGCAACAAAATTGACACAGCCGGTAACACTTAAAACGGAAGAAACCGGAGCTTTGTAGTGGTGGGCTTTGAGAACCGCAATGCCGGGAAGATTCTGCGCAGCCATGGTTACGATAAACAAAGGCACACCAATTCCAAGTATTGCAGACAGGCTAAACACAGGTGCAATGTAAGTGAACTCACTTATCGTGAAGCCGTAATCCAGTTTTTCAGTAAGCCCTAAAAGCCGGGCCGACACAATACTTACCAGTAAAACCAGTAGCATGGTAAATTTTGGTGTTAACTGCCGGCCCACAAAATACGTTGACAGCATGAACGCAACCAGGGTCGGTTGTGCATTCATTTCATCAAAAACACCAATCCCAAAATTTAATAAGATACCGGCCAGCATCGCCGAAGCTAATTGACCGGGTATTTTATTTACGAGCTTCTCGAACCAACCGGTAATCCCACATAAAAAAATCAGTATGGCAGAGCACATGAATCCTGCTATCGCTTCATTCAAGGTATAGTTCTGAGTGCCGGCGAGGAGTAGGGCCGCACCAGGGGTCGACCAGGCTATCAATATTGGCACGCGATAATATAGTGATAAGCCGATGGAGGTTACGCCCATGGTCAGGCCCAGCGCCAACAGCCAGCTTGCCGCAAGTTGCGTATCCCCACCCAGGGTGATTACGGCCTGATAAATTAAAGCCACCGAGCTGGCAAACCCCACAATGACCGCCACCAAGCCGCCAATGCTGGCACTTACGAGACGATTGACTAATAACAAAAACGAATTCATAATTGAACATCCTGTGCGTTATAGCGCACAATTTAACATTGTATGTTATAACGCACAATTGAAAGATAAACAGAGCGATAAAAATGAAAGCTAAGCAAATTGCTGAAGGTATCGGGGGGCAACTGAAGCTGGCCAGAAAAGCGAAAAACTGGAGCCTCGATAAGACCAGCCACTTCACCGGCGTTTCTAAAGCCATGCTCGGACAAATAGAAAGGGGGGAATCAAGTCCTACTATCGCGAAACTTTGGGCCATTGCAAATGGCTTTGAGTACCCGCTGAGCTATTTTTTAGGTGCGGCAATCGACGGTGAAATACAGACACAACCTGAGCAGGAATCTTATGACAAAGGACTTTTTATCAGTACTGTCTTTGCCTATGATAAAGCAACCAATATTGAAGTTTTCTCGATAACGCTCACGCCTCACCATGAACACGTATCACAGCCTCACAACCCCGGGGTTATTGAACACATCATAGTGACGTCAGGAGTCATGGAGTATCTTTCAGACGGCCAGTGGCACCCGCTCGAAAAAGGGCAGTGTGTGAAGTTTGATGCAAAGACAAAACATGGGTATCGAAATCGCACTGACGCACGGGCGACGTTCCAAAATATCATCGCCTATACAAAGGGAGCTAAGTGATTTAACCGGGATTTTAATCGCAAAAAGCTGGTGCGGGGCTCAGCCCAAGCAAAACCTTGCCTGTAACGCCGCCTGGTAGATTGAAAGTGTCTCGCTACGGCTCAATGCAAATAACTTTTATGTTGCTTCTTGAGGGAAGGATGCCGTCTTTGCATAGGAAAGTAGTACCTAGGTTTTATATCGCCGGCGAGTGGGTGCATAGTGCCAAGGGCGATTAGTGCCAATACGACTCATCCCCAAATTTTTCTGAAAAATAATCTATAAAAGCCCGGACTTTAGGCGCTAGTTGTCGTGAACTGGGGTATACCGCCCAAATAGCAGTGTTCGATACCAGTGGGTAGTCCTTTAACAGCTGAACCAACTTTCCGTCTTTCAGCGCCTGAAATGCACTCCACCGAGAGTTAATGGTGATCCCCAGCCCATTTATACAGGCATCTCGTACCGCCTCACCGTTGTCAGTACGAAACCGTCCCCGCACCTTGATGCTGGTAATCCCTTTTGAAGTGTTAAATTGCCAATTATCCAGCCCTATAAGAGAGATACATTGATGAAAGTTCAAATCATCTGGCGAGCGTGGGTGTCCATAGTTGGCTAAATAATCTGGCGACGCACACAAAATACGACTGTCTTCAGCCAGCTTACGGGCCACCAGACTTGAGTCTTTAAGTTCAGAGTTGCGAATAGCAATATCAAACCCGCCCTCAACCAAATCAATGATGGTATCGGAAAGCATTAAATCTATCGTTAAGTCGGGATAACGTTCAAAGAAATCGTTGAGTGCCGGCAGCAAATGCATTCGCCCGAATGAAGCTGGGGCGGCCACTCGTAAGGTGCCTCTTGGCGAAGTTATTCCTGCGCCTACCGAAGCCCGGGCGGCCTCCATACTTGCCAGCACATCTTCGGCATGAGGCAAAAAGCTTATTCCTTCTTCGGTAAGCGAGACTTTGCGGGTCGTGCGATGTAACAACCTGACTCCAAGTCCTTCTTCGAGTTTATTGATATACGCGCTCGCCACGGCGGGCGAAACGCCCATTTCCTGCCCGGCCATACTGATATTGTGCGTACTGGAAATTCTGATAAATAATCTGAGATGGTCAATATTCATAATTATCAATAAAATCTATAAAGTGATTGTTTATTTTGCTCTATTATAAATTTAATTAATAGGGAATATACTTTTCTTCGTCAACTAACGGAGAACAGCAATGATGAAAGCAATGGTAGTAAAAAAATTTGGTGATGAAGATGTGTTTGAAGCCGCTGATATCGCCATACCCGAACTAAAAGCGGGACACGTGTTAATAAAGGTTGCAGCAACCAGTGTTAACACGGTGGATACCATGATCCGGGAGATGGGCAACGATTTACCTTTTGCCCCGGCATTGCCTGCCGTTTTAGGAATGGACTTTGCGGGTACGGTAGAAGAAGTCGGCGAAGGTGTAACTGGTTTTGCAAAAGGCGATGAAGTGTACGGGTGTGCCGGCGGTCTGGGCGATCTTCAGGGTACCTTAGCTGAGTTCATGGTGGCCGATATTAATTTAATCGCCAAAAAGCCTGCAAACTTATCAATGCCAGAAGCGGCGGCACTACCTTTGGTTGCTATCACTGCTTATGAAGGGCTAATGCGCGCCGGCATTCAGCAAGGCGCGGCCAGCGCCAAAAAAGTATTGGTTCACGGTGGTTCTGGCGGGGTGGGTCACGTGGCGTTGCAACTTGCCAAATACTTTGGCGCCGAAGTTTGCTCCACAGGCGGGGGCGACAAGCAACTCGCTTTGATAGAAAAACTGGGCGCAAAAGGCATTAATTATAAAACCGAGAAAGTTGCCGATTACGTCGCCAGCCATACCGATGGTAAAGGTTTTGATATTGTTTTTGACACTGTGGGCGGAGAAAACCTGAAAAATTCATTTGAAGCCGCTGCACTTAACGGACAAATCGCATCAACTATCTCTATGCTTGAATTAGACCTGACACCGTTGCACTTTAAAGGTCTGTCTTTGCATGTGGTCTTTATGTTGATTCCGATGATTCACAATACCATGCGAGCACAACACGGCCATATCTTAAGTGAATTAACTAAGATTGTTGAGCAGGGCGGTTTACAGCCTGTTCTTGAGGAGCAGCGCTTTTCATTAGCGCAGATTAGCCAGGCTCACGCCCGTTTGGCAAGCGGACAAGCAATGGGCAAGGTTGTGGTCGAGATTTAGCAGCACCGCCTAGCCATAACCGATACGCGGGCTTGCGGATCGAATTGTCGCCGGACAGTGCGAAAAATGGCGAAAACTTGCTGAAGCTGCGCTTTAAAACGCGCAGCGCTTTTGCTTTATTCAGTTTTCATATCAAGCGTTAAAGAGGAGGCATTATGCAAAAAACTATATTAATTACAGGGGCAACCGATGGTATCGGTCTGGCCACCGCAACAAAACTAGCCTCTGAGCATCATCATCTTTTATTGCATGGACGCAGTACTCAGAAATTAAAAGAGGTTGAAGCACAATTATCCTCTTTCTCAGACGCAGGCAGCGTTCAAACCTACCTTGCTGATTTATCTGAGTTAGCCGACATCAACGCATTGGCAGAAAAAGTAGCCGCAGAGCACAAACACATTGACGTGCTTATTAACAACGCGGGTATTTTTAAAGCCTCGGAAACAATTACTCAGGGCGGGCTGGATATCCGGTTTTGTGTTAACACCATTGCCCCGTTTGTTTTAACCCGACAACTCGCCCCTGTGCTTGGTAAATCAGGCCGGGTTATCAATCTTTCTTCTGCGGCTCAGTCTGCGGTAAATTTACAGGCTTTAGCGGGTAAGGTCAGACTTACAGACATGGAGGCTTATTCCCAGAGTAAACTAGCCATAACCATGTGGACCCGCAGCCTGGCTGAACACTATAAAAATAGCGGACCAACAATTATCGCGGTTAATCCCGGCTCTTTATTAGCCAGCAAAATGGTGAAAGACGGTTTTGGGATAGATGGCAATGATATAAATATCGGCGCGGATATTTTAGTGCGTATAGCCTTAGAAGAGGGCTTTGAAAAGCATTCAGGCCAGTATTTTGACAATGATGCTGGCACGTTTGCCGCCCCTCATCCTGAAGGTATAGATTTGAAAAAATGTGAGCAGGTGGTTGAACATATTCAGGCTATTTTAAATAAATAGGGGGAAACAACTAACGCGCAGGCCCTTCACGTGTTCTGTGTTAATGATATAGACACAGTTAGCTTAGCGGCGAATTTTTCAGCTCTTTGCCCCGAAAGGTTTGTTTGGCTAAATTCACCTCCGGTTTTTCACCGTGCCAATCAACCGGGGCGTTAATTCTATGGCTACTTTTTACCCAATATTCTACTCATCGTTTAACAAATGCCTTATAGTTGCCCTTGCCCATAAGCGTGAATATCAATTATTAAAGGTGATTTATGTTTAATTGCGTAAATACGTGCCTGCTACTGCTGGGCCTGACACTTGTTGGTGTTTCGGGCGATGCGCAGGCAAAAGAATTGCCTGCCGGTGATGGCAAAGAGCTGGTAGAGGGACTATGTTCCTCGTGCCATACCCCCAACCGTATTCACGCCAGCCTGGGTTACAGCAAGAAAGACTGGGCAGCCCTGACCGGTACCATGGTTGATTTATCGGCAAATAAACCCCTTCAGCGGCGGTTAGTGACTTATTTAGCTGAGCATTTTCCGCCGAATAAAGACCGTTTTCCCACGTTAATCAGCGGCGATGTCGATATTCGTTTTAAAGAGTGGGTAGTGCCTACGCTGGGCCAGCGTTCAAGAGATCCGGTTGAAGCCCCCGATGGTAAAATCTGGTGGGCGGGTCAATGGGGAAACCTCGTCGGTAGTATCGAACCTGATACCGGCAAGATGCAAGAATACCCGTTGCCTGCCGGAGCCATGCCACATTCTGTCAGTGCCGACAAAAATGGTATGATCTGGTACATGGGAAACAAAAATGCCAGTGTAGGCCGGCTTAACCCCAACACCGGGAAGATCAAGGTTTATCCCATGCCAAATGACGACGCCAGGGACCCGCACACCGGTGTGTTTGATAACAATGGCATTTTGTGGTTCACCCTTCAGCACTCCAATTATATTGGAAGATTAGACCCCGCCACGGGCGAGGTGCAGCTTAAAGACATGCCCACCCCCAACGCCAGACCCTATGGCATTAAAGTCGATTCTTCAGGAAACCTGTGGGTAGCCTGTAATGGAAGCAATTGTCTGGTGTCGGTGAACGCCGAAACCTTTGAATTATCAGAGGTCAGACTGCCAGGGGAAGACACCACGGTCAGACGGTTAGACATAGCCTCTGATGGAATGATTTGGTACGTAAACTCAGGCCTAGGCAAATTAGGTCGCTACAATCCCCAAACCAAAGAGATAAAAGAGTGGCCCTCGCCAAGCGGTCCTGATTCACATCCTTATGCGATTGCGGTACTTAACGGTATTGTATGGTACAACGAGTCGGGTATGCGCCCTGACGCATTAGTCCGGTTTGATCCCACCACCGAACGTTTTCAAAGCTGGGCCATTCCTTCCGGAGATTTTTACGCTGGTATTCTACGCCATATGCGGCCAACCTCTGATGGCGCATTGCTGATTCACCAAAGCGCGACAAATCGTATTATTCGCGTAGATATCGAGAATTAATACAAGCCGCTATTAGAAAGAACAGCGCAGGCAAGGCGGCTTTCCGGGGGCTGTTTACCTAATAACCCATGGGTGGCTGTGGGGTTATAGTACAAAAAACCTGCTGACGATGAGACCCGGATCTAGCTTTGTACTCATTCCAGCTTTACGTCACCTGCTTTTTCAAGGTTTTTGCCCGCTGACTGACTCAATTTTTACCCATGATCGATTTGCAGCGGTTAAATACAAAAAAAGCAGATGCACAGCGCGGTAACGAAACCGCTAAATAATGTGGGTATGAGATGACGCTCACCGTGTTTTTAAGTCGGTTTTAAAGCAAAAGAACTAAGATTCCAGTCTTGTAGCACCCCATCGGTGCTTAGCGTGCGCAGGTGTTCAGTTCCAATCATTTTGATATCTGCTACCGAAGAGCCTAAAGTTTGTGATTCTACACGCCAGGATCCTCGCATCGTCATATCGTCTATGTTCCAAAGATGCATCTCGGTTTTAGGAGAGGAAGTAACTAACCAACGCTGGTGGGGGGCAAAAATGGCGTGGCGAAACCATTTAAAGCGCTGCCAGTGCGTGATTCGTCCAACCACCGAGTCCTGCGAGCTATCCCACAGAATATGATCTTTCAGGGCATCGGAAATAAATATTTGATTATCACTACCAATGGCAAGACTGACGATTCGAAATGGTAAGATTTTTGTGACAACGGGCTGGTAATCAATCAAATCCCACTTAACCACCAGACCATCGTTGCCACCACTAAAAAGCGTGCGTTTGTTTTTGGACAGTTTGAGCTGAACTACATCGCTTGTGTGACGCCGGTTGACTCGGTAGCTATCGTTAAGGCTGTCAGCAAAAATCACATCACCGCTGCTGGTGCCAATTAAAAACTGATAAGGTGAGGCTCCAAAACGGATTTGGGTGATTCTGGCATCACCCAGGTGCTTTGAAAAATTGACACTACCCAAAGACTGTTCTTTATCCGTGTGCCAAATCTGAACCGAATTATGATTCGCAGACAAGATAAATTCTGCTGAGTCTGAAAGGTCAATAAATATTGTTTCTGGTACTAACTGGTCTGGCCGCCAAGCTGAAACTTTTTTCCGGACTTTGTTATTCCAAAGCTCAAGACTGTTATCGGCCAATAACAAGGACGTAAACTCCCCATTGGCCGATAATTTTCCATCAACAATAAAGCCCTCAGTTATTTGCCATCTCTGGGTTGCCGATAAACGAACTTCATCATTCTGGCAAGACAAAAGTAAGGGCGATAAAATAATTAAAATCAGTAATTTAAATGGCTTCATAATAATTGCTTTAGCAACTTTGGCAGACAAAAGAATAGCGCGCATTTTGTTTGCTGGCTATGACGAAACCACCAAAGATGATACGCACACGCTGGCAAGAACAATATTACTCAGTATTTTGTTTACGTTGTGGGTGTCCATGGTCTACTGGCTGGCCGGACAGCTCACAATGAGGTATCCCAATTCTTACAAATCTTCCCGCTCCAGGAATCTTTGAAAAATGAGCCTTTGAAACCCTTCAAAAAAGACACGCCAAAAAAACAGTATTGTGAACAAGAACGTCTAATTTCCTGTGCCCGCATTAAGCCAAAAATTAACCGCGCTACTATCTCTCATTATTTCTCCAATTACGGCATAGATAAGATAAACCTATCAATACCGCTGCGGTTACGCTTGCGCTTATCACAACGTTCAACGGAATGAATGCGGCCAGACTGATACAACTTAGTAGCCCAATAACAGACACAAACTTAGGTATGAATCGGTCTTTATGCGGTACACGTAATGCGGCAAGGTTGGTTAACCCATAGTAGATCAGAACCGTGAAGGCGCTGAAGGCCCAGGTTAACTGGATACTGCCAACCATAACAATCAATGACATCAATAAAAAAGTGACCCAGGTGGCAGTAGGTGCAGAGTTACCCGCCTCGTCAAGCACCGACAGCTGTTCGGGTAAATCTCCCCGGCGTCCCATCGCCATAAAAACGCGGGAAACGCCCAATATCAGATTAATTACTACGCCACACATGGCTGTCATGCCTCCCACCACAATAACTACCTGAAAAGGGTTATCGTCAAGCAGCCTCGCGATATTGAAATCACTGCGAGATAACGCTTCCGGATTGCTGACATGCAAAATTGCCATACCCACGGCCAGATAAATAATAGTGATTACTGCCAAGGTGATCACCACTGCACGCGAGATATTTCTGCGAGGTTTTTTTATTTCTTCCCCCATTGTTGCAATTCGACCATAACCCGTGAAAGCAACAAACATAAGCGCAGAGGCATACAGCAACGATGATGAGCTCGTCGAGACATCATTAGCAGCATAAGCAGCAGGTTGCTGAGAAAAGGCCAGGCCGACAAACACAGCAAGCCCGAGTAAACTGATAGCGACCAGGACCACATTTAGCCAGTTTGTTCGTCTTACTCCAGCCAGCACAAATATCGTAAATAGCAACAACAACCCTATAGCAATAGCATTGACTGATGACCCACCCACACCCAGTTTGTCGCTGGCATACCAGGCGATACCCAATGCAGCAGTAGCCGCGGACGCGCTTTTTGCAATCAGAAATAAGACGCCGGCCAACATACCGCATGACGGGTTTAAAAATTGATATCCATACTCGTAAGTCCCCCCACTTACCGGATGGGCCGAAGCCAATTGCGCCGAAGACAGCCCATTGCACAGTGCGGTCACCGATGCAATGAAAATAGCCAGCACTAACATTTCGTTGGCGATTGACGCACTTAACCCAATACTGACATAAGCACCTGTACCCAAAATTGAACCTAAGCCGATGATCAGCGCACCACCCAGACCAGTTTCTCTTTTTAACTTTTGTGTCATAATCCTTTCCGTCGCACTAAAAAGTAATCAGGTATCGTATTGCGATATCGAAATTCGATATACATAGTCTAAGAGAGTTCACGTGCAAGATAAAGATTTATATGTAGGCTTGATTCGGCTACACATTCTTTACCATTGCTCTAAAGAGCAGGTGTATGGAGCAGGAATGATTCAAGAGTTGCGCCACCATGGCTATTCACTGAGTCCTGGAACGCTATACCCGATGCTACACAAGATGGAAAAAAGTGGATACCTGACGAGTGAGTCCGCTTTGGTGGAAGGTAAGATAAGAAAATACTATCACTGTACGCCCCAAGGAATAAATGCGCTGAAGCTAGCCAAAATAAAGGTTAAAGAGCTGTTTGGAGAACTTTTTCAGAACGAATAAAAGACAGCAGAAACAGTGCATCGTCAGTAAATACCCCCTTAATAACACCGCTTTTTCGTAGAATATTCAGACAGCGTTTCTATACTCAGCAGGCGTCATAGCCCTGAGCGCGTTATGCGGTCGTTCGTGGTGATACATCTCTATCCAATCTTCAGTAATTTGCTGCACTTCATTCAGGTCACTGAAGGGGTAACAGTCTGGGAGGTCGTTTCGGTAAGTGCGGTTAAATCGTTCAGCATAAATATTCTGGTAAGGGAAGCCGTGTAAAATATAGTCAATGTTAATATCGTGCGCTTTGGCCCAACCTACAAAAGCGGTTGATGTGTTCGATACCGCTATTGTCGCCCATAATATTAATGGCACCCACCAGCACGACTGGTTCATCAGCCACTTTTCGTCAAGTGACTGAACAGCCGTTATTCAACGCTCTAGTCCAATCGGGGATGGGGCGGGGCCGGTTACCAGCAGCAAAATGCAAAACAAGTCCTGTGAAACGTTATGAAGAACGTTGTCACACTGTTACAAGAGGGTGCTGAAAAAAGATTTTGCGAGGCCCGGGAAGCGCTGACTAATGATGGTACATGAGATTAAAAAATGACAAATAAATTAAAAGCATCGATAGAGAGCATGCTTAACCTCATTAACGAACTTGCGCCTGCTCGTTCAGCAAAGGTTTGAAAACTCTGATTTAGTCACCAGTGCAAATCACCTGCCTGCATAGGCGGAACATCGTTTTCATTTCTTAAAAAGTGAAATTTTTTACTTTCTCTAATCTACGGGTGTTTGCTACTACGTGGTAGTGACACTTGTAACTTGTTGTAACAAGAACGCGCTGGTAACGGGATTACGCAAGCTCTTATACTGCTCACGAATAAAGCGAACCAGGCAAGGAGATGCCACGACGATGGCTTTTATGTCCCGTTTAATTTTTACCTTAGCGATGATTCTCTCACTTAAAGGATGCGGCATCCTTGCTACTTCAAATTCAGTGGTAAGAATAACCCATGAGTCCGGTCCGGTTAACCGGGCAAGTGACGGTAGATATCACAATATGTTTTCAGGTGAAAAGGACTATCCTGTCACCTGCGATAAAAACTGTTACCCCAATTTTGAACAACTCAAATGTAATAAAGACAATGGTGAGTGTCTTTTCAGCGGGGTAAATCAGATACCGAAACGCAAATCAGGCTTTGATGTAACCTGGCTGGGCCATGCAAGCTTTATGGTTACCTTACCTGATAACACTACACTGCTGTTTGACCCTGTCAGTGGTCAGTTTGACTGGCCTATTAATTGGCTTCATGCATTAAATGGCGGGATGACACGAAATTTGCCAGACTGGCCTGACTCAGCAAAGTCAGATGTAGATGCGGTGTTGTATTCACATTTGCACTATGATCATTTTAATAAGGCAGACATCAAAAAGCTAGGCAGTAAGCCAGTATATTTTGTGCAACAGGACACAGCAGATTATCTGCCTCAGCAAGGGCTTAGCGTTAAAGAAATGAGCTGGTTCAGTAAGTATCAGTTGGGTTCCGTTACTGTCAGGGCGGTTCCTGCACATCATTTCAACAGCCGTTACTGGATCCCCTTAGTTTATGATGATAATGAAAAAGCGTTATGGGGAGGCTGGATAATAGAGTATGAAGGACAAAAGCTATTTTTCGCCGGCGATACGGGTTACTCAGCGCATTTTAAAACAATCAGACAACGCTATGGCAGTATTGATGTCTGTTTGTTACCTATAGCGTCTTATTATCACAGCGAATACGCTAACTGGTATCGCTATGTGCATACTACGCCTGAAGACGCGCTAGTTGCTGCAAAAGATCTGGACTGCAAAGTTATGATCCCGTGGGGCTACGGAAATGCAAGCTGGCAGATGGGTGATCATTCCTCTCATTCACCGCTTAAGCGGTTATTAAAAATGCATAAGAAAGTAAATACCTCTTTGCCATTGGTGATCATGAATGAGGGCAAAAAGGTATCGCTTTGAGTTTTACACTTAATGTCTCAGGGCAACTATTGTAGTGGTTAATCAATATCCGTAATTCGCTATGCCACTACACAGCGCTTCTTAGTGCGAAAGTACAGTAGGGACTCTGGCAGGTGCTCTTGTCCTCACTGCATCTAGAAGAAGCGTTAATTCTCTTTCAAACAACATATTTGTACATAAATACAATGGGGAAAACCGCTAAGTTCTGTGTGGATGATGTGACTTCTCGATTTACCGCTAGATGAGTGAGTAGATGCGTTACCTCTTGCTCGTCCAAGTCTTTAGGATGACGCTTTTGATTAAATAGAATGAATCGTTTTATCCATAGCAGCTAGGTTTTCTCCGTTTGTATTGAATAGTGCTTCGTTCGCATGACATACCGAATGTTTTCTAAAATAGTGAATTAGCCATTTATGACTCCTTTGCTATTAAGTGTGGTGACTGAAAATGTTCAGTAAACCGATTCATACAAAAGAGACAAGTGGCCTACAGATCAGAAAATTTAGTACTTAGAGGTAGATAGGCACAGGCTGTTACTATGCATACATTGTAACAGCGTAAAAAACAGTAGAAATAATCAACAAAAAAGGGGTAAGCTATTGATAAAAATGAACTATGAGGCGTTTGTAAAATGACAATGCAGCGTTGTTACAATGAAGTCTTCATAATAAGTTGTTATACATCATAATGAAATTAAAGCATTTCCAAATTTTTAATGTAATCATTTTTCTCAGCTGCTTCCAGAAATTTTTCGCAGAAGATTTAACTATTTCAAACAAAGCGAGCGCAGCAGCGAAACAGTGGTTGTTGTCAAAAAACTATCATGAATCTGAGTTTTCCATAAAAACAAGGTGCAAAAAGTCACATTGTGAAATTTCCATTTTCTCTAGTGACCATAAGGGCAGCGACGTTTCAATCCGTGGTTGTTTAGCAAGATATTGTTTAACAATGCAGTATGATATTAAATTAAACAAAATTACCGATGTTGTGCATATAAGGTAGCGGTGCATAACAAAAAAATTAAAACGCGCATGGGGCGGACCGGGACAAAAACACAGTGTCGCTGTAAGCTTAGCACAGCGTTTTTGCCCCTTATTTAAAAGTAGGCCTTCGGAGAATTCACATGGATGAACAGCTAGCAAATAAAATTAAAAAAATTTGGGAAAATGCAAAAACTAATTCTCCCCTTACTCAAAAAAGTGCAGTGTGTGTTTCAACCATCGATTCTGCAGGCTTTCCCCAATCTCGCTTCGTTGACCTCAAGGAAATCGATCAGTGCGGCTTTACTTTTTGCACTTCTTACAACTCAGAAAAAGGAAATCAGCTCTCGCAAAACCCCAAAATTTCGTTACTTGCTTGGTGGGATCACATTGGCTATCAAGTTCGTGTTGTTGGAAAGGCGGTAACTATTTCTAACGATCGAGCAGACAAATTTTGGTTTACTCGTTCCAAAGAGGCGCATGTCGCTACTACTTGTTTTAAACAAAGCGAAGTCTGGAATTCTACAGTTTCAATGGAAAACCAATACTCTTCTGCGCTCTTTGCTTCACCAACATCAATTGCTCGCCCGAGCTCATGGGGTGGTTATTCTGTTGTACCAAATTCAATAGAAATACTTAAATTTAGAGCCAATCGAGTACATATTAGAGAACAGTATTTAAGGGACGGTTCCTCATGGAAGATGCGGTTGTTACAACCTTAGTAAAATGGCATAACAAACCATTTTAGCTGCCCGCAAGCGGGCTGGGACAAATAGACGTAGGCTCAGTCGCTTTGCTCCAGTTTAAGTCTATGCGTTATTGCCCGTTATCGAAAATTTATGCCCAATTAAGGATGAAGTGGGCAATATCATCTACGTCTGCTAATTGCTGCCTTTGTGCTACTATTAAGTGCAAATTGCAAAAGCGGACTTATATACTATTTATAAGACATCAGATATTGCGCCAATGTCTGCATCGCTTGGATTGAGTCATCGTTCATATCCACATTCATTAATATAATTATTCCGTCTCGAGAAGTTGGATCGAAATAAAAAGCGCAAAAAGTACCAATATCTGAACCCATATGACCAGTTAAACCCATCTTATTGTCGATCCAGAAAAAACGTTGGCTTTTTGATATATCTGGTGGGAGTTGAAGAGTTAGCATTTCGGCGTAACTAGAGTTAGACAGTAACTTATTTCCATCAGTGTCTTTATTTTTTAAAATTCCTATCATCAATTTTGTTAAATCTTGAATGCTACTCCTAACACCTCCGTCGGGATACTGGGGGTTACCGATATGCGCATGAGGAAGAAACTTCTGTGTATCTGAAATGCTATATGGGGTAGCTAGCTTACGAAAATCCAGTCCATTTAAGAGCCATGCCGTATCATTCATTTTCAACGACTGGAATAATGTCTGTTCGCTGTAGTCGAATAAAGGTACTCCTATGACGCTCTCAATAAGAAGCCCGGCAACTCCAGCCGCCAGATTGCTATATTTCCTTTCTTCCCCAGGCGTGTGATTGAGATAGTATTTTTCACTTTGGTAATTGCTGCCACCTTTAACCAGTAAAGACTTCACATGCTGTTCCAGAGAAATTGGAGAATCGTTGTTTTTGGAAAAGCTGTCTGGTTGATAATAGTCAGCAATACTGGAAGTATGAGTAGCCAAATTACGCAACGAAATAGCTCCATCAGTAAAGTAGGGGTTGTCTATTTTAAAAGGTAGATAATCGTTTATGTTTGCATCTAAGGACAGAAGCTTTTTATCGACCAATTGAAGTAACGTTACCCCCATAATAGGTTTGCTTATCGAGGCAACATTAAACATAGTTTCTTTCGTCACTTTAATATTATTGGCTACATCTGCATACCCATAAACCCCCATAAAGGATAGTGTTGCATTGTTTATTTTTGCAATCGCTAAGCCTGGGATATCTCTTTCGCGCATTAGCTTACTAACTTCGGTGTCACGAAGTGGATTGCTTTGCTCTCCTTCCAATGCAAATGATTTATGTGCAATTGCTAAGCACAGTAGAACTATTAATATCTTCATCTAAGTGAGATTTCCATATGTCCGGGAAGACTACGAGGCAGATTTAATGCCATATAATTAAATAATTGAATTATATAATTATTAATAAAAACCTTGATAAAATTCACTGACAGATTAGTCAGATTAGTCAGATTAGTGAAATGATATATGTTTAGAGCACACGTTTTCGTAACGAAAGGCCCACATTCACTCGTGTCGGTCATAACGTTTTTTGCTGTCATGGCTCAGGGGGCAAATTGAGACTGTAAAATATTTTGTGTAAATGGCTGATTGCACTGTTAAATCCGATCTTGGTACATGATCTCGAATTGCGCCATGGCCGGTTTCCAGTTGCGTATGGGCATCGTCCACTTTTTCGAAGCCTGATGCAAGGCTAAGTACAGCACCTTCATGACGGCTTCGTCATTCGGGAACGACCGGCGGGTCTTGGTGATTTTTCGCAGTGACGCGTTCAGAGACTCAATCGCATTGGTGGTGTAAATGGCCTTGCGTATCTCGGTCGGATAATCGAAGAATACGCATAAACGTTCCCAGTTTGCGCGCCATAAATCAGCTTTAAGTCCGTCGCGATAATCTTACGCTGCTTCCAGTTCACGTAGCGCAGCGAGTGGCGAATTTG
>NZ_JAESDK010000004.1 GCF_019249245.1 Alteromonas lipotrueiana | reverse complement strand
AAAGAAGAGCTGGAGTATTACCAAAATAAAATCCAAGGATTATATCAAGATATATTTGGATTCATGGGTTGGGAGGTCTTGCCACCTTTTGTAGCTCATGGCGTGCAGCAAAAGACAGATAATGAACGGAGCCTACTACTCAAAAGTTACAAAGAGCACTTGGTCAAAAATGTAGTAGCTGATAGTTTAATGTCATCAAATGCCTAATAAAAAGTTCAACGAACGTGTGCTTCGCACACTCGGACAAAACCCACAGGGCTTCGCCCTAACAGCGCGGCTTTTGCCCGTTAACTAAAGCGTTATGCATAGAAAGGACTCGGCTTGGTAAATATTGAAAGTACAGCAACGATTATCTCAACGCTTATTGTTTTAATTTTGTTTATGTTTTTTGGTATCAATTTGGGTATGGTTGTTTTAGAAAGGAAAATATCTACTGCCAGCGGGCAGACGTTTGTATCAGGTTTGGCCAAAATGTTAAACAAAACAGAGAACCCTCACAGCTACAAGCAAGCCAGGATTTACTTGGTCGGTAGTGTTGTTTCACTGTTAGCATTTATGGCTCTTTTAGAGTTTGGCTATGCATAACAATCAAATGTTGGGGACACAAACACGCGGGCTGCTTCGCAGTATAGCCCACGTGTTTGTGCCACCAAATTAGGGCGTTATGGCCTACAGGAAACATATGAGTGACCCGACGATCAAAACGAAATTGGACCGGCCTGTAATTTTCAGGACCTGTTGCAAAGATGTGTACGAAGCAACTATTTCTTCAGGGTCTGTCTGGTTGCGGTCTAGTCGGTACTACAGACAAATCGAAGATATCGCTAGGCAAGATCGTTCAGAAGGGGTCAATGGAACTTCTGCGCTTTTTCCTCTTCGCTTTGCTCCTGAATCGGCGCAGGCAATTACAATGGAAGGGCCGGGTTCAGTAGGGCAAGAAATTGTCCTCCATTATCTTATGTCAATGCATGGAACAAGCATCACTGAAGCAACACGTAAGGAGTTCGGTGGTTATACGCTTGGTATTCGTTGTATCGCAGACCTCGCGGCAGATATCGTTTATCAAGTTTCTAAGCAAGTTACAGTTAAAGGGTATAGATATGGACAGGTAGCGTATCAACGGACGGCCTTAACAATGTCCTACGATCCTCACGGTTCCGCGATAGAGCTGAGCGGGTCTCCATCGGTCCACGTCAAATCGATTAATACTGACGTCCTGAGAAAGGACCCCGTTGAGCCATTCATAGACCAAGATGAATGGAGAATTGCGATATTTACGAATAAATACCTAAACGATGCCCCGGATGAACCACTAAAGATAAATGTGGACCCTAATCACTTCTACGACTACATCAAGCCATAACAAGTGCAGGCAAGGGACGCTCCTTACGTCGCGCCCCTGCTGCAAGTGTTAGCTTCAAAAGGAACAATCTTTGTACAGTTCAACATTTAGAGCTTTAATTAATGAAGCTCAATTTACCAGCGATATCTTAGGTGCTGGAGCAACTCAAATTAGACAAGGGAATTATGCAAAGAAAGGATTGTATTTCCAAGCATTTACAAGTCTATCTACTGGGTTGGAGCGGATTGGGAAGCTTTGTCTTATGCTCGATTATTATTTGGATAATAATTCAAAATTTCCAGACTTTAAGTTCTTAAAAAATAACATTGGTCATGATTTAGAATTGTTATATCAAAAAAGCCAAGAGGTAATAAAAAAGAGAAACCTGAATTTGAATTGGATGAATAAATTTGATGACCCAATTCGTTTAAATATTATTTCAATATTGTCCACTTTTGCGAAAGGCGATAGATATTCTAATATTAATATTTTAGTCAATGCTAAACAGCAAGGCGACCCTATCGCAGCATGGTTTGAGAAGGTAGATTTACCGCTTTTCGATGAGAGAGTGTCATCTAAAAAGAAAGACCGCATCAGTCACAATGCTCGAGTTTTTGAGGCACTAACCGCTAGATTTACATCCGTCAACCATACATCTGAGACCGGAACGCATATTGATTCTGTTCTGGAAGCTAGTTTTAGAAGTGGGTTAGAAGAAGCGGTATTACCTTACAGGCAACTTTATATATTGCAAATTATTCGTTATTGGGTCGTGATTTTGTGGGAGTTACAAATGCTTGCTATGGTAAACGGTGGGAATGAGGATATTCCTCATTTCTCAGAAATTTTCGCTACTTTTTATAATGAAGATCGCTACTTCAAAAGCAGAAAAACGTGGGATAATTTTTGAAGCTAACAAGAGACTATGGCGTCAATAGTTATTTTATAGCCTTTGGCGCTTCCCACATCACACCCTCTCGCAACATCGAGTTTAAGATAACGACCATCTTTCTGATACAGGCGATTATAGCCACTTTTTTAGGCTTACCCGCCGCAATTAATCGTTGATACGTTTCCTTAAATACGGGGTTACTTTGTATTGCTGACATCATGGCCATGTATAAAACTGTGCGGACCTGATGCCTCCCCCCTTGGATTTTTCGTAGGCCTTTGTAGCGGTCACTTTCTCGATTCATGGGTGCCACACCGACTAACGCTGAAGCTTGTTTGTTGGTCATGTATCCCAATTCAGGCAGGTTACTGATGATGGAAGCTGAGGCTATTTTTCCAATGCCTTTCATACTCTGTAAGATATCGTTTTTCGCTTGATAGTCTGGACACGACTCAATGAGTTTAACGATTTTACTTTCTATTTTGTCAATCTGATTTTTGAAGGCCGTCAATATAGGTTTGATGGTCATAGCGAGTTCTTTCGGCAGAATTTGAAGACGGTTCTTTTCCATCGTTTGCATGACCAGCAATTGATTTCTTCTTGCAACTAAATCACTCATAACCTGCATCGTTTCTGGCTTTAGCTGGGAGAAATTGGGTTGAATGGCTTCACCATAATGCGCAATTAATTGTGCATCAAGCTTATCAGTTTTAGCGCGTTGACCGAGTGCTCCAGCAAAGCGTTTTACGTGGATAGGATTCGCGAGAACAAAAGGTAAATTAGCGTTAGCACATGCCATAATAAAAGGCATTTCAAGGCGACCAGTGGCCTCTATAACGATACGGTCGGGTGAATATTTCTTGATTGTTTTAACGGCTTCTTTAATGCCTTTTTCATCATTATTGACGGTGAAATATATGTCGAGTAGGCGGATATAAATATCCAGCTGAAACTTACCCGTATCGACACCGACGTTAACGTTTTGCTTTGTTTTTGTATTCATAATAAGCTAACTCTTGCTTGCATAATGCGGGTTGAGACCCAGTAGACTATTCGAGTGTTTTGCTTGGAGTCCTTTGTGGTGTTCTTTCTTGTTATCGGTCTCTCAACTGAGGAGCCATCGCTTAATCGAACTACCACAAAAGAAAGCTTTAGTTGCTGCTAAAGCCTGGGTCTCACTTTACCTCACACTGATTAAAATCAGGATGATTTACATGAGTTATTATCCATACAAGTTGCTTAAACGGACAAATAACAGTTGGTTTTTGCTCCTGCGTGGCTTATTTTGACCAGCTATTTTGTTGCCTCTGAATGAGGCGTTAGAATTTCGAGATGGATGAAGATCAATTAAAAGGCTACCTGAATGAGCTAGTCCGCAATCACGACCTGCATAGCGAGGGAGATTTTGCCGACTTTCTAAAACTCAATTTAAGTGTGGTAAAGAAAATTACGTGTTCCTCAAACAACGTTTTTTGGCTTTATTTTGATAGGCATATGTTTGATGGCTGGTACTGTATCAGGCACCCGAGGGCTCCCATTTATTACGTCTACTTCCAAGAGCGTGGCATGATGCCCTTGCGGGATACGGAGTTTAAAACTAAAGACCACGAAGAGGCCGTAGCAAGGGTATTGACATGTTGTAGTGGTCTAATGAACCCGGACACCAATTTAGGTGGTAAAGTTACCACCTTAGAAGAGGTGTTTAATGAAAAAACAACGTCGTTCGTTTTCAACAGAGTTCAAACTGGAAGCTGCAAACCTGGTCATCGAGGAAGGTTACTCAATACCTGAAGCCTCAAGGGCCCTGGATGTTGGTGAAACTGCCATTCGTCGGTGGATAAAGCAATTGCAGGGAGAGCATCAGGGCAATACGCCTAAGTCCAAAGCGTTAACCCCTGAACAGCAAAGGATCCAGGAGCTGGAAGCTCGCATCAAGCGACTTGAAACTGAAAAGCGCATACTAAAAAAGGCTACTGCTCTCTTGATGTCGGACGAACTCGAACGTACGCATTAATAGACCAATTGGGAGAGCAGGAAGCCATTGAGACGGTCTGTGACGTATTTGATGTAGCATCCAGCAGTTATTATGAGCAACGACAACGCCGTAGCACAATTGACGTAGAGCGAACAATATTACGTATTAAGGTGAATGAGCTGTTTAGCGACAGTCGTAGCTCAGCGGGCAGTCGTAGCATCATGACCATGTTGCAGGAAGATGGCTATACTGTTGGTCGTTTCAAAGTACGTCGGTTAATGAAAGAGCTGGGCTTGGTATCTAAACAACCAGGCTCCCATGCCTATAAAACGGCAACGGTTGAACGGCCAGATATTCCCAATGTACTGAAGCGGGAATTTGAAGTGGCGACACCGAACACCGTGTGGTGTGGCGATATCACTTATATCTGGGCCGGGAGCCGCTGGCACTATCTGGCTGTAGTATTAGATCTCCACAAACGACGGGTAGTGGGTTGGGCATTATCTGCAAAGCCTGATGCTGAGTTGACAATAAAGGCATTGGCAATGGCCTATGAACAGCGAGGCAGGCCACAAAATATCATGTTCCATAGTGACCAGGGTAGCCAGTATGGCAGCCGTAACTTTAGACAAAGGTTATGGCGTTATCGTATGGTTCAGAGCATGAGTCGGCGAGGAAATTGCTGGGATAACGCACCGATGGAAAGGCTCTTCCGTAGTCTAAAAACAGAATGGGTTCCTTCTACGGGTTATGTCTCCAAACAAGAAGCGGCAAAGGATATCAGCTACTACCTGATGAAGTATTATAACTGGCAACGGCCGCACAGTTTTAATGATGGGTTGGCCCCTGCCAAAGCAGAAAATCAACCTAAAATACTGTCCGGAATTAGTTGACCACTACATGTCGTGGAGTTCTTAAATTCTAACAATGCCCTTAAGCTTGTTCCGGGCCTTCGGCCCTCGACCGGCCGCCCGTCTCAGGGCGCTCATGGTTGGCGTTGGAATGACCGCTCCTTGTCTCTAGCAGACTAATTCAGTAAGGCTAGCAGATATCCGCCTTTCGGTAATTATTGCCGTTCCATATTACATATCTGAACGGTTGCTTTAAGTACGAAGTGATCGCTCAACCGCGAGTGTCTGGTGATCTGCAATTGACACAAAGAGGATACGAAAAATTAATCTCATATATTCTTAGCGATTAAATTTGCTTTTAATAGGCCACCTTTGGTAAATAATTTCGCAGAAAACTTTGGATTTCGTCGAGCTTTGTAAGCGTCTAAAATATTCTTTAATCCATCTGCTTCAAGTAGCGAAATATTTACTTCTGTATCCATTTCAGCGCTCTCAACAAAATCTTCTGAGAAAGTTGGAGCAACTATCAATACTTGTGCTACGCGCTTCCCGGCTTGCTCACAACGGTTGACGTAAGCTTTCACTTGACGTGATGTAGTGGAGTACTTAGCGAAGTCACCATTTTTGCACGTCTTCGCCTCACCCACAATTACGTCGTCCTCGCTCAGTGATATTAGAACATCAGCTTTGTCTTTAGATGTATTTATGGCTCTTCGTAAATCCTCGTCGACTGACAAGCCTAGCTGTTCGAAAATTGCTTTCGTCACTTCTTCAAACTTGATACCAAGATCGGATTCCGAAATCTCAATGTTGTCAATTTTTAGAGTGGCAAGATCACGTCTAGCTAATGCGCCATAATTATCTATGAGCTTGTCGGTGGCATCAGCAAAGCTCGAAAGAATATTTAAACGAAGATTCCCACGTTTTCTAATACCCATACTTTCAATTACGGCTTTTATTTCATCGTTTGTTAGCATATAGAGAATGTCATAGGGTGTGATACTCAACGCTCTGAGCTTCTCTACATCTAGTTCTTCTTGCTCTTCAAGTTCGAACTCTTTTTTTAGTAACGTATTTAGAGATGGAAAATGACTTTGTAGAGCAGAAAAAAGCTCCTTGAAACCAGTGGCACTGAGAGCATTAAACTCCCGTTCAGTACAAGAATTAAGAGAGTGCAGTATTATTGCAATACGCTCGTCAAGCGTAGTGCCGAGTTTATCAAGATCGAGGTCCAAATCTTGAATCAGGCCTTTCAAGCGCTCTTTTCTCTCATTCACATTGGTATCGACGGCAAATAAATCTGATTGTAAAACGTGTGCTGCTGGAAGACCCAGTTTCATAACGTTCTCAATTCTTTCTTTACGTTCAACCCCTCGTATTTTTTTACGATGAAGTTTGAGAATGTTAGACAACTCGGCATCGCTCAGCGTCCGCAAGATCCTTAATAGATGTTTATCTGCTAAATCCTTGCCTTGTATACGGTTCAGTAGGCTGACAATTTCATCTGGCACATAAATGGTTTGTAACTTTCTACTAATGAAGACTAAGCCAATTTCTCTTAATTCATTCAAAGCGTCCTGAACACCATTTTTAGGAATTTCGTCTATTAGATGCTCTACACCGGCTTGGTCATCTGCGGTGACGTCTAGTTGTTTCGCGAGTACGTTTAAGATCCCGCGTTCATCATCCGTGATCTTAGCTTCTCGATTAATACGCTCATCGTTTGAATAGGCCTCTTTGAGGCAAGCGAAGTAAATTCCAAGCCGCTTTCCGTTGGTGAAGCTATCTCCATCATCAACAACCTCTATTTCTGACTTAAGTTCGTTTGCTCTAGAGTGAATCAAATCCCACTCTTTCGTATACAAACTTTCAATCCAAGTCACACGAGCAATGCAATTACCGTCGCGACTTAGAATATTGGTAAGTAGCGTAGCTTGAGCACCTAGCATTGCGAGTTGCTCTCTAACTGATTTTTCAAAGTAAGGAAGGATGATTTTAAAAAGTTGTGTGATGTCGGTGCTAGAAGCGTTTTTGATTTGTCCGTCCAGCTTGTCTAATTGAGCAGCAATCTTCTTATCGTGCTTAACCGCATCATTGCAAATGCGGTCGATGGCATTAATAAACTTGGATTTCTCTACCTGGTTAACGATAGAAAGTACGCTTGCCAATTTCATATAGCATCCTTGTCTTTTAGAATTTCCTTGTACTTTAGTAGAAACAATACACTGATGAAGTCGTAAAAGAAACTGAAAGGTAACTAATTTAGAAGGGACCTTTCAGCAAGATAATTTTACTATCACTAAAGCGACATTTACGATTGGTAACGAGTTAACGCAGGCAGATTTGCCCACTTCCCCAAAAGCCTCAACGCGCTTTGATGAATGACTTCGTAAAATTTCAGCTGGTTAGTGTATTAAGTTTACTCTCAGTAAGAAAACCTTATAAACCTACGTTATAAATAATCTCCTACCCTGGGACTCAAAAGTCTCTCTATTAAGAATATCGAAATTTTTCTCAACTTAAGTGAAAAAAGCGCCTAAAAATCTCAATTTAAATGACAAAGGGTAATTTTTCCCATTCGATAATGTATTGATTATAATAGCGACGGGTTGCCTGAGATTCTCAACTTAAGTGGCAATTTCCTGAAGGGGCATGAAGGCTGCGTTCAGGTTTTGTGCTTAAGCTTTGCGTCTACTCCTGCACTTATCGACTAAGACCGTGTCTTTTGGATTTGCATGGCTCTCATCATACGGTCGCAACGTGTGCCCTTTAAATAAAAACAGAGCATCAGGCTGCTCTGTTTTCATTCAACTAAAAGACTTTGTCAGCCACCACGACGACGATATCTTTTTTATCTAAATCGACAGTTCTATTATTTGAGCATCACTGGCTGCAACATTAATTTGCAACTCTATTTGCCCGTTTGCACCAGATACTTCTATTTGTTTTCCGGTTAATAAAGAATGAGCCTGTAGCGGCGAGGCTGACGCAAGTCCGGCAATATGTGCTGGAAAATTCAGCGTTACCTGTTGCGCCGATTGGGAAAAATTACTGACCACTAACAAAGCCGTATTTGCGTGAGTACGAACAAAGCTATAAATCTGGCGTGAGCTCGATGTCATCACTTTTTGATAACCAAGCAAGCTAATCATTTCACCCTGTATCGCTGGATGGTGCGCAGCCAAATTTAACACTTTACTGTAAAAGCGGCGTAGCTCCTGTTCTTGCTCACTGAGCTGGCCCCCATCAAACTTACCTTCGTTCATCCAGCGTTGATGTGCTGGTACACCGGCATAGTCGAAAATGCTGGTGCGGGACGGATCGCCAAACCCCATATCTTCGCTACCGTCTTCGCCTACCTCCTGGCCAAAATACAGCATGTAAGGCGCATCACTTTTTAGCGCAGAAACCGCAAGCGCGGGCCTGCCCATCTGCGCGTCCCCGGCAAATGGCTTACTGGCGATGCGCTGTTCATCATGATTTTCTAAAAAATGCAGCATCGATGATTCGATATCGGTAACCTGGGCGGCCACTTCATCCAATGCTGATGTCGGACGCTGCCCTTTCATGACCATTTTTAGCGTATCGTAAAAGCCTACCTTGTCGTACAGATAATCCATCAGGCCGCGCCCTAGATAGTCGCGGTACTGCTGCGGTTGATACACTTCGGCCAATAAGAAAGCGTCGGGGTTATGACGTTTTATCGCCGAATTAAGAAAAGACCAAAATTCCACCGGTACCATTTCTGCCATATCGAAACGGAATCCGTCCACGCCTTTGTCCAGCCAAAACAATGCAATTTCACGCATACGATACCAGGCATCAGGCAAGTCCTTTTCCTGCCAAAACGCATAATGGGCGGTATGGGGCTTATTGGAATAGGTATCGGGTAAAACCGGAAAATCAAAACTGCCGTCGGGTTTGACGCCATAGTTTAGCTTAACCGTTTCATACCAGTCATTGACATCAGGTTTGGCAGAACGAGCCCCATTGCCAGTCCATTTTGCTGGTACTTCATTAAACTTGCCATCGGCTAAAGGATGCGGGGCTTCACCCGTGGGGTGAAAAGTTTCTGGATGGTCGGGTACTAAGAATGCAGCTCCCGGAACATAGTAAAAATGGTTATCGCGTTTATAACTTCGAGTTTTATCGTCATTAACACCGAGTGACGGAACGCCCTGTGGGGGGTTAAGTGATTCATATTGGCGTGCCACATGGTTAGGCACAATATCAATAATCACTTTCATTTTGTGCGCATGGGTGCGCTTAATCAAGGCTTCAAATTCAGCCATACGATTGGCCGGATTTTGAGCCAGGTCAGGGTCAACATTGTAGTAATCTTTTACCGCATAGGGCGAGCCAGCCCGACCCTTTATCACGTCGGGATCGTCCAGACTTATGCCAAAGGCGGTATAATCAGATGCGGTAGCATGATGGGGAATACCCGTATACCAGATATGCGAAACACCCAGCTGCTGTATTTCTTCTAAAGCGGTATCAGAAAAGTCCGAAAACTTGCCTACGCCGTTTTGTTCTTTCGAGCCCCACGGCGCATTGGTCGTATTAGTATTGCCGAACAAACGAGTAAAAACCTGATAAACCACTGGCTTTTGCTGAGTTTGTTCTTGGGAATAAGCTTCAGGAGTGGGCATATCAGATGGCATGGTCTCACGCTTGTCGGCAGTATTACAGGCACTCAGTATAAGAGTACAGACTGCGGTGAGCGAGAAACGAATGCCTGAATAAGAATGGGGACGCATACGTTAACTTTCCTGACAGAGTAATTTTCAGTGACTACCCAAAAGCATACCTGTTAAAAGAAAGTTAACCTAGCTGTTGCATACGTATTCAGCGTGCCTAGGCAGCACACTGCTCTTCGTTTATTTTTGTTAAAATAGACGGTTGATGACGGAATATCGCACCAAAATTCGGCACTTCCTGCAGCTCTGCCATAATCTTGCGTTGAAACCGTTGTAAAGCCGGAGAAACCTGCTGCATAAATTCAACCGGTGACAACTGATACGCGGCGCGTTGGCCGTGGTAGTCAATTTCATTACCCAGTTGCTCAAAATTAATGCCTAACATGCGCAAGCTACGCGCCAAACGAGGCTCCATCATCACGTACACATTTTCAATGTCGCGCAATACACAAATGCTTGCCGCGAAAAAATATAAAGCCAGTGATAAGTATGGAAAGTTACGACCGGGTTTATCTTTTTTAAAGCCATTGTTTAATGATTTACCAGTGACTGGCGACACATTACTGTCTGATTGACGACGGCGGAAGCGCTTTGGTATAGCAAGACGTGAGATTTCACAAATTGAATGCCGGGCGTATCGTTGCGGGCTGTTCTCATCCATACGAATAGCACTGGGGCAGTTTTGTTCTACGGGCAGTAATTGCCCAGGGTGCTGCGGCATAACCAACCGAATGGTACCTGCACAGTCACCGGTTGCTTTGTGTTTGATATAACAACTTAGTGCAAATTCATCAAACTCATCACATTCCATTTTATTGGGACGCGTATCTTCAAATCCCATTTCTTCACAATATACCTGATGACGTGTTTTGAAACAGGTACGTTGTTCGTACTCTTCGTTTGCTACAACCAGCGTGAAGTGTTCGAAGAAATGATCCGCAGCTGCGTCAATGATTTTATTCATTTTACGACGTATTACAGGCCGAATCATCTGCTTGATTCCGGGTACTTTGTGTACTCTATTAAATGCATTTAGCAAGCGACGTTTCACTATAACTCCCGTTGATGAACTTGTAGTATTGATTGCATCCTCTGCGTGGTTATTTCCTAAATCTCGGCCTGCCGGGAAAAGCGCAGGTCAAAGCAAGCTTCGTTGAGAAAAATGTCAGCTTTGTAGCCGGTGTCATTTTTGCTCAACAATTTCGGATACTGCATTTGGAAATAAAACGAAAAAATGAGGATTAATTATTCTTTGGTGAAAGAGTATCAACTATTGTGCCAGCGTGGCTTTTGATACCTTTCTCTCATTTTGATATGCAATTTAATAACTACGCGTCGAAATCGATTAGCCAAACTGTCCCTGTTCATATTTTATACCACACTTTATGCCATTTGTTGTAGTAAAAACAACAACATCCCAACTTAATTAGTTTTACCTTAAATAAATTTCATAAATGATCTTTTGAAGGCGGCGTAGCGCCATTTGAATGTGTTGCCCTTCTAAAAAATAGACTAAAGATGCACAAAATAATTAATTGAATAGCGGCATCAAGCGAATCAAATTTTGTTGGTGACGTGAATATGAACAGCCGGGGACAATCAGTGTCTCTATTTCGCTTCACTGAAAATTTCAACGTCGGATAATTTATCGTCAATAGGCGCTAATTAGAAAATAACCTTCTGTATTTTTTATATTTTTTAAATGTGTAGCAGATCGGGAACAGTGTCTAAAGTTTGCACGCTTTTTTTCAGTTTATTTTATGCGGGTACGATTGTTGCGGTCTCGCGATGCGATAATGAGATCATCGCCCGCATCGTATGCAGATTTTGCCAGACGGTCGTAGAGCACTACATTGACCGTCGCGGCCAGATTCATACAGCCTTTGGTAGGAATGTATACCACCTCATCGCACCATTGAAGATCGTGTTGAGACAACGAACCATCTTCAGGTCCAAACACATAAAACGCATTGGCAGGATGCTGATAGGCCGGTAAAGGCTGTGCCCCTTCGACCAGCTCCACAGCAACCGTTGTGGCGCCAGCAGGAATGACCTGAGCCAGTGAATCTACCCCAATTGTAGGAATAAGTTTATGCATGGCTTTGGTATCAGCGTTGAATTCTTTGGCGCGTCGGTAACGCTCGCCCGTGTAAAATACACTACTCGCTCCATAGCAGCCTGCTGCCCTTAATACAGAGGCTACATTCACCGCCGATTTAGGGTTACTTAATCCAATACTGTAGACAGTATTCACTGTAGAATCGGGCAAAGAAGACATGAACATTTATGGGTAGATTAAGGCGCGCCAGAGTATGCCAGACTCGCCTGTTTATGTCATGTTTATATCACTTAAAATGGTGATTCGGCCAGTCCGACAATTAAGTCGGCTAATTGGTGCGTACAAATAAGTGACGAGGCCTTTTCTATATCTGGCGCAAAATAACGGTCTTTATCGTAAAACCTGACATTGCTACGCAGCAGGCCTTGCACTTTTTGAAGCGGCTCACTGGTTTTAAGTGGGCGTCGAAAATCAATACCCTGACTTGCTGCCAGCCATTCGATAGCCAGAATGCCAGCGACATTTTCAAAAATGTCAGACAGCCGCCGTCCGGCAAAGGTTGCCATCGATACATGATCTTCCTGGTTGGCCGAGGTGGGTAAGGAGTCTATAGACGCCGGATGCGCTAACGTTTTATTTTCACTGGCCAGAGCTGCCGCGGTGACCTGAGCAATCATAAAGCCGCTATTCACCCCGCCATTGTCAACGAGAAAAGACGGAAGTCCACTTAAACCGCTATCGATGAGTAATGCCATACGCCGCTCTGACAGCGCGCCAATTTCGCACAATGCAATGGCCAGGTTGTCGGCGGTCATGGCCACGGTTTCTGCATGAAAATTACCCCCGGACAAAATAACTTCGTCGTCAGCAAATACCAGGGGGTTATCTGAGACCCCATTGGCTTCGGTTTGCAGTGTTTGCGCGGCAAACCGGAGTTGCTGTAATACCGCCCCCATAACTTGTGGCTGGCAGCGTAATGAATACGGATCCTGTACCTTTTGACAACCCTGATGAGAGTTACCTATTTCCGAAACTTCTAATAACCTGGTAAATAAAGACGCCGCATCGCATTGCGCCTGGTGTCCTCGCACAGCATGAATACGAGGATCAAAAGGTACCCGCGACCCTTTTGCCGCATCCACACTTAGCGCGCCTATCGCTACCGCGCTTAAATAAGCGTTCTCGGTTAAAAACAGTCCCTGTAAGGCAAACGCTGTAGATGCCTGGGTACCATTTAGCAATGCCAGCCCTTCTTTGGGTGCCAGCGTCATCGGGGTCAGCCCTGCAACCTGCAAGCCCTCGTTAGCAGGCCTGCGACGCCCGTTAAGCAGCACCTCACCTTCGCCCAGCAATACTACGCTCATGTGCGCCAAAGGCGCCAGGTCACCCGATGCACCTACTGAGCCTTTTTCGGGAATGGCCGGCCACACCTGCGCATTATACAAGGTGATCAGGGCTTCGATTACACACAGTCGTATACCTGAGTAGCCACGAGCAAGCGAGTTGATTTTTAATAACATAAGCAGGCGCACACATGGCTCGCTCATCAGCTTGCCAATACCTGCAGCGTGCGACAACACAATGCTTTTTTGCAACAACGCGAGTTCGTTTTTTTCTATCCGGGTATTGGCCAGCAACCCAAACCCGGTGTTAATGCCGTAGACCGTTTTTCCTTCTTCAACAACTTTTTGTACCAACGCACACGACCGTTCAATCTCTTTATGGGCTGACTTTGCAAGTGTTATAGGCCGGTGAAAACGCAAACACTGTCTACAGTCATCGAGGGTCAGTTGACCAGGGTGTAAAACAAATGGTGAGGTCATTGTTCAGTCTCCTGCATCGGCAAATCCAGGCCGTGCTCAGCAGCACATTGTTGGGCAATCTGGTAACCCGCATCGGCATGACGCATAACCCCGGTTGCCGGGTCATTATGCAATACCCGGGTAATCCGCTCATCGGCTTCATCACTGCCGTCGCAGACAATCACCATACCGGCATGCTGACTAAACCCCATGCCCACCCCGCCACCATGGTGCAGGCTTACCCACGTAGCCCCACCCGCGGTGTTCAACATGGCGTTGAGCAGTGGCCAGTCTGACACGGCGTCAGACCCATCCAACATGGCTTCAGTTTCACGGTTAGGCGACGCTACCGAGCCCGAGTCCAGATGGTCACGGCCAATAACCACCGGTGCACTGAGCACTTTTTCGCGTACCATCTGATTAAACGCCAGCCCCAGTTTTTGTCGTTGTCCCAACCCTACCCAGCAAATACGAGCCGGTAATCCCTGAAACTGAATACGTTCGCGAGCCATGTCTAACCATTGATGCAGGTGTTCATCATTGGGTATCAGTTCCTTTACCCTAGCATCGGTCCGGTAAATATCTTGCGGATCGCCCGATAACGCAACCCACCTGAAGGGGCCAATTCCCCGGCAAAATAACGGACGTATATAAGCAGGGACAAAGCCGGGAAAGTCGAAGGCGTTATCGACGCCAGTCTCCATGGCCATCTGCCGAATATTATTGCCATAGTCCAGAGTTGCTGCGCCGTTGCTTTGCATTTTCAGCATGGCCCTTACCTGATGCGCCATAGACTTCTTGGCGGCCTGTACCACTTTTTCAGGTTCAGATTTACGCAATGCCTTTGTATGCTCTAGGCTCCAACCTTGCGGAACATATCCGTTAAGCGGATCATGGGCGCTGGTCTGGTCCGTCACCACATCCGGGGTAACCTTCGCATCAAGAATCTGCTGATAGACATCAGCAGCATTGCCTAACAGTCCAATCGAGACCGGCTGATTAGTGCTCAACGCTTCGTTCAGCATCTCTTGCGCCTGTGCCCAGCTATAGGCTTTTTTATCCAGATACCCACTGGCCAAACGAAAATCAATACGGGTTTCGTCTACCTCAACGGCAACCATTGAAAACCCCGCCATGGTGGCTGCGAGAGGCTGCGCGCCGCCCATCCCGCCAAGTCCGCCGGTTAAAATCCAGCGCCCCTGACTGTTGCCGTTAAAATGTGTGCGAGCCACACTGACAAAGGTTTCATAAGTTCCCTGCACGATGCCCTGCGAACCAATATAACTCCATGAACCCGCGGTCATTTGTCCATACATCATCAGCCCTTTACGATCTAACTCGTTAAAATGCTCCCAGGTGGCCCACCGCGGTACCAGATTAGAGTTGGCGATTAATACTCTTGGAGCATGGGCGTGAGTAGGAAAAACGCCCACCGGCTTGCCCGACTGAATCAACAAGGTTTGTGTGTCTTCAAGACGTTGTAATACTTCAACAATTTTATCAAAAGACGCCCAGTCACGTGCAGCTCGACCAATACCACCATAAACCACCAGCTCGTCGGGGTGTTCGGCTACCTCCGGGTCCAGATTATTCATAAGCATGCGCAGTATTGCTTCGCATTGCCAGCTTTTGGCCGTGAGCGTGGTGCCTGTAGCGGCTTTGATAGACCGCTTTGGTTGATAACGGCTCATATGGCCTCCTGTGCGTCGTTAAAGTTAAGATGACTGCCCAGCCGATACCGGGTGCCTGGGTGGGTTAAGGTGGCAATACTGACAATGCCCTGGCGGCAAAAGGTGCGCCGGTGAATGGTTAAACAAGCCTCATTAGGCTGAATATCAAGTAACTTAGCGGCATCACTGTCGGCTAAATGCGCTTCGACACTGTGGTCCGCTTCGGTAAGCGGCGCCACCTTTGACAAGTACGCATTCACCGAATGCAATTGTAAATCTTGCTGTAAAAAATCCGGAGCCAGAAGCGGGTTAACCCATCGAGATTCCAGTTGTACCGGCTGATGATTTTGCCAATGGATTAACTGGCAATAATACAATGATTGCGGCTCGTTCATGCCCAGAAAACCGGCAATGGCACTGGAGCCGCGGCGTTCTTCATGCGCCAGAACCTGAAGATCATATTGCTGATGGCGAGCTTCAATTTCTTCTTTTATACCGGTGATCGTAAGCAGTGAGCTCATGGGTCGCTGGTCGCTGACAAACGTTCCTGCGCCTTGGGCGCGCGCCAGAATCCCGGCATCCACCAGATCGGTGATAGCCCGGCGCGCCGTCATGCGGCTAACCTGATGAACCGCGGCCAACTGGTTTTCAGAGGCAATCTTATCGCCTGGCCGCAGCTGCTCTGTTTCTATCTGGTGCAGCAAAGCCTGCTTTATCTCTACAAACCGTGGTTGCATCCGTAGCTCATATGTTAATTTTATGTTACTTTAACGAATGAAACTTGTATATACAAGTAGCATCTATGCACCCAGAGTATACTTCACAGGAGCGAACGGTATGGTGGTCACCCTTATCGACAATGTTAACATTATGAGCATGGATCCCTCACAGACCGACAATGGGGTCCTACGTCAGACCCAGCTATGGATTCAGGATGACAAAATTCTTGCTGTAGGCTCTGCGGGCGCTTACTCACCGGTCCCAGATCATCGCATTGACGCCGGTGGCAAATGGGCTTTGCCGGGTTTTATCGATTGCCATACGCATCTGGTGTACGGCGGCAGCCGCGCCGATGAGTTTCGTCAGCGTTTGTCAGGAACCCGTTATCAGGACATCGCCCGGGCCGGCGGTGGTATTCAAAAGACCGTCCGCGATACCCGCACTGCCGCCCCACAAAACCTGTTGCAACATAGCCTGCGCCGCACGCGCCGGCTGGTAGAAGAAGGTGTGACTACCATAGAAGTAAAATCGGGCTATGGGCTTGATGAGCAAACCGAGCTGACCATGCTTAACGTGGCCGAACAGCTGGGGGTGTATTTGCCTGTTACTGTAATGCGTACCTATTTAGGCGCTCATACCCTGCCGCACCAATACAAAGATAACGCTGACGGCTATATTGATTTTGTATGCAATACCATGATTCCAAAAATTGCTACCGGTGAGCATGCTTCGGCGGTAGATGTATTTTGTGAAACCATGGGCTTTACTGCAGCTCAGACCGAGCGTGTATTTCAGGCGGCACGCAGTGCCGGACTTGCGATTAAACTGCATGCCGAGCAATTGTCTGACAGCAAGGGAGCGGTACTGGCGGCGCGTTATCAAGCCTGCAGCGTAGATCATATTGAGTACCTTGACCCTAACGACGTTCCGGCTTTAGCCGAGGCGGGCTGTGTGGCGGTATTATTACCCGGTGCGTTTTATTATCTCAAAGAAACCCAATGCCCCCCTGTTTCAGCATTACGCCAACACAATGTGCCCATGGCCGTCGCCAGTGACCATAATCCGGGCACCTCGCCCATATGTTCGTTACTCACCTGCGCCACTATGGCGTGTATTGAATTTGGCTTAACTTGTGAAGAGGCATTACTCGGTATTACTGCTTACGCGGCTCAGGCCCTTAAGCTGCCTGACAAAGGCCGGCTACTGGCAGGGCTGGATGCGGATATTTGTTTGTGGGATATAGAGGAACCCGCCGATCTTATTTATGAAATGAATGGTTTCAGACCTTATTGCCGGTGGGTAGGAGGACGCTATGTCGATTGACAGTGCGTGGCATGGCCGCATTGATGCCGATAATGTCGGCCGGTCATTGCGTTGGCACCAGGTTGTGAATAATGCCCAAATGCTCACTCATCTGCGTTCTGCCCCTGATACTCTACCGGCCCTTGCCCTACTTGGGTATCCCTGCGATCTGGGTGTGGCGCTAAATCAGGGACGTATCGGCGCGGCGGCGGGCCCTGATGCACTGCGCAGTATGCTGGCCAACCTTCCCTGGCATATCCAAGGGCAACTTATTGATGCTGGTAATACGCCGGTCGATTCATCGCTGGCCCTGACCCAAAAGCACTACCGACAAACTCTTGCCGATTTGCTTAGCAAATATACCGCAGCACTGACTTTTGGAGGGGGCCACGATATTGCCTTAGGCAGTTATCTGGCCCTTAACGACACTCTATCTTCAGATAACGTCATTGGCATCATTAATATTGATGCTCATTTGGATTTACGCAGCCCGGATAACGGCGGCTCGTCAGGTACCCCCTTTCGCCAGATAGCGCAGTGGTGTGATACACAAAGCCGCGATTTTCATTATGTATGTATCGGCGCTTCACGGGCATCTAATACAGCGGCTTTGTATGATTATGCTGCGCAAAAAAATGTCCATATTCTGCATGATACCGATTTTACCTTACACAGTGCACAAGCTTTGCTCAGCCCCTTTTTGCAATACATTGATACGCTCTATGTCACCATTTGTATGGATGCTTTTCCGGCGGCTGTCGCGCCGGGTGTGAGCGCGCCAGCAGCCCTGGGGGTCGACCCGCTGCCGGTAATTAAACTGATTAACTGGCTGGGGCATGCCGCCGAGCAGGCCTCGGTAACATGGAAGCTGGCGGATATCGCCGAGCTCAATCCCGCTTATGATGAGCAGTCAAAAACAGCTCGTTTGGCTAGTCGTATCGGCTTTGAACTTGCCAGTGCCTTGTTTATTAATCCACCTGCAAAACGTTAATATATTGTTGATTTAATGTAGCGCTTTTGGTTAAATTGTAAGCGCTATCATTTAAGCAGTGGGTAGACAGCACGTTTAAAACGCTTATCAAAAGCGACAACCGTTATTTGTAGCGACTTATGAAAGTGAATGTTCATGCCAATGTAAGCGCTATCATAAAAAGGAATACACATGTACAAAATTAAATATCTGCTGGCCTCAAGCCTGCTTCTGGCTGGAACACATTCTATGGCCGCTCCCATTGTAAACGGCGACTTTTCCCAGTGTGACTTTGAGGGCTGGTCTACCGAAACAATAGGTGGTGGTACCATAGACGAACAGTTTTCTATCCTCGAAACCTCACAGGGCTGCAGTGCCATCCTTGCTATCGATAACTCACCGAGCTTTATTAACGTGTTGTACCAGCAGGTCGACTTTTCTGCCTCCACTCGTACGCCGTTTGTGTTCTCTTACGACTTTACTGTCGACAGTGCCCTTACCGGTCAGCCCCCCGGCAGCGCCGATTATTTTGCCATAGGTCTGGGTGACGGAAGCGGAAATTTGTTTAACACCCAGGGCGATGTCGGTAGCTTTTTTGGTACGCCGGATATTAATGGAATGCAGCGCTACCAGGGCAGTATTGAACTGGCCGACATCTTTACTAATGAAAGTGGTCTGAGCCTTGAACTTCAGCTATTCAGTAATTTTGATGCTGCACCAGCCTTTATAACCGTGAATACGTTATCTATTGCGCAAGCGAGTGTTCCGGCCCCTGCGACAGCTGCGTTGCTATCGTTGGGTTTACTGGTCGGTGGTTTTTCTCGGCGTCGTCATACCGGAGGTAACGCATGAAATCCTCTACTGGCATACTTTTAGTCTTAAGCAGTCTTGCGTGTACCGTTCCTGCGGCGGCCACTCCCGAAAGCTGGAATTCAGTGGCGGATAAGATCACCACGTCTAAAAGCCGGGCTGTATACGACCGTAAAAATAAACAGCTGGTCGTACGGGTAACCATTAAAAACACCGGTAACACCGCTATAGAGGGTCCTTTGATGTTGGGCGTCAGCCGTACATCTCATACTGTTGTAAATGGGAATAGCGACAGTACTGATGCGATGACTTATATTGATATCAGCAATAGCCAGATAGCCCCTCAGTCCAGTATTTCTGTGCCGGTTCGTTTTGCCTTGCAACGGCAGCGACTGCAGTTTGAAGCGACCTTGCTACAAGCGTCAGGTAGCGACTGGCAGCTTGTGTGGCAGGATGAGTTTGACCAGGACAATATTGATTCGAGCAAATGGAGTTTTGAACAAAATTGCTGGGGCGGCGGCAATAACGAACAGCAGTGCTACACGAATCGCCCGCAAAATGCACATATTGACGATGGCATTCTAGTCATCACCGCGCGGCGCGAGGATTTTACTGGGGCGGACAATCCTAATTCTGATACCTCCAGCACAACCACTCTGCCCTACACCTCGGCGCGACTGCGCACACTCAATAAAGGGGACTGGACCTACGGCCGCTTTGAAATAAGAGCAAAAATGCCTGAAGGTCAGGGGACCTGGCCCGCAATCTGGATGTTGCCAACCGATAATAAATACGGTACGTGGGCGGCGTCAGGCGAAATTGACATCATGGAAGCGGTGAATCTAAACGCACCTTCTGATGATCCCCAGGCTAATGGTACGCCTGAAAACCGGGTTTATGGTACTTTGCATTACGGACGCACCTGGCCTGGCAATGTACACTCTGGTGCAGATTACCGGCTACCTGACGGGCACAATCCGGCGGAAGGCTTTCACGAATACGCCATTGAGTGGGAAGAAGGCGAAATTCGCTGGTATGTGGACGATGTGCACTTTGCCACCCAGACCAGTGAGGGCTGGTACAGTCAGTATCAGGATGAAAGTGGTCAGTGGCAGAACGCGCCCGGCGCCGCCCCTTTTGATGAACGTTTTCATATGATTCTGAACTTAGCGGTAGGCGGCTCCTGGGCTGCCAATACCAATGCGAAGGGCATTGATGAACAGGCATTCCCTCAAACTATGGAAGTGGACTATGTACGGGTTTACGAATGCAGTATTAACCCGACTACCGGCCAGGGGTGCGCTACCATTAATGCCGATGCCGAACAGGTTCCTGGCCACAGTGCGCCTGATATTACTCCCCAGTCGCAGATTCCGGGTCCGGCATTTTCACTATATTCTGACGGACCTGACAATGAGCTGACCATTGAAAGCTATAATCCAGAAGGTACCCTGAGCATCAACCAACCCGAGTACGAATCAAACACCCGGTTACGTATTTCGCAAAGTGGCTCTGTTGGTAATTTGTTTCTGGCCGCGCCCCAACCCCTGGACTTTTTAGCGTACAGTCGACTTGGCTCGCTGGTATTTGATATCAGGGTCATCGATAATCCGACAGACGCCACTTTGCTGGTAAAGCTTGATAGTGGCTGGCCGGCCGTCAGCGATACCGAAGTCACTTTACCCGCTCAGGGTGAATGGCAAACGGTGCAGCTGGATATCAACACCCTGTTGGCGGGCGGCAACCGCTACGCCCCAGGTAATTTCGCCAATATTGAAGAGATTAAAAACCCGGCAGTCATAGAACCCACGGGCCCAATGACTATAGAGCTTGACAATATTCGCTATGAATTTACCCCTTCTGAGCGCGATACCGTTCATGTCTTTGATAACGCCGATGCCGCTCCCTTTACAACCGGGAAGTATACCGCCAGTGGTGATGTGGTAATTGAAGATGTGCTAAGTGTCGATAGCGCCCACGATGTAGTAAAACAGTTTACCTTTAATACCAATGAGGCGGTGGCGTACTTTCAAACCCAACCAGACAACACCCAAAGCCCGGTGCAGCTGGATCTCAGCACCTATGATTTTCTGGAGTTTGATTTGCATATGGTGGCCGATCCCCGAGCCACCGGCAACATGGTTATAAAGATGGACTGCGGGCACCCATGTGGCTCCGGCGACTATCCTATCGAAACCCCGGATACCGGAGTATGGCAGACTTATAAGATTGCTTTGAACGAGCTTATCAGCCAGCCCGGCTCCACCCTGGACCTGACCCGGGTAGATACCCCACTGGTTATTTTTCCTGACTGGGGCAACCAGCAGGATGTGGTCTTTCAGGTAGACAATGTCAGACTTACAAGCGACGGCGATAGTAGCAACGATCCTGTATCAAATATAGCGGTTCAAGGTGAACTGGCTCTTTTTGAAAACACGCTCGCTGAGCACTGGAGTCTGTATGACTGTTGCAGTAATGCCCGCGCCGAAGTGATATCAAAAGACCAGAATCAACTCGTCCAGCTTGATTACTTCGGACCTGCGCCTACGGTGGCAGGATTACATGCATCTATTCCACACAACCTGGAAAATCTGCATGCTGGCATCATTGAGTTTGAGATGAATATTGCCCAGCTTCCCGATGATTCTGCGGCGCCTCTGTTTATTAAGATTGAAGCGGCCGATGGCAGTTTTGCTCAACTACGGGCCGATGCGACCGTAGAGCAAAATCCAGATATCGCTGGCCAATGGCGTTCGTACAGCCTTAACACGTCTCAATTACAGGCCGCCGGATTGAATTTAAAGAAGGTGAATAAGATACTGGTTTTCCCTGCATGGGGTCAGGCCACCGGCGCTGTATTGCAGCTTGATAATATAATGGTGTACTAATAAAAAAGGCAGAGTGTTGCACCCTGCCTTTTTGTTTGTTTTTTACCGCAGCCTGACGGTTAAACCCACAGGCTGTCTTCAGGCATTTGCATAGCGCTTAGTAACGCGCCTCGAAAGACAAGCGTACCGAACGCGGTGCTTGCCACGAGTAAGCAGCGCCGTAATATTGGTTTACGCTGCCTTCTTCTATCTCGTAATGCTCGTTTGTAGCGGTTTCTTCTTGCGTATTCAATACATTAAATACATTTACCGCCATACGCATGTCTACATCCTGATAGCTGAAATTGTAGGCAGCTGAAACATCCAGATTGAATGTCCAGGGGGTACGCCCGGCAGTACCACGAGGGCTGTAACGAAATTCCTTATCAGACTGCGCACAAACATCGTCTGCTGTCAGCTCTACTGAACAGCCGGTACGAATGTAGTAAGTATCACCGTAACTACCATATACATTAGGATCGGTACTAGGATAGCTTTGCCCAAAGGCAGTCAGCGGACGTCCGCTTTGTAACGAGGAGTTGAAGCCCACAACTAAATCTTCAGTTACATCGTATGAGCCATACAGCTTAAAGGTATGACGACGATCATTAGGCTGGTAGCCATCAGCCCCATCCATTAATGCCGGGAAGTCAAAGTCCTGGGTAATACCGGCATCGGCCTGGTCAATATCTGATTTCACCGCACCTTCGAAGTTACCTACGCTGCGCGCCCAGGTGTATTGGAAGTTCAAACGGTAGTTATCTTCAATATAGTTTAGTTTAAACTGTACTGAGGTATATTCATTTTTACCTTCAGGCAATTGCAGTGTTTCAGCTGAGTGCGTAGTTAGAGAGCCTTCATCCGCCTCTCCATCAAACAAATTCAGTTTCGACTCATCCAGCTTCTCTCCGTCCCAGTAGTAACCATCCTTGAACCAGCTCATATCTTCGCCGGGGTTTAACATCACGCAATAAGGATAAGCATAGATTCCGCAATAATCATCCAGCGCACTGGTTACTTCCCGGTACGTACCCGTTATCTCAGCAGTTAACGAGTCATTAACGGTAAACTGATACCCTAAAATAAATTCGTCACGGGCAAAGGGGTCGGCTTCCTGGGCCTGGAAGGTTTTTTTGGTGGGTACTGCAGAAACCGAAGAGGTGGTTTGCGAGTTTTCAACCGAACCATTTACCGGTGCAATACCTACTGGCGCGCCAGACACAGAGTCTATGTCGTCAAAGGTATAATACGTGGTCGTATCGCTCACACCAGAGGCTGCCCGATAAATCGTATTATTAGCAATGGGCAGATAATAACGGCCATAATTACCATATAGCTTAGACTCGCCATTGCCCAGCACATCCCAGGTAAAGCCTAGACGAGGGGCAATATCGGTATCAAAATCGAACAATTGCTTGCCGGTGGTGCCGTCACCTTCAAACAGATCTTTACGAATACCGATACTCAGCATCAGGTTATTCGTCACCTGCCATTTATCTTCCAGATAGTAAGCCGTCAGATTCGACTCAAATGACCCGCCACCGTCAAAGATACGGTCCGAGACTAAATCTTGCGCGCCACTGTCGGTATTAGTGTAAAGCTCGCCGTTATCACCTTGAATAGTTGAACCCGACTCAAGGGTAAAGTAACGATAAGAATGGCCCCCTACAGGCTTGGTGATGCGGGTGGTAGCACGGTCCTGTTTATCGATACCGGCCGAAATCAGGTGATCGCCCCAGTAATATTCGATGTCTAGACGGTACTGAGTATTTTCATCAAAATTATCGCCAAACGAGCCGCCTGGACCACACTGAGGCGCATCACCGCCATCACGTTCGTCGGCAATGGTGGGGCAATCTAAGTTTGTTGGCGCGGTCTCGTACTGGGTTTCAATCTCACCCCACATGGCTGACACCGATAGATTGTCGGTCAGGTAACCGGTGTAGGTCAGACTTTGTGCTTCACCGCCCCGCTTTCTTAAAAACGAACCACTGTAATCGCCGATAGTCTGAGTTTCAGGATCGTACTCAAACACATCTTCGGTGGCATCATTCTGGTCCGAATACGCAAAGTAGCTTAAGCGATGACCTTCGATAATGTCCCAGTCCACTTTCGCGCCCCAGAACAAATTATCCGTACCATCAGATTCCCGGGTCCGAAATTGATCAGTGGCAGTATATTCGTCGGAACCTGAAACATAAGAAAAATCTCTGGATAACGAGCGTGGGTTAACCAAGGCATAGAAAAACAATTTGTCTTCAATGATGGGGCCAGCGGCGGAAATGCTGTAATCCCATTCGTCTTTTTCATCCAGACGGTTGTCGCGGAAAATCTTACCGGTACCACCGCGACCACGGTCAAAGGTACCTTCTTCCTGTAATGCAGAGGGTTCCCAGTTGGCCGTAAAATCAAACTCCCATTCGTTAGTACCGCTCTTGGTTACTGCATTTATAAGTCCGCCTGTGGCACGACCATACTCAGCTGAAAAACCACCGGTTTTAACCTGAAATTCTTTATACATTTCAAAGGGTACCGCGCCACAACCTAGCCCCTGACGCGTATCAGTTACTTCAAGACCATTAATATAACAGGCATTTTCGGCAACAGATGCCCCACCAAAGGAGGCTACGTTTCCAAAGCCAGAGTCGCCCTGCACCACGCCCGGGGCCAACAAAGCAACGGCGGTGATGTTGCGGGCAATGGGCATGCGATCGATTTCATCTTCACCTAAAATAAGGCCAGAGTCGGTAGATGAGAGATCGATAGCAGAGATACGGGCACCGGTCACTTCAATGCGCTCGGCGTTCATCGCAGCCACATTAAAATCTGCTTGTTTATTTGAACCTAAGGTTACCCGCAGCGTATCTTCAGCAACCACTGAGTCACCGCGCTTGATTACAATCTGATAAGTACCGGTATCTAATTTGGCTAAACGATAAGAACCATCGTCGTTTACCGAAACCGTGCGGCTGAAACCGGTTTGTGGATTTTTAGCTGTGACAGTAAGTTCGCCACCGCTTTGTGAGTCTACAACACCGTAGATACTTGACGTGCTTCCACCAGCAGCTATTGCCGGCGCACTGAGACCCAACGATGTACCTATCGCCAGGGCAATAAGACTTTTTCTTAACATGTTATCTCCCCTTGGAAAATCAATTTTCCTAAGTATTTAATTGTTTTTATCTTTATTACAAAGAAGTAATCAAGGAGAGCTGATGTTAAGCAGCGGGGGCGATTTTATTCAATATAAAGTTCAAATTCTTCGCCGAAAAGGCGCTGACAAAAGATGAGTTACATATACGTTATCGGTGTTGTGAACAATTTGTCGAAGTATTAGATTTTCATTAACATTCAACAGGTTATTAAAATACTGTATGGAGAAGTAGCGTTGCTTAAATTAAAACCATTTACTGCTCAATTTAACCTCACCCTATATTACTTTTCTTTCTATCCTTAACAATATTTTGTCATAACCTTTATTATCTTCAATAAACAAAAGGCCTCTTCATCTAACCGCAACTTGCGACTTAATAAAGAGGCCAATAAGTTAATTACAACTTTTTATTATCAGAAAATATAGTCTTGTTGTTTGCTATTACTTTTCTGAAATTAATATAAAGGGCTCGTTGCCATCGGGTCCACTAAGCTTAAATTCATAAAGCCCGGCTGGCAGGTCAATCACCAGATTATTATTACTGGTAGCCAGACGTTTTGCCTGATTGACTAACACTGTGTTACTGGTGGCAGAATCTGGGTTACCCAGGTTCACTGTGTTCCAGTCCTCTGATGCCACTTTAAATTCAGTGGCACCACCATCAAGCGCTATTTCAGCAATATAACTGCCGTCACCCTGCCAGATAAGCTCATTTTCAATTCCCCATCCGTTCATACCACCACGAACATAAACCGGTGTGTCGCCAAAAAAGCGCTCATTGAAGGCTTTAATCACCGGTGCGTCTGGGTTGTTCAGATCCAGTACAAACACGACTACCTGATCTTCTGAGGTCGTAAAGACCAGATTATCTGCAGCTGACTGCATTATTGGTAGCTGTAGACCCAAAGTAAGATCGCGATCACTGCTTTGTCCTGATAGTGCACCATAATTAACAGTGTTCCAGTCTTCAGAGGCTACCTTAAACTCATATGAGCCTGCCGCTATCGTTTTGGTGGTGCTATACAGTTTATTGCCCTGATACTCAAATACATCACTTGTGCCCCAGTCATTAAATGCACCGCGCAAGTAAATAGGAGTATTAACAAAAGGCTGTTCGTAAGTCACCGTCACCTGCGGGTTATTTGTATCGCTGGCATCAAGAACAAACTCGTACAGTGTCGATTCCGGCGCGTCAAACACCAGATTGTCCCCTCCAGAGCTCAAGGCTAAGGGCTCATTTAGCGTCACCTGCGTGTTACTTAAAGCGCCCAGGTTAACGGTATCCCAGTCTTGTGACGCCAGTTTAAACTGATAACTGCTGCCTTGTTCCAGGTTTGCCTTTGCAATGTAAATACCGTTACCCCGATAACTAAAGCCATCGTCGGTGGACCATCCATTCATATCACCACGCAAAAATACCTGCGTATCGCCGTAGGGTACGACATCTGGCGCGCCTGCTGTGGCATTGGCCGATAAGCCGGCGCCCTGGGCACCGCTTTGCGACTGGACAAATACCGCCATGGTAAGTGCCGGAACGGTAAAGGTGCCGTTACCGTCGTCACCTTCTTCAAAATAAGCAGACGCTACGGTGGCATCGACCGAGTTAACCTGAACCGGATGCAGGCTAAAACCGGTTGCCGTATTCACCGTTATCGATTTTTCTACATAACCGGTATTAAGCACCACCATTAGCGCATCGGCCATGGGGTCGATATCCTGGGCTGGGGCCTCCGGGTTGCTGCCAACCCCATCATCAATACTCATCGCGATTAATCCGCTTTGCTGATCGCTACCAATATTGTGAAAGCCCACGCGGTTGCTGATTTGCTCTGCTGTGGTCAGGCGAAATAGCGGCGAACTGCTTCGAATTTGCAGATATTCTGTGAACACGGTACCGGCAAACTGAATATCACTACTGCCCGCTGCACGCTCTGGCAAGTAAATGAATTCAGACATTTCCTGCCAGCGTTCTTGATTGTCTTCGGCCAGCGGCAGACCCACATTCCAGTTATTGCTGGTTAGGGTAAAATCGACATAGTTAAACCAGTCACCAGCATCATATGTATTACGGTCCATTGACTTGGAGCGCAGTAAATCACCGCCCAGTTGCAAAAACGGAATGCCCTGAGACATCAGCGGAATGCTGGTGCCGATATTTTGGATGCGAACGCGTTGCTGTAATGAAATATCAGCAGGTAAAGTGTAGTTAAACTGATCCCACAAGGTTTCATTGTCGTGTTTTGAGACATAATTGATAATATCAGCCGGGTCTTTGGCGTAGCCGCCCAACGAACTGGCATTTACCGCATTACCGGTTGCGGTGGTTAGCAGATAATCAGCCAAAGTACCAGCCAGACCTACTTTCAATTTGTCCTGATCGCCCGCGGCGGTATCACTTTCGGGGTTAAAGATATTACCCTGACGCACGGCTTCACGTAAACGGTCATTGAAGGTACCTATTTCGGTGCCTGCCATATTCAGCTGGTTGGCTTGCTGATAGCCTGGATACTGTTTAAGCCAGCCTTCACCATAAAAATAGTTGTCGCTGTCAATGGCCTGGACCTGATCGCGCAGTCTGACCATGGTATCGACAGTGGCCTGGCTCATAATGTCGAAACGAAATGAATCGAATTTATAATGTTTAGCCCACATTGTGAGCGAGTCAGCCATAAGCTTTTCCATCATCGCGTTTTGCGGTTCTGTATCCTCGCAACAGGTTTCCTGAATGATGGCGCCAGTCATTGCATCGTAGCGATGATAATACCCTGGAACGACCTTATCTAAAACTGATTTGGAAAAAACACCCGACTCATTAGTGTGGTTAAACACGACATCCAATGCCACTCTTAACCCCAGTTCATGCAATGCAACAATCAGCTGGCGTAATTCAATAATACGCGCAACCGAGTCAGCGTTGGTCGCATAGCTGCCTTCAGGAACATTGAAATGATGTGGGTCGTAGCCCCAGTTGAAGGTATCGATACTACGTATTTGCTGGGTTAGAGCCTGCGCTTTAGCCGGTTCAGAAACCGGATCGTAGCTTTGGTAAACATCAATAATACGAGTGTCGGCGCTTTGTTCTTCACACACGGGGGCGTCAGCTTTCAACTGACACAGATCGCCGATGGTATCGTACAGATTAATGGTTTTGGTCGGGTCTTCTTCAATGGAGGCAATATCTGCTAGCGGCAGCAAGTGCACATAATTCAGACCTGCTTGCTGCAGCTTTTGCAAATGCTGAACCGGGGCGCTGTTAGTCTCGGTAAAAGCCAGATACTTACCCCGGTTTTGCTCACTGACGGTTTCGTCACGAGCACTGAAATCGCGAACATGCACCTCATAAATTACCGCATCTTCAGGGTTATTAACCACCGGGATGGTGTGGGTGTCCCAGTTGTCGGGTTTTAAATCCTCATCATTGAGATTAACAAAGCGAGAGAAACGTCCATTAGTCGTTACCGATTCAGAATACGGATCGGTAACCTGTAAAGTTTCAATCTTACCGGTTGCCGGCGAATACACCGTTACTTCAAAACGATACAATGTTCGATCAAACTCTTGCGACCCGGTGAAATACCAGATACCGGTGTCGGTATCGACATTCATCGCTTCACGCTTAAACAGTGTTTTGTCATCGTTATAACGCAGCAACTCTACCGACTGCGCCGTGGGCGCCCACAATGCCAGATTAATCTCACCATCTTGATAACTTGTCCCTAAAGTGGCTTCATCAGCATCCTCTTCACCTTTGGTGTACAACGCATCTAACACCCGGGCATGTTGCACGCCGGTTGCTTCAATCAGTTTGCCCTGGGAATCATAGCCGCCAAGCACTACCTGAGCGCGCAAAATTGCTTTAGCCTGTGCCGCGTCAATATTCGCCATAAATGCCGGCCACTGAGCAATATAAGGATAAATAGTCTGTTGTTCTTCGTTTAGCGCAGTGCTACTAAGCTCAATAACTTCGCCTTCAAGCCCTGTTTCTAAATCAGGCTCTAAATCTGCGGTTTCACTGTAATGCAGTTTAACCTGGCTAACATTTTCACTCACCTGCCAAATAAAGGTTTGCGGATCAATCCAATGCGCCGCACTACCCGCTATTTCGACCGGCTGAGGCCCTAAGCTGGCAATTGGAAATTCAAATAATGTGGGTTCGCCTGACAAGGTGAAATTCATCCGGGTATAGGTTTCATCATCCTGAACCAACGATGCCTGAAAATCGCCACCGCCCAGCTCTTTACCCGCATCGTCTGTCCCTTTGTGAACAATAAAATTATGACAGCTACCGTAATCGTCTTTTAAATCCAATATCCAGTAAGCGCCATAAGTGGGGTCTATGCCACTAATCTGACGACCGTTGGCCCAGTCGGTGTCGGCATCGGCGTAGGCATCACACTCATCGTTGTTCCAGGTGTGCAGACGCCAGCCGTCATAGGCCGGATCATTCGGGCTGTTATCGGCATCTACCTGTTTACGGTTGTAATACAACACCGCCTGGTTTTCATCCGGGAAAAAAACCGGAGCAGGCAGACTAGGATCGGCGCCCACCACACAGGCATCATTGGCTTCGTTGGGCACCGTGGGTGCATCACAGGCAATAGGCGGTGGAGGTACGCATTCGGTACCACTGGCATCAGGCACATTAGGAACCTCACACGTCAACAGGTCATTATCACCTGACTCTACATCCCCGCCGCCACATGCGACCAGTGCAAACAAAACACTGCATAAAAACGCAATGCGTAACAGCGGCCGACCAGTATAATACTGACTTGCCATATTCGCTGGCCCGCCAGCTTTGATTATTAATTTGCTCATCGCTTGTCCCTAGAATGAATAGGTCATACCCAGATAATACTGAGTGCCAAAAAATTGAATGGTGCCGGTTTGCGCCGTGTTGCTAAAATAACTACGGGTAGGCTCATCGGTGACATTATTTACCTGAAACAACACACTGGTTTGTTCGTTGATGTCGTAGGCCGCCTGATAATCCACGACAAGTTCGTCACCAAAGTTAACCGTTTGGTCGTTAACGGCGAGTTGTTGAGACACAAAAGCGTCCCGATAACGTCCGGATAACCGGGTTTCAAAACCCTGGTACTCCCAGAACACCGTCACCGTAGCCACATTTTCAGACAGTCCCGGCAACGCAGTCGCAAATACATCATCACCCAGCGAGCGTTGTATTTCGCTCTCGGTATACGAGTAAGAAGCATTAACCCCCAGGCCCGACCACATACCCGGCAACATGCTGTAAATCTGGGTATAGGCGATTTCAACACCGCGAATGTAACCGCCTTTGGCGTTATTGACGGCGGTTTCGTATTTACCGTTTTCTACCGGCACGGTGACAAACAAAGGCTCACCCTGGGCATCAGTAGCCTGTTCAGGCTCTTGTCCGGAAAATTCGGCTTCTAAAAACACCGGAACATCTATTTCTGTTGGTGTTACAAAACCATTGCCGGCAAAGTCGTAAGGCTCTATAGCAATATTTTCTATAAACGAATCAATGTCTTTGTAAAAGCCAGCAATAACCAGCGCGCCATCGCTTTGCGCAAAATAATACTCGTACGACAGGTCATACTGGGTGGCATAGAACGGGTCCAGATACGGACTGTTGCGCGACGATCCATTCACTTTTGCGGTAGGCTGAGACACATTAATTTCACCAGAATCGCGATTCTGTACTGCGGTGAGGGTTTCGACCTGTGTAGAAGCGTTCGCCGCAAACCGATTAATTGGCGCGCGGCCCATTACTTTAGCCGCCGCCACGCGAACCTGAGATTGATCAGATACTTTAAAATTTAAGTTGATTGAAGGCAGCCAATCGTCAAATTCGTGAGACAACACGGCCGGTCGGTAAAAGTTGTTTACTAATCCAACCTCATCCGTAATATTCTGGGCCCCGGCTGCCGGGTCACTTACCTCAATCTGTCCCTCACCTTCAGGATCGTCAATCAGCTGGGTGGCCCGCTGTAAGGTCGTTGCGCTTTGTTTGGATTTAACATACCGGACGCCGATATTACCGGTGACCGGAATACCCAAAATTTCACTATCAAGATTGGCCATCAGATAAGCGGCATTGACGGTTTCAAACACCTCGCCGCTTTCTTGTACCGTCCATTCGGTGGCAGGTCCACGGCCCGGGCCATTAATGACACCAGCGGCCCCTGGGCCCCAGGTTTGTACCGGTTGTGGAACCCCGTCCGGGAACCAGGCCGCCAACGCGCCGGGCACGTCTACTGACAAATAAGAAGGCACGTAGCCAAATTCGCCGCCAAAACTAACTTCTTCAACCAAACTTTCATCTAGCTGCAACGGCGGCTCAGAAACAGAAAATGCACCATCATTGCCATATTCGAACACCGAGCGCTGATTGGTGTATTCACGATCAGAGAAACGGTAGCCCCACTCCAGTGATGCCAACGGCCCGGCATCTACAAAATACTGAAAGTCTAACTTGTAGGCGTCTAATTCATCTTCGTTATGATAAGGATAAATACCGTATTTACTCACCATGACCCGAGATAAGTCAGAAAATGCATCAGCCTGGTTAAATGCAACATCCGGTAAATTACTGCCATTTAACCCATAGGCAATCTGAATATTTTCATCTAATTGCGGATTCGCGACCGTTGCGTCTTCGGCCACCAGGCCCCAAAGCAATCCATTTCTAAAATCACTTTGTGCTTTAGACAAAGAAATATCAAACTGAGCACTTAACGCGTCGCTGATATCCCAGTCAGCCTTTATGCCGTAGCTTTCAACTTCATCGATATCCTGGTTGTCATCATTAACCAGTTCAACCCGGGTGTAATTGTTTTTATTACGCGAAAACACACCTCCAACTACGTTGTTATCTACAATTACCGGGTTTGTAATTGAGGCATTTTCACCCCCTAATTTAACCCGAAACCCCCGAGCGAAAGCATCAGAGTCAAAACGAGATATAAAGGCATCACCCTTGAGACTAAACGTATCGCTGGGCGCCCACTCAATCGAACCTAGATAGCCGTTACGCGTCTCTTCGCCTCCGCGATGCTGAAACTCAAAACCTTCGCTAACCTGCTCACATTCAAGACAAGATTCAATACCACTGTCGGTATCGTTTTCAAGACCATCAACATCAATAAGCTGGTTATAGGCAAAACCGACAAACTGCGTTGAGACACTGGGCTGAAATAAGCGGGCAAAGCCGGCCGAAACCCCAAGCGTGTTATTTAAAAACTGGCCCTGCCACGAAAAACTCACCCGATGGCCGTATTCTGTGGCATCTGAAATCTCATTAGCACGGTCATTAAACGAACCGCGCACATTGGCATTAAAGGTGTGCTTTTGTTCGTTGGCAAGTGCACTGGCGGTTTTGAGCTCTACGGTACCCGCAACGCCGCCTTCTATCAGTGATGCCTTTGGCGACTTGTATACCGCAGCTGAGTTGATAAGTTCTGAAGGATACTGATCAAATTCAATGGCCCGGCTACCACTGGTAGAAACCTGTTCACGACCATTTAGCGTAGAAAAAACAAAATCACCCGACAAACCTCGGATGTTAATCTCTGCTGCCTGACCGCCCGTTCGAACCGCTGAAATACCTGGCAGCCGGGTCAGGGCATCAGCCATTGATACATCAGGTAAGCCGCCCAGGTCATCTGCTGAAATTTGTTCAGTTACCGTATCTGAAAATCGTTTTTGGTTGAGTGATTGGATAAGACTGGTACTGAATCCGCGAACTTCAATTTTCTCAATCTCTTCATCATCGGGAGTTTGCGAGGTTTGTGCAAACCCAAAGGGAGTCGCCGCCATCCCCGAGGTAACCAGCAGTGCCGTTACCATATTTAGCTTGAATGTTTTCATTGTGCCCCATTCCTTGTTGTTATTACGCCGTCATTGGCTATTCCATGACACGCGTATTATTTGCACAACTAATATACTGGAGCAGGATTCAGGGAAACACAGTATGCATACGTATTCATTACATTTTCACAACATATACATTACATTTCGAAACGGGAATAGGAACTTTGAAACAAAGCGGCACGGGTCCAAATGCCAAGGGATTAAAACCACTCGTCTTTACAAGCAGACATAGAGAAAGGTAAAACAATATATTTAATGAATAAGACCCGCAGCAGGGCGCTACGGGTCAGTTTTACTTAATAAAGTTTAGAATTCGTAGTTGAACCCTAACAGATAGTTAGCGCCATACGCCTGATACAAGGTTACCTGACGAGAGTCTGTACCGGCTGACTGAATATCATCTTCATCAGTGATATTTTGCGCTTGCAAGGTTACACGTAAACCTTCCAGCAACTCAATGCCCGATTCGCTGAAATCATAACCAATTTGGGCGTCAATAAAGGTACCGCCCTGGTTGGTTGAGTCTGACAACGCCAAACTTAGTCCGCGAGTTTCGCTTAAGTAACTTGAGCGCTTAGTACCGGCCACACGTACTTCAAATCCTTGATTTTCATAGAAAACTGTCAGGCTATAGTTTTCGTCAGACAAACCAGGAATACGGGTTTCGGTGGTGCCCGGCGCCGCATCTGCTTTACCATCTAAGAAAGTGGCACTAGCAAACATGCCGAATCCTTCAAGTGAGTCGTGAATCAACTCACCAGGCAGACTTCCCTGCACTTCCCAGCCGCGAACAAATCCTTCATAGCCGTCTTCTGGACGCGTACGCTCCCCGACTAACAGTTGAGGCGCCTCGCCGGTTGAGCTTTTATGCACACTAGGGATATAGAACTCAGTAAAATCAGTTTCCACGGCGTTACTTCTGTGCCAGTTCTTAAGATCCTTAAAGAACCATGAAACCGCGACATAGCCGGTATCAGAGAAGTAGTTTTCATAGGCCAGGTCAATCTGATTGGCTTCATACGGCTTCAGGTCCGGGTTACCTGCACTGCCGCTCCACGGCGTATTATCAATATCGGTGCTATTGATACGAGCATCCTGGAAAGCAAAAGAAACCTGATTATTAGGTCGCATATCATCCATTCGCGGACGCGTCAGTACTTTGCTTAAACCAAGACGTACAAACTGCCCTTCAGCAACTTCGGCGCTCAGATTCAAAGTCGGCAACACATCTGTGTAATTTGTCCCGCCAGACACCGGCATTGACTCTACAAACCCGAGTTCATCTTTAGTGGCTGCAAAGCCGGTAGACTGTTGGTCAGCATGAACAACCTGAAGACCTACGTTACCACGGATATAAATATCATCGAATTGGGTGTCGATATCCAGCTTGGTATAGAATGTAGTGAGCTTTTCTTCAACGGTATACGTGTCGCCCAGACGGCCGGTTTCGATTTGCTGTGCATCCAACTCGTTATAATAACCGCTGTTGTATAAGCCCAGCGCATCGTAGGCCAAAATTCCATCGATACCGACAAAATCAAGAGAAGTTACACCCAATACCTCAGGAATAGCATCACTTTGCGGGTACTCTGGAGACACCAAAAAGGCACCATTATTATCTTTAGACTTAGTACGATCAGAGTAAATGGCACCTACTTCGATACCGGTGAATATACCCCACTCTACAAAGCCTTTTGTGCTCAAACGCACCGTATCCAGTTCTTCTTCAAACACAGGCTGGTTCACAAACCCATCCTGGCCATCTGATGCAAATAATTGCTGACCGCTTTCATCGACCAGTGACTGCCCCCATGGCTGTGGACCGGCCAGGCGAATCAATGACGGATCTGTCAGATCGATGGTAGGCAGCGAGGGATGATCTGAAAACATGACTCCTTCACCGGTCATTTCCCAAGCGCGGGCGGTGAGTGGTCGCCCTTCAGTACCAGCGCGGCCAGTACCTGAATAGCTTTCTACATCAATGATGGTCTTATCCACTTTACCGGTAGAAATATCAGCATTGATGGTCCAGTCGTCATTTAACAAGTATTCGACATTCAGACCAAAAGTTGTTAAGTCAGCATCCTGCTGGCGAACATCGTTACGTATAACACTATGAAAGCCGTCGTGGAAGGCGCGTGTAGCTAAGCCATTTTCCACTTCGGTCACCGTATAGTCTACGCCGCCCCAAACCGGACCGCCTTCTTCAACGCCACGGCGGGCATCATTTTCTAAAAAGTCGATATACAATGCATCCAGCTGCATATTCAGTTTGTCATTTGGCGCCCACTGGATGATAGCGGCATAGGAGTCACGTTCCATCATCGCAGAGCGGGCAAAACTGTCATGCCCACCTAAAATGGCGGTTTCTTCACCTACCGTTACGCCTTCTGCGCCGGTTCCGGCTTCAGCATTCGGGTAGCCCCAGCCACGAAACTGAGTTTCCTGACGCGGCGACTCCATGGTCGCGTAGGTCAACGCTATACCCACGGTGTCGTCTGCAAACTGGTCAATGTAATTAAAAGATACACGGTGACCGTCATTATCATAATCCGGGTTAGCGGCCTCTTCGGCATTCTTTTCGTAGGTACCGTTGATAGTAAAAGTTTGGTCAGCGACTAAAGGCTTCACGGTTTGCAGGTCAACCGAACCACCGATGTTTTGGGTGGTCATGCCCGCTTCCGGGGTTTTGTATACCAGAATATTAGAAATGATTTCGGTAGGATAAAGGTCAAATTCAACACCGCGGTTGTCACCCATACCTAGTAGTTCACGACCGTTAAGAGAAGTACCTACATAGTTTTCATTGAAACCGCGAACCGAAACACCACTGGTACGGCCATTACGACGTTCACCTGATAACCCTGGCAGGCGTGCTAGAGATTCTGCGATACTGGTGTCGGGTAGTTTACCAATATCTTCCGCAGACAGAGCTTCTACAATAGAAGTATTGTCCATTTTAATCGCCTGAGCACGCTGTAAGCTACCGCGTATACCCGAGACTTCAATAACTTCAACTGGATTATCTGCATTAGGGCCACTCGCCTCCTGTTGTTGTGCTAAAACAGGCGTGCTTATTGTGGCAAAACCGCTCGCAAGCAAGGCGGCTTTGATCAGGTTTGGTTTAAACTGGTTCATGTGTAGGTATCCCATTACTATCCTAAGACACCTGCCCGTATTTTTATCGCTGTGGCAGGTTAGATGTAAAACAGGCTAGATGCTATATCCAAGCCTCTGTAGGCTCAATGTTATGCATACGTATTCATCATTTTATTTATACATTCGGTTTACACAAAACCTCCAAGAACGCTAACTTGTTAACCTTAAGATAATGACTAACCTTATGATTTCCATGAAAAATAAGCCATTGATTAACATACGCTACAACAAATGATAAAAAATCGTAATGAAGAGTTGTATAAAAGCAGATACAGAAAAAATGCACACTTGTGCATCGTTCGCGCGCAATTTAACGTCTTTTTTAGTTAACCCGGTTCAATGCTCATGCCGATATCATTAAAATAAAATGCAAATAATGCTGCCGTTTAAAACAAAAAACCCGCCAAACGGCGGGTTTTATTTATTGAAAAATCAGCGCTAGGCTAATTGCTTACCAACCAGTGGCTTCGCGAAGTGCTTTGCCGATATCAGCTAAAGAGCGCACGGTTTTAACGCCGGCGTCTTCCAGAGCTGCAAATTTCTCGTCTGCAGTGCCTTTACCACCCGCAATGATGGCGCCAGCATGGCCCATACGCTTGCCCGGAGGTGCAGTTACACCAGCAATATAAGAAACAACCGGCTTAGTAACATTTTCTTTGATGAAGGCTGCTGCTTCTTCTTCAGCAGTACCACCAATTTCACCTATCATTACAATAGCTTCAGTTTTTGGATCGTCCTGGAACAACTTCAGAATATCGATAAAGTTAGAGCCTGGAATTGGGTCGCCGCCAATACCTACACACGTAGACTGACCAAAACCTTCGTCGGTTGTTTGTTTAACCGCTTCGTAGGTTAGCGTACCAGAGCGAGAAACAATACCAACTTTACCCGGCTTATGAATGTGACCTGGCATAATACCAATCTTACATTCACCAGGGGTAATAACACCCGGGCAGTTTGGACCAATCAGACGCACACCTTTCGCATCTACGTATGCTTTAACGTAAAGCATGTCTATAGTAGGAATACCTTCGGTAATACAAACGATCAGTTCAATACCGGCATCAGCAGCTTCTACAATAGAGTCTTTACAAAATGGCGCTGGTACATAAATAACTGACGCTGTTGCGCCTGTTTTTTCAACGGCTTCGCGCACTGTATTAAATACAGGCAGACCAAGATGCTCACTTCCGCCTTTACCCGGAGTGACACCACCGACCATCTGCGTACCATAGGCAATCGCTTGCTCAGAATGAAAAGTACCCTGACCGCCAGTGAAACCCTGACAAATTACTTTTGTGTCTTTATTAATAAGTACTGACATTATTGGCCCTCCGCCGCTTTTACAACTTGCTGAGCTGCGTCAGTCAGGCTGCTTGCAGCAATGATATCAAGTCCTGAGTCTGCCAGAACTTCACGGCCTTTTTCTGCATTTGTACCTTCAAGACGTACAACTACAGGAACATTTACGCCAACTTCTTTAACTGCGCCAATAATACCTTCGGCAATCATGTCACAACGAACAATACCGCCAAAGATGTTAACCAAAACAGCTTTAACATTGTCGTCTGACAAAATAATTTTAAATGCTTCAGCTACACGCTCTTTTGTTGCGCCGCCACCTACATCTAAGAAGTTTGCAGGTTTGCCGCCATGTAGGTTTACAATATCCATGGTACCCATTGCAAGGCCGGCACCGTTAACCATACAGCCAACGTTTCCGTCAAGAGCAACATAGTTCAGTTCGTACTGAGCAGCATGTGCTTCGCGCGAATCTTCCTGTGAAGGGTCATGCATTTCTTTAACTTTAGGCTGACGGTAAAGCGCGTTACCGTCAATAGCAACCTTGGCATCAAGACAATGTAGATCGCCGTCAGCTTTAATGACCAAAGGATTGATTTCAATCAATGCTACATCAAGGTCTTCAAACATCTTAGCAAGACCTAAGAAAATCTTAACAAATTGCTTAATTTGATTACCTTCAAGGCCAAGCTTGAACGCCATCTCGCGTGCCTGATAAGGCTGAGGACCAACAATAGGGTCTATTTCAGCTTTCAGGATTTTTTCAGGTGTTTCTTCGGCTACGGTTTCAATTTCAACACCGCCTTCCGTCGAAGCCATAAAGACTACACGACGGGTACCACGGTCAACTACCGCGCCCAGGTACAATTCTTCAGCGATATCGGTGCAAGTCTCAACCAAAATTTTTGTTACTGGCTGACCTTTTTCGTCAGTCTGAAACGTCACCAGGTTTTTACCTAGCCAGTTTTCTGCAAACCCACGAATGTCTTCTTTGTTTTTAAACAATTTGACACCGCCAGCTTTACCGCGACCACCTGCGTGGACCTGGCACTTAACAACCCACTCTTCACCGCCAATGCGGTCAGCCGCTTCAATAGCACCTTCAGGTGTATCTGCAGCATGTCCTTCAGAAACAGGCAGGCCGTATTCTTTGAATAGCTGCTTGCCTTGGTATTCATGCAAATTCATGGTGTTTCTATCCGATTTTTAATAAGACAAAAGCCGCTTAAACGACTTGATTAACTTGACCGACAGACAGATCTGCCTGTCGACGCTGTGACAGTAACACCCCAAGCATACCTTCAGGTGTGCTACTGCACACAATTCTTAATTTCGTACGTTACACGTCAAGTAGCAGACGTGTAGGATCTTCCAGCATTTCTTTAACAGTAACTAAGAAGCCCACTGACTCTTTACCGTCGACAATACGATGGTCATAAGATAACGCCAGATACATCATCGGTAAAATTTCTACCTTACCGTTCACTGCCATTGGGCGATCCTGAATTTTATGCATACCCAAAATAGCACTTTGTGGCGGATTAATAATGGGGGTAGACATTAGTGAACCAAATACCCCACCATTGGTAATCGTAAAGTTACCGCCCTGTAAATCAGACATTGCCAATTTACCATCACGGCCTTTTAACGCCAATTCGCGAATGCCTTTCTCTACGCCCGCCATACCCAGTGTATCGGTATCTTTTAATACCGGAGTAACCAAACCACGTGGGGTAGAAACAGCAATCGAAATATCGAAATAGTTATGATAGCAAATATCGTCGCCGTCTAACGAAGCATTAACTTCTGGAAAACGTTTAAGCGCCTCAGTAACGGCTTTAACATAAAACGACATGAAGCCTAAACGAATACCATGGCGCTTTTCAAAGCTCTCCTGATATTGCTTACGTAAGTCCATGATAGGTTTCATGTTAACTTCGTTAAACGTGGTCAGCATTGCCGTAGAGTTTTTCGCTTCTAATAAACGACCAGCGATAGTTTTACGCAAGCGAGTCATGGGAACACGTTTTTCGGTACGACTGCCGCTTGCTACATCAGGCACGTCCTGATCAGCGCTTTTGGCCGATACTTTTTCAGACTTATCACCTGATTTCAGATGTTTTTCAACATCTTCTTTAGTAATACGACCATTTTTGCCGGTACCTTTAACTTTAGCCGCATCTATGCCTTTTTCGGAAAGTAGACGACGTACTGACGGACTAAGTGCATCGTAATCGCTTTCTGCGCCTTCGTCAGTAGAGTCTTCTTTTACCTGGGCTTTATCGCTTGTATCACTACCAGACGAGCTGCCTTCAGTAAATTTCGCGATAACTTCTTCAGCGGTAACGGTCGCGCCTTCTTCTGCAAGAATCTCACTCACAGAACCATCTGCAGGAGCAACGACTTCCAGTACCACTTTATCTGTTTCAATGTCGACCAGGTTCTGGTCGCGGCTTACTTTGTCGCCTACAGAAACATGCCAGGTAGCAATGGTGGCATCGGCGACTGACTCGGGCAGAACCGGTACTTTAACTTCTGATGATTTACCGTTGCTACTGCTCTGCGTTTTCGCTTCTTCGGCTTCAGCAGCTTTGTCTTTTTGCTGCGCAGCAGACTCAGAGCTTTGTTTTTCAGAGTCTTCGCTGGTGTCTTTGTCAGAGTCGTTGTCACCAGAACCGCTCTTGCCGTTTTCGTCTAGTTTGGCAATAACCTGCTCGCCCAATACCGTCTCACCTTCACCATCAATGATGTCGCTAATGACACCATCAGCAGGGGCAACTACTTCCAGTACCACTTTGTCAGTTTCAATATCAACCAGGTTCTGATCGCGTGTTACCTTGTCACCGGCCTTTACGTGCCAGGTTGCAATTGTGGCATCGGCAACTGACTCAGGTAGGACCGGAACTTTAATCTCTATTGTCATCGTTGTTCCTTATTTAATAGTGAGTGCGTCTTCAACCAGTGCTTTTTGTTGCTGGTTGTGGACAGATACATAACCTACAGCGGGTGAAGCCGATGCTTCACGACCTGCATACGATAGTTTGGCGCCTTCTGGAATTGCTGCCCAGAAATGATGCTGACTGGAATACCAGGCACCCTGATTCTGAGGTTCTTCCTGACACCAAACCCAATCTTTCACGTGGCTGTAATCGGCCACTACCTTAGCACATTCTTCAGATGGGAATGGATAAAGCTGCTCTAAACGAACTATCGCAACATCCGTTTGTTCATTTTTTCGGCGCTGATCCAATAAGTCGTAATAGACTTTACCAGAACACATCACCACACGCTTTACGCCTGCAGCTTCAATATCATCAATTTCGCTGATGACATTATGAAATACGCCCTCTGCCAGTTCTTCTAAACTCGACGTAGCTTGCGCATGGCGAAGCAAAGATTTTGGCGACATGACGATCAGCGGCTTACGCATTGGACGAATCATCTGGCGACGCAGCATATTGAACACCTGCGCAGGTGTTGACGGAACACATACCTGCCAGTTGTGATCGGCGCACAATTGTAAAAAGCGCTCTAATCGGGCTGAGCTATGCTCAGGTCCCTGCCCTTCGTACCCGTGTGGTAATAACACGGTCAATCCGCACAGGCGTCCCCACTTAGCTTCGCCCGAGCTTAAAAACTGGTCAAAGACCACCTGAGCGCCATTTGCAAAATCACCAAATTGGGCTTCCCAAATCGTCAGACAAGAAGGCTCTGCGGTAGCAAAACCATACTCAAATGCCATGACCGCTTCTTCAGATAGCACCGAGTCATAAATTTCCATTTCGCCCTGGTCTTCACTAATATGCTGTAGCGGCATATAGGTAGAACCATCGTTTTGATTATGGAGCACTGCATGGCGATGGAAAAACGTTCCGCGGCCTGAATCCTGGCCGGTCAGTCGTATCTCAGTTCCGGTTTCAACCAAGCTGGCGTAGGCCAGATTTTCTGCCATTCCCCAGTCAAGACGCTTCTCGCCGGCAACCATTGCCTTGCGATCCTGATATAGCTTGTTAACCCGCGAGTTTAAAGAGACATCGTCTGGATATGAAGTCAGACGCTCGCCCAAATGCTTTAATTTTTCAATAGAGATTGACCCGTCGTACGACGTGTCCCAGTCATGCCCCAAAAACGGTGACCAGTCGACGGAGTGCTCGGTCATCGGACGCCATTCTTCAACAACACAGGCACCATGATCAAGCGCAGCTCGATAATCTTCGAGCATTTTGTCGGCTTCGCGCTGCTCAATGATGCCTTCGGCGATGAGCTGATCGGCATACAATACACGCGGCACCGCGTGCTTTTTAATTTTTTGGTACATCAATGGCTGGGTTGCATTGGGCTCATCGGCCTCGTTATGGCCATGCCGACGATAGCAAACCAAATCGATGACCACATCGCGTTTAAACTTATTGCGATACTCTAAAGCCAGTTTGGTAACAAACAAGACCGCTTCCGGATCATCGGAATTTACATGGAAGATAGGCGCCTGCACCATTTTTGCGATATCGGTACAATACTGAGTAGAACGGGTATCTTCGAGCTTAGATGTGGTAAAACCAACCTGGTTATTTATCACAATTCGAACGGTGCCGCCTACCGCAAAGCCGCGAGTCTGAGACATATTAAATGTCTCTTGCACAACGCCCTGCCCGGCAATGGCTGAATCACCGTGTAAAGTAATAGGCAATACCGCACTGGTATCATTTTGACGACGCACTAAACGCGCCCGCACCGAACCCATAACTACCGGATTAACAATTTCTAAATGCGAGGGGTTAAAGGCGAGCGCCAAATGAACATTGCCACCGGGAGTGGCAAAATCGGAAGAAAATCCGGCATGGTATTTCACATCGCCCGATCCCAGACCTTCATCTGTTTTACCAGCGAACTCATCAAATAATACCGAGGGGTTTTTACCCAGTACATTAACCAGAACATTTAAGCGTCCGCGGTGAGCCATACCCACCACCACTTCTTTTGCCCCGGCAGAACCGGCTTCGCTAATCAGCCCTTTTAGCATAGGAATCAGAGCATCGCCGCCTTCAAGTGAAAAGCGTTTGGCACCCGGGAATTTTGAACCCAGGTATTTTTCCATACCATCAGAGGCAACCAAACCTTTAAGAAGCTGAAGCTTTTGCTCTTTGCTAATTTCTGGCTTGGCTTGTACCGATTCAATTTTTTGCTGTAACCAACGCTTTTGCTCGGTATCAGTAATGTGCATATATTCTGCACCAATTGAACCGCAGTAGGTTCTGTCCAGCGATTTTACTAACTCGCCTAATGTCATAGACTCGCCGCCAAAGGCGTAAGAGCCGACGTTAAACTTGGTATCAAAATCTTTTTCAGAAAGACTATGATGAGAAAGCTCAAGGTCGCGAACACGAGGCTGCTGCCATAGACCCAATGGGTCTAAATTAGCATGCTGATGTCCCCGAAAGCGATACGCATTGATGAGCTGTAACACTTTAACCTGGCGATCATCAGATGGGCTTGGTGCATCGCTTCCAGATGATGAAGCGATTCGTGCACTTGGACCAAGTGCTGCCATCTTACGAAATTGCTCGCGAATAGAGGAATGATTGTTCTCTAACTCGGCCCCTTCAACTTTTGGAAGACTGTCGAAGACTTGACGCCAGGAATCAGAAACACTCTGCGGATCTTCAAGATATGCTTCGTACAATTCCTCAACATAGGCAGCGTTATTGCCCGCCATATGCGACGAATCCCACCATGCTTTCATCACGCTTTCTTGCATTATTGTGCCTTGCTACGTTTTGTAAAAACTAAATAATACGTGGCGCTATTATGACTGTTATTTACAACAGAACCAACCATTTACACCGCGTATATAAAAAAATAGCCATCCTTGAAGGGATGGCCATTTAGAGCATGTATTTTATATAGCACGCGCTATACAAAATAGGTTAACTAAACAGCCCGTTGTAGCAACATCGACTTAATCTGTCCGATGGCTTTTGTCGGGTTTAATCCTTTAGGACATACGCTTACACAATTCATAATACTATGACAACGAAATACGCTGAATGCATCATCAAGGTCGCTCAAGCGTTCTTCGGTTGCGGTATCCCGAGTGTCAATTAAGAACCTGTAAGCGTGCAACAATCCTGCCGGACCAATGAACTTTTCAGGGTTCCACCAAAACGACGGACACGACGAAGAACAACAGGCGCACAAAATACATTCGTACAGGCCGTCAAGATTAGCACGCTCTTCAGGACTTTGCAGAAATTCACGAGCCGGTGGCTGTTTACTGTCGTTAATAAGAAACGGTTTTACTTTTTCATACTGAATATAAAACTGCGTCATATCAACAACCAGGTCACGCACTACTGGCAATCCTGGTAAAGGTCTGACCACAACTTTACCTTTGCCCAATGAGGACAATGGAGTGATACACGCCAGACCATTTTTTCCGTTCATATTCACACCGTCAGAGCCACACACCCCTTCACGGCATGAACGTCTGAATGATAAAGACGGATCTTGCTCTTTGAGCTGAATCAATACGTCTAATACCATCAGGTCCAAATTTTCATCAATTTCCAGCTTGTAGTCTTGCATGCGTGGTGCATTGTCAACTTCTGGATTATAACGATAAATCGATACTGTTAATTGCATTTGGTCTACCTCTATTAATACGAGCGTATTTTCGGCGGAAAGGCTTCACGCAGATTTGGCTTCATATTGACTTCTCGACGGGTCATAGACTCATCTTCAGGACGATAGATAGAATGGCATAACCAGTTTTCATCGTCTCTGTCCGGATAATCAAATCGGCTGTGAGCGCCACGACTTTCTGTACGATAGTTCGCTGCTACCGCTGTGCAGTAAGCTGTTTCCATCAGATTGTCTAACTCTAAACACTCGATACGCTGGGTATTGAAGTCTTTGCTCTTATCATCAAGACGCGCGTTTTTAAGACGTTCGCGAATTTCACGAAGCTCTTTAAGACCATCAGCCATAGCATCACCTTCACGAAATACCGAGAAGTTGAGCTGCATGCATTCTTGCATATCTTTTCTGATTTGAACCGGGTCTTCACCTTTATCCGAGTTTTCCCAGCGGTTAAAGCGTGACATTGCGGCTTCAAGATCAGACTCACTGGCCTCACGGGTTGTAGCGACTTCGTCAAGTGACTTACCTAAATGCATACCCGTTGCACGACCAAATACCACCAGGTCAAGCAATGAGTTTCCACCCAATCGGTTGGCACCGTGTACCGATACACATGCAATTTCACCACAGGCGAAAAGACCATTAACAATGTGATCTTTGCCATTTTCGTCAACGCGGATACATTGCCCATGGACGTTAGTTGGAATTCCACCCATCATATAGTGACAGGTAGGAATAACCGGAATCGGTTCTTTCACCGGATCGACATGAGCGAAGGTACGCGATAACTCAAGGATACCCGGCAAGCGTGTTTCCAGAACGTCTTTACCCAGATGATCAAGTTTCAGTTTTAAGTGTTTACCCTGAGGACCATCACAGCCGCGGCCTTCACGAATCTCTGTCATCATTGAACGGGCAACAACATCACGACCAGCCAGGTCTTTGGCGTTAGGTGCGTAACGTTCCATAAAGCGTTCGCCGTCTTTGTTCAGCAGATAACCACCTTCACCACGACAACCTTCCGTCACCAGGGTGCCGGCGCCGGCGATTCCTGTAGGGTGGAACTGCCACATTTCCATGTCTTGCATAGAAACACCGGCGCGCATTGCCATACCAACACCATCGCCGGTATTGATGTGCGCATTAGTGGTTGAAGCAAAAATACGTCCGGCTCCCCCCGTAGCTAACACTACAGCGCGCGCCTTGAAGTACACCACCTCACCGGTTTCGATATCAATGGCTGTACAACCTACTACATCGCCGTCTTGGTTTTTTACCAGATCAAGGGCATACCATTCACTGAATACTTTTGTTCTGTTTTTAACATTTTGCTGATACAACAAGTGCAGTAAAGCGTGACCTGTGCGGTCAGCTGCTGCTGCAGTTCGTGCAGCCTGTTCGCCACCAAAGTTTTTTGACTGACCACCAAAAGGCCGCTGATAAACTTTACCGTTTTCAAAACGTGAGAACGGCAGACCCATATTTTCCATTTCGATAATGGCTTTAGGACCGGTATTACACATATACTCAATGGCATCCTGATCGCCAATGTAGTCAGACCCCTTAACGGTGTCGTACATGTGCCATTCCCAGTTGTCCTCGTGAGAATTACCCAAGGCTACAGTGATGCCGCCTTGTGCAGACACGGTATGCGAACGTGTAGGAAATACTTTAGATAATAACGCACAAGACTTTCCAGATTGCGATATTTGTAACGCTGCACGCATACCGGCACCGCCAGCGCCAATCACAATGGCGTCAAATTCATGTACTGGTAAACTCATTTCATACACCCCACAGAACAAACAGACCAACAAGCACGTAAGCGAAGGCGATAAGGTTTAATACCCACTGCACCACAACCCGTATTTTGGTTGATTTAACGTAGTCAGTTAATACCTGCCACAAACCAATACGTACGTGAATCATAATAGAGACCAGCGTGGCCAGGGTGAATACCTTCATAAGTATCCCAGAAAACAAACCATGCCACTCGATAAACGTGATGTTATCAGTTGAAATAAAGAACCACGCCATAAACACAGAAAATGCAAAGATAATTGCCGCTGTGGTGCGCAGAGAAACGTAATCCTGAACGCCATTTCGTTTGACGTCTGCCTGACTCGTTACCATAGTACTACTCCTAATACGATGGTCAGGATTACCCACAATGCGATAATTACTTTTGCACTTAGGTTGCCTGATTCCAATTCTTCCCAATGACCCATATCCATAACCACGTGGCGAATACCACCAAGAGTGTGGTAAATCAGTGCGGATAGAGTGCCGATCGCAATTACTTTTCCGATGATGCCGTCCATTATAGACTGCACCTGTTCAAATCCTTCAGGCGATGCGACTGAGACAGCCCACGCCCAGATCACAAACAGCATGGCGAAGAACATGGCGACGCCTGTGATACGGTGAAGAATTGACGAAATAGCAGCAGGAGGAAATTTAATTGTGTTGAGATCTAAATTTACTGGTCTTTGCTTTTTCACAATGTATGCCTGTTTTATCCGTAGGGACAATGAATTACTCGTTGTTGTGGTGTCCTGACTGAGCAATTCCGTTTATTTACTGTTAGTTGTCTCATCCATTGAGATGTTAACAATTTGTGAATTTATTATTACCTGATTTATCAAAGAGAATCTTTGTTATACAAGCACGGCAGAGTATATCTAGCGCATTGTGTAATTACAATTTTTTGTCGCAACCCTCGTCTATCGTTTCATCGACTAAAATACACGTTAAGATACAGTTGTGAAGCTGATCAAAAATGTTAATCTTTACTGTATCTATCTTAATGGATAGCCAAATTAGTCACGACATGGCCGTAGATCATTGGTTTTCAAACCACATAGATTACGGGTTGTAGCTACAAAGATGAGCTTTTCGTGTTGCGCAAATCTAATCCTATAGTACTTACTGTTGTTTATACTATGATTTGCGATAAATTTTGAATTTATACAGAGAGCCTAAAATCTGTGAAGTTTTTTTAATCGATCCTGTTAATCGTGGAAATGCGTTACAATACGTATTGTTTTAGAATATAAAGTATACAAAATTGCAATTTAATTGACTTGTGATTGCATAATAAAGTACAAATACGCCACTTTTCCTAGCAAGACGACCAAATTCTTACGATTTTTGCTGAAAACAGAACCATTCTGAGGAGAGCACTTTATGGCAGATAAGAAAGCCATTCTTAAAGCCGGCGATAAGGAAATCGAACTTCCTATTTTGTCCGGTACTGAAGGACAAGATGTAATTGATGTACGTGCATTAGGCGCACAAGGCTACTTTACATTTGACCCCGGTTTTATGGCAACAGGCTCTTGTGAGTCAGAAATAACCTATATCGATGGCGCTAATGGTGTATTGCTTCACCGCGGTTACCCTATCGAAGAGCTGGCCCGCGATGCAAACTACCTTGAAGTTTGCTATATGTTGTTAAACGGCGAAGCACCGAACCGCGAGCAGTTTGAAACGTTTCGCGCGACTATCACCCGTCACACTATGGTTCATGAACAGATTAATATGTTCTTCCATGGTTTTCGTAACGACGCCCACCCTATGGCAATGCTATGCGGTACTGTGGGTGCAATGTCGTCGTTTTATCATAGCGATCTGGATGTTTCTAATTCAGATGAACGTATGCGCAGTGCGTATCGCCTGATTGCGAAGATGCCGACTTTGGTTGCTATGTGCTACAAGTACAATGTAGGCCAGCCGTTTGTTTATCCAAGAAACGACTTAAGCTATGCGGCAAACTTTTTGAACATGATGTTCTCTGTTCCAGCTGAAGATTACGAGATTAGCCCGGCCGTTGAACGCGCGATGGATCGTATATTTACGTTACATGCTGATCACGAGCAAAATGCATCTACTTCTACGGTTCGTCTTGCGGGTTCTTCAGGCGCTAACCCTTATGCGTGTATCGCAGCGGGCGTGGCTTCGTTATGGGGTCCGGCGCATGGTGGTGCCAATGAGGCCTGTCTGAACATGCTTCAGGAAATTGGTACGGTAGATCGCATTCCAGAGTTTATTGAGCGTGCTAAAGACAAAAATGACCCATTCCGCCTAATGGGCTTTGGCCATCGGGTTTACAAAAACCACGATCCTCGTGCCACGGTAATGCGTGAGAGCTGTCATGAAGTTCTTAAGGAACTGGATGTTCAGGACCCACTATTAGATGTTGCGATGGAATTAGAGCGTATTGCGTTAAGCGATGACTATTTTACCGAGAAAAAACTCTTCCCTAACGTTGATTTTTACTCAGGTATTGTGCTTAAAGCCATTGGTATTCCTACCAACATGTTCACGTGTATTTTTGCCTTGTCGCGCACAGTAGGCTGGATTTCACATTGGCATGAAATGATGAGCGAAGAAAAACAAAAGATTGGTCGTCCTCGTCAGTTGTATACCGGTTACAGCAAACGTAGCTTTACTCCAATTAAGTAATTTGCTGATTACGATGTAAAAATAGCGCCTTGAGGCGCTATTTTTGTTTTAAATTTATTGGTTCAGTGATTTCACTGGCTGCGTAAAAAATTGTTTCTTAACCTTTAACCCACGCACCTCAGGAGGCTGAATGCCTTACCCGGCCTTAATACTCGCGTTTGCAGGTTTGTTGCCTTTTATCGCCCTACCCGTGTTTGTTTTGACGGGAACGGTAGGCGAACTTGCTGCAATGCATTATTTTACTCAGTATTCAGCCGTACTGTTATCATTTTTTGGCGGAGTTCACTGGTTTGATGCCATATCTTCGCAAAAAAAAAATCATCAGCTGTATGTTGCAATGCTTCCTACAATAGTTGGTTGGGGCGCTTTGATTATGGGCGCTGATGTCAGAGTATTGGGCATGTTGTCTATCGCCTATCTGCTGGTTTTATTCTACGACAAATTTACCCTGGCGTTACCTAAAGCTCTAATCATGAGTTACATATCTATGCGAGTGATATTAACGACAGTCGTCGTGCTTGCCCACGCGGCGATGATTTTTTTAATGCGTTAATATTCACAGCGCCAATAAAAAAAGCCAGAGTTAAAGAAACTCTGGCTTTTTTTGTATTGATTGGCGGTTTTATTCAGCGCGAATAAGCTCCAGAAGCTCTTTTGTTTTTTGTTCCATTAATGCTATATCGCCTTTCGATTCTACATTTAACCGAATAACCGGTTCAGTATTAGACTTTCTTAAGTTAAAACGCCAGTTACCAAACTCCAGACCGATTCCGTCCGTTTCATCAATTGCTTCGGCCTGCGGGCGGTATTTATCAAGGACCCGCGCTAAAGCCGCATCTGCATCTTTAAGTTTGCTATTAATCTCACCCGATGAAGGGTAAGCCGCAATGCGCTGCTCAACCATAGAGGCAAGCGACTGGTTCTTTGTACACAACAGTTCTGCCACCAATAACCATGGGATCATACCGGTATCACAATATGCAAAATCGCGAAAATAATGATGTGCGCTCATCTCGCCACCATACACCGCATCTTCTTTACGCATACGCTCTTTAATAAACGCATGACCGGTTTTACTTTTAACAGGGATGCCACCAGCGGCGGTGACAATATCTTCGGTATTCCAATACAATCGAGGATCGTAGATAATTTTCGCGCCCGGATCTTTATCAAGGAATGCCTGAGCCAACAAACCTACAATGTAATAACCTTCTATGAATTCGCCGTTGGCATCAAACAAAAAACAGCGGTCGAAATCGCCATCCCAGGCTATACCAAAATCAGCATTATGCTCGCGTACTGCCTGCGCCGTATCTGCGCGATTTTCAGGTAACAGGGGGTTGGGGATACCGTTAGGAAAAGTTGGATCGGGGTCGTGATGAACTTTTACAAATTCTATAGGAATATTATGCTTCTCAAAGGCACTTTCTATGGCGTCGATCACTTTTCCGGCGGCGCCATTACCGGCGTTAGCCACCAGCTTCAAAGGACGAAGATTATTTTTATCGACATACGTAAGGATGTGCTCAACATACTCTTCCAGCGCGCTACCATGTTTGTACATATTGGTATCTTGCAATAAAGATTCGATGATATGCGCTTTGCCATGATAAAAAGCATCAGCGTCAATGGGCTGATTATTTGTATAATGAGCCATTCGCTGCTCTACATAATCGGTGTCTAATGCTTCAGCAGCCTGCTGAATAGCATTTAGCCCTGTATCTCCGCTAATAGGAATGGCTTCTGCTTTAACCAACTTCATTCCATTATAGTCAATTGGATTATGACTGGCTGTGACCTCAATCCCGCCGTCCATTTTTAACGCTTTGGTCGCAAAGTAAATTTCTTCAGTACCCGCCTGGCCAATATCGGTAACTTTCGACCCACCATCTATAAGGCCGGCTGCCAGGGCAAGTTTAAGCGGGGCCGAAGTTAAACGCATATCGCCCCCTACCACTACGTTACTGGTGGTCAGAACGGTAGCAAATGCATAGCCAATACGATAAGCCACTTCTTCGGTAAGTTGTTCGTTAAGCTCACCCCGAATATCATAGGCTTTAAAGCACGTGATTTGTTTTGTCATTACTATGCCTTATTTTGCGGTGCGTCCGTAGCGGTCAGAAAAGCGCACAATATCATCTTCACCTAAATAGGCGCCAGATTGTACTTCTATCAGCTCCAAAGGAATTTTACCCGGATTTTCAAGCGCATGAACCTCGCCTATGGGAATATAAGTAGATTCGTTTTCAGTCACCATCGTGGTTTTTTCACCAACAGTGACACTGGCCGTTCCGGATACGACAATCCAATGCTCAGCCCGATGATGATGCATTTGTACAGATAGTTTCTCTCCCGGTTTAACCGTGATGCGCTTAACCTGAAACCGTGCACCGCTATCAATAGAATCGTAGCTGCCCCAGGGTCTGAACACTTCACGATGAAACTGGTATTCAGGACGTTGTTCACGTTTGAGCTTGTTAACCACGTTTTTTATATCCTGGGCTTTGTCTTTGTGGGCAACCATAATGGCATCTTTGGTTTCAACAACCACCACATTATCTAAGCCAATAACTGAAATTAAACGACCTTCCGCGTTCACATAACTGTTTTTTACATTCTCGAGAATCGCGTCACCAATAACGGCGTTGCCATTTTCGTCTTTTTCAGCCGTTTCCCACAATGAGGACCAACTTCCTACATCTGACCAGCCGGCATCAAGAGGCACCATTGCGGCCTTTGACGTTTTTTCCATTACCGCATAATCAATAGAATCGTCGGGACAGGTGGCAAATATATCTGCGTCTATGCGTATAAAGTCTAAATCTTGTGATTCGCTTTCAATAGCTTTTTTGCAAATGGCCAGCATCTCGGGATTGTGTTTTTCAAGCTCTTCTAAAAAGCGAGAGGCCTTGAACATAAACATGCCGCTATTCCACAGATAATTTCCAGAATCGACGTACTTTTGAGCCGTCTCGGCATCTGGTTTTTCTACAAATTCAGCTACTATCATACCGGTCTCAAGTTCTTGTCCGGCTTTTATATAACCATAACCTGTGTTCGGTCCGTCAGGCACAATGCCAAACGTCACCAAATAGCCAGCATTGGCCAGTTTCTGAGCTTTTTCGATGGCAATGTGAAATGCCTGGCTATCTTTAATCAAATGGTCAGCGGCTAATACCAGCAAGGTTTCATCAGCATCACTTTGCAAAGCATGTAGGGCCGCCAATGCAATTGCCGGCGCTGTATTTCGGCCTACGGGTTCCAGTAAAATACCACCATGAGTGACATTTTGTTGCCGTAGTTGCTCTGCAACCAGAAAACGGTGCGCCTCGTTACAAATAACGATGGGATGAGAAGCATCGACACCATGCAAGCGACTCAGGGTTTCCTGCAACATGGTTTGTTCTGATGTTAGTGCAAGAAATTGTTTTGGAAGCGCTGCGCGTGATTTTGGCCACAGACGACTGCCTGTACCGCCTGCCAAGATAACTGGTTTCATTCTCTTTCCTATGATTTTTGGCTAAAGCCTGTATTGTCCTCAAGCTATGGTAATCAAGCTCTTAGGCTCAATCAATGAACTTGTTGTTTAAGTGTTATTGTTTACAGATTTAATTAAAAAAAAGTTGTCTGTAACTCACACTTTTTTACTAAACGGCGAATAATTAGCCTTTTCGGGTTTGCTAACTAAATCTGACCTTCATTCCCGAGTTTAATTTTGTGTGGCTTTTTATCTCGTTTTTATTTCAATTTTTATTTAAAGATAAGGTAGCAAAGTTCAGGCCATTTCATATTGGCCTGAAACTAAAAGTTGGCGGTGATTTTCATAACAGGTTATAAGCAGAAACTCCGCTACGCTGTAATAACTTAGAGAACAAAAACCATGTGTAAACCGGGAAGCGTAGCGCTTGTAGAATAAAAAAACTGTCTGTTTTCGGTGACTGAAAAATTAATTTAAAGAACCCAAAGTAAACCTGGTGTCTGAGCACTGTGGCGTTTAACGTTCATGGTACAGATACGCGTCACAGTGCTGCAGCCAAATTTTGTCGACTTTATTTAAAAAGTGAGTCGCGGCCATGGGGAGAGTTCAGGTCTAATTCTGGTCCGATTGGTACCACCTGACTAGGGTTTATCATGGTGTGGCTGAAATAATAATGATGCTTAATGTGATCAAAGTTAACGGTTTCAAGCACCCCATCATACTGATAAAGTTCACGCAAATAGCCGCTGATGGCCGGATAATCGCTTATGCGTCGCAGATTACATTTAAAATGCCCGTGATATACCGCGTCAAAACGAATCAGGGTAGTAAACAAACGCCAGTCGGCCTCGGTAAGAGTATCACCACATAAATAGCGCTTAATCGCCAGACGCTGTTCAATGGTATCTAGTGCTTTAAATAACGCACTTACCGCTTCTTCATAAGCATGTTGGGTGGTTGCAAAACCCGCCTTGTACACTCCATTATTAATGTTGTGATAAACCAGCGCGTTTACCTGTTCTATTTCTTGCTGTAAGCCTTGCGGATAATAATCATCATGGTTTTGGGTAAGACGATTAAACGCACTATTAAACATTCGCACAATATCGGCTGACTCATTGCTAACGATTGTTTCCTGTTTTTTATCCCAAAGCAGGGGCACCGTAACCCGCGTTGTAATGTGCGAGTCAGCCATGGTGTAAAGCTCGTGCAGGTATTGCTTGCGATAAAGTGTATCCCCGGTAGCGCCGGGATAACCGGCAAATGTCCAGCCCTGATCTAGCATTTCAGGAGACACTACTGACAGCCCGATATAGTCTTCAAGATTTTTAAGCTTTCGCATTATCAATGTGCGATGCGCCCAGGGGCACGCTAGCGAGACATACATATGATAGCGGTCTTTTTCGGCAGGAAAACGTGCTTCGGCATCGTCTTCTATCTGATAACGAAACGTTGCTTCCTGGCGCTCAAATTTTCCGCCCGTACTCTTTGTGTCATACCATTTGTCCTGCCATTTTCCGTCTACCAGTAAACCCATCAATGTCTCCTGTTATATTTTTGCGATTAAACTGCTTTTTTTGTTGAACGTCTCGGGCGGGGTTTCGGATTGATTACAAAATGTATTCGTCCGCTACCGGTGACATTATTTGTGCACACCCATGACGCAATGACTTAATAGCCTGGTAAAATTTCGATACAATAGACGTGCAACGTTTATCTTAAGCCCATTCATATTACAACGAGCAAATACATCCACATGACTGACACCCAAAGATTTGGCGGCACAGCTCGCTTATATGGTCAAACCGAACTGGCCTCGCTCAATACAAGTAATGTTTGTGTGGTCGGTATTGGCGGCGTAGGCTCATGGAGCGCCGAGGCCCTGGCACGCTCCGGGGTCGGTCACATTACCCTCATCGATTTGGACGATGTGTGTCTGACGAATACTAATCGCCAGATTCATGCGCTTACCGATACCGTAGGCCAGTCGAAAGTAGCGGTGATGGGCCACCGAATCAGACAGATTAACCCGGGATGTACCGTTACTGAGGTAGAAGATTTTGTTACTGCAGATAATGTCAGACAGTACATTACCGGCGAGTTTGATGCTGTTATCGAAGCAACAGACAGTATCAGGGCTAAGGCATCTATTATTTACTGCTGTAAGCGTAATAAAATTCCTGTGGTAACGGTAGGAGGCGCCGGTGGTCAGATAGATCCGGGTCAGATAACCCGGGGCGATTTGGCAAAAACCATTCAGGATCCGCTCGCGGCTAAGCTACGCAACGAATTACGCCGCAATTACGGATTTTCAAAGAACACCTCCCGGCGCTTTGGTGTAGAGTGTATCTATTCAACCGAACAATTACGTTATCCGCAGCCCGATGGCAGTGTATGCTTTAACAAATCAGCAATGGAAAACGGCACCCGTCTGGATTGCGCAGGGGGTTTTGGCGCTAGCGTAATGGTAACCGCAACCTTTGGCATGATGGCGGCTGCCAGTGTGGTGAATAAGCTTACAAAGTCATAAAACAATAACAATATTATCGGGAGATGCTTATGGAACAACAGAATCTGAATACCTTAATGAGCGAATCAGCCAATGACGCTGCCGTGGTTGCTAACGAAGAGTTTAATATTGAGCTTGATTATAGCCAGCAAAGCATCGGCGTAGTCGATGATTTATTGTTGTCTTTTGTAGAAAAATATCAGGATAAGGCATTAGAAGACTCGGCCGTGTTTACTCTGTGTAATATTTTTGGTGCATACGTTGGCGAAACTTATAAAAAATATGCTGGCGGAACATGGCGCTATGACGATACCGACCCTAAAGCTCCGTTTGTCGTACTTGATTGTAAAGACCGTTCTTATGCCTTCGCCGGAATATGCTACGAACGTTTAGTAAACAATAGTCAGGTTAGTGTTAAGTCTTATTTTGACAAAGCACTGAGCGCGAATACTCAGTAGAAACCATCGAGCGGATTTATGCTGGCGTATCTTTGCGCCAGTCCGTTAACATCCATTTTATATGGCGGCTTTTCAGGCCCATCCAGAAAAATAAAAACAAACTAATTAACTGTGTAGCCAGCATAAAGTGAAACTGCCAGTGGCTTAATGCTAATTGCTGAATAACCAAGGCGCTGCTTAAAAAAATACCTACCGCAACCAACGGTTTTAAAACCCATAACCAGCCATAGTACTGTTTTTTCCAGAGTCTTTGTCGATTGCCTATTAATAATAAAACTATAATAAAAGGTACACTGCCTATTAGTTTCAACCCCAACAAGTGTGATTGCGGATAAAACAGACTAAGTAGCAAAGTAGTGTGTTGCATACTAAGCAGTGAAAAAAGTAACACTATCCAGTCTACACTGTTGATAAGCAACATAACATACAGCCACAGTGGGGGCTTTATAACACCGGTGTCGTCGTAACACTTTAATGGTAAAAGTAATGAAGCCATGAATTCCAGAGATGTAGATGGCTGTCCTTGCGAACAAGTCGAACCGTATAGTGACATTTAGTGTTTTTTGGAGTATTGGTACCAAAAATCCGAGGCCTGGTTAACTCTGCTTCGTGCCTGAGCTCTCACACTTTCATCGGGGCTCTGCCTGTGCACCATGAGTCAGACCAGTTTAGGTTATTTCATACTGGTAAGCTGGCTAACGACGGTGCTGGTTTTGTTGGCCCCCGCTGCGCTTGCTCCACCAATAAGCCAGATTTTATTATGGTAGGTTACCGCGCCAAGACCATGCCTGGGTACAGGCATAACAGAGACCTGCTGCCAGTTTTTCTTTTGTAAATCGTATCGCCACACTTGCGCAAAAACGCCGCCTTCATCGATAAAATGTTCTCCGCCGAAAACAAAAATACTGTGCCGATAAACCACACACGCCAAACCCGCCTGAGCTTGTGGAAGAGGTTCTGCGCTTGACCACGAATCAGTTGCAACATCAAAAACGCTGTGGGTATCAAGATTATCCCCATTTACCTGACGTCCGCCGATAACATGGATGTTTTGTTTATAGGTAACGGCGCACGCGCTATTACGCGGTATCGGAAGCGAGGCCGCTGTCTTCCATATGTCAGACTCTGGGTTGTACACACCGTGCCAACCAACATCTTTGTGATCGTGCCACAGACCGTTTTGTTCGCCTGCCGGACTACGCCCGCCTATCACATGGATTTTATTATTCAGGCTAACCGCAGCGGTTTCAGATATCGGATTTGGCATCGGTGTTTTACTGATCCACTGACCTTTTTTCTGATCTAACATCATCACTGAATCGCTGTTGGTCCACTGGCCTCGCTTTGAGTTTACAAAGCCACCGAACAACCACAGTTTATTGTGCGCCGATGCTAATATGCCGTGATGCCGGGGTTCAGGTAATTTTGTAGTAGACTGCCAGACGTCGTCTTTTAAAACAAAAACATTATCCAACACTTTAATATTCTGGTCTGTCCGGGCTAAACCACCGGCCACAAATATTTCGTCATTTAACACCGCCGGATAAATTTCCTGGGCCGCTTCAGGCAGCGATGGACCCGCGGACCAATAATAATCCGGTTTGTTGTCAGCTGCCGCTTCGACACCCAACGCCAGGACAAACGCGCACAATGCTAATCGTGGTATTACCATGGTAAGGCTTCTCCGTTGGCATGAACAAAACACCCTGTTGTCTCAATCGTAAGTTCATCTAACCGCTGCACCAACCCCTTAGCACTTGTAGCCGTGTCAACATCTCCGGCGTTGTTGACCATTTCTGTCTGCACAAAGCCAGGATGCAATAACGCAACAGCAATACCTTCAGATTTAAGGTCGTTGGCCATCGAAACCCCCAATGCATTAAGCGCAGCTTTTGACATTCGGTATCCGTAAAAGCCGCCTGAGCCATTATCGGTCATAGAGCCCATACGGCTGGTGATAAAACCGATTTTGCTGCCGCGATGACAGTAGCGTAATAAACACTGGGTCACCAGCAAAGGACCGAGTGCGTTAATCCGATATTGATAGTCAATCGTGTTCGGGTCCCAGTCATGCAGCGACTCTTTGGCTAATACACCCGCATTATTGATCAACACATCAATGTTGCTGATATTGAGTCGTGTTAGAGATTCTTTAAGGAGTTCCGGGCTGGCCAAATCAATACCGCTATAAACCTGGGCACCTGTTTGTCTGAGCTCGTCGCTGCTATTGCGGCATAGTGCAATGACAGTATCGCCGCGCGCCAGATAGGCTTTGGTTAATGCCAGCCCAATACCACGATTTGCCCCTGTAATCACAATATTCATCTGCATTCTCCTTGCGTTTTACCACTACAGAACTTTAAGTAACCGTTCTAGATCTTCTGGTGTATCGATACCTGCTTCAGGTTTTTCTTGCGCGATATCAACATGAATTTTGTCGCCGTACCATAATGCCCGAAGTTGCTCTAACGACTCGTATTCTTCAAGTTTACTTGCTTCATAGCTAATGTATTGACCTATATACTGAGCTCTATAGGCATAGATTCCAATATGACGTAAATAATATTGCGCATTCACCTGTTCGGTATTTTCAAGCATAGCAGCACGATGAAACGGTATCGCCGAACGCGAGAAATACAATGCTTCGTTGCGGACATTGCGAACGACCTTAACCATATTCGGATTAAGTACTTCTTCTTTATGTATAAAAGGGGTGGCAAGCGTAGCCATTGCAATATCGGCCTGGTTAATCAGATTTTCGGCCACTTGCCTGATATTAAGGGCAGGCACAAACGGCTCATCACCCTGGACATTCACTACGGGGGTCGACCCTTCTATTTTTAACGTTTGTACTACTTCGGCTAAGCGCTCAGTCCCAGAATTATGTTGTGTGTTGGTCATACACACCTGGCAGTGTTGCTCGGCTATTGTTGCAATACGTTTATCATCAGTAGCAACAATAATTTGCGCAGCACCAGCTTCTTTTGCTCTGCTAATCACATGGGCAATCATTGGCTGCCCCTTGATATCGGCCAAAGGTTTGCCAAGAAACCGGGTCGAGCCATAACGGGCTGGAATAATAACCGTAAACGGAACCGATGAGCTCATCGGCTATTATCCTGAGATTCCTGAGAAAGTGTCTGAGCTTCGGCTTCAATTAATACCGGAATACCATCACGTACGGGATACGCCAGTCTGTCAAAGCGGCAGACCAGGGTGTGCTTATTATCGCCCATTGATAACTTACCTTTACACACAGGACACGCCAGAATATCCAGCAACTTTATATCGAAAACCATATTATCACCTCTTTGCATGTAGTCCGTAGCTGACTAACTTTGCATTTAATTGTTGATAGAATTTCGCGGGTAGCCGCGCTGACACTTTTAGATACCAGCACTCACTGTGCGCAAACGAGGCTACCTTCACCGCGTCTTTTTCAGTCATAATGACCGGCCCATCCGGAAGATCCTGCCTATCGAACTGATAATGATCAGAAAGCGCGGTTTGCCCGCTTAACTGAATACCTAAACTTTTTATCTGACCAAAAAATCGAGCTGGGTTACCTATACCCGCCAAAGCATGCAACGTATGCTCTTGGTCTATAAATTCCTGCACGGTATAACTTTGCTCAGCATTTTGAACATTGACAACGTATTGAGGGTGTAACTGCATAGGATACTGAGCAGTAGCGACGCCAAGTAACCGCGCTGGTTCAAACGCGTTTACATTGTGTAATATCATGTCAACTGAATCTAAACGCCACACCCCTTCGCGTAACGGCCCCATAGGTAACAAATGGCCATTACCAAAACGACGCTCATCCATCACCACCAGCTCCATATCACGCTTTAAAGCATAATGCTGTAACCCGTCATCGCAAATAATAACATTGCATTTATGTTCACTTTTAAGCCTTTGAGCCCCTCGGGTTCGCACCGGATCAATCACTACCGGTAAGTGGGTGCGCGCGGCCATAAGCCGGGGTTCGTCACCGACAAAACGGGCACTGTCTTGTGTGGAAACCGTGTGCGGAAACTGTTTAGCCTCTCCGCCATAGCCCCGACTTAAAATTCCGGGACGTAAGCCCTTACTGCGCAGGTATTCGGCTAGCTCAATCACCACGGGCGTTTTACCATTACCGCCAACGCTGATATTACCGACCACGATAACCATAGTATCAGCAGGCTTTTCACTGTGTTTAAAACCTGCTTTGTATAAATAACGGCGAGTTGCACTAAATACGGTAAACAATAGGGTCAACGGCCATAGTAGCCATAGCCACCATCGTTTTTTATACCAAGCCCGCTCAAGCGCATTCATAGCGGCACCCTAAGACTTTTCGCCAAACTGCAGCGCGTGCAGCTGATAATAAGGCCCTTTGTTTTCAAGTAGTTCATGATGGCGGCCACGCTCTATTATTTCGCCTTGTTCTACCACCATAATTTGGTCGGCAGACTCGATCGTGGATAGCCGGTGCGCCACCACCAGACTGGTGCATGATTTCTGGAGTTTTTCTAATGCATCCTGAATCAGTCGTTCTGACTCAGTATCCAGCGCTGACGTTGCCTCGTCTAATATCAAAATAGGCGCACGTGCCAAAATTGCCCGGGCTATTGCTATTCGCTGGCGTTGCCCCCCTGAAAGCATCAGGCCGTTTTCTCCAACTATCGTGTCCATACCTTCAGGCAGAGCATCAACAAACTCTGATACATGGGCCATACGGGCCGCTTCATTGATATCGCTTTGTGAAACTGACTCATTGGCACCGTAGGCAATATTGTTGGCAACGGTGTCATTAAATAGCACAACATGCTGAGAAACCAAGGCAAACTGGCGTCGCAACGATTTCAGCTCAATCTTTTCCAGGGGTATGCCATCAATCATTACACTGCCCTGCTGAGCGGTATAAAAGCGTGTCATCAGGGCCGATATGGTCGATTTTCCGCCGCCTGAACGCCCCACCAGTGCCACTGTCTCGCCGGGGCTTGCGCTAAACGAGACATTGGTCAGCGCCGGCGTAGATTTGCCCGGGTAGGTAAAGGTAACGTTTTTAAATTCAATCTTACCCTGCGCGCGCTCTAATGAGGTTGTACCCGAATTATCTTCATTGTGAGTATCGAGCAATTCAAAGATACTGCTGCACGCTGCCATTCCTTTTTGAAACTGATTATTAACGGTGGTTAGCTGTTTTAAGGGTTTGAGTAACATCACCATATAGAACACCACACTCACAAATGTACCGGCGGTGAGATCTTCCATCATCGACGGCATACTGGCCAGGTACAACACAAAGGCCAGTGCGATTGATGCAATAACCTGAATCGAGGAAACGCTCAGAATCTGCGTTACATTCAGTTTCATATTTTGCTGACGGTTATGGTTGTTCTTAGCTTCAAATCGGTCTTGTTCAATCTTTTGACCGCCGAACATCAAAATGACTTTATGCCCTTTTACCGCTTGTTCCACCGCCGCAGTCACGCTGCCCATCGACTGTTGAATACTACGACTGACTTTACGAAAACGCTTACTAACTATCGTAACAATGACCGCAACAACCGGCCCGATTAACAGAAAAATCAGTGACAACTGCCATGAGTAATAAAACATCACTCCTAACAGTCCTATGACTAAGGCGCCCTCTCGTACCAACGTAAGAAATGCTTTACCGGCAGCGGCGGCTACCTGTTCGGTATCGTAGGTCACTTTACTGATTAAACTACCAACCGATTGTGTATCATGGAAGGAAACTGGCAAATGCAGGTATTTTTCAAAGAGTTGCTGACGCATTCGCATCACCACCTTGGCACCAATCCAGTTAATGGTATAAGTACCCATAAAATTAAAAATACCGCGCAGGATAAACAGTGGCACAATGGCATAGGCTGCCATGCGCAAAAAGGCGCTGTCGTTATTCGACAAGGACTCATCAATAAGGGTCTTAAGGTGAGCGACAACATAGGTATCTAAGGCGGAATACCCCACCATCCCTACAATAGCAATGGCAAATTCGAGTTTATAATGGCTCAGATAGCCTAAAAAACGTTTGACCTGGCTTCTCGAATAATCTATTTGTTGCATGTAATTCATTCACCTCAGAAAATATCCGCAATAGTGTACCTGTTCAGGCTCAAATTCCATAATCTGTGACCTCATTTTTGAGATTTTATAGTCTGAAAAGTTTGGGGCACGCATTAAAACACTGGCCACACTCTTGCTGAAGCGCCTGCATGGTACCAGCGGGCAGACAATGTTTGGGCGTTCACAACGCGAACGGGCTTATTTGCTTCAAAAGTAAAGCGAATATAACCAGAGTCTGCGGTATTATGCATTGTGCTATTAGCTTGCTGATAACGCTTAACTACCGCCCGGTGAGGAAATTGCCACCGGTTATCGCGCGCCGTAGTAAACACGACATGATCCGGAGAAACCGCATCAACAAACGCCTGGCCTGACGAAGTCGCACTCCCATGGTGCGGGGCAATCAAAACATCAACATCAAATAACGTATTGGTATACAGCAAAGCATATTCTGCCGTGCGTTCAATATCACCCGCAATCAAAACGGAATGGCTGCCATCGGTAATATTTAATACGCACGAATGATTGTTGTTATCCAGCATATTGCCTTTCTTCGGCCACAATGCAGTTATAACAAGGCCCTGCCATTGTTTCAAATAACCTTGCTGACACCGATTTTGCGCGGTTATTATTTCAGAATTAAAGCGATATCGCTCACGGTGCATCTCAATATCACCAATACCACCAGCATGATCATTGTCTGAATGGCTGATAAATACCTCGTCAAGTTTTTGCAAGCCTAAGTAATTTAGCAATGGCTTTGTTTGGCGGGTAAACACACTGGCACCATAAGGACTTGCCGGCCCTGTATCAATCAGTATTGCGTGCTCGGCGCGGCTCAATAAAAGACTACTACCTTGCCCGACATCAACCACATGCAGATACCAGTTTTTGTTGTTAAAACTCAAACTGCTCAGTAATAGAGGTGTCATTAATACAACAAAGGCACGTTTTTTATAAAGAAAAGGCGGGCAGAGCAAAATAATCAATCCCAGTAGGGTGGCAATTACGACGCTAGGCGTTAAGCTGACATTAACTACTGCGGGGGCGTGTTCGATGCAAAACGTTAATAGGCTAACCAACCAGCCCAAAGCATGATCGAACCAAAAAACAGGACCTGTAAAATAACCTGCGGAAAACCACAAAATCAGTAGCGCCAGTAAGCCCATGGGCAATAGCAGTGCGATAACGGGCAATAACAATAAATTAAAAACGATGGCAAGCATGGGGATAACGTCAAAAAAGCCAATAGTTACCGGAACCAGGCCTACCGATAATGCCACCTGCAGTGTAGCGGCCCATAGTAACTTCTGCTTTATCGTGATTACCGGCGCAGCGATACGCCAGTGCAATAACCATAGCCATAGTACCGCGCCCAAACTAAGGTACAGGCTCATTCCGAAAATTGCATAAGGAAAAATAAGCACACAGCAAAATAACATTAATACCGCCAGGCGCGTATTGTGAAGATGTACTTTACACTGCAGGCTTAACACAAAAACGACAATAAGCAACAGGGCGCGGGTCACTGGCAATTGCCAGTTTGCCAGTGCGGTATAGGCCACACAACTTAACAGCATAAATACCGTAACCCATCGTTTTATATTTGGCTGAGAGCCAGCCCGGTTTGCCGCCCATATAATAGGTAAGCCCCCCACCCTGACAAACAGCGCCGCCCATACAGCAACTAGGCCCAGGTGCATACCCGAGATGCTGAATACATGTGCTGTTCCGGTTTTTTGCAAAATTTGCCAGTCTTGTGCACTCAGACCTTGACGGTATCCGGTAAGCAATGCCAGGGTCCATTTTTCATTAGGCAAAGACAGGTCAAGTAACATGCGTGAAACCCGGGTATGTAAGTTTACCGAGGTGGACGGGTTATAGCTGAGCACGGCCTTTATCTGGCCGGTATACACAATTCGCTGACTTAACAGCTGCCGGGCTTTATCGCTGCTGCCGGGGTTTCGCAGGAAAGTTACCGGCTTAAGACGTGCCTGGATGCGAAAAGTGTCTCCCTGCTGTGGACAGGGCTGATTAAGTTGCCAGTAAAGTCTGACCCGCGGCTTAAAAAATGAGAACAACTCGTTTTGACTGTGCAGTTGTGCCTTAACTTTGCAGCCAGGGTCTGCAGATGCCAATGGCGAGCTTTGTATCACTGTAATGGTTATCACCTTATCTTGTTTAAAATTAATAGACGGCTGTTGCCAACTGATATACCAATAACCTAAACTCGCCATCCATAAAGCACCCAATAACAAACCATTAAAACCGGTGGCAAGAATAACCAGAGAGCGGCTCGGCAAACTTTTTTGTTTATTTGTCGGTACAAAGAGAACGTGGCGGGTGTGATGTCGGTATATAAGCTGACCGCAGGCTGACAATAGCCAGCACCCAGTTAATAAAAACGGATGAGGTAAAACAGGCCAGATAACCGCTGAGAGCGAAGCGATGCAAAAACATGTCATCCAAAGCGTGATATGCTTAATCATCGAATAGCCCTAAGGCGCGAACGTGGTGTTTAATCCAGTTATGCCAAGAAAATTTATTAAACGATTTTTGCCGGATCACCAGTCAATCAAACACAATCGTGCGTTGAAGATTTTTGGTTCGGTGCTTCACGAACCAAATCTATGGCATCTGAACCGGCGTTCAGCCCGAGGCGCTTTTGGTATAGGTTTGTTTTTTGCATTCTGGCCTGTCCCTTTTCAAATGTGGCTGTCAGCAGCGACTGCGATTCCTTTTCGTGCAAACTTACCGTTGTCTGTCGCCACGGTCTGGATCACGAATCCTTTTACTATACCGCCTATATTCTACGCAGCTTATAAGGTTGGCACGACTGTACTTGGGACCGAACCGACCCATTTTGAATTTCAGTTCAGCTGGCAATGGGTGGTTGAAAGCTTAAGTACCGTGGGTCCGGCATTTTTGGTGGGGTGCGCAATATGCTCGATTGTGGCAGGGCTTATGGGCTTTTTTGGATTGAATATGATTTGGCGCTTTTCGGTACAAAAAGCGTGGGATGCACGCCGACAGGCCCGGGCCAGAAACAGCGCCCGGTAACCTTGTTTCAGTTACTATGAATAAACATTATGGTTTTGTAGAAAATCAATAAGTTGGGCTTCGCTCCAAATGTCTATATTCAAATCTTGTGCTTTAGTTAATTTGGATCCGGCTTTGTCGCCTGCGACTAAAAACTGGGTATTCGCCGAAACCGACCCCGCCACTTTTGCACCAAGTTGCTGCAACAGCGCTTTAGCATCGGTGCGACTCATTTGACTCAAGCTGCCCGTTAACACACAGGTTTGCCCCTCTAAAGGCAGCTCGCCACCCGCCTGCTCTATCTCTGGCCAGTTTATACCGGCTTTTAGCAAAGCTTTTACTATATCGTTATTGTGGGGCTCCTGGAAAAACAGATAGATATGCTGAGCCACAATATGACCAATGTCATTAACCTCTTGTAACGCATCGACTGTGGCTTGCATCACCGCATCCAGAGATTTAAAATGCATAGCCAGATTGTTCGCCGTAGCCTCGCCTACCTCTCGAATGCCTAAAGCATATAAAAACTTCGCCAATGTCGTTTGCTTTGATGCGTCCAGCGCACCAATAAGCTTACTGGCTGATTTTTCAGCCATGCGCTCCAGACTAATCAGTTGCGACACACTTAAATCAAAAAAGTCAGCCGGACTCTTTACCAATTCAGCGTCGACTAACTGATCAATTAGCTTGTCGCCCAGACCGTCTATATCCATCGCCTTGCGAGAGGCAAAATGTTTAAGTGCCTGTTTGCGTTGCGCTGCGCAAATTAACCCCCCGGTGCACCGCGCCACCGCTTCATCTTCGAGCTTTTCGACTTGCGATGAACATACCGGGCAGTGTACCGGAAACTCAATAGCATAAGCGCCATCCGGGCGTTCATTCAAAACAACGGAGACCACCTGAGGAATAACATCTCCGGCCCGGCGAATCACGACCGTGTCACCCACTTTCACGCCAAGCCGGTCTATTTCATCCTGATTGTGAAGGGTTGCATTAGAAACGGTAACCCCGCCGACAAACACCGGTTCAAGCCGGGCTACCGGCGTGATTGCCCCGGTCCGCCCCACCTGAAATTCAACCGCAGTTAATCGGGTCATTTCTTCCTGGGCCGGAAATTTTTGAGCAATGGCCCAGCGCGGCGCTTTAGCCACAAACCCCAGGGTATTTTGGAGCGCACTAGAATCCACTTTAAATACCACACCGTCAATGTCATAGGGCAGCTGATCGCGAGACTGCAATATATGTCGGTAATACTCTAAACACCCCTCGCCACCCTGGGCGGTTGAAATGTCAGGGCAAAGCGGCATGCCCCACTTTTCGACCAACCTCAAGCGCTGACTGTGTGTTTCAGGCAGCACAAATGACTCAGGGGTAACAACCCCCAGCGAGTAGGTGTAAAACATAAGAGGGCGTTTTGCAGTAATTCTTGAATCAAGTTGTCGCAAACTTCCTGCCGCAGCATTGCGCGGGTTCGCAAACACTTTTGCATCCTTTGCTTTTTGCCGCTTATTCAATTTTTCAAAACCCGCTTTTGGCATAAATACCTCTCCGCGTATTTCTACCCGTTCAGGAATCTGGTCACCTTTTAGCGTGTGTGGAATATTTTGAATGGTGCGTACATTTTGGGTGATATTTTCGCCTACCTGGCCGTCGCCACGGGTCGCTGCCCGCACCAACTCACCCTTTTCGTACAACAAACTGACCGCCAACCCATCTAATTTTGGTTCGCAGCTAAATGTAATGGTTTGCGTTGATTTCAGACGATCGCGCAGACGTTTTTCAAAAGCCAGTAAGGAAGCGTCGTCAAAAGCGTTGTCTAATGACAGCATCGGAACATCATGAACCACTTGTTCAAAAGCGCTAAGCGGGGCGCCGCCTACTTTTTGCGAGGGTGAATCTGATGCTAAAAATTCGGGGTGAGCCTGCTCCAATGCAATAAGCTCTTGCATGGCTCTATCGTATTGGGCGTCAGGAACACTAGGTGCGTCCAGTACATAATATTCATGATTATAGTGACGAAGTGTCTGGCGTAGGGCTTCAATTTGCTGCTCAATAGAATATGATTGTTTTGACATAGCTTACTTTTAAAATTAAAAAGCCACCCCAATGGATGGCTTTGAATTAAGATTATGCTCGTGAGAGCATGCTGCGCCGCTCAAAATCGCGAATCTTTTCAAAATACTGCTGTAAACCCTGCTTAGTCAGCACGCTTCTGCGACCATCCAGAATTTGCGCATCAAACTCATCGGCAATTTTTCGGGCGGCATTATGCATCATATTGAAAACCTGATGAGTATCACCGTCAACCGGTAAAATCATAAATAACGAAACGCCCACCGTGGTAAAAGTTTCCAGGTTATCGATGTCAAAAACCCCGGGTTTAAACATATTTGCTAAACTAAATAATACCGGTCCATTGCCATCGGCGCTTGTATGCCGGTGAAATATATCCTGATCCCCAAACTTAAAGCCCAGTGTCAGCAGCATAGGCAATAAAGCTGCGCCTGATATGGGATTGTCATCGGAGGCACGTACATTGATAACCAACACCTGCTGTGGCTCTGAGGTTGGTTTTTGTGCTTCTTTGGTATCGACGCTACCTTGCGACTGAGCGCCGGTATTGTCAGAAGATGACGATTCTAATTCAGGTTCTTGGCGGGCCTGGGCTCTGGCGCTACTGCTTTGTTCGTTACCAGGCCGGGAATCGTCGTGGTCAGCAGCTTGCGATGCGGCTTGTCCATTACTTTGCATATCGGCATTGGCAGTGCGGCTACCCGCGCTATTTGTAGACTGGGCATCTGCGTCGTTATTGGTATCTGCGCCGTTATTGGTATCTGCTTTGTCCTGCTTTTGCTTTAGTAAAAAGTCGGGGGGATCGGGTAAAGGCTCTGATTTGGTCTCAGGCTCTTCGTGATGGGCCCGTTGCATGTGCGGTTTAGGGTTTGTAACCACTGAGCCGTATAACTTTTGATTCGCCTGTTCAGTCGACTCATCAGTATGAGCCGTAAAGCTGACGTTTTCAGTCGCATCACCCGCTTGCTCATCGACAGGCTCGGCGCCCACGACCCGAACTTTACCTAAACCCAAATCATCAAAATCAGAGTTTTCATCATGCTCGTTACGCGCTTTTGTCGTATGCCAACTGTTATCCCGATACTCGGTTTCATCCCACTGACCGGGTTCTACCCGTTTACGTCTTGTCGACGGGGCGCTGTTTTTTCTAATTTTCCAAATACCGTGCGCCAGTACCGCGACAATAATAATCGTACCAACAATCAGTAGTGACAGACGTAATTCATCTTCCATCTTTATTAAATCGCCCTTTGTTATGCTTCTACAAACGCCATAGCGTCGTCGACATCTACTGCTACCATTCTTGAAACCCCTGGCTCCGCCATGGTCACGCCAGTAAGATGGGTCGCCATTTCCATCGCAATTTTATTGTGAGTAATATATATAAACTGCACCGAGTCTGACATCTGAGACACCAGATTACAAAACCGCACCACATTGGCATCATCCAATGGTGCATCTACTTCATCCAGCAAACAAAATGGCGCCGGATTCAGCCTGAAAATTGCAAATACCAATGATAAAGCGGTTAGCGCTTTTTCTCCACCGCTTAATAGATGAATTGTGCTATTTTTCTTACCCGGAGGCTGAGCCATAATCGTTACGCCCGCCTCCAGAACATCACTTTGGGTGAGCTCGAGATAAGCCGCCCCACCCCCGAACACTTTTGGAAACAGAGCCTGTAAATCGGCATTGACCTGGTTAAACGTTTCGGTAAACCGCTGTCGGGTTTCTTTGTCTATTTTTCGTATTGCACTGTTCAAAGTTTCCAGTGCTTCCGTCAAATCATAGTATTGTTCGTTTAAATGCGCCTGTCGTTGCGCCTGAGTTTCATACTCTTCTACCGCAGCCAGGTTCACCGCGCCTAATTCATCAAGTGCCATCGTATTTTTATCGACAGCGCGTTGCCAACTTTTTTCGTTGGCTTGCTCGGGCATAGAGCTGACAATGTCACGTAAATTATCGGCCGTGACGCCTGCATGCTCAACAATGGCTTGTGCATGAATTCGGGCAGATTCAATATCAATGGTTAGTGTCTCGACTTTGCCCTTTTGTTCCGCAACTTGTTTTTTTAATACTGCGTGGGCTTTGTCAGCATTGTGCAACAACTCCTGGGTAGTGCCGAGGGCTTCATTTATCGCGCGCATCCGAGCCTCAAACATAGTATCTTTTTCAAGCAGACTTTGCAGCGATGCACTTTGCGGTTGCGAAGTTCCCTCTAGCTGGTCCTTTTCCTGCTTCAGTTGTTTACGCCGCAGTGCATACTCATCTAACCGTTCTGTTAAACGCTGAATTTGCTTGTCATACTGTTGCTGATTTTGTTGCTCCTGCTGCAAGGTTAACTGCTGGGTATGCAACTGTTGCTGACATTGCTTCACGGCGTCACGTAAAGACCGGTACTGAAGCGTAATTTTCTCAAGTTCAGACACTTGTTGGTTTCGTTGCGTATCGTGGTAAGTCTGATTTGCCCGGGCTTCAAGTAACTGCTTCTGCGTTTCACAAATAGTGAACTGCTCACGTTTTAACAGCTCAGTTAGTGTAGTAAGTTCATCGTTCAGGTTTTCGGTCTGTACACGCTGCTGTCGCTGGTTTTGTTCTGCCAGGGTAAGTTCATGCTGGCACTGCTTTTTCTCTAAAGCCAGGTGCTGAACCTGATGTTGCGTCGACTCTGCGTTTTTGACGGCAAGGTGGGTCGTATTTTGTACTTTATTGTAATGAGCACGGGCCTGACTGGTTAGCGTTTTCTCATCATCAATCTGTTTTGAAATTTCACTTAACTGATGAGCAAGCTCCAAAGCCCCCTGGTTGTCATCTTCTCCGTATTGAAAAAACCAGCTTTGGGTTAACAATAGCCCGCTCTGGCTTACCACTACTGCTGATGCAGACAGAGTGTCAATTTTTGACAATGCCTGGGCGGTATCTTGTGCGACGATGACCTGATTAAAAAAGTGGGGTATTTTACTGCCCGGTATTAGCTTTTCAGCCAGCGTGCCTTTCTTCGCGCTATCGGCAAAATCATTATTAAAAATAATTCGGTGCTGGGTTTGAAAATGGTCATAATCCTGGGCAGCGGGCGCTTTATCGACTTTATGCCATAACGGATTATGCATATACATTAATACAGCCTGCGCAGCAATTTGCCACTGCGAAGCTATCTTAATGTGCTCCCATAAAGCGGTAACCTGAGCTTGACTGGTGGCTGGTCGCCGGGCCTTTGTCAGGGTTTCAAGTGCTGCGGATTTTGAGTGCAGTAACTGCAGCGAATTTTCATGCTTAGTTAACGTATCTGATGCAACCTGCGCCTGCTCTTTTGATGACGTCAATACGGTTTCGCTACATCGTAATTCACGTTCATATTCGGCATGTTGTGTACATAGCACTTCATATTGCGCTCTGAGTGCTTTGATACGCGCCAGGCCAGCATCATTATCTATCTTTTTTAAGTCATCCTGAATCTGCTGAATACGGGATTTAGTCCGTTGCTCGTTTTCCTGGGCATGGGTTAATTGTCTTTGTAATTGCTCATTACGATGGCGAGCTTCTAAAAAAGCTTGTTCAGTTTTATAGGTCAGCTTGTTGAAATCTTGCACGGCGTCTTCGCCGGCTTGTTCTTCTGCTTTGCTGTAGGCCAGGCGCTCTTCTGTTAGTGCTTGTTCGGGAAGCAGACGTTCAACATTGGCTTTTGCGCTGTCGCGTTGGTTAAGTAGCTGAGCATGCTCTGCAGATATCCGTTCGCTACGTTCCTCGTTTTCGCTGAACTCGCGCTCTACCTGCTGCAAACGCTGCTGGCGGTGCAGATCTGCTTGTTCAACACGGGTTATTTCGGTACGAACAGAAAATTGCTCGCGCTGCAATACGTCCAGCTGAGCCTTTAACTCATCGGTTTGTAATTTATACTGGGACTGTTCAGTTTCGCTGCGCTGAAGCTGCGACTGAAGCCCCTCAAGGTCAGCCTCACCCTGATGCTGATGTTGCCGTAGTTTGCTCGCGGTAGTATCAAATTGAGACCAGCGCAAAGCATTCAGCTCGCTTTTCAAACGGCGCTCAGTAGCCTTTAATTCTTTGAATTTTTGAGCGGTACGAGCTTGCTGATGAAGCTTTTCGAGCTGTGTACCAAGCTCAGTTCGCACATCATTTAGCCGCTCTAAATTGTCCTGAGTATGGCGTATACGGGTTTCAGTTTCACGCCGGCGTTCTTTGTAGCGAGACACCCCTGCGGCCTCTTCTAAAAAGATCCGTAACTCTTGGGGCTTAGACTCTATGAGTTTGGATATCGTGCCCTGTTCAATGATTGCGTAGCTTCTTGGACCTAGCCCGGTACCTAAAAACAAGTCGGTGACATCTTTACGCCGGCACCGCGAACTATTAATAAAGTAAGTCGACTGACCTTCGCGAGTGACCAGCCGTTTAACCGATAGCTCATTGTAGTTAGCGTACTCGCCACCTATGCGTGCACTTTGATTATCAAATATTAGTTCTACACTGCATTGGCCCACAGGCTTTCGCGCAGACGAACCATTGAAGATAACATCGGTCATAGCGTCGCCGCGCAGATTCTTAGCTGAGCTTTCTCCCAATACCCAGCGTACCGCATCAATTACATTTGATTTCCCACAACCATTGGGCCCAACGATAGCGGTCATCTGCCCGGGGAAGAGCAATGAGGTAGGTTCAACAAAAGATTTGAATCCCGCCAGGCGTATTTTTTTTAGTCGCAATTATTTAATTCCTGCGACAAGCTATAGCCGGGATGAAAAAATTGAATAACAGATGAGCAAAAATTGCGTAAAGTCACAGCGTTCAGGCAGTAAAGTCTTGGATTTATTGTTATCTTTCGACTTTAGCAGAAGTCATAAGCTGTAACAATTCACAATTGATACACTCTGCTACATCAACAGTATACTGTTTGTCATATGGGTAACAGGAGTAATTATGATGTCGCGTAGTGGCATTGGCTATTTTTCAAGCGGATTTGACTTAATTCGTACAAAAGGACTCAAACGGTTCGTCTTTGTGCCATTTGCGGTCAACCTGGTGTTGTTTAGTCTCGCTTTTTATTTTTTATACGGTGAGATAGCCTTAGCTATCACCTGGCTTATCGATATGATCCCCGAGTGGTTAGGTTGGCTTAAAACCGCGCTCACATATATTTTATGGCCGTTAGCCGTCTTAAGCGTATTATTAGTTTTCGGCCTGATTTTTGGCACGCTGGCAAATTGGATAGCAGCCCCTTTCAACGGTATTCTTGCCGAAAAAGTAGAACGCCACCTTACCGGTCAGGATTTAGGCGATGAAGGCGTGCTAAGTCTGATAAAAGATGTTCCGCGAACATTAGGCCGTGAAACCGCAAAATTTCTATGGTACTTGCCAAGGGCGTTAGGATTTTTTCTTATTTTTCTTTTTGTACCCGTTGTCGGGCAAATCATCTGGTTTATTTTTACAGCATGGATGCAAGCTATTGTGTATTGTGATTATCCCTACGATAACCACAAAATACCTTTCAAAACGATGCGCGACCACTTATCGGGACACAAAGGAAAAGCCTTGTCTTTTGGGATGATGGTAAATCTCTTTTCACTTATTCCGGTGCTTAATTTTATGGTTATGCCTATTGCTATTTGCGGGGCAACAAACATGTGGGTAAATGAATTACGCAACGAAATAACGCCACCGCGGACGCGCTGATCAGGGTTTGGATAGAGCGCTACTATCGGGTTGTGGTGAGTCGGGTGGCTGATTAAATTCCTGATATTTTTTCAGCCATTTACCCGCTTCTGGCGTATTGCCTGCATAGTGGAAACTTTGAAATAAGTTCATGTAAATAGGTCGCTGCGCTTTGGGCTGGTTGAGTTGTTGTCCCCAAAGCTGTAGATACAGTTCGGGTATCTCCCCACTATCATGATGCTCTAGAAAGGTGATTTGACTGGCGGGTTTGTAAGCCTGCTGCTGATGTGCATCACAGGTTTTGCTTTCGGCGATAACCAGATTGTCGTCGGCGTTTTGCCATCGCTGTAGGGTCGAAAGCGGGGCGTAGCTCAGGGCGCCGTCTACCACCATATTGGGTGCTTCACTTTTCGTACAATACCGTGTTGCCATCGTGGAGGATAAGGGGTATTCATCAATAAATCCGGAAAAATGAGCAAGTTCGTGTACCAGTACCGAGTAATTATCAGACAAATCTAAGAACATTACCCCGTTATTGACATTAGCCTTGCCTAAATCGGCCACTACAATGGCGTGCGTAGCGTCTTGTGTCTCCACAGCTGGCGCCAATGGCGTAATATCACATCCTAATCTATCAGACTGCTTCCAGTTGCTCTTACAGTTCAGTGTGTTTTTGGAAAGCCACACAGGTTTTTTTACACATAGAGGCAGTGTTTTTAGACGCTCATCAGCATTAAATTGCTGATAGAGTTGGTGAGCGCGCTCAATACTAGATAACGAAGTGGCGAACATTTGGATTCGCTGTTTGCACGCTTTGTCAGAGGGCCACACACTGCGTTTAACCTGATTGGCGTTTTGCTGCTGATACTCAGATAATACATTTTGAAGCCGCTGGGCTAAGTGATTATCTTGCCCCGCAGCTTGTTTGATAAGTTTTCGTCCCTGCTGTTTTTTGCCGTCATCCCAAAGTAAACGCCCCAGGTGGTAAGCGCTCGCCGGATAGCTTTGAGCGGTTTTTATTAGCCAGGGCCGGGCTTTATCAGGCTGTTGTTTTAACAGGTACCAGTCGGCTACGGCGGCCTGAGCAGGTTTGTAACCTTGCTGAGCGCTTTGTAAAAGCCAGTATTCACGCTCTTGTGCATTTTCGGTCGACATTGCCAGAGTTTGCTGAGCTTCTGGTACCCCGCCTTCAGCCGCTAGTTGTAGTAAAAAATGCTCACGCTTATCAGTGTCGTGGTATTGATATAAAGCCCATGCAGCAGACGGGTGTTTCACACCTACCAACTTTTCTAACCAAAATGGTTTGTCATGCGTTACCGCATATTCGGTGAGCAAGGTTCGGGCTTTTGAGTTACCGGTTCTGGCAGCCTGCCAGAGCACCGGAGCCGGGTTTGATGAATGGTTGGCATTTGCCAGCAACTGAGGTACATAATGCGCGGTATCGGCGCTGAGAAAAACCATAGCCAGTAAGGCAATTATCAATCCTCGCATGTCAGTCGGCTATTTTGCAGTTTCTGAATGACGTAATTGATTCAGTTCAAGGCGCGCATAGCGATGCTCAACATAATCATAGACATTCGTACTTAAGGCAAGTTTAAAGTAATTTGCTGCCCGGCCTTCATTGCCCAGGGTCATATGATACTTTCCAAGATAAAAGTAGGCTTCACACAAACGTTCAGTCAATTCGGTCTGGCTGGTGACACCTTTAAGCAAAACCCCCAGCAGTTCTTTTTCTGACGTTCGGCCCAGTAGCAATTCGACAATTTGGGTCGCCCAGTGTTGTGGCTCTAATGAATTAAGCGCAGACGTGAGATACTCGGGTGCGGCAGCGGGGTTTTGATGCTCCATTGCAAAATAAAGCCATATCGCGCGAAAGGGGTCGCTTGTATCCAGTTTATAGAAGGTCGTTAAGTCTTTAACTGCCAAATCGGAGCGCCCTCCATAGTACAACGCAATACCGCGATTTAAAAAAGCAAAGTCGTACTCAGGGTCAATATCTAACGTTGAATCAAACGCTTCATAAGCCTGTATAAATTCGCTTTGCTGGATGAAGTGAATACCCATTGAATTATATACGGGCGCCATATCGGGCTTGATGTTCAAAGCACGGCTAAAATCGTATTGGGCCAAACCTGGTAAACCTACACTGTCATAGAGCATGCCTCGCTGAAAATGCAACTCTGCCCTTTCATCCTGAGTCAGATGCTCTTCAGACAAAATTTGGTTGTACCGAACAATCGCCAGCTGAGCTCTGCCGCTTATAGGCTTGGGTTCAGCCAGTAACAGATTGTCCATTTGTGGCGCCGTATCAGACTGATGGGTTTGTGCGCAGCCGGTCATTATAATGGCGACCAGAGCAAAAAGGATGAGACTTATGGTTTTGTGCATGTTAAAAAAGGCATCACTTTAAATTAATGAAAACAAAGACGCTTTACCAGGCTGATTCGGTAGAAGTTTCTATCTGAAAAAAGACCCGCTTCATTACTCTGGGTCACGCGCCACCATCGCTTATTTGATGAAAAAAGTAAAGCTCATCTCCCCTGTAACAGGTACCGTATGGACAGTAAAAAAATAAAACAACTTGTCGATCTTGCCACTGCGGCTCAGGTCAACGCACATGCGCCGTATTCCGGATTTAACGTGGGCGCTGCTATTTTGAGCAAAACGACACACACCTATTCTGGCTGTAATGTCGAAAATGTTGCTTACCCGTTAGGTCAGTGTGCTGAAGCAACCGCAATAGGCAATATGGTATGTAATGGCGACAAGGCGATCGCGGCCATAGTGATCACCAGCCCAACCGAAGATTTGTGTTTCCCCTGTGGTGGATGTCGCCAAAAAATTGCAGAATTTTCTGACGAGTCAACCCAGGTCATTATGACGAGCAAAGACGGAAAAATGCAAACCCTGAGTATGGCCGAATTACTGCCTTACGCGTTTAGCAACAACACCCCCACCAGCTAATTAGCACAGCCCTTGTCGCCCGCTATTTTGTCTGGCGGGCCTGCATGGCGGCCAGTTGCTCATCGGTCGCCGGTAACTGGTACTTATCCTTCCACTGTGAATAAGGCATTTTATAGACTATTTCGCGAGCCTGTTCATAGTCAATTTCTTCGCCGCGCTCCTGGGCTTCTGCCATATACCACTTAGACAAACAATTACGGCAAAAATCCGCCAAAATCATTAAGTCAATGTTCTGCACATCTTTGTTTTTATCAAGATGCTCCAGTAGTCGACGAAAGGTGGCAGCTTCTACTGCCTGTTGCGTTTCATTGTTCATATTAGTTCTCCATTAAAAAAGGGGCTCAAGGGCCCCTTTTGGTATCGTTAATAATTCACTTTGTCATTTACGACAAATGTATTATTCACCTTGTTCGTTGTTATCAGATTTAGGCGCTGGCTTTTCCAACAACTCTTTGATGCTCAAGCGAACACGGTTTTGACGATCGATTTCCATTACCTTCACGTCTACCATTTGGCCTTCAGACAAATAGTCAGTTACTTTTGCTACTCGCTCATGAGCGATTTGCGAAATATGTACCAACCCTTCTTTACCTGGTAGCACTTCAACAAATGCGCCAAAATCTACAACGCGGGTAACTTTACCATGGTAAGTTTTACCTACTTCGATTTCTGCGGTCACTTGTTCAATACGACTAATTGCGATATCGGCTTTAGCACGCTCAGTAGCAAAAATCTTAATCGTACCGTCATCTTCAATCTCGATGTTGGTCTCTGACTCTTCGGTAATCTGACGGATCATTGCGCCGCCCTTACCAATTACGTCACGAATTTTGTCCTGATCAATTTTCATGGTATAGATGCGCGGCGCATATTCGCTAAGCTCATCGCGATGACCCGAAATCGCTTTGTCCATCACATTCAAAATGTGTAGACGTGCTTCTTTTGCTTGTTTAAGCGCAATCTGCATGATTTCTTTGGTAATACCTTCAATTTTGATATCCATCTGCAATGCAGTGATACCGTCGGTAGTCCCGGCCACTTTAAAGTCCATGTCACCCAGGTGATCTTCATCACCAAGGATGTCTGACAGAACGACAAAGTTGTCATCACTTTTAACCAGACCCATAGCAATACCGGCAACAGAAGCTTTAATCGGTACGCCTGCATCCATAAGTGCCAGAGAAGTACCACAAACCGAAGCCATTGAAGATGAACCGTTAGACTCTGTAATTTCAGAGACTACACGTACAACATACGGAAATTCTTCTTCACTAGGCATAACTGCCTGGATGCCGCGTTTTGCCAAACGACCATGACCAATTTCACGACGCTTAGGCGAACCAATCATACCGGTTTCGCCTACGCAGTATGGAGGAAAGTTATAATGCAGCATAAAACGGCTGTCACGACGGCCTTGCAACTCATCGATCATCTGAGCATCGCGCTCGGTACCCAATGTTGCTGCAACGATTGCCTGTGTTTCACCACGGGTGAACAAAGCAGAGCCATGAGTACGGGGTAAAATGCCTGTTGCCACGTCAAGTGCACGAATCATTGCCGGGTCACGGCCATCAATTCGTGGTTCGCCAGAAAGAATGCGCGAACGTACTACATCGCTTTCAAGCTCATGCAGTAAATCAAGCACTTCTTTTTTATCCTGGTCTTCGTCAGCCGTCGTAATTTCTGCCAAGGCTTTTTCGTTAACCGCGGTAATCGCGTCTTTGCGCTCTAGCTTGTCAGAAATTTGGTAAGCTTCTGTCATTCCAGATTGTGCAGCAGCCTTAACCTTTTCTTTCAAAGAGGTATTTTCTGCCGGCGCCTGCCAGTTCCACGACGGAGTTGCAACTTCAGCTGCAAATTCATTTACCGCAGTTACCACAGCCTGAAGTTGTTCATGACCGAACATAACCGCACCCAGCATCACGTCTTCTGAAAGCACGTTGGCTTCAGACTCAACCATTAATACTGCGCCTTCAGTACCCGCGACTACCAGATCAAGTTCGCTTTCTTCTTGTTCAGAAGCTCGGGTATTTAAAATGTATTCGCCGTCGGTATAACCTACGCGCGCCGCACCAATCGGTCCACTGAAAGGGATGCCTGAAATAGACAACGCCGCTGATGTACCAATCATAGATACGATGTCAGTAGGAATGTCAGGGTTAGCTGACATTACGGTAACCACAACCTGTACTTCGTTTTTAAATCCTTCAGGAAATAAAGGACGAATTGGGCGGTCAATAAGACGCGCGGTTAGGGTTTCACCTTCTGATGGACGGCCTTCACGCTTGAAGAAGCCGCCCGGAATTTTACCCGCTGCATACGTTTTTTCCTGGTAATTAACCGTTAATGGAAAAAAACTCTGGTCAGGTTTGGCTTCTTTTTTGCCAACGACGGTAACTAAAACCGACGTGTCATCCATGCTTGCCATTACAGCAGCAGTGGCCTGACGAGCAATTACACCGGTCTCTAGAGTGACAGTATGCTGACCATACTGAAATGATTTAGTAATAGGAGTCACTAGTTGTCCTTTAAATATCTGTCTTTATATTTCGCTTTTAAACGCGGCGCATAGTATAGCTTTGAAACCCCGCCAATACCATTGTAAATCTATCCGTAGCCCGCGTTGCTATGAATCTTCAGGTACTATGCAGGTATAAATATGGGTGCTTTTTATTCCAGGCACAATTAAATGCAGGTAAAACACGCCTGCTACCCTATCAGCCATTACCGGCAGTGCCAAATTTTCTCACCTTTTATTATATTTAAGAGGGTATTTTCATAAATAAACAATTATGGCCCTACCTCTTTTTACCTACATTAGGCGTTAGCACGTATACTTATTATTGAATACCGGCAAAATAAGTGGGTATGCCATGCTGATACTTCGACTAAATAAAGCAGGCCTGCCGCTGGGCTGGCTTAATCCAGAGCTTGCTGCGCGGCTTTATTGTCAGAATAAGGTATTATATGAATTAGGCCGGTACCAACGCATGCTGCATGGCGGTAGGAACGTCGCTGGTCTGCAAAGTACAGTAACCATTTCTACCATTATCGGATGTACTGGAAAAACTATTGATTCATCGGGTAAAGTTACGCTGACAAACCGCTATCTGTTTCGCCGGGATAACTGTTTGTGTCTGTATTGCGGCCGAAAATTTCCGTTATCTAAACTTACCAAAGATCATATTTTTCCGCGCTCCCGCGGCGGCAAAGACTTGTGGCAAAACGTAGCGACGGCCTGCCAGCGCTGCAATCGCATTAAAGGGGCCCGCACGCCTGAAGAGGCTAATATGCCGTTGTTGGCCGTACCCTTCAAACCCAATGTATATGAACAACTTTTTTTAATGAATAGACGCATTCTGGCAGACCAGATGGACTTTTCAAGTCATCATTTTTCCCACCATCGTCATTGGGCGTAGATAATTTAGCTTTCTACCACGCTAGGCTCACGACCTTCTTTTAATTCACCAAGCGCCCGGTGCCAAAGATTCATCCAATCGGCAGAGATTTTTTGTTGCAGGTCGTGGGCCTCGGCGGTGGGGCAAAACAACTCGACCGTGATAACAATATGCGCCATCTCGTTGGTTTCAACACCAATGGTGGGGTCAATATGAATAAATTCGACGTCAAGATGGCGTTCTATTAATCCTTTGTATCGCTCTGCGACATCCCGATAAAACTCACAATGGGCTTTTGCTCTGGCAATAAAGGCAGGCAACAGGCTGTAAGGATTGACCTGCGGCTCACAGGTAATACTAAACGTATGCAAATTATAGCGCCGCAAAAAGTTAAGGTTACGTACGCTTTGCGTAACCAGCTGACTGTTTGGAACATAGACGTGTTTTCCGGTGTACGAGTAGGTCTCGGGATCAACTTCAAGCAGCGCGGTTTTGGCCCAGTCCATTTCCACGACTTCACCCACTGCCTGATTCATTTGTACCCAATCGCCCACTCTGAACGGTTTTGCTCCCAGGTAGTAAATAAAACCTAGAAAACACTGGATGAACTCGCGCATAGCAATAACAATTGCCACCATAAAGGCAGCGATAGATATCGCAAGACTTTGAATTTCAGAGCCCCACACCATAATAAGCAAGATAAACAGAAAACCGTTACTTATTTGCTCCAACAGATTGAGCGTGTGGCGTCTGTCTTCGCCTTTACGTTTGCTACGATATCGTATCATCCACAACGTGATTCGTTGTAATGACAAAAAAAGTACAACAATGACAGCAGAAGTCAGTAACTTATATTCTGCGGCAAATTCAATCATATGCTGCCAAAGTTGATGATAATCGTGGGGCACGCCTGCTCTCCTGTGACCATTAGTATTTTGTTGAGCGCATAAAAAAACACCGGACTAAATAGCCCGGTGTGCATTATGACGAAAGCCGCTTCGGCTCACAATAAGGATCCGTTAATTTCTGATCTGACCTTCGCCATTTACCAGATACTTTTCAGCCGTTAACGACTCCAGGCCCATGGGACCATAAGCATGCAGCTTAGTTGTAGCAATACCGATTTCAGCTCCCAAACCTAACTGGCTCCCATCTGAAAAACGCGATGACGCATTTACCATGACCACAGCGGCATCTACCGCAAGTTGGAAATGCTCTGCTGTTTTTTCATCTTTGGTGCAAATAACTTCGGTATGATTACTGCCAAACTCGGCAATATGGTCTAATGCTCCTTCAAAGTCATCAACCACCCGAATAGCAATTTCAAGCCCCAGGTACTCTTCACCATATTGGTCTTCGCCTATCACATCGGCATTATCAAAGTACTCTTTGCCTTGTTCGTTAACATGTACTTTAACGCTATGTTTATTAAATGCCTCAGCTACCTTAGGCAAAAAGTCTGCAGCGACTGCCTTATGTACGACTAAACCTTCCAGTGCATTACATACGCCTGTACGCTGAGTTTTACCGTTAAGTAAAATTTGTAAGGCTTCGTCTAAATCAGCATGTTGATCTACATATAAATGACAGACACCTTTAAAATGCTGAATAACCGGAACCTTCGAATTCTCGGTAACATAGTTGATAAGACCTTCACCACCACGGGGGATGATCACATCAATATAGTCACGCTGCTCCATCAGCTCCTGCATTAATGCACGGTCTGGGTTAGGAACAACAGTAATTAATGCTTTCGGTAAATTGTGCTTAATCAATACGTCTTGCATTAACTCAGCAATCGCCAGACTTGAATCTAACGCTTCTTTACCACCACGCAAAATCACCCCGTTACCCGATTTAAAGCATAATGCCCCTGCATCTGCGGTTACATTGGGTCGCGCTTCATAAATCATGCAGACTACGCCAAGGGGAATCCGCATTTTACGAATTTTAATACCATTAGGCCGAGTACCAAACTCGCGTGTAGAGCCCACTGGATCGTCAAGCTCGATGATGGTCTCTATGCCCGCTGCCATATCTTCAATACGAGCATCGTCTAAAATCAAACGGTCAATTAAAGCGGCGTCCAGGTTATTTTCTTTAGCCCGGCCTACTTCTTTCTCATTGACGTCTTTAATTTTGTCTTTATTAGCACGAATCGCCTCTGCCATATCCCGCAATACTGCATTTTTTGATTCAGTATCCAGTACGGCTAATTTTTGAGCGGCTTTTTTCGCGTCTTTCGCTAATTGTGTAATTAAACTCATTCTTTCTCCAAATTTGCTAAATGCTGGTTCGAGATAATAGGACCGGTTTTTTCTTCAAACTCGGTTGCGAACTCTTCATTTTCTTGTTTAGCGATAAAATTCAGTAAACAACTGCTGTAGTTTGATCTGGCTTTAACAAGTTTTGTGCCATCAAGCTTACGCACTAAAATGGTGTCGCCCACCGAAAACTCGCCTTTTACGTCAATAATTTCACTGCTGGTCAGCTCATCAGCGTTATCTCCAAGCGAGGCATCAAACCGGCTTTCAACAATCACTTCGCCCTGAGCATTAGAGGTATGTCTCATCCAGTGCACATTTTCTTTCATAGGTACTTCATGGGCCTGAAAATGCGTTCCAGGATTTTTGCCATCCAGTAACATATTGAATGACAATTCTGTAAAACCATTAATGATAAAAGTATCGATGCCATGGGATACTGCTTTTTCAGCAGCTTCAATTTTGGTTCGCATCCCACCAGTGCCCACTCCACCTTTGGCGGCGCCACCGGCCATCGCATAGATACTTTCGTCAATATTATCAACCCAGGACAACAATTTTGCGTCATCATTTTCATGGGGGTTTTTGTCATACAGACCATCAATATCAGAACAGATAATCAATGCATCAGCATCAGCCGCAGTTGCTACCATTGCCGATAGATTATCATTGTCGCCCACTTTAAGTTTGTCAGTGGTGACCGTGTCATTTTCGTTCACAATCGGCAAAATATCGTTATCTAATAAACTAAACAGCGTGTCGCGAATACTTACGTAACGTTCACGGTCGCGCAAATCAGCATGGGTGAGCAAAATTTGTGCTGAATGAAAATCAAATAGCTTATCCCAAGTTGAAATCATCTCAGTCTGACCCGCTGCAGCCATTGCTTTTTTAATAGCAATGTCTGGCGAATCCTGCTCTTCAAACTGGTGTGAACCTGCTGCGACCGACCCTGATGAAACCAATACGACCTGAATACCTTCAGCACGGCATTTTACAATGAACTGCGCAATGCTCAGAAGATAATGGCTACTACACCCTTTTCTATTTGGTGCGATCAGAGCACTTCCCACTTTTATAACAATGCGTTTCCAATTGGCACGATTCATAGTATTAATCACCTTAAAGCTGTTATTTCGCAAATCTTCACCAGAAATATAAGACCTTTAAATTTTGCTTAAAGTTCCACAACCGCCTCTACTAATAAATTCTGCAGAAGGGCGATTGTGATCTTACATTCTGAAATTATCTGATACTTCGAACTGTCAGGTTTTTTCAACTGCAGCAGCCTGCATAATCAATCCAATAGACAAGTGACTTACATAATAAGAAGACGAATCACTTAAACACGGCAACAGTCGCTTTGTATACATGGCAACCTTGCAATTTGGATTAATATTACAACCTTTAAAAAAGGGTTGAACACCTGACCTGATAAAATTCAGTGTAGAGTGCATCGAAGCTGATTTTGAGCCACTTTGTTCAAACCCTGAACGCAATAATTTAGCCCACAAGATACGTGGTGCCGCTAAAAAATTTACTAAAAGTGTGACATCAGTCGACGCGAACGAGCCTGTTTCAGGCTTCGTTACTACTGCATTCTTCACTGGAAAAACGTTATTGCTGACGCAATAACAAGGTAGAGGATCCATCTTATGCTTCTCCATTAGCTGCCACTACACATAATTGAAGCTGGTCGTTTCTTAATGAGCACATTGTTGCCCGGAGGCTAAGAAAGGTCGCCAGCAGTAGTGAAACATGGTTTAGCATAACTGAGAAAATGTCTCCTCTATCGCTTAAAAGACTGACAGAAAATTGCTGCTGCCCGTTAATTTGAGTTCTAACTATATCAGTTAAATTACTTTCAATGCAAACTAAATATACTCTTGTCCCTAAGCAAATCCTGCATGAACATAAAGTTGAAAAATACTAGATAGATCCGAAAATGCCCGCATAAATTTATACAACCCATTGTTTATACGTTTCTTTTTGTGGAATTTATTTGCAGAGGCTTTATTTAAACATTTAATCACACTTGCATTGCTTATACGTCAAAATGCAAAAGTATTCATTTCAATTGAAGGGTATATTTATCAAGTTATAACCTGATAATGCTATTGAGTAACTTTTCTGTCGCTGAAACCGAGGCATCACTCATACCCTGTGACTGAATAATCTGACGTACTTCACTAAGCGTTTTATTTCTTGGTTTTGTATCTTCTACCAAATTTACCAGTTGAGGGTGCAAATAGTATTGGCGACACACTGCCGGAGTATTTCCCAGCATTGCTGCAACGTGCGAAGTAAGTGTAGCGGGCCATGATCGACGTTTGTTTTGCTGAACAATTTCTTCAACTTCAGGCAACGAATACAATCCAAAGCGACTTGCCCCCCAGGTGCGAAAATCTTTGCACGAAAAATCTTCCCCCATATGGCTATGGATAAAGCTATTCACATCATCTGAGTCGATGTCATGCCATTGGCCTGCAGACTCTTCGTAACGAAATAGCGCATACCCCCTGGCTTCTGCACTTTGGGCAACTAATTCTGATAAAACCGGGTTATCTATTTCAATCTCACGTGGTTTATTGTGTTTTCCAATAAATGACAGTTGCGTGCGGCCATCTTGTGCAGTGACATGCTTTCTTCGAAGTGTGGTCAGACCGTGGGTGTTGTTTTGTTGAGTATATTGGCGGTTGCCGGCTCTTAAACCGGTATGATCTAAAAGAAGACATATTAAAGCCAATGTTTTCTCTTCTACCCATTTGTCTTGCTCGACTTGTTCCCAGCAATAAGCTCTAAAGTCAGGTAAGGCTAATCCGAATTCAGACAACCTTGAAAACTTTGCCGCTTGTTGACGTTCATGCCATTTATCGTGATAGATATACTGCTTGCGTCCTTTGGTATCATAGCCCGTGGCCTGCAAATCGGCCGAAGGCTCTTTGGCAATGTGTACTTGTGTCCATACCGGGGGGATACCTATATTAGCAAACCGCTTTAGTACCCTGTCAGACGTTATCTGGTTGCCCGTGGGATAAAAATATCGAAAACCTTTACCGGTTTTTACCCGCCGTATTTCAAGCTCCGCTGTACTCATTAATTTTACTTCCTGGTCGTTATTTTTTGCGAAGATTTTTAATTTCAAACACACTGTGTTCGAATCTTTTATGACAACCCTTGGTTCGCCAACGATTAAACTGCTTATTACCTTTAATAATGAAATACTTCTAAAAATTTTATCCGTATCATTAATTTCTATTAAAGTATTGGTCTCTTTCTTATCAGGGCTTTCTTAACCGTAATGCGGCGCGGGCAGATAGGTTGCAAAATGGTAGAGAAAATTTGCTTAGAACCTGCAATATCTACGTAATTAATGTTGAAAATAATTATCGGAATTCGTTGTAAGATGCATAATATAAGCGATATATACTTTTAATATCATATAGTTAAAATTTTGGGTATAACTTTTGTATCGTTTTTGGTATTAGCAATTAATCTTTTAACGCAGCCCTACAGACATAAGGCTGGCGTTATCTACGATTACAGCGGTGAAGAATATGCACGAAAGATCTAAAATTGATGAAATGCGTGAAGCCGTCTTTGCTTCTCAACATACTCAAATTGCGGCTGTGTTCGAATCGGTAGAAGATGCTCATGAGTCTGTTACCGAGCTCACTAGTAAAGGGAGTCTCGACGCAAAGCAAATAACCCTCATAGATCCACAGGACAGTGATTTTAGCGAAAAAATCGAAATCGATAGCCAGAAGTTGGGCAAGCATATGTGGTATTCACATTTGTGGCTTGGAGGAATTGGCCTGGTACTGGGTCTTGGTATGGCTTGGCTGTTGGTAAGTTTTGGACCGGCACTGACGCAAAATAACCCGCTCTTTACTTATATTGCGATGATAAGCCCAGGTATTTTTATCGGCTTATTTGTGGCGGGACTGATTAGCCTTCGTCCAGACCGAAGCGAAATTATTGATACGGTTCGTCATGCTATCCGTCGTAAGCATTACGCTGTTGTTGTTAACTTGCGAAAAAATCAGTCGCCAGCAAAAATCAGCGAATTACTTGGGCATCGAAGCCACAAAGTGGTAGAAGCGGTATTGTAGCTGCTGCTTTAAGTTGTATTCATATTCCCTTTTAAAGCGATTCTATTTTCAGCATTTTTAATAAATAAACAAGCCAGAACGCTAGTCGTTCTGGCTATTCTTGCTTACCCGTTACGCTTACCAGTTAATTTCTTTTTTATCGCGGAAAAATTTTCCGTTCGGGCCATCTTTTTCCTGCAATCCAAGCCAGATAGCCGTTTCGGCACCTTCTTCCGGGCTGCGAGGCGCATCTCGCCCGCCCATACGGGTATGAACCCAGCCAGGACACATACTATTAATCTGGATGTTTTTTCCTTTCTCAACGCTATTGGCCATATTTAAGGTCAATGCATTAAGGGCTGCTTTACTTATTGCATAAGCTAAAGGACCTTCCATGCCCTCATCAAACGAACCCCACCCTGAGGACATATTTATAATACGTCCATAGTCGCGCTCAATCATTCCCGGAAGTAACTGTTTTATCAGTGTAAACGCGCCATTCACGTGAACCTGCATCGAATGCTTTATTTTGCTGACTTCCAGGTTTTGCCATTCGTCGTCATCCATTACGCCCGCATTGTTAACCAACACATCAATTCGACCATAGACTGCTTCAGCTCTCACAATCGTGTCCATAACCTGCTGGTCATTAGACAAGTCCATCTCTATTACCTGAACGTCAGCGCCGACAATATCTTCTATCGCTTTCTCTCCGTCGTTTTCATCACGACACCCAAGCAATACTTTACAGCCTTCTTTAGCAAAACCACGTACAATTTCTAATCCAATACCGCGATTTCCTCCGGTAACAAACACTATGGGGGTCATAATATCTCCTGTTGAAGTTAATTAACCAACGCAGTTTTTTCAGATAACCGCGCGTGGCAGTGTCGATATATAAACATACAAGTGGGGAAAAGAACGCCCCAGATGATCGCTAATATGAGTAATGTTGAAATAATAGAGTTGGGAAAGCCAACCGCACCAAAACGTGCGCCTGCCCAATAACTTACCGGGCCAAAAATCGCGCCCAATAGCGCACAGATTACCAAATGGCTCTGTAAATAATTCAAACTGTGGCCCAGTGTTAAAGCAAATCCCGCCCACAAAGCTACTAGCCACAGTGGAATTGGAACACCATAAACCGGCGATTCGAACACAAAGACTCCGCCAAGGGTCAAAGCACTATCGATAAGCGTACCCAAAATGACTATCAAAACCATGCCTAACGCGTCTGTATAGGGTTTTCTGGTAAAAAAGAAAAAACCAACCAGTAAACCTACCATTATCCACCAATAGTCATACTGAGTGAAAATAGCCAGCACCCATATACACTGAAACCAGATGAAATTTATCAACTTATTTTGAGTAGCTCGTTTCATTGGCAAATATTCTGCATAGTAGATTAGATGAACAAATAATGTAGTTATCACGTTTTAGTTAACATTGTTACGCAAATAGTTTGGCTCGGTTCAGAAAAAGCCGCACATGATAAATTGATGGAGGGTATAGCCCGGTGAAGATGGTTAAGTATTACCTGTTAGGAATGTGTCTGGCTTTAGCGCTGGTGTTTTTCATTCCCGTTGTGGTGATTCAATTGTTGCTTATTTGGATTGCATTTTCATTAGGCACCGTAAGTTTTGCGTATATCTTTAACTATCCATCGTTATTTCGTAAACGAGAGGATGGCTCCATTCCTATCTATATACGGTGGTTGTTTATTCCGTTTCTTTTAGGTACCGGGGCGTACAACCATTTTGCTCGCAAATATGACAAGGTGCCGGCAATACAGAAAATTGATGATGATTTGTTTCTGGCTTGTCGTTTAGGCGGTAAAGATATAGAACAAATGAAGCAAGATGGCGTCACCGCGATTTTGGATGTTACCGCCGAATTTGATGGTCTTGACTGGACGGCTTATAAACTCGACCTGGCCTATCTGAACATTCCGGTATTAGATCATACCAGCCCCACTGAAGACCAGTTACATACCGCTATCAACTGGATTGATCAACAGATTCGCGGCAACAGAAAAGTGGTGGTGCACTGCGCGTTGGGACGAGGCCGGTCAGTTCTGACTATGGCGGCTTACTTACTGGCTCGCGACGACACCTTATCGGTAATCGATGCGCTCAATAAGATTCAATCTATTCGTTCGACTGCCCGGTTAAACAAGCGACAGTTAAAATCGTTAAGAAAAGTAAAGCAAGGCGGCCGCCTTAACCTTCGTCAATCTTTGGCGCTGATTGCAAACCCCGTGGCCGGCGGCGGTAAGTGGAAACAGGAAAAAAATGAGATTTTAGCTCAGTTGAATCCTTATTTTCAGGTAACCGTGCTTGAAACCACCAAAGATGTCTCGGGTACGGTATTAGCAGAACAAGCGATTAATAAAGGAAGTGACATTCTGGTTGCTTGTGGTGGCGACGGGACCATTACCGAGGTGGCGCACGCATGTATTAATTCGGATGTAATTTTGGGCATTATTCCGTTGGGTACGGCGAACGCCCTTAGCCATGCGGTACATGGTTACTATTCCAAGATTGTTCCTATAGGTCATGCATGTGAAGTTATTGTCGACGGTCGCACGATGACCATGGATACAGCTCGATGCAATGACAATCTTATGCTGATGGTCGCGGCTATCGGATTTGAAGAACAAATGATTTCGTCTGCCGACCGTTCTCAGAAAAATGAAGGTGGTCAGTTTGCTTACTTACGTGGCCTATGGCAGGCAATGAGTAAGAACGATATTGTTGAGCTTACTGTTTCGTTTGATAACGAAGAAGAACAGGTTATAAAAACGCCATCTTTTGTGGTTGCTAATGCGGCCCCGATCACCACCGCCCTGGCCCAGGGTGGCGATGAGCCAGACATGACAGATGGTAAACTTGATATCACCTGGCTTGAGCCTAGTGACGAAGCCGACGAGCATTTCTTTTCAATGGCCGAATTAGTGTTTTCAGATAAGCAAAGTAAACAACAGTCTACGCGTATTCGTCATCGTCAGGTGAAGACAATTCGTATTGACCAACCTCAGGACAGCCATTACGCCCTGGACGGTGAAATTTATCAAAGTGATAAACTGAACATTGAAATACAACCCGCTACGCTGAAGGTATTCTCTTATGCTTCAGTAATAAACGAAAAAGAGGAAAGCTGATCACCACCGGCTCTAATTCGGTATTGATAGCTATCTTGTGTATTAAGGGGAAAATATATCGTGTCCGCATATGACAAACTTGAAGACTGGATAAGCAAACAGAATCCGGGACAGGATGAATATTTACAGGCTATTCGGGAGATAGCGCGTGATGTGATAGATGTCTACGAGGCTAACGAAAGCTACAAAAAGTACGACGTTCTGCGCCGACTGTGCATGCCAGAGCGCATTATTCATTTTACGGTGACATGGTTAAACGACAACCAGGAGGTTGAAATTAATCAGGGCTGGCGCGTTCAGCATAGCGGCCTTATAGGCCCTTATAAAGGTGGCTTACGCTTTCACCCTACCGTAAATGAATCAATATTGAAGTTTTTAGCGTTTGAACAGTGCTTTAAGAATGCCCTCACCGGCATGCCTATTGGTGGTGCCAAAGGAGGCGCAGATTTTGACCCGCGCGGCCGTTCAGAAGCTGAGGTTATGCGCTTTTGTCAGGCATTTATGATTGAGTTACAACATCACATAGGCCCAAATACAGACGTACCTGCTGGCGATATTAATGTTGGGGCCCGTGAGATAGGTTTTTTGTACGGCGAGTATCGTGGCATTCATAACTTATTTAGCGGCACGCTAACGGGTAAAGGCTTGAGTTTTGGTGGAAGTCACGTACGTACCGAAGCAACGGGCTTCGGTTTAATTTATATGTTGAGAGCGGTACTGGCCCATCAGGGTAAAAAGATTAATGGCCTGGTTCTGGGTGTATCTGGGGCAGGTAATGTGGCGATGCATGCTGCGCTAAAAGGCATTCAATTAGGTGCAAAAGTGATCAGTTTGTCAAACAGCCGAGGATGCCTAGAATATCCTGAAGGTTTTCGTGAACAAGATATTGAATGGGCAATCGATAACAAGCCTGATCATAAGAATGTTCTTACCGCATTGCAAGACAAGATAGGGGGAACCTGGCACGATAACAAAACCCCTTGGCATCTCAAAATGGATGTTGCCCTACCCTGTGCCACGCAAAACGAACTTGATGAAACCGACGCTAAAGCACTGATGCAAAACGGGGTGAACTATGTGTTAGAAGGTGCAAACATGCCGTGCACTGACGAAGCGCGTCAACGCTTTGAAGATAATCAGATTGTATATGTCCCAGGCAAAGCTGCAAATGCTGGTGGGGTGGCTATTTCAGGGTTAGAAATGTCACAAAATGCAGGGTTTCAGCGTGATTCATTCGATCAAATAGATGAGTCATTGCAACAGATAATGCAAACCATTCACGATCAGATGATTGAAGATGGAACTAAGGATGGCAAAGTAAACTACGCTCGCGGTGCAAATATTGCCGGATTCAGGCGGCTTGCCGACGCTATGGTTGCTCAGGGTATTTAGTAAAAAATTGCATATTACGCTGTAATTACTACTTTACTTGCATTGGTATGTGCATCCGTTGGAAACACTTTATATTCTAATAGGCTGAAGTATATTACTTTTTTATAATTCAGCCTACTGGAATGAATATCGCATTAGCTCGTTACTTTATGTTGAGGAGCAGCGGATGAAAATTTTTGAAGAACTGAAAGAAGACCACGAAAAGCAGCGGTCGCTACTGAAAATTTTGGCAGAGACCAGCGGTGATACGCCCGCCCGTGCCGGATATTTTTCTGAACTTAAAGAACAACTCGAAAGCCACGCGGTGGCTGAAGAACGACATTTCTATGCCCCTCTGATGAAATTTGACAAGGCCATTGACCTTTCCCGACATGGTATTGCTGAACATCATGAAATTGATGAACTAATTGAAACTCTTCAGCAAACTGAAATGAGTTCTCCGGGATGGCTAACCCACCTAAAATCGCTCCAGGAAAAAGTAGAACACCATCTCGCCGACGAAGAACAGGAGTTCTTTAGTGTTGCCGAAGAGGTTTTTGACAATGGTGACCTTAAGAAGCTGGCCAGCGAATACCGGGAAGAAATGCAGAAAGAAATGGCAAAAAGATAGTCCCTTATATTTTATATGTGACAAAATACGCTTGTTATTAAGCATTGCTTATTAATACGCCCGCTTTAGTCATTCTGTATTATTCCAACGGGTTTAAAACTCTTTACAGACTATCGCTTAGTTTTTATATTTTATCGGTGATGCGTGTATGTTGGTACATCATCGTACTTTTCAAATAAAGTGAGCGGTAGTCAATGAAAATACGGTCCTACCAAAGAATTCTGGGAACCCGTTTCGGTACATGGTGGGAAGGCGTAAGCACCAGTTACTGGTTTATTCCGGTGTGTATGATGCTTATGTCTTTTTGTTTTTACTGGATAAGCGTTGCCAGTATTTCTTTTACCGGTATAGAGCATACAGTAAATAATTTTTTACCCAGTGTATCTCGTGATGGCGCTCACCAAATTCTTACCACCATTGCCTCTGCAATTATTACCGCCACCAGTATTGCATTCTCGATGACGATAGTTGCACTAACCATGGCGTCTTCGCAGTTTGGCCCCCGGCTTTTAAGAACCTTTATGTACGACCGGGGTACACAATTTGTACTTGGACTGCTGGTGTCGACTTTCCTGTATTGTTTATTCGCGCTGTACAAGGTTAGCGGTGCGACCCCTCAGCCCAGTACGTTGAGTCTACTTAGTGGTTTAGCTGTCGTGCTTGCGACCATCAATACTTTCGCTATCATTTATTTTATTCACCATATTGCCCGTTTTATACAAGCTGATGAAATTATTTATCGCTGCTATCGCGACTGTATTAACGACATAGAAACTCACCTTCCGCAACAGCGAGACAATGAGGAAGTCGCTGCTATATCAGGCCAATTGATAAAGGACTCGGTGTATCAGATTAAGCTACATTTTATGGAGCCTGGCTATGTTCAAACCATTAATGCCACAGAGTTACTACAAGCTGATGTTGAAGGATTAGAAGGTATAGATGTACATGTTCGACCTGGTGATTATGTTCTGCCTGATACCACTGTTATTACTATACATAGTCGTTACAATCACCCTGCTGAGCAACTGCATACTCTACTGGCGTTTATTGTATTAGGTTCTAGACGCACGCCGGTACAAGATCCTGAGTTTACTATTGGCCAACTGGTTGAGCTCGCCGTGCGGGCTTTATCGCCTGGTATTAATGACCCGATATCCGCTATTTCGTGCCTGGATAAACTGACAGCATGTTGTTTAACCATGAGCAAGCGCGATTTCCCAGCCGATTGTATCGTGCATAAACAAAATGAAGTATGGTTAAAGCGCAGGACATTTAGTTTGCAAAGTGTGATTGAAATGGCCTTTAACCAAATCAGGCAGGCCGGTCGTACTCATGTAGCGGTGGGGTTGCATATATTAAACTGTTTAAAACAGCTTAATGCTCATCTTCCCGACCATGCAAAGCTGTTAGCGATACAGCAGGCGCATGCAACCTATGAACTGGTAATGAGTACTTCGCAGTGTCAGGCAGACAAAGATGATCTGGAAATAGCGTTTACGCCATTTAGAAATTAATATTTTAGTTTATAGTAACGACGTATGGGAAAGCAGAAAAACAAGAACAGAGAAACGGGAAAAAGCGCAAAGCATCGTTATCAATATGCTTTGCGCGTATAAGATCTAGCGAGTAGCAATAATATATACAGCGTGAATGATACCTGGGATATAGCCAAGTAAAGTCAACACGACATTAATCCAGAACTGCGCACCAATCCCTACCTGTAAAAAAACACCTAGTGGTGGCAACAAAATAGAAAGTATTATTCTGATAATATCCATGACGTTCTCCTAGTTAATGTTTAAGTCACCATAGATATAGCAAAGACTTTGCCAATTAATGAATAGCCAGAATAAAAAGTAAGAACACGCGCAATATCCCGTACGCTGCAATATTAAGATACAACGCTACGCGAACACTTACGGAACACCCGCTGCAGAAGCGTTTAAAAAGATGTAGTTTTTATTGATAAATATCAGTAAGTTATAATTTGAAGCTTAGTTAACTTAGACATTCCATTTTGTCTATACCACCATGAAGGTAAATCGGGATAACGAGTCAACACAGCTGAAATACTTATAACGGGGGGTAAAAATTATTATCAGAGTAGCCGAATCCCTTCCTTAAAATCATTACAGGTGTGTAATACTGAAGTAGCGCACCACCTTGTATGTAACAACTACAACCCGAATCCATGTTATATGCCCAATAATGAATATATCTACTAAACAGCTCTAAGCTGCCGTTTTTATCTGCGCTATTTAACAAAAATAGTAGTGATAGCGTAACTAAGTGGACTATAACTCAACGGTTCAGGTCACCAGAAATACATCAACAAAGCATTAAATAGCAAAAAGCCGGCATTTAGCCGGCTCTTTAATATGGTGCGGAAAGCGGGACTTGAACCCGCACGAGCTATGCTCACCACCCCCTCAAGATGGCGTGTCTACCAATTCCACCACTTCCGCAAATTTTTAATCAGGCGTATTATCTTTATCTTCGGTGCTATCATTTACCGGAACATCGTTGTTGGCAGGAACATCATTGTTGGTAGAAGCATCGCTGTTGGCAGGTACATCACTATTTGAAGGTATGTCACTGCTTGATGGCATATCGTTTTCGACCGGCGCTGATTGTTCACTCATCGACGAATCAGCGGGTGTTCCAATTTCAGGGCCTGAACTCAAATCGCTCCATCCGTCTGTTGCTTTTTCACGATTTGCAGTCAGATTACCCAGAATAAGACTAATAAGAAAAAACAGTGTCGCTAATACGCCGGTAGTACGAGTCATGAAGTTACCAGAACCTGATGAGCCAAACATGGTATTTGAACCGCCCGAGCCAAAAGATGCGCCCATATCGGCACCCTTGCCCTGCTGAATAAGAACAAATCCAACCAGAACCAACGCAACTATCAGATACGCCACTAAAAGTACTTCGTAAACCATAACTTCCTCGTCAAATTGCCGCTTGGCAAATTGCAATAAAATCTTCTGTTTTGAGGCTTGCGCCCCCGATCAACCCGCCATCAATGTCGGGTTGGGCAAAAAGTTGAGACGCATTATCCGGTTTTACGCTACCGCCGTAAAGTACTCTGGTCTTTTCAGCCAAAGATTTATCGTTATCGGCTAATGTCTGGCGAATAAAGGCATGTACTTCCTGAGCCTGTTCCGGACTTGCTGTTTTTCCTGTGCCAATTGCCCAGATAGGCTCATAAGCAATAATACAACGACTTAGTTGTTCACTACTAAGCGTGTCGAAAACCGCGGCAAGTTGCTTACCAACAAACTCGTTTACCTTATTATCTTCGCGAACTTTCAGAGATTCGCCCACGCAAATAATTGGAATCAGGTTATTATCTAGCGCCTTAAGCGCTTTTTTAGCAACTAACTCATTGCTTTCGCCATGATTCTCACGGCGTTCAGAGTGGCCTACAATAACGTAAGAAGCACCTAACTCAGTCAGAATTTCGCCAGAAATATCACCCGTATGTGCGCCATTATCCTGATCACTGATATCCTGACCACCCACACTAAAACATTCAGCGACGAAAAATGACAGATACCCTACCGGGGGGCATACCACCACATCCAACCCATTAAACGGGCGGTCGTTAAGCGTGTTTACGAAACTTTCTACTAATGAACGTGAGCCGTTCATTTTCCAGTTTCCTGCAACCATTGGTGTTCTTTTTATCATCTGCTCAGACCTTACCCTGTCTTAAAAGCGGGCGAGATATTACCGAGTCCCGCCCTATTATACAAGTCAAAATATTGATTACCGGCCTAATTTCAATTAATTGGCCACTTTACGAACAACCTCAGCGATTTTTTCTGCCCAGTCTTTCGAATTTGCTTCATCTTCAGCTTCAACCATAACCCGTAATAAGGGTTCAGTGCCACTTTTACGTAGCAACACCCGGCCTGTTTTACCCAAAGCCTGTTCTGCCATTTGTGTAATATCATCAACGCGGGTGTCTTCAAGGGGGTTGGTGGCTCCAGCATCGTAACGAACATTAATCAATGTTTGCGGATACTTTACAAAACCACTGCTGATATCATGTAAGTTCATATTGGCCCGTAACATAGCGGTTATAACCTGTAGCCCTGCTACCATACCGTCACCTGTTGAAGCCAGGTTAAGATTAAGAATATGACCCGAACTTTCACCGCCAATCGCCCAGCCTTTTTGCTGAAGAAGCTCCATTACATAACGGTCGCCTACTTTGCTTCTTTCAAACGGAATACCTAATTCGGCCAAGGCATTTTCAAGGGCCAGATTAGTCATTAGTGTACCTACCACCCCGCCCCCATTCAGGCGACCGCTTTTCAGGGCATCGCGAGCGACAATGAACAAAATCTGGTCGCCATCAATCACATTGCCTAAATGGTCTACCATCATAATGCGATCGCCATCACCATCGAGAGCAAAACCTAAATCTGCTTTTTCTTCCAACACTTTATCGACAGTTGCCTTCATGCTGGTGGCGCCAACTTTGTCATTAATATTGAGACCATCTGGTTTAGTGCCAATCTCAATGACTTCAGCGCCAAGCTCACTTAATACGTTTGGAGCAATATGATAAGTAGCACCGTGCGCGCAATCGACGACGATTTTCAGACCCTTCAGGGATAATTCTGAAGGAAAAGCACCCTTACAAAATTCAATATAACGCCCTGCAGCATCGTTGATACGGGTGGCTTTACCCAGCTTATCAGATGCCACACATTCCATGGGCTGGTCCATCATTGCTTCAATGGCAAGCTCAATATCATCATCTAGCTTAAAACCATCTGCTGAGAAAAATTTGATGCCATTGTCGTAATAGGGATTGTGTGATGCACTGATTACAATACCTGCTTCAGAACGAAATGTTTTGGTCAGGTAAGCAATAGCAGGCGTTGGCATCGGCCCAAGTAAGCCAATATTGATGCCTGCGGCAGACAAGCCGGCTTCTAAGGCCGATTCAAGCATGTATCCGGAAATACGCGTATCTTTGCCAATTAATACTTTATTGGTTCCACGGCCGGCCAGTACTTTACCTGCCGCCCACCCTAATTTGGTCACAAATTGTGGATTAATTGTTTTAAGACCTACTTTGCCGCGAATACCATCAGTTCCAAAATACTTACGCTCTGTCACTATCAACTCCTGAATTATTTTTTACTGCTAAAAACTGATTAACGATGCGTACAATATCAACAGTTTCAGCTACATCATGAACCCGGATAATATCGGCATTAGCTTGCGCAGCAAGGGTCGCAAGGGCTAAGCTGCCCGCGAGACGTTCATCTATTTTATTGTTAAGCACATTGCCAACCATCGATTTACGGGACATCCCAACCAATACTGGAAAACCCAACGCCTGGATCGAAGACAATTCTGCCAGAAGCCTATAATTATGCGCCAGTGTCTTACCGAAACCAAAGCCTGGGTCGACAATAATGTTAGTTTTTTTAATACCTGCGTCTAAACAGGCATTTATTCGTGCCTGTAAAAAACCTCGCACCTCAGCCACTACGTCATTATAACCTGGCTTTATTTGCATCGTATCCGGACTTCCCTGCATATGCATTAAACACACCGGGACATCTGCTTCAGCAGCAGCCGTTAATGCGTGAGGCTGCTGTAATGCTCGTACATCATTTATCAGCGCTGCACCTGCAGCGGTGGCCGCTGTCATCACCGCCGCCTTACTGGTATCTACCGAAACGACCACATCAAACTTTTGTTTAATCGCTTCTATGACAGGAATGACCCGGGCCAGTTCTTCGCCTTCAGAAACTTCCGGAGCACCGGGTCGGGTTGACTCACCGCCTACATCAATAAAATCAGCCCCTTGTGAAATCATGATGCGGGCCTGGTCTACAGCTCGCGCCACGGTTGAATAGCGGCCCCCATCAGAAAACGAGTCAGGGGTGACATTTAAAATACCCATTACTTTGGAACAGGTGAAGTTTATTTCGGAAGTGTTAAATAGCATGGGGATATCTTTCTATCTAATGTTAAAGGCGAGATTAACCTACCAATACGAGCACATAGAAAAACGCCAGCACAAGGCTGGCGTTTTTTATTGCTTCAATGATTATCCTGGCAAATCGCCCGGCTTACCTACTGACGGTTTATCTATTCCGTCAGACGTAATCTCACCTTCACGAGCAGGCTTGCCGCCGCTGGGCTTATCACCCCCTGAAGGCGTCCGGTCGTCCCAGTCTGAGGGAGGGCGAACATCGCGACGATTCATAAGATCATCAATCTGCTTCGCATCAATGGTTTCGTACTTCATCAGTGCATCTTTCATCGAATGAAGTATATCGACATGCTCTTTAATAAGCTTCGCCGCACGATCATAGTTACTGTCGATGATGGCTTTAATTTCCGCATCAATAGCTCGGGCTGTGTCATCTGACATGCTCGACGCTTTAGACATAGATTTTCCTAAGAAAACTTCACCTTCATCTTCAGCGTAAAGCATAGGACCCATTTTGGTCGACAAACCCCACTGGGTAACCATTTTACGTGCTATCTCAGTTGCTCGCTCAATATCATTCGAGGCGCCTGTCGTGACTTTATCGTCACCATAAATAACCTGCTCAGCAATACGCCCACCGAATAAGCTTGAAATCATACTTTCTAAATGCTGCTTAGAATGACTGACCCGATCTTGTTCTGGAAGGTACATAGTAACACCTAACGCTCGTCCACGAGGTATGATAGATACTTTGTAAACTGGATCGTGCTCAGGAACTAATCGACCCACAATAGCATGACCCGCTTCATGATACGCCGTCATTGCCTTTTCGTCTTCCGACATAACCATCGATTTGCGCTCAGCGCCCATCATAATTTTGTCTTTGGCCTGATCAAATTCTTCCATGTTAACCAAACGCTTGTTTGAACGTGCCGCAAATAGTGCCGCTTCGTTAACCAGGTTGGCTAAATCAGCACCCGAGAATCCAGGGGTACCACGTGCAATCAGAGCTGGCTCAACATTATCGCCTAAAGGCACTTTGCGCATGTGCACTTTAAGAATCTGTTCACGACCACGTACATCTGGCAAGCCTACTATTACCTGACGGTCAAAGCGGCCAGGACGTAATAACGCAGGGTCAAGTACATCAGGACGGTTGGTCGCGGCAATAACAATAATGCCTTCGTGACCATCAAAACCATCCATTTCAACCAACATTTGGTTAAGGGTTTGCTCACGTTCATCATGACCACCACCTAAACCAGCTCCACGCTGACGGCCTACTGCATCAATTTCGTCGATGAAAATAATGCAAGGTGCAGACTTTTTAGCCTGTTCAAACATATCACGTACCCGTGATGCACCCACACCGACAAACATTTCAACAAAGTCAGAACCTGATATAGTGAAAAACGGTACTTTTGCTTCACCCGCTATCGCTTTGGCTAATAGTGTCTTACCTGTTCCCGGGGGGCCTACCATTAGTACGCCTTTAGGAATTTTACCGCCTAATTTTTGGAATTTTGACGGGTCGCGAAGAAAGTCTACAAGTTCAGACACATCTTCTTTGGCTTCATCACAACCGGCCACATCAGCAAAGGTGGTTTTGATCTGATCTTCACCCATCAATTTGGCTTTACTTTTACCAAAAGACATAGCACCGCGACCACCGCCGCCCTGCATCTGACGCATAAAGAAAATCCAGACGCCTATAAGCAGCAACATTGGGAACCACGAAATAAAGATCGACGTTAACAATGACGACTCTTCAGGAGGCTCGCCATATATTCTGACGTCTTTCGCGGCAAGGTCTGATATTAACTTGTCGTCAAAATAAGGAATATAGGTGACAAAGGTTTCGCCAGATCGTTTTGTTCCGCGAATTTCCCGTGACTCGCTATCAATGCGAACCTCACGGACATTGCCTTGATTAGCTTCTTTCAAAAAGGTGGTGTAATCGGTCTGTGCTCGTGTTGACTCACCAGGCGAAAAGCTCTGGAAAACCGACATCAGAACCACAGCGATAACCAACCATAAAATTAAATTCTTTGCCATATCGCTCAATGCTACTAACCTCTAAAAAAAACCGGGTAACACGCTGGGACCAACAACATTAGCACATATATACCGTGTTCACTGCTGCCAGTACCGGTTAAACCGGACGAAATCGTTCCTTTGTTTACTGTTATCTAGCGTACTACACTTTGTAGCCAGTCGCCACCAGATAGACTTCCCGCGAACGCGCCCGGGATGAATCGGGTTTTCGGGTTTTAACCGTCTTGAACGCGTCTTTCACTGATTTGAAAAAAACATCAAAACCTTCACCCTGGAATACTTTTATTATAAAACTGCCATTGGGCTTTAACACTTGATGACACATATCCAGAGCTAACTCACACAAGTACATTGACTGCGCTTGATCAGCAACGTTGTTGCCAGACATATTGGGCGCCATGTCAGACAATATAATATCTACGTGGTTATCGGCAATTCTGTTCAACAGTGCATTTAAAACTGCCTCTTCACGAAAATCGCCTTGTAAGAAGTCAACGCCCGCAATCGAATCCATCTCGAGTATGTCGCAAGCAATAACCTGTCCTTTCTCGCCCACAAGTTCACTAACACGCTGAGACCAGCTTCCTGGCGCTGCGCCTAAATCAACAACGGTCATGCCAGACTTTATAAGATCTTCTTTTTGCTGAATTTCATCCAGCTTAAATGCTGCTCGGGAACGCAGTCCCTGTTTTTGAGCTTTTTGCACATAATGATCATTAAAATGCTCAGTTAGCCACCGTTTACTACTGGCTGAGTGTTTCTTTTTTGTCATTAGATCACTTTGTCATTGGGATTGAGTCCAAGATGGCGTTAGAATACGTGTTTTCAAGATGCATATACTAATTAATTAAAGAAATTTAAGTGATGAAACTTTCGAATAAACAGAAACAATTTTTAAAAGGTCTGGCCCATTCTTTAAAACCCGTAGTGCAGCTTGGCGGCAACGGTTTAACAGAAGGCGTGGTTGCCGAGATTGACAACGCATTAAATCACCATGAACTTGTTAAAGTTAAGGTTCCTACCGATGACAGAGAAGAAAAAACGCTGATTATTGACGCAATCGTCCGCGAAACCGAAGCGGTGAAAGTTCAGGTAATCGGGCATGTGGTTATACTTTACCGCCCCACCGAAGAACGTAAAATTCAGTTGCCAAAACAATAACCCTTTCTAAGTTATAATTTTGTTGCCCCATGGTTATCTAATTATTAAATGCGTATTATCGTTTATTTAATTAAGCAGAAATAAATAGGATAACTATGGATGTAACATCTATCACCGCTATTGTTACCGGCGGTTGTTCAGGCTTGGGGCTGGCGACAGCTACCGCACTTCGTGAGGCGGGTGCCAGGGTTGCGCTGTTTGATTTAAATGAAGAAGCCGGTACCACGCGAGTGAATGACCTGGGTAGCGATGATACCCTTTTTTGTAAAGTAGATGTACGTGACGAAACTCAGGTAAAACAAGCGATCGATGAGGTAGTACAAAAGTTTGGTGATGTAAGGCTGTGTATCAACTGCGCAGGTATTGCACCGGCTTCTCGTATTTTAAACCGCGATGGCAAAGCCACACCGCTTGATGGCTTTCAAAGTGCTATCGATATTAATTTAGTGGGTACCTTTAACGTCGCGCGCCTTGTGGCCCAGACGATGGCAGCGCAACAGCCATTAGAGCAAACGGGTGAACGCGGACTGATCATCAATACTGCATCTATTGCCGGCTATGAAGGACAAATTGGTCAGTGTGCCTACGCGGCAAGTAAGGGTGGAATTATCTCTATGACCTTACCTATGGCACGTGACTTGTCAGCTTTGGGCATTCGGGTTAATACTATTGCGCCGGGAGTAATGGGCACCCCCATGCTATTAGGTATGCCAGAACACGTTCAGGATGCATTATCTGCCAATGTGCCGTTTCCTAAACGTTTGGGGCTTCCTGAAGAATTTGCGGCATTGGCCGTACACATGGCAACCAACAGTTACATGAATGGTGAAACTGTTCGTTTAGACGGTGCATTGCGTATGGCGCCGAAATAACTAAGTTTTTGAGCAGTAAGCAGCGCGTGTGCTGCTTACTTGTCTTCATAACTTACTCTTCTTCATTACTTACTCTTCTCCACCACTAACAATCAAAGCGATATTATATAATCGATTTACGGCATGATAATTAATGGTTTTCTTCGGATACCGGCCTTTGCTGTTCAACACGCCCGCTTCTTCACCCATCAATAGTTCAAGCGCGTCATCAACAGTTTTAACGGTATAAATATGAAACTGCCCACGCTTTACCGCATCTATTACACCACTGTTTAACACTAAATTTATGGTATTTGAATGTGGAATGACCACTCCCTGGTGTCCGGTTAATCCCCGATGCTGACACAGGTCAAAAAATCCCTCGATTTTCTCATTTACTCCACCTACGGCCTGTACTTCACCATACTGATTAATTGAACCTGTAATTGCCAGTCCCTGCTCTGCAGGCAGCTCGGTTAATGCTGAAATCAGTGCCACTAATTCGCCCAGTGATGCGCTGTCGCCATCAATATGACCATAGGATTGCTCTAATGCGATGTTTGCCGACAACGTTAATGGAAAATGCTGTGCATATTTATTGCCCAGATAACCGGTCAGCAACATTACACCTTTAGAATGAATGGGCTGGCCGAGTTCGACTTCCCGCTCAATATCGACCACGCCGTTAGCGCCTGCGTATACGGTCGACGTTATTCGCGCAGGAGTACCAAACGCGGTATCCCCTACCTCCAATACCGTTAGCCCGTTCACCTGCCCCACCGCTTTGCCGTGGGTTTCAATAAGAACATGCCCTTCTTTAATATCTTCCAGCAAGGTTTGACTGACCCGACCCGTACGTCGCTTTTTCGCCTGTAGCGCAGTCTCTATGTGCGTATTTTCAAGCTCTTTACTGTTTGCTTTAAAACAAAAATAAGCAGACTCGCTAACCAGTTCTAAAATTTCGGCGATGTGCGCTGATAGTTTTTCACGGTGTTCGGCCATACGTAGCGAATATTGAACCAGACGTACCATAGCTCCACTGCTAACGCGCTCTAAACCGCTGGCGTAAGCGTGCTGCCTTACCTTTCCTACAAAATCAAACAGGGTCTGACGAACCATACGAATTTCAGGGTCAAAATCGACCAATACGCGAAACAACTGGTCAAATTCATCGTCGTAATCTTGCAGTGTATAATACAAATCGCGTGAACCTAACAAAACCACTTTTACGTTCAGGCTCATAGGCTGCGGGTTCAATGTGATTGCGTTCACCATACCCACATCTTGTTGGGGTAAATCCATTTTCAGGGTGCCCGATCGAATGGCTAACTTAAGTGTTTCCCACACATACGGCTGCTCAACCAGCTGGTCTGCGTCCAAGAGCAAATAACCCCCATTGGCCCGGTGTAGGGCCCCGGGACGAATCATCCGGTAATTGGTAAATACACTGCCATGAATATTAGTGTATTCGATACGGCCAAATAGGTTCTGATAGGTTGGGTTAGGCTCGTAAATGATCGGTGCTTTCGAGTCAATATTGTGATTTACCAGAATATTAGGCAAATACATCTCTTCTAAATACTCACGCCGGTCAAGCTCATCGGGCTTGTCTTGTTTTGTTTCTTCTAACAGTAGCTCAACAATGGTGTCGATAAGGTGCGTGCGTAACTGGCGCAGGTATTTTAAAATAGCCAGATTGTCAGCGTAGCTGTGCTCCAGATTTTTAAGCAGCGGTCGGATACCGTTTTCGGCGGTCTCACGGTTAAGCTTACGAATTTTGTCAGAATTTTCACGCTGCCAGACCGGCAGTTTAATCAAACTCTCAGCCAGACGATTTTCAAGCTCATCAATAAGAGCGTAATAAAATGTTCGCTGTTTTTCGTCTAATGTCGCAAATTCCTGGTCTGTAATCGCCTGCCCGTTTTGCATCGGCGCAAATGAAATCGCTCCGTGTTTTTCATACATAGCCACATCATTGGCGTTGGCATAGCGCTCTACCGAATCAATAGCCTGGTCGTATCGAAGATCGTACTCGCGGGCTATGGCCGATTTTTGTCGCTGGTATCCCGGATTATCAAACGCAGCAGGAAAGGTAGCCAGCAAGTCATTCACCAGTGCTTGCATATCATGCTGGAATTTTTTAGCCCGCCCCGCGCCCAAACGCAACAATAACGGCTCACGTTCTTCTTCAAGATTCGCGATATAACACCAGTCATCAGGCGTTGCAGAGCTGACTGCTTCGCGCTTGAGATAATCATGTACTAAGGTAAAACGACCTGTCGCAGGCTCGCCCATTACATACAGATTATAACCCGTCGCCTGAATCGCCAAACCAAACGTTAATGCTTCCCGGGCACGTTCCTGCCCTATGAAAGTGGCATTAAGACAGGCATCGTCTTTGAGAGCCTGAGTAATTAGTCGTCGGTTCAGCTTTGGGGCCAGCTGCTCGGGTTCAAGCTTAAAAGACTGTACTGCGCGTTTCATAGTAATGTGTGTTGTTCCGCTTTTTAAGTAAGTGAAACGTGAAACGGGCACCGTGTCAATTGAGCATAGCGTCGTATTGTCTTAAAAAGACTAATATACAGATTCGGGGGGCTTCGCCTGAGCAAAAATGCAGCAATTTATTGTTATTGGTTTTGTAATATCGCTAATCCAGCGCCAAACATTCGTTTAAGCAAGCCTGGCTGGCTAAAAAATCTTCTACCATGGATAAAATAGCGTTCAGGTATTGTGACTACGTTAGCCGCTGGGGTATTCTATGGCGCTTATTATCTCTATTTTTCATTTAAACGCGGAAGCCTTATTTTCATGGCCGAACAACAGTATAACCCTAAAGAAATAGAACAACAGGTTCAGCAATACTGGGCTGAAAACCAGTCTTTCAAAGCAACAGAAAATCCTGATCAGGAAAAATTTTACTGCTTGTCGATGTTCCCCTATCCCAGTGGTCGCTTACATATGGGACATGTACGTAATTACACCATTGGCGATGTGGTGAGTCGCTTTCAGCGTATGCAGGGGAAAAATGTATTACAGCCAATGGGCTGGGACGCGTTTGGTTTACCGGCCGAAAATGCTGCCATTAACAATAATACGGCTCCGGCAAAATGGACCTACGCCAATATTGAATACATGAAAAACCAGCTAAATTCACTGGGCTTTGGCTACGACTGGGATCGTGAGGTTGCCACGTGCAAGTCTGACTATTACCGGTGGGAACAATGGTTTTTCACCCGTCTTTATGAAAAAGGCTTGGTTTATAAGAAAAACTCGACGGTAAACTGGGACCCGGTGGACCAGACCGTATTAGCAAACGAGCAGGTTATTGACGGTCGCGGCTGGCGTTCTGGCGCACTGGTTGAGCAAAAAGAAATTCCTCAGTGGTTTATTAAAATCACCGAATATGCCGACGAACTGCTGGCAGATCTTGAAAAACTGGAAGAATGGCCTGAGCAGGTTCGCGCCATGCAGGCCAACTGGATTGGCCGTTCTGAAGGGGTCGATATCAAGTTTGATTTGCAGCAGACAGTGGCTGACATTGACCAGTTGTCAGTCTACACGACCCGGCCTGATACCTTTTATGGCGTTACCTATGTGGGTGTTGCTGCGCAACATCCGTTAGCCCTACATGCTGCAAAAAATAATCCTGAGCTGGCTGCTTTTATTGAAGAATGCAAAAACACCAAGGTGGCCGAAGCTGAACTGGCTACCATGGAGAAAAAAGGCTGTGACACCGGCTTATTTGCTATTCATCCGCTAACAGGTGAAAAACTTCCTATATGGGGCGCAAACTTTGTATTGATGGATTATGGTTCTGGCGCGGTTATGGCGGTACCGGGTCATGACCAGCGCGACTGGGAGTTTGCGACCAAATATGCCTTGCCAATAAAACAGGTTATCCAGCCCCTGACCAATAACGCAACCGAATGCGATTTGAGTACAAGCGCATACACCGAAAAAGGCACTTTGATTAACTCGCAAGAATTTGACGGTCTGCAGTTTGAAGACGCTTTTGCGCAAATTGCCCAGAAGCTCGAGACAGCAGGTTATGGCGCCAAAAAAGTAAATTACCGGTTACGTGACTGGGGCGTCAGCCGTCAACGCTATTGGGGTACCCCCATTCCAATGCTGAATCTGGAAAACGGCGAATCTGTACCGGTACCGGCAGAACAACTGCCCGTTGTCTTACCTGAAGATGTACAAATGAACGGCACAACCTCGCCGATTAAAGACAATCCAGACTGGTCGCAAACCTCGTATCAGGGACAGCCCGCCCAGCGCGAAACTGATACCTTTGACACTTTTATGGAGTCGTCGTGGTATTACGCTCGCTATAGCAGTGCCCAAAATAGCGAGGCAATGTTAGACCCCAAGCAAGCTAACTACTGGTTGCCGGTAGATCAGTATATCGGCGGTATCGAACACGCTATTTTACACCTGCTTTATTCGCGCTTTTTCCATAAGTTGCTTCGTGATGAAGGTTTGGTCGAGTCAGATGAGCCCTTCAAACGTTTGCTGTGTCAGGGGATGGTGTTGGCCGACAGTTATTACACCGAAGACGCAAAAGGTAAGAAAACCTGGCACGCTCCGGCCGATGTTTCGGTTGAAAAAGACGATAAAGGGCGCATAGTTAACGCGTGGCTAACTACCAGCGAAGAGCCGGTTATATATGGTGGCATGACCAAAATGTCAAAGTCGAAGAACAATGGCATCGATCCGCAGAAGGTTATTGATCAATACGGCGCCGATACCGTTCGGTTATTTACCATGTTTGCAGCGCCACCGGAGCAAACGCTTGAATGGGTAGACTCAGGCGTTGAAGGGGCTAATCGCTTTTTGCGCAGAGTCTGGAAACTGGTACACGACCATTTGCAAAACCCGGTTGCAGAACAGCCAGATATGCGCAACTTATCGAAAGAACAAAAAGCCTTGCGCCGTGTACTTCACCGTACCATCGAAAAGGTTTCTGATGATTTAGGTCGCAGACAAACCTTTAACACCGCCATCGCCGCTATAATGGAATTGCTGAATCATTTGCAAAAAGCACCCCAGCAAGACAATACCGATCGCGGTATTATGCGCGAAGCCGTAGAAGCGATATTGTTGCTGTTAAACCCTATCACCCCCCATATTTGTCATGAACTGTGGCATGTACTGGGTCATCAAGGTGACATTGAAACCGCGCCATGGCCGGTGGTTGATAAAGATGCTTTGATAGAAGATGAAAAACTGATTGTAGTGCAGGTTAATGGTAAAGTAAGGGCAAAAATCACCGTAAGTGCAACCGCACAAAAGGCTGAGCTAGAAGATTTGGCTACCCGCCATACAAATGTTCAGCAATTTATTGAGGACAAAACCATACGTAAGGTTATTGTTGTACCTGGCAAGCTGGTCAACATAGTGGCTAACTAATGAAGCGTACTTTTACGTTATTGATAGCGCTTGCCTGTCTGACCCTGGCCGGATGTGGCTTTTCGTTACGTGGCTCGCAGGCATTGCCTGCTGAGCTGCAACAGGTAGCGTTAAGTGCAGTTAAACCCCATGCGTTGCTAAAGCGTGAGCTTAAAGCACGGCTAAAGGTTTACCAGATTCCGCATATTGAGGCGAGCGAGCTTGCGGGTAGCGCGAATACTGTGCTTATCCGGCTGCAACCTGAAACCCTCGAACGACGCTTACTTTCAGTCTTTTCTACCGGACAGGTCGCAGAATATGAGCTTATTTATGGCGTGAATTATCAGGTCGTGTTTCCAAACAAAGAACCGTTATACGCCTCATTTGAAGTGTTGCGTGACTACCAGGACGACCCGGATAAAGTGCTGGCCAAATCTCGCGAACTTGATTTGGTGGTAAGTGAAATGCGCAGAGAGGCTGCCGATCGTATTATTCGTCAGCTTGCTCGTCAGGCTAGCGGTCAATAAGGCGTCTATGCAGGTTTATCCTAATCGTTTTGACGAACAGCTAAAGCAGGGATTGTCTTCGTGCTACCTGTTGTTCGGCGATGAGCCCCAACAAAAATTCAGCATAATAAACGCGGTACGCCACCATGCTCGTAAAAAGGGATTTGATGAGCGCACCGTACTGGTGGCTGACAAAGACTTCAACTGGAACCAGCTGCTTGAAGCCACGCAGGCTATGTCGTTATTTTCTGCCAACATATTTATAGAATTAGAGCTACCTACCGGCAAACCCGGTTCCGAAGGTAGCAAGATGCTGCAAAGTGTTGCCCAGCGTCTGTCTGACGATATTTTACTGTTGGTGCATGGCCCTAAAATTGGCAAGGATGTACAAAAAGCAAAATGGTTTAAAACCCTTGATGCTATTGGTGTTCATTCTATTTGTTACGCGCTGGAAGGTCGGCAGCTACATAGCTGGATTCAACAAACCTTGCAGCATGTTGATGTGAAAGCCGATACGGTGACTGTGGCATTAATTGCTGATTTTTGTGAAGGCAATATGATGGCGGCTCATCAGGAAATTGAGAAGCTGGCTTTAGTGTACGCAGGACAAAGCGTAACGCGCGAGCAGGTCGAACAAATTATTGTAGACCAATCCCGCTTTACGGTATTTCAGTTAGTTGACGTGATGCTAAATGGTGAACAACAGCGTTGTGTTAAAATGCTTTATCGCCTGGAAAGCGAAGGGGTTGAACCCAACATTGTAATCTGGGCTTTAATTCGTGAGTTTCAGCTACTTTGGAAGTTAAAGATTCTGCTTGAACAAAATCAGCCTGTAAGTTGGCAACGTTTCGGAATTTGGCGTAACCGACAAGGTTGTTATGAAAATGCTCTGGCGCGTTTGTCAAAACCCGTGTTAGGGCAAATTCGCGAACAACTGAAAGAGGCCGATGTGGCTTTCAAGCAAAATCAGATAGTCCGCCCTTATGTAAAACTGTGTCACCTTTGTATGCTGTTCATGGGTGTACCGCTGAGCCTGCCTTTAGGTACCAGCGTGGCATGAAAACGCCAGTATGTGTATTTGGCGGCACCTTCAATCCGCCTCATTTAGGGCATGTTCGTGCCTGCCTCGACGCCGCTGACGAAATTGGCGTGACTAAAGTAGGATTGATGCCGGCTAAAGTGCCTCCACATAAACAGACTCATGGGGTTGCCGAACAGCACCGGGTGGCTATGGTTAATCTAACCTGTAATACCTCATCGCGGCTGTATCCGGAGCTTATTGAACTGGCGTTACCAGAGCCCTCGTATACCGTTAAAACCTTACAGGCACTGCGAGACAAAAATCCAGAGGCACCGCTTATTTTTATTATGGGCGAAGACTCCTGGCTAAATCTCACCAGCTGGTATCAGTGGTCCCGTTTGACCCAGTTTTGTCATTTGGTGATTTTAAAGCGGGCAACGCAAAATAAAGCACTCGCTGCAGAGTTAGCAGAACTTGCAGAGCAACAAGGCACGCAGTCTTTTGAACCCTTGCATAACGAATTATCCGGACGTATTTATTTTGCCCAAACCTGTTTGCAGCCGGTCTCATCGACCCAGCTAAGAGAATGGCTAAATACCAACGCAAACACCCCTTATGTTGCTACGGTAGGTGACTGGGTGTCCGATTCCGTATTACACTATATAAAAGAGAACCGACTTTATGTCTGAAAACCCGACCCGAGAAGGAGTCACTTTGCAGAACACCGAACTAAAAGAATTTGTTATTGATAAAATTGATGACATGAAAGCACGCAGTATTACCCAACTTAATGTTGAGGGAAAATCAAGCATTACCGACCTTATGGTTATTTGCTCTGGCAACTCTAAACGTCATGTTGTGGCTATTGCCGATAATTTGGTCGTAGAGGCTAAACAAGCCGGTATAAAACCCTTAAGCGTGGAAGGAAAAGAAACCGGCGAATGGGTACTGGTTGATTTGGGTGAAATTATCGTGCATGTCATGCAGGACGAAACCCGCGATTTTTATCAGCTTGAGAAGTTGTGGTCATAATATCGTAGTGACACATACAGCTGCGGTACAACTTGTAGCTGTATGTATCAAGCCAGATTCAGAGGTAACGCTTTGCGCATTCAAATAGTCGCGGTAGGCACAAAAATGCCTGGCTGGGTTGAAACCGGCACAAACGAGTTTTTACGTCGATTTCCGGTGGATTTGCCCGTAAGCTTTACCGAAATACCTGCTCAAAAGCGCGGCAAAAATGCAGATATTAAACGCATTTTGCAAAAAGAAGGTCAGGCCACTCTGAGCGTTATTCCTAAAGACCATCGTATCGTTACTCTGGAAGTGACCGGCAAACCCTGGGATACACCCACTTTAGCCCGTCAGCTTGACCAATGGAAGATGGACGGCCGGGATGTTAGCTTACTTATCGGGGGTCCTGAAGGGCTGGCGCCCGAGTGCATTGCATTGGCCGAACAGCGCTGGTCATTATCCCCCCTCACCCTGCCCCACCCTCTGGTAAGAGTTATCGTCACCGAAAGTCTTTACCGGGCATGGTCAGTTACGCAAAATCACCCTTACCATCGAGAATAACTTTTACATGGTAAGAAAACGTCAACATATTCGCGATCATACCGCTGAGTCCAATTTGTTTGCCCGGCGCGCTGCTATTGCGTTGCTTATTGTCGTAGGCATGCTTGCGGTTGTGATCAGTAATTTGTATAGGCTGCAGGTAAATCAGTTTGAGGACTATCAGACCCGGTCTAATGGTAACCGGATCAAGGTAGTACCCATTGCGCCCAATCGCGGTCTCATCTATGACCGCAACGGGGTACTTCTTGCCGAAAATCGACCGGTATTCAGCCTTGAAGTTATTCCTGAAAAAGTAGAGGACCTGGAAGATACCCTGCAAAAATTAACTACATTGATGCAACTTACCCCAGAAGAGCTGACCAATTTCACCAAAAACAGTCAGGGTAAACGGCGTTTTAAACCCGTGGCATTGCGAACACAATTAACCGAATATGAAGTAGCCCGCTTTTCTGCTCAACAGCATTTGTTTACAGGGGTGTCTATTGAAGCACGATTGTCGCGTCACTACCCGTACGGTGATACTCTCACCCATATTCTGGGATATGTGGCTAAGATAAACAAAAAAGATTTACAGAAAATTGTAGAGGCAGGCCAGGAAGCTAATTACGCCGCTACCCATGATATTGGCAAGCTTGGAATAGAAAAATACCATGAGGACAAACTTCATGGTGAGGTAGGTTATCAGCAGGTTGAAGTAAACAGCCAGGGTCGCATTATTCGAATTTTACATGTCGACCCGCCCACGCCGGGCAAAGATATTGTGCTCAATGTTGATTTGCAAATGCAAATAGCCGTGCAAAAAACGCTGCAAGACCAACGGGGTACTGTAGTGGTTTCAGACCCGCGAACCGGCGGGCTGCTGGCAATGTATTCTAACCCCAGCTATGATCCGAACTTATTTGTGCATGGCATCAGTCAAAAGAATTACAGTGCGTTGCTTAATTCACCCGACCGGCCACTTATTAACCGGGCTACTCAGGGCCAGTATCCGCCAGCTTCTACCATTAAGCCGCATCTGGCATTACTGGGGCTTGACAGTGATACCATTTCGACCAGCTACACTATAAATGATACCGGACGTTTCCGACTGCCCAATGTTTCGCATGTCTGGCGCGACTGGAAACGCTGGGGCCACGGCAAGGTAGATGTTGCTAAAGCCATCGAGGTGTCGTGCGATACGTATTATTACGACCTGGCCTATAAGTTAGGTATCGACAAAATCAGTGCAGCGATGAGTGAGTTTGGATTTGGCGATTATACCGGCATTGACCTGTACGAAGAGTCCGATGGCAATATGCCAAGTCGCGGCTGGAAGCGGGCCCGGTTCAATCAGCCGTGGTATATCGGCGATACTATTCCGGTAGGTATCGGACAAAGTTTCTGGACCGCCACCCCCATACAGTTAAACCAATCAATAAACACACTAATAAATCGGGGCAAACGTTATGTTCCCCAGTTGATGCGCGGGTACATGCAAGACAATGGCGAGGTAGAGCTGGAATCCCTTAAAACATTGCGTCCTTACCAGATTAAGCAACAAAAAAACTGGGATATTGTGTTAGATGCCATGTGGAAGGTAGTCAACGGTGAGGAAGGAACAGCTCGCCACGCTTTTGATGATGTGGGTTACGTTTCAGCCGGTAAAACCGGAACCGCGCAGTTATTTTCGGTCGGTCAGAACGAGTCCTACAATGCTGACGAAGTTGCCGAGCATTTACGTGACAATGCCATGTATGTGGGTTTTGCACCTTTTGAAGACCCGCAGGTATCGGTAACCGTGGTCATTGAAAATGCCGGAGGAGGCAGTTCTAACGCGGCGCCGGTAGCTCGTCAGGTCATGGACTTTTACTTTGACCATATGGCCTCAGACCTGTCGAGTGTACAAAGCCAGGAGATGATGTGAAGTCAGCCAAAAGCACCATCAAACACCATAAAACCAGCTGGTTAGTGCGTTGTCATGTTGATGCCATTTTACTTATAGGCCTGATCGCGCTGACCGGGGTTGGTTTGATTACATTATACTCAGCAGCAGGTCAGGATATCGCTCAGATGGAACGGCAGCTGACCAGACTCGGGGTGAGTTTTTTAGTCATGTTAGGGCTGGCTCAGTTGCCAATCATGTTTATCCGACGTCTGTCTCCGGTTAGCTTCGGGGTGGGTGTGCTTATGTTAGTGGCCGTTATCTTTTTCGGCGATATGGGCAAAGGCGCTCAGCGCTGGCTTGATTTGCAATTCATTCGTTTTCAACCTTCTGAAATGATGAAACTTGCCGTGCCCATGATGGTTGCCTGGTATATAAGCAAGTTTACGTTACCGCCACGCACTTTGCATATTATCGGGGCATTTTTACTGGTCGTGTTTCCCACCATATTAATTGCTAAACAACCTGATTTGGGCACCTCGCTACTGGTAGCCAGTTCGGGGATATTTGCGATATTTTTAGCGGGCATGAGCTGGCGCCTGATCATGCTTGTCGCCGGCTTGATGGGCGCTTTTTTACCGGTGATGTGGTACTTTTTAATGAAAGAATACCAAAAACAGCGGGTGCTTACTTTTCTTAATCCGGAAAGCGACCCTTTGGGTTCGGGTTACCATATTATTCAATCAAAAATTGCCATAGGTTCCGGCGGTCTGGAAGGTAAAGGCTGGTTGCAGGGCACGCAGTCACAACTCGAATTTTTGCCCGAACGCCACACCGACTTTATCTTTGCGGTATTTAGTGAAGAATTTGGTTTATTAGGCGTGTTAGGGCTGTTGGCTATCTACTTATTTATAATTTGTCGAGGCCTGATAATCGCAAATAGAGCGCAGGATGCGTACAGCAAGCTTTTGGCTGGCAGCATTACGCTGACTTTTTTTGTGTACGTTTTTGTAAATATGGGGATGGTGTCAGGGCTATTGCCAGTGGTTGGTGTCCCCTTACCGTTAGTAAGTTTCGGTGGCACATCAATGGTGACACTAATGGCAGGTTTTGGCATGCTTATGCGTATTGCAACTCAACAACGATTTTTAACCCGATGACCTCGTTTTCATTTTGCAGACTAATACTAGCCGCTATGGCTTTATATTGGCTTACTGGCTGTCAGACACCCAGTGGACGTTATGCACAACATCAGGACTCTGCGCCCACATTTGAACACGGTGCCTATGACCAAACCGATGCTACCCCTCGCTTCGAACCGTACCGAAGCTTTAATAGCCGACCTTACGAAGTTTTGGGTAAACGGTATTATCCTATGCAAACAGGCAAAGGCTTTGAGCAGGAGGGTTTTGCTTCATGGTATGGCCAAAAGTTTCACGGTCATTTAACCTCCAATGGTGAAACCTATAATATGTTTGCTATGACGGCAGCTCACAAAACCCTGCCTCTGCCCAGTTTTGTCAGAGTAACCAATCTGGCCAACAATAAGAGCGCGGTAGTGCGGGTAAATGACCGCGGGCCGTTTCATTCAAACCGGATTATTGACCTGTCTTATGCCGCAGCTCACAAGTTAGATTATCAGCAACACGGCACCGCGCGGGTGCGCATAGAAGTCATTCATTTTGACGATAATAATAACGTAACTGTAGGTAACTCGCCCACGGTGAGCTTCACCGAATATGCGGCGCTCACTTCAGATACCGCTACTGCACCCGACAAATTACAGACAGCAAAAGAACCCGCTGTTCCCGAAGTTAACAACCAGCCTGAGCAATATGCTGCACAATCTGGGGTAAAATCTGATGATGTGTACATTCAGGTGGCTGCGCTTAGTGATGCTGACAAAGCCAAATCGGTGTCGACTATTTTATCCAAACTGTACCAGGTTCCATCGCAAATACCGCTGGTAAACAACATCTACAAACTTCGGTTAGGCCCATTGCGTGACCGGTTCCAGGTGAAAATGTTACTTGAAGAGCTTAAAAGGAATGGTTACCCCAACGCTTATACTGTTGAAGTTCAGCTGTAAGCATGTTGGTAAGCGGACAAAAATGTTTTATACAGCTCATCATGATGCTTTAACTTACAAAGCATGTTTTTCATAGCAAAACAGGTAAACTTTTGCGTGCAAACCTAGTCCTGTCCAAAGGCATACGGTACACTTTGTAAAAGTTTTGAAAGTATCAACAACACGGTAATTAAGATCACTCATGTATAATAATAGTAAACGCGCTAAGCATTCAGCCAGTGTCTACGGTATGGCCTTCATTACACTGCTGCTAACGGTATTTTGCCTGACAGCAAATGCGGCCGTCGTCACCCCTCCTCCTCCTAACGTAGATGGTGAGGGCTTTGTGCTGATGGATTTTGACACCGGCCATGTTATTGCTTCAAAAAATGCAGATATGCAGGTTTTTCCAGCCAGTCTGACTAAAATGATGACGACCTATGTTATTGGCAAAGAATTGGAAGCCGGCAATATCAGCATGGACGATGAAGTCACCATTTCAGAAAATGCCTGGGCCAAGAAATTCCCCGATTCGTCGAAGATGTTTATCGAGGTAGGTACACAGGTAAAAGTCGCAGACTTAATTCGCGGTATTATTATTCAGTCAGGCAACGATGCGTGTGTGGCCATGGCCGAACATGTGGCAGGCTCAGAAGATGCTTTTGCCAGCATGATGAACGCCCATGCGCAATCTCTGGGTATGACCGGCTCACATTTTGTGAACAGCCATGGTCTGCACGACCCTGAGCATTATGTTACGCCTTCGGATATGGCTATTTTATCGCGGGCGCTGGTCTCTGAAACCCGTAAAATCTACGATATCTACAGTGAAAAAGAATTTAGCTACAATGGCATCAAGCAATACAACCGTAATAGCCTGCTGTGGGACAAAAGCCTGAATGTTGATGGTATTAAAACCGGCCACACCTCAGATGCGGGTTACAGTTTAATCACATCAGCAAAACAAGGTGATATGCGTTTGATTGCAGTGGTTATGGGGACCGACAGTGAGCGTTCGCGCAAGGTAGAAAACAAAAAACTATTGCGTTATGGCTTTCGCTTCTACGAAACGGTAACTCCATACGAGGCAGGCAAAAGCTTTGTTGCGCACCGCATTTACATGGGCGACCGCGACACAGTAGACCTGGGTATTAACCAGGCCACACCCATTACCATCCCCCGTGGTCAGGCTGAAAATCTTGAAGCAAATTTTGAGCTAGACCAAAAACTTGAAGCACCCTTAGCCAAAGGCGAGGTGGTAGGTACGTTGTATCTTCAGCTGGAAGGTAAAGACGTAGCAAATTACCCGTTGGTCACCTTACAGGAAGTAAACGAAGGCAGTTTACTGGATCGCGTATGGGACTGGGGAATGCTACAAATTGGCTGGGAAGAATAAACCATATAAAATACAACAAAACTAGTTCTAAGGCGGTCAGATTTGTTACAATCTGACCGTTTTTTATTTGCAGTCAAGGATATCGCATGGATACCCATTTTGATGAACTACTGGATTTCCCGACCTTTCAAACATTTAAGGTTATGGGCGTAGCAGATGACGACCTTCCTAATCAGGTAGTTACATGTTTGCAAAAGCTTTCGCCAGGGGATTACAGTCCAACCGTTAAGCCAAGCAGTAAAGGCAATTATCATTCTATCTCGGTGAGTGTTAAGGTGACCAGTAAAGAGCATATGGAAACTATCTATACCGAGCTGGCAGAACTTGAACTGGTGAGGGTTGTATTATAAGTGGCTACTGAGCTTCCCCGACTAATTGTTCGGCAATTAGGGCGCCAGGCTTACACACCTGTCTGGCAAAAGATGCAAGGCTTTACCGATACCCGGACGCCTGAGTGCGCCGATGAAATGTGGCTGGTTGAACATGACCCCGTTTTTACACAAGGGCAGGCAGGTAAAGCAGAACATATTTTAATGCCAGGTGATATTCCGGTAGTCAATGTTGATCGGGGAGGACAGGTAACCTACCACGGCCCTGGCCAGCAGGTTATTTACTTGCTGATTGATATTAAGCGGCGCAAGTTGGGTGTCAGGCACCTGGTTAATGCGATGGAAAATGCAGTCATTTCGCTTTTGGCTGAATCTAACATCCAGGCTTATGCCAAAAAGGATGCCCCAGGCGTATACGTTGATGAACAAAAAGTGTGTTCATTAGGCTTACGCATTCGCCGCGGTTGTTCTTTTCATGGCTTAGCGTTAAATGTTGCAATGGATTTGTCTCCGTTTGACAGAATCAATCCGTGTGGCTATGCGGGCATGCAAATGGTTGATACTCAGCGCCTTGGTGGGCCTGAATCACTTGCTCAGACGGGTCCAGCGCTTATCGCGAATTTACTAAATGAATTAGACATTCAGAATACACAGTATAAAGAAGGTTTTGATGAGTAACGCACGTCCCCAAGCTGGAGTGAAGCTCCGCGACGATGAAAAAGTCAAACATATTCCGGTCACCATTGTACCGACCGAAAAAGAAGAGATGCTGCGCAAGCCTGAGTGGATAAAAATCAAGCTTCCGCGCACCACTGACAAAATTGATCACATAAAAAAAACCCTGCGCAAAAATAATTTGCATTCGGTTTGTGAAGAAGCAAGTTGCCCGAATCTGGCAGAATGTTTTAATCATGGTACTGCCACCTTTATGATTTTAGGTGATATTTGTACGCGTCGTTGTCCGTTTTGTGATGTGGGGCACGGTAAACCATTACCGCCTAGCGCTGAAGAGCCAGAGAAACTCGCCACCACTATTGCTGAAATGGATTTAAAATATGTTGTGATCACCTCGGTAGACCGAGACGATCTACGAGATGGTGGCGCGCAGCATTTTGTTGATTGCATTAATGCGATTCGCAAGCACAGCCCATCTACAACGATTGAAGTATTAGTCCCTGATTTTCGCGGACGTATGGACCGTGCTCTGGAAATATTCAAACACGGTGTGCCCGATGTGTTTAATCACAATCTTGAAACCATTCCACGCTTGTATCGTGAGTGCCGGCCCGGGGCTAATTACCAGTGGTCTTTAGACTTGCTGAAAAAGTTTAAAGAACAACATCCCGATATTCCCACAAAATCTGGATTAATGATGGGCATGGGAGAAGAAAGTGATGAGATTAAAGGGGTTTTGCGCGACCTTCGCGCGCACAATGTAAATATGCTTACGTTAGGTCAGTATTTACAGCCAAGCCGTCATCATTTTCCTGTGAAAAAATATGTACATCCTACTGAGTTTGATGCGCTGGGCGATTACGCCCGCGAAATAGGTTTTACACAGGCGGCATGCGGGCCTATGGTTCGTTCAAGTTACCATGCAGATCAACAAGCTGCGGGTAAAGAAGTTAAATAATTAGCGTACAAAGTACGTAAAATTAATCAGTAGATAAAATAAAAAAACCGGCACTTTGCATCTGCCGGTTTTTTTGTTTGTTAAGAATGAAGCTTAAATTAGGTAAGCTGAAGTTTATCCATTAATAACACCGCCTGGGTTCGGGTGTTAATATCAAGTTTACGTAAAATAGCACTGATGTGCGCTTTTATCGTGGCTTCTGTGACATTCATTTCATGCGCTATTTGTTTATTCATCAAGCCTGCACGTAAAAACGATAACACCTGAATTTGCTTTGGCGTCAGCTCTCTGAAGCGTTGTAACAACTGTGCCATCTCAGCATTTACCGACTCTAACTCAGCCTGCATAGATTCAGGGATCCAGGTTCCGCCCTTAGTAATATGCATAATAGCCTGGGCAATGTCTTTGGTGGGTGTCGATTTTGGAATAAAACCCTGAGCCCCCAGGCTCATTACCTGAGCCACTACCTCAATACCTTCGCTGGCAGACACTACGGCTACCGGGATATCAGGATAGGCTTCGCGAACCGAGATTAAGCCGTTAAAGTACTCTGCCCCCGGCATGGTTAAATCCAGCAATATAAGTTCAATTTCACGTTGTTCGTTCAGTACAGACAACATTGTATCCAGCGAGTCCGCCTCAAGAATTTCCGTATCTTCAAAATACGGTGTGAGAGCGCCCCGCAATGCCTCTCGAAACAAGGGATGGTCGTCGGCAACCAATATCTGCATCATGTTTATTCTCAAACCTAAATTATTGTGTACTACAGTAATACTTAAGACTAATAAGTAAAAGTAAAAAAGGCAAATATACCGGGTAAACAATAAGTTTTATTACGAAGCAATTGGAAAAAACTGCAAGACAGGTAAAATCGGGGCAATTTTATGATTTGAAAGAGCCGACATTGTGAGCAAACAAGACAAAATCTTTGCCACCCCCATGCAATCTGTCGAAGACTTTACCTTTGACGAAGCTGTGGCAGATGTATTTCCAGATATGATAAAGCGGTCGGTCCCCGGCTATCAGACCATTGTTCACACCATTGGTGAACTGGCCAGTCGCTATGTCAAAAGCGCAACCCGCGTCTATGATTTAGGTTGCTCGTTAGGGGCCGCCAGTTTATCTGTCGCCCGGGCAACGCATGCTATACCCTGTGATATTGTGGCAATAGACAGCTCACCGGCTATGGTTGAGCGATGCAGTCGAACCGTGCGCTCCTTTGCGCTCTCAAATCCTATCACGGTTGAGCAAAAGCTGGCACAAAACACCAAAATTGAAAACGCCTCAATGGTTATTATGAACTTCACCTTACAGTTTATTAAACCAGATGAGCGCTTAGCGTTGTTAACCTCTATTTATAAAGGTATGAACGATGGCGCTATTTTAGTTTTGTCAGAGAAGGTCAGTCACCCTACCCTGCAAGGCAATGAGTTACTTATTGATTTGCATCACCAGTTCAAACGCGATAATGGTTACAGTGAACTCGAAGTATCACAAAAGCGGGCTGCGTTAGAAAACATTATGCTGACCGACTCGTTTGAAACCCATGAGAATCGGTTGTTTGAAGCGGGCTTCAGTGACGTTGTAAAGTGGTATCAGTGTTATAACTTCATGTCGTTAGTAGCGATCAAGGGACAAACATTATGAATCAACTTGCACGCAGCTGGTTTGATGATGCCTACGCTTGTCTGATAGACAACAACCTGAGTCACTGGCTTGAAACGCTGCCAGCCCAAATTAACTTATGGGACCAACAGGGCCAGCGCGGGGAGTTTAACAAGTGGTGTCGATTACTTGCAAAACTACCCCAGGTATCCTCACCCGACATTGAGCTGTCTGCCCAGGTTAAAATAGGCAGTAGCGAAGATATTACCGAGTATCAGAAAAAGCAGATAACCGGCTTGTTACAGCAGTTTACGCCCTGGCGTAAGGGCCCGTTTGATTTATTTGGTATTGAAATAAACACTGAATGGCGTTCAGACTGGAAGTGGGATCGGGTGGTCGGCCATATTAGTCCCCTGGCTAATCGAAAGGTGCTGGATGTAGGATGTGGCAGCGGCTATCACTTATGGCGCATGTACGGTGAACACGCAAGGTGTGTGTTTGGCATTGACCCTACCAATTTATTTTTAGTTCAGTTTCAGGCCATCAAGCATTATCTGGGGGCTGCACCCGTACACTACCTACCTCTTGGAATAGAACAAATGCAAGCGGTTCAGGCTTTTGACACGGTGTTTTCTATGGGTGTCTTATATCATCGCAAAGACCCTCTTCAGTTTTTAGAACAGCTGAAATCACAACTTCGAAGTGGCGGTGAACTGGTGTTAGAAACCCTTGTAGTCGATGGCGACGAGCGCACTGTGGTTATGCCGGGCGAGCGTTATGCGCAAATGCGCAATGTTTGGTTTTTACCTTCGGTGGCAGCATTAACCACGTGGTTAGAGCGTTTAGGCTTTAAAAATATTATCATCGCCGATGTAAACACAACCAGTTTGGATGAACAAAGAAGTACTAACTGGATGACAAATCAAAGTTTGCAGGATTTTCTGGACCCTGAAGACATTAGCAAAACCATTGAAGGCTACCCTGCACCAAAACGAGCGGTACTGGTGGCTACCCGAAAATAGCTACTTGTCTGCTATGTTGTCACTATTGCACCATATTGGCGTTTAAGCGCTTTATCATGGTGCATGCCCTCGGCTTTTACAGGGTGCCAGGCTTTGGCCGCACCTTGTAACTTTACCGCATACAATTTAAAGCGACATATCGTCTCTTTTTTATTCTAAACCTTAGACCTGCCCCCCTAAGCTAAGGTTATTGCAGCCGATGTGATCATTACTGCGCGCGTTTGCGTTTTAATTGCAAAATGATTATACGGCAATGGCCTGAAATGTGCTTTGTGAGATATTACTCCACACTTTCTGCCACACGTATAGGATTGGTTTTCAACTCTATTTGCTTGATAAGGTCGCTCATGACATCAATTCAAACGCTGGTATTCACCGACATGGATGGCACTTTGCTGGATCACAATACCTATAGCTTTGAGCCTGCAAAACCCACGCTTGATGTGTTATCTGAACAGCGTATTCCGGTTATTCCTACTACCAGCAAAACCTTTGCAGAGATGCTGGTGTTAAGGAACAGAATTGGCCTGACGGGTCCGTTTATTGTAGAAAACGGGGCGGCAGTCTATATTCCTCGCAATTTCTTTGACCAAAAACCGACAGGTACCGTATGGCAGGATGGTTTTTGGTGTAAGTCTTTTATTTCGGCCAACCACCACTGGCTGCAGATTCTTGAACAAATAAAAACGGACTGCGAGTATAAATTCACTCATTTTAGTGCCATGACGTTAGCGCAAATCCAAGATGCCACAGGCTTAGACGAAGACTCAGCGAAACTTGCCGCAAGCCGGCAGTACGGCGAACCCGTCTTATGGCAGGATGAACAGAGCAAAAAAGAGGCTTTTTTAAAGACTATAGCAGCGCGCGGTGCTCATCCGTTGGAGGGCGGCCGTTTTATTCATATTTCTGGAGATTGCGACAAAGGCCAGGCATTAAACTGGCTGTGTAGCGAATACCAGCGGCAGAATAAAACGACCACACAATCTATTGCACTAGGCGATGGTAACAATGATGTGGCTATGCTTGAGGCGGCAGATATTGCCGTTAGAATTGCCTCGCCCAGTCATGAGCCACCCACATTAAAAAAAGAAGAACAGGTTTACACCAGTACCTTACACGGCCCGGCGGGCTGGACTGAAATCCTTTCAAAATTGCTTTCATTACCTATTTAGGAGTATACATGGCCGATTTTTATCAAAACGGTGTGGTGACAACCTTACATAATCTGGCGAACCGCCCTACTGAAGAGCTTGAAGCCGAGTTGCTACGCTTTTCACAAAAGCGACCCATGGCGCTTATTTTGCCCTCACTGTATTCCGAACTTGAAGGCGAAGCATTGCCTGATATTATCGAGCATCTGAAGGATGTTCCCTATCTTTCTGAAATTGTTATTGGTCTGGACAGAGCAGATAAAGAGCAATATAAAAGTGCGCTTAAGTTTTTTGGAAAACTTCCCCAGCACCACCGGGTATTATGGAATGATGGCCCTCGTCTTCAGGCTATTGATAAAGAACTAACCGAAATGGGGCTTGCGCCAAAGGAGTTAGGTAAAGGCCGTAATGTCTGGTATTGCATGGGCTACATTCTGGCTTCTAACCGGGCCGAATCGGTGGCGCTACACGATTGCGACATTGTTACCTACAACCGGGATTTGCTGGCCCGGTTAATTTACCCGGTGGCCAATCCAATGTTTAATTATGAATTTTGCAAAGGCTATTATGCCCGTGTGGCAGATGGCAAAATTAACGGGCGGGTCTCGCGACTGCTGGTAACGCCACTGTTACGCGCGTTAAAGCGCACGTTAGGCGACAATGAGTATCTCGAATTCATGGACAGTTTCCGGTATCCATTAGCCGGAGAGTTTTCTTTCAGACGCGATGTGTTAAACGACATTCGCATACCCAGTGACTGGGGTTTGGAGATTGGCGTACTTTCTGAAATGCACCGTAATTATTCTCATAATCGATTATGTCAGGCTGATATCGCCGAAACTTACGACCACAAACATCAGGACCTGTCGCTGCATGACGATCAGGGTGGATTGTCGAAAATGTCTATCGATATTACCAAAGCGCTGTTTCGAAAGCTGGCGACGCAAGGCGTTGCATTTAGTCCTGAAACCTTTCGCGCAGTAAAAGCGACGTACTATCGAATCGCATTGGATTTTGTCGAAACCTATCATAATGATGCGGTTATGAATGGTTTAACTTTAGATATTCACCGTGAAGAAAAAGCGGTAGAGATGTTTGCAAGTAATATTATGAAGGCCGGCCAAAGCTTTTTAGACAGCCCGATGGAAACCCCTTTTATCCCAAGCTGGAATCGCGTCACCAGTGCGGTGCCTGATATTTTAGATCGCTTATTAGAAGCGGTAGAGGCAGATACATCTGAATTACTGGAGTAGTCTATGACCACGAACTGGAATTCTTTAAACGAAAAAATCAAACATCATTTAGAAGCGATTTTTGCCCAGGTGAATTTAGACACTTCTGTGGGGAAAATCGCTGATGAACTGATGCATGCGATGCGCCTGAAATCAGACGATGACATTGTGGTCCCCCAGCATCATTGTAACTACTGGGATGAGCAAGATGTGATGATGATCACCTACGGTGACAGTATTGTAGATGGCCATGAGAAACCGCTCTTTACATTACACCGGTTTTTACAAACTTACTGTAAAAATACGATTAACAAAGTGCATTTGCTACCGTTTTACCCTTACAGCTCTGACGATGGGTTTTCGGTCATCGATTATTCCAGTGTTAACGAAGCATTGGGTGAATGGTCTGATATTAAACGTTTAGCTGACGATTACGGTCTTATGTTTGATCTGGTGGTCAATCATTGCTCTGCCCGCAGTGCCTGGTTTGAAAATTTCATCAAAGGTGAAGGGCCCGGCAGTGATTTTTTCTTTACAGCCAGCCCTGATGACGATTTATCGCAGGTAACCCGCCCTCGGGTTTCACCGCTATTGCGCGAAACCCAGACCCAAGAGGGAACAAAGTACGTGTGGTGTACGTTTAGTCACGACCAGGTCGATTTTGATTTCAGCAATCCAAAAGTGCTTTTGGCTTTTATGAAAATCATTCGTCTGTATATCGACGAAGGTGCAAAAGTATTTCGATTAGATGCTGTCGCGTTCTTATGGAAAGTGGTGGGGACCACCTGTATTAATCTTCCCCAAACGCATGAAGTTATTCGGTTAATGCGTACGTTGATTGAACATGTTGATCCCAGCATTATTATCATTACTGAAACAAATATACCAAATCGCGAAAATCTGACCTATTTCGGTAATGCTAATGAAGCTCATGCTATTTACAACTTTTCATTGCCACCTTTGCTGGTTAATACTCTGGTGACGGGTGACTGCCGTTATCTGAAAAGCTGGATGATGAGTATGCCACCTGCGCAAAATGGCACCACTTATTTTAATTTTATTGCTTCACATGATGGTATTGGGCTGCGCCCGGCTGAAGGTCTACTCGATGATGAGGAAATTTCTACGCTGGCACATACCATGCAAAATTATGGGGGGAAAATCTCGTGGCGGGCGTCGGCTCATGGTCAGCAAAAGCCTTATGAGATTAATATTACCCTGTTTGATGCTTTGCAGGGCACCGTCAATGGTCCTGACCGCTGGCAGATTGAACGCTTTATCTGTGCCCACGCTATCATGCTGGGTATGGAAGGAATGCCCGGTATCTATATTCATAGCTTACTGGGGACGTCTAACGATTACGAAAAAGTAGCCAATACAGGCCAAAATCGTTCGATTAACCGTAAGCGTTGGGAGTTTGATGAAATTGAGCGGCTGCTTGATGCGCCCTACTCTCAGCATCATCAGGTTTTAACGCAGATGTCCCAGCTTATTCGTATCCGTAAAGCGCAGCCGGCATTTCATCCAAATGCGACTCAGTTTACCTTGCAACTGGGTAATCAGCTGTTTGGTTACTGGCGTCAAAGCCTTGATCGCACGCAAAGTATTTTTTGTGTCAGTAACATTTCAGTCGATGAGCAAGTGGTATTGATGTCAGACATCAATCTGCTGGCAACCGAACACTGGATTGATTTGATTAGCGGTGAAGCCATTGAAGATGACAATGGCTACTTACGGCTTGCTCCGTATCAAACAGTATGGATTTGTAACCAGCGCCCCTCCTAGCGCAGGGTAAGCTGCCGAAATGGCGATGGCAGACAATACTGCCTTCGCCTTATCTGACTGAATAGAAAATTGACCTGAAAAGCGCTAGCGCCTGCCTCTGATCTTCGCCATAATTGCCCGTGTTTTCAAAGATAAATCAATGGGTTTTGAATGGCAGCAAATAATTGGTTAAGTTTACAAGATGCATTGAAAGTAATTTATCAGCAATCTTGTCCGGTTACCGACTTGCAAGAATGCCCGGTATACGAAGCATCAGGCCGAATTTTGGCCAACACACTCTATGCACCCATGAGCGTGCCAGGACAAGATGTGTCATCAATGGATGGTTATGCGCTGGCAGTTCCCCCTTCAGTGGAAAGCGATACCTTTGAAGTGGCTGCAACTATTTTCGCCGGCGATGATGCCGGTGCTGTTACTTTGAAGCAGGGTCAGGCCGCCCGAATTATGACAGGCGCCGGCATACCTGCAGCGGCCGACCGGGTTGTGATGCAGGAAAACACGGTTTTAACAGACACCAGGGTAAAGGTAACCTCGTGGCCGGATGCCGGTGAAAATATTCGGTCGGCCGGTGAAGACATCACCAGCGGCGATGAAGTCATTAAATCGGGCACCCGTTTAAAGCCCGAGCATCTGATGTTATTAAGCTCTTTAGGTATTACCTCCATTACTGTATATCGCAAGCTCAATGTAGCGCTGCTTGCCACCGGTGATGAGTTAAAAGCGCCAGGTGATACGCTAAAGCCTGGCCAAATATATAACTCAAACAGTGTTGGTATTGCAGCTTTATTGCAACCCTACCACGTAAATATCATTGACCTGGGCATTGCTGCTGATAGTCAGGAAACCCTGACCCGTATATTTAAAGAAGCCATAAAAAATGCCGACGTCTTGATAAGCTCAGGTGGGGTATCGGTGGGTGACGCCGATTTTGTCAAACCCACATTGCAGGCTTTGGGAAATATCGATTTTTGGAAGATTGCTATAAAGCCTGGTAAACCCTTTGCTTTTGGTCATCTTGAAAACTGTTTATTTTGTGGCCTACCGGGCAACCCCGTGTCGGCCTATGTCACCACACAGCAATTAGTATTACCCCTGATCCAAAAGCTTCAGGGCGAAGAAAACCGGTCCGAACCTCTGACGATTACCGCGACCCTCACTCAGGCTATCCGTCATCGCCCGGGCCGGGCTGAGTTTGTTCGTGCCTGGATAAGCCGTGATACTACCGGCAACTGGAAGGCTACGCCGCTTTCAAAACAAAGCTCGGGGGTAATGACGACAGTAACTAAGGCCAACGCCTATATTTTAGTTGCGGCCGACAGCACCGGCTTATCAGCGAATGACCCGGTTTCGGTCCAACCTTTTAGCGTGTGCGGCGATTGGAGTACTTTCACCCAGTGACCTTATTTACCCCCCGCTTTGCTCTTGAAAGTAAGCGACTTATTCAGCTTACCTGGCCGCTGCTTATCGCTCAGATAACACAAATGCTGATGGGCGTGGTCGATACCATAATGGCTGGACAATACAATGCTGTAGACATGGCCGCTGTGGCATTAGGCTTCAGTATTACCATTCCTCTGATGTGTTTTTTACAAGGGGTTGCCCTGGCCCTCCCCCCTATCATTTCGCGATATCAGGGTAAAGGTGCGTCGGGTCAGGTCGCCTTTGCTGCTCAGCAGGCTGGTTACTTACTATTGGTCATAGGTATCGCCATTTTAAGCCTGTATCCGGTAGTACCTCATATTTTAAAATGGTTTCCGATGGAGCCTGAGTTACACAGTATTACCCTTGACTATGTCCGCTATGTATTACTAAGTATGCCAGCCTTTGCCCTGTATCAATGGTTAAGAAACTATTGTGAGGGGCTGGGCAATACCAAGCCGACGATGATTATTACGGTTATTGGGCTTGGGTTTAATATTGTCGCAAATTATCTGTTTATCTACGGCGCCGGGCCCATACCCGCCTTTGGCGGTGCAGGCTGTGGTATTGCTACGGCCATTGTGATCACGGTCATGTTTTTCTCAACGTTGTTGTATACCGCCCGTAGTCGCAGACTTAAAGTATTTGGTTTATATGAAAAGCTGCATCGGCCCGCACTCAAAATGATGCTACGTACGTTTAAGCTTGGTTTTCCGGTGGCAATGACATTGCTATTTGAAGTGACTCTGTTTGCCGTTGTGGCATTGCTACTGGCCCCCTTTGGAGCGACTACGGTCGCCGCGCATCAGGTAGCACTGAACTTCTCGTCACTTATGTTTATGTTTCCCCTTAGTATGGGAATGGCGGTATCGATTCGGGTGGGCTATCGGGTTGGACAAAGAAATTACCGTCAGGCCAGAACCGCCGTACACAGCGCACTGGTTATTGGTTTACTGGTGGCTATAGGAACCGCCAGCTTTACACTACTGGCGAAAGATTTCATTATCGGTCTTTATACCAGTGACCCTGCGGTCTCCTCATTGGCAAGTGCGTTATTGATATATGCGGCGATGTTTCAGTTTTCTGATGCTATCCAGGTTATCTCTGCCAATACATTGCGCGGTTACAAAGATACCACCGCCATGTTTATTATCAGTTTTCTGGCTTACTGGGGCGTGGGCCTGCCTACCGGGGTTATTCTTGGCCGTACAAATTGGGTCACGGACGTACCGATGGAAGCTGCTGGCTTTTGGATAGGGATAATCGCGGGTCTGAGCTGCGCAGCGGTTTTGTTAGGCGCTCGGGTCTATCATGTTATTAAACAGCAACCTCAGAGCGCGCTGGCTTAGCCTGGCTTAGTGAAACGGCAGATTCTTTGCAATTCTGGCACGTCGGTCAATGTCGTGTGTGGTCAAAAAAAGACTCCGGCTCATCCTGTTTTTCGGGATTATCGGGGTCATGTGATAATTGCCGGGCAATCTGCGGATCATCAGGTTCGTCCGGAGTTTCCCAGCTATACGTTTTGCGTTTAAGTTGTGGGTCTTTGCGCCACCAAATCAGTGCGGCAATAAACCCAGACAATCCTCCAAAAAAATGCGCTTCATAGGAAATATTGGGTTCGGTAGGAAATATTGTTAACACCATGGTTCCGTACATAAAAAACGCAATCATCATCAGCGCAACTGAACGGGCATCACGCCGTAAAATCGATACCACAAACACATAAAAAAACAAGCCGTGAGCTAACCCACTTGCTCCAAGATGGTTTGATTCACGACCAAACAGCCAGACGCCCAAACCACTGCCTATCCAGGTTATCACTATTACTTTGAAGCGGCTTTTGGGGTAGCCGTACATTAACGCACTACCAAGTACCAGCAGCGGCAAAGTATTATTAAACAAATGCTCGTATCCAGAGTGCACCAGTACCGAGGTTATAACACCATGTAACCGGGAAATCTCCAGAGGATAAACTGCCAGTACAGAGAGTGGCAGGTTAAACAACACGCCTGCCGATTGAATTATCCACAACAGTGCTACCGCACAGGTTACACTTTTGATTGCACCCGCCAGGCTATAGGTCGGTTTTGATGTCATTAGAACCTCTTAACAGCCAAGGTGACGGGTTTATTTTGTAGTGCTTACAAAAGTGATTTTTATACTCACATCAACAGGCTGTATTAGCTTACGAATTTTTTGTAGGTTTGCGGCGTATCAATATCAAGCGCTGCTTCTGCATGAGGTACCGGAATACAAGCAGGGGGAGATTGCGCCATAGCATCACGCAGTAGCATACCCGCCCCACTGTCGCCTGACAGCTGTGTCAGTAACGGCCAGAAACAGCGCGGAAAAATAGCCGGAGCCGTCGCCCGGCCCTCCCAGAAACTCGCGATAATTGTTTGGGGTTCACTTTGCGCGACTTCCCACAGGCTGTTCAGGCTCTGTGTTGTTACCAACGGCAAATCGCCTAACGTGACCAACAAATGTGTTATGTCAGCGGGTTGGCGCTTAACACATTGCACCGCCTGATGAATGCTGGTGGCCATACCCTGTTGCCAATGGGTGTTCTGCACAAGGTTTACCGAGGCGGCAAAGGGTTGCTGGCTTAACGCATTGTGATAGGCGCCGCTAACCACGATAATCGGCAGCCTGGATAAAGGCCTGCACTGTTCAATACAATGTCCCAGCAAAGTTTGCCCGCCGGCTAGCGGAGCTAACATTTTGTTACCGCCATAGCGCTGTGAACAGCCTGCGGCCAGAATAGCTATGCCGAGCATGCGTCCTCGATAATAAAATTAGTTTGGTAAGATTTATTGTGTAAGGCAGCATGTGCCTGAGACAACATAGACAGCGCAATAGACTCAGGCAGCTCACCCCCAATATCAAAACCCGCCGGAGACTGCAGCGGCGTGGGCAGATCGCAGCTGCGTAACATTGCCTGCTCTAGTACACGCTGGGTACGATGCGTCGGGCCCAACAGGGCTAAATATTGCAATGCAGAAGGTGGCTCAGCAGCTATAGCTTTTAAACATTCTGCATCTAAACTTACCTGATGGTGCATCGCAATAACGGCCCTTGCCTGCTGGTAGTCAGTCACGTTATTGACCGAACCCGCCGGCTCTTTTGTACATTGTACTGCATTAGCAAAGTCAGTGGGTCGGGCATAGCGCGCCCGTTCGTCATTTACCAGTACCCGCCACCCAATACGACTGGCTAAATCACATACCGGTACGGCATCTACTCCACCGCCTAAAATCAGTAGCGTGGGCGGCGGCTCGATAACATGACAGAAACTTTCAGTGCTGTTGGCAGCATCACCTGTGTACACCTTCGCCGAATTCATCGTTTTGTTTTGACAGTATAATACCGACTGATGATTGTTTAGCATGCTTCGTACATCAGCTAAATATAAATAATGATTATCAGCGGTCACGGGCTGCAACAGTAATGTGACCTCGCCCCCGCAGCCAATTCCCAGCCGCCAGGCTACATCGCCCTCTTCGCGCATGTCATACGTCACTGTTCGTGCTTTGCCGGTCATCCAGCACTTTTGGGCATGATGATACAAGTCGCTTTCAAGACAGCCGCCACTCACTACACCAAACTGATCGCCAGAGTCATTGAAAAGCATCATAGCGCCGGCTTTACGATACGCAGAACCCCGGGTTTGCACGATAGTGGCTAATAGCCACCGACCTTCATCTTTATGCGTAAACCAGTGTTCTAATAAGTAGCAAAAGTGATGTTTCATAGTTTTGGTATCTTTTGACTCGCGCGGTGCATTTGGCATTCATCGAACAAAAAAATGCCGACAGTAATGCTATCTTTACCTCTGCCAGCATAAAATTGTTCACCCACGGCCTTTATTTATTGTATTGCCTTACCCACTTAATTCGCTGATTGCCTGTGCCATGCCGTCAAGAGTTAACGAATACATGCGCTTATCCATTAATTCATGAATAAGACCAATCGACTGATAGTAGTTCCAGTATGACTGAGGCTGCGGGTTAAGCCAGACCGCACGAGCAAAATGGTTAAGCAAACGCTGCATCCATACACTTCCGGGCTCTTCATTCCAGTGTTCAACGCTGCCGCCTGGATACGCTATTTCGTACGGGCCCATGGTCGCATCGCCGACAAATATGACCTTATAGTCACTGCCAAATCGATGGATAATATCCCATACATCAATCGTGTCAGTGCGGCGCCGGGCGTTGTCCTGCCAAACCCCTTCATAAACACAGTTGTGAAAATAAAAATATTCAAGATGTTTAAACTCACTGTGCACCGCTGAAAACAGTTCTTGTACCTGTTCCACATAGGGGTCCATCGAGCCCCCGACATCGAAAAACATCAACACCTTTACCGCATTATGGCGAGTGGGCGTCATATGTATATCCAGCAGTCCACCTTTTCGGGCTGTTTGAGCAATGGTATTGTCAATATCCAGTTCAAGGCTGGCGCCGGTGCGAGCAAACTTTCGTAATTTGCGCAGCGCCATTTTTATATTACGCGTTCCCAGAGCCACTTCTGATGACAGATTTTTAAATTCGCGTTTATCCCAAACCTTTGCCGCTGAAAAATTGCGGTTTCCGGGCTGACCAATCCTTACCCCTTCCGGGTTGTACCCAAAAGCACCAAAAGGTGAAGTGCCGCCAGTGCCAATCCACTTGCTACCGCCCTGATGGCGCTTTTCCTGCTCTTTAAGCCGTTCTTGCAAGGTTTTCATTAGCTCATCGAGCCCGCCTAATGCCTTGATCTGAGCTTTTTCTTCATCACTTAGCTGTTTTTCAAACGCTTTTGTGAGCCAGTCATCGGGTATTTCCTTGTCAAATAAATCAATTGACTGAACCCCGTCAAAGTAATCGGCGAAGGCTTTATCAAACCGGTCAAACTGGGTTTCATCTTTTACCAAAGTCAGACGTGCAAGATAATAAAAGGCGTTGATGTCAGCAAAAACTACCTGCTGTTCGAGAGCGCTTAGTAAATCAAGTAACTCGCGTAAACTGGTTTTAACGCGGTATCGGCGTAGGGTAAAAAAGAAATCTATCAGCATTACCGGCGCGCCATAAATGCCAGTTTCTCGAATAAATGAATGTCCTGTTCATTTTTCAATAGTGCCCCATACAACGGTGGAATCGCCGTTTTTCCATCTTTACTGTGCAGTGCTTCAGGCGCAATGTCTTCTGCTACCAGTAGCTTAAGCCAGTCGATCAGCTCTGAGGTAGAAGGTTTTTTCTTGAGGCCCGGGACCTCGCGGATATTAAAAAATGCATTAAGGGCATCATCTAACAACCGATTCTTTAACTTAGGAAAATGCACCTCGACAATGTCGCGCATTTGCTGAGCGTCGGGAAACTGAATGTAATGAAAGAAGCACCGGCGAAGAAAGGCATCAGGTAATTCTTTTTCGTTATTTGAAGTAATAATAACCACAGGTCTTTGCGCCGCTTTAATGACCTGTTGAGTTTCATAAACAAAAAATTCCATTTTGTCTAACTCAAGTAACAAATCGTTAGGAAACTCAATATCTGCTTTGTCTATTTCATCAATCAGTAACACCGGACGCTGCTGCGCCTCAAAGGCTTGCCATAACTTACCTTTTACAATGTAGTTACCAATATCATGAACGCGATCATCGCCCAGTTGCGAGTCTCGCAGCCTGGACACGGCATCGTATTCGTATAGCCCCTGCTGTGCTTTTGTGGTCGATTTAATATGCCACTGTATCAGGTCGGTATTAAGACTTGCGGCTAATTCTTCGGCCAGTAACGTTTTGCCGGTGCCTGGTTCGCCTTTAATCAATAGAGGCTTTTGCAAGGTTATCGCGGCGTTAACTGCCAGTTGCAGTTCTTCGCTGGCGATATAATTTTCTGTGCTGCTAAATGCCATAGGTTTTCCTTTCAAATACTTCACTAAGCCATAGAATAATAATCAATACAAATAACCATATCATATAACTAAAAATCACTTTGATTTTTGTAGTTTGACACCAATCATATAAGTGTTAATAAAAATATCATGCAACAGCCTTTAGTAAGTTTCAGCTTGTTTTTGTTAGCAAAATAAACCATAAAGGCGTATGACAACGATTCAAAGCGAATAAAGGACGACTAATGAAAGTATTTGACGACAATTCACTGGCAATCGGCGGTACGCCGCTGGTAAAACTGAACCGGGTAACCAGCGGTAACGTGTACGCTAAAATGGAGTCACGTAATCCTAGCTTTAGCGTAAAATGCCGTATTGGTGCGAACATGATTTGGGACGCCGAAAAACGCGGTGTATTGACCGAAGGCAAAGAAATTGTCGAACCCACCAGTGGTAACACCGGTATCGCCCTGGCCTTTGTAGCGGCATCGCGTGGTTACAAACTAACCTTAACCATGCCTAGCAGCATGAGCTTAGAGCGTCGCAAACTATTAAAAGCATTAGGGGCTAACTTAGTACTTACCGAAGCGCCAAAGGGTATGAAAGGTGCAATGGCAGCGGCTCAGGAAATCGTAGACTCTGCCCCCGAAAAATATGTGTTATTGCAACAATTTGACAATCCGGCTAACCCTCAAATTCATGAGCTCACCACCGGCCCTGAAATTTGGGAAGGCACTGAAGGTAAAATTGATGCCTTTATTGCCGGTGTAGGCACGGGCGGTACCATTACCGGCGTTAGTCGTTATATAAAACAAACCAAAGGTAAGGCCATTACGTCTGTAGCGGTGGAACCTACCGACTCACCCGTGATTACACAGGCAAAAAATGGTGAAGAGCTCACTCCAGGCCCACACAAAATTCAGGGAATTGGCGCAGGTTTTATTCCAGGCAACCTGGATTTAGACCTGGTCGACGAAGTTGAACAAGTCACTAACGAAGAATGCATGGCGATGGTTCATCGTTTAATGAAAGAAGAAGGCATTCTGGCAGGTATTTCTTCAGGTGCTGCCGTAGTAGCCGCGAAGCGTTATGCCGAACGACCTGAAAACAAAGATAAAGTAGTGGTGGTGATATTAGCCAGTGCTACCGAGCGTTACTTATCAAGTCCCTTGTTTGCCGGTGAATTTGGCGATCAGGAAGAAGTGCAGTAATATTACTGCCAGGCTTGCAGGTATAATACCTTATAAAAACGAGGCCCAATCGGCCTCGTTTTTTTAACTCAGAAAAGTAAATAAACGAATTGGGGCTGTACCCAGTTTAACCAGATATTGCCTGCCACTTCATGATTTATAATAGGATGCTGTCATGATAAATCGCGTGTTTTTTCTGCCTGTTCTGGCATTTTTCCTTTTGTTACTTACAGGATGCAATAAGGAGGAGCCCGGTGAACAAAATTCAAAGGTAAAAAACGATACTCCCGAACATGCTGCATTGTTGTTTGCAAGAAGTATCTATGAAGAGCGCACAATCGAAACAGCACTGTCGTTGAGTACCCCGCGTTTACAGCGGGTGTTAAACAGTTATCATATTAACAGCAATGTTCAGCGTCATATTTTCAATCTTAAATACGACAATGTTAAAATTATACCCGATGGCGGTAACAAAATAGGCCGGGCGCAATTTGCAGAAACTGCCTCCGTAACGCTATTTTTTACCGGTACTTACGGTGATGATCACATAGAAGACTTACGCTCGGTAAAATTACTACGACAAAACGGCCAGTGGAAAGTAGACCGTATTGCCGCAGATGTCATGTGATTTACTGGCCTACAGCAACGCCTTCACGTCGTGGGTCTGCGCCACCAATATAGTGGCCGTCTTTAATCTGAATGCCATGTAAGCCGCTATTTAAATCAATAATTTTAACCCGGTGGCCCAGCGCTTCTAAAGGCTGTGCTAAATCTTGTGCGGCGGTGCCTTTTTCTAGCGCGGTATAATCGTTGCGGTTGGTGATTCTTGGTAAGTTAATCGCCTCTTGCACGTTTAGGTCAAAGTCTACAACCCCAATAACCGTTTGCGCCACATAATCAATAATACGGCTGCCTCCCGGCGAGCCTATCACCAATTCTAATGCACCTGTCTGGTCGAAGACCATTGTCGGGCTCATGGAGCTGCGTGGCCGTTTATGGGGTTCTACCCTGTTGGGCACCGGGTTAACGCCTTGAACCGGGTTGAACGAAAAATCAGTAAGCTGATTATTCAACAAAAAGCCCTCGACCATTAATCCGGAGCCAAACATGAACTCAATACTGGTGGTCATCGATACTGCATTGCCTTGCTTATCAATAATAGAAACATGACTGGTATTGGGCTGTTCAGGGGTCATACCGTGATGTTGCTGAGCCTCACTGAACGGCTTGCCAGGGCGTGCTTTTCGCCACTTTTTATCGACCTTGATGCTTTGTGCTCTGCGGGTTAAATAAGGTGGGTTAATAAGTGAAGCCACCGGCAGGTTGGTAAAGTCGGTATCGGCTATATAGGCTTCTCGGTCTGCATACGTCATCGCACTTGCCTGAACAAACAGATTGACAAATTCAGGATCTAAAGGCGAATACGAAGCAATATCAAATTTTTCAAGCAGCTTTAAAATTTGGTAGACATTGATTCCGCCCGAGCTGGGAGGTGCCATGCCACAGATTTTTCTATCCCGATAGGGCCCGCAAACCGCACCTCGCTCAACCGCAGTGTAAGCGTTAAGATCGTCCAGAGAGATTTTCCCGGGATTTACCGGGGCATGGTTAACCGTATCAACAATTTTTTTGGCTAATGAACCGGTATATAAATAATCTGCTCCATGTCGGGCAATATTATGTAAGGTTTTGGCTAAAGGTTTATTTTTCTTATTTACGCCAGCTTTTAGTGGCATACCGCCCGGGAAAAAATAGGTACTGCTACCGGCAAACTCCCGTAACCCCGGATGATAATCAAGCGCCACTAATTTTGCCAGGCGTGGTGAAACTTTAAAACCCTCGTTCGCCGTTTGTACCGCATCAGTAAATAATGTTTTCCACGGCAATTTTCCATGCTGGTTATGCGCAAGCTCTAATGCACGTAAAGCACCGGGTACCCCCACTGACATGCCGCCCACCAGCGCATCAAGCCAGGGCATTGCCTTATTGTTTTGCATAAACCAGTAAGGATTAACCTGCTCAGGTGCTGTTTCCCGGCCGTCAAAGGTATGCAACTGTTTATTTTGATTATCCCAGTACAAAATAAACGCTCCACCCCCGATGCCCGAAGACTGAGGTTCGACTAAGGTCAACATAGCCTGAACGGCAATGGCAGCATCAATGGCACTGCCCCCTTTTTCGATAATATTTTTACCGGCCCATGAGGCGTAAGGGTTTGCAGCCACTACCATATAGTTGTCGCTCAAAAAAGCCTGTTTTTGTTCAAAGCCGGTATTTGCTTCGGGTTCACGGGTTTCAATAGACGCACTTTGCGCCAATGCTGCTGAAGTCGATATCAGCGAGATCGCAACAGAACATAGGCGCAATACTGTTTTTATGATTTTTTTTGACTGTGTCAAAGCCACATCTTCCTTTATTTAAATTTTTCAGGATTTATCGGACGCTTATGCAAAAAAGCGTCAAACGCTTCACGGGCGGCTTCGCTGTCCATTGCCTCTAAAAATACATCAAGCTCAACATTTATATGTTGTTCAATGGCTTCTTTATCCGAGTTCAGTAAGCTTTTTGTATGATGAAGCGAAAATTGAGGTTTTGCTGCCAGTGACTGGCACACTTTATCTACCCGCTCAGCCAACTGTTCTTCATTCAGAACCGCAGTGACAATTCCGCCTTCATAGGCATCCTGGGCGCTAAAGGGTTCGCCCAGCATCAGCCATTCGCTGGCCTTGCGACGGCCCGCCAAACGTGGCAGCAAATAGCTAGAAGCATACTCGGGCACCAGGCCTAAATTGATAAACGGTAAAATAAATCGGGTATTTTTTGCAGCATAGACCAAATCACAGTGCAGCAGTAACGTTGTACCAATACCCACCGCCATGCCGTGTACCTGTGCTACCACTGGCTTAGTGCAATCCACTAATGCATGCATAAATGCCGATATTTCAGAAATTTGTCGGCCATCATCTTGCTGCGCAAAATCACTGATATCATTGCCGGCGGTAAAACAATCTCCTGCCGCCTCAATTCGAACCACCTTAATGTTTTCATCCTCATTGGCTTTTACCAGCGCATCAGCAAGGCTTTGATACATATGCCGGGTAAGTGCATTTTTTTTATCAGCCCGGTTCAGGGTTAGTGTTAAAACCTTGTCTTTTTGACTTTCAGTAACATGACTCATAAACGCTCCTACGGGATTGGTCGGTTATTTTCATTGTTTTTCTGTATGATAGCCCGCATCGTCCAAAATCAAAAATCATTCACATTGATGATCACACTGCCCATATCACCCAAACACAGCGTGGGGCCGCTTATTATTGCCCTGACCGCTATAATTGTTTTTTTCTTGGAGCCGGCAGCCTCTGACTGGCTTGCTTACGACCGGTACGCATTACAAGGTTGGGAGACCTGGCGTGTGCTTACCGGTAATTTAGTTCATACCAATGGCTATCACTTACTATTAAACCTTGGCGGTCTTGGTTTGTTATGGTTATTACATGCTGAACATTATCGTATTTTGCGGTTTTTAAAGGTATTTGGTTGGTGTTGTCTGGGTACCAGCGTCGCTATTTATATAGGCTCGCCAGATTTAATCTGGTATGTGGGTTTATCGGGGGCACTGCACGGGGTATTTGTCTGGGGTGCGTGTATGGATATTGCTTCGGGGGTACGTTCAGGCTGGCTGCTATTAACAGGAGTAGCGGCAAAGGTTGTTTATGAACAGCTGGGCGGTAGCAGTAGTTCGGTTGCCGAACTGATTCAGGCAAAGGTGGCAACCGATGCTCATCTTTATGGGGCGGTGTGCGGGCTGGTATTATTTTTTGCTATGTACGGTCTTAGAAAACCCGCCAAATAAATAACTTATGTGTCACCCATGTTATTAAATAATAACGCCGACAGTCTTTCTGCCGGCGTTTTGTTTAACAGACGATTATAGGTTTTCTTCAAAAAGTTTATAAATACGACGGTATTCATCAAGCCATGAACTCGGCTGAACAAACCCATGAGGTTCAACCGGATAAATCGCTGTTTCAAAGTCTTGTTTTTCAAGTTCGATGAGCTTTTGCACCAGCCTTACCGTGTCTACAAAAAACACGTTATCGTCTACCATAGGTGCGTTAATCAGTAAGGGTTTTTCCAGACCTTCAGCAAAATAGATAGGTGAACTGCGACGATACGCTATAGGGTCAATATCCGGGGTGTTCAGTATATTGGCGGTATAGGGCGTATTATAATGGGCCCAGTCTGTTACAGGGCGAAGTGCTGCCCCGGCTTGAAACAAGTCAGGCTGTTTGAACATAGCCATAAATGTTAAAAATCCGCCATAAGAGCCGCCATAGGTACCAATACGCTGCCTGTCCACATTCGCATTGTTTACGAGCCAATTCACACCGTCTCTTAAATCTTCAACCTCGGGTTGACCCATGTCGCGGTATATTGCGGTACGCCAGTCGCGCCCATAACCGGCTGAAGCCCGGTAGTCCATATCCAGTACGACATAACCCTGTTGCACCAACATACTGTGAAACATGAATTCGCGAAAATATCCTGACCAGCCTAAATGCGAATTTTGCAGATAGCCGGCTCCATGATTAAACACTACCGCTTTGCGGGGCTCACCTTGTTGATAATTTTCTGGCAAATACACTCTGGCATAAATAGGCTGCGCAGTGTTGCTTGACTCAATAGCGACCACTTTAGGTACGCTCCACGGTTTAGCCAAAAATTCATCACTTATGGTGTCGGTAATTTTTTTCGCGGTTGTGCGCGAGTCTGCTGGCTTAATATACAACTCTGGAGGGCGGGTAACTTTACTGTGCGTGAGCAAGAGTGTCTGTTCATCCGGACTCAGCGTATAGTCAGTCATGCCATTCAGACGGGTTAATTCAGTGTTTTCGCCTGTTTGCAGGTTCACACGATAAATCTCGTACACGCCGGGATGTTTTTTGTTGGCTTTGTAGTAAAGATATTTATCGTCTTTGGTTAGTGTCGGGTCGTCGGTGACAAACTGGCCTTCGGTAAGTGCGGTAGCCGCCTCGCCCGGTTTTTGCAGATACAAGTGCGAATAACCTGAGCGCTCAGACTGATAATAAAGAGTTTCACTGTTGTTTAGCCAGCCAAACTGGTTATAGCGATAATTGATCCAGGCGTCATCGTGCAGACGCGCCTGACTGGTTAACTGACTATTTTGCAAATCGACCGTGGCTATCCAGCGATCTTTATTGTCCCAGGCTTCTAACATTACCGCGACCGCCTTACCCTCAGAGTGCCACCGGATAGACGGATTAGTCCAGTACCAGCTTTCTAACAGGGTTATATCCCGACCCAGGCGATTTACCTGATAGGTTTCGCCGCGCGCTTTTGCGTTTTCGGTTTTTTCTTCAGCCAGCACGTCTTCGTTGTAGCCGGGTAATGTTTTGAACGATAAAGGCTGTTTTTTGTTCGTCGCTAAATCTACCATCCATAATTCGTGATTTACAGGTTTGGCATCTGCCACGCGCTGACGTACTTCTTTTGAGGCTATCCGACCATCTTCCTGAATATAATGAGGCATAATGTCGGTATCGTCACGCCATGGTTTATCAGCGGTAGTGGCTACTATCGCTTTGTCACCTGCAGGTGATACTGACACAGCTACCAGCTTGTGATCAGGGGCAAAATACAAGGTTTCAGGGGCCACAGCCTGACTTTCCCGGGCCAGTTTGCGGTCTTGTTCGGCCGCTTCTTCAGCCTGGGCCTGCTGTTTTGCCACATAGTCAATCAACGAAATTTGTTCGCGAGCCACAAAGTCTTCAGCTTCATCTACCGGTTGTGGCTTTTCAGCGAACTTCCAGCTGATAAGCTGCTCTCGCTGACCTGTGTTCAAATCAATCGCCACCACTTTGTTACCTGAGCGTGCCATTAAGCGATTATCAGTCATAAACTGCAAGTGTGTCAGACGCGCCCCACCCCGCGTTAGCTGTACCAGTTGGCCATTGCCAAACTGAACAAATACACTGTCTTTAAAGCGATAAGCAGTGATTTCACCATTGCTGCTGGTAACCTTTTCATCAAACCGATAACGGTGTAACTCAGAGTCCTGCGCCGGCTGAGCATTGTCCGGATTTGTTAGCGGTGCTACAAAAACCGTATTAAGGTCGCTGTCAACTTTCTCACGCTCGTAAACAATGCTTTTTCCGTCGATAGAAAACCCTGCCCGCTGGGGCGCGCGACCTAACCATTGTGGGTCTGACATGATTTTTTCAAGGGTCAGAACCGTGCTATTACTGGCTTGCGATGCGGGCACTTGAGGTTGCATGACCGCTGCCGGGGTTGAGGCACTAGCTTGCGTTGATGTTTCAGTTGCTGGTGAGTCGGGCGCCGAGGTGGAAGAACAGGCACTAAGGGCGCTGGTAATAGCAGCACTTAGCATCAGTTTGGTCAGTTTTTTCATAGGTTGGGTCTTTTTTTGGTTTGTTGTTTTACCCTCATTATACCCAAGCCATGTTCGGGCTGGTCAAGCTTCATCTTTAATGTTGATAGAGTCGTCTTACATAAAGCCATTATTTATTACTGTATTCACGGTGCGCTATTTTTATCAGGACATAAAAAAGCCCCGCTAATAGCGGGGCAATCAAGCACACTCAACTTGGAACACACACTTGCTCTAAACAGATCTCTTCAAAAGATGAAAGAGAATATTGCTAGCAGCATAGATTTAGTCAGCCAGAACCTGCGTAAGTTCAATTTTTTTCGCAGTTTTATAATATGCTTTAAAAAATACGGATTTAATTTGATAAATCTTATAGTTATCATGAACCTAAATTTATTTATCGCATTTCTCACCAGGTTTAACAAAGAATAGTTGCGTAAGTCTGTACGCAGCGTAAAAAGCACGTCATTATGTCAATTTTTGAATTTGTACTGTACATCTCAGACAGGAATTTTAATGCGTAAATTTGTAGCCGGGCTTATCTCATTATTGGTTTTAAGCGCCTGTGCAACCCGCGAACCCGTAATTAAAGGGCAGCCTTCCAGAGAGCTTTCTACCCCTTATACACTAAAAACGGGCGGATTTATGCCGCCGCTGCAACGTGGGGTCACCCTGAATCATGCTGAATTGTGGTTCAATTTCGATTTTGAGCGCAATGTACTGTTTGGCATTAGCGAGCTTACATTAGACAGTAACCGACCCAAACGAACCTTATCGGTAGATCTTGATACGCGCTTTAAAGTTGAGCAAGTTTGGATAAATGGCTCACCTGTGCCGTTAGGAAACGTCAAAAATCCCGATGGGCAGCTGCTCATTACTCCGCAAAATGCAGTCGCGTTTCCACTTAAATTGAAAATTCAATACTTTGGGCGCCCACGAACTCCTTCAAATCCCCCGTGGGAAGGGGGCGTGCTTTGGGATAAAACTGCCGAAGGTCAACCTTGGGTGGTTACCACTGTGCAAAGCGAAGGTTGCGATTTGTTTTGGCCGTGCATTGATCAGCCGTCAGGCGAGCCACAGCAACTTGATGTGCATATTACGGTGCCTAAAAACTTAATGGCAATAAGCAACGGCACGTTGCAAAAAACCACCCAACAAAAAAGCGCGCATACTTTTCACTGGCACTCAGATACCCCAATCAATACCTATGGCGTTGCTTTGAATATAGCGCCTTACAAAAGGCTATCAACCCAATTTAAGAGTGCGTTTGGTAATCAGTATCCTCTGACCTATTATTATCTGCCTTCAGCAGACAGTGATAGCAAACAGGCGCAGACTTTGTTAGATGAACTGCCTGAAATGCTGCGTTTTTTCGAACAGTATATTGGTCCCTACCCGTTTGCGAACGACAAGGTGGGAATTGTTCAGACCCCCTATTTGGGGATGGAACATCAAACGATAAATGCTTACGGTAATCAGTACAAAAAAGATGGATACGGCTTTGACTGGTTGATGCAACACGAGCTTGCTCACGAGTGGTTTGGCAATCAGCTTACCACGACCAACTGGGATCATATGTGGTTACACGAAGGCCTTGCCACTTATATGCAACCCGCGTTTGCTCAATACCTCCACGGCGACGTGGCTTACTTTGCATATCTCAATAAAATTCGTACTCAGTTGAACAATAAGTACCCATTGGTAAGTGGTCGTATTAAAGCTGAAAAAGAAGTGTATAGCAAAGATAAAGGGCCCGGGCTCGACTTGTATTATAAAGGGGCCTGGGTAATGCACACGCTGCGTTATTATATTGGCGATGAGGCTTTTTTTGCGGCGGTACAAGAGCTGGTATATGGTCAGTCTGACCCCACTCCAGGAAATATCACACCCCGTCACGCCAATACTAAAGATTTTATCGCATTGGTAAACAAACACGCAGATAAAGATCTGAATTGGTTTTTTGAAACCTACTTATATCAAGCGGCTCTGCCCGAACTAACACAAGAGCGAACCGCCAGTACACTTACGTTGTCATGGAAGACAAGCGCTGAAAGTCAGTTTACTATGCCGGTACAGATAAGTATTAACGGGTCATTGCAAACGCTGTCTATGCAGCAACCCACCACCTTGTCGGTTAGTGCCCTCGATACGGTGATTATCGACCCTCATAGCCGAGTTTTACGATACCAACCACGTTTTGAAGAGCTTAAAAAATATCAGAAGAAAGCCAAAACGAAATAATGATAGCTTCGCATGGTTCATGTTTTTTGATTTACCTGGGGTTGGCGTTAAGCGATATGAAGGTTGGCTGGAGGGAGCTTATAATAAGTACTTCAGGGTTTAAATGGCAGTCGCGCCGCAATGGGCGCGACCAGGAAAAACCGTATTACAAACTGGCCAGCGCCTGGGTAAAATCAGTAATCAGATCCTCAATATCCTCTATACCTACTGATATTCTGAGCATATTTTCACTGATTCCCATTTGGGCCCGCTCCTGTGGTCCGCTTTCATAAAAGATGGTCGGTGCCACCGGCAATGCCAGTGTACGAGTGTCGCCTAAATGCGTAGCACAGATAACAAGTTCCAGTTTGTTTAAAAAGGCAATGGGATCGATATGCTCAGCCAAATCGATACTCAACATCGCTCCATAGCCCGTAAGCATTTGTTCGCGGGCAATAAAATGTTGAGGGTGATCGGCAAGGCCGGGATAGTAAACCTGGGATATTTTATCGTGATTGTGTAAAAACAACGCAAGTTCTTTGGCATTACTGCACGCCCGCTGCATTCGTAAGGCCAGGGTTTCCATACCCACGGCAATTTTGTGGGCTGCCTCACTCGATAGCGACGCACCCATATCGCGCAGACCTTTTTTCTTGATCTGGGTTAAACCCCATTGAGTACAATCAGCCACCTGATAAGCAGGCGAAATATTGTTAAAACCTGACCAGTCAAACTCGCCTGTATCAATTACCGCGCCGCCCAGTACATGCCCATGACCGGCAACATATTTGGTTAGCGAACACACCACTAAGCTTACACCTGACGCTTTTGCATTAAACAACGGCGGCGGGGTCATGGTATTGTCAACAATCAACAGAATCTCGCGTTCTTTGCAATATCGCCCGATAGCCTGAATATCAGCAACCTGAGTGGCCGGGTTAGCAATGGTTTCGGTAAACACCGCCCGAGTATTAGGTTGATAGGCTTCGGTAATAGCCTGAAGTGAAGTGACATCTACAAAGCTAATCTGTATGCCCAGATCTGACACAGTATTCATCAGGCTACGGGTATTTCCAAACAGATACTGACTTACAATGATATGATCGCCATGCTTAAACAACGACAAAACAGCAGCGCTGATGGCGGCCATACCAGTAGCAAAACAAACAGCACCTACGCCTTGTTCCAAATCATTTATCTGGTTTGCCAACGCCTGCATTGATTCTGTGGATGAGCGTCCGTATACGTGACCCGCTTGTTTACCCTGAAATACATCAATAATGTCTTGGGCATCGGTGTACTCAAATAAAACTGAGGTGGTGGCCGGTGTGTGCACGGCGCCATTAGCGGGCTTATTTAAGCGTCGGTCGGCGTGAATCTGGCGGGTAGTAAAGCCCTGCTTACTCAAAATATACTCCAGTAAAAAGCATTATTATTGAGCGTCACGTTAGCACATTTTTTTTATATTTTGCGACACCCCCGTTTATTTAGATGCATGATTGACTTACAAACAGCGTAATGAAAACTAAAGTGTGAGTAATTATCGACCACTCCTGGTTGATCCGTATTAAAAACGTAAACCTATAAGAATCACGCACTAGGCTAAAGGAGAAGTATTGCCGCTATGTGTATTCTTTTTATTGCTAAGGGGCAACGCAAAGATTATCCCTTAATCATTGCTGCCAACCGGGATGAGTTTAATAACCGCCCCACACTACCCTCCCATATCTGGAGCTCTCACCCTCCGATTTTCGCGGGTAAAGATCTTAAAGCCGGGGGCACCTGGATGGGCGTAACCCGCAGTGGCCGTATTGCTGCGCTTACCAATATCCGAAAACCAGACAGCGAAGATAGCTCGGCTCGTTCCCGCGGCGAGTTAGTCGTTAATTATCTTCTGAATCAGGGTTCAGACATTCAACATCAACAGCAATTAACGCAACAGGCAAGTCAGTACAATGGTTTTAATTTATTGTATGGGACGTGGCAAAACCTTTATGTCTTTAACAACCACTCTTTACAAAATGAGCAGTTGACTGATGGTGTGCACGGTTTGTCTAATGCTACTCTCAACGCGCCCTGGCCAAAAGTGTCTCGCGGCGTGGGCGCCATCAGTGAGTATTGCAGCAGCGCCAAGACCGTTACCGAAGACAGACTGTTTTCTTTGCTAAAAGATTCGACCGTAGCACCCGATGATATGTTGCCCGACACAGGTATCGACAAAGCGTGGGAAAAACGCCTTTCGCCTATATTTATCCAGTCTGAAGAATACGGAACCCGTTCATCAACACTGCTACTGATTAAACGCGACGGCAGCGCAAGCTGGTTTGAAAGAACCTTCGATGCCAGCGGTAAACAGGTTGATCAGGCTAACGCGTTGTTTCAATTCAGCTAAGCGGTGAACCGCAGACAATGTCTGGCGGATTAAATCTCCATTAACACTCGTATTTTCCTATATGGGTGGCATAATACCTGCCCCGCTTATAATTCGCGCATTGAGAGGAACTATCGTGTTTGAAGTATTGCCCCAATTAAATCCAGATCCTATTCTTGGTTTGTCTACCGCTTATAAAGAAGATAAAAGCAGCGTAAAAATTGATTTAGGTGTCGGTGTTTATAAAGACGAAAAAGGTAATACGCCTATTCTCTCATCGGTAGCTCAGGCCCAGTCTATTTTACAAGGCCGCGAAGATACCAAAAGCTATATCACCCCCCAGGGCAACCAGGGTTATATCGATAATATGCTTGAGCTTTTGCTGGGCGCTAAAAGCCCGGTATTTATGGCTGACCGTATTGCCGCTGTTCAGGCGCCCGGCGGCTGTGGTGCGCTGCGGATATTATCTGAGTTACTGGTTCGTTGTAACAAAGATGCCCGCGTATTTGTTAGCGATCCTACCTGGGCTAACCACATCCCACTGATTGGCTCGGCCGGCCTTGCCCTTGAAACGTACCCTTACTTTAGTAAAGACAAAGCAGGTATTCGTTTTGATGCGATGATGGATAAGTTAAAAGAAGCCGGTAAAGGCGACGTGGTGCTGCTGCATGGGTGTTGTCATAACCCTACCGGCGCTGATTTAACCAACGAGCAATGGGATGCCCTGTTAGAGCTCGCTCAGGAACGTGGCTTTTTGCCATTTCTTGATGTCGCTTACTTAGGCTTTGGCGACGGTATTGACGAAGATGCATATGGCATTCGCTTGCTTGCCGAGAATCTTCCTGAAGTGATTATTGCCGCGTCGTGCAGCAAAAACTTTGGTTTGTATCGTGAGCGTGTGGGCCTGGCTGCTATTATCACCGAAAACAGCAATATCAAAAAAATTGCACAGTCACAAATACAATCTGTAGCTCGTGAGTCTTATTCTATGCCACCAAGTTATGGCGGCGCTCTGGTAGATATTATTTTGTCTGACAAAGCGTTAAAGCAAGAGTGGGTCAGTGAAGTGAATAGCATGCGTAACCGTATGAAAAGCTTGCGCGCCATGCTGGTAGATAAACTTGAAGCTAATGGTGCTCAGCAAGACTTTAGCTTTATTAATGAGCAAAAAGGGATGTTTTCATTTTTGTGTATTACACCCGAGCAGGTTTTACAGCTTCGTCGTGAACACAGTGTTTATTTTGTTGAGTCCAGCCGCATCAACATTGCCGGCATTAATCAGCAAAATGTTGACACACTGGCCAAAGCTTTGGTCTCGGTTTTGTAAATAGTATGGTTAAGGGCTAACTATAACGTCGGCCCTTTTAAAACCGTTTCACACCAAGTGACCGGGCGCGTTCAGCGCCTGTATCCCTCTTAATATTATAAATACGATGGCTGGCCCCACATTTCACTAAATGTAATTGGTGTGCCTGCTCCAATTAAGATTTCGATTGTGAGCGACGATAAGCACCTTGCGTTAGTACTGGCTATTAACCCGTGGCTGATGTGTATAGCGCATCTGATATTTAACATTGGTTGATGCTATCAAAATTGTAAGTCCGGTTAAGCGTTAATATGTATTCAGAGCGAACAAAAAAGACGCATTATTGCGTCTTTTTTCAGATTTTCAGCCAACCCAAACGCTTAGGCTAGCATACCTCCATCTACGGTAATTGCGCTTCCGGTGGTATAGCTGGATGCTTCAGAAACCAGATATAGTACGGTTCCGGCCATTTCATCAGGATGAGCCACTCTTCCTAATGGAATTTGTGTTAATGCGGACTTTAAAATTTTGTCGTTACTGGTTAGCGCAGACGCAAATTTTGTATCGGTAAGCCCCGGAAGTAATGCATTAACCCGGATGTTGTGTTTGCCGCATTCTTTGGCAAACGATTTGGTCATACTAATTACTGCGGCCTTGGTTATAGAGTAAATACCCTGCATATCGCCAGGTACAACCCCATTAACCGAGGCAGTGTTGAGTATGACGCCCTGCCCTTGTTCGCGCATTAGTTTACCGGCCTCTACCGACATAAAGAAATACCCGCGAATGTTCACATCCACCGTTTTTTGAAAAGCAGCCAGGTCGGTGTCAAGAATGTGGCCAAAATACGGGTTAGCCGCCGCGTTATTGACCAGAATATCCAATTGGCCGTGTTGCTGTCTGATCAGGCTGAAAATTGATTCAATTTGTTCCATTTCCCCCACATGACAGGCCATAGCAGAGGCTTTCCCGCCTTGCTCTCGAATAGCAGCGGCCACGGTTTCGCAGCTTTCCTGCTTGCGACTGGAAACAATAACATGAGCTCCGTACCGGGCGAGCAAATGAGCAATAGACTCCCCAATACCGCGACTGGCGCCTGTGACTAATGCTACCTTGCCAGTTAAATCAAAAAGATGACTCATAGTCACTCCTTAATCATGGTTTACTTTTAAAACCAGCTTGCCAAAATTCTCACCACGAAACAGCATCATCAGTGTGTCCGGAAAGGTGTCTATTCCTTCCACCACGTGCTCTTTGGCTTTCAGTTTACCCTGGCCAATCCAGCCTGACATATCACGCGCTGCTTCACCATAGTGTTTAATATTATCAAACACTACGATACCTTCCATACGGGCTCGGTTTACCAGCAGTGACAAATAGTTAGACGGCCCTTTCACTGCGGTAGTGTTGTTGTACTGGCTAATGGCCCCGCAGATTACGATACGTGCCCGTAAATTAATATGGGTAAGAACCGCATCCAGAATCTCACCACCCACATTATCAAAGTACACGTCTACGCCATCTGGGCAGGTACTACGCAACGCTTTTTTCACGTCTTCGTTTTTGTAGTCTATAACGGCATCAAAACCTAATTCAGACATCACGTAATCGCATTTTTCTTTACCGCCAGCGATGCCGACCACCCGGCAGCCTTTAATTTTTGCAATTTGGCCCACCACACTGCCGACTGCGCCAGCCGCGCCCGAGACAACAACGGTTTCGCCTGCCTCTGGAAGCCCCGTTTTTAGCAGCCCGAAATAGGCGGTCATACCGGGCATGCCCAAAACCCCCAGATAACGCTCTAACGGTGCCAGCTCAGGGTCCACTTTATGTACACCCTGGGCTGAACATGTAGCGTATTGCTGAACCCCAAAGCTGCCGTACACCTTATCGCCTGCGCTAAAGTTATCATCGCCTGATTCGATTACCTCTCCCACCGCACCGGCACGCATTACATCACCTAACTCCACAGGCTCAATATACGATTTACCTTCGTTCATCCAACCACGCATTGCCGGGTCTAGTGAGATGTACTCTACCTTAACCAGTATTTCTCCTTTTTCAGGTGAACGGGTTTGCGTTTCGTTGTGCTTCCAGTCACCACGTGTCGGTTCGCCTTTAGGGCGGGCTGCCAGTAACCATTGAATATTCTTCATCGCTGTTTTTTCCTTTTTATAGTAAAGGCCCGGGTCAAAGGGTTTTAGTATGTAAATAGATTGTGACACAGGTCTGACCATCAAATGATTGTCAAAAATGACACAATTATGGTTAATTAGGACATACATTTTTCTGTGTTATAAGCGATTATGAGAAACAGTAATGAATAGCCCCGCCAATGTCGTGGTTTATGGCTTTGACCATGCGCTGTCAAGCGCCATCACCGGGGTGGTCGATCTATTTGCTCAGGCCGGCGTGACCTGGCAGAACATTCATCATCAGCCAAGCCAGCCGGTATTTTCAGTGCGGCTACTTTCAGCCGACGGCAGCGATATACATTGCTCAAACGGCATTACTTTAAAAGCCGATGGCGCACTAAGGGCAAATGACCAGCCTGATGTGCTTCTGATCCCTTCAATTGGCTCGAACATTGACCGGGTGCTGGCTAACGAACAATGCCTTTATCCTTTGCTGCGCGCCTTTCATTTAGCCCAGGTTGATATTGCCGCTAATTGCACAGGCGTATTTTTAGTTGCTCAGGCAGGCTTACTTGAGAATAAGGCCGCAACTACACACTGGGGCTTTGCCAGTGCGTTTAAACATAAGTACCCAAATGTCGATTTACAAAGCGAAAAATTACATACTATTGACAACAATATTTTTTGCACTGGAGGCGGCATGGCCTGGTTCGATTTGGCCTTGCTGTTAATCGAGCGCTACGCCGGCGCCGAGGTTGCCCGGCAAACGGCTAAAGCTCATGTCCTGGATCTACCCCGCTATAATCAGAGCTTGTATGCCGGCTCAAGACGCCAAACGGTACATCAGGATGAATTAGTCAAAGATATTCAAATTTATATGATGGGCCACCTGAACACTTTAGTCGCATTACCGGCACTGGCTGCTGAATTTAATGTTACCACCCGAACGCTTACGCGGCGGTTTAAAGCAGCAACAGGTCTCTCACCCGGTTATTATTTGCAGCAGCTAAGAGTCGATCACGCACGTAAGCTCATTGAAACCACCCGCTGTACATTAGATAGTCTTTTGCCCCAGATTGGCTACGAAGATGCCAGTTCTTTTTCGCGCTTATTTAAACGCCATACGGGATGCTCAATTTCACAGTATCGGGCCAAGTTTGCTTTAGTAGAAAACCAATAAATAAACTCATTGCAAAAATTTATAGTGAAAATATGATATAAAAAATCTGTGATTCAAGTAAACTAAGCAGCCACAAGCAGTTCGTTCAGCAAACTGCGTAAAAAAAAAATTTAAAAACACATTACCTTCACTTGGTGGACACATGAAAACACATCGCATCGCTTCCCTTGCACTTGCTATTGGAGCCGCGTTTAGCAGTCCTCTTTTGGCTCAGGAAACACAACAAAAGCCAAAAGAATCTGAATTGGAACAAATCACCGTAACCGCTCAAAAGCGGACACAGTCAATTCAGGAAGTTCCCCTTTCTATCGCCACATTAAGCGGGGAAAAACTCGACAGCCTATTCGCTGGCGGCGAAGATATTCTGGCCCTGGCCGTACGCGTACCCGGATTGTATGCCGAATCATCAAATGGAAGAGTTGCGCCCCGGTTTTACATTCGTGGCCTGGGCAATACCGACTTTGACCTGGCCGCATCACAGCCGGTTTCCATTGTGATGGATGAAGTTGTCATGGAAAACGTGGTATTAAAAAGCTTTCCGCTTTTTGATATTCAGCAAGTTGAAGTTTTACGTGGGCCTCAGGGAACTTTATTTGGCAGAAACACGACTGCTGGTATTGTTAAATTCGATACCGTGAAGCCTGGGCAAGATTTCGAAGGTTATGCTAAAGCGGTTTACGGCAGCTACAACACCCTTAATTTCGAAGGTGCGGTAGGTGGCGGTTTAACTGAAGATCTGTCGGGTCGAATCTCAGTACTGTCGCAAACCCGCGATGACTATATCGATAATGGCTTTACCGGCCAGGAAGACGTTATTGGGGGTTTTGACGAAAAAGCATGGCGTGCACAGTTGTTGTATCAGCCTAATGATCGGTTCTCGGCGCTATTAAATTTACACGGACGCGACCTTGATGGTACCGCCTCTATTTTCCGGGCCAATCTGTTTGATAAAGGCAGCAATGACCTGAATGATAATTACGACCGCGACGTTGTTTATTATGATGGCGATATTGACGGTGATGGAGCTGATAACAACCCGCAGGCGTATGAAGGTTTTGGTTCGTCTTTAAAGATGACTTATGACTTTGACGCTGTTGAGCTAACCTCTATCACCGCCCTAGAAACTGCTGACGGCTTTAGTCTGGGCGACATAGACGGCGGAGCGGGCTCAGGTGTAACTGAAAATACGGGCTTCATTCCATTTACCGCCGTAACTCAGGATAAACTTGACGATTTAGAGCAGTTTACTCAGGAAATTCGTGTCGCCAGCCAAACCACCGATCCTATGAGCTGGCAGGTAGGTGCGTTCTTTTTTGACTCATCATTTAATGTAACCAGTATTGATGGTCTGTTTGGTGCATCGACCGTTTTTCATGAAAATACCACCTGGGCGGTTTTTGGCCAAAGCTCTTATCAGGTTAACAACAAATTGAATGTTACAGCCGGTGTGCGTTACACCCACGACGACAAATCGTTACGGGTTGGCGAACAAAACGTGGATGGCGCCTGTAATTTTCTTGATTTTAATGGCGATGGTATTAACGAATGTACGGTTCAGGATTATGATCCCGTAGATGTTGATGATGGTCAGGTTAGTTTCGAGCTGAGCGCAAATTATCGTTTGACCGACGATGTTTCGTTGTACGCTCGTTATGCTAATGGCTTTCGCGCGCAAACTATTCAGGGCCGGGATGTCGCGTTTGAAGGTGCACCTTCGGTGGCTGAAGCAGAAACCATCAATTCGTACGAAATTGGTTTTAAGTCTGACCTGCTAGATAAAACCTTGCGTTTCAACGCGGCAGCTTTTTACTACACGGTTGATGACATGCAGTTTTCTGCCATTGGTGGCGGCAACAACTTTACGGCTTTGGTCAACGCTGACCAGGGCGAAGCCTATGGTTTTGAAGTAGATACGCAGTGGTTGGCGACTGACCAGTTAACCTTTACAGCGGGCTATAGCTATAACCATACCGAAATAAAAGATGATTCGTTAACGGTGCTTCCGTGTGGCGCTAATGCTGGCTTTGGCTTTGCCGGTAATTGTACAGTGACCGATCCTCGCCCGGACGGCTTTGCTGCCTCTATCGATGGAAACCCATTCCCGCAGGCGCCTGAGTCAATTTTCAACTTTACCGCCCGTTACTCTATTCCAGTAGGAAGCGATGGTGAATTGTTTGCCTTTACCGACTGGGCATTTCAGGGTGAAACCAACCTGTTTTTGTATGAAGCGGTTGAGTTTACTACCGACAACAATGTTGAAGGTGGTTTGCGCGTAGGTTACGAAAACTTCGCTGATGGCTACACGGTTGCCTTGTTCGGCCGTAATATTACTGATGAAGACAATGTTAAAGGCGCTATCGACTTTAACAATCTGACCGGTATTGTTAATGAGCCTCGTATCTGGGGTGTTGAAGTGAAAATGTCTTTCTATTGATTCTGACGATACTCAATAAATAAGCATAAGCTGTGGCGTTCGCGCCGCAGCTTTTTTTTGATAACCGCTAACAACACCTGCGGTCCATACCTTCTGTATTATATGAAGAAACGCTATTCCCCCCACACCTCGCGTTAGAGCCACTAACAGCATTTCCTAAAAAAGCTTATAGCAATAACCGCTGTGTCTTTTGTACAAATAGGTGCGGTTAAATTTTAACAACTTTAATCGCAATGATTGGCCTTCAGATTCAAAGTTAACCTGTGTTAGTGAGTTACTTGTTACCTGTGTAAATACCCCATTCCATAAAAAAGCCCGCCAAGGCTTTCACCAGGCGGGCTTGTCTATCACTATTGCATTAGTTGTGCTTTACTGACGTTGACTCAGTAGAATAAGAAGTCGGTTTTTTTCTAAACAACCCTCTGACATCATCCAGAATAAGGTAAAGCGAAGGCACCAAAAGCAGAGTAATAATGGTGGCAAACAAAATACCAAACGCAAGTGAAATAGCCATAGGAATAACAATCTGAGCCTGCAAACTACGCTCAAAAACAATCGGCATTAGCCCCATAAACGTGGTGAGCGAGGTTAAAATGATAGGACGAAAACGCTGAGTTCCTGCACTTATCGCGGCATCTATTAAACGATGACCTTCAGCCCGGGCACGGTTAACAAAATCAACCATAATTAAGCTGTCGTTTACCACTACGCCTGACAGGGCAATGATCCCGCAAAGTGAAAGCGAGCTTACTGCCATATCCAGTACCAGGTGTCCTACAATTGCGCCCACTACCCCAAACGGAATTACCGCCATGATGATAAATGGCTGAGTGTAAGAACGTAGCGGTATGGCCAGCAGAGCATAGATAGCGAATAACGCAAACAGCAGTCCCTGAAACATACTTAACAATGCCTCTTGCTGTTCTTTTGAATTTCCCTGCAGCTGGAAGTCTACGGTTGGGTATCGTTCCATAATTTGTGGGATCACCGTCATTACTACATCGCGGGTGACTTCGCCGGGATCTAAAGTGGTTTTGTCCACCTTTGCGCTAACCGTAATCGAACGCCTGCCATCCACTCTGACAATAGAAGAAAAGCCTTCACCTAAGTCAATTTTTCCGACTTCTTCAAAAGGAATGTCGTCGCCATTAGGCGCACGTACACGCATGTCTTCAAGGTATTCAATAGAGTTTCGCGCCTCTTGCGGATAACGAACCATCACTTTAACTTCTTCGTCATCGCGCTGTAAACGCTGTACCTCTGCCCCATAAAAGCCGTAACGCACCTGCTGCCCTAATTGCTGCAAACTAATACCTAATGCGTCCGCCTGAGGTTTTAGTGACAATTGAATTTCATCACTGCCTCCGGCAAAAGAATCATTAATATCACTTAGACCTTCGTAATCAGCCAAACGTGCTTTAAGCTCCTGAGCCGCCGCTTGCAATGAATCTATCTCAGATGAAGTAAACTCAAAGCTCATATCCGGCCCGCCAAAGCCATCACCTGAACCGATGTTTAATGTTTTAACTCCCGGAATTTCCGGCATTTGCTCGCGCCAGCGCTGATGTATCTCATAGTCCGGCAGCTCACGGGTTTCTCCTTTGCTAAGTTCTACAAAAACCTCGCCGCCGAGGTTGCCATTATCAAACGCAATAGCATGTTCAATAACCCCTGTGCCCGTTTCTTTTTCAATGTTATCGTTCATTTTATGCATCGCCGCCAGCATTTCTTTCAAAGCTTTGTCACGCTGATTCAACGATGATCCTGGTTCTAACTCAAAGCTGGCCGACATAAAGTCGCTGGGAATATCGGGGAAGAATACAAACCGGACAATCCCTCCGGCGAATAAGCCAATGGTCAAAATGAGCATCGCCACAAAGGACGCTAAAGTGGTATAGCGGTTACGTACCGCTTTTGCTAAAAATGGCGCGTATTGATTAGTAATAAATCGCTTTATACCTTCGCTAAATATATTACGAAACCGCTGAAAACGATTTTGTTTGGCCGGGTCTGGCTTACTGAGTTTCATGTGCACTAAGTGCGCAGGTAAAATTAGTTTTGACTCAATCAGTGAAAACACCAGACAAACAATAACCACCCAGCCTATAGACTTCCAGATAACCCCAAATGGGCCCGACACCATTAGCATTGGGGTAAACGCTGCAATGGTAGTTAACACCCCGAATGTGGCCGGCATGGCAACCTTTTTGACCCCCGCAATAACGTTATCGGTCGAGTGGCCTTTAGTGTCTATTTCGGTATAGGCTGATTCGCCCATAATAATAGCATCGTCAACAACAATGCCTAATACCAGGATAAATGCGAACAAACTTAGCAAGTTTATCGATACGCCGACAAACTCCATTGGCATGACTAAAATCGCCCCTAAGAAGCAAACCGGCAGGCCCCAGATAACCCAGAACGCCAGTTTTACCCGCAAAAATAACGACAATACAATAAAAACCAATAATGCGCCGAAACCCATGTTTTCAAGCATCATATTGAGTCGGTCTTTAAGATAGAAAGATACATCACCCCATGTATCCGCATTCAAATGGGCAGGAAAGTCCGGGCTGTTTTCGGCAATGTAGTTGTTAACCTGCTCAGATATCTCTAACGCATTTTGATCGCCGACCGCCTGAATCCGCATACTTACTGCAGGTTTGCCGTCAAAATACGCAAATCTGTTGTCTTCAACAAAGCCATCGTTAATAGTGGCAACATCACCTAACCGAACACGGGTACCGTCGTTACTGGTAAGCAGGGTTAGCTGCGCAAAGTCCCAGCCGGTGTAAGCCTGACCTTTAGTACGTAATAAAATATCGCCGTTATCCGTGCGAATAGAGCCGCCGGGCAAGTCAACACTGGATTGCCTCACCATACTGACGACTTCAGAAAAGGTCAGATTGTATTTTTGCAAATCTTTTTCAGAAAGTTCTATCGATACTTCATAGTCGCGGGCTCCGACAACATTAACGCTGGTAACCCCGTCCAAATTCGCAATATCATCGCGAATTTGTTTGGCAAACTCTTTTAGCTCCCGCTCACTGGCATCGCCATACACCGACACCCAAATAACATCTGACTGAATTTTTTGCCGATAGATTATCGGCTTTTCAGTATTTCCCGGAAAGCTAGGTATGGCATCTACCTGTACTTTCATTTCGTCCAGCACTTCCTGAACGTCGTAATTCTCTTCAACTTCTACCGTTACAGTGCCCAGCCCTTCCTGAGCCGTGGACGTGATTTTCTTTATTCCCTCAATATTTTCTATTGCTTCTTCTATCTTAAGTAAAACACCTTCTTCAACTTCTTGAGGTGCTGCACCCAGATAAGGCACCCGAACACTAACGATATTGATTTCTATTGGCGGAAATATTTGTTTTTGAATAGCAAAGGCGCTGAACAAACCGCCGATAAGCAGCACCCACATTAGCAGGTTAGAGGCCACATTATTTCTGGCAAACCAGGCAATTATGCCTTTGTGCGTGTCTATTTTGCTCATCAGGCTATTCCTCTACCGACACAGCGTCTTTTTCATCAGCGATGTCCTGACTTATCGCACCAGGGGTGTCAGTACTTTCACCGGGTAAACGCACTTTCATGCCGTTATAAGGATTAGGCACGGCACTAAGTACAATTTGCTCTCCTTCTTCAAGACCATCGGCAATAAAGACGTGGTCAGCATCTGTACGTGCTACCTCTACGGGTTTAATTTGAATTTCGTTGTCTGAATTTACCGTTAACACAGTCTGATCAAACCGCAGTACACTGCGCGGAAGTACGAACAAATCTCGTTGTTTTGACGCGGTAATCTCAGCTTCTACAAATTGACCAAAGCGCAATACGGGTTGATTAGAATTGCTGTTACGGTGATATGGGTCTGCTAATTGTGCTACCAGGTAGCTTACCCGACTTGCTTCATCCAATACGCCTTCACTGCGCACCAGATTCGCTGTCCATTGAGTCGAGGCGCCATTAACCCGAGCGTTAAGCACAACATTGTCACTGGTATCTATGCCGTCGGCTAAATCAATGAATGCCATTTCACTATCGCCCACCGGCATTCTTATTTCGGCAATGTCCGTACTATAGATGGTGCCTAATGCACTACCGATAGCAACAAACTGACCAATATCAATGTTGCGAGAAACCACCAGGCCATTATAAGGTGCTCTGATTTTGGTTCGCTCTAAATTACGTTTTGCGCGATCAAGCCGGGCTGTCGCTGCTTTTACATTCGCCTGCTCGCGCGCCAGTTGGGGTTTACGTAAGCCTAGTTCAGGCGGGACCCCAGAATTAACTGACTGCCATTCGGTTTTTGCAACCTGCCCTCGGGCAATTTCTTCAGAAAGTGCGGCCTGGGCCTGTGCAAGCTGAGCTTCAGCCAAACTAATCTCAGTCAGGTAATCATCGGGTTCGAGCGATATCAGCACCTCGCCTTTTTCAAACATGCCGCCCACCACATAACTATCTGCTATATCGACCACCTTGCCACTTACCTGGGCACTAAGGTTGGTGCGGTGAAAGGGAACAACATTGCCTTGAGAACGTACAGAAAAAGTAACCGGTTCGCGATTTACTGGTTTAGCATCAACCAGAAATGCTTTTGTTTGTGCAGGCTCGATAGGCGGTGGTTCTTTACTTGCAATTAAAACCACGGCGGAGATTATAGCAACGAGGACAATGACCAGGGGTATTCCCGCCTTGGTCCAAACAGCATTTTTCATTCTATGTCTATTCCCTTTGAAAACATCAGTGAGCTGAATCACTGCGGCTCTATTTTTCAGATAAATAAAGCGTTTTTATTTTTGTAATCAGAGTCTACCGCGTCTTTTCTTTAAAGGCTTGTATAAAACTGTTAATAAATATGATCATTTATATTATTTTCTATTATATCCCGACCATGGATAAAATAATTTGCTGAAAAAAGTATGAACGCGCTTGATTTGGTTACTTTTTAATCGTAATTTATTAGATGTAAATTCTGCCACGGAACGCATCTTATGAGTCTTAAAAAACAGTATCTGAAAACCAAACCCGTTTGCAAGGTCACCTTTAGACTTAAAGCTAAGGAAGCCGGCCAGACAAAAACTGCAAAGTTGGTGGGCGACTTCAATCAGTGGAATGAAGCAGTATCTCCTATGCGACATTTAAAAAACGGAGACTTTACGCAGACCATTACGCTTGATATCGAACATACCTACGCATTTCGTTATTTACTGGACAATAAAAGCTGGGAAAATGACTGGGAAGCAGATGGTTATCAGCGTTCGCCGTTAAGCAATGAAGATAATTCGGTAGTGCGGGTATAAAAAGGGGACAAGCTTAAGACTTGTCCCGCAGTTGGTAATTAAACAGACTTTTCAAGTTCGGGTAAAATATCAAATAAATCACCCACCAGACCATAGTCGGCCACCTGAAATATAGGAGCTTCTTCGTCTTTGTTTATTGCCACGATAACTTTAGAGTCTTTCATACCGGCAAGATGCTGAATTGCACCTGAAATACCCACAGCAATATACAGCTGAGGCGCTACAATTTTACCGGTTTGTCCAACCTGCATGTCGTTAGGCACAAACCCTGCATCCACTGCGGCTCGTGAGGCACCGATAGCGGCGCCTAGTTTGTCGGCAATCCCTTCAAGCAGAGCAAAGTTCTCACCATTTTGCATTCCGCGGCCGCCAGAAATGACTATCTCGGCTGCCCCTAATTCAGGACGTTCAGATTCGGTAAGCTCTTCGCCAACAAACGAAACACCTTTGGCCTCTGAGCCTTTATCCAGCTTCTCAATCTCAGCATTATTACCTGTTGCCTGGGCATCAAATGCTGAGGCACGTACAGTCAGTACTTTGATTGAATCTGAAGACTGAACCGTGGCTATTGCGTTACCGGCGTAAATTGGCCTCACGAAGGTGTCATCAGATTCAACGCCGATAACATCAGACAATTGGGCAACATCTAATAGCGCTGCTACACGGGGCATAAAATTCTTACCCGTAGTTGAGGCGCTAGCCAAAATATGACTGTAGTCTTTGCCAATTTCTACTAGCAGGTCAGCGGTATTTTCAGCCAACTGATGCTCAAAGTTTTCATTATCAACAAGCAAAACCTTTGCAACATCATCAATTTTCGCAGCTTCAGATGCGATACCTTCGCAGTTGCTCCCAGCAACCAAAACATGAATATCGCCACCAATTTTCGTGGCAGCGTGCACCAGTTTGGCCGTTTCCGACTTTAACTGGCTGTTATCGTGCTCGGCATATACTAAAACAGTCATCAGATCACCTTCGCTTCGTTTTTAAGCTTATCTACTAATTCAGCTACATCTGCTACTTTTACGCCGCCCTTACGCTGCGCTGGCGCTTCAACTTTTATGACTTTGACATTAGAGGTTAACTCAACACCAAAATCACTGGCTGGCATAACATCTAATGGCTTACGCTTCGCTTTCATGATGTTTGGCAATGATGCATAACGAGGTTCATTAAGGCGAAGATCGGTGGTAACCACAGCGGGTAACGTTAGCGCGATAGTTTGCAGGCCACCATCAATTTCGCGGGTAACCTTAACCGAATCACCGTCTACTTCAACCTGCGAAGCGAATGTGCCTTGAGGCATGTTGGTTAATGCTGCCAGCATTTGCCCGGTTTGGTTATTGTCAGAGTCTATGCTTTGCTTACCAAGAATCACCATTTTAGGCGCTTCTTTTTCTACTACTTTAGCTAATAACTTAGCAATTTGAAGTGAATCCAGTGATTCGTCAGTGTCAATTTGGATACCACGGTCTGCCCCAAGCGCCAGTGCCGTTCTTATTTGTTCCTGACAGCTTTTATTGCCAACCGAAACAACGACAACTTCTTCAGCGATGCCTTTTTCTTTCAGGCGCACGGCTTCTTCTACCGCAATTTCACAAAAGGGATTAATCGCCATTTTAGCGTTAGTGAGATCAACGCCCGAGTTATCAGCTTTTACCCGCACTTTTACGTTGTAGTCAATGGCACGCTTGACCGGTACAAGTATTTTCATTTCTTACCTCAAGATGTGAGTGTTTGCCGGTGACTTAGCACCTTGGTCTGAATTCATCAGATAACTTAATACTGATGCCGCCTCATCGTTTTACCCCGTTTTAACGTAAAACAATGAAGAATATTTACAACCTTTACGTTAACGTAAACTTATCAGCAATCTACTTCCTGTTGACGTAAACGTCAACCTGCATTACCGTTCAGAACGGTATTTAATTTACAAGTTTTTGACACTTCGCATTATTTGTTTCACCTATAGTGCACTATAACGAAAATTTTTAAGGAGCCTGTATGGAACGTGAATCAATGGATTTTGATGTTGTCATTGTTGGGGCTGGTCCAAGTGGTCTGGCTGCAGCATGCCGGTTAATGCAAATGGCGAATGAGGCTAGCCAGGAGCTGATGGTTTGTGTGGTAGAAAAAGGCTCTGAAGTAGGAGCACATATTTTATCGGGAGCGGTTTTTGAACCGCGGGCTTTAGAAGAACTTTTCCCGGACCATAAAGAACGTAAAGCGCCGTTATCCACGCCGGTAACCGAAGATGAAATTTATTTATTGAAAGACGACACGTCATCACAAAAACTGCCTAACGGTCTGACGCCTAAAACAATGCATAATAAAGGCAATTATATTACCTCAATGGGCAATATGTGCCGCTGGCTGGCTGAACAGGCAGAAGAGCTTGGAGTAGAAATATTTCCCGGCTTCCCGGCTACCGATATTCTTTATAATGACGATGGCAGCGTGGCAGGTGTTTCCACGGGCGATATGGGCATTAGCGCCAGTGGCGAACACAAAGATAGTTATATGCCGGGCATGGATTTGCGGGCCAGATATACCTTATTTGCCGAGGGTTCTCGTGGCCATCTTGGCAAAACATTAAACGAGAAGTTTGCTTTAGATAAAGACGCGAGTGAACAACACTATGCGCTGGGTTTTAAAGAAATATGGGATATTGACCCGGCATTGCATCAGCCTGGAAAAGTTATCCATACTGCGGGGTGGCCGCTTGATGAGGCCACCGGTGGTAGCTATTTATACCACGCTGAAGATAACCAGGTTCTGGTAGGACTTATTGTTGATTTAAATTACGACAACCCGTATTTAAGCCCGTATGACGAATTTCAGCGTCTGAAGCATCACCCTTTATTTAGTCAGTACCTTAAAACAGGTAAGCGTGTGTCTTATGGTGCCAGAGCAATTACAAAAGGTGGGTTTAATTCATTACCTACCATGAATTTTCCGGGGGGTTTATTAGTTGGCTGCAATGCCGGCACGCTTAATTTTGCTAAAATAAAAGGGAATCATACGGCGATGAAATCAGGCATGATTGCCGCCGAAACGGTATTTGAGGCGATTGCCAATAATAATGAGTCTAAAAATCTGACCCAATTTGCAGAAAACCTCAAGAACTCCTGGTTGTATGATGAATTATACCGGTCACGAAACTTTGGCCCGGCTATTCACAAGTACGGAAACTTCTGGGGGGGGGCATTTAATACTATCGAGCAGAACTTTTTTGGTGGCAACATGATGGGGGTCACGCTCAAAGACAATACGCCTGATCACGCTCAGTTAAAAACAGCCGATAACTCGGTTAAAATTAATTACCCCAAACCCGATGGTAAATTAAGTTTTGATAAGCCTTCTTCGGTATACCTATCAAATACAAATCATGAAGAGGATCAGCCCTGTCACTTACAATTGATTGACAAAGAAATACCTATAAAAGTTAATTTACCGAAGTATGCAGAGCCTGCTCAGCGTTACTGTCCGGCCGGGGTGTATGAGGTTATTGAACAAAACGGAGAAGATGTTTTCCAAATAAACGCGCAAAATTGTATTCACTGTAAAACGTGCGATATTAAAGATCCCTCTCAAAATATTCGCTGGGTGACACCTGAGGGTACGGGCGGACCTAATTATCCGAATATGTAAAATGATCTTTTTATATTGCCTTTAATTAAAAAGCAGCACATCGCTGCTTTTTTTTTTAATAAAAATTAACTATGATGTATTACGTATTGAATACAAATAAACGCAAGGTTAATAAATGAGCGAATTTCTAGATATTTTAACCCATGGAAGACGTTTACAGGGAGCAGTAAAAGAATTGTCTTTGTCTGAACTTGAAGCGGTTCAGGAAAAACTTGGAAATATTATTGAAAAACGTCGTGAAAAAGCGGCCGAAGATGAACAGAAAGAGCAACAAAAGTTAGAAAAAATTGCTCAAATACATCAACAGATGCAAGAAGCTGGTTTAGATGTTACTGACCTGGAAGCGGGTCAGTCAACTAAAGCCCAACCTCGTAAAACAGGTAAAAAAAGACCCGTTAAGTATTCTTTAACAGATGCTGAAGGTCAGGAACATAAATGGACCGGTATTGGCCGGATGCCTAAAGTTTTTAAAGAAGCAATTGAAAACGGTAAAGACCTGCAAAGTTTCTCTATTTAGTTGCATCTAAAGTAAAATCATTGCACTCAGCCTTTTGAGCTGTAATTAAAAATAAAAAAGCCGGCGATTAAAACATCTTGTTTTATACCGGCTTTTTTTTAGCTTTCAAGATCGCTGGTGTATCGAAACTTATTGATTATCACAACATGTCTTTTAGCACGGAGTTTCTTGATGAATGTTAAGTTGCACTACGAAACCTCAGAGTTGTCGAGCACGGCGCCCTGGTTAGTTTTGATTCATGGCTTGTTTGGAAGTCTGGATAATCTGGCTGTAATTAAACGTTACTTTGAGCAAAGCTATAACATTTTAAGTATTGATTTACCCGACCATGGCCAGTCGCAGCACTTTGAAGCTTTTGACCTGACTACCAGCGCGAACGAAGTTTTTCAGGTTTTAAAAGAAGTGGGGGCGTCACACTATTATCTATTGGGCCATTCATTAGGCGGCAAAGTGGCAATGTTATGTGCATTACACCACCCCGAAATAGTCGCACGCTTAATTGTGGCCGATATTGCCCCGGTCGATTACCCTGCCCGGCACGACAGTATTATCAACGGTTTGAAGTCGGTAAACTTGTCTACACTGAATAATCGCAAAGATGCTGATACTCAGCTTAGTCAACACATTCGTGAGGCGGGTGTTCGACAATTTTTGTTAAAAAGCTTGTATCAAAATGAACAAGACCAATGGTCATGGCGTTTTAATTTAGAAGGTTTGTCTAAAGCCTATGATGACATTCGTACCTGGCCCGCTACCGAACAAACGTTTGATAAACCCACCTTGTTTATAAAAGGAAGTGTATCAGATTATATTCTGGCAGAGCACAAAGAAGCTATTGGCGTCTTGTTTCCTAATGCCAAAGCTCATGTTATTGAAGGCGTAGGCCATTGGCTTCACGCTGAGAAACCACAGGCGTTCAATTCTGTAGTAGATAACTTTATAAGCAAGGGTGCGGCTAAATAAGTAAAATGGCTGCAAACTAACCATCGCTTTTTTGAACGCTATTCTATGCCGCTGCCGTATAGGATATGTTATAGTTCACGCCGAATTGAGATGGGGGGTTTATGCCCGCTAGCAGTTACGAGTTATTTGAATCTGTTTCGATTTACATTGGCCTTGGAGGCTTGTTTATCCTAATGGGTTTAGCCGTGCATGACGTCTTGAAAAAAAACGATGTGCCGCTTATTGGTAAAGTTGTGGTATACGGGGTGTTAGGTGCAGGCGCACTTGGGTTTATAGCAAAAGGCTTAATAGAAGTATTTTGGTTAGGCACCGGCGTATAAGCAAAACAGTTAAATAATAGAGGTTTAATATGGCGACTGTTGGCCTATTTTTCGGAAGCGATACTGGTAACACAGAACATATCGCTAAAATGATTCAAAAAGAACTGGGAAAACATCTGATTGATGTTTTTGATATCGCTAAAAGTAGCAAAGAAGCGATAGCAGAATTTGACTTGCTTATTTTTGGTATTCCAACCTGGTACTACGGCGAAGCTCAATGTGACTGGGATGATTTCTTCCCCGACCTTGAAGAGCTGGACTTTGAAGACAAGTTGGTTGCTATTTTTGGATGTGGCGATCAAGAAGACTATGCTGAATATTTTCTTGATGCCATGGGCATGATTCGTGACATTGTCGAACCTAAAGGTGCAATTTTGGTAGGTCAGTGGTCCACTGACGGCTACGAGTTTGAAGCATCAAAAGGCATGGCAGACGATGATCATTTTGTTGGCTTGGGCATCGATGAAGACCGTCAGCCTGAACTTACTGAAGAACGTGTAAAAGCCTGGTGTAAGCAGCTTTATGATGAGTTGTGTCTGGCTGAACTCGCATAAATAGGTAATAGGTAATTCAAGTATTAAAAAAAGCTGCTTTATAGCAGCTTTTTTTATACTTAAAGCACCGTCATGCTACAGATTTACAGTTTAAAACGCTCGACCGCATTACGTAAGCTGTTCATTTGATTGTCTAATCGGGATACCGTTTCGCTTGCTTTATGAGTACTCTGGGCACTTGAATCAGCAAGCTTTACAATAGTGCTGAGGCTGTCCGCAACCTGGGCAAGTAAAGAATCCTGATTCTGAGTATCGGTAACGATTTGGTCATTGATGCTTCCTAACCGACTTATAATATCGCTGATTTGGTCTACCTGTGACTTAACCTGTTCGGTTATCTGAACACCTGCCTGTGCTTGCTCACGCCCCGAATTAATAGCGCTTACTGCACTGTCAGCATCTTTTTGTAAACGGCTGATCATGTTTTCGATTTCTTCAGTGGAATTTTGGGTACGGGTTGCCAGTGTTCTTACCTCATCGGCAACGACCGCAAACCCTCTACCCTGTTCTCCGGCACGTGCGGCTTCTATAGCGGCATTCAACGCCAGTAAATTAGTTTGTTCGGCAATGGTTTTGATTACATCTAAAATACTGCCAATATTACGGCTATTTTCATTTAGTCGAGCCACTGTTTTCGCTGAAATTTCAGCCTGAGTTGCCTGCTGAGTACTTTGTTGACGACTTTGCTCTACTAAAGCTGCAATCGTTTGGCTTTGTTCAGTAATTGTATTTAAGGCCGCACTTGACTGTTGTATCTGAGCCAGATTGCTACCGCTGGTATGGCGAATATTCTGAGTGTTTTCGGCGGTCCCGGTAACGTGCTCGCGTTGTTCGTCTACATCTTTTAAGCTTTGCTCGCCAATCGCCAAACTGTCCTTAATAATGGCGACAAGTTGCTGTTCCTGAATATGAATATTGCCGATTAATTCTCGTAGGCTTTCAATAAGTAAATTAACTTTATGCGCCAGCCGCGAAAATTCGTCATTACCATTTTCATCAAGAGAAGTTGTTAAATCACCTGTAGCAAGTCGGTCTAATCTTTGATTTATATGACTCAGGGGTCGGGCAATACTACGGGTAGCCATCGTGCCTAATATAAGCGCGGCAAGTAAACCCACGGCTGAAACGGTCAGAGTTTCTATTAAGCTTTCCTGAACCGTTTCAACAATACCGCGTTGGCCATCAATAGTGGCTTTACTTACCTCATCAAACAATAAATTAGTAGCAATCAATGCCTGATTCAAAGCTGTGTCTGCCTGATTACGGTAGGTAATGCTTTGCGCCACAGCGTTTAGCTGGGCAAGATGCAGCGATGTTAAGCCGGTTCCGGGCTCACGTATAAGGTTAAGTAAATTATCAAATTCGGTATTAAATTTAGCGACCGTACCCTCGTTGTCTATGGTCTTAGCTAACGTATTGAGAAAGTCTTTATCAACACCAAGGTTGCTGAACTGATAATTCAGATCTTCAATGACTTGTTCAGAGGCTGTTGTTGTCTCGGCCTGAACCAGCTCTGTAAGCGCGGTATTCAGTGTCAAAAGCTTATTGTCTATGTTGGTACCGGCTCCAATTAACGTATCGACACCCGCAATATCGCTGTCAAGATAGCTTAAATCTAACATCAGGGCGCTGGCTTCATCTGCGCTTGCTAAGACGTCAGCTAACCTGGCTTTTCGCTGTGTCTCAAGCTGCAATTTTTGTTGTAAAGCGCTGTACATCTGTGTAGCAGCTTGCACAAACCTGTGAGATTGTTCAATAGCCTGCTTAAGAGTTTGCTGGCGCACGTTGTCTGTATCGTGCTGCTGTAATTGCGTTAGTTGTTTATCAAACTGTGCGCTAAGCGATGTGAACTGATTTATGTTTTGAACAAGCGCTGCGGGTTCATCTTTGTGAAACCCATTTGCCACTATTGTCGATAATGAAAGCGTTTCAGATTTAAGCTCCATCATCTGAATTTGTAGTGGCATTTTCTTTTCTACCACTGATACCGCCGCTTGCCTTATTTCAGTAAGTCCGAAAAATGACAGTATTCCGATAAGTAATAGTAACAACCAGAATACGGCAAAACCCATTATTATTTTTTTTACGACGGTGAGCTGCACCTTGCTACATCCTGCAAACTTTTCTGCGGCTGCTAACATACAAAATTGTTACACAATTGTAAATAAGCGTTCAGACTGTAAGGTATACAAAGGTATTCGCATTTAAAACCGTTTTTGATAGAAAACGCACTGAAAAGTAAACACGTAAGACAAAGGCGCCCTTATCTGATGGTTTTTCAATCAAATATTTGACAAACGTACCCTTTTACTTTCAAATCAATTCAAGTTACCTATAATAACCTCTATCTTCGAACAGCCCCTGAAGTTGGTATTAATGGATCAAAATAAAGAGTTGAAAAAGGCAGGCTTAAAAGTCACCTTACCGCGCCTTAAAATACTGCAAATTTTGCAGGAGCCGAAGAATCAGCATATTAGTGCTGAGGACGTATATAAAATCTTAATAGACCATGGTGAAGAAATTGGCCTTGCGACTGTTTACAGGGTGCTTAATCAGTTCGACGATGCGGGCATTTTAAACCGCCACCATTTTGAAGGTGGCAAGTCAGTCTTTGAAATAAGCCACAAAGATCACCACGATCATCTGGTTTGTTTAAAATGCGGCAAAGTTATCGAATTTGAAGATGACATGATAGAACGTCGTCAGCTTGAAATTGCCAGTGAAAACAACATGAAGCTGACTCACCATAGTCTTTATCTCTATGGCGAGTGTGCCGATGGTGAATGCGACGAAGTTGAGTAGCAAACGCTCATCTTTGGGTAACTGACCCATTATTATCATCAAGCCCGTTATTCAGAATAGCGGGTTTTTTAATAGCCTGAATTTGTATCGGTTAAACAGCGTAATGGCTTGTTGCCAAACCGGCCCTGGCATTCCTGTACCTACCGTGTGCTCTGCAATACTGACAACCGGAGTAATTTCTTTACTCGAACTTGTTAACCATACCTCCTGAGCATCAAGCAACATAGCTTTACTTATCGCGGTTTCTACAACGTCAATACCTTCTCTTGCAAGGCTATTAATAACCAGCTGTCGGGTAATGCCTGGCAATAACTGATAGTCCAAAGCAGGGGTATAGATGGTATTGTCATGTACTACAAAAACATTGCACGAACTGGCTTCTGTTACTTCATCATTGCGGTTAAGTAAAATAGTTTCCTGTTTACCCTGAGCCCTGCCCTGCTCAAAATGCATGACATTGCCTAATAGCGAGGTAGACTTTATATGGCACCGCTCCCAGCGCCGGTCTTTTTCCAGGGCCACCTGTAAACCCGCTACCTGATCGATGGTACATTGCGGGGGGGCCGGCAGTGAAAATCCATAGCCGAAAATAGTGGGGGTGATATTTTCAGGAAACGCATGGCCCCGGGTCATTTGGGTTCCCCGGGTTATCTGTAAATAAACACCTATATAGTCGCTGGCTAAGTGTTCGCGATTTTTACTGATTAGTGTATCGATGACCGATACCCACTTATCCTTCGTAAAGGGATTTTTAATCTGAAGCTCTTGTAGACCGGCGTCCATGCGCTGTAAATGCGCGTTTATCCCTATCGTGCGACCATAATGGCTGGGAATAACTTCATAAATGCCATCTCCAAATAAAAAACCCCGGTCCATAGGTGATATTGTGGCTTGTTCTAAGGGCACGTATGCGTTGTTTAAAAACGCTGTTGTCATAACTAATTTTTACCTTCAAATAATTGTCGATCGAGCCGGTTTCTGAGTAACCATTTGGAGCGGGCATTATCAATATCAACCTTGGAAAAGGTAATAATATCGCCCGGCACAGCCTGAGCCAGCCGATAAATGTCGTATTCAGCCACACACCCAATTTTGGGGTAACCCCCCAGCGTTTGTCGGTCAGACATCATAACGATGGGCTGACCATCAGGCGGTAACTGTATGGCGCCAAAATTAATGCCTTCTGAATACATTGTACTTATTTGAGGCTCAATGGGCTGTCCTTTTAAACGGTATCCCATTCTGTCAATCTGGTGGGTGACCTGGTATTCACTGGCCAGGAATAACGGCAACTGCCAGCCTTCAAATGTTTTAACCTGATAACCAGGAATCATTTCTAATGGAGCGTTAAGACTGTAATCAGGAATTTCACGGTCTTTTAAGTGACGATGCGTATGTGTAGCCGCTTGCAGTGTATCAACTACAATTTCATCATTCGCTTTTAAAGGTTTACCGGCGTTGTTCAGGCCCCCGGCGTGTTCGCGCATTACAATAGACTGGCTTTGCGCTACATAGGGTAAGGCCCATTTACCCGCAATACCAACATAGCTGCGGGTGCCTAATTTTGCCGGAGTAACAGTTACATTGTCACCTGCAGCAAGTTGCTGTGTTTGCCATGCCTGAGCCGGGCTATCATTAATATGTAAACTTAAGTCCGGGCCTCCAACAGCAATAGTACAGGCGGCATCTACGCTAAAGCAAAATGTACCAATGACCTCGAATGTAGCACTATGGCGGGGATCGCCACACAGCCAGTTTACCAGATGATAACTACGAATATCAGCGGCCCCTGAGACGCAAAATCCGACTTCCTGCATGTTTACGCTACGCCCGGCATCCACAACCAGTGCCAGCATGCCCGAGTCTACTATTTTAACGGTAATATTACTCATTACACAGAGCCCTGTAGTGTTGCTCGTCTATGGCGTAAAACCGGACAGTATCGCCAGGCTGCAATTTAACCGGTTGCTCCCAGTCTAAATTGAACAACGGCGTTGGACATAAACCCAGCAGATGCCATCCGCCTGGTGATTCACTGGGATAAACAGCGGTCTGCCGATCGGCGATAGCCACCGCTCCCTTAGGAACCCGATTGCGTGGGGTGGCCAGACGCGGACAGCTCAACGCTTCAGGCAGCTCGCCCATATAACCAAAACCGGGCGCAAACCCGATAGTAAATACCTGAAAATCAGACTGAGTATGTAAGTCTATAATTTCTTCCTGACTCAGCCCGGTATGCTCACAGACCAAGTCAAAGTCGTTGGCCTGAGGTGCCTGATACCAAACGGGAAGCTCAAAATGCTGAGTCTTATCTTCGCTGCCCTGCTCTGGTACCGCATTACGTAATGCCTGATAAACGGTATGAACATCGGCTTTTTGCAGATCAAATAATACTAATAAAGAATCATACCCTGGAATAGCAGCGTTCAGCCATTGCGGGTAATGCTTCTTTAACGCAAGTTTCATTGCCTGAACTGCCTGGTTGGTCTGCGTCAGCGTCGGCCGCTCAAAATAAACAATAAGACCGTCAATTCCCGCCGGTTCGATGCGTTTTATACTGCCAAACGCTTGCATGGTATTTATCCCTCTGCGTTGGTGATGATTTGTTGTCGTATGGTTTTGGCCATCGCTACTGCTCCGGCGGTGTCCCCATGCACACAGAGCGTATCCACCTTCAGCTTAAGTTTACGGTGGTTCTGAGTAACAATAATACCCTCGTTTATCAAACGCTGGGTCTGGGCGATGGCATCATCATAACTGAGTACCGCGTCGGCACAATTTCGCGAGACCAGATAACCCTCATCGGTATAGCGCCGGTCTGCGAACGCTTCAAACATAAGGTCAACATTGTATTGCCGGGCTTCTTGTTGAAGCTGCTCGTAATCGGGATGCGCCTGTACCATCAGACTAAGCTGGTGATGGCCAAAACTACCAACCGCTTCAAATACAGCCTCTCGCAGATGACGCTGTTGCATCATGTCATTGTACAAGGCGCCATGCGGTTTAACATAAGTAATCTGCCCCCCCTGCACGGTAGCCATACCGCTCAAAGCGCTAATCTGGTACTGCAATGCAGCGATAATCTCGGGGTTACTCATTGCCATACTTCGCCGGCCAAATCCTTCACGGTCAGGATAGGAAGGGTGTGCCCCCAATGACAGCTTGTTTTTTATGGCCTCGGCCAGCGATTGTTGCAAGGTTACCGGGTCTCCCGCATGAAACCCGCACGCAATATTGGCCTGGTCAATTAATGGCATAATGGCCGAGTCTACGGGCATCTTCCAGGCACCGTAGCTTTCTCCTAAATCGCAATTTAACCACATAGTTTCTTCGCTCTTATTTCCATAGTGCGATATCATAGTAACTGTAATTTCACAGACAGTCAGGTTCAATGATACAGGTTGGTAAAATAAACGAGCTGCAGGTATGCAGCCAATTTCCTTTTGGTTTTCAGTTGCGTGATCCGAATGCTGAAGATCAGTTTGACGAACAAATGGTCACCTTGCTTAGCAGCGATGCTCCTGCTGAACTTAAAACAGGTGCAACCGTAAATGTGTTTGTGTTGCCCGATGAAACCGGCGCATTGGTTGCTAAAACTACGCCCCCTGCCATTTTAGCGGGTCAGACAAAAGTATTGAGAGCCGTGAATGCGACCCATTTTGGCGCCTTTTTCGACTGGGGTTTAGACAAAGACTTGTTGGTACCCACTCAGTATCAGGAAGCGTCTATTGATCCAGGTCGCTATTATGTAGTGCATGCTTTTTACGATAAAAAAACGCAACGGATTTTGGGCGCCACCCGTCTTCATTATTTTCTGGAAGAACACAACGACGACCTTGCACCTAAACAAAATGTTAGCGCACTGGTTTATGCAAAAACTGAACTTGGTTTTAAAGTGGTCATAGATGAGCGCTTCACCGGTGTTATTTTTCACTCTGATGCTTTCAAACCCCTTCGTATTGGCGAGCAGGTCGATGCTTTTGTAAAAGAGATCCGCGAAGACGGTAAGCTTAATATTGCACTTCAGCGCACCGACAAAGTGGGCCGCAGTAATCTTGAAGAAGCAATTATTGAAGATTTAGAAGCCCATGGCGGCATTTCCACGCTCACAGACAAAGCCCAGCCAGACGAAATATACTCTCGTTTTCAGGTGAGCAAAGCAGCATATAAAAAAGCATTAGGTGCGTTGTACAAACAGCGCAAAATTGTTATCGACAAACAGGCTGTGCGCCTGAACAGCAATAAAGGATAAAACATGAAAGCGACGGTTTCCTGGAATCAGGATCTTAGTTTTACCGGTGTCACTGAATCAGGGTACAAAACGGTTATGGACGGTAATGGTAAAGCCATTTCGCCTATGGAATCAGTACTACTGGCAGTCGGTGCATGTTCAAGTATCGATGTGGTCGATATTCTTAAAAAAGGTCGAAATGATGTCACCCACTGCGAATGCGAACTTGACGCTCAGCGCGCTGAAGAACCCCCTAAGGTTTTTACTTCCATTCATGCTCACTATGTAGTGACGGGTCAGGATTTAAGTGAAAAAGCCGTATCGCGCGCAGTAAAATTATCGGCTGAGAAATATTGCTCGGTCATGCTGATGGTAAAAGATACTGTTACCATTACCACCAGTTTTACGCTGAACACCGCGCAACAATAACCCATCAATGAAAGCTTAGGTAAACTCTTACAACCTAAGCTTTTTAGCGTTATTCATAAGTACGCGCCCGTTTGGTAACTATGGTGTCAATGTAGGCGTGCCAGGTGGCATACCCCAACAGCGGCATCAGCACTAAAAAACCAATAAAGCCGGTGATAAAACCTAGTATTACGGTAAAAAAGATAATGCTCGCCCAAATTATCATTGGTAATTTGTTCAGCCACACCGCATTGACGCTGGTAAGTAAGGCGGTGGCCAGGTCCACTTTGCGTTCCATCAAAATGGGCTGGGTAAACGCACTGATAAATAACAACAGCAGCGCAAAGACGGCTCCAATTGCAGAGCCAATAATTATGAATGGCCACAGATCACTTAAGGTTTCATCAAGATACGGTGGATATAGTGCGTGAATCAGTGACGCTACCCGCAGCCAGAATATCATCAGAATCAGCAACACTACGGCAAAACCCCAGCCGTTTACGGCATTCCGCTTTATTGCTTTTAGTGAATGACCAAAACTCGGCCGATGCCCTTTTTCCAGCTCCCAGCTAACATCATATAATCCCGCAGCTATAAAGGGCCCTATCAGCATAAAACAGACAATGGCCGGCATAATAATTAAATGCCACCCGGTAAGGGTCACGAGATACGTTATAAGTAACGGTACTAACGTAAATACGACGCCATACACCAGGGTATGTACCGGCGCGCGTTTCATATCGCGAGCTGCCAGGGTGAGCCATTTTAACGGATCGCGAACAGATAATTGCCGACACGGTATTACCCGTGCAATGCCACTGTCGGTAATCGCATTATGGGGCGTTTCTTTAAACGGTTGTGACATGAGCCGGCCTCGCGGTTAAATAGGTGTGTCAGCGCCCTTTTGCAAAATAAACCTCGAATTTGCTGTTTTAACCATAGCGCAACCACCAGTTTTAACAAGTCATTAACGTTTGTTATCATTAATTTTAAAATGATAAATGTTTAATTCATCCGTTTAAAATTAACCGACTAAACCGACAGGTGTTTCTTTTTGATTATAAATTGAGAGCTAATTTGAAGATTTAGAATAAATCATGTGTTTATGATTGTTTTAGCATACTTTTTTTACAGAAATGCATATATACCCATCGCAAGTAATTGGGCTTTACGATAGTCTGAATGTTCCATGTATTGATTAAGCAGGATCATGAAGCCAGTAGCTCGTTCACATAAACTTGATAATGTTTGCTATGACATTCGCGGCCCTATCGCTGCCCGGGCTCGCAAAATGGAAGATGAAGGTCATCGTATACTCAAACTAAATATTGGTAACCCGGCACCTTTTGGTTTTGAAGCACCTGATGATATTGTCAAAGATGTTATTTATAACCTGCCTACCTCGCAGGGCTATTCAGACTCTACGGGTATTTATGGGGCCCGCGTGGCGGTGATGCAGTATTACCAGCAGATGAATGTTAAAAACCTTCAGACCAGCGATGTATTTATCGGCAACGGCGTCAGTGAGATGATCATGATGTCGATGCAGGCGTTGTTAAACACAGGGGATGAGGTATTGCTGCCTGCTCCTGATTATCCGCTATGGACCGCCGCGGTAAGTTTGTCCTCTGGCACACCCGTGCACTATCGCTGTGATGAGCAGGCCGACTGGTTTCCCGATATTGACGATATTAAAAGCAAGATTACCTCGCGCACCCGGGCTATCGTTCTTATTAATCCGAACAACCCCACGGGGGCGGTGTACAGCGTAGCACTTTTAAAAGAGATTGTGGCACTTGCGCGCGAGCATGGGCTGGTCATATTTTCAGATGAGATTTATGACAAAATTTTGTACGACGGCCATCAACATACCTGTATAGCATCGCTGACCGACGATGTGTTTGTGGTTACCTTAAGCGGACTTTCAAAAAATTATCGGGTGGCCGGCTTTCGGGCTGGCTGGATGGTGGTTAGCGGCAACAAACGTATTGCTAAAGACTATATCGAAGGACTGAATATTTTGTCGTCCATGCGAATGTGTGCAAATGTACCTTGTCAGGCTGCGATCCAAACCGCATTAGGCGGGTATCAAAGTATTCAGAATTTAGTGAGCGAAGGTGGCCGGTTACGCCAGCAGCGTGATGTTACGGTCAATATGCTTAATCAAATTGAGGGAATTCATTGTGTTAAACCTAAAGGGGCTATGTATTGCTTTGCCCGGGTCGACGCCGCTAAATTTAATATCAACAACGATGAACAAATGATATTTGATTTGCTGAATGCCGAAAAAATATTGTTAGTTCATGGACGTGCATTTAATTTAAACGAAGGTATTTACTTTAGATTGGTTTTTTTACCGCATGTTGATGTACTGACACCGGCATTGACCAAAATAAACACGTTTTTTTCTCGTTACCAACAGGTTTGATGTACCCGATGACCGAACAAAGTCACTTTTTTGCGCACCTGGCCCGAATGAAGCTAATCAATCGCTGGCCCCTCATGCATAACGTTCGTACCGAAAACGTACAGGAGCATTCGCTACAGGTTGCTATGGTTGCGCATGCTCTTGCATTAATACGTAACCGTTTTTTCGACGGCAATTTAAATGCCGAACGTATTGCCACGATAGCGCTCTTTCACGATGTTTCAGAAGTGATAACCGGTGATTTACCCACGCCCGTTAAATATTTTAACAGTACAATTGCCAACGAATACAAAAAGATAGAAAAAATAGCTGAACAAAAGCTGATTGGTATGGCACCGGAAGCGTTCAGACAGGATTATGCTGAACTTATAGATGGTCAGCAGCACAGCAAAGACGAAGCATTCGTGGTTAAAGCGGCAGATGTGCTATGTGCTTATTTAAAAACATTGGAAGAACTCAACGCAGGTAACCAGGAATTCAAACTGGCAAAAAACAGGCTTGATAAGCTGTTAAAAGAATATCAGTCTCCAGAGGTTAACTATTTTGTAGAAAAATACGTACCTAGCTTCTCGTTAAGTCTGGATGAAATAACCCAGGACGATGCTCCTGAAAACTAAATGCTGATTGGCTAATTTACGTAGACGAGCCTATGACCCAAACCAAAGTATCTGAACCTTCTTCACCTTGGGAAGCCCGGCTTCTGCCCCGAAGCATTGTGCGAGACGGTGATCATCGCGACAGTTTTCAACGTGATAAAGCCCGGGTACTTCATTCTGCTGCGTTTCGGCGCCTACAGGCTAAAACCCAGGTGTTGGGGGTTGGGTTAAGCGACTTTTATCGCACCCGCCTTACCCACTCATTAGAAGCTGCGCAAATTGGTTCAGGCATTACCGCGCAGCTACATTCAAAATATCCTGAACTAACTCAGCAACTTGGCCTTGATAGCAACCTTATAGAAACACTCTGTCTTGCCCATGATATTGGACACCCACCGTTTGGACATGGCGGTGAGGTAGCGTTGCATTTTATGATGCACAAATATGGAGGATACGAGGGCAATGGTCAGACATTTCGAATTGTGACGCAACTTGAACCTTATACCGCCGAACATGGCATGAACCTATGTCGTCGTAGTATTTTAGGGCTGGTTAAGTATCCTAATTATATCGAAACGCTGACGAACGCACAGTGTTATGGCAGTGTCGATGGTGCCCTGCGAACAATTAAAGCTTCGCAATGGTATCCCCCAAAAGGGTTGTATCGGTGCGATGAAAACAGGTTTAACTGGTTACTTGAACCACTCACCCACAACGACCGCGAAACCTTTGTTCAATACCATTTTAAAGAAGGTCAGCATCACCACACTTGTTTCAAATCGTTTGACTGCACCATTATGGAGTTGGCCGATGACATTGCCTACGGAATTCATGACTTAGAAGATGCTATTGTTATGAATATGGTGAATAAAGACCAATTTATAGCGTATGTTGTTAAACCCTTAAGCGAGCTTGAAGTTCAAGGTTTATCTAAGCAAATAATGCCTCTTTCGGACCAGCTGTTTAGCCAACATCCGTATGAGCGTAAAAATGCTATTGGTGCGTTGGTGAATGTATTTATCACAGCGATACGTATTGAAGAAAATCCTCGCTTCGAACTCGACTTGTTACGCTATCAGGCGTGTCTTCCCTCCTCTTTTGAGTCAGCTTTAAGTCTTTTCAAAAAATTTATTTATGAACAAGTCATTTGCCAGTCACAAGTGCAGGTTTTAGAGTACAAAGGACAGCAAATTGTTATGTCTTTATTTGAAGCTTACAGCAGCGATCCAGAACGTTTATTGCCTGAAAACACAAAAAAACGCTGGCAAAAAGCCCAGGACGAAAATAATGGTCATCGCATTATCGCAGATTATATTTCGGGTATGACCGATGAATTTGCTTCCAGACATTATTCAACTTTGTTTGCAGCCAAAGGTAATTTTTAGCCCCGTTAACATGAAAATTATGTAACGTTGACATGATTTGTGCTCATCTTCGGGTCTGCTTCGTAATACAACCTATGTTTGTTATGCCAGGTTACCTATAAAAACATGCCCGGAACCGGATGCCACTATTGGAGTTAACTATGCCAAAACCTTTCAAACCCTCTGTACGTCTCACTGATAACGATGTTACTGACGAAGATGTTTATAAAGACCGTCGACGCTTACTAAAATCAATGGGGTTTGTGGGAGCCAGTGCGTTATTAGCAAATAAAGCCCATGGGATTGGTTGGTTTGACGATGATGAAAAAGAACCCTTTAAAGGCAAGCCGTTAGAGTTTTCAACTAACTCTGAGTACAGTACCGAACAAGCGCAAACGCCTTATGACAAAGTGACCAGCTACAACAATTTTTACGAATTCGGAACAGACAAAGGTGACCCGGCTGAATACGCCGATAAGCTGACCTATAACCCCTGGCAACTTAAGGTAGACGGGTTAGTTGAGAACCCGGTTACCCTTAATTACGATGACTTACTTAATACTTACTCACTTGAAGAACGAATTTATCGTCTGCGCTGTGTAGAAGCCTGGTCTATGGTGATCCCCTGGACGGGTTTCGAATTAGCCAAATTGCTTAAACAAGCCAAACCATTATCGGGAGCGAAGTATGTTGCTTTTGAAACCTTATATCGCCCGTCTGAAATGCGCGGCCAGAATAGCCGGTTTGTGGGCGGCGGCGTAGAGTATCCCTATGTCGAAGGGCTGCGGCTAGATGAAGCAATGCATCCGCTTACGTTAATGTCGGTGGGGGTATATGGAAATACATTACCTCCACAAAATGGCGCCCCTATCCGACTTGTAGTGCCATGGAAGTATGGATTTAAAAGTATAAAATCGGTAGTGCGCATCGCGCTGACTGACAAAGAGCCGCCGACCACCTGGAACCGCCTGGCTTCAAACGAGTATGGTTTTTACGCCAACGTAAACCCCAAAGTTGATCATCCACGGTGGAGTCAGGCAAGCGAGCGCCGTATCGCTACCGGCGGGTTGTTTGCCAGAAACCGCATTGAAACCAAAATGTTTAATGGTTACGAAGAAGTTGCACCGTTATATAAAGACATGAACCTGTCGCGTTACTATTAATTTATGCGACGTCTTTTATCACGCCCGGCACGTTTGACCCGAGCCCAAATAATCACAGGAAAAACGTTAGTCCACCTTATACTGTCTGGGTTGTTGGCCTTTCAGTTTTTTCTTGGTGTGACTAATCAGTTAGGGGCGGACCCAGTAGAAGCACTGATTAACTTCACCGGGCTCAATGCTATTCATCTGCTGTTTATTACTCTGTTGGTTTCGCCGGCAGCCCGCCACTTACCGTGTGGCGATATTATGCGATACCGGCGCTTGCTGGGCCTGTACGTTTTTGCCTATGCCGTATCTCATTTACTGGTATACATTTTCTTTGAGCTACAACGTGACTGGTCGTTGCTTGCGAGTGAGATTATCGAACGTCCCTATATTATCGTGGGGCTGTGTGCGTTAATGATACTCACTGCCCTGACTGTGACCTCTTTTGAATCGCTTCGCAAAAAAATGGGACGACGTTGGCAATCTCTGCACAACCTGATTTATGTATGTCTGGTACTGGTATTACTGCACTTTAGCTGGTCGCAAAAAACAATTATTGCAGAGCCGCTTATTTACTGGGCTGTAGCAGCAATACTCCTATTACCCCGCAAAGACAAAATTAAAACCTGGTTTGGGTTTTCCAAACGAAAGCGCCGTTAATCAGCCGTACTTTTTACCGGCGCCCTATAACGTAGAGCACATCAGCATAACCGTGGGCGCTGTTTAACAAAGAAACAACAAAGCATTAAATTAACTGACTTCATCAAAATGATAAACTTGTCGGTCTAGAGCGGCCTGACGCCCTATTCTTAGAATCATTAACGAGGTCAGATATGAAGCATGCAGAACACTCTGCTCCCCCGGCGGCTGAACAACAAGGCTATTCATTGCGTGTCGTCACTTTCTGGCTGGCGTTCGGTACTTTTGTGATTGGGTGCAGTGAGTTTGCGGCAATGGGACTGCTGCCCTATTTTGCTAAAGATTTTGATATCACCGAAGAGGTAGCCGGGCATGCGATTAGCGCTTACGCCCTGGGTGTTGTTGTTGGTGCTCCACTAATTACGCTGCTTTTTTCGCGACTGGCCCGCCGCACCATGCTTATCTCTATGATGATTTTTTACGCCGTCGGGAATCTGCTTACCGCCCTGGCCTGGTCTGAATGGGCTATGAACGCTGCTCGTTTTATCGCGGGCTTACCTCATGGTGCCTATTTTGGTATTGCCATGTTATTCGCCGCAGATATTGCCGGTAAAGACAAAAGGGCTCAAGCAGTCAGCAATGTCATCATGGGTCTAGCCATCGCCAATATTATTGGCGTACCGGCTATTAGCGGAATCGGGCAGTTGTTTGGCTGGCGTACCGGCTTCTTTTTAATCTCAGCCTTTGCATTGATAACATCGCTGATGGTCTGGAAAACAGCTCCGTTTCGTGGCTCAAATTCTAACGCTAAACCCCTAACAGAATTGCAGGCTTTAAAAAATAAAGATGTGCTGCTGGTTTTACTGATGGGCGCGATTGGGTTTGGCGGTATGTTTTCAGTGTATTCCTATTTTAGTGCTTCTTATCTTAATACTACTTCAGCGCCCGAATGGGGCATTTCAGTTACATTGCTGATCTATGGTATCGGCGTGACGTTAGGTAACATTATTGCAGGCCGTTATTCTGAAGGTCGCTTGCTGCGCAGTGCGATATTATTTCAGGTACTACTGGGCCTGTCTGCTGCTGCGTATGCTGCGTCTATGGGTAATGCATTTTTGATGACCGTATCATTGTTTTTCATCGGCATTGGAGGGGGCATGGTAGTGCCGCTGCAAACCCGTTTGATGGACGTTGCCGGTAATGCGCAAACACTTGCCGGAGCTATGAATCACGCTGCATTTAATACAGCCAACGCGCTGGGACCCTGGCTGGCCGGAATGGCGCTGTCGGCCGGTTATGGCTACGCTTCTACGGGTTGGGTGGGTCTGGCTTTGGCTGGGGGCGGTGTTCTGGTCTGGATTCTTATCGTACTGAGTCAGTCTGCTAAAACTAGCCAGCCTGTAGAGCAAGGTGCCGGTTAATCGTTCTCAATAAAATCAGAGGCAGGCTTTGTTAAATAACAGGGCCTATTTCATGTGAACCTTACCGCCAATCATTTTATAGGCGGGCGCGCCCCTAATCATGGTTTCGCGGGCAAACTCCTGGCCGCAGCCCGGACAATGGCAGGGTGACAGGGTGTGATCTTCAACAATGCGTTCAATAAAACATTTCACCAGAGCGCCCTTTCCGCCTTTTCGATATTTAAAAATAACGGCTTTGCATTGCAGACAAGAAATTTGTACGGTGCGTACCGGTCCTTTTTTTCGTGGCTTGGCCATAACCTACATTGTTTGTCGATTGATGGCTCACAGGGTAGCGATTTCACCAATAAAATGCGAGCACACAAAGTATCGTTATCAATGCTTTATGTTTGGTTGAAACCAATAGGGCTTTTAGTTGAATTTATGCGTCTTTTTTAAACAAGCTGCCTTTTAAAAACTAAACAGAGTTTTTACTTTATAGTTTGAATAGCAGATACGATAAGTTCATTCTGTCTTCCAGTTTATAAAGGTGAGTCGTTGTCAGTCACGCAATTTTTAGGTATACACCGCAACAAGGTTTCGGTTAAAGAAAAAGCAGTCGCCACCTTCACCGGGGCCCTCGGTATCGGTTTAGTCATATTCTCGGCGACGCTGGCAAAAGCGCAATCGCCAATATTTATAAGTACCGCTGTGCTTATACCTATTGCCGCTACCGCCGTACTCGTTTTTGCAGTACCGCATGGGGCGTTATCACAACCCTGACCAGTAATTGCTGGCAACACTTTTAGCGCCATTGTAGGTGTTCTTTGCTTTTCTATGTTAGGGGATAGCATATACAGCATGGCAATGGCGCTAGGAGTGGCTGTGCTTATTATGAGTATAAGCCGGTGTTTGCATCCCCCAGGCGGTGCTACGGCGCTTAGCGCAGTAGCAGGCGGCGAAGCAATAACCACTTCTGGTTTTGAATTTGTATTATTTCCGGTATTTTTTTGTTCTGTTGTAATAGTTCTTGTGTCGGTGCTGTTGAACCTGCCTTTTAAATGGCGTTTGTATCCGGCGCATTGGTTTCACTTAAACAAAAAGGTTGAACCGGTTACCACAAAAGACCGGGATGCCGAGCTCACCTCAGAAGATTTTTTGCTGGCGGTCCAGCAGCATGATTCTTTTATCGACGTTACTGAAGACAGCTGGGTAGAATTGCTTGAGCAGGCTAAAGTAAATGCGCAAAAAAAACCTCAGCATCCCGAACACATCAAACCTGATGCGTTTTACAGCAACGGAAAACTTGGAAAAAATTGGCAAATTCGACAGGTCGTACGGTTAGAAAGTGAGACATATCCCAAGGCCAAACTGGTGGTGTATCGTACACTCAAAAATAACTCCCCTGGCGTCGAGCAGGTCCAGTCGCTACATACTTTTTTACAATGGGCGCGTTTTGAAGTGATTTATGAAAACCATCACTGGAAAAGAGCTCGGCAGTAGCCGGTATTTCACTCCAAACTCAGCCTAAGATGAAATCACTTCACTTCTATCAAAACTTCATTGCGCCGAAACATAGGCAGTGTAAATGGGCCGTTATAAGCTGCAGTCATTGCTTCGCCCTGAATCTGTAAATTCTGTTCAGCAACCCAGTCTTTGAGCCTTTTTGTGTGTTGCTGCTTATTGTCTTCACTCAACGTGCCGCTAAATGTAATCGCAGCAACGCTTAGATTGGAAACTTCACTGACCCAAATATCCGGACTGGTTGGCTCAGGCGTTGACTGACGGGTGAAATTCTGGGGCATGACGAACGACATAACCGACTCACCGCGGCTACTATTCATAAAAACGGGCGCGGTCATAGCGATGTTCTGACCTTGCTGAGCCTTATTCTCATTTTTGTTTTCCTGCCTGTTCATAAAAACCGGCGCGGTCATTGCAATCTCTGAAGACGCTTTATTCGCCCCTGAAATATAATCAAACAAACGCTTGAAGGCTTCGCCGTCTTTATCGGGAGCCATAAAAGTAGATACCAATACCATTTGTTTATATTCACGAAGCTCAATATCATTGTCTTTACTTGCTTTTACAACGGTATAAGGAGCATGGTTGACATCGCTTTTGCCTACTACTGAACATCCCGATATTAAAGTGAGCAACAACATCGGTAATAACTTTTTCATCAGACTCTCCATTGTAAATAGCGTGCGGTCACCAAGTTATGCAAAAAGCCTCGGTAGCCATTTATCGGTATAATTACGCGTGAGTTCGACAAAGGCATCAGTAATAAAAGATTAACTCTGCGTAAGCTATTTGCTTGAGCTGTGACAAACAAGCGTTACTAATTTGGGGTGTTTTGCTGAGCCTTCCACAATTTAGCGTAATGCCCCTGTAATTGCAGTAACTCACTGTGCCTGCCCTGCTCCACCAGTACACCGTGGTGTAATACTAATATATTGTCGGCATCGGTTATGGTAGAAAGTCTGTGCGCTATGACCAGACTGGTGTGAGCCTGAGCAGCTTGCTTTAAGGCGTGTAAAATAGCCTGCTCACTTTGACTGTCCAAAGATGATGTAGCTTCATCAAAAACCAGAATACGCGGATTTTTTAATAATGCTCTGGCAATAGCAACACGCTGTTTTTCGCCGCCCGAAAGTTTAAGTCCGCGCTCGCCTACCTGGGTCTGAACCCCGTTGGGTAAACTTTTTATAAAGTCGTCCAGCGCGGCAAGTGAAATAACCTTATGTACTGCTTCATCACTGGCCTGCGGGTTACCGTAGCGTATATTTTCAAGTAAGCTGTCGTTAAATAAAACGGTATCCTGGGGAACAATACCCAACGCTTCACGAACACTGACCTGCGTACAGTGCATCAGATTTTGTCCATCAATAGTTACACGCCCTGCGGTAGGGTTATACAAGCGGAATAACAACTTAACCAGGGTCGACTTACCCGCCCCGCTGGCGCCCACTACCGCGACTTTTTCGCCTGATTTTATTTTAAAAGAAACCCCCTTTAATATGGGCCTTTCAGGGTGATAATCAAAAGCCACCTGCTCAAAGCTTATCTCGCCGTGCTCGGCAACCAGTGTTTGTGCATTGGGTGAGTCCTGGACCTTCGGGTCGCGTTCGAGCAATTCAAACAAGTTGTGAATGTTGGCCATAGCGCCGCGTATTTCACGGTAAACAAACCCTAAAAAGTTTAGTGGCATAAAAAGTTGCATGGTGAATGCGTTGATCAGTACAAAGTCACCTAATGTCATTTCGTTAGCCATGACACCTAACGTCGCGTTCACCATCATGGCGGTAACCGCAATTGCGATAATAAGCGCCTGGCCTGAGTTCAACGCAAACAAAGATAGCCGGTTTTTTCGGCGGGCCTGTTCCCACTCTGCCAGCGAATCATCATAGCGACGGGCCTCAAACCCGGCATTATTGAAATATTTAACCGTTTCAAAGTTAAGCAAACTGTCTATCGCACGGGTATTTGATGAAGAGTCGGCCTGGTTTAATGCATGTACAAAGCGTGTGCGCCAGTTGGTCGCTTTAACCGAAAAAGACACGTAGGCGATAACCGCTGTTACAATAATCAGGGCGAAAGACAAGCCGTATTGCTTTAGCAATATACCTACCACAATAATAATTTCTAAACAGGTAGGCAGAATATTGAATACCAGAAAACGTAGTAAAAAACTGATGCCACTGGTGCCTCGTTCAATATCTCTGGAAAGACCGCCTGTCTGCCGGCTTAAATGAAAATCGACATCCAGCGCATGCAGGTGATTAAAAACTTTTAACCCCAAACGTCGCATAGCACGTTCGGTTACCCGACCAAATAATGTATCGCGTACTTCGCTCAATATGGTATTTAGAAACCGTAACGCGCCATAAGCTATCACCAGCGCCACAGGTACGCTTAACGCTATCGCTGCAGGGTTTTCAACATCCAGCGTGTCGACCACATGTTTAAGCACAAAAGGTAAGCCGATACTGGCCAGCTTTGCGGCAATAAGGCAACCCACCGCTACCACTACCCTTTTTTTAAACTCAAACAAAAAAGGGAGTAATTGCGATAAAGTGTGCCAGCGCACGGGAGTATCAGACGGAGCAGAAAAACGATGGCGGGGCATAGCGCCTCAAATATAGGTGCGTAGAAAATAATATGCTATCGCATCGACATTCTCAGAGCTATAAGCATGTTTGCGTAAATAATGTCGGTTCAGAAGAAAAAGTATCGCGGTAATACTACGAGCGAATTTAGGATCACGTGGGGTAACGCTGCTGCAAAATAAGCATAGTTAAATGAATGCTTTTGCCATATCATATAACTATGGGTAAAAATAAAAAAACTAAAAATGGTACCAAAAAAATTCATCGGCGCAATGATTGCGTGTAATCCACCCCATATCAACGCACTTATTATACAAATCATCAAATGCGACATTTTCAGGTGCTTCATCCCGGCGACCATGAGTACTATAAGAAATGTTTCTATAATCGGCGCTAAAACGATATAACCAAATACGTCAATCAACAGTACTGAAGCATCGTTGTTGTCGGGTATTAAATTAAGAGAAAAAATTTCGTTAGTGGCAAATATACCTGAGATTATTATCAGAGAACCAAAAAATGCAAATACACTCGCAGCTACTACATAAAATTTGAAAGTACTAATATTAAAAATAAAAAAGTTGTTGTTCATAATTTTGTCATAAAAAGCGAACGGGTCCCCTCCTTCTATTGATAGTTAAATTCTATTTGTCGCGGCGCCAAAGCTGGTTGCATTATGATCTAATCCAATCATTTCACCTCCTCCTGCTTTTACCGCATCCCAAAGCATTCCACCACCAACTGAGCTGAAGAAAAATCTGGCCATTGATGAAAATAGCCACCGCCAATCTCATTGAGTTCAGCTTCGTTCAAATATTCCATGGTTAATTCCTTTTAGTTTAAGTATGACATTCAGATATGATGTTCAGGCATACCGTTCTTGTGCGGTTACTTACTCTTTGTCTTTCAATGGTAAATAACTTCAAGTACATAGTGTCACCAGAATATTGAACAAAGTACTGATCAGAGGTACAGAATTTCTGTCATAAACTGCCCGTCGCATTAACTTCGAAACTTTAGTAACCCACTTTTATCAACGAAGACCGGCTTTTGCTAAAGATACAGCTGTATTTCGATTGATAAAGGCTAAAAAATGAACAGGGTTTTGCATTATCTTTACTTATTGACGGTATTTTTACATGTCATACGTAACCTTGTATTACCGAAAAACCGAAACATTCGTAAATCATTTGTCTTTTTTAATCATCGATAACTTATCAGTGAAACTGTCTTTTCCTTCTACTGCCTGGCCGTGCACAAAAGCGGGATACACTTTTTTATACGGTGCATCTAACGCGTACACCGTACCGCAGTCAAAATTGGCTTAGACTATGTACATAAATTAATCACCCATAAGCATCACAAAATGCTTGCATGTTTATTTATACAGTACTACTGTATAAACACACTGTATAGATAAACAGGCCTTATTATGATTGAACAAGTAGCTAACACACTTCAGCTCCCCCTGCCCCCTGAAAGTGGCGTCGCTTCGCGCGGTAAAACCAAGGTCTGGCGCTATTTGCTGGCAAGTTCGGTTACATTTTCTAAAGAGGTGGAATACGGCATTCGTATTCAGAAACCCTGCGATCTCAAATTGGGACTTTGGCTGCAGCGCTTAATTGTCAGTCGCCAGTGTGCAACAATATATGTAGAAAATTTATCGTTATCTAAAACAGAAAAGCATTCCATTTTGCAACTTTGCGATGGGTATGATGTGGAGCTTGTAAACTTAATAGTTGATAGTTCAAGTCAGGGTAATGTAGTTATTGGCCCTTGGTAATTGTATCTATTGGCGGGTAAACTGGCGTGTTTTAAAATTCTGATTCAGGCTTTATATGCGCTGTTATTGTTGTAGTTCATTATCATACTCTCATTGTTGTGAGCCCATTTTACTCAAACAACAAACTGCTGGCTCTCCTGAAGCATTGATGCGGTCTCGGTTTACTGCATATTGCTTACAAAAGTATCAATATATTGTAGATACCTACAGTGAAAATGAGCGAGCTGGAATTACTGTAGAAGATATTGCACAGAGTGCGTCAGATACTCGCTGGTTCGCACTGAATATTAATAGTACAGATACCACAGCGCAGATCGTAGAGTTTACTGCATTTTATTATGAAAAAAGCAAAACGGGTATATTGCACGAATCGTCAACGTTTGTTTTAGAGAACAGTGAATGGCGATACAGTACCGGTATTATTCATGACAATACCGGCATGATAAAAATTGGCCGTAATGATCCTTGCCCGTGTTTAAGTAACAAAAAATTTAAACAATGCTGTTCAAGGATCAGATAATTTTCGTTGAGAAATTATCTGACGCTACATAAAAAATACATTAAAAGCACAATGTTACAACTAACGCTTTTCAATTCTGACCTAACGAAACTGTGAAAGAAACGATGTTTTGCGCCATAGTAAAACTACACCCTTTGAGTCTGGGCTTATAGCAAAGCCATTGTGGGTTAATTGATTATTTGTATTTACAGCATCAGCGTAGACATGAATCTATGCTGTGGGTGGTTTCGTAGTCTGATGGGTTCGGTAGCATTTAGCCAATTGCCATTTAATGCTTTTTTGTTCAAAATGCAGTGAAATCAGCCCACCAACTAACACAGAAGTTCCAACGATAAACCAGTATAGCGGCGAGCTAAAAGACACCAGGTCAGCGGCATACAGATATACGTTAAGAGGTAGCACAATAAGTAGCGCGCCAAGGGTTTTTACTGCTTCTCTGAAAAGCTCATTATCAGATTTTACTTCTTCAATTTTAATCAGAAGTTTTTCTTCATCAAAATTATGCATTTTAGGAAAATTCCTTTTTACCCAGCTTACATAGTCCATATTCTGTCCCTGGTTACTTAGATATCATTACCTTTCGTTAAATCCGGTTTTTATGCCGAACTGTGTGAGGCGATTTTAAAAAATAATATTTGAGAATACCTTTGCTCGGATTACAAAGCAACGATATGTAGATACAGAATCTTGGATGGTACGCGCACTCTCGCATAGTCACCTCCCTCTCACTTTCAGAGCCGACAACCGGGCTTAGCTTTTTAAGTGCTATAGGGTAGGTATCTTAATTCAGGCACTGAAGCGGTTTTGATAAGTAAGCTTAGAACAAGCGAAGCCAACATTTAAGAGATAAACATAAAAAAAGCGAACCCGAGGGTTCGCTTTATAAGTCTACAGATATCTCGATTCAGCCGCGCTTCCAAAAGCGAATATCACGCAATTGAGTGATAAAGTCAGACGGCGTCGTCTTATCAAGGTCTACAAATCCTTTATCAATTTTAGATGTCATATTTAGCTCATCTAGCAAAGGTTTGGTACCGTCAATGAAACCGATGAATTTATTATGGGCAAATGCATCCATAACAAAATCTTTAGCTTCGGGAACTTTCGCCTGCTCTTTCGCGCCCTCTTCGGTCAATAGTACCGCTACCGCGTCATAAAGAACTGAAGGACCACCATCGATTACCTGGTTACCTTTAATGTGTTTTCCACCAGCGGTTTTAATACCATTAACGGTGGGAGCAACAATTTCATACATAGCACCTTCGTCTTTCAGTGCCTGTAATAGCCCTTCAAGCAGCTCATCTTCTACACCCGAGCAGCAGAAAATACCCAGTTTTCTACCTTTAAAAGTATTTGGCGCATTCTTTAGAATACTGAGTTTGTCGGATACTGCTAAGTCATCTCGAGGTGCCATAGCGGCTTCGGCTTTGTCCGGCATTTCTTCCAGACCCAAACCTTTAGCAACCCCTTCAGCTAATGTCTCATCAACGTTGCGCAAGTGGGATACCACACGTTCACGAATGGCAAGTTTTTCAACTTTAGACAATTCAAAAACAAAGGCATCACGCATATGAGTCTGCTCAACCTCAGTCTGGCTTTTGTAAAATTGAATTGCCTGGCTGTAATGGTCAGCAAACGTTTCTGAACGATAACGCAACTTGTCACCTTCCACTGGTTCACTAGAACTTTTATAGCCATGCTCAGGGCAAGCGCGTGGATTGTCCTCGCTTTGCTCCCATGAATTGGGTTCGTAATTAGCACGGCCCTTAGGCGTGTGCATTGCCATGTGCCCGTCTTGCTGGAAATTTCGCATTGGACAACGGGGGGCGTTTACCGGAATCTGCGTAAAGTTCGGCCCACCCAGACGTTTTAGTTGCGTATCAAGATATGAAAAATTACGACCTTGTAATAGCGGATCAGGCGTGAAATCGATACCGGGTACAATATTTTGAGTACAGAAGGCCACCTGCTCTGTTTCAGCAAAGAAGTTATCGACCATGCGGTTCAATACCATTTTACCAATTTTCTTAACCGGCACCTGTTCTTCAGGAATGATTTTGGTCGCATCAAAAACATCAAACTCAAAGTTGTCAGCAAACTCCTGGTCGAAGATTTGAACTCCCAGCTCCCACTCCGGGAAGGCTCCGGCCTGAATTGAGCTCCATAAATCGCGACGATGAAAGTCGGGATCTGCCCCGTTTATCTTCAGAGCTTCATTCCATACTACCGATTGCAAGCCAGCAGTTGGCTTCCAATGGAACTTAACGTATTTTTCTTCGCCATTGCTGTTAATCAACTTAAAGGTATGAACACCAAACCCTTCCATGAAGCGAAATGAGCGTGGTATTGCGCGATCTGACATGATCCACATTAACATGTGTACCGATTCTGGCGACAAACTCGTGAAGTCCCAGAAATTGTCATGGGCAGTTTGTGCCTGGGGAAAACCACGATCTGGCGCTTGTTTAGCGCTATGTATCAGATCAGGAAATTTGATTGCGTCCTGAATAAAAAACACCGGGATATTGTTACCAACTAAATCCCAGTTGCCTTCGTTCGTATAAAATTTAACCGCAAAACCGCGTACATCACGCGCTAAGTCGGGTGAACCTTTGTTTCCTGCTACTGTAGAAAAGCGCACAAAAACGGGCGTTTGTTCGCCTTTTCGCTGAAACAAATCAGCGCAGGTAACGTCAGAAAAGTTATCGTATGTTTCAAAGTAGCCATGGGCGCCATAGCCGCGAGCATGGACTACTCGTTCTGGAATACGCTCGTGGTCAAAATGAAACATTTTTTCCCGAAAAATATGATCTTCGAGTAAGGAAGGGCCACGTTTGCCCGCTTTTAACGAGTTTTGATTGTCACTTATAGGGCAGCCCTGAGCAGTGGTCATCACTTCATTTTCGCCGGAAGGGACCTGGTGTAATTCGCCACCATTTCCTTTTTTACCAGAATATTTGAAAGACTCAGCCATAGTCGTTACGTTCCTTATCAGCATGGGTTAACACGATATCTCGTAAAGTTGAATACTGTCATTTTTCTAAAATGGGTTTACTGAACTTCATTAAACTTTTAGGTCATCCGTTATAATCGATATAAACCCAATAAATCACAGCCTTACAAAACATAAGTTATACCTAATGTATCCAAGAGCCCTTAAATTTGGTTATTTTACACTCCAAAAAATTGCGGGGTAAGCGCATTGCTACATGCAGATACCGCTGTGGCTAAGCACTATTTTTGTTCTCTGTATTTTTACTGTTTGTATTAGCCCTGAATTGCGAAAACCACCCTGCATTCTATTTGATTTGGGCTTCAAACCTACCAGACAGTGTCGGCGTATCACCGCGATAGTCTATCTGCAATTTGATCTTCGGCGCCTCAATAACAGAACTAATACTATATTCAAAAAAAGGAGAACAGCATGAGTAACATTCTGGTGATAGGCGCTTCAGGCCAAATTGGCAAACAGGCTACACAAAAATTATTGGATGCCGGTCATAGTGTTACCGCTCTGGTTCGTAGCAAAGATAAACTTTCAGACTTTGATAGCGCTTCACTGTCTATTTTTGAACAAAATTTAGAAGAGGACTTTTCAAAGGCATTTGAAGGGCAAGAGTCAGTTGTTTTCTGTGCAGGCTCGGGTGGCAATACCGGTCCCGAAAAAACCCTGCTTATCGATTTGTGGGCTGCGCGTAACGCGGTTGAGTTTGCTAAAAAAGCCAATGTTAAGCATTTTATTATGGTGAGCTCTGTAGGCGCTGATGATCCTGATGCTGCTGACTCTCCGATAAAGCCTTATTTGGTCGCCAAGCATATGGCCGATGAGCATTTGCTAAATAGTGGTCTTAATTACACTATATTGCGCCCGGGTTCTCTTACCGATGAACCGGGTACAGAATATGTTCAGGAATCTATGCCTGAAAAAGATGAAGACAGAAAGGTTCCGAGAGAAGACGTTGCCACAGCGATTTTATATAGTGTGGACCAGCAAAAGGCGTCAAACCGAATTATAGGTTTGTTTACCGGCGACCAACCTTTAAAAGCTGTATTTCAATAAGCTTTCACATCGTGAATAACTTTGTACGCAAAGTTGGCGACTTAGCCGTCGCCAGTTTTTCGGTGCACTAATGACGCTACCGCTAATCCACAGTAATACAGAACAGATTGATTGTTTCAGGGTAGCGGTTTCAGGGGATTATGGGTTGTGAGACCCATTTCCCACTGCTATCGAGCCAATGTTTTTCGCGATATTGCGGGTTACCCTGTAACGATAAGTAATCCACACTTTTAATAAGTAGTTTGAGCACACAAAAGTGTTCTGGCGGATGACTCATATCTTCAGTGACTCTCAGGGGTCCGTTACTTTGTTTTACGCTACCGGGTTGCCCCCAGAAGTATTGTTTACGCCCCGCATCCGAAAGTTTTGACCATTGTTTGTCTATAAGCTCCGGCGCGGTCTCGCGGGTATACCCTTCACCATGCACAATAAAGCGATATTGCTCCCGGCTTTTCGAAAAATACCAGCATACAGACGCTTTGGGTTGTAATGACAGCTCAGACCATTTAGCAGAACGCGTGTCAGCCACCACCACTAAGGCGTTGTCAACGTTGTCCAGATAACGAAATACTACAGTACGATTTGCCGGAACCAGGTCCTCTGTCAGGGTGGCCAGTTGAAAGTACCGGCTCTCGGGCTGACTGCGGGCCTGATGCAGACTTTTGGTCAAACGTAAGGTCCAGTCTGACATAACCTATACCTGCGCAGATGATTTGACACGGCTGAATAATCGATAGAAATTTTCAGTCGTGGCCTTCGCCAGCTCGGCCACCGAGATCCCTTTAAGATTTGCGACAAACTCGGCAACTTCTACAACATACCCTGGTTGATTTTGTTTACCTCTGTGAGGTACAGGGGCTAACCAAGGCGAGTCTGTTTCTATCAGCAAACGCTCAAGTGGAATCGCTTTAACAACTTCCTGTAAGTCTGACGCAGAATTGAAAGTAACAATACCTGAGATAGAAATATAAAAATCCATGGCTATAGCAGCTTGTGCCATTTCAAGTGACTCAGTAAAACAATGCAATACTCCCTGGGTCGCCGGCGCTTTGTATTGCTTTAACATCGAAATAGTATCTTCACGGGCATCACGGGTATGAATAATCAGCGGTTTTTCAACCGCATTTGCCACTTTAATGTGGTCAATAAACGACTGCTGCTGAATCTCTTTAGTATCAGCACTGTAAAAATAGTCTAAGCCAGTCTCGCCAACAGCAACCACTTGCGGCTTGGCCGCTTTTTGCAATAACGCCTGATAAGTACAGGCGTCTTCCTGGTGTAACGGATGTACACCGCAACTTACTGAAACATCATCAAATTGACTTACCTTAGCGTACATTTCGTCAAAATCTTTTACCGAAACGCTTACACATAAAAAGTGCTCTACACCACGGTTACGGGCAAAATTAAGCGTATCGATAAGTTGTGAGTCGTTCATTTTTAAACGATCTAAATGACAGTGAGAATCTACAAACAAAAATAACCTCTTCTAAGCGATAGGCTTCAACAATTAGCCTGTTTGTTTTATTTCGGCTAACAAACAACTAAGGATCATGGATTTATTGATACCCGGATTTTGCAATATTTTGCGAGCCTGGGTACAGGCTTCATATAAGTGTATTGTTTGTTTATCGGGGTACTTTATACACTGGCTATGCATGTATTGTTGCAACCAGCCGACTACCCGTTCAGCATGTTCCTGCCAATCTATGGATAACGAGACTGCGTCTTTACTACCTGCCAGCAACGAGTCTAAACCTTCAGTAAAAGCGCGATACTCTAAACCTTTGTCTTGGTGAAGTGACTCGACAATAGCAAAAGGGGCTCCCCCATAGGCATGCAGCAATGCTTCAGAGGCATCTTTAACACCCTGTTGTTCTAACCATTTTAAAGCATCCGCTGTCACTGGCGCTGGAAATATGTGTTTTTCACAGCGACTTACAATAGTGGCGAGCAACTGTTGGGGTCGATTAGTCAGCAATAGAATGAACGTATTATTAGTGGGTTCTTCCAGTGTTTTGAGCAAAGCATTAGCGGCTGCTTCAGTCATTTTTTCAGCTTTTGGAATAACCAGAACCTTATTGCCACTTAATTGCGCCGTTGAATTAAGCCGCCCGATACCCTGACGTATGGCGTCAACGCCAAGTTGTTTATCGCTGACCAATTCAGCCATATCAGGATGACTTCCTGCTTCGTAAAGCAAGCAGGCCTGACATTGTCCACAGGCACCAGTGGTACTATTGTTTTTGCATAGAATAGTCTTAGCCAGCTCACGTGCCAGCACATGTTTGCCTATACCTGCCGGTCCGGTTAATAGCAAACCATGATGCAAACGCCCCGCTTGCAACCTGCGAATAAGTTTTTCATAACGTGATAAAAGCCAGTCTGGAATTAGCATGTTAAAAAATTTTCTACTGTGGCAACGACATTAGCATGTACCTGCTCTATAGGTTGCATAGCATCAATTGTGATAATTCGCTTATCGGCTGCGGCTAATTCAAGATAACGCTGACGGGTTCGTTCGAAAAATGCCAGTCCGGATAACTCAATCCGGTCTAACGCGCCCCGCCCTTTTGCGCGTTCAAGTCCAACTTCTGGCTGAACATCTAAATACAACGTCAGGCAGGGTTTAAACCCGTTAAGAGTGATATCACTCAACATCTGCATGGTTTTGACACAAATTTGTCTGCCTCCACCCTGGTAGGCTTGCGAAGATAAATCATGTCGATCGCCAACAACCCATTGTCCTGAAGCCAATGCAGGTAATATCTGGTTAACCATTAATTGTTTTCTGGCTGCATACATCAGCATCAGCTCTGTTTCTTCGGCCACCTGTTCCTGCCAAGGCTGTTTTACGCATTCGCGAATGGCTTCTGCCATAGGTGTTCCGCCAGGCTCGCGAGTGGTTATACAGTTTATTTTAGCTTTTTTTAAACGCGCTACAATCAGGTCGATTACCGAACTTTTACCGGCTCCTTCCAGGCCTTCTACTACGATGAACTTGCCTTGCATAAATTTACCTGTTTTGAAGCTGATATTTGCGTACGGCAGCATTGTGCTGCTGAAGTGTTTGAGAAAACTGATGCGAGCCATCACCTTTTGCTACAAAATAAAGCGCATCGGTACCAGCCGGCTGTAATGCTGCTGTCACTGCGGCGCGTCCTGCCATAGCAATTGGGGTGGGCGGTAAACCTTTAATTACATATGTGTTGTAGGCGTTTTTTTGGCGCAAATGTGCCCGGGTAATGTTGCCATCAAACGACTCACCTATTCCATAAATAACGGTAGGATCGGTTTGCAGACGCATATCAGAACGTAAACGGTTAACAAACACCCCGGCTATTTCGCCACGCTCGGCAGGTACCGCGGTTTCTTTTTCAATAATTGAAGCCAGAATAAGCGCCTCATAAGGTGAATCGTACGGTAAGTTGACCGCCCTTTGCTGCCATTGAGAGGTCAAATAATCACTCATTGCCTGCATTGCTCTGCGTAATATTACCGAAGCCCGGGTGTGGTGCGTAAAGTGATAGGTATCTGCTAAAAATAATCCTTCTAGCGACAAAGGCGCAACCGAAAATGTCTTCTGCCACTTTGCCTTAAGCTGGCTGAGGGTGTCGGCGGTTAAGTCATCTTTAATATTGGGATGCTGCTGTAACGATTGCTGCCACTGAGCAAGGGTGAGTCCCTCTATCAGGCTGACTGAAAACTGAGCTTCGTCTGCCTGACTGAAACGTTCGAGCGCAGCTTCTAAATTCATACCAGGCTCTAGCCAGTAAGTTCCTGCTTTCACACCGGAGCTAAGCATACCGGCTTTCATCCCGAGTTTGATTACTAAGGTGTTTACCGGCAATGCATCACGTTGTTCAAGCTTGGCAACCACTTGATGGGCTGAGCTGCCCTTTTCTATAGTAATAAGTTGTGGCGAATTCAATTTAAGCGGTGCTGACAGCTCTTGAGCCATATAATATCCGCCCGCCACCAAACACAGTACGCCTATAAATAACGCAATAAATATTGTTTTAAAGACTGCCATACTCACCCTGATAAGCTGCTTGCCATTTGTGCCACATTTGTGTGACCGGGGCGACACTGAAACGTAATGTATTGTCCGCCAATCGTAATGTGTGAACCGGTACAATTTGCATGAGTGCATTACAGATAAACACACATTTTCCATGTTGCAAACTCTGAAGATTATAACGTCCTACTTCAAAAGCCATGTTGTCGCCACTTAGCTGATCAATAACAAAACTACGCATCACCCCTGCCACTCCACATTGATTTATTTGCGGAGTATACCAACGATTTCCGGTCTGCCAGAATACATTTGCAGCGCTTGCTTCTACCAGGCAACCCTGCTCATCACATACCAAAACATCATCAACATCATCGGGAATCGCTTGTTTTATTAATACCTGTTCTAGCCGGTTTGTGTGCTTCAAACCACCTAAAAGAGGTTGTCTGGCTAACGCTATATTGCTGATCCCCAGCGTAATCCCATTGCTTTGCCAACCTGAATAATAGTCTGGCAGCGGCGAAAATGAACAATGCAACCCAGGACGATTAAGATGGGTACGAGCATACCCGCGACCCCCTTCCCCCGCGCTAATAAGTACCTTTAATGTACCTTCTGCAAGTTGTTTGGCTTGTTCAAGAATTTCACGTCGTAATGATTGCTCATCAAGGGTTAGCCCTAAGCGATAAGCGTCATGAAGTAAACGGGCAATATGACGCTCGTACAGCGCAACCTGCTGTCGCTGTACTTTCATCGTAGAAAACAGACCGTCGCCATAATTTGCTGCCCGGTCATTAATAGCAAATTCAGTCACGCTGAAAGACCCCTCTGCTAACAAGAAACTAAGTATATCAATGGCAATAATCGCCGCATAGCTAAGTAAATCGTCACCTACAAAAAAAGCAGCTCTAAAGCTGCTTTTTATTCATACTGGCTAAAGATTACAACTTTTTGAAAATCAATGTACCATTGGTACCGCCAAATCCAAATGAATTACACAATGCATAGTCAGAATTAAATTCTTTTGCTTTATGGGCAACAAAATCCAAATCACAGCCTTCATCTGGATTATCAAGGTTAATGGTCGGCGGCGCAATTTTGTCTCGCAAAGCCAGCAGGGTGAAGATTGCTTCGACCGAACCAGCCGCCCCCAACAAATGCCCTGTCATTGATTTAGTCGAACTGACCAACAGGTTGTTTGCATGAGCGCCAAAGACACGCTTAACCGCAGCAACTTCAGCCTTATCACCAGCCGGAGTCGATGTACCATGCGCATTAATATATCCAATTGCCGTTTTATCAATGCCAGCATCGTTCACAGCGTTTTCCATAGCCGCAGCGGCCCCTTCGCCATCTTCTGGCGGTGAGGTCATATGATGTGCATCGCCGCTCATACCAAAGCCAACAAGCTCACCGTAGATATTTGCCCCGCGTGCTTTAGCCGACTCATACTCTTCAAGCATGACCACCCCGGCACCTTCGCCCATAACAAAACCGTCACGGTCAGTATCCCATGGGCGGCTGGCTGCCTGGGGCGAGTCATTACGTGCTGACAGCGCGCGTGCTGACGCAAAACCTGCCAAAGCTAAGGGGGTAATTGAGGCTTCTGCCCCACCGGCTAACATCGCATCTGCATCGCCATAAGCGATGGTACGTGCCGCAATACCTAAATTATGAACCCCTGTGGTACAGGCCGTAACCACATTAAGGTTTGGCCCTTTCAATCCTTCCATTATAGAAAGAAAACCAGAAATCATATTCGTAATAGTAGACGGAACAAAAAATGGAGAAACCCTTTTGGGTCCACTTTTCAGCAATTTTTGATGATTTTGCTCAATCAGTTCCAGGCCGCCTATGCCAGAACCAATTGCAACGCCAACGCGTGCTGCGTTGTCTGCATTAATCTTCAAACCAGAATCCGACAGAGCCTGCTTACCAGCTGCAATACCCAGCTGAATAAACCGATCCATTTTTTTCGCTTCTTTTTTATCGATGTACTCTTGCGGGTCAAAATTATCAACCTGACCGGCAAAACGAGTGGAATAGTCACTGCAATCGAAGTGGGTTATCTCACCGATGCCGCTTTCGCCAGCAAGCAGTTTGCGCCAGGTTTCATCAACCGATTGCGCTAATGGAGACAACATGCCAAGACCAGTAACCACTACGCGACGTTTTGTCACAAAAAGCCCTCGCATTGGAATTAAGGTAGGAATACAGAAAAAAACGGCTCGAAAGAGCCGTTTTGCTAAATAAGAGGCTTACGCGTCTTTGTTTGCGTTGATGTAATCAACAGCAGATTGAACAGTAGTAATTTTTTCAGCTTCTTCATCTGGAATTTCAGTGTCGAATTCTTCTTCCAGAGCCATAACCAGCTCTACAGTATCAAGTGAATCCGCGCCCAAATCGTCAACAAAAGAGGCTTCAGGTTTTACTTCTTCTTCTTTCACGCCAAGCTGTTCGATGATGATCTTTTTAACGCGTTCTTCGATGTTACTCATAATTCTAGGTTTCCCTTAACGTAACTAGATATAAAAACTGTCGCTAGTTTATTTTGCAAGACTACCTCTTGCAAGCACCAGAGCCAACTAATTGGCTGGTCTAACCAGCAACGAACTAAAAATTATTAAACAATTTTTTCACATTTACTAAAATAATGCACGGTTTATAATAACTAAAAACGTCTATCGACGTCTTAGTTCATATACATACCGCCATTAACATGAATAGTTTCGCCAGTAATGTAAGCTGCACCGTCACTCACTAAAAATGCGACGGTCTTGGCGATTTCTTCAGGCTGACCAAGGCGATTGGTGGGAATATCTTTTGCAATTGCCTCGCGCTGGTCATCTGACAAGGCTTTCGTCATGTCAGTATCTATAAAGCCCGGGGACACAACATTAACAGTAATGCCGCGAGATGCTACTTCACGTGCCAATGATTTACTAAAGCCAATAACGCCCGCCTTTGCTGCTGCATAATTAGCCTGTCCAGGATTACCTGAACTACCCACTACAGAGCCAACATTAACGATACGCCCATGCTTTTTCTTCATCATGCCGCGTAAAACAGCTTTCGACAAGCTGAAAATCGAATTTAAATTAGTATTAATGATATCCTGCCACTCATCATCTTTCATGCGCATTAGCAGATTATCGCGGGTTATACCGGCATTATTAACCAATATATCTACACCGCCAGCTTCGTCTTTGATCGTTTGCAGCACCGCATTTACAGAGTCAGTCTCGGTGACATTTAAGCGCAACCCTTTACCTCCAGATGCATGTAAATAGTCACTAATGGCCTCAGCGCCCTTATCACTAGTGGCGGTGCCATAGACTGTTGCGCCCTGACTGGCTAATTCTAACGCAATAGCTTTGCCAATGCCTCGGCTGGCTCCGGTCACCAATACAATTTTGGCTGTAAGTTCCGACATATCAAATCCTTGCTATTATTTTATAGTGTTTCAAGCGAAGCTGGCGTATTTACCGCCACCGCCTGAATACTTTTATCTATGCGCTTGATTAATCCGGTAAGTACTTTGCCCGGACCAACTTCAATAATTCGTTCTACGTTTTGGCTGGCCAAATACTTTACGCTGTCGGTCCATTGAACCGGACAGTAAAGCTGGCGTATCAGCGCATCACGAATTTTCGCTACATCCTGCTCTACCCGTACGTCAACATTATTGACCACATCTACTTCAGGCGTATTGAGGGTAAGTGCTTCTAACGCTTCTTCAAGCTTGTCTGCGGCAGGACGCATCAGTTCACAGTGTGAAGGAACACTTACAGATAACGGTAATGCTCGTTTGGCACCAGCGTCTTTGCACGCCTGGGCGGCCTGTGATGTTGCGCTTTTTTCACCTGCAATAACGACTTGTCCGGGCGAGTTATAATTTACCGGGGCGACCACTTCACCCGTCGAAATTGCTGTTTGCTGGCAAATATCACGAATCTTGTCATCGTCTAAGCCAATAATGGCAAACATGGCCCCTGCACCGGCTGGTACAGCCTGTTGCATAAACTGACCACGGGCTTCAACCAGCTTAACTGCTGCCGGGAATTCTAAGGTGCCCGCACACACTAATGCTGAATATTCACCTAAGCTGTGGCCTGCCATGAAGTCGGCAGTGATACCTTGCTGTTGCAGCACCCGAAAAATTGCCACACTGGCGGTCAGTAAAGCCGGCTGAGTCACATGGGTTTCGTTTAATTTGTTGTTAGAGTCGTTTTGCACGACATCCCATAAATCGTACCCTAGCGCCTGTGACGCTTCATTAAACGTTTTTTCTACCTCGGGGTAGCTTTGAGCTAACTCTTTTAGCATTCCTGGTGTCTGGGAACCCTGGCCCGGAAATACAAAGGCTGTACGAGTCATAGTTAATCCTTTTTTGCTAATCTTTTAAAATTACTTAATATTTAACCAGTGCAGAGGCCCAGGCGAACCCCCCGCCAAAGGCCTCAAGCAATAGGTTCTGCCCCCGTTGAATTCGACCGTCACGTATTGCGGTATCCAGTGCTGTAGGCACTGTAGCGGCAGAAGTATTGCCATAATTCTCTAATGTCATTACCACCTGATCAAGAGGCATATTGAGCTTTTTGGCCGTGGCTTTAATAATTCTGAAGTTTGCCTGATGAGGTACCAACCAGTCTAGCTCTGACTTATCCATGTTGTTGGCGGCTAATGTCTGCTCAACCAATTGCGAAAGTTTTGTCACCGCTACTTTGAATACTTCATTACCTTTCATGGAACCCCAATTGGCATGAACAGACTCTTCGTCACCACGCGTTGGGTTACCAACATACAACAGGTCTTTGTATTTTCCTGAAGCCTGAATATGGGTCGATAAGATTCCGGGCTCTTCACTGGCTTCGATAATCACTGCCCCAGCAGCATCACCAAATAAAATCACCATAGTGCGATCTGCCGGGTCTATCAAACGGCTGAGACAGTCGGTACCGATAACCAGAATTCTTTTGGCCATGCCCGACTTAACATATTGGTCAGCAACACTAAGGGCGTAGCAAAAACCGGCACACGCTGCGGCCACATCAAAAGCCGGAATGTTGTCTACCTGCAATTCTTGCTGTATTTCACAAGCGGTACTAGGTAAAGAATAGCGGCCACTGGTGGTGGCACACACAATCATGTCTATATCCTGGGCAGTCAAACCCGCTGCTTCCAGGGCTTTTTTACTGGCTTGCGCACCCATGGTTGCCGCCGTTTCGTCGGCTCCGATTAGTCGGCGCTCTTTGATACCAGTGCGATCGGTAATCCACTCATCGGTGGTATCTACCATAACCTCTAAGTCTGCGTTGGTACGCACTTCGCTGGGATAATAACTGCCGGTTCCAATAATTCGTGAATAGTTACTCAAAGTTGCTCCAACAATACCGTTTCTATTTTACTTTTTATTTGTTCGGGAACACGTAAACGCGCTTCCTGCATAGCCTGTAAAATTGCATAATAAAATGCGTCGGCTGAAGCGTTTCCGTGACTCTTTACTACAATGCCGCGCAATCCTATCAGACTGGCACCATTATACTGGTCGGGGTTCACACGATTATAGATAGATTTCAGTAATGGTAAGGCAATTCGGGCCATTAAACGTGAGCCGAAATTACGTGACGACTGTTTTTTAACCTCATTAATCACGAGTTTGGCTAAGCCTTCGCTGGATTTCAGAGCAATGTTGCCGGTAAAACCATCGGTCACCACCACGTCTGCGTAGTCGGTAAAAATATCTCCGCCTTCCACATACCCAATGTAGTTAAGGGCCGGAACATTGCGTAAATATTCATCTGCAAGTTTTACCAGGGGGTTGCCTTTTATATCTTCTTCGCCAACATTTAATAACGCAACTCTGGGGGTTTTCTTACCCAGCATGTGTTCGGCAAGGACTGAGCCCATCACCGCATACTGAAACAACGCTTCGGAGGTACAGTTAACATTGGCGCCCAGGTCAAGCAATAATACCCGATGATGTCCTGCCGTAGGCATAAACGAAACCAGTGCAGGCCGATCAACGCCCTGTAGAGTCTTGATTAAATAATAGGCCAGACACATGAGTGCACCGGTGTTGCCGGCACTTACGCAGGCATCAGCCTGCTTACTTTGTACCGCTTCAATGGCGCGGCGCATCGAGGAATCTTTTTTCTGACGTAAAGCCTGGGCGGGCGAATCAGACATCAAAATAATATCGTCGCAGTGACGTACCGTCACGCGGGCGCGTTCAGATTGAGATAATGAGCGCAATTGAACATCAATCAACTCGCGGTTACCGCAAAGTATAAAATTAAAGTCAGAATGTAGGCGAATCGCCTTGAGGGCAGCTGAAAGGATAACTGGGGGACCATGATCGCCCCCCATAATATCTAACGCTATGGTTAGCTGAGACAAAATATGTCACCAAACGTTATTAACGTTCGATAACCTTTTTGCCTTTGTAGTAACCATCAGCGGTCACGTGATGACGACGATGCGTTTCACCTGACGTTGAATCGACAGACAAAGTCTCGCATGTCAATGCATCGTGTGAACGACGCATACCACGCTTTGAACGCGTTTTACGATTTTTTTGTACGGCCATAACTTACTCCTGGTCTTGCTTAAGTTCTTTCAAAACCGCGAACGGATTTGGACGCTCTTGTTCCGGTTCGATTTTACCAAATGTCATATCTTCCTGACCTACTGGGCACACCTCCTCTGCATGAAGGGGTACAATAGGCAGTGCTATAATCAATTCGTCTTCAAGTACTTGAAATAAATCGACGATTCCATGGTCGTTGACCTCTACCGGATCGTAAGCTTCGGGTAACGTATCGGCCTGGTCCTGCCCCTGCACTGGGCTGAAACAAAAATCGATATCAAGTGAATGATCAAATTCACCGTTACACCGCTCACACATCAGTGATACCTGCGTTTTAAGATGGCCGTGAAAAACAGTAAGACCCTGCGCGTCTTTTTCAAACTGTACTTCGGCGTCCACCCATTCAGCGCAGCTAACTACAGCACCCTGTAAACGTGGCATATCTTTGCTGGCAATAACACCCTCATAATCAGAGCGTTTGACAGCGCTTTTAACCGGATCAACCTGGTAAGGTAATTTCACTTTCTGCATAGGGCGCGCATCTTATAGTCTCAAGCCATGCGTGTCAAAGGTTTAATCCACGCCGGCAGGCAATTTTGTTCACAGTCACCTTCACCGCAAACCGTCAATCTTCTTTACATGCTACATGCACTTAGTAGACTTACGCCATGTTCGTCAGCTTTGGTCATTTTTACATGCAAAAAATTATTCTTGCCTCTTCATCAGTCTATCGGCGTGAGCTGTTATCAGGCTTAGGTGTGCATGCTGAGACTAGTTCTCCGGACATAGACGAGACGCCTTTGCCTGATGAAACCGGTGAGCAACTTGCGCTGCGACTGGCTGAACAAAAAGCCGCTAAAGTTGGTCGTCTGAATCCCGAGGCTATCACGATTGGCTCTGACCAGGTCGCAGTGTTGACCCACCCCGATCGCTCGTTCAGCTTGTTGGGTAAACCCGGTACCATCGATAATGCTGAATCTCAGTTGCTGGCGTGTTCGGGCAACAAGGTTTCATTTTATACTGCGGTGAGTTTATACACCAAAACCAAGAATATGAGCGCGTGTGAAACAACGCATGTATGGTTTCGCAGCTTGACCGAAAATACCGTTCGGGATTATGTCAGGTACGAGCAGCCTTTAGACTGCGCGGGCAGTTTTAAATGTGAGGGCCTAGGTGCGCTATTGTTTGAGCGTATTGAAGGGCGCGACCCAAACAGTCTGATTGGGTTACCCGTTATGTTGCTGCGCGACATGTTTGAACACTTCAACATCGATTTGCTAGCGCTGGCCACTAGCAAACCTGAATAAGCCATTATTATACCACCCGGCATTACCCAAAATAATGGATTTAAAACGCGTTAGCCTAATAAATAGCGGTGCAACTCAGGTACAGAGTTGACCACCGCCACTGGCATATGGTTGTTTAATTGTTGTGAATCATGCACGCCATAGGTAACACCTATGCGATCCATTCCAAGTTGCTGCGCCATTTGCATGTCATATACCGTATCGCCAATCATCACTGCCTCGTCTACCGCCACGCCGGTTTCACTTAACAGTTGCTGCAGCATATCACTGGATGGTTTTGACTGAGCGTCACATGCGGTACGGGAGGCCACAAAGTAATCGCCAGTAGCGGTATGTTGCCATGCGCGATCAAGCCCCCGCCGAGCTTTGCCGGTCGCTACTGCAAGTTGTCGCCCATTGCTATGCAAAGCTTTAAGAAGTTGTGTCGCGCCTTCAAACATCGGACACGGCCTTTGGTCTTTAGTCACGTACGCTGTTTTGTAAGCGGCAACTATCGACTCTATTTTTTGCTCATCTTTGAGCCCAAACAACTGCGCCACCGCAGGATGCAAACTAATACCAATGATATTACCTACCTGCTCGGCGCTGGGTACTGGCTCGCCGCACTGCGCTGCAGCCTGCTGCATGCACTCGACAATTTTACCGACCGAGTCCATCAATGTCCCGTCCCAGTCAAAAATGACTAATTTATAGTGTTTCATTTTAGCCGCTCCAACGTGGTTGCTAATGTTTTATCCAAAGGGGCTTTAAACGTAACTGACTCGCCGGTTTGAGGATGCTGAAAACGGATACTGGCAGCGTGAAGAAACAACCGATTCAGACCCGCTTTTTTCATAGACTGGTCAAACGCTGTGTCACCATATTTATCATCGCCTGCAATCGGATGACCGGCATGTAAACAATGCACCCTAATTTGATGGGTTCGTCCGGTGATGGGTGAGGCTTCTACCAATGTTGCTGACGAAAAATTTTCCAGTATACGGTAGCGTGTTTCTGAAGGCTTGCCGTCATCGCTTACACTCACTAAACGCTCGCCCGACTGCAATACATTTTTGCGCAGCGGGGCCTTTACCTTGAACCGGTTTTGTGGCCAGCTTCCGGCCACAAGCGCCTGATAACGTTTGTCCATTTGCCCCATTCGTAACTGTTCGTGCATATTACGTAACGCCGAACGCTTTTTGGCAATAAGGATGCATCCTGAGGTATCCCGGTCTAGCCGGTGCACCAATTCCATAAAGTGGGCATCAGGTCGTAACGCGCGCAATCCCTCAATAAGTCCAAAGCTTAATCCGCTGCCGCCATGCACGGCAATACCTGAAGGCTTGTTGATCACCATAATACGGTCATCTTCAAATAAAATATGCGATTCTAACGTAGCAACTTTGTCTAATTTAGGATTTACCGGGGCGACAGCTTCGGTCACTCTGACTGGAGGCACGCGCACAATGTCATCGGTCTTTAATTTATATTCGGGTTTCACCCGGCCTTTATTCACCCGAACTTCACCTTTACGTAAAATTCGGTAAATCATGCTTTTGGGCACCCCTTTTAACTGGGTGCGAAGAAAGTTGTCTACCCGCTGGCCGGCTACATCGGCATCAATGGTGACAAACTGAACTGAAGGAGCGGTATCTTTATTCATGGCGCCGATTATAAAACAAATGTCAGCACGAACCTAAAAAAGTTTCTGTCTCAGATTACTGATGCTCGCTTACCCTCCACAAACCACCCTGAAAACCTTATCAGAACCGGGTTGACGAATGAAAACTAAGCTATTAAGACCGGCATTTTTACTGACCAAGAACTTTGCTTGCCTAATTGAAGATTTTGGTGCGATAATCAGGAGGTTTTAACGCGCCTAAAAAATTAAGTGCGCTGTTGAAATAGCAAGAACTGAAAAGTTAATCAATTGGCTGTAATGATTCGGCATAATACTATTATCCAATGCCTGAGATGAGCAAATTTAATGACGGTAGTACTAAAACTGTCACTCATTAGAATATTGCAGCCCTAAAACACCTAGTTCGCCGCTTAGCAAAACAGAATTGAAATGACAATTGCCTTAGGCTGAAAGGTTAGTGTTACCACAGCCAGGCGATGCGACAACATAATATTGGAAGGGCCATCGTTCCCGACACCCGCTAATAAATAATAACACCTGCATTACGTAGCTCAGGTAATTAGCAATAATGGGTAATACGACAATACAACAAATTTCATACCATGCCGGGAGGCGTTGTGGTGAAAATTTGCACATGTCAATTTGGTTTTGTGTCTAAGCGGCTGTTCAAAATACAGAGTTAGATACAATGAAAAGAATGTTAATTAATGCAACTCAACAAGAAGAGTTGCGCGTAGCGCTTGTTGATGGACAGCGCTTGTATGATTTGGACATCGAAAGTCCTGGCCACGAGCAAAAAAAAGCCAATATCTACAAGGGCAAAATCACCCGTGTAGAACCTAGCCTGGAAGCCGCTTTTGTTGACTATGGCGCTGAACGTCATGGTTTTTTACCGCTAAAAGAAATTGCCCGCACTTATTTTCCTAAAGGTTATAAATTTGATGGCCGTCCTAATATCAAGGATGCGATCAAAGAAGGCCAGGAAGTCATCATCCAAATCGACAAAGAAGAACGAGGCCAAAAAGGCGCGGCGCTGACCACCTTTTTATCTTTAGCCGGCAGTTATCTGGTACTTATGCCTAATAACCCCAGAGCGGGTGGAATTAGCCGTCGTATAGAAGGTGATGAGCGTACTGAGTTAAAACAAGCGCTTAGTAAGCTGGATATTCCAGATGGTATGGGTTTGATTGTACGTACCGCGGGTGTGGGAAAATCTTATGAAGAGTTAGACTGGGATTTGCGCGTATTGCTCAAACACTGGGAAGCGGTGCGCGAAGAAGCTGAAAAACGCTCTGCGCCCTTTCTTATTCATCAGGAAAGCAATGTTATTGTTCGCGCCATCCGCGACTATCTGCGTCGTGATATAGGCGAGATACTGGTCGACAAATCCGCTATTTTTGAACAAGCCCTGCAGCACATCCAATTGGTTCGCCCCGACTTTGCTAATCGCGTTAAAAAGTACGACGGCGATGTCCCGTTGTTTAGTCATTATCAAATAGAAAGCCAGATTGAATCAGCATTTCAGCGTGAAGTTCGTCTTCCTTCAGGCGGCTCTATTGTTATCGACCCCACTGAAGCACTTACCTCAATTGACATCAACTCTGCCCGTGCTACCAAAGGCGGCGATATTGAAGAAACGGCATTAAATACTAACCTTGAAGCTGCCGATGAAATTGCGCGGCAACTGCGCTTACGCGATGCCGGGGGCCTGGTGGTTATCGACTTTATCGATATGACCCCGGTTCGCCATCAACGCGAAGTTGAAAACCGCTTGAAAGAAGCCGTACGCTCTGATCGTGCCCGCGTACAGCTGGGACGTATTTCACGCTTTGGTTTGCTTGAAATGTCGCGTCAGCGTTTACGCCCTTCATTAGGTGAGTCAAGCCATCATGTATGTCCTCGTTGTTCTGGTCACGGTACAATTCGAGGCACCGAGTCGTTAGCGCTTTCAATTCTTCGTATTATGGAAGAAGAAAGCATTAAAGATAATACTGGACAAATTGAGGCGCAGCTGCCGGTACCGGTCGCCACTTATTTGCTTAACGAAAAACGTAGTTCGGTAAATGTCATTGAAAAACGCCACGATGTTAATTTACTAATTATTCCAAATGCGAATTTAGAAACGCCTCATTACGAAGTAAATCGCCGCCGCCCCGAAGAAATACTTAAAGATGCCAGTTATGATGTTTCTTTGCTTGAAGCTAAAGGCTCAGAGACCGATAAACCTGCCGCTGCAGTGGTTAAGCGCGAAGAGCCGGCAATAAAAGGGATGGTGGCGCCTGATGCAGCACCAGTCGTTCCAGCCAAACCACAGACTCAACCAAAAGCACAGCAAAAAGATACGTCTACGTCATTGCTGGGCCAGCTGTCGAAATGGTTAAAAGGTTTGTTAGGCTCTGACGATTCAAAGCAAGAATCTGATACTGGTACGCAGACCAGCGAATCAAAATCACAACACTCGCGTTCGCGTAATCAACATGATCAACGTAATCGTAAACCTCGCAACAATAAACAGCGCCGGGGCCGTCAGGGCGAACAAAGCGAACGTGACGAAAACCAAAACCAGGGCAACAAAGCTCAAGGGCAGAACGAACGTCGTCCGAAGAATGCTCAGGCAAATCGTAAACCCCGCAAACCTCGTGAAGACAAAGCAGAAGTAAAACACGAAAACAAAACCACTGAGGTATCGCCCAAAGCTGATACCGTAGATAATAAAGAAACTCAGAGCGCACCGAAGAAAAAGCAATTAGCCGAGCGCCGTAAGCGCCGTGATATGCGCCGTAGTGTCCGCGTAGACAGCAACTCTGATAAAACACATGATTCAGCAAATGCTGATAACCAGACCTCGCCTCAAGATGGGACAACTACGTCTCAACCAAAAAGCGAAGCGGCTAAGCCAACTGAATCAAAAGACACCAGGCAACAAAACAGCACATCTGTCGACCAGGAACAATTCAATGACACAGGCAATAACGGCCAGTCAGAGTTTGGTGACGAGAGCAAACGAGAAGGTAATGGCAATCGTAGCCGCAGCCGTCGTTCTCCTCGTCATGTTCGTGCTGCCGGCCAACGCCGCAAAAAAGAGCAAAACGATAACGATTCAACGTATGACAATAATGGGGCAGCACAATCAGCTCCAGTGGTAGAACAACAACCACGTCCTATTGCCGAAGATCGGGTATCAAATACAACCACGTCTGCGGACGATGCTTCGCAATTAAGTGGCAGTTCAGTAGCAGAACAACCTCGCTCTGATATTAATGAGACTATTGCACAGCCTGTAGAGCAACCATCGCGTCTTGACAGTGAAGAGTTCGACGCACCATCGGAGCAAACCGAAAGTAAAGAGCCGGAGGTCATGCCAGAACAAAAGGCAACAACCAGCTTTGCGCAAAAGCCGCGTGAAAAATACCGCGTTGAAGGTATGCATTCAAATGAGTCTGAATCTTCTGTCAGGTCTGAAACCAAAACTCAGGAAGAAACTGATCAAAAAGTCCAGAGCCGCGCCGATAGCAGTAACGATCAATCTACAACTGACAATGTTGACGCTGATGAAAAAGCTTCTGAGTCGCCTGCTGAAAACGTAGCAGCGCCTGTCGAGGCTGCAATGGTTGACCAGAAATCTACCGCTCCTGCAACCGTTGAAGATGACTCTGATGCTCAATCTGATGATGACTCAAATGCTAGCACTACAACTACAGCGCCGGCCGCCACGTCTGGTGAGCAGCAAAAAACAGACACTACGGTAAGTAATACCGCAGAGCGTGAAAGTGCGAAAGCCCAGGCGCCCGCGGCTGAGCAACCTCAACCTGAAGTTGCTCAGACACAAAAAACCGCAACAGTGAAATCGCAGCCGGTCGAGGGTGTTGTGATGGCCAGCAGTCGGGGCAAATTGAACGCTTCGCATCCTATGGCATCACCCACGCCAATCAACGACCAGTTTAAAGAGGTTGAGCTTACTGCACGAAACAGCAACGCGCGTCCTGGTATAGATACGTCGGGACGCTCTGCGGTTATAGCGCAAAGCAAATCGAAAGCGTCTGCGCCCATGGCAAAGCCCGCTAGTAGTGACTCTCTGTAAATAAGACAGGTAAAAAGCTCATAGTTTAACTATGAGCTTTTTTTGTTGTGTCACCGTAGGTTGATCCTAATCTAAAAAGCCAGGTTGCCAAATTACTTGGCGACGACGAATTGTTTGACTGTACGTTGCTTCAGACATTATGGAGCGGTTACGGCCAGTGTTTTCGATTTCGTTCTAAAAATCACCCGGGTTACCGCGTGGCAAAAGTAGTAACCCCTACCCGTCCGTCCTCTCACCACAAAGGGTGGAGTGATCAACATAGTCATCAGCGAAAGTTAACGTCATATCTTGTTGAACAATCTTTTTATCAACAGTATGCAAGGATTACAAAAGCCGATGTTCCTAAGCTTATTGCGTGTTCGCATACCCAAAAAGGTTTTATCACAATTCTTGAAGATCTGAATGGGCGTGGTTACAGTAATAGGCATGAACAACTGTCGGTAAACCAAAGCATCAGTGTTCTTCAATGGCTTGCCCGTTTTCATGCTGATTTCTACACTTGCTCTTCTGAAAAGTTATGGCCGCAAGGGGCATACTGGCATTTGGCTACTCGTTCGGCCGAATTACAGGCTATGGAAGAAGGCCCGTTAAAAGACGCAGCGACTAAAATTGATATTACTTTACAACAGGCAACAGCCAAAACGCTGATTCATGGCGATGCAAAGGTAGCTAACTTTTGTTTTGATGATTCTGCAGGCAAGGTAGCCGCTGTCGATTTTCAGTATGTAGGCGCAGGCGCAGGAATTGTGGATATAGCCTATTTTATGGGGAGCGCGTTAAGTCAAAAGGACCAGGCCAACCATTATGAATATTGTCTCGATATTTATTTTGATGCATTAGCGGCTGCACTTAACAAACATGACTGTGATAGTGAACGCATTATCAATGAGTGGCGCGCATTATACCCGTTTGCCTGTGCTGACTTTTTACGTTTTTTGAAAGGTTGGAGCCCCAGTCACTGGAAAATTAACCCTCACCTGTTGTCACAAAGCAGACACGCACTGAGTTTGCTTAAGGCATAAACCGAAAAGCATGCCGAGGATGTTGCTTGTATTCTTTGCCTTGTTCTTATCTTTTACATATAGACATCAAATATGTTCTGGGTGGTGTTAATTTTAACCGACTTCAATAATCCCCCCTGAGCCACCCCTGTCTATTTACCCTGAGGTAAAGAAAAGTTTAAAGATTAAAAAAAGCTGATTGCGTTATGCTGCAGATACCTTCTTTACTATGCCTCAGACTTATTACAATCCATTTACAATAATCACTTTTATTTATCCTTATGTTGCGTACTCTATAATTTCGGTTTTGTGTTATGGATGAAATGTCATGTCTGAAAAAAGTATGCAACAAAAGCTGACGATGGGTAGCGATAAATTTACTTTATTTGATACACCCGAATTTGACGATAGTCATCAGCGTCAATGTTATGAAAAACAACGTCTAGCTGCTGCTTTCAGGGTTTTTTCTTATTACGGTTTTGATGAGGGATTAGCAGGACATATTTCATTGCGCGACTGTATTGACCCAGAAACCTTCTGGGTTAATCCGGTAGGTATGCACTTTTCATTGATCAAAGCTTCTGACTTAGTCAGGGTCTCCCACGTTGGCGAGATAGTAGAGGGTGCCCGACCTATTAATAGTGCTGCATTTGCTATTCATTCTCGAATTCATGCTACCTACCCTCACATTAATGCTGTGGCCCATGCGCATAGCGTGTATGGTCGCGCCTTCGCAGCCTTAGGAGAAAAGTTAGCGCCTATTTCCCAAGATGCGTGTATGTTTTATGAAAATCATATTATGTTCAGTCATTTTGGTGGAGTGGTGGCTGACACTGAAGAAGGTGAAAAAATAGCCCAGGCCCTGGACAATAATATTGCGGCGGTCTTACAAAACCATGGATTACTTACCGTAGGTAGTAGTGTAGATGCGGCTGCGGCGAACTTTGTTATGCTGGATAGCTGTTGTCATAGCCAGCTATTGGCTCAGGCTGCTGGTAAATTACGCTGTATAGACTCAGAAACCGCGCGAAAAACGCGGGCTATGAATGCCTCGGATTTAGTAACATGGGGTAATTTTCAACCTATGTATCAAGCCATACTGGCGCGGGATGACAGCTTTTTAAAATAGCGGTATAAATCGAACCTATGGAAAATTCGCTACTTACTCAAGTTTTTCTACCGCTTGCTTTGGCTTTCGTCATGTTGGGCATCGGCCTGGGTTTAAAACCTGGAAATTTCCGACATTTATTAAAATTTCCCTGGGTTATAACCGCAGGCTTAGCAGGTCAGCTGCTTTTTATGCCCGCCTTAGCATTTTTGCTGGCCAGTATCTTGTCACTATCGCCAAGTTTAGCGGTGGGGGTAATGTTGTTGGCAGCATGCCCGGGGGGCACTACCTCTAATGTAATGAGCCAGCTATTGAAAGCTGATATGGCATTATCTGTTACTTTAACTGCGTTATCTACTTTGATTTGTATCGTAACAACTCCGGTTATATTAGGCCTGTCTTTGTGGGCATTTACCGGGCAAGATGTCGGTAGCATAGATGTGTCTGGGGTTACCCGCGGAATACTGATTATTGCATTATTACCGGTTATGCTGGGGATGTTTATCAGAGAAGCGCAACCGGCGATTGCAATTCGGCTTGAGCCATGGTGTCGAAGATTTTCATTAATCTTTTTAGTATTACTGGTCATTACTATTTTGGTCACTCAATGGACGATACTTACTCGTTACGGCGCGTTTGTAATCGTGTGTGCAACCATACTCAGTTTTGGCTCCTGCTTAATCGGGTGGAGCTGTGGATTTATTAGCAAAGCGAATGTTCGACAGGCCAGATCACTTTGTATAGAGGTGGGAATTCAAAACGCAGCGCTTGCTATAGTTATTGCTATTTCAATACTGCAAAAGCCAGATTACGCCGCGTTTGCTGGAATTTATGGTTTGGTAATGTATTTGGCACCTGTTTTTATTCTGAAAATGGCAATGTATTCTTCGCGACGTTCGGCAAAAGCGCAGTAACCGACCGTTCGCAGTAAATATAATGTTCAAAATAACCCACTACCTGCAGTAAACTCCGCCTTAGTGTAAAATTATAAAAAACAGGAGGAACCACGTGCAAATTTGGGTTGATGCAGATGCGTGTCCGGTCGCGATTAAAGATATTTTATTTCGGGCCGCACAGCGAACAAAGATACAAGTTACATTAGTAGCCAACCATTACATTCGTACACCTGCTTCTAAGTATGTGAATTTTATGCAGGTGACTCAAGGTTTTGACGTCGCCGATGATGAGATTGTTCAGCGCTGTGAGTCTGGTGATTTGGTTATTACCTCTGACATTCCTTTGGCAGATGAAGTTATCAGCAAAAACTGCCTGGCGTTAAGCCCCCGGGGTGAGCTATTTACTCGCGAAAATATAAAATCACGATTAAATGTACGGGACTTTATGGATACATTACGCAGTAGCGGAATACAAACCGGTGGACCAGCCGCCCTCTCTGGCACTGAAAAACAAGCGTTTGGTAACAAGCTTGACCAGTGGCTGGCACAACAGCGCTAAAGCATTTTTAATTAACGCTCCAATTTGTGCTCGCTTTTTTAAGCGAGAAAAAAGGGCCAGCTAATATTTAGCTGGCCCTTTTTGATACTATTGCGTTGGTTGTTTCTTCGTTTTCACAAAAAACGTTTAACGTCTGTCGTAATTAACCGGCTTTTGAGGGTTTTGGTAAAAACCTTGTTTGAGCAAACGTTTGAAACGCTGCATCTTTCCATCTAATGTAAGTTGTTCAATACCACGATTGAATAACTCCAGAACCAGGCGACTGTCTTGCTGATCTTTAGGGACCAACAGATGTGTGGTTATAGTAGAGATAAAAGGTTGTACGTGGTGTAATTCACGACGTTGTTCTTTACTAAATTCGCTTTGCAATAAATACCAGCCAGTCAACTCATCGATAGGGAATATATCGATATCACCGTTTAAAAGCGCATTGATATTGTCTTTGTCTGTTTTTCTTGTTGCAACAGATTCATTATCTTTTATGTATTTACTTAGCTCATCAGTGTAAAGATACCCTTCTGTCATTCCCATCGTATGAGCTTTCAAATCACCCAGGGTTTCCCACATATCAATACCACTGTCTTTACGGCTTAAAAATACGAGGTTTTCAGCGGTAATGGGTTTACTGTGCCAAAATTCGTCTTCACGCGTTCGGACAAAGTTTCCGTATGAAACTGCATCATATTTACCATCCAGCGTGGCTTTAAGAGCATCTTCCCAAGCCATAGAAGTGAACTCAACTACCACACCGGCCTCCAGAAAAGCCTGACGCGTAATATGATTAATATAACCGTCGTGCTCCATTTCAGTCGATGTGAACGGAGGGTATTCGGTAGTGGCAATACGCAGTTTTAACCATGCGTGTGCCCAGCTTTGGCTGGGTAGCAATAAGAGTGTAAAAAGGATGAGTGCGATTTTTTTCATAGTTATGTCCCTTAGAAGTAAATACCCAGACTGATGTTCAAGCGATGTGTGGTGTCTTGCAGGCCACCCAAATCAAGAGCTACGCCGGGGCCACCAGCAAACCACATGTTTTCGCCTTGAATGCTGTCTACGTAAACAAATAGTTTATCCCAGCCAAAGCTGCAACCGTTTGTCCACAAAGAGGATTTTTTTGCAGCGGCGACATCGCTGTCTACCCGGCTGTATTCACTATAACAGCTCACATCAGAAACTGCTTCAAACTGATAAGGAATTGAATAAACCAGGTTTGCTACATAACTCTTGCCTTCTGATGCCATTAAGAAAGGAAATGTAAATGAAGACAATGCAACACGGTCGGTGGCCTGCCCTTCTGGCGCAGCCAAATCATAATCAAAATCGGTATATTGTAGTTCAACCTTAAAGTCACCCTGGATATGCCGCAAATGGACCGCATAAGCAGTCATATCGCCTTCATCCATGGTATCAAGGTTTAAAATATTTCCGTACTGATACGATGCTCCGATATCAGTGGTAGCACCGCGAATCCACTTACCCGTGTAATTAGCCCGCAAATTTAACTGACCATCTTCCTGGTTTCTGAACTCGCCGTCATCTGCCAGGTCAAAGCTATAACGGTCTGATTCACTGGCATCGTTATATTCATCATTCAGAAAATAACCTGCGTGTAGCTCCCAGTTCCCGGTTTTATAGTTTGTGGTAAAGCCCGCATCGTAGTCATCTTCAAGACCGATGTAATAATTTACGCCAAACCAGAAGTTATTCGAAGCAAACGGAAGTAAGCCAAAAGGTACTTTAGTGATACCGCCGGTGATAGACAAATCGTCGCTGTATTTGTAGGTCAGATCAGCGTAACGAATGGTATCGAACTCGGTATTTTCATACCAGCGGTACTCAGCCTTGTAACTAAATTGTTCAGACTCACCAGACAAATTCAGGCGTATAGATTCAAACTCGAAGCCATCTCGAATTTGGCTTGGTTGCCAGTCAAGATGACCATAGTTGACCCGAATATGCCCACCAATATCAACGGGAAGCTTTTCTGCCTGTGAAGGTAAGGCAACCAGAATACTGGTTAAAAGTACCGGCAGTTTAAAGTGTAGGTTTCTCATTCAATAACCCTGGAGTTGAAGTGTGTTAAAAAGGTGATGTTTATCTTGTATGACACAATTGCACGAGCGTGTTTGACAAAGACAGGCATCACATCTTGGGCCTTATTAGCTGCTAGAGTAATTGGACAAATAACAATGTAGCCTCCAACGCACATGTTTATAACGTAATAAATAATCAACATTTACGTTACTTTGAACACAAACAATATCGCGCCAAGGTATTAAAAGGATCACTTATCGGCCTCATATTGTCAGCAACCGTTAAAAAAGAAATGCAATAATAACAACCAGAGCCGACGCTTATCAGGCTAACAGAAACAAGGTGGCGCACCATATCAAAGAGATACCGGACAACATAGGTGCTGAGATATCAACTGCTTATAATTACGTCAAAAAAGTATATATTTTACTACTTTTATATGATTGAAGTTTGCTATATTAGTCTTGGTCGATTAAGGAAGTCTGGGCCATACTTTTCATATAAAGGAATTAATAATGAGCAAGCGGCGCACAGCAGGTGCTTATCTGCAACATAAAGTAAGCGAACAAGAACTAAAACTAATGCTGGTGTTGATACCTGTGGCGACGTTGTTATTCGGGTTTGGCGTAGGACTGATAACAGGCTATCAGATTATGAGTTCACCTCAATTTTTGTTTGGCGTCATTGTTGTAGCCACACTGCCCGCTATTGGAACCTTGTATTGGGTTGTTCGTCATTATGCTAAAAAAGCAGGCGTTTCGCGGTTAAATGCTTAACCGCGAGGTTTGTAGTATTTTACGATAAAAGTGCCTGGCTGAAGCTAGTGGGTTACCAGGTCAAATCATCAGGGATCTGATATTCAGCGTACCAGTCGTCCTCTTCACCAGGAGCCGCAGCTTCTGTGGTATCTGCACGGTATATAACAGAGGCTTCATCGCGTTGCGATATTTTATCAGCAACGGGCATTGGCACTAAAAAGTATTCTTCATCCTGCTTTACCACAGCTAGCCTTCCCTGAGTCACTTGCTTGCGCACAGACTCGCCGACATACATGCGTTTTACCACATTATCGTCGGTAAAGTTTAACACCGACTCTGCGCCCCCCCGGTTTTGAATATTAACCGTGATAAGCTGGCGCACCTGCGCAACAATTGAGCGCTGCTCGCGCTCTAATTGTTGTTGTTCGTTTAGCTCCCGGTCACGTGCTTTTTTTTGCTCTGTTGCTTGTTGCGCTGCAACTTTGTTTTCATCCACAACATCTTGCTTACTTTTGTTTTTAAGCTTTTGTTTTTTACGCTTATCCTGACGCGCCTGACGCGCGCTCGATTTATCTGCCAACCCGGCTTTAAGCAGTTGATCCTGAAGTGATGCCACAACAATACTCCTTATTTACTTTTTTTACGGGTGTCTTTAGCAACCCACTTGCCGTTTTCATACCACGCTGACCAGCCGGTAGATTTGCCATTGTCATTTTCTGACATAACATACTGTTGTTTTGTTTTTCGGCTAAAGCGCACAATGGTAGGGTTACCATCCGGGTCGTTTTGAGGTGCGTCTGCTAAATAATAAAATTTAGAGGAAATACGGTCTTTAAACCGGGCCAGCTCGGCTACTTTTGGCGCTCGGGTTTCCCGTGACTTCGGAAAATTATGGGCTGCCATAAAAATCCCAGAAGCCCCATCGCGCAAAACAAAGTGCGCATCGGTTTTTTCACACGGCAATTCAGGTAAATCTACCGGATCTTCTTTTGGCGGCGCGGCTTCGCCGTTGCGTAACAACTTACGGGTATTCTTACATTCGGTATTGGTACAGCCAAAGTATTTTCCAAAGCGGCCATTTTTAAGCTCCATGTCGCTGCCACATTTATCGCATTCAATAATAGGCCCGTCATAGCCTTTAATTTTAAATGTGCCTGACTCGACGTAAGTGCCATCGCAAGAAGGAACGTTGCCACAAACGTGAAGCTTGCGGGTTTCATCTACCAGGTAGCTGTCCATAGCCGTACCACAGACCTGACAACGGCGTTTGGACCGCAAAACAGCGGTTTCCATTTCTTCTTCATCATCAACCTTGATAACTTCCTCGCCAGGAGTCAGATTCAGGGTGTTAGTGCAGCGTTCTTTAGGCGGTAAGTTATAACCCGAACATCCTAAAAATACACCGGTACTGGCAGTACGAACATTCATTTCGCGACCACAGGTACCACACTCAATACCTGCCGGAATAGCCTGGTTGGGCCGCATACCGCCTTCATCAGGATCTTTTTCGGCCTTTAACAGCTTAGTGTAAAAGTCTTCATAAAACTCGTTGAGTACCTGTTTCCAGTCTTTTTGCCCACCAGCAATATCATCAAGTTGCTGTTCCATGTTGGCGGTAAAGTCATAACTCATCAAATCGACAAAGTTGTCGGTCAGACGGTCATTGACAATTTCACCCATTTTTTCAGCATAGAATCGTTTTGAATCAAGCCGAACATACCCGCGATCCTGAATGGTCGAAATAATGCTGGCATAGGTAGAAGGACGGCCAATGCCCCGCTTTTCCAATTCCTTAACCAACGAGGCTTCGTTGAAGCGGGCAACCGGCTTGGTAAAGTGCTGTTTGGGATCAAGTGCTTTAAGATTTAGTGCATCACCTTGTTTAACGTCAGGCAACAGCAAATCTTCTTCGCCTTTTCGGCGCAGTTGTGGCTGAACTTTAGTCCACCCATCAAATTTTAATACTCGGCCTTTTGCAACCAGTTCATAATCACCTGCGGCCACTTTAATGGTGGTAGCATCGTATTTGGCAGGTGTCATTTGACAGGCAACAAACTGACGCCAAATCAATTCATACAGACGCTGTGCATCACGTTCCATATCGCCCAGGCTATCTGCCTTTACCACAACATTTGAGGGGCGTATGGCTTCGTGAGCTTCCTGAGCACCTTCTTTACTGCCGTAACGAATAGGATTATCGGGTAAGTATTTGTTTCCAAAACTATCGTCAATAAACGAACGGCACGTATCCAGAGCTTCCTGACTTAAGTTTGTAGAGTCGGTACGCATATAGGTAATATGACCCGCTTCGTACAACCGCTGCGCCATCATCATGGTTTTTTTAACGCCAAACCCTAATCGCGTACTGGCAGCCTGTTGCAACGTGGAGGTAATGTAGGGTGCCGATGGTTTACTTTGCGTGGGCTTAGACTCGCGGCTTTGTACCTCATAATCCTGGTTTTGCAGGGCATTAACAGCCTGGTCTGCCTGGTCTTTGTTTACCGGTTTAAAAGCTTTGTTTTGATACTTATTAACCAGCATCCGCAAGTCAGTTTTATTCTGTGCGGTTAAATCAGCGTGGATGTCCCAGAATTCTTCAGGAACAAACGCTTTAATTTCACGTTCTCGTTCAACCACCAGGCGTACCGCAACAGACTGAACCCGTCCGGCCGACAACCCCCGGGCAATTTTTTTCCACAGCAGGGGCGAAACCATAAACCCGACCACACGGTCTAAAAAGCGCCGGGCTTGCTGTGCATTAACCCGAGCCACATTTACCTCGCCTGGGCTAGAGAAGGCTTCCTGAATAGCGTTTTTGGTAATCTCGTTAAACACGACCCGCTGATAGGTTTTATTTTTTGACCCTAATAGCTCTTGCAAGTGCCACGCGATAGCTTCTCCTTCTCTATCCAAATCCGTCGCAAGATAAATAGTGTCAGCATCTTTAGCTAATTTTTTTAGCTCGTTAACAACTTTTTCTTTGCCTTGCAGAACCTGATAGTGTGCGTGCCAATTTTGCTGGGGGTCCACCCCCATGCGATCGACTAATTTTCGATACTCGTAATTACGCAAGTATTCAGAGCGTTCTTCATCAGATAATGTTTTGAGTTCTTTTGCCGGTTTTTTCGGCTCAACCTGCCCTAATGCCTTGGTTGGCAGATCTCGGACGTGGCCTACAGAAGATTTAACGATAAAATCTTTACCAAGATATTTATTTATCGTTTTTGCTTTGGCCGGGGACTCGACGATGACCAGTGATTTTGCCATATAATTGAAATAAACCTGTTTTAAATCTTAAGCTTAATTAGCTTAATTTTTGAATTTGGGGCCTGTCTTTGTGACCAGGTGGCGCTTATGCTTTTTTAACATATATCGACAAAGTGCATGGAAAACAAGTTCTTCTTAATAGTTATTCCATCAAGCGCTTTTTTTACAAGCAAAAACTGTTTGCTTTTCAGTCACCTTCATTGGCAAGCAGAATAAAAACCGTATAATGCGGTCCATCAATGATGCGGTACAAGCTTCGTTTTATGCTATACCCCTTGTAGGGGCTTACGCAATTAAACTCTGGTTGAACTGCGAAATTTAAGTGACACACATGGTGTGACAACGTAAAACTGAGGAACGCATGAAGCATTTTGAAGTAAATTTCGATGGGCTGGTTGGCCCTACGCATAACTACGCGGGTCTTTCATTTGGAAATGTTGCCTCACAAAGTAATGCAAACGCGGTTAGTAGCCCGCGACAGGCAGCCAAACAAGGCTTAGCGAAAGCTAAAGCGTTGGCCGATATGGGCATGACTCAGGGTGTTCTGGCGCCTCAGGAACGTCCTGACATCCAAACATTACGCCGACTGGGTTTTACCGGCAGTGACGCCACCGTACTTGAAAGTGCCGCTAAACAGTCTAAACAGGTTTTTCTGGCGTGTTGTTCAGCCTCTAGCATGTGGACAGCCAATGCTGCCACGGTGTCACCAAGCGCCGATACCGCCGACGGACGGGTTCATTTTACCCCGGCTAACCTGACGAATAAGTTTCACCGCTCGTTAGAGCCTGAAGTTACCGGCAGAATATTAAAAGGCACATTTGCCGATAATAAATATTTTGTGCACCATACTCATCTTCCAGACAACGAACACTTTGGCGATGAAGGTGCAGCAAACCATACCCGTCTGTGTAACGAATACGGACATGCAGGCATTGAGTTGTTTGTATATGGCCGCCATGCCTTTGACAGCAGCAAGCCTGCGCCCAGGCGGTTCCCTGCCCGTCAAACTCTGGAAGCCAGTAAAGCCGTTGCCAGACTTCATGGTTTAGATGATGATTCGGTCGTATATATTCAGCAAAATCCTGATGTTATAGACCAGGGTGTGTTTCATAATGACGTGATTGCTGTGGGCAACCAGAATGTCTTGTTTTTCCATGAGCAGGCTTTTCACAACAAAACTCAGGCCTTGGATGAAATAAAAGCCAAATTTGGCGATCACCCGCTGCATTTTATCGAGGTTGGCACGAATGAAGTGTCGGTACAGGACGCGGTTAAAACCTATCTGTTCAATACCCAGATAATTACGTTACCCGACAACAGTATGGCCATTATTGCCCCTACTGATTGTCAGGAAAACAGTGCAGTAAGTGCGTATCTTGATGGCCTTGTGAACAAAGGCACACCTATTCAGCAGGTTAAATATTTTGACGTAAAGCAAAGTATGCGTAATGGGGGCGGTCCAGCGTGTTTGCGTTTACGCGTAGCCCTGACCGACGACGAGTTGCGTCATGTTAATCAAAATACATTGTTATCAAACACTCAGTTTGAGCGTCTTAATACCTGGGTAGATAAGCACTATCGCGACCAGCTGACTGAAGATGACTTACGGGATCCACAACTACTGACAGAGTCACGGACAGCGCTTGATGAGCTGACGCAGCTGTTAAAGCTGGGATCGGTGTATCCTTTTCAGCAAGATTAATCGTAAAAAAAGCAAACAGACCCTGCTTATGCGGGGTCTTTTTTTACTCGTACGTTTTTACCAGCCGCTATAACGCCTTAAATAGCGTTGACATCGATTCTTTTGTTTATTGTGTTTGTTAACCATTGACCGCTTATCAAAGCGGTCAATGGGCTTGCAGACGCAACAAAGCGCTGTCTCGAACTTCTGTATTACCCACATAAAAAAGCCCCGATACCCGGGGCTTGTAGTTATTTCAACAATCGAGAAGATGTTTAGCGAATACTGCTGCAATCAGCGTTGGCACCAAACGGATTAGCCGGGGGCGGGCTGGCTTCAGAGCTGATATCGCTCGCCAGTATAGATAACATATAACGTGTATAAGCTGATGCTTCACTTGATGTAGAACGTGCGAACACAGCAATTTCAACATCGGTAAAAACAGCGTACTCTTTAGGGTAACGATATTGCAGCGTGGCCTGGCCGTTATCGTCCGTAATTCCATCGCCTACAAAGCGAATACTGCCTACAATACCCGGAGTGAGTAACTGATCATTATTAGTGTCTTCGCCTGCGTCTAAGTTTCCATTACTGTTTATATCTTCATTGGCACAGCTTGCAGTAATTTGCGCCTCCCATAGTGACTTTTCGTCATTCCACAACCAAAAACCTTTTCGGTACTCGCCTTCAGCTGAAAATTTCACGGGCGTAACCGAGACCGTTAATGCTTCACCTGAAACTGGGCGCCCTGCCGAGTCGGTCACAAACACTGCGAACTCTTTGAGGTAAGTCGAATTGTCGGGTGCTTCCAGCAAATTGCCTGTACCCACTGAGATATCAAACGGGCGGTTTCCGACGGTCAGTACAACATCGTCAGATACCGCGGTGTCATTTGCTACCTGCGCAGTGACAACGACTGCATCTTCGCTGGTCACAGACCCAGAGGTAAATACGGTTGAGGCCACGCCGTTACTGTCAGTCGTCGATTGTGACGGGGCAATAGAGCCGGTGCTGGTATCGTCTACGTTAAAGGTAACCACTGAATTTTTCACCAGATTACCATTTACATCCCGCACAATCGCAGTGATGGTACTTTTCTGTCCATCCGGCCCCAAAATATCCGGGGTCGCATCTGCCTGCAAAGTCGCAGGCGTAATGGCGATAAATTCAACATCTATTCTGGCGCTGACTTCTTCGCCATCATTGTCTATACCCGTGGCAGTAATCGCCGCCAGGCCGGCATTGTCAGACTCTATTGTAAAGCTGGCTTCGCCCTCGCTGTTGGTTTGAGTATCGGCCGCGCTAATGATTCCTCTTGACGCGGTAAACGAAACACGACCACCTGTAAACGGCGCATCGTCTTTTAACCAACTAACTGACAAGGTACTTGGGGTATTTAACGACACCTCTGTAGCGGGCGCCTGGCTAAATAGAAAGTCATCTTCTTGCACCGTAATGCCAAAGCTAGCCTCGGCATTTAGCGAGGCTGCCGTAATTATATCTTTGCCTGATGCCGTACCCGTATAATTAACATTAGCCTGCCCATCGTTGCCCGTTTGAATTGAGGCAGCCGAAAGTTGCCCGTTTTGGGCAACAATGTCGATGGTTTGGTTGGCAATGGCTACACCATCTGAGTCTTGAACACGCAAAGTCAGCGTAACTGTATCATTTAAAATAACCGACTGTGTGCCATTAATAGTGACTTCGGTACCCACAATTTCAACCTGAATATCCTGAGTCAGTTCGCCCACGCGAGCGGTCACTGTAATTGTTCGGTTTTCAGCATTATTTTCGGTCGACAAAGTAGCTAAGGCCCGTCCGCTTGGATCGGTCTGAGCCTGTGTAACCGCGATTTCAACACCCGAATCGCTGGGCGCTGAAAACGAAACAGGAACATCCTGCATCAAAACGCTTTGGGCATTTTTAACCAATGCGGTAAGTTGCGCAGTATCTGAACCGCTTGAAGAAAGTTGTACTTTGCTGGTGTATAAATCCAAAGTGGCGGCCTGAACACTCTCCTGAGTGCTGCCTGTTGAAGAAAACGTAATGTTTCCCTCTTCACCCTCGGTGGTTGTTGCGGTTATAAGTCCATCGCCGGCCAGCGCACCAACGCTCAGCCCAATAGTGGCCACCCCGTTTTCATCGGTTCGGGCCGTGCCTGTGTCGTTTGAAAAAACAGCTAATTGGTCATTTGATAATACAAAGGTAACCAGAGTATCGTTGCGCACATTCCCATCACTGTCTGCCACGGTAACTGAAACCGTTAAGGGATTGTCCTGACTAAGATCTTTATCGGCAGTACCTTCATTGTTTTGTAACGACATATCGACCGAATACACAAGCTGACCTTCTTCGGTTCCGGTATCCGTTTCCGTATCAGTAGTCGTATCGGTATCGGTTTGACTGGTTTCACCTTCTCTTTCCAGCTCACCACCGCCACCACCACAGGCAGTTACCAAACCTAAGGTGGTAACGAATAACAGCGACTTGGCTAATTCACGCATATTCTTCTTCCTGAACCTTTATTCTTAAAGTTTGTTGTGCTTTTGTTATTTCAATCTGTTGGGAATCTGGCACACTATCCGCGTTATAAATATAAAAACAGAAGTTTCAGGGAACATTCATGTCTCAAAACGCACACAAGTTTAGTTTAACCGCCCGAATATTTATCGGCATGGTCGCCGGAATCTTGATTGGCTTGTTACTCCAACTGATTTTTGATGATAGCGGAGATTTACGCTTTTCGGTATTTGGTTATACCTTTTCGACGTATAACATTCTGGTAGATGGTATATTTTCTACTTTAGGACAGCTTTTTATAGCCAGTTTAAAGATGCTGGTTGTACCGCTGGTTTTTGTATCGCTGATTTGTGGTACTTCCAGTCTGACCGAACCCAGTAAGTTAGGTCGCCTCGGAATAAAATCTATCGGCCTGTACATTTTCACCACCGCTATCGCTATCTCACTGGCGATCAGTTTTGGCTTGCTAGTATCGCCAGGTGTCGGCGTAGAGGCTCCAACCGACGCGGTCTACGAAGCAAAGCAAGCGCCTTCCTTTGCGCAGGTTATCATTGATATGTTTCCGACCAATCCGGTTAATAGTCTGGCAGAAGGTAACATGCTGCAGATTATTATCTTTGCGGTATTGCTGGGTGTGTCTATGGCAATGTGTGGTGAGCCGGGTAAACGTATCGCAGGTTTCTTTGAAGACTTAAATACCGTTATTATGCGACTGGTTACCATTATTATGAACCTAGCACCTTATGGTGTGTTTGTTTTGATGGCTAAGTTATTTTCGTCGATTGGCGTAGACATGCTTGGCAGCCTGGGCAGATACTTCGCTCTGGTATTATTTGTGCTTATCCTACACGGTCTGCTTACTTACTCGATATTGCTAAAAACCTTTACCGGATTAAACCCGATACATTTGTTTTTAAAGATGCGTGATGCCGCCCAGTTTGCCTTCACTACCGCCAGTTCTAGTGCCACATTACCGGTGACTATGGAAACAGCTCAAAATAAACTGGGTGTCAGCAAATCGGTTTCTTCATTCACCCTGCCCCTCGGTTCAACCATCAACATGGACGGTACCGCCATAATGCAGGGGGTTGCTACGGTCTTTATTGCACAGGTATACGGTGTTGATTTAGCGCTGGCTGACTACCTGATGGTAATACTAACTGCCACGCTGGCGTCAGTTGGAACCGCGGGTGTACCCGGGGTTGGTCTGATAATGCTGGCAATGGTATTGCAACAGGTAAACCTGCCGGTAGAGGGTATTGCCTTGATTATCGGGGTAGACAGACTACTTGATATGACCCGTACGGCGGTGAATATTACCGGTGACTGTACAGTAGCCTGTATTATCGCAAAGAGTGAAAACGAGTTAGATGAAGCCCGCTTTAATAACAAAAACGCGGGCTTAAAAGAAGAAAATGTCGATTTAAAGCATTTTAAAGAAAACAGCTAAAGCGTGTTTCCGGCTAGCCATTTAATGCGCTGGCCGGAGCTACTTTTACTGCTTTTCTTGCCGGATAAAGCGTAGACAACACCACCAGAAACAACGCTACGCCTACCGTTAAAACTACATCGGTAAATTGTAGGTGAGAGGGCAGGAAATTAATAAAGTAAATATCGCCCGATAAAATCTCGGTATTAAATAACGCTTCAATTGCTTTCACTATTGCGGCTAAGTTAGGCGCAATAATTACTGCCAAAAGTGTTCCTACCGCAATACCTATAATGCCGTTCATCAATCCCTGCAATATAAAAGCCTGACGAATAAGGCCATCGTGCGCCCCCATGGTTTTGAGAATAGCGATAGCCGCACGCTTTTCTCGTACCGACATAACCAGCGTGGACACAATATTGAAACATGCCACCGCAATAACCAGTGTCAGTACAATATAAACCATTGTACGGACCAGCTTGATGTCGTTATATAAATAGCCTTGAGTACGGGTCCAGTCAGACATATACACCGCTTGAGAAAAATTATAACCAATTTCCCGCATTATCGTTTTTGCCTGATAGGGGTCGTGTAATCGAAACCGAAGGCCTTGGGCGCCCGATTTTATCGCTGCGGCTTTTGAGGCTTTAGAAAGGTGCATAAGACCCAGGTAGTTATCAAGCTCACCACCAATGGTTAAGCTACCTGCAAGGGTCAGCTTAACCAGTTCAGGGGCTTTAAATGCCATATTTTCGGTGGTAACCGGTACCAGTACGGCGATATTATCGCCAATCTTCAAACCAAATTTTTCAATCAATCCCTGCCCTAATAAAACACTATCATGGCTTTGCCTGAAACGATGCCAGTCATCACTCGTAATTTGCTGTTGCCAATGACTGTAATCTACCGATGATACCGCCAGGCCGGTCAACTCTACCGGTTTTAAAGCGCCTTTATGTTGCAGCATGCCGGTAATTTTTGTATAAGGTTCAACTGATTCGAGCTGTTCGTTTTGCTGTAACTGATTGATAATTGAGGGCCAATTGTCAATTCCTTCGCTTGAGGTTGAGTACAGCTCACCGTGTGGAATGACCGTTAAGATACGCTGTGTAAGTTCACGCTCAAATCCGTTCATTACGCTTAGCAACGTGATTAATACAAAGCAGCCTAAGCCGATTCCGAATGTTGACGAAAATGAAATAAACGAAATATAACGATTTTTTTGCTTAGCTTGTCGAAAACGTCGCGCCAGTTGCCAGGCCAGTCTCATAATCGGCGTTCCACTTCTGTGTGCGTCATCTCGCCATCAACAATGGTTAGTGTTCTGTCCATTTGCGCGGCCAGCTCCGTATCGTGTGTAACCACAATAAAGCTGGTTTCCAGCTCCTGGCTGAGTTCACGCAACAATGCATAAACCTGAACCCCGGTCTGATGATCTAAATTGCCTGTAGGTTCGTCGGCTAAAACCAGAGCCGGCTCGCAAATTAAAGCCCGGGCAATGGCTACCCGTTGACGCTCGCCCCCTGACAACGCGGCAGGTTTATGCTTTAACCGATGAGAAAGACCCACCCGCTCTAGCACAGCGGAGGCTTTTTGATGAGCCAGGCTAACCCGACTACCGGCGATAAGAAGTGGCATAGCAACATTTTCTAATGCGGTAAATTCAGACAACAGATGATGAAACTGATAGATAAAGCCCATTTGCTGGTTTCGCAAAGTGGCAAGCTTTGAAGAGGTTAATGAAAATAAAGATTGATTTTTAAACAAAACATCACCTGATGTTGGTGTGTCAAGCCCCCCTAATATGTGCAATAAGGTGCTTTTACCCGAACCTGAGCTGCCCAGTATGGCGATATGCTCTGCGGCGTTCACCGTAAAAGAAACCCGATTTAACACCGAGGTGTCTACGCTACCTTCATGATATGTTTTGCTGACGTCTTTACAGACAAGAATTTCTTGCATATTAACCATTTAAAAATCAGGGATTACCAGCTTAGATGGTACCGTGATTAAGAAGGCTAACCAAGAAAATACAGGGAATTATTACAAGAAGAAAAAACAGAATAACGCAAGAAATGGCGGAGCGGACGGGACTCGAACCCGCGACCCCCGGCGTGACAGGCCGGTATTCTAACCAACTGAACTACCGCT
>NZ_JAESDK010000047.1 GCF_019249245.1 Alteromonas lipotrueiana | reverse complement strand
CCATAAATCAGCTTTAAGTCCGTCGCGATAATCTTACGCTGCTTCCAGTTCACGTAGCGCAGCGAGTGGCGAATTTGATGCACGATACACAGTTGCACCTGTGTTTTCGGGTAAACCGCTTCAATGGCTTCCGGGAAGCCTTTGAGGCCATCACAGCAGGCGATAAAGATATCCTCAACACCACGGTTTTTAAGCTCGTTCATCACTGACAGCCAGAACTTGGCTCCCTCGGTTTGCGCCATCCACAGGCCTAACAGCTCTTTTTCACCGTCGCAGTTGATACCAAGCGCCAGATACACGGATTTGTTTTGTACCACGCCAGAATCACGACTACGAACCACTAAACAGTCGAGATAAACAACTGGGTAAAGCTTTGCCAGCGGGCGATGCTGCCAGGCCTTAACCTCGTCCATCACCGCGTTCGTTACCTGCGATATGAAGGTGGCAGAGACTTCAACACCGTAAGCTTCCTCAAGGTAAGCCTGAATATCGCGCGTGGTCATGCCGCGGGCATAGAGTGCGACAATGCGCTCATCAAAGCCGTTTAGTTGACGTTC
>NZ_JAESDK010000045.1 GCF_019249245.1 Alteromonas lipotrueiana | reverse complement strand
ATGCTATGTTTGTTCATGCTAGCCTCCAAATTGATTTAGTATTGAACAAACTAATTATGGCTCTGGTGAGCAGTTTTACTGTTAGCTAACCCACGAAAATGCGGAGGCTAGCATTTCTCAGGGAGTCATTGTGTCTATGCATTTTAAGGAAGTATGGTGAAAGTTCATCTAGTGGTAGCACACCCAGAACAAGGTTCGTTTAATTTTGCGTTGCATCAAACAGCAATAAATGTATTTAAAAATGAAAACTTTAAGTTAGAAATTTCAGACTTATACAAACAAAACTTCAATCCTGTTGCAGGGAAAGATGATACAGCTAATTTTCCAGTAGGTGAGTTTTTTCAATTAGCAAAAGCTCAGAGGCTAGCTCTTTCAAATAACTCCTTTGAGAGTAGCATCAGCAAAGAACAAGAAAAGTTAATTTCATCTGAGCTATTAATTTTTCAATTTCCTTTATGGTGGTGGTCTTTTCCCAGTATATTGAAAGGCTGGATAGATCGTGTTTTATCCTCTGGCTTTGCTTATGGTAAAGACGCAACACTTAAGCCTAAAAAAGTTATGTATTCAATAACAACAGGTGGCGCTAACTCTAAAGAAGAGCTGGAGTATTACCAAAATAAAATCCAAGGATTATATCAAGATATATTTGGATTCATGGGTTGGGAGGT
>NZ_JAESDK010000044.1 GCF_019249245.1 Alteromonas lipotrueiana | reverse complement strand
CGTGGATGTGTGCGCCTATGCGGTGATGAGCAACCACACCCATGTGGTATTGCGTATCAATAAGCAAAAGGCGGATTCGCTTTCAATGAAGGAGGTTCTCGGCCGCTGGCATAAGCTGTACAAAGGCATGTTGCTGTCCCAAAAATATATTAATCCCGAGGTATGTGATGCATTATCTGAGGCAGAAATTGAAACGGTAAAAAATCTTGCTGAAGTCTATCGTAGCCGATTGTTTGATATCAGCTGGTTTATGCGGCTGCTCAATGAATACATTGCCCGGCAAGCGAATAAGGAAGACGAGTGTACAGGTCACTTCTGGGAAGGAAGATTTAAGTCTCAGGCATTAATGGATGACGCAGCGTTAGCGGCCTGTATGGCGTATGTTGACTTAAACCCGGTCCGCGCTTGTTTAGCGAGAACACCGAAAGAGTCGGCCCATACCAGTATTAAAAAGCGCATTGAAGCCGCAACGTCTCATCAACAGCCCCGTTACTTACTTCCTTTCGCTGGCAATCCCTCAGATAAAATGCCCGATGGCCTACCTTTTCGTATTGAAGAGTATCTGGCAGTTGTCGAACAAACCGGGCGCCAATTTCACCCGAAAAAACGGGGTAGAATCGATAATATCGCCAGTCCTGTACTCACGCGGGTAGCGTTAGAGCCTTCTGACTGGCATGCATTAGTCTGCGGCATAGAAACAGAGTTTAAAACGGTTAT
>NZ_JAESDK010000043.1 GCF_019249245.1 Alteromonas lipotrueiana | reverse complement strand
TGTAACTACCCCCTAAAATGAAACAGCTTATTCGTAGAATTTCTTTTAAACTATTTGAAAGGAGTTTTACGATGACAAAGAGAAAAACTGAAAGCCAGATCGTGGCGATATTAAAAGAGGCTGAAGCTGGCTTATCTGTTCCAGAGATATGTCGCCAATACGGTATAGGTCAGTCGACGTTTTATAAATGGCGCGAAAAATACGGTGGCATGGAGGCTTCTGATGTGAAGCGTTTGAAGGAACTTGAAGAAGAGAACCGACGACTCAAGCAGATGTATGCTGAGCTGAGCCTCAAATCACAGATGCAGGCAGACATTATAAAAAAGCTGTAGCACCTGTGGCAGAGCGTAAAGTCTGGGCGCACGAGTTACAGGTGCAGTATAGCGTTAGCGTAGTGAAAAGCTGCGATGTTGTTTGTATAAGCCGTACAGCTTACTACTACGAATCCACGTTGAGTAATGATAGTGAAATTATCGAAGCGCTTAATAAATTAGTCGAGAAGCATCATCGCTGGGGATTTCCCAAGTGCTTTAAGCGCCTCAGAAAATTAGGCCATCGCTGGAATCACAAGCGTGTGCATCGCATATACACCGAGCTGAAGCTTAACCTTCGGCGCAAGACCAGGCGACGATTGCCAGCCCGTAATCCAGAGCCGCTTAGCGTTCCTTGCTCCCTGGGTAAGTCATGGTCAATGGATTTTATGAGTGACCGTTTGCACAACAAGGTGCGCTTTCGCACATTTAACGTGATTGATGATTTCAATCGTG
>NZ_JAESDK010000042.1 GCF_019249245.1 Alteromonas lipotrueiana | reverse complement strand
TAAATCAATTTGGAGGCTAGCATGAACAAACATAGCATGATTTTTATCGGATTGGATACGCATAAAGAGTTTCACGAGGTTGCCTATTGTGAAGAGCAGCGTGGAGCAACACCAATTCACTATGGGCGTATTCCCTCGTCTAAGGTGAGTGTCAAAAAGCTGCTCCGTCAGTTTGAATCCAAATATCCAGGCGCAACGCTTCATGTTGTTTATGAAGCCGGCCCGTGTGGTTACTGGATTTATCGGCTGATAACGAGCTTGGGACATTGTTGCTATGTCGTAGCACCGTCTCTTATTCCGAAAAAGCCAGGGGAGCGAATTAAAACCGACCGTCGAGATGCGCTTAAGCTTGTTAGGTCACTAAAGTCTGAAGACCTTACACCTATCTATGTGCCCGAGCCAGAGGATGAGGCTGTGCGGGATTTATCCCGAGCCCGAGAGGCCGCGATGAAAGATTTAAAAGAAGGTAAATACCAGCTTAAAGCTTTACTTCTGCGTAATAACATTCGCTATGAAGGTACTGCCAACTGGTCGAAAAAGCACCTTCGCTGGCTCACTGAATTGATATTGCCTCACCCGGCCCAGCAAATAGTCTTGCAGGAACAATTGCAAACCATAGAAGAGCGCATCCGTCGGTTAGAAAGGCTAGATAATGAATTGACCCATCACGTTCATCAGTGGCGTTATTATCCTGTGGTGAATGCTATTCAGGCTATGAGAGGTGTTCGACTGCTAGTTGCGGTTGGTGTGGTAGCAGAACTTGGCGATTTACACCGCTTCGACCATCCAAGAAAACTTATGGCGTATTTAGGTTTGGTTCCCAGCGAACACTCCTCCGGTGG
>NZ_JAESDK010000041.1 GCF_019249245.1 Alteromonas lipotrueiana | reverse complement strand
AACAAAGCTAATTATGGGCTGAAAGAGTGTCAGGGAAGCACTCGTTCAAGCTTGACAAAGGGAGTCATACCAACTTTGAGCTAAGGGGCAGTGATGCCGCGCGATAATGCCGAAGGCGCGCGGCGTTACTGTCCCAGTGAACGTAGTGAACGGCTTAAGCGTTTTGTTATGTTTCACTTTTTCCACAAAGTAATTCACTTAACTCTTGTTTGCTTTGTTCTGGTGTTTTGCCAGCCGTATCTAAGACGATACTGGCCGAATGCCATGGGTGATATTCCCTTGAGGTTACGCTTTCCCATGATGGAAGTAAAAGATTTGAAATATCCGTTTGCCTCTTTTCTACGCGCTCCTTATGTTCGATTTTATTAGAGCAGATTATTTCGATTTCTGTGTAAAGTGATGAAGCTTTGTTTGCGATACTTATCCATGAATTGCGAGATTCAGAGACTGGGTTAGTTGAATCTGCTACCACAGAGAGGCCATTATTTAGGTTCTCTAAAGCAAGCGCGAAGGCAACTTTATAGCCCTCGTCATAAAGCTCTTTAAATCCACAGTTTTTTAATTCTTGTTCGATAGTGTCGATGCGAACGTGGACTGCGCCTAAAGATGACGCTAAAAACTTTGAAAGCTCAGTTTTACCTGTAGCAGGCAAACCGCCAAGGATATACAACATTAGATTTTATTAATTCCTCCGTGAAACACAACAACTTGATAGTGCGCAAATTGCGCGTTTTTCTTCCGAGTATGTGCTCGTTTTTATCCATAGTGCCATCATTCAAAGTTTACTGAAAGTCAAAGAGTACAGAGGTTACGCTTAATAAGAGCTAATTACGTTGAGGACAAAAACGCGCGATTGGGTCGTTTTCCTGAATATAGGGGAAAGGCAGCTACAACCGTATACATAGACAGGCATCTTGTAAATACCCCATTAATAACACAGTTATTTCGTAGAATATTCAGGCAGCGCTTCTATACTCAGTAGGCGTCATAT
>NZ_JAESDK010000040.1 GCF_019249245.1 Alteromonas lipotrueiana | reverse complement strand
TCCATAATCTTAGAAACAACACCAGCACCTACAGTACGACCACCTTCACGGATTGCAAAGCGCAGACCTTCGTCCATCGCGATAGGGGCAATCAGTTCTACTACGAACTTAAGGTTGTCGCCTGGCATTACCATCTCTACGCCTTCAGGAAGCTCTACAGCACCTGTTACGTCAGTTGTACGGAAGTAAAACTGTGGACGATAGCCTTTAAAGAATGGCGTGTGACGGCCACCTTCGTCTTTACCTAGTACGTATACTTCGGCTTCAAACTTAGTGTGAGGAGTGATTGAACCTGGCTTAGCCAATACCTGACCACGCTCAACTTCGTCACGCTTGGTACCACGCAGAAGAACACCAACGTTCTCACCTGCACGACCTTCGTCAAGAAGCTTACGGAACATCTCAACACCGGTACACGTTGTCTTCGTCGTATCTTTCATACCAACGATTTCAACTTCTTCACCTACTTTAACGATACCTTGCTCAACACGACCGGTTACAACCGTACCACGGCCTGAAATTGAGAAAACATCTTCAATAGGAAGAATGAACGGCTTGTCGATAGCACGCTCTGGGTCAGGAATGTAAGAATCCAGGGCTTCGCCCAACTCTACAATTTTCTTTTCCCACTCTTCATCGCCTTCAAGGGCTTTAAGAGCAGAACCCTGAATTACTGGCAGGTCATCACCTGGGAATTCGTATTCGTTAAGTAGCTCACGAACTTCCATTTCTACCAGCTCAAGCAGCTCTTCGTCATCAACCATGTCACATTTGTTCATGAACACGATCATGTGAGGAATACCAACCTGACGACCTAACAAGATGTGCTCACGAGTTTGTGGCATAGGACCGTCTGTTGCAGCAACTACCAAAATAGCACCGTCCATTTGAGCAGCACCGGTGATCATGTTTTTAACATAATCGGCGTGTCCTGGGCAGTCTACGTGCGCGTAGTGACGAGCTGGAGTGTCATACTCTACGTGTGAGGTAGAGATGGTGATACCACGGGCTTTTTCTTCAGGCGCGTTATCGATTTGATCGAATGCCTGAGCTGAACCACCGTGCGCTTTTGCAAGAACAGTAGTGATTGCCGCAGTCAGAGTTGTTTTACCATGGTCAACGTGGCCGATTGTACCCACGTTGACGTGAGTTTTCGTACGTTCAAATTTTGCTTTTGCCATTTTCTATTTTCC
>NZ_JAESDK010000003.1 GCF_019249245.1 Alteromonas lipotrueiana | reverse complement strand
AATCACCAAGCGATAACGATTTAGCCTCTGAGGTCGAACCCTCGAACGCTGATGCACAGAGCGATGTTGATAATGCCGATAGCGATGTCGAGAATGCCGATAGCGATGTCGAAAATAATGAGAAAGATGCTGATAGCGATGCCAATGTTGATATTGACGACATTGATGCTTTGCTGGACAGCGTACCCGAAGCAAATGACGACGAAGACAAGTCGGAACCACAAAGCGATAGCGATTTAGCTCCTGATGTCGAGCCCTCGAACGCTGATGCAGAGAGCGATGTTGAGAAGGTCGAGAATACCGATAGCGGTGACAAGCCTGTCGAGCCGGAATTGCCAGAGTCAGCCAATAATGAGACGTCATCACCCTCTGAGGACGTCAGCTCAGAAGGTAAAGAGGATACGCCGCCCTCAGATTTGTCTGCAATGCCTGATGAAGAAGTTGAAGCACTGTTAGATGGTCTTAATGAGTTTGATCGCGATGAAGCAACTGACCCTGAAGCCTATACCTCTGAAGAGTCAGTAGGTTCTGAGTTTACCGATCATGAATCAACCGCTGAAGAAATTTCTGAGCATGATGATTCAGATCAAAAAGAAGACACGGCAGAGGAGTCAGAACGGCAGGAAAATACTGATTCAGACGAAGAATTATCGTCAGATGATGACGCACTCTCACTTGAAGCCGACTCAGAGCGTCCTATTGTTGAGCCGCCTGAGCCTTCATTACCGTCTGACAATTTCGAACCTGAACGCGAGGATGAAATTACTCCGTCTGAAATGTCAGAGACAGACCTGAGCTCTGACTTGGAATCGGCTGAAAATGCAGCTGATGAGCTTTTTGACGAGTTAGACTTAGAAGATGAAAACGACACAGATTTTGAAGGTGAGCCGTCATTAGAATTTGAGGAGGATAGCACTGAATTATCCAATGCTCAGGATGACGAGTCTTCACAGAGCCCACAGCCTGTTCCAGAACCAGAACCAGAACCAGAACCAGAATCAGAACGAGAAAAAATACCAGATGTACAGATAGATCCGCTGGACTCGGCGTTAACTGAGTTTGATCGTCAGTTGATGGACAATATTCCTTCGTTTACCGACAGCGATCAAAGCGATCACAGCAAGTTTGATGACAGCATTCTTAACGACGTTAATGATGCTCCTGAGTTTGCGTTAGAACAAGAGCTGGATGGGGCAATGCCTTCTGTTGGGCCAGGGCGTGGCGATATTAACGAGCTTGAAGACGTCCCCGGCCTTGATGACTGGTTATCTGATACAAAAGGTTCTGATAAAGATATTTTTGATGAACTTGAAGGTGCTGACTTTGATGATTTACTGGGTAATATGGGCGAAGACAGCTCAGAGCCCGCAGCAGTGCCCGGGGCGTCGCTAGTCAGTGATGAGGCTGAACAACGCTTTAAACAGGAACACCCCGATCTGGATTTATCTGCGCTGTTAAATGATCCGGTACAAACGCATGAAAAAACAACTGAAGCCGACTTTTTAACCGTAGAGTCGTTGTTAGACGATAGCTTACAAGACGATGGCAAGCACTTTGAAGAAGTGCCTTTAGATTTAGATGTAAGCCTTTCAGATTATAGTGGGATAAGTGACGATGCAGATATTATCGACATAGATAAGGACGCAGGCCAGAGCGCTAATCTTGATCTTGCCCGTGTATATATGGAAATGGACGATATGCCTACCGCGAAGGAATTATTAGAAGAGGTAGCGAAAAAAGGCAGTGAAGAACAGCAAAAAGAAGCTGGCGAATTGCTTGCTGGTTTAGCGTAGTTAGCTTCATGCTTAGCCAGTGCTACCAGCGACTTTATCTTTGGTCACGGGTATTAAAGACGGGTCTTCTGTATCCAACTTTTTGGGAATAAACGCCAGGGTTGTGTCGTAGCCAAGTTGGTAAAGTTTAAGTTTTATACTTTGAGACGCTTTAAAATCTACCGCTGATATGTGCTCTGTATTAATAATAATTGTACGATGCCAAAACCGTGAAGCGACATATTCTCGAGACAACGCAGACATAAACGTGCGGGTCAGCATGGTTAAATACAGCGGAAGAGGAAACCGACCTTTGTGTTTAAGCGATTCTTTCTTTTGTTCGCTGCGCAGCCGAAAACAAACTGAAGGTGTGCCATCTTCCTGCCAGTCTCTGAACAACGCATCTTCTGACAAAATAGCCCCATCTACCAAAAGTTGATCGCCAAACTCTTTAAAGGCAAAAATTAATGGGATGGACATAGAAGAACGTACTGCCTGAGACACTTTGACTTGAGGGGTGTTTTGCCGGTTAAATATCACTGGTCCGCCGCCATTAACGTCGGTCGCAACAATATGCAGGTTATACGCTAACTCTTCGAAAGTCAGTCCTTCAAGCTGCTCATCTAACCATTGCTCAAGCCGATCTCCGGACGACAAGCCCCCCTGTTTCAGCAAACGCCATAACGAAAAGTCAGTAAATTGACGAAAGTTAGTGGTTAGCGCTAATTCTTTGAGGTAAGCCAGGCAGTGTCCTTTGGCGACCAGCGCCGCGATAATCGATCCCCCTGACACTCCGACAATAGTCGAATATGAAATATTTAAGTCGTTCAGAGCCTGTAATATGCCGATATGGGCGGGCAACCGCGTTCCGCCGCCTGACAAAATAGGTACTATAGTTTTAGGGTAGGTCGATTTTTCCATTGTATTTCTCTTTTACAGCTTATTAACAGCCTAGCGTAAAACCAGGGACTTTGCGCATAAATGTAGCCTTGTAAAACAGCACAAAGTTTTAGGTAAAGCCAGTAACAAAAATTAACAAATTAGAAAATTATTATCTTTCTATAAGCATAAAGTGCGGCTATTATCTGAACGATAATAATAAAAGTAGTACCAAAAGGACTTGAAGATGAAGCCGTATGTTTTGTGGCCGGTAATATTTTGTGTCGTTGTAATTCTTAGTGCCTGTGGTGGTGGCGGCGGCGGTGACGACAGCACGCCGACTGTTTCGCCCACGCCTGAAGTTCCGCCCCCGGAGGCTCCCCCAAAAGAAACGCCTCCAAAAGAGACACCGCCTAAAGAAACCCCGCCTGAGGGTCCTTCTTTAACTACTTATACCTTAACGGGTGAGGCCGTAAAAGGGCCACTGGCCTATGCTGAGGTAGCAATATATGCAGTAAACTTTGAATCTGCCTCGATGAAAGGTGAATTGCTGGCAACGACTACTACGCATATCGATGGCCGCTTTTCTGATATTTCATTAAACGTAGAAGAACCGGCACTGGCTTATCTTATTGAGGTAACGGCCACCCCACAGACCATCGATATTACGACCGGTCAGGCTCCCGTATTTTCTACACTACAATCATTGGTTTCTGGTTCTGCGATACAAGTCAATACACCTGTTTTGATTACGCCTTTAACCCACCTCATAACTCAGGCTACGGCTCACAGAGCAACACGTATCGAAGATGCGATTGTAATGCGCGATATTCTGGCTCAGAGCGTTTTACAGTATTTTTCATTTGGCGCCACTAATATGAACGACCCATTTAGTACGGGGGCGTTAGCCAGCAATGAAATTGATAAAACCCTTTTGCTTGAACACAGAACGATTATCGAAGGCATTACGGCACTGTTGTTTGAAGTAGCACAATCAGCTGGAATATCGGTACAAACGTTATCAGAGCTTATCGCCAGAGATTTATCGGATGGGGTTTTAAACAACCAGGCTGCAACAGAACAGGTGAACGGATTTTCAATAGATGACCTGATGGGCGCGGCCGTACCTGCTTTAGTTATTCCGAACACAGATCAAGATGGTGACCTTAATACCGACGATCCTTTTGTGGTTAGCCAAACTGCAGAGCTTTTGCAGCAGGAGCAGCAGCGTCTTGATTCCGGCATCGATTTGTCTTTATTAACCACCGACGAATTTGTATTTATCCCTGCACCATTAGGGGTCGACTTTGACAAAGATGGTATTCCCGATAGTACCGACGATGATGATGACAATGATGGAGTTACAGACGTTAACGATGTCTTTCCGTTAGACGATTCGGAATCTAATGATATTGATAGCGACGGTGTTGGAGATAACGCCGATGCCTACCCGGGCAGCGCACAGTGTCATCGGCTTAGTGACGGTAATGGCGTAAATTGCTGGGTAAACATATTAGCAAACCAACACACCGTTGAGGTATTACAAACTGAGTCGTGGATCGTTTATGCAAATCTTGCAGGTAATTATCACTATGAGCCCGGGGCATCTATTGTGGTTGTGCAAGATAAAGCAACCGGCTTTATCGTACAAAGTTTCGCGGGTGTCGACTTTAAAGATATTACGGTAACCGCGAACGGCGAAATTTGGGTTATTAATGATAACGACGATATAGGCATACTAGAAAAAAATACCTTTAAACGTGTCTACAGCGATGAAAACGGGCGAGCAGACTCGTTGATAGGTCTTACCGACAGCGTATTGGTACATCTGAATTATGCAGGGGGTTTCATACTACGCGGTAACGGAGATATGGGAGAAACGTACTCGCTGGCAAACCATTCACGGTCCGGTACTGTGGCTTACAACTCTGAGTTAAAGAGTTTGTACATCTCTGATTATTTCAGACTGGACGGTATTGTTAAGTACCAGGTGGATGAATCCGCGCTCACTATTGAATTGTCACCCCAAAACATCAAAATCGATGGAAGTCAGAGCGAAAAACTTTGGATAGATGCCAAAAACAGCCGTTTACTTACCGAGTCCGGTACGTTGTTAAATGCTGAATCACTCGCCTGGCTGGCGGCTTCAGAATATGTTGTTATCGATGCGCTAGCGACCTCAGATGGGAGCTGGAACTTATTGACTGAACAATCGGGCAATGTGGTATTTGTTCGTTTGGACCCCAATCTTGCCTTGCAGCAAACTGTACCTTTGCCGAATAGTCCGCAGGCGCTGTTTAAAAGAGGTGACAATATTGTCGCGGTGACACGTGATGCATCAGCTTATGTGTTTCATGAGGTGGCAATTACCAACGATAGCGACGGTGATGGTGTACCTGATACCCAAGATGCATTTCCAAATAATTCGAGTGCAGCGACAGACTCAGACGCCGATGGTTATCCCGACGAGCGTTTGAATGTTGGGAGCGGTGCTAATAACCTATTGATGGTTGATTCATACCCTGACAATGCAGCCTGTGCAATAACGGGCCAGGAATGTCGCTTATCACCCGATGCCTATGAGGTGTCAAACGCTATAGTCTTTTCAGACTACTCCGACATTATTTATATTCTAAGTCAAACCCGTCAGAAGCTGTATCGCTACAATATTACTGAGCAAACCTATTTAAATCCGGTTAATTTGGCTCGTCCTGGCACAAATGCTATTACCGGTATTTATCATACTGAGCATGATAAAGTTTATATTGGGTATAGCTCTGGTGCTATCGTTTCAGTAGCTCCGGGCGAGCAAATAAGCACTGTGCTTACGGTACTGGAGGCTGGTATAGACACGCTGTTGCCGGCTGAAAATTACCTTGTTGGTATTGATAATAAATACAATACATCGGTGAGTTATAGCATTGGCAAAGACGGCATAATTCGGGACCGTTTACATACTGAACACGGCAATGCCAAAGTAGGGTATCTAGACGCTTCCTCTATGCTCGTAACTTTATTGTGGGACAATTATGAACTTAAACTAAACAGACAGTTACTAGACCAGCAGGCAGGCCTGTTGTTAGATAGCGAAAATGTGGTTCTACCGGAACAGTATCATCATTATCGTGCAGCGGATGTTTCAAACACGCTGGTTAACGATTCATTCTGGCTGTCTGACGGGGCGCTCATCTCGTTAGATACCAACAGTTTTAACGATAAAGCCGTGCCCGCGCACGATATAGCATTAGGGTTTAGCAACACCGTCGTAACGCTGGAAACTACGACCTCACAGCTAATGTACATTGACAACAATAGCATTGAGGTTGTGTATAGCCGCGAATATGACTCGGCGATTGGCCTGGTAAAAATGCAGGACGATGCTGTTGTGGTTTTGTTTAGAGAAAACGAACCTGAATTTGTCCCTATTGAGGTTTCAGACTCCGACAACGATAGCCTGCCCGGTTGGTGGGAAAGCCTGTATGGTCTGGATGATAGCGATGCCCTCAATGCTCAGCTAGATACAGATTCAGATGGCTTAAATAACCTTCAGGAGTACGCAGCGGGCACTAACCCAATTGACGCAGATACCGATGCAGACGGGGTTGCCGACAACGATGAAATTTCGCTTTATCAAACCTCGCCGTTGCTGCCTGATACCGATGGTGACGGTCTGTCCGATAGCGAAGAAATTTTTGTCACGTTTACTTCACCATTATTTGTTGATACCGACAATGATTCGTTGTCTGACTATGATGAAGTCATACTGTACCAATCTAATCCGTTAACCGAAGATACCGACGGCGATACTCTGCCAGATAGTTACGAAGTCGCAGTAGGACTTCAGATAAATGTTGCTGACAATACCGCTGATTCCGACAATGATGGGCTGTCTAATGAACAGGAATTTGCCGCTGGAACGCATCCGTTACAAGCCGACACCGATTTTGATCAGCTAAGTGATAGCGATGAACTTGCTCTGGCAACCGACCCACTGAACTTTGATACCGATGCTGACCGAATTCCTGATGGCATTGAAGTAAATGCTACAACCGACCCGCTTACACCGGACAGTACGTCAGACCTTGATAATGATGGGTTTTACAATGTGACCGAGTATTTTACCAATACGCTTATAAACGATATAACACAACGACCGGTTGCCCCTTTTTGGCGATATGATTTTCAAACCGTAAGGGCGTTTAGTTTGACTGAGGTTTCGCGAACCAAAATGCCTGTGCAGCGGTTTATGGTTAATTACAATACGTTGATAGGCCCTCAGCAAACAGGCGACGAACGCCAGATATATGCCCTTTCCACAGACAATGACTATGTGAGTGCTTTTGATACTGCAACAGGAGAGTTGGTCTGGTCAAAAGCGCTATCTACCGATAGCTACAACCAGCACTCTATCTTTGCTTTTGAAGGACGGGTAGGGGTTATCGGGGGGGGCGAGTATTTCATCTTTGATACTACCGATGGTACTTTACTTGAAACAATAGATTTAGTGGTAGGTACGTCGTATCAACTTAGGATAGATAACAGTGTTATTTATCTTAAATCCAGCGCAAAACTGGCTGCATTTTCTCTGGCAGGTGAAAAACTATGGCAATATACGCTCAGCGTCAGCCATTGGGGCCCCTTAAAGCTAACCAATACATTTGTGGTGCTGAAACTTAGGGATGGTTATAAAGTACTCGACCGGCAGACAGGCGCAGAAGTCTCAGACCTTACCCTACCTGAAAGTAGCTATATAATCGATTCTGGCTCATACGATAATCTGCTTATTCAAGCCGGCGGTAGCGTAAAGTCGTTAGATCTTCGCAGTGCAAAAATCACTGATTTGTTTGGCAATGATGGCTATTACTCTCTGTTTGCCAGCCACGGTCTGGTTTATACCTTCGTTCAAAATGAGTTAAATATCTATAACGAGGTAAACGGTGAGTTAGTAATACAGGTCCCAGACACCGACGTGTGGAGTTGGAGCGGCGATCTTATTGTGACTCAGGATACTATCGTACTTAATTTTTCCGATAAAATAATTGCTTATGATTTGCTAACCTCTGAAGCGATATTTGAAATTGATGTTGAAATTGGTAGTACAAGTAAGATCATACTCACCGCCGATGACATGCTATTACATTTTAACAATTCCACGCTAACCGGATACAGCCTGGGTAAGGACACCGATGGCGATACAATAGACGACTGGTGGGAAAACCGTTACGGATTAGATGCGACCAATGCCGCTGATGCTCAGGATGATTCAGATTCAGACGGTCTTATTAACGTTGATGAGTTTGCCCAAAAGACCCGCCCCGATGTTGTGGATACTGACGGCGATACGTTAAGTGACGGTGATGAATTTCATATCCATAGCACCGATCCTTTATCAGTAGATACTGACAACGACCATCTGAGTGACAGTGAGGAGATTTCAATCTACCTGACCAGCCCTGTCGATGCTGATTCTGATCAGGACGGCTTTTCTGATAACGCGGAACTGTTTATTTACGACACCGATCCTAACTCAGATACCGCTATTCCCGAACCTTTACTGTTTCTTGAAATTGATTTTGAAAACAGCATTGACGCGAAAAAGTTCTCTAAAACAGTGGACTCGGATGCCAGCTGGCGAATAAGCGATACTGCCTCGGTTTCTGGAAACGCGTCGTTTAAATCAGGACAGATTTTTCACAATCAGAGTAGCACTACAGAAATCACCTTGTTGACTTCAGCGGGTAGCTTGTCATTCAACCTGAAAGTTGACTCTGAAGCGTGCTGTGACGATGTCGCGGTATTTGTTGATGACGTTTATTTTGATAGATTCAGGGCGTCGCAGTGGCAAAATATAGAAATTAATCTGCTTCAAGGTCAGCATACTATTCGATGGGAATACCGAAAAGACGGATCGGTAAATACCGGTGAAGACTCGGCCTGGATTGATGATGTGGTGTTCACCGCTGAGCCATAGCCTGGCGACTCGGTGTAGACTCGTTGCATCTGTATTGCTGTGAGTCTACACTTAGCCCGTTTTTTTCACGCAATGGGTAATGCAACATGAGGCGATATGCCTTAGGAATAGAGTACGATGGCACAACGTTATGCGGCTGGCAGCGCCAGCTAGGTGTTAAAACTGTGCAGGAACATCTTGAAAATGCGCTTTCAAAAATAGCTGATACGAATATTCATGTGCAATGTGCAGGGCGTACCGACGCCGGCGTGCATGCCACAGGCCAGGTGGTACACTTTGACTCGCCTAACGCCCGACCTTTGAAAGCATGGGAAATGGGTGCCAATACAACTCTTCCCGACTCGGTGGCGGTAAATTGGGCGACTGAAGTACCTGACGAGTTTCATGCTCGCTTTTCAGCTACGCATCGGCGTTATCGCTACATTATGTATAATGCAGCATTGCGCCCGGCCATACTGGGCAAGGGCATTACGCACGTTTATAAACCGCTGGACGAATCTCGAATGCACGAAGCTGCCCAGGCTTTGGTTGGTATTCACGATTTTAGCGCCTTTCGGGCCGCGCATTGCCAGTCTCATTCAGCCTGCCGTAATGTGACCCACGTGAAGGTAAGCCGACAGGGCCGGTATGTTATTTTGGATATTCAGGCGAATGCATTTTTGCACCATATGGTCAGAAATATCGTAGGCTCATTGATTACAATTGGTGCCCAGGAAAAACCGGTAAGCTGGATCGGCACGTTACTGGATTCAAAAGACAGAACTCAGGCCGCCGCAACGGCTAAGCCTCATGGTCTGTATTTGGTCGATGTTATCTACCCTGACAAATTTGCGTTGCCTACACGTCCGTTAGGGCCATTATTTTTACCAGAAAACTAAGCAGTCGTGGTAGGGTGAACTTCTAAGACCAGTTTTGTTTTTCCGTTCAAACTGTATTGTGGTCTAATAGCGGGCTGTATTGAAACTTTGCGGTGCACCAATAAACACAAATTAAGCCTCCGCACAACAACGAGCAAAAGGATTCTCTTTAATGAGCTGGATTCAAAAAATTCTTCCGCGCACACAAACCTCAACCAAAGGCAATGTACCAGAAGGAATCTGGACAAAATGTGGCAATTGTCAGGCTGTATTGTATAAAAGCGATTTAGAAAAGCAGCTAGAGGTTTGTCCAAAGTGCGATCACCACATGCGAATCAGTGGACGCCGCCGTTTAGAAACTTTTCTGGATAAAAATGACCGGGAAGAGATTGGTAGTCAGTTTGAACCTCAGGATATACTGAAGTTTAAAGACTCCAAACGTTACAAAGACCGTATTTCAGCTGCGCAAAAAAGCACAAATGAAAAAGACGCCCTTATTGCCATGAAAGGCAAGCTAAAAGGCAAGCCGATTGTCGCGGTAAGTTTTGAATTTGCTTTTATGGGCGGTTCAATGGCATCGGTAGTAGGTGCCCGGTTTGTTGCTGCGGTAAATGTTTGTCTTGAACATAACCTGCCGTTGGTATGTTTTTCTGCCAGTGGTGGCGCGCGGATGCAAGAGGCACTGATGTCTTTAATGCAAATGGCGAAAACCTCCGCGGCCCTGGCAAAAATGCGAGAAAAGCATCTTCCGTACATTTCGGTATTAACCGATCCGACCATGGGCGGCGTGTCAGCCAGTTTGGCTATGTTGGGTGACATTAACGTTGCCGAACCTAAAGCATTGATTGGTTTCGCCGGTCCGAGGGTTATAGAGCAAACCGTACGTGAAACGCTTCCGGAGGGCTTTCAACGCAGCGAATTTTTAATAGAAAAAGGCGCTATTGATATGATTGTTGATCGTCGTAACATGCGCGACAAGTTATACGGTCTATTAGTTAAGTTACACCGAACAGACTAAGTGAATACTCGCATCCATCATAGTGCGCCAGGCCTTCAGGGCAATTTGGCGCACTGGCTTACTTATCTAGAATCTATTCATCCTACCACGATAGACCTGGGCCTGAACCGGGTTCAGGCCGTGGCGAATAATCTGGGTTTGTCATTCAGCGACAAAACCGTTATTACCGTGGCAGGAACAAATGGAAAGGGCACCACTTGTCGTTTTCTTGAGCTTGCTTGTTTGCAGCAACATAAAACAACCGGGGTGTATAGCTCGCCGCATCTGCTCAGTTATGCCGAACGAGTCAGAATTAACGGCGATATGGCCTCTGAAGACGACTTTTGTCAGGCTTTCAGACGTATTGAGCAAATTCGCGAAGACATTTCACTTACCTATTTTGAATTCAGTACTCTGGCTGCGCTTTTGCTGATGCAACAGCACAACGTTGATGTACTGATTCTTGAAGTAGGTTTAGGCGGCAGATTAGATGCCACCAATATTATCAGTGCAGATTTAGCTGTTATAACCACCATCGATTTAGACCATCAAGACTGGTTGGGTGACACCCGCGAGGCCATTGCCCGTGAAAAAGCGGGCATTATGCGCGCGCATAAAAAAGCAGTCATTGGTGACCTGTCTCCGCCGTCATCGCTACTTGAAGAAGTAAAGCGCCTGAATGTGGATGCGCGATGGGCGCAGCAGGACTATCAGTTTACCAGCACCCAATCGTGGAGCTGGCAAAGCGCAGATAATCAGTTTACTCACCTTCCCGAACCGAATATTCCTAAGCAAAATGTGGCTACTGCGCTGGCCGTATTGCAGCATCTTGACTGGCTGCCTGATGGCCGGCAGGTAGCGCAGCTGATTGACTCGACCACAATGGCGGGCCGCTTACAAACCGTCAAAAATACCCCCAGAGTGGTGGTGGATGTAGGCCACAACCCACAGGCAGTCAGAGCTATGTTAAGCTGGCTTAATACCCAAAAGTTCAACCAGCTGCATGTTGTTGTGGGTATGCTTAAAGATAAGTCTATTGCCGCTACGCTAGCTGAATTATCGGGCGTACCGGGTTATTGGTATTTGGGTGATACCGAAGGGCCGCGCGGTGCTTCATCGCAAATACTATTGCAAAATATTGATGAGCCGTTAAAGTCACAGGCAAAATGTTTCAGTGCGCTAAATCTGGCCTATCAAAAAGCGCTCGATAGCGCGAACAAAGACGACCTTATTTTGGTGTTTGGTTCATTTTTGACGGTAGCAGCAGTATTACGTCATGAGTCTGATACCCAATGATAGCAGGAGTATGATGTGAGTTCGGCTTTGCAAAATCGCGTAGTAGGTACAGTCATTGTTGTTGCATTAGCAGTGATATTTTTGCCTGATTTTTTAGAAGGCAAAAAAGAAACCCAGGAAGCAACCTTTGCCAGTATTCCTGATACTCCGGCCAAAAAACCTATAGTAGAACCAGACACGTTTCCAGCCGAGCGCGTAGCTCAGGCGGCTAAAAGACCATTAGAAGTGGTAAATGAACCTGCCTTAGACGATATTCCTGAAGACACTGAAACTTCATCACCTGAGGCCTCTTCCTCTGCTAATGCCAAGCCGGATGATTTGGCGAGTCAGACCATAGTAGCACAGGCGGCAGACGACGATAATTCTGGTTGGGTAGTGCAATTGGGCAGCTTTCGTCACCAAAAAAATGTTAAACAGCTATTAGCTAAGCTGGAAAGGGCTGGGTACAGAGCATTTAGCCGACCTGTCAAAACCAACTCAGGCTCGTTGACTAAAGTATTTGTAGGACCTGACTTAAATAAGCAAAAGCTGAATTCTGCCTTACCTCATCTTAAGGAAGTCACCGGTCTATCGGGGCGTATAACACAGTTCAAAGTCAATTAACCCCATTTATAGATAACCAAATTGTCTATTCATTAGACTATTTGAGATTGGTTATAAGTATGGCTTCTGATAGAATGCGCGCCATCTGTCACGATGCATTTTGCTACAATCTGCTCAACAAGTATTAAAGGCCGATATAACGTGTTGAACTGGGTAGACTTTACCATTTTGGGTATCATTGCGATATCTACCCTCATAAGCCTGGTCAGAGGCTTTGTTAAAGAAGCTATTTCATTGGTAGTTTGGTTTGGCGCGTTGTTTATTGCCAGTCAATTTTTTGCCGATCTCGCTGTCCATTATACCCTTATTGAAGATCCCGTATTGCGCAACGGCGCCGCTATAGCCACGCTATTTGTGATGGCACTGATTGTGGGTGGCATGGTAAATCATGTAGTGGGCAGGGCGGTTCAGGCCTCGGGCCTGTCAGGCGCCGATCGTATCCTTGGAGCTGTATTTGGTGGCTTACGCGGACTACTAATTGTCAGTGCACTGTTGTTTTTCTTAGACACATTTACCGCCGCAGCTACCGCGTTATGGTGGCAGCAGTCGATACTTGTTCCCGAATTTGGAATCATTATTGAGTGGTTTTTTACCTTTGTAAAAGGCAGCTCCAGTTTTTTAACCCCCGCTTGAAATAGGTAAATCAGATGTGTGGTATTGTCGGAATAGTTGGTAAAAACCCGGTAGCGCAGTCGCTTTATGATGGCTTGACCGTGCTGCAGCATAGGGGCCAGGACGCTGCTGGAATAATAACCATAGAGCAAAATCGATTCAATTTACGCAAAGCAAACGGGCTGGTTCGCGATGCTTTTCACACCCGGCATATGAAACGTTTGTCTGGCCATATGGGCATAGGCCATGTTCGTTATCCTACTGCGGGTACATCGAGCTCGGCAGAAGCACAACCTTTTTATGTAAATTCTCCGTTTGGTATTGCCTTTGCTCATAATGGTAATCTTACTAACTCTCATGATCTTCAGGAAGAAGTGTTCAAGATAGCCCGTCGGCATATCAATACATCGTCAGATTCTGAAATTTTGCTTAATATCTTTGCTCATGAGCTGCAAAATTGCACCGATTTAAGCGTTAGTCCTGAAGATGTATTTAAAGTGGTAACCACCGTTCACAAGAAAATTCGTGGAGCTTACGCGGTTGTCGCTGCCATCATAGGTCAGGGCGTTGTTGCCTTTCGCGACCCAAATGGAATTCGACCTTTAGCGTTAGGAAAGCGGGTTACTGCTATGGGCGAAGAATATATGGTTGCGTCTGAGTCGGTTGCACTGGATGCCGTAGGCTTTACCTTTATTCGCGATGTCGCGCCGGGTGAAGCGGTCTTTATCACCGAGGCTGGTGAGCTTCACACCCAGCAATGTGCAGAAAATCCGGCCACCACGCCCTGTATTTTTGAATTTGTATACTTTGCGCGTCCCGATACTTTTATCGATGGAGTTTCAGTGTATGCCTCACGTGTAAATATGGGCCGCAAGCTGGGCGAAAAAATTGCCCGTGAGTGGGCAGATTTAGACATTGATGTAGTTATTCCTATTCCTGAAACATCGATGGATGTGGCGCTACAAATTGCCAATACACTTGAGCTGCCTTACCGGCAGGGTTTTGTAAAAAATCGTTATATTGGACGCACATTTATTATGCCGGGCCAGACGATGCGTAAACAATCGGTGCGTCGTAAACTTAATGCTATTTCGTCTGAGTTTAAGGATAAAAGCGTATTATTGGTCGACGACTCTATTGTACGTGGAACTACCTCGGGGCAAATAATCGAGATGGCTCGCGAGTCGGGTGCTAAAAAAGTGTATTTTGCGTCAGCTGCGCCTGAAATTCGTTTTCCGAATGTTTATGGTATAGATATGCCTTCGGCTAACGAGCTTATTGCCTATGGGCGAGAAATAGAACAAATTGCTGATCTGATCCAGGCCGATGGTCTGATATTTCAGGATATTTCAGATTTGGTTGATGCAGTTCGTGAAGAAAATCCCGATATTCAACGCTTTGAGACTTCAGTGTTTGATGGCAACTATATTACCGGCGATATCGATCAGGACTATCTTGAACGCATAGATTTGGCCAGAGGCGAGTCGAGCAGGACGCCGGTATTACAGGCCGAGCTTTCGAATCTGGATATGCACAACATGGACTCTGATTAGTAGCGATACAAAAAATGCAGCGTTTACGCTGCATTTTTTATTAGTGAAGAAATTCAGGTCCTAATCCTGAACCCCAGGCAATAACCGTGGCTGCCATTAATACACTAAGTAAAACCAGTCCACAGGTGACCACTGAACTTGCGTAAATAAAGCCTTTTTCCTCAGGAATATGCATAATAATTGGGGTGCCTGAATACAACAGGTAAACAGAATACGCTAAGGCCACCAGTCCTACGCTCATAACAAACCAAAGCTCAGGGTAAAGCCCGGCAAAACCCACCATAAACAGGGGGGTAGCGGTGTAGGCGGCTAACTCTAATGACTGCGTATAAGTTGGTTTGGCATCAAAAATGTTGGCCAGTTCATGAATCATCACCGCCAGGCAAATAGCGCCGACCACCAGTCCAAAATACAGACCAGTTGCCACAAACACCGCGCTCTGCGGCGTTAACCGAATCAGTTCACCGGCGCCGAAGCTCCAACCTAACTGGGTGCCGGAATAATAAGTAACTAAAGAGGGAATAAGCGCAATAAACAATATGTGACTTAAAGCGTACACGTAGTTTTCGTGTTTTTTATCAATGCATTCCCATTCTTCACGGGGATGGGTGTAGATACCCAGCAAATGATTAAGAATCATGATATTCCTTAGGTTATTTACATTATTTTAACATGCTTACTATCTTATATGTAAATAGGCGAGTCAATAAAAAGTTCAAAAAATAACCAGTGAGACCGGGCGGTATATGACAACCTGCTAGTGCGGTGGTAAACTGCGTGCGATTGAGCTTACCTTGCGATAACAATACTCTGGCTATGACACAACAATTATACGATCCGGCATTACTCAACCCTATCCACCATTTTTTACACTGCAAAACACCAGAGCAGTGGATAACCGAGGCCGTAAAGCCTGAACACCAAACTGCACTTTTAATAGATCATTGTAATTGTGAGCTAAAAGCCGCTCAAACCGCTATGTTGTTGATAAGACGCTATGCGGTAGATAAAGCGAATGCAGAAATTTTGCTTGGCTGGCTAAAGCCTTATGAGGATTTTGTATACCGGCAACGCGGTGATGGCAATTTTGCCAATGCCCATGCGGGTTTAAAGAAAATCATCCGGTCGCACGGCCAAAACGAATTTGCCGATGAGCTGGTCAATAAAATGGTGTTGTTGATCAAAGAAGAATTACACCATTTTGTGCAGGTACTCGATATTATGCGCGCCAGAGGCATTGATTATCATAATGTAGGCGCCGGTCGTTACGCAAAAGGGATGATGCGTCATGTACGTACCTATGAGCCGCAAACCCTGGTCGATAAACTTATCTGCGGTGCTTATATTGAAGCGCGCAGCTGTGAACGTTTTGCCATGATAGCGCCTCACCTTGATGATGAGCTGGCGCGTTTTTATGTGTCGTTGTTGCGCAGTGAAGCACGACATTTTCAGGACTACCTGGCCTTAGCCCGTCAGGTTGCTGGTGAAGACATTCAGGACAGAATTGAGCACTTCGGTCGTGTTGAAGCACAGCTTATTGCTTCGCCCGATAACGACTTTAAGTTTCATAGCGGCCTTCCTGTTACGCAGCTCGACAAGCAACAGGTGGGTTAACAGTGGTGGCAGGCAAAGATTGTGCGTATCTTGACGCTACGTGTATGTCATTTGAACTGCTATACTACTGAACCATAAGCCGTTTTTAATATTAACGCTGTTGCGTTTATAAGGTGTTAGCGGTTACTGTTAGTGAATCAATATTTGAGTTCTGGCTTTGCGCTCATTCTCACTTTGACTATATAAACTAAATCACATCAAACCAGATCACGTTGCCAGGGGGACACATTGGTATGCAGCATAGCGCTAAAGCCCGTTTTATAACGGCGCCCCCGCGAATAAGTATACTTGAAGGTCTGCTGGTATTTTGTACCGCAGGACTGTATTTGCCTGTATGGTTTTTCCTGACAGTACGCGATATTCGCAGAATTACTGATGATGAGCTGTCGCCGCTATCCTGGACGCTAGTTCCGCTAATTTTTATTGTGCAACCCTATGCCCTTATAAGGTTTTGTAAATATTTACGACGTGCCGAAAAACAATTACGCCTGCGGCGATGGCCCGTACTATTTGAATACTTATGGATGATCATATTTTTTGGCTGCAGCGTTTTTTTTGTCGCAGGAAGCGTGGTTGAAATCGAAACCCTTACCAAGATGATTGTCTCGGTTTTATCTATCTTCAACTTTATGCTAATGCACCGTCGTATCAATAAACTAAGGAAACGCTGTCACAATGAGGCCGTGGCAGAGCGCCACAAAGGTTACAATTCATTAGAATGGATAGCAGTTGTGATTTTTACACCTCTTATTTTAGGGCTGTTTTTATATACTTACATCAACTCAGAACTGCATGACAATTTACGCTCAAAGCAATTTTTCAAACACCAAAGAGCGGTTGAAGAAGCTCAGGAAGCAGCAGCTGAAAAAGCGGAAGAGAAAAACTGATTAGCCGGTAAATCGGCGGGTTTGCAGCTCAAAGTTATCCTGACAAACCTTCAATACTGACCCTTGGTCGTACCAATCGCCCAATACAATACGAATAGCGCACTGACCGTTAGCAATCAGGCTGTGCACGTTGGGTCTGTGGGTATGCCCGTGAATTAAACGCTGCACGCCAAACTTCTCCATAGCACTAACTACCTCGGCAGGGGTAACATCCATAATTTCAGGGCGTAACCCTTTTTGATTTTGTTTGCTTTTACGTCGACCGTTTTCAGCAACCCGACGTCGATACCACAAAGGTAATGCAAGCATCAACTTTGGCCACCACCAGCCTCGCGACTTTTTACGAAACTTCTGATAAGCCACATCGCAGGTACACAGCTCGTCCCCGTGGCTAATTAAAGTAGGTGTGCCATACAAGTCGATAACGGCTTGTTCAGGCAATAACTGCATACCCGCTTTATCAGCCCATTGCTGGCGAATCGCAAAGTCGCGGTTACCGTGAATAAAGTATATTGGTATCTGATGACTTAAAGATTTAAATGCCTGCGCAATATAAGTATTAAACGGCGTGACATTATCATCGCCTATCCAGACTTCGAACAGATCGCCCAATACGTATAACGCATCGGCTTGAGGCGCTTCATGTTGTAAAAAATCAATAAGACACTGAGTGATATCGGTGCGCTCGGCACTTAGATGAAGATCGGCAATAAAATACGTGAAGGGCATGCAGTCTCGACGGCAATAGAAGACGAACGCATTGTACGCGTCCGTCTGGTTTATCTCAAACTAACTTACTGTTGCAGACTCAATAACAACAGGTTCTACCGGTACGTCCTGATGAAAACCATGATTGCCGGTTTTCACAGCTTTGATTTTATCAACAACGTCCATGCCTTCAGTAACTTTACCAAATGCACAATAGCCCCAACCGTTTACTGACTCGCTGGTATGGTTTAAAAAGTCGTTGTTACCTACATTGATAAAAAACTGAGCCGTCGCTGAATGTGGGTCTTGGGTACGCGCCATAGCCACAGTGCCAATCTCATTTGCTACACCATTATTGGCTTCGTTTTCAATTGCAGCTTTTGTTTCTTTTTGTTCCATATCTTCGGTAAAACCACCGCCCTGAACCATGAAGCCATCAATAACACGGTGAAAAATAGTATTATCAAAAAAGCCATCTTTTACGTAGCTAATGAAATTCTCTACTGTTTTAGGAGCTTTATCTTCAAAAAGCTCAAGTTTAATCTCACCATAATTCGTTTTCAAAGTTACCATGTGTATCACCTTTCATTGGGCTATTTTCAAAAGCCCAATCATAGCCTATTTACCCGCTAAGTTAAATTAACCAAATTGCAGCAGAACTCGCCTTTAGGCGCTTAGACGACAACTAAAACTGTGACAACGCGTTGGTCGATGCTAAACTTTGCAACCTTTAAACACCACAGGAAACAACTGCAATGCTACACCTTTACAATACCCGCACCCGTGAAAAAGCGCGCTTTGAACCGCTCGAAAAAGGTAAAGTAGGGTTGTACGTATGCGGAATTACTGTGTACGACTTAAGTCATATGGGCCACGCTCGCACGTACCTGTCGTTTGATGTATTAGTGCGTTACTTGCGGCACCTGCAATTTGACGTCAACTATGTGCGTAACATCACCGATGTTGATGACAAAATAATTGCCCGGGCTCAGCAAAACAGTGAAAGCATGGACTCGCTCACTCAGCGTACCATTAACATGATGCACGAAGACTTTGCTGCTATTAATCTGTTGACCCCGGACATAGAGCCCCGTGTGACCGAACATATGCAAGAGATTATTAGCATTATTTCTACGTTGATTGAAAAGGGCTATGCTTATCAGGCCAGCAGTGGCGATGTTTTGTTTGATGTAAGTAAGTACGACGATTACGGTAAACTTAGCAAACAAAATCTGGAACAACTTTATGCCGGCGCGCGGGTCGATGTTGCTGCCGGCAAAGATGATCCTCTGGACTTTGTTCTGTGGAAATCAGCGAAACCGGATGAACCTTTCTGGTCATCGCCGTGGGGCGATGGAAGACCAGGGTGGCATATTGAATGTTCGGCCATGAATTATAAGCATTTGGGCGCGCACTTTGATATTCATGGGGGCGGTTCAGATTTAACCTTTCCGCACCACGAAAATGAAGTCGCTCAGTCTTGTTGCGCCTATAATACGCCTTACGTGAATATCTGGATGCACACCGGTATGGTGCAGGTAGACAACGAAAAAATGTCAAAATCGTTAGGCAACTTCTTTACCCTACGTGATGTACTGCAACAACACGATGCAGAAACATTGCGATTCTTTTTAATGTCAGCCCATTATCGTAGTCAGCTGAGTTATTCAAAAGATAACATTACCCAGGCCCGGGCCGCCTTAGAGCGTCTTTACACTGCACTACGTAAGGCCGAAGCCGATACTAACGTCGATATAGCGCATGGTGGTTATTTACAACGTTTTGAAACTGCCATGAACGATGATTTAAATGTGCCTGAGGCCTACTCGGTGTTGTTTGATTTGGCTCGTGATTTAAACAAATGCGATGATACCGCCGAAGCTGCGCGCCTGGCCGGAGTACTTAAGCAACTGGGTGGCATTTTAGGGCTATTGCAAAATAACCCACAAAGTTTTTTACAGGGTGAAGACGATGACGCTGCGCATATCGAAGCACTGATTAAACAGCGTAATGATGCGCGAGCCGCAAAAGACTGGCCAGCCGCGGACGAGGCGCGGGATGCTCTGAATGCTTTAGGTGTGGTACTTGAAGACAGCGCGCAAGGCACTACCTGGCGTCGTCAGTAAATTTGTGTCCCAGCCAGCGCCGGGTGCGCTGGCAGTAACTTTTGTATTGCTCTTTAAACTTATGCGCTAAATGCTTTTCTTCGGGACGTATCTGAAATCTTTGCAGATACAATATAAGTATGGGGGGCACAATAAGTGCAGCCACACTTTGCAGGCTAAGCGCAAAACCTAGCGCAATTAAAACAAATGCGAGGTAAATGGGGTTTCGGCTGTATGCAAATATCCCGCGGGTAAGCAGAGCGGTTGCTTTGTCGGGAACTCGAGGGTCTAACGTAGTGCGATGCCGCCGAAACTGGAGCGATGCGGCGATAATAACCAATACCCCCGCAGCAATAACCAGTAACCCAGCCAACTGCAATACCCACCAAATACTGGGATAGTCTAATTGTGATATCAACCAAATAGCGATCAACGCGACAATAAACACAATTGCGGGCGGAATTTTTAGCTCTAGAGAATGTGTCATAGGCGTGTCGATGCTTTTGAAGGGGAGGGCGGCGGTGACGTTTTCGCCGGTGTATTGTCATGTTCGTTTAACTGGGTTTTCCAGCGCTGGGTGGCAATATGACGTTTAATCAGCTCGAAACACTCATCTATTACCTGCATTAATTCTTTATCCATGTCATCCAGCGTGCTGGTGTAACCTTTTATATTTGTATCGATAAACTGATTAATTCGCGACTCATTGATGTCAGCCAGCAAATGCACCATTGACGAGGTCACAATATCAGTAATCGTTTGCTCAAGAGTGCTTTCGATGGATTTACCCACCACTGGCAAAAACTGAAGATTAGCCATCTGCGGGTTGTTCTTTACCGCTTTAGCCACGCTTTGTTGTACATGCTGACGTATCACTGAGTTTTGGTCTTGTTGAGACAGAGTTTCGCCCATATGCTGCATTGCCCCGGCCAGCCAACGCGAGATAACAGGCTGGCGTGGGGTCAATACCTGCTGGCTGATTTCATCGACCAGTGGCGCGCCCCGGCGAAGATCTTTTTGCATATCGCCAAGCACCTTAATGACAATACGATCACTTAGCTCTTCCATAAATACATTATAGTAGAATGAGAAAAAACGATACAAGCGTGTGTGTTTTAAGCTAATAATATTTTGCTTTTGTAATCGATGTAATATCGAGAATATACGCAGAAAACGGAATAAACGGGTTGCGGGTAGGGGGATAAGGCCGACAATATCGTACCAGTGCAAAAATGGAAAAAAATACCAGCGTGGATGTTCTTTTTTAGTGACTGAAACTACCCAACGAAAACAAAACTCGGTAAAAAATATAGCGATAAACACTAAATCAATAAGTAAAAAGTTTTTGTGTATCGGCATATACGCGTTAAATACGCCCGGTGCATGCTCAGCCAAAAGTTTTTGCATAGAGGCGGTTGCGTAAAGCGCATCGAAAATCAGCCACGTCAGATTAACCAGCAGCAACGCCAGCATCACCAGGTCAAGAATTAACCAGGGTGTTTCATTGCTTTGTCGAAGTTGCTCCCGGTTAATTCTGAACATATTTATTTACCCTATGTTTTTAAGCCGGGTGACATCCACAAACAATTTCAGTTTTTGTCCCGGTTGCAAGTACCGCTGTTTCTGAATTTCGTTCCACTTTCTAATGTCGTTTATTTTCACGTTAAACTTATTGGCAATACGTGATAACGAATCCCCTCGTCTGACGGTATAAGTTAATGTTTTTATAATGGCATCTTTTCGTTGTGTACTGCTGATTTTATCGGTCCAGATAACCAACTCTCTGCCGGGCAAAAGTGGATCTTTAGGCGCCATCGCATTCCACTTTGCCAGATCGCGGGTCGAGACTTTGTATTTCCGGCCTAAGTCCCAGAAGGTATCGCCGGGCACCACTTTGTGTACGAGTTTATGGTCGGCACGCTCAATATTTTGTAGCGAGGCCAGACGCTGGTCTTGTGACAGTGAATAGGCATTTAGTTCTTTTAGTGCAACGGGCACCATTATCGCCTGTCCAATTCGAATTACGTTAGTATCAAGGTTGTTCACCCTCTTAATGATATCGGCAGTGGTATGATACTTATTGGCCAGCCTAAGCAAACTGTCACCCTGGGTTACTTTGTGGCGTACCCAATTCAGACGTTCCTGGCGATCAATACTGGCCAAATCTCGACTGAATGCCTGGGCCTTTTCAATAGGAAGCACTAAGTGATGGGGCCCATCGGGGTCGGTGGCCCACCGGTTAAAGCCCGGGTTTAGTGCCTGCAGCGATTTTAAATCCATGTCGGCCAAATCGGCGGCAAAGGCTAAATCTACCTGCGAAGCAATATCTATCACTTCAACTACAGGAACATTATCGATTTTTGGCCAGGCAAAGTCATAGGTCTGCTTATTACGAAGAATATCGGCCAGCGCCAGTAGTTTGGGAACATAAGCGCGGGTTTCGCGGGGTAAATCCAGCGCCCAGAAATCGGTGGGCTTGCCTAATTTCTTGTTTTTTCGGATAGCCCGACGTACCCGCCCCTCACCACTATTATACGCGGCAAGCGCATGTAACCAGTTGCCATCAAAGTATTTATTCAGGTAAGTTAAATAGTCCAGGGCTCCCTGGGTTGAGGCTATAACATCACGGCGTCCGTCGTACCACCACGACTGGCGAATGCCGAAGCGCTTGGCGGTGCCGGGAATAAACTGCCACATGCCTGCAGCTCGGCCGTGTGAGTAGGCAAAAGGGTCAAAAGCGCTTTCAACAATAGGCAGCAGGGTTAGCTCAAGGGGCATATTATGCTGTTCAATTTGTTCGGTAATATGAAACAAAAAAGGACGCGCTCGTTCTACTACACGGGCCATATACTCCGGGTGCTTCAAATACCAGTTGCGCTGCACCGTTACGCGTCTGTCATCTGGAATCTCAAAACGAAGCTGATTGCCTATCCGGTCCCAAACGTCCGTAATAACGATAGGGGCAGGTTCGGCGGCCTGCGGTTCATCGGTTTTTAGCTCTACATCAATATCTTCGATAGGATGCACAACATCAATAACGCCTTCTTTGGCAACTTCACAATCGTCATGACCCTCAACAGAAACATTACCTACTTCACATGAGTCAGACGCTTCTGTGGTTTCAGAGGATTCAGGCTGCTGATGTTGAACTGACTTTACAGTATCGGCATGTTGCTCAGAAGAGGGAGACTGACACCCGCTTAATGAAAGTGCCAACGCTATCGAGGAAAAGACAAACCACTGTCGATGCATACAAATCGAACCTTTTATAATTACAAACTACCGATACGCAAATATCCCGAACGACGTATTGTAATGCTAGTTGCGCTAAATTGCATTAAAACCCATCTTTCCACTCACGGACCACCTTGAAAACGGCAACCTCATCGGTAAGGGGTTCATCACTTTTTTGCGCTGCAGCTTGCTGAACACCAGGTACATGTGCCCGTAAAAAGGGGTTAATTGCCATTTGTTTGGAAAGCTTAGTGGGTACAGTAGGGCGGTCTTGCTGTCGTATAGATTCGACTTCCTGTTGGTAATCTGCCAGTTCGCTATTGGTTGGCTCTACGGCTACCGCAAATGCCAAGTTTGCGGCGGTATATTCGTGGGCACAATACACCAGCGTATCGGCAGGTAACTGGGTTAGCTTGTTTAACGAGTGCAGCATTTGGGCTGGTTCACCTTCAAACAGCCGTCCGCAACCGCCATTAAATAACGTGTCTCCGCAAAACAGAACACCCTGCCCATAAAACGCAATATGATCTAACGTATGACCCGGCACTTCCATTACCGCAAACGCCAACTCAAGGGTATCAAGGGTAAAAGTATCGCCCTGGCTTACCGAACGGGTAATGCCTAGAATGTGCCCGCCACGAGGACCAATAACCGGAATATCCGGGGCCATAGATACCAGCTTCGCAATGCCCCCGGTATGATCATGATGATGATGGGTGATTAATATACTGGTTAAGGTGAGATTATTAGCTTTTAAAAAGTCGAGCACCGGCTCGGCCTCGCCCGGGTCAACGATGACTGCCTCGCGGTTATTGTGTATGCACCAGATATAATTATCGGTAAATGCCCGGATAGGTGAAATCTTAATACCCGCGGGCAAGTTATCTTTCGCGTCAGACATAGCGTACCTGCTTGAGAATTGATTGATTTAAGATACTATAGAAAGTTCATATGCCTACTGCAACCAGATAGATCAGATGTGCCTATTATGAGAACGGCGGTACACAACAAGGTGCCACGATACCCGAGTGACTGGTCAGAACTGGCCGGGGGCGATACAGTTAAACGTGCGGTGGCCTCGGTAAGCAGTGAACTGAGTCAGCGTATTTTTGGCTACCACATGGTTAAGCTGGGGAATTTAAGCAGTCAGATAGACCTGCCGCATTGTTCGGTCACCCATCAGTTCGGGCAAACGCCGGCATTAAGTCCATTTGGCAATGTTGTGGCTAAGCCAACAGAATTGCCCTATGTTGAAAACAGCATTGATGGTTTTTTACTGGCTAATGAGCTTGATTTTGCTCAGGACCCTCATCAAATACTGCGTGAGGTAGACCGCTGTATTACGCAAAGTGGCTATGTCATTATTAGCGGCTTTAATCCATACAGTTTGACCGGGCTAGGCCGTTTTTTGCCCATTAAACGCGATAATGCACTGCATGAGGCCAGGTACTTTTCTGCCCATCGGGTGAAAGACTGGTTGGGGCTTTTGGGCTACGACATTATCGAACAACGTAATATTTTATTTTCGATGCTGTTTTTTAATCAGCGTAAACGCCTGCCTGCCCAGTGGCATGATCAGATAAGTCGGTATCTCCCCTGGTGTTCATCGGTCTATGTTATTTTGGCCCGTAAGCGGGTGTGGCCGATGACGACGGTGCGTCCCAAGTGGAAACTAAACCCACGGTTCTCTACTGTTGGGGCCAGTATGCGCCTGCCGTTTTCTGATAAATAGCAGCCATAGCTGCCACAAACCCTGTCAAGTTTGGGCATTCGCTATACTTTATCGTATTTCTCGCATGCATCTTCGCCGTGCTGCCAGCCGAAGTCTCGTTTGCAATACGGTGCCTCCATAGCTTGCTGGCCCCGGCTGCCTTACATCTGACTCATCCGCTAAACACAGTTTTTTCTGACGATACATAAGCGTAAGTTAGCCTTGCCTTTGCAAATAAGAATGATTATCATGCGCACCATTCTATAAAGCCGTTTTTTACGGAGTTTCCATGTCTTACCGCTTCCGCGCTTCAGCTGTTGCTATTGCCAGCGCCTTATTCACTGTGCATGCCTATGCAGAGCAATCGCCGCCACAGGCCACCCAGCCAACTACTGGCCCGGGCGATAATATCGAACGGGTAGAGGTCACTGGCTCGCAGGTGACGCTGAACGATGAGTTTGCTGGCGGGCAGGTAGCCAGAGGCGGGCGCGCCGGGATCCTCGGTAATTTAGATTTTATGGCCTCGCCCTTTACCGCCACCAACTTTACTGAAGATTTAGTTCGGCAGCAGCAATCAAAAAGTATCGCTGACGTGCTACAAAACGACCCGGTTGTGCGTGTTGCCAGAGGCTTTGGTAACTTTCAGGAAGTCTATGTGGTACGTGGTTTTCCGGTTTATTCAGATGACATGACCTACAATGGTTTGTATGGCATTTTGCCGCGTCAGTATGTCGCAGCCGAACTCCTGGAGCGGGTGGAAGTATTTCGAGGTGCAAACACATTTTTAAATGGCGCAGCCCCCGGTGGCAGCGGCTTGGGCGGATCAATAAATGTGGTCCCCAAGCGGGCTGGAGAAGCACCGCTGAACCGGCTCAGTGCGGGTTTTGAAAGCCAGGGTCACGGTTATATTGCGGCCGATGTATCGCGCCGGTTTGGTGATGAAAAAGAAAGCACGGGCGTTCGGGTCAATCTGGTCGAGCGAGATGGCGAAACCGCGGTGAACAACCAGGATCGCAGCGTTTCGGTCATGTCGTTAGGTGTGGATTATAAGGCAGATGCGTTGCGGGTATCGGCTGATTTGGGCTATCAGGACCATCATATTGAGGCTCCTCGGCCAAGTGTGACGCCCCTGGGCGCCATACCGGCGGCGCCTGAAGCATCAACAAACTTCGCCCAGGACTGGACCTATACCGACGAAGAACAGCTATTCGGGGCAGTGCGGGCCGAGTACGACTTTACCTCTTCAACTTCTGCCTGGCTGGCAATGGGTTTTCGAAGTGGTGAAGAAGCCAATGTGCTGGCGAATCCAACCGCTTTTGAAGGTGGGGCGTTCACCGCGTATCGTTTTGACAATACCCGCGAAGACAATGTGCGCTCTTATGAAGCAGGAGTCAGTACTCGTCTGACTACAGGACCGGTTCGCCACACGCTGGCGGTGTCAGCATCCTTGTTTTCAGCTGACTCGAAAAATGCCTATGCCTTTTCGTCTTTCTCTGGTTTTAGCGGCAATTTGTACGATCCCGTGACGGCGGCTAAACCTGATGCAGACTTTTTTGTCGGCGGTGAGTTAGCAAATCCTACCGTCACGCTGTCGAATAAAAACAAGAGTGTGGCAGTGGCTGATAGCATGTCACTGTGGTCTGACCGTTTACTGGTCACTCTGGGGGCTCGCCTTCAGACTATTCAAACCCACAGTTATGACTACACTACCCAGGCCTTGTTATCTGGTTATGATGAGTCGCGGCTGACCCCTGTGGTTGGAGTGGTTTATCGCCCAGTTGAGCAATGGTCCCTGTATGCCAACTATATTGAAGGTCTGGTAGCCGGAGATGTAGCGCCGGCTCAATCTGGCGGGGTGGCTTTAGTCAATGCTGGAGAGGTATTTGAACCTTATCGCAGCCGCCAGGTAGAAGCCGGAATCAAATATGATGGGGGCAAGATAGGCGGGACTCTGAGCGCTTATTCGACCAGCAAACCAACCTCATTGGTCGTAGAAGAGCGCTTCACCAGCGATGGCGAACAGCAAAATCGTGGTATTGAATTGTCGGTGTTTGGTCTGGTGACAGAGAACCTTCGGTTGCTGGGCGGTATCACCTATGTTGATGCACAGCAAAGTCGCACCCAGGACGGGATTTTCGATGGACTGGATGTGGTGGGAGTACCGGATCTGCAGCTGAATATTAACGCAGAATGGAATGTGACTGCGATACCCGGGTTAACGCTTGAGGCACGGGGAATCTACACCGATTCACAATACGCTGACGTGGCCAACACCTATAAGGTCGCCTCTTCTCACCGACTGGATTTAGGTGCACGCTATAGCTTTATGTTTGATGAGACTGAAGTGGACGTGCGCGTGCGGGTCGAAAATGTATTTGATAATAACTACTGGGCCTCAGTGGGCGGTTTTCCGGGCTCCAATTATCTGGTACTGAGCGACCCCCGCACCCTGAAATTGTCTGCCTCAGTTCGTTTCTAAACCGGCAATTCTATGGCAGGGTATCTTATTGCGCCGCTGGTGGCCTGTATGGGCATTGGCCTGTTACTGGCGGGCTGGCAGGGCCGGTTGCCGCGCTTTCATCATAGCTACAAACCTGTGGGGTGGGCGTGTATTGCTGCAACCCCCTGGTTGTGGCATTTCACTTATGGGTGGCGCTTTGCTATCGCCTTTGCAGTGTTAACGGTGATGAGTATTGCCCTGCTGGTTATTTACTGGCAGCGTGAGGTAAGGCCGCCTGCTGCTATCAAGCCATCAGCACGCCAGCCGGTTAAGCTGAAGCTGGCGGTGCCCGGCGCATTATGGCAATTGTGGCGGGCAGGTATAGCCTTACCCCTGGCCGGTATTACCAGCATGCTCTTGACGGTGGCCGTTACCCGTTACCTACCCTGGAGCAGCGTGAATATTATCGCTCTTGGGGTATATACGATGCCTTTTGTGTGGGGTGGGCTGGCTTACTGGTCGTTAGCTGACCGCCGAACATGGCGGCCGCCGGTGGCCCTGTTGACCCTAGGCGCTCTGGCCTATCTTCTTTTGTATGCATGACTTATCGGCGTAGTAATGAAATTTTCTGTTTCAAAAGCGTTCAGTAAACAGGCCCTGTCCAGTCATAGCTGGCTGGGTTTGTTGGTGGCAGTTTTTATGTACTGGGTATGTTTATCCGGTACGCTGGCAGTGTTGGCGCCAGACCTTACCCGCTGGGAGCAGCCTGGGTTAGCCCCGGTTTCTGACTACGATCCCGCCATGCTTCAGCAAGCCTATGAACAGTTGGTGCAAGAACAGCGCGAATTTACCGGGCTGGTAACCATGCGCCTGCCGACCCCGGATATGCCGCGTCCTTACCTTAGTGCTAATGGCCAGAGCTGGTACATTACCGAAAACGGAACACTGGGAACGCCAAAATCTCATCCTGTGACCGACTTTGTTGCCGAATTACACGCCGAGCTGCATTTGCCGCATAGCATAGGGGAGCTGGTGGTCAGTGTGCTGGGGGCGATGCTGGCCGGGCTCATATTATCGGGGTTATTTGCTCATCGCCGAATTTTAAAAGACGCCTTCCGGCTTCGTCGTAAAGGCAATCCGGTGCAAAGTAATGGCGATTTACATAACCGGCTGAGTATATGGGGTTTACCTTTTTACCTGATGATTGCCCTGACCGGGGCATACTTTGGATTAGCGGGGCCGCTAAATTCACTGTATGCCGACGCATTTTACGAAGGTGATCAAATGGCATTGTTTGCAGATGTATACGGAGGGGTCCCCGAAGCCACAGCCTATAATGGTGAGTTGGATTTAACTGCTGCCTTCAGGCAATTACAGCAGCTTGACCCGAAAGCTCAGCCCTTATTTATTACCTTCGAAAACGCCGGTCAGTCTGACCAATATTTGCTGGTGGGTGCTCGCCATATGGATAAATTTATCTATTCAGAACAGTATCGTTTTGATGCCATGGGAAATTTTTTGGATAAGGTGGGATTTGCCGATGGACAGGCCGGGCAGGAAGCCATATTTTCAGTCTACCGACTGCACTTTGGACATTTTGGTGGCCCGCTGGTGCTTATGCTTTATATCGGGTTGGGGCTGGCGCTGACTGTTATTACCGTCAGTGGCATCAAATTATGGCTGGCTAAACGCAAGCACACCGATATTATTAATGACTGCTGGGTTGCCGTAGTCTGGGGAACGCCGGTGGCATTTGTCGGGGCTATGCTTGTTCACTGGGCCGGTCTTGTGAGCATGACTCCGGCTTTCTGGGGATTGTTAGTACTAACATTTACATATAGCAGTTTCGTGCAGCAGCCCGCGCGTGTAAAACAACAGTTGGTAGGGCTCAGTGCTCTGGCGGTATTCATTATGGTGACAGTGCATCTGATACGCTTTGAAGGCATTTACACCGATCCTATGGCCGTTTATCTTAGCGCTGGCTGGGTTGCCGTAGCTGTGGCTTTAGCCTGTTACTGGCATCGCTTACGCAAGGCATGAGTGTTGAGCAACCCCCTACGCTAAAAAAAAGCAGCCAGAAGGCTGCTTTTTTGTATATCGATATTTTATCTTACAGGTATTATTTTACCCGCATTCCGGGTTTGGCACCGTCATGAGGCTCCATGATGTACAGGTCTTTACCACCGGGACCCGCGGCCAATACCATACCTTCAGACATGCCAAAGCGCATTTTACGCGGGGCCAGATTGGCTACCATCATGGTGTGCTTACCAATCAGAGTTTGCGGATCGTACGCTGATTTAATGCCGGCAAACACCTGACGGGTTTCATCTCCCAAATCCAGTTCCAGGCGTAATAATTTATCGGCGCCTTCTACATGCTCGGCATTGGCAATACGCGCTATTCGAAGATCAACTTTAGCAAATTCGTCAAAGCTTATGGTTTCGCTTACCGGATCTTTAGCTAACTCACTGTCTGGATTTGCCACAGGCGCAGTGGCCTGCAAATTTTCTTTAGAAGCATCAACCATAGCGTCTATTTTCTCCATTTCTACCCTTTGCATCATGGGTTTAAATTTATTGATAGCATGACCAGTTAGTACCTGTTGGGTACTTTCCCAGCTTAATGTGTCATTTAAAAAGGCTTCCGCTTTTTCAGCCAGTACCGGCAGTACGGGCTTCAGGTAGGTAACCAGAATACGGAACATGTTGATACCCAGCGAACAAACATCATGGGTAAACTGCTGTTTACCTTCTTCTTTAATTGTTACCCAAGGGGCATTAGCATCAATAAACTGATTGGCTTTGTCGGCCAACGCCATAATTTCGCGCACTGCCTGATGGTATTTGCGGTTTTCATACAACTGCGCAATGCTGTCGGCGGCCTCATGAAACTCGTTTAATAAGCTCTGGTCAATGACCGTGTCAGACAATTTACCCTCAAAGCGCTTGGTAATAAAGCTGGCGCAACGACTGGCAATATTGACCACCTTGCCGACCAAATCAGAATTAACCTTATGCGCAAAATCCTGAAAGTTCAGATCGATATCGGCTACGCTGTCGCCCAGTTTGGCGGCAAAATAATAGCGCAGGTATTCCGGGTTCAGGTGCTCAAGGTACGTGCGACCCTTAATAAAGGTACCGCGCGATTTCGACATCTTTTTACCATTTACGGTAACAAAGCCATGAATATTCACACCCGTAGGTTTGCGGTAACCTGCGCCTTCAAGCATTGCAGGCCAGAACAAACAGTGAAAATAAGTAATGTCTTTACCAATAAAGTGGTACAGCTCGGCCTCAGAGTCGGCTTTCCAAAAATCGTCAAATTGCAGATTGTTCTTATCGCAGTAGTTTTTAAAGCTGGCCATGTAGCCAACGGGGGCATCTACCCACACATAAAAGAACTTGTTGGGCGCACCAGGAATTTCAAATCCAAAGTAAGGTGCGTCGCGGCTGATATCCCACTGCTGCAAACCTTCTTCAAACCACTCCTGAAGCTTATTGGCCATTTCATTTTGAATGGCACCCGAGCGAATCCAGCCCTTTAGCATCTCTTCAAATTTAGGCAGGTCAAAGAAAAAGTGCTCAGACTCTTTTAATACCGGGGTAGCCCCTGAAACCACACTGCGCGGGTTTTTAACTTCAACCGGGCTATACGTTGCTCCGCACACATCACAGCTGTCGCCGTTTTGATCTTCAGCACCGCAGCTAGGACAGGTGCCTTTGACAAACCGGTCGGGCAAAAACATTTCTTTTTGGGGATCGTAAAGCTGATTAATTGTGCGCTTAGAAATATATCCGGCGTTGTCTAGCCGAGTGTAAATGTCTTCACATAACGCTTTGTTTTCAGGCGAGTGAGTTACATAATAGTTGTCATAGTTGACATGAAAGTCTTGCAGATCCTGATGATGTTCATCGCGGGTTTTAGCGACCATTTCTTCAGGTGTGATACCCTGTTCCTGCGCTTTCAGCATTACCGGCGTGCCATGTGCATCATCGGCGCAAACGCTGTAGCATTCGTGGCCACGCAAGCGCTGAAAGCGGGTCCAGATGTCGGTCTGGATATGTTCCAGCAAATGACCTAAATGAATAGACCCGTTAGCGTAGGGCAAAGCACTGGTAACCAGTATACGGCGGGCGGCCGCGGTAGCTGGCGCAGCAGAAGACGTGGTGTTTTCTGACATAATGACTTTTACTGTTCTCAAGCGTTACAAAATGGCTGCAAATACTAGCTGATATTGCTCAATTTTGCATTACGTAATTACGTCAATCCTTCATAACAAAGGCTGTACATGATTTTCAAACGTAAAAGTAACAAGCTGCCCCGGTTCGCAGCACGCGCACTAGCCCATTATTTTAGCATCACCGAAGATACCACCAGCGCCTGGGTAAAAGCGCATAACGCTGAACTGACGATTACTCTGCCATTTTGTATTATGTCGCAGCATTCGGCGCTAACAAACTACCTTAACGATGCATTACAGCATGAAGGCTTAGTCGCCTCACAAATTATCTTAAAAACAAAGATTAAAAGTGCTAAAACAGCCGTGGCCCCGGTTAACAACGTTAAAAACATCGTGGCAGTTGCATCAGGAAAAGGCGGGGTGGGCAAGTCTACCACTGCAGTAAATCTGGCTTATGCTTTAATGCAGGAAGGCGCCAAAGTAGGTATTTTAGATGCTGATATCTACGGTCCCTCTATTCCTATTATGCTGGGCAACCCTGAAACTCGCCCACAAAGCCAGGATGAAAAACACATGGAGCCGCCCCAGGCGTGGGGATTGGTGGCTAACTCTATTGGTTATCTGGTACCTGCTGAAGATGCTGCCGTATGGCGAGGGCCAATGGCCAGCAAAGCGTTAAAACAAATACTTGATGAAACCCTGTGGCCAGTGCTTGATTATCTTATTGTGGATATGCCACCAGGCACCGGCGATATTCAGCTTACCATGGCACAGCAGGTGCCGGTAACCGGGGCGGTTATTGTTACGACACCGCAAGACATGGCACTGGCCGATGCTCAAAAAGGCATCACCATGTTTAATAAGGTTAATGTGCCGGTGCTGGGTCTTGTTGAAAATATGAGTTATTACCAGTGTACGCAATGCGGCCATATCGACCCTGTTTTTGCCCAATACGGTGGTGAAGCCCTGGCCGAAAAATACCATCTGCCCTTGTTAGGTCAGTTACCGCTTAACACCCGCTTACGGGAGCACAGTGATGCAGGTACGCCACTGGTGGTAACCGAGCCTGATGATGCCATGTCGCAAACCTATCGTGAAATTGCGCGCGCTTTGTCAATAAACCTTGCTTTGAGTATTCCGGTTGCTGAAAAAGACCAGCACATTAAAGGCGATCCTATCGGATTTAAGTCAGTCTGAACAAAACCAGAATTCTCCAATAACTATAAGCACCCAATGAGGAGTCAAAACTGTACTTTAGCGCGGCGAAATTAGCATCATAAATTGTAATAGTTAGCGTGTTCAGAAATAAATCATGAACAATCAAAAAAGGAATTTTTTAATGCAACCGTTGATAGATTGTGAAGTAGATGCGGTAAACGGTGGGCGCTTAGACTGGGACAGTGGCGGACTCGCTGTCATCGGTCTTGGCTTTGCGGGCGGACCGGCGACAGCGTTGTTCGGTCTTGCTATCGGTGGCTCTATGCTTGGCATTGGGTATTACGCTCTCCCATAAGCAATAATGTTAGTCGCTGGTAATGCTGCGAGCGACTTTCTCAAATAATTATAAATTGCAGTAATTAGCTTATCGAAGAGTTTAAAGATGAAAATACTCAACGCCTTTAAAATTGCCTATATTCTTTTTGTGATACTGATTGTAATAATGTTTGCTGCCGGCGATAACATGCAGCTGTACGCAACTTATCTACTTTTTGGGGCACTATCGCTGTTTAGCGTCATGTTGCACACCATTATCAATAAGCTAGACGCCTTAGCGCAAAAAATTGAAGGCATCACAGCTACCGTTAAAGAACCTTAACATAAGCGTTATGACCGGTTGTGCAGGGTACGGCTTCCAAGCATAATAGCCGCTAATTCCAGTAGTCAGGACAAAACCATGCGTTTGTGCGATCGTGATATCTTTGAACACTTGCAGTCTGGCAAGATAAACATTAACCCTATGCCCGACTATGACCAGATAAGTGGTGTTACGGTTGATATTCGGTTAGGAAACAAGTTTCGGGTTTTTGAAGAGCATCAGGCGCCGTATATTGACTTAAGTGGACCCAAAGCAAAAGTTCAGGAAGCACTGAACTCGGTCATGAGCGATGAAATAGTTTTGCCCGAAGATAAAGCGTTTTTTCTGCATCCCGGCGAGCTGGCGCTGGCAATGACTCATGAGTCGGTAACACTGCCGGACAATATTGTCGGTTGGCTGGACGGGCGTTCGTCGCTGGCGCGTTTAGGGTTGATGGTGCATGTAACCGCTCATCGCATTGATCCCGGCTGGTCAGGAAATATAGTACTGGAGTTTTTCAACAGTGGTAAGCTGCCGTTGGCGCTAAAACCTATGATGAAAATTGGCGCATTAAGTTTTGAATTGTTATCACAGTCAGCGGAAAAACCCTATAACGCCCGACTCGACGCAAAATACAAAGGGCAGATAGGAGCCGATGCCAGCCGTATCAGCGCCGATGAAAAGAACGAAAAATAGCCTGTTAAATGAAGCCTTTGTGCATATAAACAGCAGTTAAACCAACAAGTGTATTTTATCGTTGCAATCAATAAAAATATGGGTACACTTGTTCGCTCTTTCGGTCGGTGTGTGGCGCAGCTTGGTAGCGCACTGTCATGGGGTGTCAGGGGTCGGAGGTTCAAATCCTCTCACACCGACCAACTTATCTCTTCCCCGCATATAGCTTTATTTTTAAGCTAAATCCCTTTAAATATTTTCATTCTTCAATAGTCTGATTCGCCATAGCAGGTTGCTTCAATTCTCAGGCAGCGTTTTATCTAAACGTCACTGAAGAACAGCATTAGTCTGCAAAGTTTTTTACTCTTTAATACGCTTTTCTCATAAGCGCACAAAAAGTATCTACAAACCCGTCTATTTCGAACGATTTAATTTCATTTACCCGAGTTCTTGAATTTGTAGTGTCATACTAAACCCAACAAAACTAGCTTCGCGAATTCAACATGAGTCATCATCCAGAAACTAATGAACATTATGACGATGAGGCGAACTCGACGATTCAAGAGAGAGTAAAGCGGATGGTAGAGCATCCAGAGTCTTTAACAGAGTATACTTTTGACGAGCTTAAAGTATTCATCAGGCAATGCTTTGATAACAAATCGTGAAGTAAATTATTAGCTGATGATACTTAAATTCTAATAAAACTGGCTGCTATAAATAATGCCACCTGACTAAAATTCGCGTTCACTTTCTATCTTTTAATCTCTAGGACACCTGAATGGTAGCGAAAAATCATAAAATACACTGAATTATCCAAATGCTCACAATCTCAACGTGTTCAATGGCTTTTATTTGGAATACGTTTTAGTCCAACTCAGTTATTTGTGTGCAGTGCTGTGTCGGGAAGCGATAGCCAGATAGATAAACACATAGACATAAATTTGAAAGGTCCGCTCTATACCATTTAGCGAGACTGCTAACCGACTGTCTGAAAATTGACTTATTGCGAATTTATCGATGTCGGTGATGGGGTTAAAGTTGGAAGAGGACAGTGTTTATACTGCCACTAAAGCTGCTATCGAAACTACCACGGCCATAACGCGAAAGAAATCCGAGGCAAAAATATCAATGTTAATGCGGTGGCGCCATGTCCTGCCAAAACCAAGTTATTTTTATCGGGTAAGTCAGATGCATTAATTGAGTAAGGTGGCCGACATGAGCCCTAAAGAGCGCCTGAGGATATTGCATGTGTAGTAGCGTTTTTGCTTGGACCCGACGGTGTATGGGTGGGCATATACTCAGAGCGAATGGCAGTACGGTATAGTTTATGTTTTGAAAAGGAATATCAATCGGCAGTAGAAATAAATTCGTCATGCTTCCCTATCCCTGAATGCGAAGCACAATAAGACCTTCGTTACGACAGTATTAAACTGCTGACAGCAACAGTGAGTATCTGTTCTTTATGACAAATTTGGCCATATAGTCGATAGCACTATGAAAATAGGATGCCGGGGCCTTTCTTTTAGCGGCCTGCAGCGCTGTTAACAACCCGCCCAGCGATATCGGCAATGCGCATATTCTGCTCCATCGCATGTTTTTGCAAACGGCGGTAGGCCTGACTTTCTGTTAATTGCCACTGCTGCATGAGTAGAAGTTTAGCACGGTCTATCGCTTTTTGATCAATCAGTGCTTGGCGGGCCGCATCAAGTTCGCTGGACATTTCTCGGATATGTTCTGACTGTTCGCGCAGCAAGTCATAAAACGAACGCTGTACCGTGAAATTATTGTTAGTCGCTGTGTTTACTGGGGCAGTCTCGGCGTCTTGTAATCCGGGGGCGGCAGGATCGAATAACACTGTAGGAGGCTGTTCCAAATTTGTAGGCTGAGCGGACAGTTTACGCAACCGTATTTTGTGATTTTTGAGGCTTTGGTTAGCGTGTTGAAGTCGTTTTGCAGTTAATGTAATGAGGGCGTTAGTCACCCATTCTTCTACCGTTTGCATTTCATCAATACGGCTGCTGGCTACCTCGTACCAAATTTCGCTAAGCTGCCCGTCTATAGGGCTGCCGTCTGCCAATTGCTTAATCATAGTGCGTAATCTAATTTGTTGTCGCGTGGCCTCACTTTGTTCAGTTTGTCGCCACAGATCGCGTGCATGGTCATCGCAAAATTCGAGAAAAATATCTACGTGAAACTGCTGTTGCTGCTGCAAATGCTCAAGACGGTCGCATAACGCAGTGTTGAAATGTGTCTTAGCGAAACCAATTGCACCCCAGGCGCGTTCCTGGCCTGCAAATTCCTTGCTCTGTATAAAGTTGAACAACGCGACCAGGCGTCGGGTAATAGCAGGCTCGCTCGCCACATCTGCCGCTTCAAAAATAACCGCTAGTAAACTATTAATGAGCCGGCAATACGCCTGAGTAGCGTCCATTGCGCTAATGTTCGTTTTTGTTATCTGGTCTCGCAAAAAGCTTACGTTGTCTATGCCCTGTAATGCCAGCGCAATGCTTCCAAGTAAGCGCATGTTGCCGGCTTGTTCAGCCTCGTTCAGGTACATAGAGTTCAGGTGACTTTTGAGCGTAGTTTCAGACTGTATACTTTGGGTGTGCTGAGCCTGTAATTGGCTGGCAAAGCGGTTACCCTGAGAGCATAAATAAACATTACTTGCACCGCGCTCTCGTTGTAGCTGGTGGATAACATTGGTCAAACTAATAACCAGGCGACAGTTTCCCGAAAGTTGTTTTAAAGCTGCTATTTCTGCGTGTTTGGCAGTTAATAAAAAGCGCTTGGTGGCGTCGGTATAGTGGGGCATGCAGCAGACCGTTTGTGTGGCGAAAGATATAAAGTAATCCTACATAAGCAATGCCCATTCCATAACCTTGACGCTTGTTCAGCCCTTGTAAAAGCGGCCATCAGTTTTTTTACTGGGTGTCTGATCTGAATATTAGCCCTCTTTAGGTGCGAAGGCTGCACGATTGAAGTGCAATCGCGCAGGATATAATAAGCCTATAGTTTGTTTATTAATTCCAAGATATTGATATTGCTGAAATAAGTGAAACTGGCCTCAATTTTGAAGTAAGCTTTGTACAACTGGCCTCTGTGCCGTAATAATGTCGAGATTTGGATAATGGCGTCCATAGCCTTTTCAGCATTGCTGATAAGGTGCGGGCGCTTTTTTGTGCCCGCATTTAATTGTTACCGGCATGGCCAGCTTGTAGATGACAACTTAACACTCAACTTCAGGTGAACACCATGGCTTACTTATTACCTAACGAATTCGTGACCAAAATGGTCGATGCGGGCGAATCTAAAATTTATATGTCTACCCGCGATACCCTTATTCGGGGGTATATGGCCGGAGCAATTCTTGCTTTAGCAGCAGTTTTTGCCATAACTATTGCGGTTCAGACCGGCGTGTTTCTACTCGGGGCTGTGCTGTTCCCGGTTGGTTTTTGCATGCTTTATCTAATGGGGTTTGACCTACTGACAGGTGTGTTTGTACTCACGCCGCTAGCCTGGCTAGCAAAACGTCCCGGAGTTACATGGCCACAGATATTCCGTAATTGGGGTTTAGTGTTTTGCGGTAATTTTGCAGGTGCATTATCGGTAGCGTTTATGATGTCTTTTGTTTTTACCTACGGATTTAACACCGATGGTGGAGCAATTGCCAGTAAGGTTGCTACCATCGGCGAAGCACGAACGCTGGGCTATGCTCAATACGGTAGTGAAGGTTGGATGACTATCTTTATCCGCGGCATGTTGTGCAACTGGATGGTGTCTATGGGTGTAGTCGGAGCCATGATATCAACTCATGTCAGTGGCAAAATATTCGCAATGTGGATGCCTATTATGCTGTTCTTCTTCATGGGTTTTGAACACTCTGTGGTTAACATGTTTTTGTTCCCGTTTGGTTTGATAATGGGCGGTGAGTTCTCGGTAATGGATTACCTTGTATGGAACGAAATTCCTACGGCTTTGGGTAACCTGGTAGGCGGGCTCGCCTTCACCGGACTAACCCTGTATAGCACCCATTATCGTACAGCGCCAAAGCGTAAACTTGCTGCTCAAAGCGCACCAGTAAGTACCCGCTCCGACGCGAAGCCAGCAACGGTATAAAAAAGAATGGCACCGGCAGCAATTGGGCAGGTGCCAGGAATTATCTTATGTTGAAAGTTTCTTTAGGACAACATTCAAGCGCGGGTGAAAAGACGCTGAACCAGGACAGTCACGGCGCTCACCTTCCGTTGGGATCGTCACTGCAATTTAAAGGAGCCGTGGTAGCACTGGCAGATGGCATAAGTAGTAGCCCGGTAAGCGATAAAGCCAGTCAAACCGCCATCAGCCAATTTTTACACGATTATTATTGTACCAGTGACAGTTGGTCAGTAACGCATGCGGGCGAGCAGGTTATTCAAACGATTAACCGTAGTTTGTTAAATAGCACTAAAACGAGTAAGTATTGGGAAAACACTGACCATGGCTATGTGTGTACATTTAGCGCGCTGGTGGCAAAACATCGGCAAGGATATTTGTTTCATGTCGGCGATAGTCGTATTTACCGCTGGCGGCAGTATCAGCTAGAACAGCTTACCCGTGATCATAGGCAATGGCATGAGGAGCGGTTTTTTTTAAGCAACGCACTGGGATTACACGAATCAGTAGCGATAGATACCAGTGAAGTGGCGTTAGAAGAAGAGGATATTTTTATTCTCGCTACCGACGGACTACACGAATATTTATCCGTTCAGCAGATTATTAGCTGTCTGAACCAGAGCAGTCATGATTTGAATGTTTGCGCTAAACAGATGGTACAGCAAGCGTTTGATAACGGTAGCAATGACAATCTCACAGTGCAGCTGCTTAAAATTGATTCCCTGCCTGAACCAGTACAATTGTTTAACGCCGATGAGGTGAAGCTACCGGTTCCTCCAGTGTTCAACGCAGGAGAAACAATTGATGACTACCTGATAACCCGAGTTTTATACAGTAGTGCTCGTAGCCATATTTATCTGGCTAAACAGCAAAGCGACTACACAGAAAACCCTGTGCAATATGTGATTAAGGCTCCCAGTCAGGAGCTGGCTAACCAACGCGAGTATCTGGATAGCCTATTAACAGAAGAGTGGGTGGCTCGTCGTATCAGTAGTGTTCATATAATAGGGGCACCGGCTAGCCCCCGCAATCGCACTGCGCTATATACGGTGCTCGATTATGTACCGGGTCAGACACTGGCGCAGTGGTTACGAGATAACCCGGATCCGGATATTGAAACCATTCGAGGTTGGATCGAACAAATAGCCTCAGGGCTTTTAGCCTTGCACCGTGCAGATATCGTTCATCAGGATTTACGACCTGAAAATATAATGATCAATTCGCAGGGAACATTATGTTTAATTGATCTTGGTAGTGCCAGCATTGCCGGTTTGAACGAATTCTATCAACCCGATGTGCAGCTGACAGGGGCAATGATGTACTGTGCACCAGAGTGTTTTTTAGGTGAGCCAGGCAGTGTTCAGTCTGACCTGTACTCGCTTGCGGTACTCACCTACTACCTGTTAAGTCAGCGTTACCCCTATGGCGCTGCTGTACCCAGAGCCACCACAGTGGCCGCGCAGCATAAGTTGTGTTATCGCAGCGTACTGGATGCGCAACGTCACATTCCAGGCTGGTTAGATGACACACTTAAAAAAGCGCTGCATCCAAACCCGGCCAAACGTTACTCGGTAATTTCCGCGTTTTTGTATGATCTGCGTCATCCTAATTCTGCCTATTTACATGCCAGGCGCCCGCCCCTTATTCAACGGCATCCTGTGCGGTTTTGGCAAGGGGTAAGTGCATTGTTGTTTTGTCTGGTCGTTATATTGCTAAACCTCCAAAATGCATGACTTATATCTATTATATTACAAAAGGAACTCACTATGATCACCGATAGAACACAGGTAACTAACCTGATTATAAGTAAAAAAGTGACCAAAGCGATTAAATGGGCTGAAGTAGCTCAGGTAGTCGGGCAGTCAAAAGAATGGAGTACCGCAGCCTGCCTAGGACAAATGGTAATGAATAAGCAGCAGGCAGAGGCGGTAGGCTCTTTGTTTGAACTTCCCGATGAAGCCATTGCCTGGTTGCAAATAGCACCATACAAGGGCACGTTACCTACGGCGGTGCCTACCGATCCATTAATTTATCGCTGGTATGAACTTATTAGTGTTTATGGTACGACCCTTAAAGAGCTGATTCATGAAGAGTTTGGCGACGGAATTATGAGCGCGATCGATTTTTCGATGGATCTTAATCGCGAAGCCGACCCGAAAGGTGACCGGGTTAAGGTAGTAATGTCTGGAAAATTTTTACCGTACAAAACCTATTGATGAGGTTCAAAAGTTAGTGACTGGCCATAAACTGATGCTGCACAAGATTGGCGCAGTTACACCAAAAAAGTGCAGCTTAAGGCTTCTGGATAATAAGAGGGTTAGTTAAGTTGTTGATATAAAACAATAACAATGATGGCATTAAACTTGATGCAGACATTGTACAAGATTAGCAAAACCCATTATATCAATTCAGCGCTAGTGCTTTTGACCGGTCCACATAATTTTGTGTCAATCGCCAATACTGAACTTTATATTCTACATTATATTAGCTGACGGCCAAATACACAGGGGCAGTCAGGGCAACGAAGCCCATGCTCACTTTCACCGGTGACCATGGGTTTTTTTATGCCCAAAAAAGGAGTGCATCATGACAACAAATAATTCAGCCATCAGGGTAGTGGTAGTAGGCAATGGCATGGTAGGACACCACTTTGTTGAAAACCTGATTAAAAGCGGCCAACCGGTGCATATTACGGTGCTTAGTGGTGAACCACGCCTGGCGTACGATCGGGTGCATTTATCATCATGGTTTACTGGTAGCCGTGCCGAAGATTTGGCACTGACTGACGAGCTAACTTATGAGCAATGGGGCATAAACTACGTTCTCAATGCAAAGGTCGAGAACATAGACCGGGCGCGAAAGTCGGTAAGCACGCATCAATATACCTACGATTATGATGTATTGGTTCTGGCGACCGGATCCTATGCTTATGTGCCGCCTATTGCTGGTAGCTACCAGCCGCATTGTCTGGTCTATCGCACAATAGAAGACTTACAGACAATTGAACATAGCGCCACACAGAGCAAGGTAGGGGTTGTGGTGGGGGGGGGCTTACTCGGACTTGAAGCGGCTAATGCCCTCAAACAAGCGGGCTTAAAAACCCACGTAGTAGAGTTTGCTGCACAGCTAATGGCAGTGCAGCTGGATGAAGGCGCAGGAACACTGCTACGCGAAAAAATTGAAGCGCTGGGAGTGACTGTCCACACTCAAAAAGCAACTCAGGTTATTGAGTCGGGACAACAATGCCGCTATCGCATGGTTTTTGCTGATGACAGCTTTCTAGAAACCGACATGATTTTGTTTTCTGCGGGGATCAGACCATGTGATCAATTAGGGCGTGAAGCCGGCCTTGCCGTCGGTGAACGTGGCGGTATTATAATTAATAACCAGTGCCAGACAAATGATCCTGACATTTATGCGATTGGCGAATGTGCGCTATGGGAAAACCGTACCTATGGTTTAGTGGCACCCGGTTACACAATGGCCCGTACAGCGGTAGCCAGTATTTCAAATAAAGTACTGGATTTTGTCGGCGCGGACATGAGCACTAAATTAAAACTGATGGGTGTCGAGGTGGGCTCTATCGGCGATGCACACGCGAAAACGGCTGGCGCGCAGTGTTATACTTATCAAAGTCAACCTCAGGGCGTGTATAAGAAACTCATTGTTGATGCAGCCCATAGTAAAGTTTTGGGAGCAGTACTGGTCGGAGATACCAGCGACTATGATACGCTGTTGCAGTATTGTCTGAACGACATGCCGTTACCTAAAAAGCCGGAAACATTGATTCTTCCCTCAAGTGATGAAAAACCTGCATTAGGGGCAGAGGCCCTGCCTACCACCGCCACAATTTGTTCGTGTCATAACGTGGCCAAAAGCGACATTGTTGAAGCTATTGATAATGGCTGTGCCAGTCTTGATGAGATAAAAACCTGCACTAAGGCCAGTTCTGGTTGCGGCGGCTGTTCTGCACTGCTTAAAAATGTTGTTGATAGCGAATTAGAGCATCGTGGTGTAGCGGTTTCTAAAGCTTTGTGTGAGCATTTTGACCACACAAGGCAAGAATTGTTTCATCTGGTGAAAGTTGAAAAGATTCGCTCCTTCGATGCTCTTATAGCCCGCCATGGTACTGGACTGGGATGTGATATTTGCAGACCTACGGTGGGCTCTATACTAGCTTCGGTATGGAACGACTATGTATTAAACACCCGCAATGTCTCGCTACAGGATACGAATGATACCTATTTAGGCAATATGCAAAAAGACGGCACTTACTCAATTGTTCCGCGTGTTCCGGGAGGCGAAATTACTCCGGCCGGGCTTATTGTAATTGGCGAGGTGGCTCAAAAATTCAACCTTTATACTAAAATAACGGGCGGTCAGCGCATTGACCTTTTCGGGGCTCGTGTCGATCAACTTCTGGATATCTGGCAAATATTAGTGTCGGCCGGTTTTGAAACCGGACACGCCTACGCAAAAGCTTTGCGTACGGTAAAGTCGTGCGTTGGTAGTACCTGGTGCCGCTATGGTGTGCAGGACTCGGTTGGTCAGGCGATTGCACTGGAGCACCGCTACAAAGGGCTGCGCGCGCCGCACAAAATAAAATTTGCTGTATCTGGCTGTACCCGAGAGTGCGCTGAAGCACAAAGTAAAGACATTGGCATTATTGCTACTGAAAATGGCTGGAACCTATACGTGTGTGGTAATGGAGGCATGAAACCCCGGCATGGGGATTTGTTCGCCACTGACTTAAGTACCGATACGCTGGTGAAGTACATCGACAGAATATTAATGTTTTATATTAAGACCGCAGACCGGCTGCAGCGCACCTCGGTATGGATGGACAATCTTGAAGGAGGGCTGGCGTACCTGCAGAGCGTGGTTATAGAAGATACGCTGGGTATTAATAGTGAGCTGGAAGTGCAAATGCAACGCATCGTTGGTGCCTATCAATGCGAGTGGAAAACGACCCTGGCATCGCAAGATGCAAAAAAACGTTTTCGTCAGTTTGTAAACAGCAAGCGGGCAGACACTAACATTCAGTTTGTCGATGAAAGAGGGCAGATTCGTCCAGCGACCGAGCTGGAAAAAGCCCTTGGTCAAGCCCGGATCCCCGTTGAACTGGTTTAAGGAGAATACTCGTGCAGACAAAAGCTCAACAACTTTGTGACTGGTATGACATTTGTGATGAACATGACCTGGTTAGCAATAGCGGAGTATGTGCGCTAATAGGGGAACAGCAAATCGCTATTTTCACTGTCGACTGGCAGGAACGTCGGCAGCTTTACGCACTGAGTAATGGCGACCCTGTAGGTAAGGCCAATGTGATGTACCGCGGTATTATTGGGTCTGTTGATGCTAAGCCGGTAGTCGCCTCGCCGCTGTACAAAGAGCATTACTGCCTGGCTACAGGTCAATGCCTGGAAAACGAGGACCTGGCACTTCAGGTATTTGCCGTTGAGCTTAACGCAGGCAAAGTACGTGTTGCCCTTTAATGCGCACGCAGATGCTGGGCGCTTATTAGTGAAGGAAACGTAATAATGAAACTTTTTTTCCAGGTAACGCTAGCACCAGAGGTGACCCGGCTTTCTGCAGCTTTCCATTTTTTAACCAAAACTCAAATGCCACGTGATCCTTTCGGAGTTGCTGTGTTGTTTCATGGTATAGGTGAGGCTTCATATTCAGGCTTTTATGTGCATAAAAAGGGTACTGTTCGTGGCATCGAATCTGGCTGTAATGAAGCATTTTCACTAAACAGTACACTAGGGTTTAGTGCCTACTACAACCTGTGTAAAGATAAATCAGCCTGGCTTATTCATCAACAAAAGAAATGCACGCAGACGTATCAACGTATCGGCAAAAATTCAGACTTTCAGGAGTACCCGAATGAATTATTTATCCCCTTTCGCAGCGCCCTGGTTTAGTTCGCTTTTAGCTCGTTTGTCTGTCGTTTTTTCACCAGGTGAACTGCAAGTACATCAGCCGCGCTTTGGTACCCGTTTTAACCGTAAGGATGCAGGGCCTAAAGCCCCGGGCAAGGTATATATTGTGGGTGCAGGACCTGGCGATGCCGAATTGCTTACAGTAAAAGCGGTTCGGCTATTACAAAGTGCAGACGTAGTAATGTTTGACTGGTTGGTAGATAAATCGGTGCTTGCCCTTATCCCCCGGCACGTTAAACAAGAGTTTGTTGGCAAGCGCAGCGGGCGCCATAGTACGTCGCAAGTTGGAATTTGTCAGCGCCTGGTCGAACTTGCAACTGCGGGTAAAACAATTGTCAGACTGAAGGGCGGCGCCCCGGCGGTGTTTGCCAGAACCTGTGAAGAAACCACTGCGCTGGATTTGGCAGACATTCCATTTGCTATAGTTCCCGGTATTACCGCTGCATCTGGCGCATCGGCTTATACCGGCATCCCCTTAACCGACCGCCGCTGTGCTCAGTCTGTTAGGTTAATGACTGCCCATTTACAAGACCCTGACGCTATGCCGGACTATCAGAGTATTGCGAATAGCCTGACCAACGAAACCGTGGTGATGTACATGGGTCTAAAACGTCTGGCGACCATAACACAACAGCTGCAGAAGCAAGGTATTGTGACTAACTTACCTGTGGCTGTTATTGAAAATGCTTGCTGTAACAATCAACAGGTCATTGAAGGCACCCTTGCGACAATAGCTGATTTGGTAACACCAAAAACCATTCGTGGACCGGCATTGCTCATCTTTGGACAGGTAGTGAACTACCGACAACAGGTGACGCCTGCATTACTGGCACCTAGCCTTTGTCAGCAGGCATTGTAGTGCTTTGGATAAGCATTTTTCCCATGAGATTCGGGCTTAACAGGGGCTAAAGCGGGAGTGCTTAAGCAATACAGATATAGTTGAGCAATAACGGTTTGCAGTTACACGATTTGGCACCATGATAAAATTTCTTATTGTTTAAACAGAATAGGTGAATATTAAGAAATTCACTGGTTGTGATGCTGAAAAATGAAGATTTAAAAATAAACTTAGTCGATAGGATATCGAAACACTTTTACCCGTCAGTAACATACTGCCGACATTAATAATAAAGCTGTTGCAATCACTTAGCTTTGCAACGGGGCAACGAAGCCCACCCCACCAATCTGAGGCAATCAGGCAGGTGGGGTGGGCTTTTTTGTGACCAAAAGGAATACATTATGACATCAAGCAATATTTCTGGTTTACGGACCTTATCCGGGTGGTTGCTGGCCAGCACAGCGGTGTTAACGCCAAACCTGGCTCATGCAAATGAGTGGTATAATGCGGTAAAGCAGGGGAGTGGATTTGCTGATTTTAGACTACGCTATGAAGCGGTTGATCAGGACAACGCGTTGGAAGACGCTGAAGCCCTGACTTTACGCTCATTGGTAGGGTATTCCAGTGGCGAGCATAACGGGTGGTCATTTACCGCAGAATTAGAAGATGTTCGAGTGGTAGCAGGTATCGATGACTATGCTGTGCCTCCTACCGGATTTAATACCGGGATTTATTCAGTGATTGCTGATCCTGAGACAAGCGAGTTGCATCAGGGATTTATTCAGTATAAAACGCAAACTTTAACAATAAAAGCGGGCCGACAGGTGATTGCCCTGGATAGTCAGCGCTTTATCGGCCATGTGGGGTGGCGTCAGAACTGGCAAACTTTTGATGCCCTGAGTGCCAACTATCAAAACGAACATCTGCAAATTTTTTACGGCTATGTAACCCAGCGCAACCGAATATTTGCCGGTGCCGCAGATATGGACAGCGATGATCATTTGCTAAATGCGAGCTACCAAAACTCATGGGGAAAAATAAACGCCTATGCCTACTTATTGGAGATCGACAATGATGTTCGAAACTCGCTAGATACATATGGTATGAGCTATTCAGGACAAACCCAGACCGATACGATCAAATGGTTGTACGGGCTCGAATTTGCCCGTCAAACCAGCACTTACGAGAACACTGAATTTGATGCCAGTTACGTTATGCTGAACGCGGGGGCGGAAGTGGCGGGTATTACCGCCAAAGTGAACTGGGAGGTATTAGGCTCAGACGATAAAAACTACGGATTTGCAACACCACTTGCAACTCTGCATAAGTTTAATGGCTGGGCAGATCAGTTTTTAACGACGCCAGATGAAGGTCTGGAAGATCTTTCCTTTTTGGTTGCCGGTAAAATCGCTGGAGGCAGCTGGCTGATAACCTATCATGACTTTAGCGCCAATGAATCAGGCACCGAGGCTGATGATTTAGGGAATGAGCTTGATTTGCAATATAACATCAAAGTGAGCGACTTGCTGAATTTTGGACTAAAGTACGCCAGCTATAAAGGTGCCGATATATCAGCGGACACTAACAAACTATGGGTGTGGGTAGGGGCGCGGTTTTAAAGGTTACAAGTAACTGATAGATGAAATTTATCGTGGTATTCGCCTAGTGATAGCTTGCTCTTAACATTGGAAGCAACGCAAGTATAATAAAGGTCGCAATGAGGTAAACCGCTATAAAGTAACTGCAGGAAGACAGAGTCACATCGGGTCCTGTCAGCTTACTCATAAAACAAATACGTTGCTTTTGTGATTATAAAAAGCCTGGCTGATGCATGTACTTTATTGGTACTGATTGCCCAGCCAGGCGAATAAGCCGAGTTTTATTAAAACAGACTGATCAAATAACCAACATACTCATGAATTCATCAACTTCGATGGCTTCTAACCGCGAAGGATGTTGGCACAACTCTGTTATTTGTGAGCAGCGCTGTTGCGGGAAGCGGGTCGCCAGATTCTGTTCAAACTTCATTTTTAAGACTGCGATACCTTCTTCTCGTCTGCGCCGGTGGCCAATAGGATAGAGTACTTCAATTTTGCCGGTACTGGTGCCGTCGTTAAAAAAGACCTGAACTGCATTGGCAATAGCGCGCTTATCAGGATCATGATAGTCGGCAGTGTAAGCCGGGTCTTCAGTTACCTGCATCTTTTCACGCAGTTTATCAATGGCCGGGTTTGCTGCATGAAAATCATCTTCGTAGTGCTCTGCATTCAGTTCACCAAAAAGTAATGGCACGGCAGTCATATATTGCAAACAATGGTCTCGGTCGGCTGGGTTAGACAGGGTTCCCTGCTTTGATATAATTCGAATAGCAGACTCATGAGTAGTGAGCTCTATTTTTGAAATATCATCTATACGATCGCGCACTACCTCATGCAATGTTACTGCCGCCTCGCAGGCAGTCTGGGCATGAAATTCTGCCGGAAAATTCAGTTTAAACAAAATATTTTCCATCACATAGCAACCGTAATCTCTGGGTTGAGAAAATTGTCTTTTCTCGTCCGGTTTTTGCTGTAAATCTTTGTTGGTATGACTAAAAGACACATCGTAAAAGCCCCACTGAGGGGTAGTTAGCACCGCGGGAATTCCCATTTCACCACGCAACGCTATATCGGCAAGCCGAACGCCTCGCGAGGTGGCATCGCCGGCGGCCCACGATTTTCGTGAGCCTGCATTAGGTGCGTGTCGATAAGTTCGCAGCGCCGAACCGTCTACCCAGGCATGGGATACCGCGGCCATTATTTGCTCGCGGGTACCGCCCATCATATGCGCAACTACGGCGGTAGTTGCGACTCTGACCAACAATACATGACACAACCCCACACGATTGAAGCTGTTTTCCAAGGCAAGTACGCCCTGAATTTCATGAGCTTTTACCATAGCCAGCAATACTTGTGACATTGTTAATGGCGGCTTGCCTTTAGCGCGGCGCACCTGTGATAAATAGTCGGCCATGGCGAGAATTCCACCCAGATTATCAGACGGATGCCCCCACTCGGCGGCTAGCCAGGTATCGTTGAAATCTAGCCAGCGAATAATGCAGCCTATGTCCCACGCTGCTTTTACCGGGTCCAGACAAAGCTGAGTACCAGGCACGCGCGCCCCGTTTGGAACAACCGTTCCTGCGGCTAACGGGCCAAGATGCTTCGTACATTCAGGAAAGCGCAGTGCCAGCAATCCGCACCCCAGAGAGTCCATCAGGCAGTAACGCGCCGTTTCTATTGCTTCTGATGAAGCAATATCGTCGCGCATAACATAATCGGTAATATCCTGAATTACCTGGTCGTAATCAGGGCGTTCATTCATTTCAGCGTGAGAGGTCATTTTTTCTCCTTTTAAAGGTGAAAACCACAGTATGTTTGAGTAAAAACGATGCTTATTATGTGTACGCCGCTAAGCGGGTTTGGATGAGCCGATTAACGCAAACAGGTAAATGCGCATCGTAAACTTTGACAGTATACGGTGACCACTAAGCTGCCAAATTTGCAGGTGTTTTATATCGGTTTGGCAAACTGGCGGGCTACCTAAAAGAAACGCTTTTATAAGGTAATTTTGGGAAAGAGGGCTTTTAAAATAAAATCGGGTCGTGAAAATTAGCGAAAAGACAAAGTGCGCAGCGCTGTGTCTTTTGCAGCTAATGACGGCAGCCGTAGTTTAGGCCAAGCCTGACCAGGCTTGGCCTACAGTAACAAAGGCGTATTGACCAGGGTAACAAAAAGAACGGCGTTAATCGCTTTGTTATAATCTTAAGCTGACGAATGCGCTTTACCTCGAATATAATCAAAAATACATTCAAAGATGCCCGTTAAAGCGCGTTTAGAAAGGATTTACACTATAGCCTTGCTGGCTCAGCCGGGCATGTGCCGTCATTGCCGATAAATCCATTTCCACACCTTCAACCAGCATGTCTTTTGTTACATTATGTTTAGCTGAAGACTGACCGCATACGATTACCCGCACTCCGTTTTTTTGTAAAGCTTCAAGCAGCTTTACGTTCGCGCTAGATTCGCCCGTACGTTCTTTATAACTGTTATTGTTCATGACATCTAATGTTGCCGTGCCATGTACAACCAGCGCAAGATCAATATTTTCAAGTTTAGCGCCATTTGCTACATGCATATTGATAAACCGCGCAAGCTTATTAAAGCTTTGATTTAGTTCACCGTCTTTAGCTCCTTTTTCAACATCAAAAGCAACTTTGAAGGTTTGCTCAGGTGAAATTTCTACACCAGAAACTTGCGCATGTTTGCCATACTGTTCAAATACCGGGCCCGCTTTAAATGCTGCGTCCTGTGCCGTGGCGTACAGGGTAGTGGCGGCACCTAGAATCGCTAAAACAGATGTTAAACGGTTCATGTTTTCTCCTTTTACTAGAGTGGATTTGTCTTGTTGGTGTTGTATCAGTAAATCGCCGCAGAAATGCGTGTAGCGGTTACTAAGCCTGAATGTAAGCCGGCTATCTTAACTGCCATACTGTTTCTACTTAGTACACCTACAGTTAGAACAAAAATTGAATGATGTGCAAAACTAAAAGAGTGACTTCCACAAACTGTAAAGCATAGCGTTTGAGTTAGTTAAACTACGATAATCGTGCTGCTTAGGAACTGAAAAACTATCGCATGATATTGGTACCGTGCGAAAATGGAACATGGGTTACTTATACCTGTGATGTTGGGTATCTGTGACGTTGCACAACCGGGTGGGCGGCTTTTTAATACCTGGGTAAGTAATGTTGTTTTAAACTTTTCCCAATAAGCTGTTCGGGAATGGTATTTGTGAGCTGCGGTCATTAATAAGCAATTTTAATAAGCAATATTGAGTCTCAATTCAAAAGCCAGCTTGAGATTTGTGTAACAGCCAGAGATAATTAACCTCTACGTCAAAAACGGTGAACGGGTTGTGCGAAAACTCACACCTAAGCTCGCGCTTTTAATAAAATGAGATGCTATGCAGCCTTCCAACTCAACACGTTTAAATAAATTCATCAGCGAAAGTGGTTTTTGCTCACGCCGGGACGCCGACAAATTTATCGAGCAAGGGTGTGTTCAGCTAAACGGCCAGCGTGCAGAAGTTGGAACAAAAGTGATCACTGGCGACATTGTTAAAGTTAACGGAAAGCTGATTAAGCCCGCCGATAAAGAGGCGTTTGTGGTTTTAGCGTTGAATAAACCGGTAGGGGTAGTAAGCACAACCGACAGTGCAGAACGCGCTAATATTGTAAATCACGTGCGCTACAAAGAACGTATTTTTCCGATAGGGCGGTTGGATAAAGACTCTCAGGGACTTATTTTTTTGACCAACAATGGCGATTTGGTTAATAAAGTACTGCGGGCAGGCAATAATCATGAAAAAGAATATGTGGTTAAAGTCGACAAGCCGGTGACCGACGATTTTATTCGCAAAATGCGTTCAGGCGTGCCGATTTTAGGCACCGTCACCAAAAAGTGTAAGGTTGTAAAAGAAAGCCGTTTAGAATTTCGTATTACACTGGTTCAGGGCTTAAACAGGCAAATTCGTCGGATGTGTCAGCACTTTGATTACGAAGTAATAAGGCTGGAAAGGGTGCGTATAATGAATGTGAATTTGCGCGGCCTGAAAACTGGCGCATGGCGCGAACTGACAAAAGATGAACTCGCTACATTGTTAAAGTCGGTTGAACACTCATCTAAAGAAGCCCCTGGCGATCAACAAAGCATGCGGGCTCAGTCTGATAAACAGCCCAGTAAACAGCCTAAAAAAAGAATTGATTTAAAATCTTCGAATAATAAAGCAAAGTCAGGCAACAAAACCCGCAGTACGCTTAAGTTGGGCCGAACAAAACATGGCGGCTAACCTTTAAGCCGCTAACCCTCAAGCTTAGGCTAGCAAAAACGTTTCTATCTGCAGATACCTGTTTTTAGTGTTCAACACTCAATGTTATTTTAACAAATAAATAACATTGAGTGGCCGCTGGCAACAATTCGTGCATAAACTGAGCAATCCGATGTTCATTTGCTCAGGCGGTGCTATGGCACATTCACACTCTCAGGCAGAATCAGCAGTGGCGGAACAGACATCTGCCACCCCCAGCTATTATCGTAATTATGTTTTGTTTGTGTTAACTCTGGTTTATGCGTTTAATTTTATCGACCGGCAAATTGTAGGTATTTTGTCGCCCTTTATTAAAGCTGATCTAGGCCTTGATGATGCTCAGTTAGGCTGGTTAAAAGGCATTTATTTTGCGCTTTTATATACATTGGTGGGTATTCCTATTGCCTGGCTTGCCGATCGCTATCACCGGGTTAATATTATTGCAGTGTCGCTAACCCTGTGGAGTGGATTTACCGCAGCTTCTGGGCTGGCTACAAATTATGTACAACTGGCGCTGGCCAGAATTGGGGTAGGCATAGGTGAGGCGGGGGGGAGCCCACCCTCTCACAGTATTATTTCTGACTTGTTTCCCAAAGAAAAGCGGGCGGGCGCGTTGGCTATTTATTCACTGGGGATCCCATTTGGCATTATGCTCGCTTTTTTCGCCTCGGCATTTTTCTTACAAGGAGGGAAAGCAGACTGGCGTACCGTAATGATAAGCGTGGGGCTGCCCGGTGTTATTCTTGCGCTACTGTTAAAGTTTACTGTAAAAGAGCCTGCCCGACGCACTGATACAAAAAACATAGCTGTGGATCAGCCGCAACCCTCAGTATTGACCTCGATAAAAGCGTTGCTGAAAATTCCTACCTGGTGGGGGATGGCGCTGGGAATTTCGTTTGGCTCTTTTGGAAATTATGCCATCTCAACCTGGATCATCGATTACTATGTACGTGCCTTCGCCGGACTGGATATTACCCAGCTTCTGATTGTTTTTGGCGTAATCAACGGTACTGCTTATGCATTAGGCGTATGGCTAGGCGGGGTAATTGCCGATAAGTGGGGACAGCACAACAGGCGGGCGTATGCTTTGCTGCCAGCGTTCGCCTTGATGATAGGTACACCTGCGTTTTATTTTTCATTACAGGTACAAAGCTTGTGGCTGTCAGTGGGTTTACTGACCTTTTTATTGTTTACCAGTGGTTCGTATCTGGGGCCCTGTTTTGCCATGGCACAAACGCTGGCCCCGGCAAATGTCAGAGCCATGTCTACGGCGCTGTTCTTTTTTGTGCTGAATATTATTGCACTAGGTGGCGGACCGACATTAACCGGTATTATTAGTCAGGCGCTGGTACCCAGTTTAGGCGAAACCGAGGCATTGCGTCAGGCAATGATGTATCTGGTGGTGCCGTACGCCTTGTCTATCGCGTTCTTTTTGTGGACCAGTACCAAAATTGTGAAAGACTGGGAGCTTAGCACCGGTTAAATATCGTTTATATCGTCGCTGGCGTATTCGTAATAAAAAACATCACTTACCTGTTGGTCTGCATCGACCCGGACATAGCCAAAATACGTGGTTTTGCGCGAGGCCTTTACGGTAATGTTTTCATACGGGCATAGTTGTGCAGTTTTATCACTGCCAACAAAGTTAAGCCAGGCAGTATGCAGATGACCAAAAGGCTCGGCTGGACTGCCTTCTAAAGGATCGAAATAGTAATGGCTCTGTTCGATAGCAGCAATGGTTTGTGGCTCTCCTATACGCTGATAGGAAGATTCGGCGCGTGGGTGGGCGCGATTAAAAACAAAATTTAACAGCACAGTAATAATAAAAAACAATCCCCAAGCCGGCCACAACGCGCAAAACACAAGCTCCAGTAAACGCTGGCCACTGGTGATCAAAAACCGCCACCGTCGTGATGTTGTTTTTTCTGCTATGTTGTCATGCACTTCAGGTGAAGCGTTATGCATCATTTCAAATTCAAACGGGGGAGCTGGGTTAGGAAAAAACCAGATTTTTACCCAAAAGCCCAGCGTAACTATCAAATATCCAAAAAGCGCTGCATCTTGCATGGTTTGTTGTCCTTTACTGTTTTACCCGTGATTCTGCCGCGCTTTACTTTCAGTACAACATCTCGTTCGTACTGAGAGCCAAAGCCAAGGTGCAGGTATTCGAGTAGTTTTCCTTCGGGCATACGTAAAGTACCTGAGTACCAGTGGGCAAACACACGTTCGTCGTATCCTTCGAACAGCTTATGAAGATTATTGGTGCTGAAGTCTGTTTCGTTGTAAATCCCGGTCAGATACAACCTGTCGTGGTGGATTTCCCAATGGCCAATATAGCCGCGAATCAGCCCAAAAGAGGCATGAGAAAATGGGTTTTGCATATGTCCCAAAGAAAATAGCGCATCTAGCGGACAACTCATCAAGGCCCGAACTTTGTTTTGGTACACAATGGTTTCGCTTATTTGCGCGGTCATAGGAAGGCAGATGTCCTTATTAGCCAAAATAGTTGATTATTGCATTGTTGTTTACTTTACAAACAATCATTTAGTTGCACAAACAAAAACGCCCCAACAAGCAGTTGAGGCGACAACACATAAAGGTGTTTAAGGTTGGGAATTAATTAAACGTATCTACCAGTGCCGGTACTCCCGGGAACATACCAATAATGGCCATAACGATGCACAGTACAACAAAAGCTATCCCCGGAATTATCCAACGGCCGGCTTTGCCCAGCTTTTCCGCCCGGTCTTTACAGCCCACCAGTCCCAGGTTGTCGAGCAATAAGGTTAACGACCACCCGAACACCGGATTTACCAATACCGAAGATATCACGACCATTGCCGCAGATTGGGCGGTTTTTCCTTCGCGGGTCATTTGCATACCGGCTTCCATGAGTGGCAAAAATACTCCCACTAATAGTGCTACGCTTAGCACCGGAGGCCACACGGCCAGATCCATAGGATATCCCCAGAACGCCGCCACAATGCAAAGCACACCGGTAACTATTGCTCCGGCAGGAATTGGCCGGCGGGCAATAGATGCCGGAATAATATAAGTACCCCACGAAGACGTTATATTACCGCCCCCCAGCAGGCTTCCAACTGCCTGACGGGTAGATGCTGTCATCATGGTGTCATCGATATCCATATGTACCCGCTTGGTATTTTTGGGGTAGCTTAACTTTTGAAATACCTGATGCCCTAAAAAGTCAGGCGACCACATTGAAACGGCCAGTACCGCAAATGGCAATACTGCAACAAAGTGTGACCAGTCTGGTAATCCTAGCTTCCAACCTGTGTCTTCGCCCCACCAATACGCCGGATTCATATTAGGTATGCCAGGTGAGGTGCTAAATTCAAATGGTGCGCCCATCGCCAACGCTATTATGGCGGCCATTCCAGCGCCAAGAGGGATTGCCAACCAGCGCTTTTTAATGTGCTCAAGCCAGGCATACATAAGAATAGTGGCAATAAGCACTACAAATGCCAGGTAACCCATGTCAAAGCTTTCTGCCCAGGTAAATAATTTTTGGACCTGGCCGGTTATACCGATAAACCCAAGATAGAGTAGCAAGCCGCCACATACGCCATTACTGGTAAGCTTGGCTAACAGGCTCCCGCCTTTGGTGATCCCTAAAATAAATCCAAGGCCGCCTATTAGCAGCCCTAATGCCATAGGGTGTCCGCCAGAGGCAACAATCAAAGGCACCAGCGGCAGTAGCGGACCATGCGTACCTGCCAGATTCGCTGACGGATTCAAAAAGCCAGAGATCAGAATAACAAATAAAACCGCAGCAATGAGTAGTTCAAAGCGCACATTTTCAATAACAAACTCTGAGGATAAGCCCAACGGAGCCGCGAATGCGCCGACCACTGCAGCAACCATCACAATTTTGCCTATGGTTGCCGCCATGCCGGGAACTAAGTCTTCCCACTCAAAACGGTAATCCCGCATGGGAAGGTTAGGACGCCATCTTCGTGGCGACATAACCTGTAATTCGTGCTCCAAATAGGCTTCGCGAGTGGCGAATTCTGACCTGGGTCGGCTTAGTGTTGAATATTTTTGTGAATGTTCTTGTGACACAACTACCTCGCTTTCAAATATATTGAAGGCAGTCTAGAGTTGTCACAAATTATTAACAATACGACCATGGGCTTATACTTTTGTTTAAAAAATAAGCAAATTCACATATTGACTATTGTTGTGGTGACGACCCTTGTGACGAAGATTTTTGAGCCGATGAGGGGTGCGCAGAAGAACGAGCCCTGTTGCTTTGGGCAATTAAAATTCCTACCAGACTTATCGCAAAGCCTATCATCGTGGCGGTGGCTATGGCTTCATCGAACATTACCAGCGCCCACACTGCGGTAACCGGTGGTGTTAAATATATTAAACTGGCCACTTTTACCGCGCTACCCCGCTGTAAACACCCCCAGTAAAATCCATATGCGGCTAGCGTAGAGAACAGCACAAACCAAATTACGGCTTCCCAAAATGCAGTATCGAGTGGAAAAATCAGGGCGTTATCCATGTATAACGCTAAAGGTGCAAACAGAATAGCCGTGGTACAGCTTTGAATCGTTAGCGAGCTACCGATGGGCGGGTTATTTCTGGCGTGCTTTGTAAGCAAAGTGGCCGCCACCAGACTAAGCATACCTAAAAACGCCATGGCAAACCCGGTAGCAGAAGCCTGATTTATGTTACCGGCAACCGAGACCGCAACGCCGATAAAACCTATAAATAACCCCAGCCATTCTAATTTACCTACCTTTTTATGCAATACCGGCCCTGCCAGAGCGGCAGTGGCTAACGGTTGGAGAGCGGCAATTAATGCCGCCAGAGCAGCGGGCACGCCTAAATGAATCGCTGCGTTTACACCGGCTAGATAGCCAAACATTGCTAAGCTGCCTATTAACATTTGCTGAATAATCGTCCGCGCAGAAAGCTGACTAACCTCTTTCAAAGTGAAAGGCAGCAGCACCAGACCGGTTATTACAAAACGCCAAAACAACACTAAAAAAATAGTATCGGTCGCCGAGGCTAATTTTCCGCCAACAAAGCCAGAGCTCCATGTCACTATTAAACCAACATCCATGATAAACGTGATCGCGCGGGCTGACATATCAACATATCCTATAAGTAAAGTGGTCGTTCTACTTGCAAGGGTAGAGCGACGGCTTTAGTGTTGCAAGTATGAATATTACCTCTCGAAAAATTGCAACGGCATTAGAGGATGTTTTTGCAGAGCAAGGATTTGCTCAGCCGGGTGTAGATAAGCTAAAAGATGCCGCAGGCGTAAGTTTGCGCACGCTTTATAAGTACTACCCCTCAAGAATTCACATGATTAACGGAGCGTTGGCGTTACGACATGAACGTTATATGGCTATGCTTTTTAAAAATATTAATTCAGAAGGTGAAATCGCACTTATTGACGTTTTTGAACAGATTGGTCGATGGCTAAGAACCAATGCACAGCCGGGGTGCCTGTTTCTATCTGCCGTTGCAGCTTATCCAGCAGAGCCAATGCTAAAAGCAATGCTTAGTAGACACACCCACGAGGTTATAGAAAACATGGTTCGCATAAGCGGGCTACAAAACGCTTATTATGAGCTGCTGGTAATTTATGAAGGGCTGCTCCATAGCTGGCCTGTATGTCACGAACAGGCGCTTACCGCCAGTAAAACCTGTGTGAATAACTTATATCGTACGCGCTAAGCTAGAAATAACAAAACTATCTCTGATATTAAAGTCGCCGAAAATGTTAAAAAAGTTATATAAATGTATGTTAAATGTTTTTAAATAAAAGTTTTATAGCTTGTTTGTATGATTTGTCAGCAATCGGAATTGCTAATGGTTGCGGCGTGTTGTTCTAAATCGTAATCTTAGCGGCATATTTGCCCGACGTTGTTTAGCTAAACCTTTTCTTAAAACCGCGTCGTGTACCGCTTTTCACTTTTTTTAAAAGCCAGGGAATTTTATGTTTAAACACTCTAAATTATTCATATCGGTAGGTGTGGCTGTTTCGTGCATGTCTTCGTCGGTCTTAGCTGCGGGTTTTCAGGTAAATGAACATAGTGCTAACGGACTGGGCCGGGCTTTTGCCGGCCAAGCGGCTATGCCAGAAAATGCTTCTGTTTTAGCGACCAATCCTGCTGCAATTGGTTTATTTAAAAAGGCAGAGTTCAGTGGCGCAATCAGCTTTATCGATCCAAATGTTGATGTAAGTGCTCAGACGAATACGTCGCTGATGACCGAGCAAGGCAATGTACCTGTGGTATCCACTGAATCCAGTGAAGACAATATTGCTGATACGGCGTTGGTACCTGCATTGTTTTACACCACACCCATTGACGATAAATGGTCTGTAGGCGTAGGTGGGTTTACTACGTATGGATTGCGTACTGACTACAGCTCAGACTTTGAAGCATTGCATTTTGCCGACGCTGCAGAAGTAAAGTCGTTCACTATAAACCCTGCGGTTTCTTACAAAGTCACCGACACATTGCATTTAGGGCTGGGGGTTAGTGCCACTTATGCAGAAGCTGAAATCAACTCTGCAGTGTCAAATTCGTTAACCCCAATTTTGTCACAGGCAGTAGGCCAGGAATTACCGGCCAATGCCTCTTTGTTCAGTTTAGAAGGTGACGACTGGGGCTATGGATGGAATGTCGGTGTCTTTTGGCAGGCGACAGAAAGTACGCATATTGCATTGTCTTACCGGGCAGAAACTGAACTTGAGCTTGATGGCGACATAAGCTCACAAATTCGAAGTGAGCTAAATCAGCCGGGCAAAGTTGATATTAACCTTGCTGCAATTACCGAACTGGCAGTGAACCAAAAAATCAATAAGCGCTGGTCGGTACAAGCCAGTGCGGTTTTCACCGACTGGAGCACATTTGATAAACTTGAGGCCAACCTAGCCAGCGGCGATGATTTTCTTATCAAACAGGAAGATTTTGAAGACTCATGGCGCGGAGCCCTTGGGGTTACGTACAAGTTAGACAATGCTATGACATTGCGAGCCGGATACGCTTACGATGATGGTGCTGTAACCACCGAAAACCGGTCATTAAGTATTCCTGATACCGACCGCCAGTGGATAACCGCAGGTCTGACCTATTCGGTAACCGACACGACAGCAATTGATGTCGGTTATGCTTATCTGAATGGTCGTGAGGCAAAAGTAGATAAAACCCGCCAAATTGGTCCGTTAACTTCTACCGTTACCGGAACTCAGTCAGCGAATGCCCACATTTTAAGTGTACAGGTTAATACCAGTTTCTAACTGTGAAACTGCCGCCTTTAAAAAGCAGCCAGGGGGCTAATGCCGTTCACTTATTGTGAGCGGCATTCCTTTTTCTATATCTAAAACAATTTTTGACACATAGCCTAGGGCATAGAGCGGCATCATGGTTAACGTTATAATATGGTATAACGCATCTCGGAAACTCAGCTGATTTGGAAATACCCCTTTTAGTGAATGGGCCATCAGAATCATTTTGTATCGTATAAGATTATAGACCAACGGAACACCCAAACATCCCTGAACGATAAGTTCAGGGGGAAGATAAAACAACTCTCCAGCATGTGCTGTTTCATTTCACGCTAGCCCAGTTCGATTTCTCAGCGATGAGAATACAGGTGAACAATTTCAGCGGCCGGATACGCCATACAGTCTGACCTCGATAGTTTGTGGTATATGAGAGTGATGCTTTCTGGTATCGTTACAACCAGCTTCGACACTAGGTTCATTTCATTTTCTGCCACGCTATCGAACGCACTATTCAGTATCAAATGACTACTTAGTTTCATCATTCTTACCATGCTTACCTGAAGACAGGTCGCTTCATAGGATTAATTAGCGGTTCGGGCAAATTTTTCACTTTTGGTTAGGGTATCTGGTGTACGCCAGACCACGCCATCAAGACCATAAAAGGATAAGTCACACCACTGAGGATGCTCAGCACGCTGATGCCAACGGTTTGCAGACTGATAAAATACATATTCGACGACTTCAGAGCCTAATTTTTCCTAGCCTTGTCACGGCATGCTACATAATCAACATCTTGTGGCAAAATAATATTCAGGCTGTTGATCAACTGACGAACAGAACCCGTTCTGATTAACGATATCCTATCACTGCCCAAATCATCGCATCTATTGGCAGCTTGCGTTTGCGCAGAGTGACAACGCTATGAGAAGTAAGGCAAGATTCAATAATATCTGAGTCTAAAATGTCAGCCAGACAACGAAACTCGGGGAGACATTGATGTACGCGCGCGGGCTTCTGAAAGCTCCCCAATAAAATCCGATGACACGATCATCGGATTTTGATCTTCTTATACCGAATGTCAACCTCTGAATTGAGGGGCATTACGCAACCGCGGACCTTCTTATGGAAGCTGCATTATTGGCTAACCTTGTTGTTTACGTTTACCCGCCGTGAGCTTAGACGGTAGGGGGGATTCCGGTAATTGGTGCCAGAAAAACACTAACTTAGCATATTCCAAAATACGCAAAAACTTAAACGATTAAGATTGGTTTGTTATTTGGTGTAATCGTTTACCCTTTCCTGCTATTCTTTATGTTAATGTTTTCTATACACACTGGATGCCATGCTTGGTAAATCGCAAATCAGTGGTTCAAGCTAAAAAGAGGAAAGTTATGAGTCAGGAATTCACCAGTAGTAAAAAATGGGTAAACACCGCACTTATCCCTGTGGTGTGGTTGGTTGGGACCAGCGCAGTGAATGCAGACACATTCACTGTATCGTCTCCGGATAAATCTGTTGATGTGACGCTATCAGTAACTGATGTAGTGACCTATGCGGTAACGTTGAATGATCAGGCTTTGCTGCTGCCTTCCAAAGTGAACTTCATTACCACGCAGCATGCCTCTTTAACCGACGACACGAGCATCAAAGAGGTCAATGAAAAATCGATATCGCAGACACTCACCCCTGAAGTCAAAGTGAAATCTGCGAGCATTCAGGACAACTTTAATGAACTGAGCGTCGACTTTGAAAACGGGCTGACAGTCACTTTTAGGGCGTATGATGATGGTGTTGCTTATCGCTTCAGCACACACTGGGACAATCCGGTAACGGTGACATCAGAAGTCGCAGAATTTATTTTCCCTGATGACGCCGATGTATATCTGCCCGAAGAAGAAAGTTTGTACTCACATAACGAACGTAGCTATATCTACCAGCCGGTAAGTGCCGTAGGTAAGCAGACGCTTTCTAGCACTCCGGCCATGGTTACAATGGATGCGGGTAACGTGCTTATTACGGAAACCGCACTGCATGACTATGCCGGGCTGTGGTTAACCGGAAACGGTGAAAACGGCTTTACCGGTACCTTTGCGAACTTACCTAGCGCAGTTAAGAAGGGTGAAGCCCCCTGGGAAGACAGAAACCAGCCGGTTACTGCTCGTGCCGATTACATTGCCAAAACCGATGGCACCCGTGATTATCCGTGGCGTGTGCTCGCGATAGCAAAAACCGACGCCGAGCTGCTGACCAATCAATTAACCTATCAGTTAGCCATTCCCTCAAAAATTGAAGACACCAGCTGGATCAAGCCTGGTAAGGTGGCTTGGGACTGGTACAACGCCAACAATATTCACGGCGTGGATTTTAAAGCCGGATTAAATACCGAAACTTACAAGTATTACATCGACTTTGCGGCTGATTACGGCGTTGAGTACGTGATTTTAGATGAGGGCTGGTACCCGCTTGGGGACCTGATGGGCTCGGTCGAAGGCTTCGATGTACCAGAGGTGATCCGCTATGCCAAAAGCAAAGGCGTAGGCATTATTTTATGGACGACCTGGCTGACGTTAAAAGAGCAGTTTGATGAGGCGATGGATCGCTTCGCTGAGTTAGGAGCGGTAGGCATAAAGCCGGATTTTTTTCAGCGTGACGATCAGGAAATGGTGAATTTCTACTGGAAGGTCGCACACGAAGCGGCAAAACGTAATCTGCTGGTGGATTTTCATGGCTCCTACAAACCTGCAGGACTGCGTCGCACCTATCCGAACGTGATAAGCCGCGAGGGCGTGAAAGGGCTTGAGTGGAACAAGTGGAGTGACGAAAGCACGCCGCAGCACAATACCACGTTGCCTTTCATCCGTATGGTAGCAGGCCCTATGGATTATACCCCGGGCGCGATGTCTAATGCGGTGGGGCCGGCAGCTTTTAAGAAAATTCAGTACAGCGGCAAGGATGAAAACCATAAGGACTTTGCGATTCGCTTTAATCGTCCCATGAGCCAGACTACACGCGTGCATCAGATGGCGATGTTTACAGTGTTTGAAAGCCCGCTGCAGATGATGGCCGATACGCCAACGCGTTATCGTGAAGAGTCAGAAAGCACGACGTTCATTTCAAAAGTGCCTACTGTGTGGGACGACACCATCCCCTTGCATGGAAAGGTTGGTGACTACATTACGGTAGCCCGTCGTTCTGGTGAGCGCTGGTTTATAGGCGCAATGACGGATGAAAACCCTCGCGAGTTGCCACTCTCCCTGTCATTTTTGCCAGAAGGTGAGTTTGAAATAACGATTTTCCAGGATGGCATCAATGCGGATCGCTGGGCCGAAGATTATAAGGTGATCCGCAAAACGGTAACGGCGAACACCACGCTGACCATGAAAATGAAAGCAGGCGGCGGCTATACGGCAAGACTAACGCCTGTCAGAAAGTAACGGTGGGTTTTCGCAAGCTTGATGTAAAGCGTTAAATGATGAAAAAGCCCTTGATTGCGTAAGGCCAGTCTTTAAGCGTTTTTTAAATAAATATGTAAGTACTATTCAATTCAGCAGGCTAATGACAGTAGCTGTAAGAATAGCTAAAAGTCTTATAGCAAAAGGGCTACAGTTAGATTTTATCAATCATCGCCGTAGCCCTTTATTTTATCAGCTTTTCCTGAACTTATCCGCATTAAGCTAGTGGCTGTTTTTTTTCTCTGTTATTGAACCCAGCGTATTATCTAGAAAAATATAATCAACATTATATTTACATAAGGCGATTGTTTAAACAGCAGAGCCTGTTATTATCGAGCAATTATCCGCCAAATACGCATTGAAATGAAAACGTTTAACCCTTTATCTTTATTGTTGGCTGTGAAGTTGTCAGTCTTTACCTGCGTCGCTTTTGCCCAGCAAACGTTATATCAAAACCTGCCAAAAGATGTTACACCTGAGTTGAGCACCACCGGCGCTTATTCAGTAGGCGTTAAAACCACCACGATAACTTCCGATTCGCACCCTCAGCTTTTTTCAGATGAGCGCACAGCCCGGAACCTTACCCTGGAAATCTGGTATCCAACGTCTCAATCAAAAGAAAACGCAGTTTATGAAAATGTCACCCGCAACCACAACAGCTTTAGTATTAAAGGAAAAGCCTCGCGTAATGTCGAGATAGCCAAGGGAAAGTATCCTTTGGTGGTTATGTCTCATGGGTACACGGGTTATCGACACCTTATGTATTATCTGGGCGAGCACCTGGCAAGCTATGGCTACGTGGTGGCAGCTATTGATCATACTGGTTCAACCAATGAAGATATTGACTTTGCCAAGGCTCCTTATGCAGGATTTCCCGGAACGTTGTTTAACCGTTCACGTGACCAGCAAGTTACGCTGGATAAACTTTTTGAGCATGACACATTCGGTCAACACATTAATAAGGACAAAGCTGGTTTAGTGGGTTATTCAATGGGCGGGTATGGACTACTCAGTACGTTGGGCGGTTGCTATAATTTTTCGCCAGAGACCGCGGGGCGTTTTACCGGGGTCAAAGACTCTGAACAAGCCAAATCGCTGGCACAGCGTTTAAATACCTGTTCTGCAGGCAAATCATCGAACACCAAACCTGATACACGCTGGGCCGCAGGGGTAGCTCTGGCGCCGTGGGGCGGACAAATACCCGTGTTCAGTAAAAAATCATTGGAAGCGATAGCATCCCCCATTATGTATATAGCGGGTGATTTGGATGATATTTCTGGCTATCAGGGAATTAGATGGCTGTTTGAAAACACCGGTAGTCAGGGTACACAATTGCTGACTCTGCACAACGCGCGTCATAATATAGCCGCTCATCCAGCCCCTGAAGAAGCATTAGGGAATGAGCTGGATATTGGTCATTACTACGAACCGGCCTGGCAAACACAAACTTTAAATAATATTACCAAACATTTTGTGTTGGCTATGATGAATTGCCACATAAAACAACAAAAACAAGACTGCAGTATGTTGCAGGTAAATGGCGATAGTAATCAGACTTCGCAAGAAGGCAAAGTGCCTGAACCCTGGACAGGGTTTGATAACCGTTATTCGACCGGTATGAGCATGGAGCATAAGTAATAAAAATACGCCGCCGAAAAATGCAGACGGCGTATTATCGAAGCCGATAGAAGTTAGTCGGCGTTCAGATGGAAAATAATGCTGGTTTGGGGGAATAGTACCGGCAGTTGCAGACCAGCCTGCATCAACGCTTCTCCGCTGAATATCTTTTTATCAAGGGCTTGTAAAACCGACTCAGAATATTCGTTGAGAACCTCGGGCCAAATTCGACTTAGCGTATAATTTCGGTTTGCGGCCAGTCCGGTAAAATAGAGTCTGGACGGGGTAGTGCGTGGGGTTTCTCTGATACTGTTATAGGCAAAAAGAGCCTCGTCTTTATCAGCAGAAACATAGCCAAAATTGATGCTAAGGCCATCGGTGTCTAAACGATGAAGATGGGCGGTATGCAGCAATGTACGATGTTGCTTGTAAAGCGCTATTGCGGCTTTTACCACCGTCTGTTCGTGGGTGGTCAGTTCGCGAGGGTCCATTTCAATGCCCATATGGCCAAACAATGCCACAGCGCAGCGAAGCTCTATAGATAAGGTACGACCCGTGATATGACAATCACGTGGACCGACATGCGCGCCCATTACCTCATTAGGGAAAAAGAATGAAAATCCCCGCTGAATGCCTAACCGGTCTAATGCATCGTTAGAATCAGATGTCCAGAATCGGTCGGTGTGCTGTAATATCCCAAGATCGACCCGTCCCCCCCCCGAACAACAGCTTTCAATCTCAAGGTGCGGATGCGCTTCTCGTATAGAGGCGATAAGGCGATACAACGAACGAATTTGCTCAGCCATCGCGGGCCGGCCCCGGGCGTTGCCAGGGTGATTAACATCGCGATTCATATCCCACTTAATATAGCTTATGTGGGGGTGTTCTGTGAGTAAGGTATCAATGGCTTCAAACAGGTAGTTCACTACATCGGGGTTCGTTAAATCAAGCACATATTGATTACGAAAGGGCACCTGTTCATTATTAATGGTCTGCAGTACCCACTCTGGGTGGGCCCGATATAGATCAGAGTCTGGATTAACCATTTCGGGCTCAAACCAGATACCAAATTCCATGTTTTTACTTATTACGTGATCAATCAGGCCACTTAGCCCCTGCGGGTAAATTTGGGTATCTACCTGCCAGTCTCCCAGGCCGGCGTTGTCACCCCGGCGGCCCTTAAACCAGCCATCATCAAGTACAAAACGCTCAACCCCTAACTCGGCCACCGTGTCGGCAAGCGTAGACAGAGTTTTTGTATCGTGGTCAAAATAAATCCCTTCCCAGGTATTATAGTGTACCGGTCTGGGTTTGTTGTTAACCGCCTCCGACAGTATGTTTTGGCGAATATACCGATGAAATTGCTGCGATAACGAAGAAAATCCGCAATCAGAAAAACCGCAGTATAAAACCGGAGAGGTATATGACTCGTTTGCATTCAGGGTAACTTCACCTGGAAATAACAGTTCACCAAACTGCACGTAGCCCCGGCCGTCGGCCATTATTTCAGCCCGCAATTTATGGTTGGCTGAAGCCCCCAGATGAAACCCATAACAATCGCCGCTTTCTTCACGCGTATGAGCCGGAAACGCCAACAAACCCGGAAAAGTGTCGTGAGATGTTTTTCCCCGCCGGTTTTCCCGAACATAACTGCCCATAAATAATGCGTGATCCTGGGTTTGAAATTCATTTGACCAACGCCCTTCAAAAGCACGTACCGTGTCAATGTAGGCAGGTAAAGCCAAGGTGGCGGCATTCAGATAGTTAAGGTTGATTGCGTTTTCAGAGGTGTTTTTTAAAGTACTGCTGAAGGTACAAATGCTGGTGTGAGTGTCCAGTTCAATTTTCAGAATTAATGTTAGCTGACGATGTTCGTCACTAAGCTCAAAACGGGCGCTTAGATCATTTGCTTCGATGTCAGTTAACGAAAAACCTGCCGCCCATTCATCTATTTTACCAAATAACTCAAGCCCGGGCGCACCCGTAAAACCTTCACCATGGGTAGGTACTAATGAAACAGGCGGTTCGGTAACCGGAGCGCACTTTGCTTCCTGGCGGGTCGCCAATGTTGCCAGCATTTGCGGGGTAGTGTGGGTGCCCAAACGGTTACCAAAATGAAGTAACGAAGGTGTTTGGCGGCGACAGTCAAATACCAGACTGGTATGAGCGTTATGTAGTGTTACAAATTCAGGAAAAGTAATCATATCAGCCTTACGTTAGGTTAAGCGTGCGAAAGCGTGCGCCGCCTGTTATGGTAAAAACATCATCAGTAAAAAACGTACAACTATCAGGGTAAACGTTTAACTTTGTTGTATCATAACCTGATTGTTACTTACTTTAAACCTATCGGTAGGCTGAAAAACACTATGTTAGGAATTTGTTACTATCCAGAACACTGGCCTGAGTCGCAATGGGCCAGCGATGCACAAGAGATGCGCGACCTAGGGCTTACTTATGTACGTATTGCCGAGTTTGCCTGGTCGAGACTTGAACCCACTGAAGGACACTATACTTTTGACTGGTTAGACCGAGCCATCGATACTCTGGCGAACGCGGGCCTTAAAGTCATTATGTGCACGCCCACAGCAACGCCGCCAAAGTGGCTTGTTGAAGCCTACCCCGACATGCTGGCGGTAGACGTGAACACTGGCCAAAGCCGAGGCTTTGGTTCGCGCCGGCATTATGATTTTTCCAGTATCGATTATCATCGTGAAGCTATGCGTATTAGTGAAGTACTGGCAAAACGTTACGGTGAACATCCGGCGGTGGTGGGCTGGCAAACTGACAACGAATTAGCCTGTCATGATACAACACCCAGTGCATCGGCAAGTGCCGTAAATGCCTTTCAAGAGTGGTGTAAAACCCGTTATCAAACCATCGAAAAGCTAAATGAAGAGTGGGGCAATGTGTTCTGGTCAATGGAATACCCTTCTTTTGCCAGCATTAGCGCTCCTTATTTTGCTGTTACCGAAACCAATCCGGCCCATCAGCTGGCATTTCGTCGGTTTAGTTCTGATCAGGTGATTGCGTTTCATGATGATATGGTAGCTATTATCCGTCAGCATGCCCCAGGACGTTTTGTTACACATAACTTTATTCCCATGGCCGATACCCAAACCGATAATTATGCGCTGGCCCGGGAACTGGATTTTGCTGCCTACGATAATTACCCGCTGGGCCGTACGGACTTATTTTTTGCTAACGCGGACACTGCGCAATTTAAACGCTATATGCGTACCGGCCACCCCGATTTTTCCAGCTATTATTTTGATCAGACTCGCGGGCTTTGCCAGAAAAATTTCTGGATTATGGAGCAGCAGCCTGGCCCGGTAAACTGGGCGGTTCACAACCCACGTCCAGAACCTGGCATGATTGCTTTATGGTCCTGGGTCGCATTTGGCCATGGCGCCGATACGGTGTGCTACTTTCGATGGCGACAGGCACCATTTGCCCAGGAACAAATGCACGCGGGGCTAAAGCGAGCCGATAATTCGCCGTCAGCCGCTTACAAAGAAGTGCAGCAGGTTAAAGCCGAACTGGACGAACTCAATATTAAGCCGGACGATCCACTGCATTATGACGTCGCTATTGTAAGTACCACTGCGAATCAGTGGATCACCGAAATAGAACAGCAGGGGCAAAGCTATCTGCATCAGCAGGTCGAATTTGAGTATTACCACGCGTTAAGAATGTTAGGGCTGAACGTGGCGTTTGTTTCACCCGAAGCTGCATTAACCGACTATAAGCTGGTGGTGGTGCCAACCATGCCGGTGGTCACTGATAGCTTCATTGAACGCTGTAAAAAAACTTCGGCGACCATCGTTTTTGGGCCTCGCAGCGGTAGTAAAACAGAAGAATTTCAAACGCCTCAAAACCTGGCCCCGGGTAAGCTGCAGAACTTGATTCAGGTTAAAGTCTTGTCGGTTGAAACCCTGCGCGACGATATCAGCGAAACCCTTCATTATGAGGGCCAGACCTTTCACAGTAACCGTTGGCGTGAAGAGCTGGATGTTGATAACAAAACTAAGGTATTGGCCACATATCATGACCATACGCCGGCAGTGGTGCAGGCTGAAAACCGGGTTTACGTAGGTACATTGGGGTGCGCTGACTTTACCCGGGCCTTGCTTGAAAAGCTGGCTAAGGTCAGTGGGCTTACAACTTACACACTGCCTGAAGATGTAAGAACCGTGGAGCGCGGCGACTACCGCTTGCTATTTAACTACAGCGCAGAGGCAGTGCGGGTGGATGGCTTTGCAAACAAAGAGTTTGTAATTGGCAGTAATGAGTTACCGGGATATAGCTATGCGGTCATGAAACGATGATTAGGTTTGGATAATACACCTGACTAGGAAGTATCTTCTGAGCCTCTAGAATCAGAAGATACTTGAATCAGGCTTTTAGCCCGACCGCAGAGATACCGTTGCAATTGGGTATGGGGTATTATGGCTGAGTTGTACCAACCGGTTGTATTGCTGAAGCGAAACCAGCATCGAATGTATCACCATTAAAAAACCAGATTGATGCAGTCGTTGTAGGTTTGAAACTGACAATTCGGCAAGTCTGGCTTCGTTAATAGTGGCGCAACCTGTCACGGTTTCAACAGGGTTCCCTGTACGGTGGATGTCTATTGTCAGTGCGGCAAGTAAATTTAATGATTTGAGTGTATCTACAAACTGTAGCGCCTGCTGTTGTCCTTCGAACAGATGACGCAAGCGCTGCTGCATTTGCTTTAAATATGGAGTAGGCGATCTATCTCGTCCATACAATGCTTCTCCGGTACTACCCACACGCATGTTTTGAATATCAAGCACAGTGAGTAGTTGGTCATCCTGGCGGGCATAATTAAAGGGAGCGCATTGCAGGCTTAATGGTATAGCATGGCCAGCCCATTTTTGATTTTGATAAAACAAATTTGAATGCTGGCCAAGGCTCATGACTGCGCTTAGTAAAGCTGGCGTTCGACTCGTTGCTTCAACTACGACCACCGGCATGCAGCTGGCTAATACGGCAACCTCATTTAACCCGGCACTCGTTAAAGAAATATCAGCGGCGTGCTTAAGTGGTTGGGTATTGTCGATACAAAGATTTTGGTGAAAATCGGGATCAAGTAGCTCATAAGTAGTTGATGTCGTCATAATAATCTTATTATTTTGCACACTGATGAATAATCTCATCGAGTAAATACCGATGAGAAGGCAAGCGTTGGGAAAGGTGGTCTTTTTGCTTCTCATTTGCCGCTATCACTTGAGCTGCGCGGTCAAACTGAGTAAGTTTACGCCGGTATTGTTCTAAACTAACCTGCGACTTCATTCCATATAAAATGTATCGATAACTATGGGCCGTGAATACTTCTGTATTAAAAGGGATATCGTGTTCGCCAATAGGGTTGTATTGCCACCAATCGAGCAGTTCAATAAGCAAATCAGGAATGGTATCGGGGGCCCGGTTTGCTTTCCAAAATGGCTCGTTTCGATCGCTAAGTACATAATGCAGTTTTAAAAACATAATGGCCGCTTGCCAATTTGCATGCATAAAGTCATTAAAACGCTTCGCAGTTTGAGTCATATGAGGAATGTAGCCTGGCATGTTGTCAGCTAACCACAAGGCACTTTGTTCAATCAACATAAGCGAAGACGCTTCTAAAGGCTCTAAAAAGCCCGAACTTAACCCAATCGCAACGCAATTTTTCGACCAGAATTTTTGCCGATAGCCTGTTTTAAAAGTTATTTGCCGAAAGTTAGTGTTAACCGGGTCGCCAGTTTGTTGCAGATACGCCGTTAACGTGTCTTGTGCCTGATTGTTTGAGCAAAATTCAGAAGCGTATACGTAACCTGCGCCCCGGCGTTGTTGTAATCCAATGTCCCATATCCAGCCCGCCTCCTGGGCCGTAGATTTTGTATAACACGCGATAGGACAATCGGGGTCGCCGTAGGCCTGTTGAGCGACAAGAGCAGTATCGGCAAGCATAATATCGTTACAGGAAACTAACTCCACCCCCAGGGCTTTATCAATAAGTAATCCTGTAAAGCCACTACAATCTATATACAAGTCAGCAGTGATAGTTTGTTGCAAAGAGGTATTCAGTGAAGTTATATGGCCATCATGAGTATCGACATTAACTACAGTATCGATAATGTGTTCAACACCTAACGACTCAATACAATGCTTTTTCAAAAGTTCAACAAACTGGCCGGCATCCAGGTGATAACCATAATTACTGGCCGGAGGCACCTGAAAATTCGCGTTGGCTCGAGGGGCAAGATTTTGCTCACATAACCATGGAACAACACTTACATCGTCTGCATAATGTTTCCAGTCGACAGAATTTAGCCAGTATCCGCTAATGTCAAAGCTTGCTGAGTTTTGTGGAGCGCTAAATGGATGATAGTAGCTATTTCGAGCTGAAGATTGGTGCCAGTTAACAAACTTACTGGCTTGCTTGAACGTTGCTCCCGCGTAACGAATGATTTGGGATTCGCTTATACCAATACGTTGAAGTGTTTGTCGCATAGAAGGCCAGGTACCTTCGCCCACCCCGATAGGTAGCGTTTTCTCAGATTCGATTACGCATACTTCTAAAGAGCGACCCGATTTCGAAGTCGCTTGATGACTGGCAGCCAGCAGGCCAGCGGTCAGCCATCCCGCTGTTCCGCCGCCAACAACCACAATACGATTTAACGGTTCCAAATTAAGTTTGTGCCTCTGTCAAACGACCGCGCCACTCAGCCTTTTGTCTGAATATCAAACGGTTAGATCCAAGCGCTACGACGATGCAACTTAGTAAAGTTACCAGCATCAGGTGAATATAATGTAAATCAAAAGGTGCGTATACAAAACTGAAGATAGCATAAAGCACAACGCCAAATATGACGGCCATTATTCCAGCTATAGGATTTACATTATTGAACAACAAGCCCACTATAAAAATAGATAAGATAGGCATGCTGAGTAATCCATAGAGTTGTTGTAACAGGTTGATGATGCTCTCTGCCTGGGCATAAATAGGTACCATTGCCAATGAAACCAGAGTAAGTAATACAGTGACTACCGCGCCAAGCTTTGCAACCGGAGGGTGAGCGTTGACATAGGCCTGATGAATATCGCAGACATATAATGTTGTCGCTGAATTAAGGTTACTGTTATAGGTTGTAAGTACCGCAGCAGCTAAAGCTGCTGCGAACATACCTGACATCCATGCGGGCAAAACATCGCCTACTAAAGTGCCATATGCAGCGTCATTTATATCACCATAGAGCTTGTAAGATATGATACCGGGAACCACTATAATTGAAGGTACAATAATAAAGCGAATCAAAGCGGCTGCGTATACTCCTTTTTGAGCTTCCCTGACATTCGGAGCAGCCATTGCCCTTTGCGTAATTGTTTGGTTGGTACTCCAGTAAAAAGTCTGAATAAAAATCATGCCTGTAAGCAAGGTATGCCACGGTAGTGGGGACTCGTTGTCACCAATCAGTGTGAGACGTTCAGAAGGTATTCCTGAAAAATCAAAGTCGATGGCAACCATCGCCAAGACAACCACGATAATTGCCATCAGTAATAACAACACACCTGAGTAGGTATCAGATACCGCTACCGCTCGCAGCCCGCCAAACACGGCATAGATTGCTCCAATAATTGCAAAAGTAGTCGCTACGTACATCAGCGGTACATCAAGATTAAACATGTTGATCATAAACAGCGAACCCGAATAAATGACAGCGGGCATGAAGATAAGACTGCTACCCAGAAAGAACAAAAGCCCTATGAGTGCGCGAATATGTTTATTGTTGTAGCGTTTTTCCAACAACTCTGTAGTAGTTGTGCATTGATAGTGGTAATAAACAGGCAGAAAAATTTTAGCGAGAATTATTAAGCCAATTACGGCAGAAAATTCCCACCAGGCCAGTAAAGCCATTTGATTACCATTCATGCCTACTAACTGGTCAGTACTTAGATTTGTTAAGGTAATTGAACCAGCAACGAATATCCAGCTCAGGCCGCCACCGGCTAAAAAGTACTCTTTAGTTTCGTTTGTAGTGCTATGTCCGTGCCCTCGACATTTTAAATAGGTAAGTAGCCCAATAAGAGCGGTAATAAGTATAAAAACTACGATTTGAGTAAGACTGTTTGTCACATAAACTCCTAAGCACAAACGAGTTAATTGGGCAGGGCCCTGAAGAATCTATAGGCAACAGTATTATACAAAACTGCTTCATGCAGCTGTGCATAAATACTGCTATAAGCAAAGGGGCCTTTTAAGACCCCATGAAGTTTGACTAAGAGTGCTCAGAAGTTGGCGCGCACACCAAGTGCGTATCGGGCTCCATCGTCAACTTGCTGAACAAATTGTTCTTGAAAGCGTCCATATCGGTGCAACTCTTCACCCGTAACATTGATACCTTCGAAAAACAAAGTGAAGTGATCATTTATGTCATAACTTGCACTTACGTCGACCTGAGTATAAGTATCGGTAAAGCGTGGATCGACGCCCCCTAAAGGACTGACAAGATCTTGCATAAAAGACTCACGGTTGTTTATTGCAACCCGCGCCTGAAACGCATTCTTTTCATAAAACAATGTCACGTTTTGAGCATTACCCAAACCTTCCAAAGCAAAGATTTGATCACTGGATCCGTCAAATTCAGCATCACTGTTTACGATAGTTGCATTGGCCTGTATACCAAATCCGCTATCAAGTGTATGCAACCAAGCCAGCTCTATACCGTTGACATCAGCCGATTCACCATTTCGGGGGCGGCGAACATTAAATTCGTATGCTCCACTGTCCAGATTCAGTGTTTCAGGTTCAATAGTGGCAACGATAAAGTCTTCAACTTCCTTTTGAAAAACAGCGGCTGAAAGATAACTGGTATCGCCATAATACCATTCTACCGACACATCCCAGTTAGTCGATTTGAACGGTTTTAGGGCGCTATTACCCGCCTGCGCCTGCAGCTGGTTAGGACGTGCTACAGTAACGTTAAAAACAGGCACCAAATCGCTCATCGTCGGGCGGGTCAGCGTTTCTGAGTAGGCGTAGCGTAATAACAGATCATCGGTAAGCGACAGCTTAGCATTGAGGTTTGGAAGTAAATTAGCGTAGCTGTTCGATTGTTCGATAATTTCGCCAGTATCACTATTATAAATAGTATTTAGATCCGAAGGGTCATTAGGTATAGGTGCCAGGTCCTGTAAAATTCGACCTATACCGCTGACCGAAGAATCGGTTTCGGTGTAGCGAATGCCCAGATTGATATCTAACGGCATATCTGACAATTCTGTGTTGAAATAGAATTGTGCATAGGCACTCATAACGTCTTCTTCCACAGTGAACGAGTCGTTCCCCAGCGGAGGATTATTTAAATTAGTGGCATCCAATGCCTGGCGTACGCTATCAAATGTTTGACCTGTTGCATCCGCGATTTGTTGCGCTGCGGTATCTGATAACGCATACTCAAAAAAGGCTTCAGGTGAGTAGGTCAACCACTGATTGGGTACACCTCCAAAGAAGTTGTCTGCTGTAAAAGTAGACACAAGCTCTTCAGGAAAATTAAATTGGTAACCGCAGTAAATATTGCATGAATCAGCAACACGGCGCTGGTTCTCTTTTTCCCGGTCTTGAAAATAAACACCAAAATCGACTTTAGCAAATGCGGTAGATTCATCCGGCACCCAGGTAAAGTCGGCTCGATATTCGCTTATCGTATCTTCGGTATTAAATCCGTTACGCTCGTTAAAATGCATTTTACCTAACGTGGGATCTAGCAGAGCTTCACTTCCGTCTGTCACTGATAATGAGGGTGTTTCGCCCTCGTAATTGACACTATAGGAGTTGTTGTAACCTACGACGGTAAAATAATTATCGCCGCCGCTTTTATCCTCGGCGCTTGAGGTCGACAAATCAAAGTAGGCCGTAAGATTATCATTAACCAGCCATTCAAAATTTAGTCCGTAAGCTTCAATAGTTACATCACGACCATATCGCCGGCGTATGAAGTCGGTTGCTCCACCGACGCCATTCACCAATGTACTATCCAGGCCGGTTACGCTACCATTTTCGCTTATCTGCAAATTATCAAGGTTACTGTCGGTAAACCAGTGACCTACGCTACTTGCATCCGAATCGACTTCAAACTGAGAATACAACCCATCTAAGGTAAGCGTCATAGAATCATTAGGGGCGTATTGTGCAACTAAATTAGCGGATGTTCTTTCCCGATCTACCTCATCAACAATTTGGTCAAAGTTTTGTGGTACGTAGACGTTATTGAACTGAGCATTGTCAGAAAAGGCAGGTTGATCGCGTTCTGAACGATTAGTAAGATTAACACCCGGACGCCAATAACGGGTTTCAAGAATATTAGTCTGGGCTTTACGTTGCTGATAAGAAGCCGATGCTAAAATTCCTATTTTTCCATCATTGAAGGTGTTAGTTATCAGACCCGAAGCTTGCGGGGTGACTTCTTCTGACAACTCTTCATACATTCCTTTAATGCTGGCTGCGGCCTTAAATCCTTCGAAGTCAAACGGACGAGCCGTGGTCACCTCAACCGTGGCTCCGATGCCACCTTCTTGCATAGACGCAAGGGGGCTCTTGAATACTTTTGCGCCACTGATTAGCTCGGCAGGTAATGTGTCGAAACTAAATGCGCGGCCCTGGTTCTCCGTCGCGATTTGGCGGCCGTTTACCAGTACCGTATTAAAGTCAGGCCCAAACCCTCGCACAGTGATAAATTGGCCTTCACCACCACTACGGTCTATAGCAACCCCGGTGATACGTTGCAATGATTCGGCGACATTCTGGTCTGGAAACTTTCCTAAATCTTCGGCGGTAATACCATCGTAAATAGTATCCGAAGCCTTTTTATTTAACATTGAAGCTTTGAGAGAGCTTGTGAAACCACGAACTTCTATAACTTCAATTTTATCTTCATTTTTAGCCGGGGCGCCAGGCACGGTATCTGAATCCTGAGCTAAAGTTTGCGGAACATACAGGGCCGAGGCGATAGCGATACCCAACAGTGTGCGCTTTGTAACGGGCATGAGTTTGAATGTGTGCTTATGATTTATCACTGTGTTCTCTCCAAATGGATTTATTAACCCAACGCCCTCCCTGTTATTTTATTGAAGAGGAAGATCGTCAGTGCGTTAACATTGCCTTCGCTTACCTGAAACCGGTCTGTAGCTTAAAACTACACGCAAGTATTCAGTAAGCATGAGCCAGGATGGGTGAAACGTTTTCCCAGCTTAAAATCATCCTATCACAAATAAATCGAAATGTGACAGAGTTGTAAATTGTTTTTTGCAAAAAAACGCAGCCTAAGCTGCGTAAAGTTTCAGGGGAGAAGCTTTAACTGCATCGGATACGGGCAACGGCGGCTTTCCAACCATCGTAGGCGGTATTGCGTTGCGCTTTATTAAGGCGGGGAGTAAAGACTTTGTCACATTGCCAGCAATGGGTAAGCGTTGCCAGTTCGGTGAATATTCCACATTGCAGACCGGCCAAAAAAGCTGCTCCGACCGCGGTTGTCTCAGTAACAGTGGGACGCTTGACTTCAGCGCCCAAAATGTCTGAGAGAAATCCCATTACCCAGTCATTTTTTGCCATGCCACCATCGACTCTCAGCGATACGAGTCGGGCGCCATCGCTTTCCATCGCCTTTTGCAAATCTTTGGTCTGATAACACACTGACTGCAAACCCGCTGCCACAATTTCACTAATGCCCGTATCGCGGGTAAGCCCTAATATTGCGCCTCGTGCATTCGGATCCCAGTAAGGCGCACCCAGGCCGGTGAAAGCCGGTACCATAAATACACCGTTATCTTCACGGGCACGTTTGGCCAGGGCTTCAGACTCAAAGGCGTTATCAATAAGTTTTAAACCGTCGCGCAGCCATTGAATAGTAGCGCCAGCCATGAAAATACTGCCCTCAAGGGCGTAGGTTACCTTGCCGTTTAGTCTGTAACCTACCGTGGTAAGCAACCTGTTTTTTGAAATAAGCGGGGTGTCTCCGGTATTCAAAATCATAAAGCAACCGGTACCATAGGTACTCTTCGCCATGCCTTTTTCAAAACACGCCTGACCCACCAGGGCGGCTTGCTGGTCGCCGGCTACTCCGTTAATAGGTATACGTTTACCCAGCAGGTCGGCCGAAACATGACCAAAGTCTGCGGCACAATCCATTACCTCAGGTAGCATGGCTGGAGGAATTGAAAAGGTTTTTAACAGACGCGTGTCCCATTGCTGGTTATGAATATTGAAAAGCATGGTGCGTGATGCATTAGTTGCATCGGTCTTATGAGATGCTTTGTCGGTTAATCGCCAGATTAAAAAAGTATCAACGGTACCAAATAACAGGTCTCCGGCTTCAGCGCGCGTTCTGGCGCCCTCAACATTGTCCAGAATCCAGCTGATCTTTGTGGCTGAAAAGTATGGATCCAACAGCAGCCCGGTGGTGTTAGTGATGTACTCCACTAACTCGCTATCTGCCGACAACTCACTGCACATCTGGGCAGTACGCCGGTCTTGCCAGACGATAGCCGGATACACTTCTTCACCGGTATGGCGGTCCCATACAATTGTGGTTTCGCGCTGGTTTGTAATACCTAATGTCGCAATATCTTCTACCGATACATCGCATTTTTCAAACACGTTTTTTAGCGTGTTGACTACGCTGCTCCAGATATCATCAGGTTTATGTTCTACCCAACCATCGTGGGGATAATGTTGTGAAAATTCTTCCTGAGACATCGCGACGATAGAACCATCGTCGGCAAAAATTATGCTTCGAGAACTTGTTGTTCCCTGGTCAATAGCCAGTAAATGCTGGGTCACTATTACACTCCATAGCCAGTTTTTTATGAGTTTGCATTATTCACAGTTAATTAACAATGGTTGTTTTCGATAACGAACATATACAATCGAAATTGTCATAGGTAATGAACATCTATAGTCGTATACTACACCTTGTTTTTACAGCAGAAGTTTTGCAGGTATAAATATGAATCAAACACAACGCCACGATAAAATAGTCAGCTTGCTTAAATTGCACGGTTTTATGTCTATCGACTCTTTGGTAAAAGAATGCGAAGTCACACCTCAAACTGTACGACGTGATCTTAATCAGTTAGCCCAGGCCAATGTGTTGAGTCGCTACCATGGGGGCGCCGGTCTTAATCGGAGCTGGGAAAATACCCCCTATCAACAACGAAAAGCCCAGAATGAAGAGGTAAAAACACGTATTGCTAAAGCGGTAGCGGCGATGATACCTGATGGCGCTTCACTGTTTATCAATATCGGCACCACTACCGAGCTGGTGGCTAAGTATCTACTGAATCACAAAAATCTTCACGTGGTGACCAATAATATCCACGTCGCAACACTGTTGTCTTCAAAAGAGGATTTTTCAGTCATTATTGCGGCGGGTGAAGTTCGGTATCGTGATGGTGGGATAATTGGCGAAGCCACGTGCGATTTTATCAGTCAGTTCAGAATGGACTACAGTATTATTGGTATCAGCGGAATTTCTAAAGATGGCGCTTTGTTAGATTTTGATTTTCGCGAAGTCAAAGTTTCTCAGGCAATGATTCAAAACACTGAAACAACCATATTGGCAGCAGATTACAGTAAGTTTGAACGCAGGGCGATGGTAGAGCAGGGCCATCTGACCCAGGTTAACTGCCTGGTATGTGACCAGATACCGCCTGAAGAAATTATGTCTATTATCGGTACGCACGACATTGATTTTGTTAAAGCGGAATAAAAGGCACGCAAAACATAGAATTTCGTTATTGTTCGAAAATGTTCGTTTTATATTGACTTAGTTTGTTTTTAGCGTTGAAATAGATTTTTATCTTGCCAGATTCGGAAAATGCTATGACAAAACTTAACCAAGCTGATTACGAAACTGATCTTCTGGTGGTTGGCGGTGGCGTCAACGGCGTTGGTGTAGCGCTAGATGCTGCGGGTCGTGGTTTAAAAGTGATGCTGTGTGAAAAAGGGGATTTAGCAGGCGCTACATCTTCTGCCAGCAGTAAGCTGATTCATGGCGGGTTACGTTATCTTGAGCATTACGAGTTTCGTTTGGTAAAAGAAGCACTTTCTGAACGGGAAATTCTGTTAGAAAAAGCGCCCCATATTATGTGGCCCCTGCGTTTTCGGCTGCCTCATCAAAAGCATCTAAGACCTGCATGGATGCTCAGAGCGGGCCTGTTTTTGTATGATTCGCTTGCTAAGCGAAATGTCTTGCCAGGCTCAAAAAAGTTAACACTCAAAAGTGACAGTCCGCTTTTACCCAAAGTTAAAACCTGCTTTGAATATTCAGATGGCTGGGTGGATGATGCGCGTCTGGTCGTTCTTAATGCGATTGCTGCCCGCGAATGCGGTGCTGATATTCGTGTTCGTACTGAATGTATTAGCGCCAGTAAACAAGAAAATTATTGGTTTGTAACTTTACGCGGGCCCAAAGGTAAAACGTTTACAGTTAAGGCCAGGGGACTCACAAATGCCACCGGTCCCTGGGCCATTTCATTTCTTGACCGCATGGCCGACACGCCCAATCCTGATACAATGCGGATGGTGAAGGGAAGTCATATTATTGTTCCCAAATTGTACGATGGTAAAGAAGCCTACATTCTACAAAATGAAGATCAGCGAATCGTCTTTGTTATTCCCTACGAAAACACATTCTCTTTAATTGGTACCACGGATGAAAACTATACGGGCGACCCACAACAGGCGGCGATTTCACCGGGTGAAACACACTATTTAATTGATGTTGTTAACTCATACTTTAAAAAGCAAATCGTCGAAGATGACATTGTTCACAGTTACAGCGGCGTTCGACCTTTGTTAGAAGAAGAAAATGCTTCAGCACAAGAATTAACCCGTGACTATAAAGTAGAGCTTCGTAATGCCCCCGGGCAACCGCTATTGATGAATATTTTTGGTGGAAAAATCACTACGTATCGGAAGCTGGCCGAACATGCCGTAGATAAACTTGCTGAACATTTCGATGTTAAAAGCCCCCCCTGGACCGCAAAAGCACCATTGCCCGGCGGTGATTTTTCTGACCCGCGTACCTATGCCAAAAATCTACAACATCGTTACCCCTGGATACCGGAACAGCTTGCGCAGCGCTACACGCGCCAGTATGGCACATTAAGCGAACGATTTTTGGCGCAAAAAACAGGGTTGTCAGATATGGGTGAGAACTTTGGAGCGCAGGTATATGCAGCCGAAGTAGATTATCTGGTCGAAAATGAATGGGCAATGCAGGTACAAGATATCTTGTGGCGCAGAACCAAGCAGGGCCTGCATTTTTCGACCCAGCAAATCGAGCGCCTTGATGAGTACCTGAATGCAAAGCAAAGTTGTTCAGCTGTACTTGATACAAAACAGGTTAACGTTAACTAAACTTGCATATTTTGTTTAGTAGAAAGGGATACCAACGCTGACGAAGTACGTTTGGGCAGATCCAAACAATTTCACTGCAGGCGCACGGCATAAAGTTCGCCTGAGGGACACTCAGCACTATCGGCCATGGGTTGCAGCATGCCCGATCACCTATGGTATCGGGTAACACATTATATCCGTTAATGGGAGTTAACTACGAAGTAAGGCGGGTAAAACCGAGGCTACCAACAGAATCGCCATTAAAATATTGAAGATCCTCAAACGTTTAAAGTCGTTTAAAAAGCCTGACAAATGATGCCCCATTCCCACCCACAAGCCGATACACGGTAGATTGATAATTCCAAAAACAGCGGCGACAAAAATCACACTGTAAAGGTAAGTGTCGGTAGCGTAAACACTGGTAGCAGTTATGGCCATCGCCCATGCCTTGGGATTGACCCATTGAAACAAAGCCGCCTGCATAAATGTCAAAGGTTGTGCTTCAGCGTTATGGCTTTTGACAGGCGATGCAGAGGTGGCAATTTTCCATGCAAGATACAGTAAATACAGCCCGCAGATGATACGTAAACCCAGGTAGGTGTGGGGGAAAAAAGCAAATAACTGCATAACTCCCAGGCCCACGCCCACAATCATAAGGGTAAAGCCTATCGCCACGCCAAACATATGTGGCACGGTTTTACGCAACCCAAAGTTTACGCCAGAACTCATTAACATCAGGTTGTTCGGCCCGGGGGTGATAGATGACACCAGCGCAAACAGGCTAAGCGGGTAAAGTAATTCCAGGGTCATAATTTTTAACGTTGATTTTCTATAGAGCAATGATAACTCGTAATTTTGTTCAATAGTGTGCAAAAATAAAGGATGCTACTTATACTTTTGCAATAAACCATGAAAAATGACCGTTATAACAGATTAATATTGCGCTTGCTTCAGGGCGAGGGGCGTATGGCAAACTCGGAGCTGGCAGAGCGCGTCGGATTGTCACCTTCAGCGTGTTTAAGGCGAGTGCAGGAGCTTGAGAGAAGTGGTGTGATTAGTGGCTACCGCGCCGTAATAAACCACGCTAAGCTGGGACGGGGATTTATCGCATATGTCAGTGTCGGGCTTAACGAACATACAACGTCTTCACAACGTGCTTTTGAAAAAGCAGTGGCCCTGAGCGAAGAGGTGCGTGAATGTCACAATATCACCGGTGCTTTTGAATATCTTTTGAGAGTAGAAACCACCGACATTAAAGCCTACAAGCAATTTCACGCCGATGTACTGGGGGCCATCGCCCAAGTGAGTACCATTACCACTCATGTGGTTATGGACTCGGCCAAAGACGAGCGCGCTTAAGCCAACACAACAACTACCGCTTCGTCATGTTAAATAATGGGGTACTGGCGAAGGTGTGGTTAATTCAGGCAGTACAATATTATTTGATACACTATTTTTACTCCTGACTACAGGCACTGTTAATTTATGTTGTTACCCATAGTGCGACATTATGGATAAAGATTTTCTTATATTAAATATGAACTTTCAGCGAATGATATAAATAATCCAAAAGCTTCGAATAACTGTTCTACAAAAAATAATGACTAAGCTCAGCGGGTTGATAACTCATCTATTGACTTGCACCGATTTGTGACAAACCTGAATAAGGTGCAAGACCACCTATCCTTACCAAACGCCGGGTTTACATCCATGACGCGCTGAAAGCCTGATTCTAATGAAATTGAATTACTTTAATCACGAATAGCCTTTTAGTGTTATTTTTTAAAGTATCAATACGTAATAAATTAGGTGAATCATCACCCTTTTTAGCTGATAAATAACCACCTCGCTTTAACTGTGAATATTAATAATATATTTATCGGGACTTAGGCATGAAGTCAGATACTTTTTAACCTTATAAAAGCGTCTGAAAATTTTGATTAAGTAAACCGTTGAATCTATAGTGAGTTGTATCAATACGCTTGATTACAGAATGTGAACGTGAAGGTCGTTAGTCCCCGCTCAACCACACCAAGCGAACAGAAGCTAAACAATGGAAAACATTAATTCTATGAAAATTCGAATGATGATCTATGCGGTAGTGCTCATCCCATTGCTTTGCTTCACCTCAGTGTCAGCCAATACTGCAGTAAAAGTACGGGTGCTTGACCAAAATAACAAGCCTGTACCTAACGCAGTCGTTAGTATTGCTGCTGACAAAGAAATAACCCCTGCTGATTCACTAGCGGTGATGGACCAGATAGACCGACAGTTTGCTCCCCATATCTTAACGATAGAAAAAGGACGTAAGGTTACCTTCCCCAACAGTGATAATGTTCGCCACAATGTTTATAGCTTTTCATCTCCTAAACCTTTTGAGATAAGAATGTTTAACGGGTCGGACTCTAGTCCAGTAGAGTTTGATAAAGCGGGCATTGTGGTACTGGGCTGCAATATTCACGACAGTATGGTGGGTTTTATCTATGTTGGTGATAACGAGTTAAGTGCGATTACCGATGACGATGGTATTGCCAGCCTCGCGTCGTTTGCGCCTGAAGTTATCGTATGGCACCCACGCCTTTCCCGAACCCAAAATACCAGAAAAACAGTCAATATTGCGGCTGAAAAAGGCCATGGTTTGATTGATATTATGCTTCCCCTGATTCCCGTAAAAGAAAATCAGACATCAAATAAATTTAAACGTAAATTTTCACGGGGTAGCGACTAAGTGAAAGTGGTTACCCTTAATCAGGCAATATTCCGGTTGGTTCTGGGCTTAGTCCTTGTCACTGCACTGGCAATTCTAGTCAATGTTTATAATTCAACACTACGCCTGGCTCAACAACAGTTAAAGAAAGAGCTTCAGGTAGCTGAAAAAGTGATTACTCAGGCATTGGGTACGCGCGAAGAGCAACTGGTAAGTTCAGCCTACGTCCTGACGGCCGACTTTGGGTTTAAAGAAGCGGTAGCAACTTTTGAGTCGAAGACTATAGCAAGTGCGCTTGAAAACCATGGACAAAGAATAAACGCAGACGTGATGGCGATTTTATCGCTGGATGGCCAGATGGTTTCGACCTTTCCCACTGTATTTAAAAGCGGGCATAGCTTTTCAAATTCCAATTTAATAGACGAAGCGATTCAAAATAGCGGAGCATCAGGTTTTTTGATGATCGGAGACGCTTTATATCAGGTTATTTTACTTACCGTGGAAGCCCCCGTACCTATTGCTGTGGCTCTGGTAGGTTTTGAAGTTGATAAAGCATTGTTAGCCGAATTTCGTGATATCACGCAACTTGATACAACCATACGCGTTCGTCAGCAGGAAAGCCGCGTTTATGAAATTTCTACTTTGGCAAATACCGAGGTAATTAACGATGGTGCAACATTAAAGTTTGATTGGCTAGATGTGTTGTTTGCCCAGTCCTATCCGGTCGTTTCGCGTACCCTTACTCTTTCAGACCACATGAATCAAAAGATAAAACTGGTTTTGTCTCAGGACCTGGAAGAGCTTTACAGCGAATTCAGTGTTCTGCAATGGAATATAACCATTATCACTTTGGTGGCTTTGGCAATCGCCATGATTTCAGCGGCGCTTCTTTCCCGCTATGTTACCCGGCCCATAGCCGTGTTGGCGAGAGCTGCCCGAGACACGGCTAAAGGCCGCTATAACCATAAAATTGAACGGCAATCGAGTACCCGTGAGGTAAACCTATTGTCAGATGCGTTTTCTCAAATGCGCAAAGATATTCAGACCCGAGAAGCGCAAATAAAGCATGAGGCAGAACACGATCCTCTTACCGGCCTGCGAAACCGCCCAAACATCGCCAATTTCATCGATCAGAATTTCAGAGACGACCTGAGCTTCCAGGCGATAGGCATTAACATTGCTGGATTTCGTAATATCAACGATGTTTTTGGCTATCATCATGGCGACCAATGTCTCAAAATTCTGGCCGAACGGGTACGCTCCTTCGGAGGATTATCGGCGCGACTCACCGGCGGAGAGTTGTTGTGGTTGCCTTCTGAGACGTTGACCAAAGTGCAGTTACAAGAAGCTGTTTTGCAGCTCGAGCAGCCGGTCGTGTGTGGCGTGGTTACCATCAATTTGAAAGTGGCTATTGGCGTATTGCAATGCCCAAAAGATGCTAACAGCAGCGAGCCGTTGTTCAAGCGGATGAATATTGTGCTGGATGAAGCTCAGATAAAGAAACAATTTCTATTGTTCTACAGTGAGCAACTGGAAGAAAAATACACACGACGCCTGTCAATTGTCACAGAGTTAGAAAAAGCGCTTACTGTAAATCAGCACGAGCTGAGTTTGGCCTATCAGCCAAAACTAGATTTGAAATCGATGTCGGTTACTGGTGCAGAGGCGCTCATACGCTGGAATAGTTCGGTATTAGGCTTTGTGCCTCCAGACGATTTTATCGCTATTGCTGAACAAGGGGGGCTCATCGGCCAGTTAACCAATTGGGTGATTGCGCGTGCAGCAAAAGATGCGCGCGAGTTTTCCGACAAAAAAGTGCCGGTATCAATTGCCATTAATTTATCTGCCAAAGATGTATCTAACACCCAATTGCTGCCTTTTATATTTTCTCAGTTAAAACAGTATTCACTGCCGAACAGTGCGTTTTCCTTTGAAATAACTGAAAGCGATTTATTGAGAGATCCACAACGCGCTATAGCTCAACTGGACCTGTTCAGAGAAGAGGGTTTTCTTTTAGCAATAGATGATTTTGGTACCGGGTATTCATCTTTGGCTTATCTTAAAAACCTGCCAGTAAACACGATAAAAATAGATAAAAGCTTTGTGCTGAATTTAGCCAAACAATCCGATGATCAACATATCGTGAAAACAATCCTCAACCTTGCATCTACTTTTATGTTAACCACCGTAGCTGAAGGCATAGAAGATTATGCGACGCTGGAAATGCTTACAGAGTGGGGATGTGACTGGGCGCAAGGCTATTATATAAGCCGCCCGGTAAATCGGGACGACTTTATTAGCTGGTACCATGAAAATCTACATACAGCGTGGCTGGAGAAACAATGAAAATAAAGGACTTACGTTTACTACTATGGGGTGTGGCGATGACATTGGGCGTAAGTCCTGCTGTTGATGCTGCTGATGGCAAACTGATCGCTACGGCCGGTTTAATCCAGGTCGAAGGTAGCGGCGGCGGCGGTATCGTGCCCTGGGCTACCCTGGCCGGATACGATACGCAAGAGCAAACCTCCGCAAGCGCAGGCGTCACCCAGGTAAACCTGCGAGATTATCGGTTAACTACTTATGCGGCGGCTGTCTCATTTTATGATCGTATTGAAGTAGGTGTAGCTCAACAGCGATTTGATCTAAAGAGTTTAGGCGGCGAAATAAAGCAAGATATCTTTAGCGCAAAGTACCGCGTATACGGTGATGTTATCTATACATCCTTACCTCAGATAAGTGTAGGTGTGCAGCACAAACGCTTAAAAGATGAGGCAATTGCAAACCTGTTAGGGGCCTCAGATACAACGGGTACCGATTTTTTTGTAGCCGCCACAAAAGTGCATTTAGGGGCAATTGCAGGCTATAACGCAATATGGAATGTCACGGCGCGAGCCACTAAAGCCAACGAAATGGGTTTACTGGGTTTTGGCGGGGCTGACAACGACGATTACGAACTGATGCTCGAAGCATCTGTCGGGATGCTACTGTCACGTAACATCGCGGTAGGCATGGAGTACCGCACAAAGCCTGACAATCTGGGCTTGGGCGAAAGCCATTGGCGAGATTATTTTATTAGCTATATTCCCACAAAACAGTTTAACGTAACCCTTGCCTGGGCAGATTTAGGCAAAATCGCGGGCGCCCCGGAACAACGAGGCTTGTACGTTTCTTTAAGCGGACAATTATGGTGATTTCATGAAAGTAGTACTGACAGCGATATTATTTTTGGTTTTACAAGGCTGTGCCTCGCATAATCTGACGGTATACGAACAGCTGGGCGGTCGGTCGAAAGTGACCGAAATCGTAGATAATTTTATTACGCAGATTGAATATGATGAAGTTATGTTCGCTTATTTTGAAGATTCCAACATTACTCGCTTTAAAGAAAAGATGGTAGAGCATATTTGCGTTATCACCGGTGGTGGCTGCACTTATTCGGGTGATTCAATGGAGCGCGTGCATACAGGAATGAATATTCCCGAAAGAGACTTTAATCACGCTGTAGATTTGCTTATTGCTGCCATGAACGATGCCCAGGTCCCACACCGGCTGCAAAATAAAGTACTGGCGACGATGGCGCCATCACGTAGCGAAATTATCTACAGATAAGCGAAAAATGCAGGGGGTAAAGGTGAGTATACTGGCTACAAGTTTCTTCGTTGCATAACTATACCTGTTAAAAAAAGAGATGTCGGCCAAACAGCAGAATGGCCGGCATCGGGTTTCAACAGGGGTTAGCTACCAGGGACGTTTTATAATTTAACCATCAACTTGCCTTTATTTTTGCCTTCGAACAACAGGTTCAAACCTTCCATTGCGCTGGTAAGGCCTTCAATAATATGCGAACGATATTTTATCTGTCCTTTTTGTACATAAGGCGCAAGTTGCTCAGTAAGCTCTTTTGATTTGTGTAAATGATCGGGCATTGCAAAACCCTGAATCATTACCCGCTTTTTGATAAGTGGAAGCCAGCTTGGGCCCGGGGCAGGTTCATCTTTCTGGTAGTCAGCAATCATTCCACATACAACAACGCGCCCGTGTTCAGCCATGCGGTTGATAACGTGATGCTGGATTTCCCCACCCGTATTTTCAAAATAAAGATTAATACGATCAGGGGTGAGCTCTTCAAGTTTTGCCTGAAGATCGTCGGTTTTATAGTTTATAGCCCCATCAAAACCTAATTCATCGATTATCCAGTTTGCTTTTTCATCACTACCCACCACACCAATAACACGTAAGCCATCAGCTTTAGCGATTTGCCCAACGATAGAGCCTACCGAACCGGCAGCACCGGTAACCACCAAAGTTTCACCTGACTGCGGCTTACCAATATTCATCAAGCCTTGAGTAGCGGTAAGGCCGGGCAAGCCAAATACACATAAGGCGGTTTCTTCATCAATGCCTTGTTGTAGTTTGTTAAGCCCTTTACCATCAGATACGACATACTCCCGCCATCCCATCATACCCATGACCAGATCGCCCTCGGCAAAATCGGGATGATTAGACTCAATAACTTTGCCCACCCCACTTGAGCGCATAACATCATTAAGTTCTACGGGGGGAATATAACTTTCCTCATCAGCTGTCATCCAACCCAGCATGGCGGGATCTAACGACATGTAGGTTTGTTTGACCAATATTTCATTAGCCCCTGCAGAAGGAACATCTTTGTTAACGACTTCAAATAAATGCTCACCGATGTTGCCATCGTCGGGGCGCTGTTTTAATAGAATTTCAGTATTTTGCGACATAGAGATCTCCATAGGTAAAATGTGGAAGCTGAGAGGAGTTAACGCAGGTAAATAAAAGGCAGACGGCAATATCTTTTGGTTGGTCTGCCTGAATCTATACCCTAGCCCTCGTTTTCATCTACAATTTGTTTCAAAGCTAATGCCAGCTGGTCTGGCTCCTGAGCACCTGAGATTAAGTATTTTTGATTTATGATAAACGCCGGAACCGAAGAAACACCAGCCTGTTGATATTGCTGTTCTTCCTGTCGGACCTCGTTGGCATATTCATCAGACTGTAAAACCTGTTGTGCTTTACTTTGATCAAGGCCGGCCTGTTCAACACATTTCAATAGAACCTGGGGGTCTTGCACAGACTCTGCTTCACCAAAATAAGCATCAAATAATGCCTGTTTCATTGCGGTTTGTTTGCCAAACTGGTGCGCCCATTTTACTAACCGATGCGCATCAAAAGTATTGGTGGTATATCGACTTTCCATTTTTTCAAAATTGAGCCCAAGTTCAGAAGCGATAGTCATCATTTGTTTCTGTGACTCAACAATTTGTGCTTCAGGCGCATTATATTTACGACACAAGGCGGGAAGAATAGGTTCTGGTTGCGCTTCGGGGTCTGGATTAAGTTCAAAGGCGCGCCAGGTTAGTTCAGTTTGAACATCGGGTAATAATTCGAGTGCTTTTTGCAACCGTGCATAACCAATAGCGCACCACGGACAGGCGATATCTGAAACCAAATCGATGGTAATTGTTGTCATAATGTACCTTACATTTTTGTGAAGCTTGAATAAGATATATGGATAGCAACCCAATTGCGCAACCGTACCTGAGCACTTAGTTATCTAATGAGCGGCTATCTGTTACTAAAGTGGAATGGATGATCCTTTCTGAGCTCAAAAGGTATTGATTTATATATCAAAGAATTACATGATTGACTGTCGTCGCCAGTAGCCCTGTTTTAAAATAAGTCGTAGGCTTGGCATAAGTATAAAGACCCTGTTTTCGACAGAGAGTCAGGGTAATCATAACCAAAAAGCTCCAGGAAACGGGATATTGAAATCTTCTACTCATATAAATCTGGTAACGCTCACAAAAGCGGATATTCGTGATGCGCACGTTTTTTCCGGTATCAGTCCGAAAGCTATGAAGAGGGTTTTTGCTACCTGGATAGTATTTGCCCTTATGGTACTGCTGTTGGTAATGCTGGCGCCTGGTCTCAGCGATACTTTTATTTTTACCACTGCCGCCATGCTGCTTATATTCACAGTTGCGATGTTTGCTCAAAGTCGGGTAGGTGAAGGGTGGCCAGCAATACTGGTCAGAAATGATCTGTTGTATGTGGTTCGTGACCCTTACAAGCGCGAGTTTTTTTGTCTTTCTCCTCAGTGGGTTCAACATGCAGAAGGCGCACTGATAAAACCCAATAAAAAGGCCATTGCATTGTTTTTACGTACCGAGAAACTCGCTGAGGATGATATTGAAATGCTTAATCAAGCGGTATGGCCACGTGATGACCGTTTGTTAGCACTTGCCCACTTTATCAGCCGGGAAAAAGCCTGTCGCGATATCAATAATTATTTGAAAGAACAAGCGTAATCATTTTGTAAAAATTTCCCGAATACCTATGCAGATTATTGCTGTTCATTTCATTAACGCTTTGTATTAAAGGCTGCCCACCGATGCGAGGGGGTCTTTTTTTAGAAAAGTATCGTTGAGAATAAGGTCTATTCAATTTTTTTCTTTGTTTTGATTTCTATTAATCCCTTACCTATCATTGTGTTGCAGATTTTTTTTGTGAAATCTACGCAGCTATTCTATTTTCTTACCCAAACACCAGGTCACATTTATCTGGCGTTATGCATATATGCTGGCCTATCTTATGCTTACCTGATTTACGCTTAAATTAAGCCAAATTAAGATTACACTGACAACTACTGCGTCAAACGCTGCAATTATGGAGAGCAATAACATGAGCACACAACCGGAAGTTAGTTTGTCAAAAACCTCAGGGTTACATGTTCTGGTCATTGAAAACGAACCGGTTACCGCAAGTGTCATTACGAGTGTTATGTCAGGGTTAGGGTGGACCGTAGATTTTGCTGCTAGTGGGAAAGCAGCCAAAAAATTACAACAACGTCAGACATATGATGTTGTTTTACTCGACGTAACATTACCCGATATTGAAGGGGGCAGCCTTTATCAACAAATAAAAAGCCAGCATGGGACTGCGTTGCCTGTACTGTTGATTAATGCGCTGAGCGAACAAGTTTGTGATGTGGCGGTTATGCCTGAAGATGATATTGTTCCAGATGCTGCCAACACCCGGGATATTATTTACCGGTGTCAGACGCTGGCATCTGCCAGCGCCGACGTAGCAATGAGTGCTTAGCTTTCTTTATTCGATTCGATGCTTGCTGCTTCACTTGTTTGAGGCGCCGAGGATGACTCGCATTGTTCGCAGTCCCTGGTGAGGTGTAACGAGGTATACAACGGAAAATGGTCCGAGCCATACCCGGGCAACCGTTTAATCTTAACCAAATCGAAATGGTCCGAGTGAAATACGTGATCCAGGGGCCAGCGTATTAATTTATATTTTGCATGGAACGTATTGAAAAAGCCCCGGCCCCGGCGAGGATCTCTTGCACCGGTTTGCTTTCTGAAGTTTCGGGTAGTGGGTGACCATGCTACGTCGTTTAAATCTCCGGCAATAATAACAGGACGATCTTCAGCCACTACTTCCTGCCCAACTAACGTTAGCTCTTCATCTCGGGGCCCGGCACTTTCATTTTCGGTTGGACTTGGCGGCTTAGGATGTAGCAAATACACTACAACCGGTTGCCCTTCAATTTCGATGGTAACCTGCATTGAAGGTACACCATCCTGAACAATATACCGTATGGTTTCTTCTTTAAAGGGAAGGCGGCTGTACAGATGCATTCCGTAGAGATTTTCCAGCGGACAAGCTAACCGGTACGGATAGTCGTTATGGATAGGTTCCATCGCATCTTCCCAATCCTGATTACTCTCAAGAGTGACCAGCATATCGGGTTTATGTTTGGTGACTAAATCTATAAGCCCCTGATAATTTTTATTATGCATGTAGACGTTGCTGGTCATGATGCTAAAAACCCTGTCCTGCTGAGGCGTCTTAACACGGCTGACTTCTTTAGGGCCAAATGACGAATAGGGATAAACCCAGCTAATTTGATACGCCAGACACAATAATAAAATAACGGTAGCAAATATAATTAACGAATCGGTTTGTTCAATCACCAGATAGCTAACCCATCCAATGATAGCCACTAAAATAATACAAATCTGTTGAACCCGTGGAAACTCCCACACTCGGATTAGCCAGTGTTCACCAGGTAAATGTGGTGCAATTGTCGTAAATATCATGACAATACTGAGTATACCTAAGACTTCAAACATGTAGCGCTTCCTATAAGAGGGATAAGAGGGGCGGTCTCATTATAAAGATATAATGCATATGCGTTAAACACTTATACTCCTTACGATATTGAAAAGCTAAGGTTCACCCGGTTTAAGTTCAGTGTAATCTTGCATTGCTATAGGCGAGTTTTACGCTATGCGGCGGTAAACCGTGCATTTAATTCATTCTTTAGTGCTAGATTCGTAAAAAAGAATAATGAATTCATAATCTTACGGTCTGATATTTCTGGCACGATTTAAGCATCAATGCATAAGTAACTATATAGGAGAGAATCCAATGAAACGTACAATTTTATCGCTATTTATTGCCAGCGTAGTAAGCACTACTGCGATGGCCGCTGACATGAAGTCTGATAACAACTGGGAAAAGGGCGCTAAAGATGCATGGATAGACGGCAAAGCTGAAGCAACATTACTGTTTAATGGAAATCTGAATTCATTTGATATCAATACTGATGTCAAAAATGGAAAAGTTGTTCTTACCGGAAAAGTGAAAAATTCTGTAGATAAAAAGCTTGCTGAAGAATTAGTTGTCAATATCGACGGGGTTACATCGGTCGATAATCAACTTACCATCGTTGACAACAACAGTATGATGACTGGCCAAAGCTCCAGTGAAAAGATGGCCAATGAAGGTGATGAGATGGAAGAGAGGGCTGAAAATACCTCTCAGAAAGCTGCGAGTGAGCTTACTGATGCGAAAATTGCGACGGTAATCAAAACGCGTTTATTAATGGACTCTGATATCTCTGGTTTTGACATCGATGTAGACGTTGAAGCAGGAAACGTAACCCTTACCGGGGAAGTGAAATCTGATGCTGAACAACAGTTAGCCGTGGAAATCGCGCAAAATGCTTCTGATGTGAAAAACGTTGAAAATAACCTAACCGTTAAACAACCAGAAACTATGAACTAATTTTTACTATCTAATACGATATAAGCGGCGCTTGCGCCGCTTTTTTTATCCCAAATGCTACATTTTCGCTCATTGATAATCAGTAAATTTTTACTTTGAGCAAGAACTCCCTGTAAATATTACCTTTCGATAAGAGCACAATACCAGTTTTGCACGCGGGTATCAGATGTAACAAAACTGCAACTTTTTCTGTAGGCGTTAATAAATAAGGGTTTTACAGTTTTTATTATACTTTTTGCTAAGTTGGTTCAATAGTTGAATATGATTGGATAACGAAAAGAGATATGTCAAAAGCTGAGTTTGTCTATATTGGTAACAATCGTAGCCGCTCAGAGACCTATAGAATATAGCATTGAGGGAAATTCTATGAAGCTGTTAAAAACCAAACGCTTTACCAAACCAGAAAACCGTTTTCAACAGTACCTGCAGAACCAACCCGTCTTCAATTGGTTTGACCGATACGAAGATAAAGAAGCATATGCCACCCCAGTTCCTGTAGATCAGGTTCAGGCCGGAAGCTGGATAGCTAAGCGCGCGGGCGAGTAATTTTTCTGTAGTAAGTTTTGGGTAAACAGGTTGCATTTTCTAACCACTACATCTTCAAAAGTGAGCATTGCAACCTTTCTTATATCCGGGTGACTTATATTAAAATAGTCGGTATAAAGTAACACCTATTTTCTCGCTAACTGACATTGTTATCAGACTCATCATTCAAAAGTTCAAGATATTTGTATCCGAGCGAATCTTTTTTCGATCATAGTACAAATAATCTACGTATGAATCGAATTATTAAATTGTCTGAATGGCATGACATTTTGGGCGAACATAATCTGATATAGGAAATATTGTCTGTGATATCATCAACACACTTTGGTTTGCCCATATTGTGTTTGAGCTTACTATTGTTAAATGGCTGTAGTAGTTCAGCACCTCCATCCCCAGCTAAAGCCTCTACAGCCAGTGAGCAACAGCAAAGCCCTTCACCCTCTAAAGTTGATGAGCTAAACGCAGGGAAAACCGTCACAGTAGAAACGAGTCAGGGAAATATCGAAGTTCAACCCACCGTAGTAGCAATTACTGATGCAAAGGCACAGAATGAAGCTCAAAGCGGTGCACCTACTGCCGTATTTTACAACGATCCCTGGGAAAGCTTTAACCGACAGGTTTTTGAACTTAATCATCAACTTTATAGCTATGTACTGATTCCAGCCGCAGAAGGATATCGTTATTTGATCCCCGCAGTTGGGCGAGAGAAGATTGGGAATGCCTTTGACAATATTCGCGAACCTCTGAATTTACTAAATAATCTGGCAGCAGGCGAATTTGCCGAAGCAGGAGCAAATCTTAGTCGGTTCTTAATCAATAGCACAGTAGGCTTATTCGGTTTATTTGACCCGGCAACGCATTGGTTTGACATTGGGGCGCATAAACAAACTATTGCAGACACATTATTTCATTATGACATTGCTTCTGGCCCTTACCTGGTATTGCCTTTTCTAGGCCCAAGTGACTCTCGCGGAGCTTTTTCTACGGTAGCTGAAGGAATCATTCATCCAATAAATCAGCTCACTGACTCACCCGAATCGTATTTTTTACGTGCATTTGATGGTTTTGATGACTTCTCTGGTCAGGCAGCAACCTATGAAAACCTGTATAAACAAGCTGATGACCCTTACCTGTATTTCCGCAATCAGTTTATACAAGGGCAACGCCGCGATGAATATTTTCACTTCAAAGAGCAGCAAAATGAAGAATAAACTCGCTCATTGGATAGTATCCGCCCGGTGGTTAATTATCATCACCTTCGGAATTTTGCTCGCGCTTGCGGTAACCCAACTATCAAAATTTAAAATTGATGCTTCGGCTGACACGCTATTGGTTAAAGACAATGCGCTTTATATAAAGAGTCAGGTCGCCGCTCAGGTATTTTCGCCTGAAGAGTTTATTCTGCTGGCCTATGAGCCTACCGGACACGAACTATTTTCTGAGCAGACTTTTAACGATCTGCAAATGTTGTCGACTGAAATTAACAAAATAGACCGGGTCAAAGCAGTCACCTCAATTCTCACCGTTCCTCTTATTCGTGACAAAAGTGTTTTAACATCAGGAACCGATGTTAACGCGCTGACCTGGCAGGCTAAGCAGTATTCGCCCGACCAAATGGAAACACTGGTTGCAGGTCATCCAATTTTTACTGACCTATTGGTCAACAAACAGGCTAGTGCTACGGCTATTCAGGTAGTGTTTGAAGACAATGAAACGCTCAGCAAGCTTGAAGCTGAAATTACCCGTATTCAGGCTCAGATGCTTGACGGCGAGTTGAGTGTAGCGCAAGAAAAAGAGCTTGAGCAGCTCAAGAAACAAGCTGAACCTATCAAAGCAACTTTGTCAAAGTTACGCCAGAATGAAATTCATCAACTTAACGATATTGCATCGCAAGTTGATGAGCGTGCCAATACTTACCTGGGTGGATCGTATGTAGTTGGCCAACATCTTATAGATATTATCCAGTCTGACCTGAAAACTTTTGGTTCTGCTATTGCTGGGGTTATCGCGCTACTTCTGTTTATACTCTATCGCACTATCAGGTGGGTAATATTTCCTTTAGCAGCATGCGCCATCAGCGTGGTGTTCACTATGGGGCTATTTGGATTCCTGGACTTGCGCACCACCGTAATCTCAGCAAACTTTGTTGCATTGCAGCTCATACTTACTCTGGCCGTAATGATTCACCTTATTGGTGCCTATCGGCAAATTAGTCGCGACGACGAATCATTGGATGGACACAAACGCATTGTAGCCACGCTAAAAGAAAAATTAGCACCCTGTTTTTTTGCTACGCTAACAACTTCCGTAGGGTTTGGAGCACTGATATTTAGTGGACTACAGCCGGTAATGGTCTTTGGATACATGATGCTTATCGCAATGATTATTACTATGCTGGTCAGTTTGTTGCTGTTCCCTGCTGTGCTTTCTTTATTACGTGCACGAAAAGAAACCACTGAGTTCGCTTTTGTAACCCGATTTTTCGAGGTTATGCGTAAACTTACGTTAAAGCACCCAATTACGATAAGTCTGGTAATGGTGGGGTTGTTTGGGGCGTTAGCAACAGGCATATCCCGCCTCAATGTTGAAAACTCCTTTATCGACTACTTTGCACAAGAAACCAGAGTCTACAAAGAGCTCGCGTTTATCGACCAACAGTTTGGCGGGTCGACTCCGTTGGATATCATTTTAAAAACCGAATCTGAAACAGACAACAATCAACTTGTTTTGAAAGCGGGTAATGTTAATCAATTACAACTTGTACAGGCCGCTGTTAATGCTTTTGAAGCCACCGGAAGCGTTACCTCTGTAGTAAACTTTACTCAATTAGCTCGCCAGCTGAATGATGATCGTCCTCTTACCGAGTATGAGTTGACCACCATTTATCATCTGCTAGATGAAAAAGTAGTTAATCAACTTATTGGTTCGTATTTTTCTGCCGAAAACAACCAACTTCGAATTTCGGTTCGGGTGCAGGACACCACCGCAGGTTTAGATCGTGCCGACTTTTTGGAAAACCTTAAGCAGGATATTCAAACCGTGGGTGTCGAGGCGCAAAATGTAGAATTGACCGGGTTGTTTGTCTTGTATCAAGATATTTTAAGTCGGCTGTTCGATTCTCAGATAAAAACGCTGGGTATTGTATACGTTGTTTTAGGTTTGGTACTGCTGGCTATATTCCGGTCAGTCAAAATAGCGCTTATAGCCCTTGTTCCGAATATTCTTACCACACTTGGAATACTGGGCATGATAGGTTGGCTGGCCATTCCGTTGGATATTATGACAATCACCATTGCCGCTATTGCGATGGGTATTGCAGTAGATGATACCATTCACTTCTTGCACGCTTATTTAACGGGTATGAAGAACGGGGAAGGGCGCACTGTTGCTGAAAAAGCAGGACGGTCAGCTTTCGGGCACACAGGTTTAGCCATATTGTTCACCACCACTATTATCGCAGCTGGCTTTTCGTTGTTCGGCTTTTCCGATTTTATTCCCAGTGTAAACTTTGGTCTGTTAACCGCTACAGCTATGGTCATGGCCTTAATTACCGACATAACGCTACTTCCCGCATTACTAAATAAGTTTGTCGCCAAACCCAAAAGCGCCTGAATAATTATTGTTGTTACCCGGACCTACGCAGCGTTGTGTAGGTCCATTCCATTTCAGCCCCACACGCATACCAAATAACTCAAAATACCTTACAATACCTCAGCAATCATAACACCAGGTGATCAGTCGTGGGGGCGTTCTAATGGCCTAAGAGGTTATGTGCTTTGCTTTATACATTGTCTTATTAGTGAATAGTCAATAACCTAGAGACGGCTTATAGCTTGATAACAACGGCTAAGCATCCGGTAGTAGTTATGCCTTGACAGCGCGAGAGTATGCTGCAGATACTTTGTGGTCTGAAAATCTAATATGGACTGCTGATGGAGAGAGCTCATGACTATGCACAAACGCTACCGGGCGTCAGCCCATACTCATACTATTTAAGAATTTACGATAGTATATATACGCTAACTGAATAAAATCATAATGTTAGCACCGATTTTGTGGCAGGGAGGTAAACTACGCAACCTGATACTTTGCGAAGGGTGTGTAATCGTTCTATAAAGTGAGCGTATGAAACGAGGTTCCTAAGAAATCAATATTCCAGGAATATAGTCTGACGATTTGAAATGTTGGAAGTAAAAAAGCTCGAACTAAGGTTATAAAAAAACCGACACATGGCCGGTTTTTTCAAATTGAAGAGATGATTAGCAATCTTTATCTTCTGCTTTCATGCCTTCTTTTACATCTTCACAAGTATCTTCAACAGCGTTACCTGCCTCATTTACTGCTTCATCTATTTTTTCACCCGCATTCTCAGCGCCGCCGTCATCACATGCGCTTAGAGAAAATGCAAAACCGGCTACCAAAAGTGTTTTCAGTAAATTTTTGTACGACAACATAGTTCTTGCTCCTTTAATTAATTATTATACTTTTGGTGATTTTCCGCGCAGCGCACCGGCGATCAAAGAAATGACCAACAGAGCTACAAACACGAAAAATAAGAACTGGGCAATGCCTGTTGCTGCACCTGCAATGCCGCCAAAGCCAAAAACTGCTGCAATAATGGCGATTATAAAAAATGTAACAGCCCAACCTAACATAATTTCATCCTCGTATCGCTTCCTTAAATTCAATTTAATATATGCGCCATTCATGCCATAATTTTAAGTTGTTGATATGACTGATAATTTCTTATTTTCATTCGTTTTTAGATTGAGGTTTAACGAATTTTTATCTGGTCGGTAGAGTAGACTCTGCACTTTTTACACAGCTAAACAATAATGTACCAAAATACAAAAGTTACACAGTATGAGGTAACACGATGATTTTTTAAGTTTAAAGTGCGTTGCTTATACAATAGATAACCAGAGGAAAGTTAAGCGTGTCGTTATTACGCTCTTATGTTATCAATTTGTAATATCCAGGTTTCAACCTATGAGGATAGTTTGACAAGGTAGGGCAATAAAATGTGCTACCTAAAGCACTATTTTTAAAATCACTCAGTAAAGATTCTGCGGGGCACTAGGGTAAGATACACTGCTTCAACCGGCTATGGCTGAAGTGTAATGAAACGTGCCAATTTCTTCTCTACACTGTTGTAGCCTACACCGAATCCTACGTAGATCGCAGGCTAATTTCTGTGGTGGATGCTCTTTGAGAGCGTTATCTATTTTAGCTAACACTTTATCTTCAATGGCTTTTAACTGCGTTACGTAATTATAAGCGTTTGTTGGGTTAACCGTATTCAAAAGTTTTTTATACATAGTTTTAATGCCCTTTGAACGTGTCGCTGGACATTTTTCTGACTCAGGAGACTGGCTTGGTAAATAGCTGCTTAAAATACGAACTGCCTGCTTTTTTTCAAGTAGCATTCTGTTAAACATCGCCTGGGCATTATGATCGGCAATCTTATTTAAACCATCATTGTAAAATTTAATGCCACCATTTAATACTTTGATAATATCGTTGAGCAAATCGATATTAGCGGGTAGCTGATTCATTTTACTGCTCCTGTGAAACTTTTAAAGAATTAAGCCAATATGAAAATAACAGATGCACAGCCCATTCCAGAAAACCAATTAATAAAACTAACTGGCAATAAAAATTAACCCTAATATCATATAGTTAAGTTTATTCTTAGAATAAAGAAGGCGGGTGTGAATTAGGTTGATTAAGCACTGCGCACAATTTTCTGACAAAATGTAAAAAGGTGAGATAAATCTCACCTATTATTGCTTTCTTTAATTAGCGGCAGAAGGATGTTTCGACAAAATTTCAGAAGTACGAAATGCCTGGTCGCCTGCGGCAGCCTGACTATTTCCCATTCTGGCAACAATAGAATAATAAATATCTTTTGTTTTTGTTTTTTCAACCCGAAGATCGGCATCACTGGTCTCAAATGGTTGAGCAACTTCGTTACATCCGGACATTGTACATTGTTCATCTCGCAATACAGTTGGAACCGAATTGTTACTTTCTCTGACCACCTTTTTTCCGGTTCTTGTTTTACGCTCAATATCTGTTTTTACAATCGCTACCCAATCGTAACCTTGCTTCTGTGCAAGCTCTGCGGCCCGATACAACGTAAACTCCTGAACTTTATCAGCGGGAGTCGCCTGGGTCGCTTTAAACATAATTCTGTATTCACTTGCACTAAGCTCCATACTGGAATAACCGTAGTTATTAGCAGAAGCTGCCTTGATATAGGGAGTAGGTTCGGTAGGGGAGGAAGTCGCACAGCCTACTGTTATAAATAAAGTTGAAAGTGCGCTAATGGCGAAAATGTAACGTCGGGCTATTTGGTGCGAAGCAGCCATACTGAATGTCCTTAGGTGATAATCTGGAAAAATGCAGTACGGATAAACGTAAAGATTGCTGATTTTCGTTTTGTTTTAGGATCGCTGGTTGTGGCACCTTTAAACGCGCCGGCGGCAAAAATAGCGGCTATAACTGCTGGTTTTCCAAATAATAATTGTAAACGACGTTTAGCACTGGTCTGCATATAATCAGCACGTTGTTTTACCAATGAATACTCTTTATGAGCAGCATCGACATTGCGTAATTCGTTAGACAAAAACATAAGGTTAGGTTACTCCTTTTGGCTCTTTCCTGCATTACCTGTGACGGCGTTTAAAATTGGCATCAGAGAAATATGTTTATAACTTTCAAGTACTGCCTTTACGCAAAATAATAATCCGATACCGTTCATTACCAGTAAAATTATTGTTGTGCCTAATAAAGGCATACCAGCTCTATCTAAGCCAATACCGATTGCTGCATTAACAATAAGCCAGCAAAAACAGATAAGAACAAAAGCTCCAATCAATCCGATTGCTGAAATAACAATTGATTTTTTTACAAGAGCGGTTTCTGCACCTAAAACAGTTTTTAACGAGTCAAATTGGTCTCGTTTATGAGAAAACATGTTTTCAATTGCAGTTTTGGTTTCGCTAAAGGTAGGATCGTCATGAATTGATACATCTTTTGAGCAATCGCTTACCCAACCAGTATCACTGGTTGGGCAGAACGACACAGGCCGCTCAGGCCTGAAAGATGCCTTGGCAAAGTCAGAAGGTGACATTTTACCCGGCATAATATTTACTTCTTACGCATCAAAGAAGTAATCAGCATACCTGCTGCAAACGCAATACCTGCAGTGGCAACTGGGTTTTCAATAGCGTATCTACGCATTGGAGAAGCCAACCATTTCTTTTCTGCTAAACGCTTTTGTGCAGAAAGATTTTCAGCTGAGTCAGATGCAGTAGTGCGAAGGTTTTCTTCGGCACGACTGGCTGATGAAGCTAGCTTATCAACCGATGCATGCAAGGTCTCTTGAACTTTATCAATCATCGGATGAGTAGAGTCTGCAGTTGCCTTGGTTTTATCGGTGGTTGTATTTGCCGTTGTAGTCGTAGTCGGGCGTGCTTGTGTAGCCATACTTATCTCCTTGATTTTTAATATGTACAGCTAAGAGCCTGCAAAGGCTATACCACTAAATAAAATCTGTTAAGCTTTTGTTTCTAATGGTTTTTTGTAATCGTTTGACGATAGAAATCAAAAGTTAGCGGTAATTCCTGCACGTAATTGTAAGAATTTCTCGACCAAGATTTTATTCACTAAAAAGTGCAAGCAAGTCAGATTTACTAACGGGTTTTAACAAAGCTTTCTCAATATTATTCTCACTTAGTTGCTCAGCATTGGGTTCGCGGCCGCTAACAATAATAATTTCCAATTCAGGACAAAGTTCGCGAAGTTTCGGTGCCAGTTCCAACCCATGGTAATCTGGTAGAGTAAGATCGAGTAAAGCGTGCTGAAAATCGCCGTGTTCAAGTTTCTCCATAGCCTCTTCGCCACTCTGGGCGATATCTGCACTATGTCCTTGATGTGTAAGCAATAGCTGCATAAGTTCGGCAGCATCACTATCATCTTCTATTACCAGAATGCGTTTTACAGAATCTTTGACGGTATTCTCAATAACGGTTTCATGGGGAGATGACGGTTTTAAGCCTTCAGATTCGCTTTTTGAAGTACTTTGGAAGTTCGGCGGCGCAGGCGTCAAGCTTGTTTCGACACCGCTGGACCGGATTAGGTATTGGTCTAACACTTCCATCAATGCATTTTTTTCAATGGGCTTTCCTAATACACCATCAAAACCTTCGTCAAGAAGCGACTGGCGCAAACCTTTCCGGCTGGCTGCTGTTATCGCAACTACCGCGGTTTGGCAGTTGTGTTTACGTAGTGCCTTTAATGCATCAATTCCATTCATTACCGGCATGTGTATATCCATTAGCACCAAATGGAAGGGCTGACCCTCTTGTTCAGCTATTAAAGCAGCTTCAAGTGCCTTTACTCCATTTTCGGCATAAGCAACCTGAGCATGACACTGACTGACCAGATGTCCGGTCAGGCGGCGTAATTCGCGTAAGTCATCAACAATCAGCACACGTCCCGACACATGCAGGTTCATCTCTGGCGTGTTTCGTATAGCAGGGCTCGAAAGATTTAATAATTCACGTGGTTGTTTTGAGATATCGCCAGGGTGGATATAGAACGAAAACGTACTGCCCTTACCAAATGTCGAAGACACTGATATTTCACCTTGCATCTTACTGACAAGTTCTCTACAGATTGCCAATCCTAGCCCCGCGCCACCATGGTTTGCCCGCATCACATCTTCTATTTGCTCAAATGGATGAAATATATCATCCAGTTTGTCCGGGGGCATTCCCACCCCAGAGTCGCTAACCTGAAAACGTAGCATCTCGTCTTTGTTTTTGCCCAAACCTGGTACCACATCAACCAAAATTTCAACTTTACCCGAGTCAGTAAATTTCACTGCGTTGCTTATCAAATTAATAAGAACCTGACGTAAGCGGGTAGGATCAGCGCGAATAACCTCTGGAACCGGTTCGGGACAATCGATGGAAAGTTGTAAGCCTTTGTCTTTTGCCGTCAAGTTCATCAATGAATGAACATCAGTCATGAATCCGGCTAAATCTACGTCTTTGGGTGATAGTTCTAACTTATTGGCCATGATACGAGACATATCTAACAAGTCGTTCAAAAGGCTTAAAAGATGTTTGCCGTTTGTGTGAATTATCGAAAGCTCAGGGTCTATACGTTCATTGCCTGCATCATCAAGCAATAACTCTGTATAGCCTAGAATAGAGGTGAGGGGAGTGCGAAGCTCGTGGCCTAAATGGGCTAAGAATTTATCTTTTGCTTTATTTTGTTGTTCAACTTTATGACGTTCTACACGTTCATTTTCAATTTCGCGGCGAACCATGGCATAGCGCATTGTTCGCATAAATCTGGGTGTTTCAATTTCACTTTTATTGAGATAATCGGCTGCGCCAGCACGCATTACCATTTCATCTACTTTTGTGTCCGTTTGGCCTGTTAATATAACAACTGGTATATTGATACCTTTTGATTTTATAACACTGAGTACATCTAAGGCATTCTCTGAACCAAGAATATAATCAAGCAAACAAATATCGAAAATCTTACATCGAAAAGCAGCGACTGCTTCCGAACTGTTAGTCACCCAGGTTATATCGAACCTGGGCTCCTCGCACTGAGAAAGATAATCAGCAGTTAGAAAATAATCATCCTCATCGTCTTCGATAAGTAAAACTCGGATAAGGTCACTCACAGTACATCTCAGTCCAGCTGGTTAATCGTGTGGAAGTTCTACAAACTCAATCCAATAACGGCCCAAAGTGCGCATCAGATCGACCAGGCCCTCAAAATTGACGGGTTTGGTAATGTAGGATGCACAACCCAGATCATAGCCCCTAAGCATATCTTCTTCCTCTTTAGAGGTTGTCAGAATAACGACCGGGATACCTCGTAACGCAGGATCAGCTTTTATTTCTTGTAATGCTTCACGCCCATCCATGCGAGGCATGTTTAAATCAAGTAATATTAAACTGGGGCGAGGCGTATCTTCTGAATTTGCATATTTTCCTTCGCGGCGCAGAAACTCAAGCAACTCAATGCCATCTTCTACACAATAAAGATTGTTTAAAACACGACTTTCTTTTAATGCATCTAACGTTAACAAACGATCATCTTCATCATCGTCAGCCATTAAAATATTTATGGGTAAAGGCGCTTTACCGGTCATTTTCTACCACTCCTTGACTCGACAAATTGGCAAACGGTTCAGCGTTTACCGGTATTATAATCTTAAATTTTGCTCCACTACCGGGTTCGCTATAAGCGCGAATCAGGCCGTTGTGGCGCTCAACGATGCGGCGACATACCGCTAAACCTATGCCGGTACCTTTGTAGGTGCCGCGGCCATGCAGGCGCTGAAAAGGTGCAAAAATCTTTTCTGCAAACGATTGCTCAAAACCGATGCCATTGTCTTCTACGCAAATTGTAACCCAATCAAACTCATCTTTGTTGTGAAATGACGCAATCTCTTCAGGTTCAGAAGTTCGCGAGTACACCTTAACAATAGGCAAAACGTTGGGCTGACTGAATTTTAAAGCATTCGACAATAGGTTCAGCATTAACTGCTCAGCCTGAGATTTGTCCGCATTGATGGTCGGAAGTGCGCCAATTTCTAACGTAGCCTCAGACTCTTCAATCGCTATTTCTAAATCATCTACCACAGATTTGACCGTATTGTTCAAATTCACTTCCGTGAAGTCTTTGCCACGGGTAGATACTCGTGAAAAGGCCAGCAGGTCGCTGATTAGCATAGACATTCGCTCTGCCGCGTTAAGCATACGATTCAAAAAATCAAGGCCCCGCTCGTCAATCACATCGGCATACCCTGCTTCAATTCGATTACCAAACGCCCGAATTTTTCTTAAGGGTTCCTGTAAATCGTGAGAGGCGACAAAAGCAAAATCCTCGAGTTCACGGTTACTACGCGCAAGCTCATCAGAATAAACTTGTAGTTCCTGTGTTCGTTTGGCTATTTTGTGCTCAAGTTCCGCATTTACGTTTTCTAACGTATGCTGATGCCTTGAATTCTCGCGCATATTCATTTTTATAAGAGCAAAAATCGCAATAATTAAAAATGCGGTTGTGAAGCCAGAGATAATCAGGGTGTTAATAGAGTCAGTACGAAGTTTTAATAGTTTATTCAGGTGATCAGTTTGAGCTTTCTTTTCTGACTCATCTATTTTTAAAAATAAATTTCTAAATTTATCATGCAAAAGTAAATTGCGGGCGCTCTCTAAAATTGAAATTGCACGTTCTCTGTTACCCGCACTTTGAGCCTGGACTGCTCTATCCATTTCATCAACTTTCGCTTTCGTCAGCGGTATCAGCTGTAAAATCTTCTCAGAATGCGTAGGCATTGATGTTATTTGAGCGCTGGTAGTGACTTCGCTCATGATATTTATCAGTTGTTCTTTAGCAGTTTGATAGTTTGACAAATAACGTTCATCGTTTGTCAGCAGGTAACCACGTTTAGCCGATTCGGCGTGCAGCACTCTGGAATGCAGATTGTTAATAGTGCTTATGACCTGGGAGGTATCAAACAAGCGCTCCTCAAGAACGGCGAGTTTGTCTAATGTACTGATAACATAAAACGAGTTTGCGGTTATAACGAGAACAATAATACCAACCAGAAATATCCAACTGTATATCGATTGGAACAACTTATTAAACATACATTTATGCGTCCGACTGAGAATTGCTTAAAGCGTCCATCATATGGGTTAGCGCTTCGCTGCAATCCTTAGTACTTATTATTATTTTATCTAAAGCCTGCTTTGCCCGCTCTGGGGGCACATCGCCATCCAAAGCCATTTTAATGAGTTCAGCCTGCATCGAAATTCGGTTTAATGGTTTGCGGGCATCGTGTACCTGCTTGGCCATTACAGTCAGTTCTTCCTCAGTCATAGTATCTCCCTTAGGCTAATCGTCTTTACTTAAATCGCCGTAGGCATGCAAACGGTTGTACAGTGTTTTAGTACTGATTCCTAACATTTCAGCCGCAAGGGTTTTATTTCCATTCACTTTTTCAAGGGTGGCGTATATAAGTTCTTTTTCAACGTCTTCTATAGTACGACCGGCTTGCAAAGCGGGTGTAGTAGACTGTTTTTTAGCAAACGGAGACTCAATAGTTTTAGGAAGCTGAATATCTTGCTTATCAGGATCACTCATAATGGCCGCGCGATGCACAAAGTGTCGCAGTTCACGCACATTACCGGGCCAATCATAGGCTTTAAGCGTATCTAGCTGTGCATCTTTCCATACAAAATTGGTACTGTTTTCTTTATTGAGTTCGGCAATAAAAGAGGAGGCTAATAAAGGAATGTCTTCTTTTCTTTCCCGCAAAGGAGGTATGGTAATAGGAAAGACCGCCAGCCTGAAATAAATGTCTTCGCGCAGAACTTTACTTTCGGCGATTTCTTCCATTTGACGGTTAGTAGCAGAAACTACCCGACAGTTTATAGGTATCGTTTTTGTGCCGCCAACACGAATCACAACCCTGTTTTCAAGTACTCTTAACAGGTTAGGCTGCATGTCGATAGGCATTTCGGTAATTTCATCAAGAAATAAGGTACCGTTTTCAGCTTGTTCAAACACACCGGATTTACGGCCCACCGCGCCAGTAAATGCACCTTTCTCGTGTCCGAATAACTCACTTCCAATCAGTTCTTTTGAAAATGCACCGCAGTTGGTAGCAATGTAAGGACCTTCAACATCTGAGGCAGCATGAATGGCTTCAGCAACGACTTCTTTACCTACACCACTTTCACCCAGCAACATTACATTAGCGCTGGTTCGGCTTACTCTTTCAATCAGTTTGTACAGCTCTTTCATGGAGGCTGATTCGCCGATCAAATGACCAAAATACTTTTTGATAGTGGCTTTACCAACGGCTTCATTCTTTTTATCTTTTCTGCCGCTGAGAACCGCTTCAATTTCTTCGCGTTGAATAGGCTTTACGAGGTAGTCGATGTTGGGCCCGCATAAACCTTTGATAATCCCTCTAACTGAAGGGTGGCCGGTAATCAGAGTGACCCGTGGACGCTTAGGAAGGGCATCAAGTTCATCAAACAAGTGTACGCCGCTGCCATCAGGCAACATGAAGTCTAACAGGATATGATCAAATTTCTCTTTTGTAAGCCAGTCCCGCGCTTCACTGAGATTTGCTGCAGTTAACACCTCATGGCCCAAAAACTCAATTATAGTACATGCTACATCGGTGAATTCTGGGTCGTCGTCAACAAGTAAAACAGTTAACACAGATTATTTCCTATCGTTTTTGTTTTATTAAGCAATAAACCGTTTACTGTATTTATAGCTTAATAGATCACTTTAATTATGGTCAGTTTACGGGTAACGTGCTGAAATAGGAACAGATAATTGCTATTAAACAGCATCTTTGATTGCAGCTGGCACGTAATTCGCTATGCTTATTTTATCAATCACATCATTTTGTCACAATAGAGACGATAGGTAACCGACAATGTCAGATTTTGCGGCAATGCATTCAATGAGTTTGCACGAGCTTCTTGGACGTATGCAAAGCGCCGGAAAACAAGAGAAAATTACGTTTGGTGAACTGCTGACAATGATGGAAAAAAGAGGTTTTGGCCCTATGTTAGCGGTTCCTGCCTTTATCTGTTCGACACCTATTGGTGCTATTCCGGGTATTCCAACTGTTACGGGTATCACTATCTTTCTTATTTCTATGCAAGTTTTACTGGCCAAATCCCATCCCTGGTTACCGGCGGCAATAACTCAGATTGGTATAGGGCGAAGTTCTTTGAATAAGGGCGTAGATAAAATCAGCCCGATTGTGACTAAAGTTGACAGGCTATTGATGCCACGTTGGTTTTTCATGCGAAATATCTTGTTCAGAAGCCTAATCGCGTTAAGTTGTGCATTGTGTGGCTTGATGATGGTACCTCTGGAGCTGGTGCCTTTTTTAGGACTAATCCCGGCCGGTGCCGTATTTATAATGGCGATAGGCATGGCTACCGACGATGGGGCAGTAGCATTACTAGGGTTGACCCTTGCATGCGTGGGCTTTTTTATGGGCGGTCAGCAAGTAATGTCGTTATTCGGATAACTCGCTATCTTTACCCTTATAGAATAGCGAATTGATATCAGCCACCGGTGCGGGTTTTCCGAAGAAATACCCCTGACCTACATCACAACCTAACCGAGTTAATAACATTGCCTGGCTTTGCTGTTCAATTCCCTCTGCAACAACCTGAATATCCAGGTTATGACAAAGGGCAATCATTGCCTCAACAATTTTTTCATCTTTTGCGTTGTTGGTAATATCTATAATAAAAGCGCGATCCAGTTTAATGGTATGAACATCTAACTCTCGCAAATAAGCAAATGAACTCATTCCCGTACCAAAATCGTCGATGGACGTTTTAATTCCTAAGGCATTAAATGCTGAAATAAGGCGTTTACTTACAGAAATATCCACCATCGTCGCGCTTTCGGTTAGCTCAAACTCTAAACTGGCGGGGTTTATTCCGCTTTCTGCCAAAACCTTTTCTACAAAGGGAACAAAAGCAGTATCAACAAGATTATAGGCCGATAAATTAACCGCCACCGGCATGGGAGTATGGTTGTCTTCCCATTGTTTGATTTGTTTGACCGCGCTTTCGATGGTATAGCGTGTAAACGCATGAACAATGCCGCTTTGCTCAACCAGTTCTATGAAATACCCTGGTGATAACAAACCTTCATCTGGGTGATTCCATCTAACAATAGCCTCAGCACCACAAAGGGTACCATCAACCAGACTGACTTTAGGTTGATAATACAATTCAAACTGATTTTGCTGTAATGCTGTGCGCAGTTGACTTCGTAGTGTAACTGCTACCGTATTATTATGAGCAAGACGTTCGTTGTATACCTGAATACCCAGGCGCATGCGTTTTGCTCGTAACATGGCATTTTCGGCATTTTGTACAAGAGTTTCAGCATCACTGCCGTGTTCGGGCGCGCAGGCGACACCAATACTGCATCCTATTTCAAATTCGCTTTTGCCAATAATTAAAGGTTCACGACACTCATACAATAAGTTAAAAGCCCGACTCATTACTTCATCAGTATTTAGTTGTGGGAACCAAACAACAAACTCGTCACTGCGATACCGGTATAACTTTGTTTGAGAGCGCATTAATTGTCTGAGTCTTAGCGCAAACGCTTTAAGTATTCGATCGCCCATATCATGGCCCAATGCATCGTTGATGTCGCGAAAACGATCTAAATCAAGAAACATCAAAGCGCCGGATTTGTTTTTTAGATCCAAACCCGACAACAACGCGTTGCGGTTATACAATTTCGTAAGGTTGTCGACCAGGGCTAGTTTTTCAAGGCTTTTATTGGCGCTTTCAAACCGCCTGGCTATGAAAGAGGACATAATAAGTGCTGACCAAATTGACAGCCAGAATGTTAAAAAGGCAGCCACCGAAAGCCGACTGATAACGTGCTCTGAAATGGTCGACATGTCGGATAATTTCCAAATCACGGTTAATGGCTTTTTGCTCTGGGCCAAAATATCACTGTGAACATAGTACTCTTCATCCCCCGAGGTGAAAAAGCCAGTTTGTTTTAACGGCTGAAGGAAGGTTTGTGGAGCTAATCGAGGGTCACGGTAAAGCTCTTTTTGGTCGAACTCTATGATTAGAATATCTTCGGCGAGTATCGATAAATCACGGGGCACAAGCGATACACCATCATCGATAGTAGTGTTGGCAATAATTGGGGCAAGAAGTGTTTTTACATCGCCGTACTGCTCTTCAAAAGATTGACGCTCTAAGTCTTTTTCCATCTCCAGAAGCAGATTATAACCAACGTAACAAAAAATGGTTATAACCAGAACAGAAAGCATTACCGAACCTAACAGCAGCCGTTTGCGTAAGTTACTGTCACTTTTAATAAGTTCGAGGTTATCGGGCATAAACTGTTTGGCCTATGTTCAACAAAATTCGAAAGCAACTATTACTGCCAAGAGTTGAGCGAATAAAAAACAAAGTGTTTTTTCCTGCCGTCGAAACAAAAATAGGTAAAAAAGTCGCTATTTTCAAGAATGTGCGCTTTTCTTCCTACAAAGGTTAAGAAATAAATTGATTCGGTTTGCATATTTTTATAATTGTTTTTTGCCATGTACTTATACCGCTATCAAGCATAAATTTCAATGCTTATCTGTACTTGCGAAATTTCAGAACTCTACAATGAGACAATGTTAGCTCTATCTCCCTCATCAAGAAACTAATGAGATAAACGACAAACTTTTGGTTATAGTTTATGACTAAAAAGTGAGCTGGAAACAGCATTGCAATAAAATTCAGCAAAAAACTAAAATAAAAATTGAGGCGCTGTACATTAATTCCTTTTGAAAAAAATTGTCCTGAAATTCACTGCAATCACTTTAATTAAAGGGAATGTGCGCGCTCGTAGCTATTTGGTTAGCCAAAAATGCGCGGTAATTGTAAGGGTTCGCTTTAATAAGAATAATCTGTGAACTTATTCTTATTAGAACAAAGTGAAGAAAAAGAGTGCTACTCAAACTTCTGGTTAGATCACTTGGTTGTTCAGGGGAGGTAGCAATGCGTTCTGATTTATCATGAAGTAAATAAAAGATTATTTATGTTCTGATGATGTAATGGGACCCAAGCTATTACACGGGGTAATGGGCCGAAGGTGACAATGAAATATCGGAAGGGCCCCGTGTTTGATAGAAAGAGGGCCAGGTCAGTTACTATAATTGTTTTGCTATATAGATTTAAGGTGAGTCTTGGTTGAAAACATTTTGTATTTCGCCAATATCACTAATAATTGCGTTAGTTTGGGTATAGCCTAAACGATAGAGCTGTTCAGCGGCAAGTTGCGCCCTGACTCCCGAGGCACAATGCAAGTAAACAGGCCGGTCTGGATTTTTAAATTTTTCTAACACCTTCATTTCAAGAATTCCTCTAGGAATTATAAAAGAAGGGCGTACCGGAGATTCAGTTGATTCAGAAGGTTCCCGAACATCAATAAGAATACCCTGATTTTCTTTTATTTCTTGCGCAGCTTCAGATGCCGTCACCTTTCGAATTTCCTGGGGAATAGCCTGAATTCTTTCTTGAATTGATTTAAGCACACTGCCTCCTATAAATCTTTAGACAAATCACCATTAGAAAGTACTAATATGATTAAGGTGTAAACTATTTTTTAACGGATATCTTTTAACTGTCTTATTTGTGCGACCAATAGCCTTGTCTGTGAACATGGCTTCGCGTTTCAATACAACTATAAAACACTTACTACTTTAGTATAAATGTCTGCCATCACCAACGAACCCAAAACTACCGAAGTTATACTTGAACATGCTAATGAAGCAGAGCAATTTTTAAAGCAATTAGCCAACAAAACACGCTTAATGGTGCTAACGTCGCTAATAGGTAATGAGCTTTCAGTTTCTGACCTGCTGACCCGAATCGATGTGACCCAGCCCGTGCTTTCACAACATCTTGCTTTACTACGCGAAGCTGGAATGGTTGCCACCCGTCGTGCAGGCCAGGTAATTTATTACCGTTTAACAGACGAGCGGGTAAATCGTGTGCTGGGTTTATTACACACGTTTTACCCTGAGCCGGTATCTAGTTAGACCAATTTGGCAGGATCAAGCAGAGCTTTAAGCTCTGCCTCATCCAGGTCAGTCATTTCTTTAGCAACTTCTAATATGTCTCGCTTATCTGCATAAGCCTGCTTTGCAATTTCAGAACCTTTTTCATAACCAATACGCTGATTAAGTGCGGTTACCAAAATAGGATTTTTAGCTAAAACTTCATCTAGCTTTTCTTGATTAACCTCAAAAGTGGCTATGGCTTTTTCTGACAAATGCGTGCAGCTATTAGAAAGTAGCTCAATTGCTTTAATTAAGTTTCGACCTATCAACGGCAGCATAACATTTAACTGAAAATTACCCGATTGTGCGGCCACCGTGATTGCAGTGTGATAGCCCATTACCTGTGCACACGCCATGGCCACGGCCTCGGGTATTACCGGGTTTACTTTGCCTGGCATAATACTGCTGCCCGCTTGTAGTTTAGGTAAACTAATTTCACCTAAACCAGCCAGCGGTCCACTGTTCATCCAGCGTATGTCGTTACTAATTTTCATTAGCGCGGCCGCCAAAGTATTAAGTTGGCCGGCCAACTCCAGCGCTGTATCCTGAGATGAGATAGCAGCAAAATGATTATCAGTTACGCTAAAGGTAGTGTCTAAATACCGACCCAATGCCGAGCAAACCTTTCCCCCAAACTCTTTATCGGTATTAATTCCCGTACCCACCGCTGTACCACCAATAGCTAAGCGAGTAAGACGCTGAATAGTATCTTCTATTCGCAATTTTGATTGCTTAAGCTGAGCCTGCCATCCTGACATCTCCTGACTCATTTTTACTGGCATGGCATCCATCAAATGAGTTCGGCCGGTCTTGATGATACCCTCAACCTCTTCCATTTTCTCATTCAACGTTTTATGGCTAAATTCCAAAGCAGGAATTAAAGAACGTTTTAATACCATCACCGAACTCACATGAATCGTTGTCGGTATCACATCGTTTGAGCTCTGGCCCATGTTAACATCATCATTTGGGTGAATTTTTTCACCCAATGATTCGCTGGCTAAAGTAGCAATAACTTCGTTAGCGTTCATGTTGGTGCTGGTGCCAGATCCGGTTTGGTAAACATCTATCGGAAATTGAGCATCATGTTTGCCTTCAGCAACCTCCATCGCGGCCGCACAAATAGCTTCACAGCGGGATTTGTCGAGATTGTTTAGTTCGTAATTTGCAGTTGCGCATGCTGCTTTAATATAACCCAATGCATGAATAAAGGCAGCGGGCATGGATTCCTGCGAAATAGCAAAATTATCAATCGCAAGGGATGTCTGTTTTTGGTAAAGCGTAGTAGTCATAAAATCAAGCCTTCGCTAAAATAGATTCCAGATAAGCTGCGTCAGCAAGCCGGTCCATGTCGATTTCCGGTTTTTCCATCAGAGCGTCATGCGATAGATTTACCTGTACTTTGTGACTTGACCAATCGATATTTTTTACGTCGGTAGGGCGAACCGCTAATTTCTTTCCGCCAGGTAACCAGTTATTGGTGTCAATGACGAAAAGTTGCAGCGTCCATCCTGAGTTATCAAATATGAAATCAGTAATATGACCTACGTCATCATCCAGGGTTTCTACGTCATACCCGTGAACTTCATTGCATGAGCGTAAATGATTTGTCGGTTTTGTCGGAGCTTGTTCAACTTCTTTTTCAAGATCCTGCTCAGCCAGTTGCGTTGGGTGAGAAAAGTTGCCCCAGGCCCCTGGACCAATCCAATAGTAGCCATACCCAAAATACTTAAACAACGTTTCTTCGTATTCGCGACTCACCGGCTTGTGTTCGTCAATCGAAGGGCCTTCTTTTATTGATTGAGAAGACATGTTGATGGACAACCACTGCTCTTCAGTATCGACTTTGTTGACCGCGATAGGTGATATAACAACTTTACGGCTAAGTGGAAGCCAACTATTTGTATCCGCAACCAAATATCTTGCAACAAAGTCCTGATCGTCAAAAAGGATGTCTTTACAGCCGCCGATATCACCATCAGTGGCGTGAATTGAATATTGCTTCATCTGCTTATGGGAAATCATATTTTACAATCCTTCTGGAAAGTCTGGCCTTCAAAGGTGAAGACGATTTAATATTCAATTCGTTATGGTCGGGCTGATGGATCAAAAAAGGGCCCTTGATAAAAGGATTGACGAGCGGGGGTAAGTTGACAAGCGCAGTAGCTAACAACGTGTGTACGACACATTATAGAGTAGCAAGATGACGAAGCACGGTAAGGCACGTTGCCCGTATTTATGACCACATGCCTTTTATATCACTTCTGTATGCAGCGTAACGTATTTACCGGTTCAGATTTTTATCCAGCGATATCGTAATCTTCGACATCATTTTCATAAAAGTCACTTTGATTTTTGGCTTTACCGTGCAGCGTATGAAAGGGACGCGCATGCCGAGAAAGGCGAATGTATTTTAGCCAGGTTTTTTCCAGCAGTGTCGTGGCGGTGGCTTTTCCTTTTACAACCGCTAAAAAGTGTTTTTCGTCAGCGGTTTCGGGCTTTATTTCACCTTGTTCAAGTTTAAACAGTGTGAATCCGTAGTAACCGAGGAGTTCTGCTTCCGAAATACTAAAATCTCCTGACTTCTTGAAGCCATAAGGAAATTTAATGCGATCAGCGAAAAGTTTAGTACCTTGGCGTATGTTAAACAGTGTCATAGAGCTTTCTCGATGAGGTTGGGTCTGGGCCTAACACGCTTTGTATGTCAATTTTCGCTAATCACAAAACAAAAAAAAATCATCTTAACCATAAAAAAATTCGAACTTTGGCATTTTATAAAATTGATAAGCTTGGGTCGTCATTATTGACGAATCGATCATACAAATTATTTCATCGTTACGATGATAAAAATTTGTTTTAAATTTGTACAAAGGTACAGATAATAGACCTGTAAGCATCTACAACAGAGAAGACAATGAGTAAAGACTATCGTTACCAACCTGAAAAATGGGACTCGGTAGAAGAGGGCGAGTTTCAAGGTAAGAAAAAAAGTGACCGCCGTCACGAGGTTAAAAGCAAGCTGCAGCGTGAACTTATGCGTCGGGAAAAGCAACGCCGTTTGCACCCCGAGAGTGCATAGCTTTAAAACGCGCTAGTGAGGCCCGGCCAAAAGGTTTGGGCTTTTAGCGTTTTTTGTTTACATTTTCGCTCTTCTGTGCAAGGTTTAGCGCAACATTGCTAACCATCATTTCTCATGGATATTCGTTTTTTATCTACTTTTATTGAAGTTGCGAACACTCGTCACTTCGGAAAAGCCGCAGAAAATTTATTTTTAACCCAGTCAGCCGTTAGCGCACGCATTAAGCTGCTTGAAGAATATTTTCAAACTACTCTTTTTATACGGCATCGAAATAGTATTCAACTGACTTCAGCCGGTGATAAGTTACTTCCCTATGCTTATCAGTTAAACGATACATTGAAAGAGGCCAAGCGAGAGTTACAACTGGAGTCAGGTGAGTTTGTGGTATGTGGCGCTACACAATTAGCCAGTGAGTTGCAACTTACTCAAACTTTAACAAAAATCTACGAGCACTTTCCCGATTGGTCTGTAAAAGCTGAGGTTCTCACCTTAGAAGGTTTGTCCAGACAACTGCATGAGCGCGTGATTGATTTAGCTTTTTCGTCAGAACCTTTAAAATCGGAAGAAGTGATTAGTGAACCGGTGTTTGAACAACCGCTTGGTTTGTTTGCTACAAATTCAGTACCTGAGACTCCTGCGGGAGCGGACTTTGTCTCGATAGAGTGGGGGGCAAAGGCACGTGAGGCATTATTTCAGCAGTTTCCGCAGTTGCGAGAAGCCAGGCTACGTACCAATTCGCTAAGACTGGCAATGGCTTCTTTAGAGGATGAAGGGGGTTACGTAGTATTGCCCTTGGATATCGGATTAAAGAAAAGCAGGTCGGTTGAATTGAGGTTGATAAAATCTCAGGCGCCAGTGTCAGTGTGTGTGTACCTCAATCATTTAAAAACCATTAAACGACCCATATTGCAGACGGTTATCGATTCGGTATTTCATAATATAATTTGATTATCATAGTTATGAACAGTCTTGTCTGTTCTGTTTTAGGGGATGTACAAATCCGACTTGATTTAGATGGTTTAGAGCCCATTGTTAGAAGTAGAAAATAACTTGCATCCTAAAGGTCATTATTGACTTTTTTAAGAAATAAAATAGAGGAACGCGTTATGGCTTTAGACTCACATCCACTACTGAATGCTAACGCTGATGTAAGAATGAGTGAAACCATCTCTAGCATCAAAGATAATGAAGAAGTTTGGATTTTGAAAGACGGTGACGGCTGCGTCATGCTGACTACCGACGATGAAGACGGTGTTCCAGTGTGGCCTGATGCTGGTCTGGCGTCACTTTGGGCTACTGAAGATTGGGCTGACTGTGAGCCTATGCCCATTACCCTAAAGGACTGGCTAAAAAAATGGACACCTGGATTGATGCAGGACAGTCTGGTTGTTGTTGTTTGTCCGGTTCCTGGCGAGGAAGGGGAAATTATTGAACCCGACGTCTTAGCTGAAAAAGTTATGTAATCATACACAGGCAGAGAATATATGAATGTTCTCTGCTTCTTTAATCTATACCAATAAAGTCCTTTCAAAAAAGCTGATCTCGCCTCTCCTCATCCGCGTTTAAACTGCATACATTTACCTTCTCGGAGCATTTAATGTTTACAGAACAACCTACTATGAAAGATTTATTCGAACAACTTGGCCTGGATTCGGACGAAGACTCTATTGAATCGTTTATCGAAAAACATCGCGGCATGAACGACAGCCGGCATATCGAAGAAGCGCCATTTTGGAATGACGGACAAAAAGCTTTTCTTAAGCAGGCGATTCACGAAGATGCTGCCTGGGTGGTAGTAATAGACGACCTCAATACTCAATTGCATCACGATTGATTAAGCAAATCTGAATATAGTAGCTACCAGCCCCGAATTCAGATAATAAGTTCGCCCTTTTATTACTCAGGCGTAGAATTGTAAGCTGCGGGAATGAATCTCTGAATATTGGAAGTGGTGGGTTTGGACACCCATACTTTGGTAGCGGGGGTATCTGAAGATCGCTTGGACACCCACTTTTATTTTGATTTGCATAGGCATTAAGTTGTTCAGAACTGCTATTAATTACGGCGGGTGTCCACAACGAGTCGTACACAATGAGCCTCCATAACGAACCCTGGACACCCACACTTGTTTACCCTGCTTAAGGTGGGTGTCCAGTTTTAGTAGCGTTGTAATAGTAGTGGTCTAGATTTTGGTTTGGACATTTACGCTTTGGTAGCAAAGATAGATGTTGGTTTGGACATTCACGCTTTGGTAGCAAAGATCGCTTGGACACCCACTTTTATTTAGATTTGCATAGGCATTAAGTTGTTCAGAACTGCTATTAATTAAGGTGGGTGTCCGGTTTTAGTAATAACGGCCCTGGACACCCACATTTGTTTACCCTGCTTAGGGTGGCTGTCCGGTTTTAATAGCGTTGCAATAGTAGTGGTCCATTGTCGGAAAATACCTGTAAATATTGAAGGTGGATTCATAGGCAGTCATCCTTCAGTGAACAAATTCAAGATAATGAATTTGTCAGCAAGAAAATAGACTCGGACTGTCCTTGAGGTCAGCTTACTGCAAATTAACCCGGCCTCTTCTCGAAGAATTTTGACTTAACCGGTTTAGACAGCGCAGTTTTCTTAAGGCAGGTTTAAAATACAAGTCCTTTAGAATCGAAGACACTCTATAACGTAAAAGTTCATATTCAGGAGGTAGGTATTTCATTGTTGACTCCCGGTTCTAACGATTTCTGGTTTTTACCATTAGGTGGAACAGGTGAGATTGGTATGAATATGAACCTCTATGGGCATGCGGGCCAGTGGTTAATGGTTGACTGTGGGGTAAGTTTTGATGAGCCATTGACGGCGCCTTATCTTGCTTCAATGCCAGCCACAGAGCGGGCTCAGGTTGTCGCTCCCGATCCATCCTTTATCTCTGCACAAAAAGAAAATTTGTGTGGCATAGTCATTACTCATGCACATGAAGATCATGTGGGCGCGCTTCCGTACTTATGGCCTCGCTTGAAATGCCCCGTTTATACCACACGTTTTACTGCTGAAGTGCTACGAAGAAAGCTCGCTGAAGCAGGTTTAGAGGGAAAGGTTCCTATTGTTGAAGTCGACGGCGACAGTCATATTCAGGTTGGTCCTTTTTCTATCAGCTGGTTGGCTGTCACTCATTCTATTCCTGAGCCCTACGCCATCAAGATAACCACCCCGGCAGGGACCGTTCTGCACACGGCAGACTGGAAAATAGACGCACAACCCATTACCGGAAAGCCTTTTGATACCCATCTTTATCGCCGCTTACAGCAAGAAAATATTCTGGCGATGGTGTGTGATTCAACAAATGCCAACAAACCAGGTTTTTCCGTTTCTGAACGAAACTGCTATGACGGGCTACTTGCCACGATACGACCGCAAAAGGGTAGAGTAGTGGTTAGTTGTTTCGGAAGTAACATCGCTCGACTCATCTCGTTAGCCAGAGTAGCGGTTAAAACAAATCGATATATGGCGCTTTTTGGGCGCTCGTTATTGAATATGTATAGCATTGCAAAAAAGATGGATGTCTGGCCCACCGATTTGTCTCTTGTAGAGCCATCGCATATTGGATACCTGCCACCTGACGAAGTACTCGCTGTGGCTACAGGCAGTCAGGGCGAAGCGAATGCCGCTTTGGGGCGTATTGCTCGAGACTCACACCCACATTTATCATTGGATAAGGGGGATATTGTTATTTTTTCTAGTATAACTATCCCGGGAAATGAAAATGCGGTTGCAAGTCTGCTTCGGCAGTTTGAAGGAAAGGGCATTGCCACACTTCAAAGCGAAAATAGCACATTACCCATTCACGCCAGTGGCCATCCGTGTGAAGAAGAATTAACGTTGATGTATCAGTGGGTAAAACCTCAGATTGCCATTCCTGTACATGGCGAACCCGCTCATTTAAATGCTCATGCCCAGGTTGCTAAAGCAACAGGTGTTAAAAAACGTCAGGTAGGCTTAAATGGAGACTTATACCGACTTGCGCCGGCGCCAAGCATTCGCAGGCAGGTAGTGAAAGTTGGCCGCATAGCCTTGCGCCGCGATTAAATCTTAAAATTATTTAAATTCTATAACCGCATTAACCTATCTAATAGGCTGTATTTATACTCACTACCCGTATAAGATAGTCCTAAAGCATTATGTTCTTCGCCATATTTATAACTTAACAAAATATTCAGCTATTAAGGCATGGTGTGCAATGTGGATAATTGTTTTGAAGATACATCGTGTTTTTTAAAATGGCCTGAATCTTAGGTATATAAAATTAAGCTGGCGACAAAATTTTACTCGCCGGTGAAGTTTATATTGATATATTAACCAATAGGCCGATAAAAATAATAAACGGACAGTTGCTTGGTGAAAATCGCGTTTAGTGTGCTTAGAATTTTAAAGCCAGTTTTTCCTTTCTATTCATGGTGTGTCATACGTTTGTGCCTGATAATAAGCGGGATATGCGTAAGCCTTTTTTCGGCGCTGTCTTTTGCCACACCGGTTATTACAGAACCGCAGTTCAAGCACCTTTCTACACAACAAGGGCTTAGCCAGGATACTATTCAGGATATACTAATAGATAACGACGGCTTTATTTGGTTTGCTACAGAAGGGGGAGTGTGTCGTTGGGATGGCTACAACTTTTTAACCCTGAACGGACCTAATAACGCCTTTGTTAATGCCAGTATCAAAAGTCTTTTTTTAGATTCATCGCAAAACTTATGGATTGGAACGCAATCTTCGGGGGTCTATAAATTAAACCTCCAAACGCAGGAGATTGAGCGACCGATTTATATTCAGGCGCGCACTCATCCACCCTGGGTTCAAACTGCACGAAAATTTATCGAAGATGATCAAAAGAATATCTACGTAGCACTTGATCATGAGGTAGTGTTCATCAATTCGCACAACAAAAAAGCGAACACCCTGGCTGTTCTTCCTGCCTCTCTGCGCCAAAGAGACAACCTCATTCGCGACATTTGGTTAAGCGAGAAATATTTATATATCGCAAGCTCAGAAGGGCTTTTTGCAAAGTTACGCAATAAACGTCAAGCCCCGTTAGTTGAAGTCAACTATTTAGGTGATAACCCGAAAAACACCAATAATTTTAATAGCAAATTTTTAATGGTAGACAGTCAACAGCGTTTCATAGTCACTACTGTAGAAGGCGTATTTGAAACTCAACTAGCTGACCTTGAGCATGCTTTAGATAAAAACAAAGAGGTTAACTTTACAACAATATCTAAAGACCTCAATGTTTGGGAAATGATAGAAAAAGGCACAAATGACTACTGGTTAGCAACGACTTCCGGGCTATATTCGTTATCACAAGGAAGTAGTGGAACATGGCAACAAACCCATGTTCTGCAACCTAATGCAGGCGAAGTGGAACTGGCAAAAAAAACGATCCGTGCGTTGGCCATAGACAAGGGCAAAAACCTTTGGCTGGGAACCGAGCTTGGTGGGGCTTTATTTTGGTCTCCCGAAACACTAACTATTAATACCATACAAAATACGCGAAATCAGACTTCTGAAGTGTTAAGTAATAATACCGTATGGAGCTTTTATCAGCCTGAACCAGAGATTCTGTGGGTCGGTACCTCCAACGGTTTAACGCGGCTTGAGTTAGATACTATGGAAAGCACTTTCTATCTTCAGGCGGATGAACGTTTTAGTAGTAGTGACAGTTTAATAAGTCAGATTGTACCCGCTCCACAGGGCAAACTTTTCTTAACTACCTATGAAGGCATCAGGCTATTCGACCCGGTTACCGAAGAGCTGTCGGTACTCCCCACAAACAACGCTTCGGATGCTGCAGTAGTGCAAGACTGGACGTACGGAATGAGTTTAGGTCCCGATGGTAAATTGTACTTTATGGCTCATGACTTTTTTCGTTACGATCCATACACACAAAAGCTCGAAAATTTATCACTTTCTGAACACGGTATTTCACCTCAATCCGCGGTAAGTTTTCTGGGGTTTTCTGAAAAGCTGAATAACCAACTATTTCTTGCTGCCAAAGATGCGCTTTGGTTAGTAGATGCAGAGACACTAAAAGCGCATGTTTTATATGATTATCAAACCCATGAGAAAAACAATTCAGTTGCAATATCTTCTTGGGGCATTGATGACTTCGATACCCTTTGGCTGGGCTTTCCACGGTTTGGATTAGTGGGTATAGAGCTTTCTAATCGAGATGCGGTTCAGCGTTATAACTCCAATAATGTACTTAGTACTGATGTGGTGTACGGGGTTAGAGTAGATCAGGCGAATAATATTTGGTTTAGCTCCCATCAGGGCGTTTATCGCTTTTCTCCTCGTAATCAGCTGATAAAAAACTATAGCTACGGTAAAGAGCTGACTGTTTCAGAGTTCAATGATGGCGCATCTATAACTTTGTCTGATGGAAAAGTAGCCTTCGGCTCAACCCGAGGAGTGGTGATCTTTGACCCTTATTCGCATATTGCTACCGATAGTCAAAATCGTATAAAGCAAAGTATGGCAATAACCAGTGTCGAGTTGTCGTCACGATTACTGACCTTACCACTGAACAATTTAAATGGTCGTCATATAGACCTCTACGACGACGATTTCGGAGTCAAAATAAGCTTTTCTTCGATGATTTCGGAGTCAGCCGGGCGGGGAAACTATCTTTATACCCTGAGCCGTGACAAAAGTATCGTAAGTCAGGGCGTTTCAGCCGATGGCGTCGCATCATTTGCTTTTTTAGCGCCGGGGAAGTATCGATTTGAAGTAAAACCGGCCACGGCGCACTTTAATTACGATATCAGTCCGGCATTCATAACATTCAAAATAGCTTATCCCCCGTTTCGCTCACCGTTTGCCTATGCCATGTATGCTATGGCTACTTTGGTGTTATTGTTTTTATATTTTTCACATCGAAACCAGCATTTAAAACGCCAGGCCAATACTGAACGTCAACTCCGGTTGATGGGGCAAGCATTTCGGCAAACCCGTGACTGGGTGCTGGTATTTGACCCCGACTCCATCCCTATTGCGGCCAACCCTGCATTTTGTGTTGTCTTTGGTTTAAACCCAAAAGCTTCATTGAGTCAGCAGTGGGAAAAACTACGGTTAAAACGCCCGGAGTTGTCTCAGAAACTTCAGTCGCCGCTTAAAGATTTACAACCGGGTGAATTTTGGAAACAGGAAACAAGAATTGCTGGAGTCAACGGCCAACAGTTCGACGTATTAATCGATATTACGGCTGCTACCATAGAGCAAAAAGGTAACACGATAGACCATTATCTTGTGGTTATCTCTGATATCTCTGAACAAAAAACGGCTGAACGAAAACTGCTTAAACTGGCGAATTACGATAATTTAACCGGGTTAGTTAATCGGAGTTTGTTGTTAGACCGGCTTGAGCATGCACTAGGCCATGCGGCAAATCACCGAACTCAGGTTGCGGTTTTGTTTGTAGATTTAGACCGTTTTAAAGGCATTAATGACACATTGGGACATGACTATGGTGACAAGCTGCTGAAAGTTGTCGCAGGACGTATGCAAAACTTAGCCAGCAAAGATGATACGGTAGCGCGGCTAGGTGGAGACGAGTTTGTAATTGTGCTTGAAGACGTTGTTCGCACTCAGGACATAAACTCATTTGTAGGTCAGCTTATTGAAGCGGTAGAAACCCCAATTTCTCTTGGCGAAGAAATAGTTAGTACATCCTGTAGTGTGGGAATTGCGTTTTATCCTGAAGATGCCTCGGCGCCCGCAGAGCTGCTAAAGCAAGCCGATGTTGCTATGTACAGTGCCAAAAAAGACAAAGTTAACCGATTTACCTACTATACATGTGAGTTGAATGAGAGAGCCAGAGAGCAGCTCAAACTCGAAAATAAGGTAAAGCGCGCGTATCAACAAGACTGCTTCGTTAACTATTATCAACCAATAATGAATATCAGCTCGGGTAAGCCTGAAGGGGTAGAGCTATTACTAAGATGCCCCATGCCAAATGAGGCCTTGTATCCTGATCAATTTATTCCTGTATTAGAGCAGCTAAGATATATCGTTGATGTAACAAGAAAGGCTATTGTACGGGCACTTAATGATGCACAGCGCTGGCGCCAGATGGGGTTTACCGGCTACATTGCGATAAATATCTCTGCGCTGCAATTTCGGGCGGATTTACAATTAGAACTGTTGTGCGATGCTCTGGCGGCCAGAGGGTTACCCCGTTCAGCGCTACGGTTCGAAATTACAGAAGGCGCATTGATGGAAGATTCTAGCCGAGTGGTAGAGCAGCTTCAAACCTTCCAAAATGCGGGTTTTAAATTAGCCTTGGATGATTTTGGTACAGGGTATTCGTCTCTTAGTTATCTTAAGCGCTTTCCATTAGATATACTTAAGATAGATCGCAGCTTTATTATGGGGTTGGGACAAAATCGACAAGCTGACGCATTGGTCGAGACCAGTATTAAACTGGCGAATACATTTAATATGGAATGTGTGGCTGAAGGCGTCGAAGAACAATGGCAGTCAGACTATTTACTACAGTTGGGCTGCCATTTTCACCAAGGTTATTTATATGCCAAACCTATGCCGGCAGACGAGATAGATACCATATTTACTCGTATTTTCTCGCCGCCGTTGTAATTAAACGATCAGCTGGACTTAATCGTTAATGGGATAGGAAGTTCATGAAAACGTTTGCCTGTGGCAGCAAATAGCGCGTTAGCCAAAGCAGGAGCAAAGGGGGGGGTAGGGGGTTCGCCTACACCACCAGGTGCCGCTTCACTTTGGACAATCTGAATATCAAATTCGGCCGGCGCATGCTGTATCCGCGCAACCTGATAATTGTGAAAGTTAGATTGTTCAATTTTTCCATCTTGCGCGGTAATTTCACCAATGGCACAGCTTAATCCAAATATTGACCCGCCTTCACACTGGGCTTTTACATGTTCAGGATTGACCACGGTTCCAGCATCAATGCAAACATAGGCTTTTGGAATAAGCCACTGGCCTGACTCGTCCACCGTCACTTCAACAACTGTCGCTACATAACTTAAAAACGAACGGTGGGCCGCCAAACCTAAAAAGCGTTTGTTTTTATCGCGATTGTCCCAATCGGCTGCTTCAGTAACGTTATCGATAACATTAAGCAGACGTTGCGTATCGATAGGATATTTGTCTAGTGGATCGCCGTAATTATCATATTCAGCGCCTTCGGCAGCTAAATCAATGTGTCTTGGCTTACCAATTAATTGTTTTAAATGCTGTTTCGGATCTTGTTTCGCAGCCGCTGCCAATTCATCGGCAAAGGTATGAATGGCATAAGCATGATACACATTAGCCACCGAGCGTAACCAGCCGATTCGAACATGATTATCCGCTTTGCCTTTTTCCAGCTGAATATTAGGCACATCAAATGGGTTGTCGATAAAGCCCAGGCGTAACTCACCGGCGCTTGGCGTATTGGCGCCTTTAGCAAACGTAGAGCTGATAGTAGGAAAGACTGTATTGTGATGCCACGCCGTGGTGTTGCCATTTTTATCTAGTCCGGCTTCAATATGTTGAGCACTGACGGTATGGTAAAAACCATGTTGTATATCATCTTCTCGACGCCAGATAACTTTAACCGGCCGCCCTGCCTGTTTTGCCAATAGCGCCGCTTCAGCGGCAAAGTCAGGCTTAGATTTACGCCCAAATCCGCCACCTAGCAAAGTAACATGAATTACGACCTTTTCTTTTGGTACACCCATTACCTGAGCCACCAGATCCTGGGCTGCCTGTGGATTTTGAGTACTGGTCCACACCTCTACTTTGTCATCAGTAACCCGGGCCGCGGCAGCTGGTGGTTCCATTGGAGCCTGCGACAGTAATGGCGCGTAATAGGTGGCTGAAATGCGTTGATAAGCGTTTTGCAGTGCTTTTGCCACATCGCCTTTTTGACGGACCACTTCCCCTTTAGCTTGTGCGGTTTTTAGCAATTCTGTTTTTTCGGCCTGCGACTGATATTGACTGTGTTCATTAGACGACCATTCTATATCCAGAGCCTTAACACCTTGCATTGCTGCCCAGGTATTGGTCGCCAGCACCGCAACCCCGCCAAGGGGTGAAAAATTGGCTGGCGCACTGGCGCTTTTAAGGGCAATAACCTCCACAACATCTTTCATCGCCCGGGCTTTTTTATCATCAACACTTTTGGGTTCGGTAAACATAACGGGCGGGCGCTGAATAACGGCAATGAGCATATTCTCCAGCTCAACGTCCTGGCCGAATACCGTATCGCCGCTGACTACTTTTTGCATATCAATACTGCGTACGCCTTTACCTACATACTGCCAGTCGCTGCGAGCTTTAGGAGTGACCGCTTTTTCTTCGGGCACCGGTAAGGTGGCGGCTACGCTGATGAGTTGCGAAAAGTCAACCTGTCGGCCCGATGCAGTATGTACGACAGTATGATTTTTCAAATCACACTCTTCAGGTTTTACATTCCAGCCTTTTGCCGCCGCCTGCCGTAGCATATGCGCTGCAGTAGCTCCTGCCAGCTGCAAACGTTCGAGATTTCGGCGGATACTGCGCGAGCCGTCGGTGTTTTGGTCACCATATTTTTCATCGCCGGGCGCCTGATCGGTACGCACCCTTTGCCAGTCAGCACTAAGCTCATCTGCAATAATCTGAGTAATAGCAGTACGAATTTGCTGGCCCATCTCTGAACGGTGGCAGGTCACAACTAACGTGCCATCGGCTTCGATAGCCACAAACACGTTGGGGTTAAGTTGCTCAGTCAGCTGTGGTTCATTCGCTAACGCCATAGTTTTTGGGGCTAAACTGACCCCAAGAACAAAGCCACTGCCCAATGAGGCATTTTTAATAAAAGCGCGTCGGGTTAAAGTAGGAATGCTCATACTTTATCTCCTCCTGCCGCCTGCTTGATCGCTTTTTTAATTCTGGGGTAAGTCCCACAACGACAGATATTGCCCGACATAGCCTGATCAATTTCCTGGTCACCCGGTGAAGGGGTAGAGGCAAGCAAAGAAGCCGCCTGCATTATCTGTCCGCTTTGGCAGTAGCCACATTGGGGCACATCATTTTCTGCCCAGGCAATTTGCAAAGGATGTTCATGATTTTTGTGCAAGCCTTCGATAGTGGTAACGGTTTTGTCTTTAACTGCGACCATAGGCAGACTGCAAGAGCGGGTTGCATTGCCATCTACATGCACTGTACAAGCTCCGCACAAAGCCATGCCACAACCGTACTTAGTGCCTTTCATTGAAAGTTCGTCACGCAGATACCACAACAGCGGCATTTGTGGGTCGCCATCAAATTCGTGAGTTTGGTTGTTGATTTTGAGAGTAATCATGAAGAGGAGTTCCGTAATTGTTTAGGATAGAGCACCATGCTTTCATAGTCGAGTCAACTAACAATAGACGATAACCATCAACTCTGATACAAGATGTTGGCTGCGCAGTTGGCTGAATCCGTCCCGAAGATTGCCTTGGTGGGTGTCCACATAATTGCCTGGTGCATAACCTTGTCTGCCAAAAGGCAGGGTATATCCACCAATCTAATAGCTCGAGTAGTGACTGGACAGTCACCTTCAAGATTAGAGCTGGAAGATTAGAGCTGGACAGTCACTTTCAAGATTAGAGCTGGACAGTCACATTTAAGCGGGTGCCCCCAAATGAGACAGCCACAATCTATGAGTCAGACTTATTTGTCTACATGAAAAGTAATTATACAAATAAGCTTGTAGCATAAAAGGAGCTTATTATATATTTGTGAATACTGTGTTAACTAAAGCGCAAAGGACAAAACTATGCCGCTGGATTTTACTGCCACCGAAGTATCAGCCGTGACAGAAACGCCCCTGAGTATGCTGTACAAATGGGAACGCGAGCGCGCACAAGAGGCTTTTTTACACCAGCCGCGTGATGGAGAGCTGCAAACGTACACCTGGGCTAACGTGGCCGAGCAGGCTCGCCGGGTTGCTGCGCGATTACGACAAATGGAATTTGAACCTGGTAGCCGTATTGCCATATTTGCTAAAAACTGCGCTGAATGGTTTATTACAGACCTGGGCATAATGATGGCAGGGCATATCTCGGTACCAATTTTTGGTTCGGCGGGCGAAAGCACTATTCAGTATGTGATAAAACATGCCGACGTAAAGCTGATGTTTATCGGTAAATTGGACAATACCAAAGCTCAGCTTGCCGCAATTCCTGAATCCTGCCCGACAGTGTGCTTTCCATACCCAGGCATTAGTAAAGGACAGAATTGGAATGATTTTATAGATTGTGCGCCGTTAGCTGATAACCCCGAACCAAGTCTGGATGCGGTGATGACCATCATTTACACTTCTGGCAGTACAGGCCAGCCTAAAGGTGTCGTGCATACCTACAAAACCATATGTTGGGCCGCACAAAATTCATTGTCATCACTTACAATGAATGAAAAAGACCGTCTATTGAGCTATCTGCCGTTGGCTCATATTACCGAACGCGTATTGGTAGAACTGGCTTCATTTTATGGGGGACCACAAATTTTCTTCGTTGAGTCTTTGGATACATTTCAGCGTGATGTACATACTTGCCAACCTACCTTGTTTATTTCAGTGCCACGCCTATGGACAAAGTTTCAGATGGGCGTGCTGGCAAAAATGTCTCAAAAAAAGCTCAGCTTTTTACTCAGTATCCCGGTCATAAACAACATCATTGCACGTAAAATTCGACAAGGCCTGGGGCTGGATAAAGCACGCTTTTGGGCCAGTGGTTCGGCCCCGCTGGCGCCACCTATCATTCAATGGTTCCATAAAATTGGCATTGATATATCAGAAGGATGGGGCATGACTGAAAACAGTGCTTATGGAAGCGCCAGTGTTCCATTCAGAGAAGATAAAATAGGTTGTATTGGTAAAGCCTACGAAGGTGTGGATATTCGTTTATCTAAAGAAGGAGAAATTCAGGTTAAATCACCCTGTAACATGGTCGAATACTACCTGGAGCCTGAAAAAACCGTAGAAACTTTTACCCCCGATGGCTTTTTAAAAACGGGCGATAAAGGTCAAATGGATGATGAAGGCTATATTCGTATCACTGGTCGTTTGAAAGATATTTTTAAAACGGCCAAAGGAAAGTATGTTACGCCATCGCCTATAGAGGCGGCGCTCATGGAGAACTCGCTGATTGAACAAGTCTGCGTGACAGGAACGAATCTGCCCCAACCGGTGGGGTTGCTGGTATTAAGTGAACCAGCAAAGCAACACGATAAAACCGAAATTAGCCAAAAGCTAGAAAAAACACTTAATAAGGTGAACAGCAAGTTAGAGAGTCATCAAAAGCTCGACCATTTATTGGTCGTTAATGAGCCCTGGACTATTGAAAACGGGTTGCTAACGCCAACTCTTAAAGTCAAACGGCATCTATTAGAAGCGCATTACGATGAAACGATTCATGCTTCCTACCACGAAAAGATTGTTTTTGTATAACCGATAGTTAACAGGTAACCAATACTGGGTAGAAAAACGCTTCTGGAAGCAACAATCATTGAAATATTCTTGTGTACCGTTTCAAAAGCTGGTTTCAATAAGTTGTAACCGGCTTTTTGGTTTTCACCGTTGTATTTACATCTGAACTACTAGAAATATAAACTGGTAGATGATTGAAATCTTTAGCGAAAGCTGGATAGCCATCGAGTAAACTTAAATATTTTATACAAAAACTGGCTGACTATTTCCGTTGTGTTACTCACTTTCATCTTGATTTTATAAATCAAAATTTTCGAACTTACCCAATTTGTCTGTATAGGTAGTCTGTTTACCATGTGTGATATTTTACGTACCTGCGTACAGTAGAAATAGGTCTCAGTAAGCGGCACAGTTGCTCTCTGACAAAGTCTGATCCTGAGCTGAACATCAAATATGCCTCGCCCAAGAAAATGTCTAATATCATTGGATGATACCCCATACTATCACTGTATTTCTCGATGTGTTCGCAAAGCATTTTTATGCGGTAAAGACCCTTCTAGTGGTAAAAGTTATGAGCACCGACGACACTGGGTTGAACAAAGAATTCTATTTCTGAGTTCAGTTTTTTCAATTGAAATCTGTGCTTATGCGGTGATGAGTAATCATACTCACCTGGTTTTATTTGTAGACAAACAACAAGCATTAAAATGGTCAGATTTAGAAGTACTTAAGCGTTGGCATAAACTACATAAAGGCACTGTTTTGACCCGACGTTATATGTACGAGCCTGAGCGTATCAGGTTGACTGACGCAGAAATTAACTCAGTAAAAGCGACGATTGAAGTCTACCGGCGACGTTTATTTGATATAAGCTGGTATATGCGACTATTAAATGAATATATTGCGCGCAAAGCTAACAAAGAAGACCATTGCACTGGACACTTCTGGGAAGGGCGTTTTAAGTCACAGGCTTTGCTCGATGAGCCAGCGCTACTTGCCTGTATGGCGTATGTTGACCTGAACCCGGTTCGGGCTAATATGGCGAAAAATCCCCAATCTTCGGCCTATACAAGTATTAAAAAACGGCTGAACGCAGCAAAACACAACGCGCAACCAAATCGGTTGTGTCACTTTAATAATAACCTGAAACAACACAGCAGAGGCTTACCTTTTTTATTGAGCGACTATCTGGCCCTTATTCAGACCACCTGTCAGCGTATAATCAGGAGTGACAAACCCTGTGAAATTTCTAAAGCAACCACCTTGAAAAAACATCAACTTTCAGAACGTGACTGGCAAAGTCTAATCGGTGCCATTGAAGCCAAATTTGGCACCAGGATTAGTATGAAAATCGCTCGAACACGATTGGTAGTATCTTCAATCGCCGACGCTTGTTGAATTGTAGGCCTGGCTGTTCCATAAAGGGACGGTTGATAAGCTGTGTTTATAACTACCAGATGATTCTTTGGTCGAATATGAAACATACATGAGTGTTTGTGAGTCTTTATCAAAAATCCGACGAACCTTCATGTTTTTGAAAAACACACTTTTAGATTTCTTAAACACAATTTCCCCTGAAGAAGACTTGTCAATCTCCTCAATCATTTGGGCCGTAATGTCCCCTGTTTGACGACAAGCGATAGAGCTATCAGAGGGATCGGAAAAATCCAGGTCTGCTTCTACACTAGAGATATGGCAAGTTACACCCGTCACAATGGGATCCTTCAGGGAGTCTATTTTAATATCTTTGGTGGTGAACAACCCCAGCGAGACGTCGCCAACTTCGCTATCTCCACATCCAACCATACTTCCGGCTAACAGCACCAGTGCCAATTTTCGTAACATAGTCATGCCTTTTTAATATTGTTTTATTTGAAAACCTGTTTATATCGCTTTTTATGTGTCAAGGGCGGTTTAAGGTCAACTATTTCAAAAGAATAAAAAAGTATTCTGCAGGAGCGTGTTTAGAATTGAGATAACACAGCAATAAAAATATAACTAATTGCTCTACAATACGCCGGTTGCCGGCACGAGTGCTACAGTCTTTGGTTTGACGCAATATTTGAAACGCAATAAGACCTCATTAAAGATTTTCCTTTGCATAACTAAGACAGTCATAAATGCAGGCTTAAGCTTCTTAGTGACTGTCCATAGTATGGGTGACTGTCCAAACATAACTAAGACAGTCATAAATGCAGGTTAAAGCGTCTTAGTGACTGTCCATAGTATGGGTGACTGTCCAAAAGTGCGTTAGCTCGGGTAGCGTAGGCGCAGGCCTTCGTACACCATTTGGCTGTAGGTTGCTTCATTAATATCCAGTGCTTCTAATACTTCAACCAGATGTTCGTTGTCTTCGCGGCCATCCCAGTTTTTTACATATGACCCATCTTTGTAGCCATTATCCTGTCGGAAAAAGTTAAGCACGTTTTTACCCACATACTGACGGTATAATTCCGCAGAAGACATGTCACACTGGCCAACAATTTTCATAAACAATGATACGCTGAAACGCTTGGCGGCGCACAGGCCGGCCATTAGCTCTAAATTATCCAGTAAAGATTGTTCAGCAAAGTAATAAGTCGCGCCATCAAAATCCAGATTATCGTATGATGCATCCAGCTCTTGGGATAACCGGGTAGCTGCATGGTCAATATCGCCATGATGTTTTATTAAAATATCTGAAAGTGCGAAATGCCAGATATCCACTAATTCCATTTGCAGCTGTGCGAGGTCTTTGGTTTGGGCTTTCCACCATTTCCAACCGTGATGTTCAATGGCCTCTACTGACTCCACCATAGCGGCGCGTAAATAGCCATAGCCGGCATTAAGCCACTCGGGATTTACCTTAGTGTTCATTTTGTCCTGTAAAGACAACATGGTTGCAATGTGTTGTTGGGTTAGCATTTTGAAAAGCCTTGCGCAAAAACGCCAATTGTACCTAAGCTACAAACGACTGCAAAGCACCGTCTCGGCCAATTTTTGTTCCCCGGTTAGTGCGTATCAAAACTAAGGTGAGTAGCTAGAGTTCGCTGTTAATATCTTTTACTATGAGCAAAACACTTTATAACAATGGCTTATCTTGCTTGCACTTTATCCTTCAAACAAACTTGAACACTTAAGCTTTTTGCTCGGCGCCTTGCTTAAGCAACAACCCGGGCCGCCTCTGCAAGCCGAAACTATACTGGTAGAAAGCCCTGGAATGCAGCATTGGCTGAATATGGAACTGGCCCGCGAGCAGGGTATTGCGATGAACCTGACGTTTCCGTTACCTATCCGATTTATGTGGGATACGGCCCGAACGATACTAGGAGAAGATAAAGTTCCCCGGCAATCGGTTTATCGACGCGAAGTATTGGTTTGGCGTATAGAAAAGCTTATCCAGCAACAGGAGTTTTGCGACCTGCCCGAAGCAAAACCGGTGTGTCGTTATTGGCAGCATATTGAAGATGCCGACGAGCAGGCGGTTCAAAGGCTGCAGTTTGCTACTGCTTTAGCCGATGTGTTTGAACAATATCAGTTGTATCGGCCTGAGTGGCTTTTTGCCTGGGAAGATAATGCTACGGTATTGCAAGGCAATGAAGATGAACGTTGGCAAGCTGCTATATGGCGCAGGCTGGTCGATGTTGAGCCGTTACACCCGGCCAGGTTACATCAGCAGGCAGTCACCGCCTTGCATGAACACGGCTGTAAAACGCTTCCAGAGCGGATAGTTGTGTTTGCAATTAACACTATGGCCCCACAACTGGTTCAGTTTTTTGATGCGCTGGCGCAGCATACAGACATTCATTTGTTTCATCTGAACCCCAGTATTTCTTATTGGGGAGAGACCAAAAGCGATCGGGAACAGGCGCGTTTGCTTCGGGAGCAGGGGATAGCTCAGTGGCAACATGCTAATCAGGATAACCCTTTATTAGGGAACCTGGGCAAACAGGGCCGTGATCTGTTTAACTTGCTCACCGAACTCGATACTTTTGAGGTCAGTGCCTTTGACATCTCGGCGCCAGATGAGTCGCAAAGTACCGGTACCCTGTTAAGTCAGGTGCAACAAGACATTTTACACGCACAGCCGGCCGGCCGCTCCGCCGCTGATGCTCAAGCCGACGACAGCATTACTCTGACTAAAGCGCACAGCCCACTTCGAGAAGTGCAGGGTTTGCATGACTATTTGTTGTACCAGATGCAACAAAATCCCGAGCTCGCTCCCGGCGACATTGTGGTTATGTGCCCGGCAATCGAAGATTATGCACCACTGATTGATGCGGTTTTTCATCGAATTGGAACGCCTGCACCCACGCAAACTACGCCCCCCCGAATTGCGTGTTCTATTGCCGATCGCTCGCCACTGGACGCCGAACCTTTAATTGCTGCTTTTTTAAGCTTGCTAAGCCTGCCTGACAGTCGTTTTGAAGTGTCTAAAATTATGGATTATCTGCGTTTGGATGCCATGCGAAAAAAATTTGGTCTGGCAGCCGAAGATCTTGATCTTATGCAATACTGGTTAGAGCAGGCCCACGTACATTGGGGGTTAAATGGCCAGCACAAAAGTCAGGTAACCCGACAGGTCGACGACAACTACGCTTTCAGCTGGTACTGGGGGCTCGAGCGTTTACTTACCGGCATGGCCCTGGGCGACACCGCATGCATTTACAACGATATGCTAAGTGTGCCTCACGTAGAAGGGCAGAACAGTGTGGTACTGGGCAAACTGATAAGCCTGGTTAGTCAGCTTAAACATTACGCCAGTGAGTTAAATCAGCCACGCACCGCCACAGACTGGCATCAGTTTTTGATGGCCATGCGTGTTGACTGTTTTGAACCAGACAGCGACCATCTGGATGTCTGGGAAAGCATCAGTAAAGCGACCGCCGATTTAGCCACCCACTGTGATGAAGCTGATTACAATGCTCAGCTTACACTCAGACAAATAAAAGAAGTGTTGATGAAGCGCTTTTCATCGCCAGATGCAGGCAATCATTTTTTAACCGGTCAGGTGACGTTTTGTTCTATGCTACCGATGCGTAGCATCCCGTTTAAGGTGGTATGCATATTAGGTTTAAATGATGGAGAGTTTCCCCGTTTATCACAGCCTATCAGTATCGACCTGATGGCAGGCTCCAGTCGCAAGATAGGCGATCGTTCAAGACGCCTTGAAGATCGCTACTTGTTTTTAGAGGCTTTGATTTCAGCCCGTACTCATTTGTATTTAAGCTATCAGGCAAACAGCGCTCAGGATAACAGCGAGCGTCAGCCATCCTTAGTGTTGGCTGAATTTCAGCAAGTGCTAAGTGCTTACAGTCCCAACGCAGCCAAACCCAGACAAATGCCCTTGCATCCTTTTAGTGTTTCGGGATTTCAACGTCCACAGCCTGGCTTTGAAAAAGGTTGGCTGAGACTAGCTCAGGCCATTGCGGTACATCATGAGCAACCGGTGGGCACATTTAACTCCTTACCCGAAGCTCATTTACCTGAAACCATAAGCCCGGCGATGATAGCGCGGGCGTTGTGTCAGCCTTTCAAATATTTTGCTAACCAGCAACTGGGCTTATATCTGGAAGCCGTGCAGCCAATCCTTAGTGACGCTGAGCCATTTAGCGCCGATAATCTTACTCGTTATCAAACCCTGAGCGCATTAAATGAAGCGCGAAGTGAGCAAAGTGATACCAATGACATCGTTCGCCAGGCGCAGCTTTCAGGGGCGTTGCCGGCTACGCCTTTAACAGAAGAGCTGCTTGGTCAGTGGGATTGTGCATCGCAATTACTGATGGCACACGTAGACAGCCATACTTTAATCAAGCAAACCTATTCTTGGTACTTTGGGCAAAGTCAGTTAACTACCACCGTGTGGCAGCAGTCTGAACCAGAAACGCAGGACACCCACTTTATCGTTAATTGGCATAGTGGTTCGCAAAACACGGCACGAATGCTACAGCAATACATCTGTATGCTAATGGCCAATGCTCAAGGTCAGCCTGTGGGGATACTCAGTTATTTTTGTAAATGGCCAAAAGGAGAGCCGACGCTCTATAAAGCGACCCTGATGCCCTTTAGCGCCGAAGACGCTGACAGTTTGCTAACTGCAGTCACCGAGGCATTTTGTAAGCTAAACGTGCAGCCGTCTGCCTGGCTCGCAGATGCGGCACTAACCTTACTGCGTAAAGCCAAAGACCAGTCCCTTGAAGATTGGGCCGGTGCAAATGATGCCCAGTTTGAATGGCAAAAACTCTGGGAAGGCAATAGCGTAAGCGCGGGCCTGAAGGAAGATCCGTATTTGAAGTGGTTTTTCCCCCATGGATTATTACTTGAAGACCTGCCTTTACAACAATACGAGACATTGTATCGACCATTGCTCAATCAGTATTCGGAGAAAAAGCTATGAGTCGCAGTGCTTCTGTTACTGCCCGCCCGTTAAATGTCACCAGCATGCCTTTATCTGGCCGACATTTAATTGAAGCCAGTGCCGGTACCGGTAAAACATTTAATATTACCCGGCTGTACCTGCGTTTGCTTTTAGAAAAGCAGCTTACGGTGCAACAGATTCTGGTCATGACGTTTACCAATGCTGCCACAGAGGAAATTCGGGGTCGTATTGCCGAAACCCTGCGCGATGCCGCTACTTTATGGCGGGATGCGGCAGAAACGGGGTATCTGCCTGATGGCGCGGACCCGGTATTTAGCGCACTTTATGCACAGTTTCACGAGCCTGTACACCAAACTATTATTGAAGCCGCCCTGTTAGAGCTGGATGAAGCCGCAGTATTCACTATTCACGGGTTTTGCAATCGCATTTTGTCCGAGCTGGCCTTTACCAGCGCGGCAGCCATGCAGTTGTCGTTATCTACCGATACCAGAGCGCTGTATTTACAGGCTGCCCAAGACTGGATACGCCACCAGGCTAAAAACGCAGAGGCGTATCATTTGCTTATGCAGCATGGCTGGCATATCCCCGAAGCGCTGCTCAATACCTTTGAAAGTGCAATACGTTCAGGTTTAGAGCCCCAGTTTCTCAAGCCAGAACAAATCAAGCAGCAGGCTGAATCATCCCTACGCAAATACAATGAAGATCTGCAGACAGAATTTGCGCTACAGGAAGCCCAACTAGCGCCTTTTGTCAGTGATATCGAAACCTGCCTGGTTGCCAATGTAAAAGACTCTGAAGTGCGCGCGGCGCAGTGGCAGGAAATTTTGCAGTGGCTGGGGTCTAAAGAAGCAAAACCGTTACCCGCAGACTTTAACAAGTTTGCTCACCATAGCCGGTTCAAATCGTGTCCGGAGCTCAAACCGATATTTGCGCAACTTCGCGATTTTGCTAATAACATCAAAAAAACGTTGGCAGACCAACAAAAACAACATGACACCATGTTGGAGCAAGCTCCGGCTATGCAGGTTATTGCCCAGGGGTTTGAGTTCATTCGCCAGCATGTGGTTCGCCAAAAAAGACAGCAGGGTTTGGTAGATTTTGACGATTTGATAACGTTGCTGGCAAATCAGGTCAGCGCTCCTGACACACCGCTGGCCATGCAATTACGCCAGAAATACCCCGCTGCCCTTATTGATGAGTTTCAGGATACCGACGCCAGTCAGTATCAGATTTTGTCTAATATTTATCAGCCGGCTTGCTTGCAGGTATTGCTAATGATAGGCGATCCCAAACAAGCTATTTATGGGTTTCGTGGGGGCGATATATTTACCTATCTTGAAGCAGGAAACAGCGCTGATCACCGCTGGGTGATGGACACCAACTGGCGCTCTACCGCGCCGATGGTGGCCAGTTATAACCGGTTGTTTTACGGAGCGCCGCTTACCGATGCACCCGCCGATGTATTTGGTTTTGGTATTACCTATGAGCCGGTGAGGGCTACCGAACATGCCAAAGCCAACAACGCTCTGTTGCACGACGAACAAGCAGAGCGGGCCGCACTGACCTACGCCTGTGTCGACACCGATGAATTAGGCGATAAGCCAGCCAAAGGCCAGTTGCAACAACAACTGGCACGCTGGATGGCCGATGAGATTGTACGTCTGCTCAATGATGCGCGCTTAGGCGAGAACGCCGTTCAACCGCAGGACATTGCTATTCTGGTGCGTAGTGGTCCCGAGGCCGCGGTGGTACAAAATGCCCTGCGCAGAGTTAATCTGGCCTCGGTGTTTTTAAGCAACCGCACCAATTTGTTTGCCTCTGCAGAAGCACAGGATTTGTACCGGGTGTTGGATGGTATATGGAACTATCAGCAATCCAATCGTCTGTCAGCGGCGTTGTCCAGCCCATTATTCGGGCTTTCTCATGCTCAACTGACCAATCTTTTGTACCACGAAGATGACCACGCGTGGGAGCAAATCATGGACCAGATCCTGTTGTTACGTCAGATGTGGGTACACCGTGGATGCATGACCTTAATTCTATATTTACTGGAAGAACATTTTGCAACCTTTGAAGATAATATGGAGCGGCGGCTGACCAATTATCTGCATTTATCAGAGGTACTTGAACGAGAAGCCGCGGCGCAGGAACATGCCGAACAGCTATTAATCTGGCTGCATCGGCAAATTAGCGAACCGCAACTGGCTCAGGAACAAATTCAGCGTCTTGAAAGTGACGCACAGCTGATTCAGCTAATCACTCAACATGGCTCAAAAGGTCTTGAATATCCTATTGTGTTTGTTCCATTTGCCAGCGACTTTAGAGACCCGGCCAAAGTAGGAAAACAATATCAGGCCTTTTACCGCTATTACGATGACCAGAAATCTGGACTGACATTGATGTTGGGCCGCAGCGAAAACGCTATCGAGCGGGTTCGTCTTGAGGGCAATGCCGAGTCGGTCAGGCTGTTGTATGTAGCGGTCACCCGCGCGGCGCAGCGTTGCTATTTGGGGGTCGCGCCCTTTGAAAAACATCAGCAAAGTGCTCTGGCTCAGGCGCTTGGAATTGAGGCTGCAGATGACTGGCAGCAAGCCATTAAAAGCATCGCAGCAGAAGGGAGGGAACACACGGCGTATGTGCCTGTTCCACTGAATTTATCGCTGCGCCAATTGCATCAATATGATATCCCCCTTCAGCCCCTTAGCGTCGACACCTTTGAAGGGGAGGTGACTGAACGCTGGCGCTTATATTCGTTCTCTGCACTGGCGCGTAGACAGCAAGTAGTTAATCGAACCCGGCGTGAGGCCGAATTGGACAATACCCGGTTGCTAGCTGCGGAGGGCGAGGCCGACGCCCAACATCTCCCTTTGCGGTTTCGCTTTACCAAAGGTGCGGCCGCCGGCAATTTATTGCACGATATTCTTGAACATACCGATTTCACCGAGCCAGACTGGCAGGCCAGCGCAATGGATATGGCCCAGCGTTTTGGTATTTCCAATGATCAGCTGCCGGATTTTTTTGAATGGCTTGACGAGGTGTTAGCTACCCCGTTAAATGATGACGGGCTAACACTAAATACCTTGTCTGAAAAAGCAACGTTACGCGAAGCCGAATTTTATTTTCCGCTAAATACCGTCAATTTGTATCAGCTGAATCAGTTTCTGGGCGGCTACCGTAACCAAGACCCCGCGCAGGGCCCTTTTATGGTGAATCTGGATACTAAAAAGCTTGAAGGTCTGATGCATGGGTTTATTGATTTGATTTTTGAATACGACGGCCGCTATTTTATCGCTGATTACAAATCTACTCATTTGGGCGACCATTTTGGTGGTTACGAGCCCACCCAATTAACACAGAATAATCAGCATCACTTGTACGACCTGCAGTACCTGATTTATGCCGTAGCATTGCACCGGTATCTGCAAACCAAATTGCCAGACTATACGCCGTCAGAGCATTTTGGCGGTGTATATTATTTGTACCTGCGAGGCATGCACCCGGACAACCAGCAGCAACAAGGCGTGTATTACGCAAGACCAACAGAAGATCAATTATTGGCTTTAGATGCTATTTTCAAGCACGCAGAGGCAAGCTAGATGAAACAAAAGATGTTTGCCGATACCCTGGCCAGTCTCGATGGCATTGAAGCCATAGATTACTGGTTTGCCGGCCAGTTCACCGCACAAGAAAATGCTCAGTACAAAGACTGGTTTATGTTGCTTATCGGTTTAAGCGCGCTGGTCCGTCAGGGGCATACCTGCGCGGATCTGCAACAATTGGCGGGGCAGAAATTATTTGATGATGCAGAGCAAGAGCTTTCTGGCTGGCAATATCCGAATTTAGACCGGTTACTACAGGTGGCGACCGAAGGTGTAGCGCAACCATTAACGGGAGATGCGTTAGTGCTGGTAGCCAACCGTTTGTATACTCGTCGTTACTGGCAATTTGAGCAAGATGTCGCAGGGGTGTTGGCTCCTAAAATTGCCAGCCGACCACTGACCGACACGCAGCGCCAGGTCATTGGTGCCTTATGGCCGGTATTGTTCGATACCCAGAAAAGTGAAACTCAGGACTGGCAGCAAGTGGCCACAGCTAGTGCCCTGCGACAGCGGTTCACCATTATTAGCGGCGGACCGGGCACCGGCAAAACCTATACCGTTACCCGCTTATTGCTGGCGCTGCAAAGTATGGCCGCCGGGCAAGCGCGAATTGTTCTGGCTGCACCTACAGGCAAGGCGGCGCAGCGTATGAACGAATCAATCGCTGCCAGCCTGCAGCAGCTTGAGGGCAAGTTGGACGAGACGCTGGTGGCGACAATTCCAACCAACGCGGTTACGTTGCACCGGTTACTAGGCATCAATCGGTTTGGGATAGATACCCGTAGCCATCAGCGTAATTTATTGCAATGTGATGTGCTTATTGTAGATGAAGCTTCAATGATAGATATGGCCCTGATGGCCCGTTTGGTGCGAGCGCTGCCTGATACCGCGTCACTGATACTGGTGGGGGATGCCGACCAGTTGCCAGCCGTAGAATCAGGCAATGTGCTTGAAGCTCTTACCGGTCAACAGCTATTTACGGGAGTAAGTTCAGACCTGGCTGAGCATTTGACAAACACTTGCGGGCATTTACCGGCGTTAGAGGTAACCCAGCAAAGCCGTGACTATGTACAGAAGCTGCAAATCAGCCGCCGCTTTGCCGGACAGCTAGCCAAAGTAGCCAGCGCCATCCGCGTGGCCAACGGGGATCAGGCCTGGCAATGTATCGGTGTATCTACGCCAGATGAAGGGCCACGGATATACACCAATGAACAGGTTTTACATATAGACGAAGCTATATTTGAACCGCAATTTGACCGCTTTGCCCGAGATTGCTTTAAAACGCAGCTAGACTTATCGCTAACTCCACAACAAGCACTTACTGCGATGAATCGCTGTCGGTGGCTGACGCCGTTGCGTCGCGGTCCGTTTGGGGTAGATACATTGAATCAGCGAATCGAAAAAGCTCTGAAGATTTATCGCGGCTCCACTCAGCATATGCATTACGCCGGACGTCCGGTAATGGTGGTCGAAAATAATTATGCACAGCAGTTGTTTAATGGTGATGTCGGTGTTATCTGGCCAGATGAAAACCAGCAATTAAAAGCCTGGTTTGCCAGCGATACCGGGATACGTTCGATTAGTCTTACCCGGTTGCCCGCGGTGGAGACTGTATTTGCCATGACCGTTCACAAATCACAAGGCTCAGAATTTGAGCAGGTGGTGATGTTGTTACCTGAGGCGACCAGCGCGCAAATTGCCAGCTTATGCAGTCGTGAACTTTTATATACAGGCATTACGCGGGCAAAAAAAGGCTGTACTTTGATAGGCAATGAAACTCGTTTCAAGGCGATGGTAGCCCGTCGTCAACAGCGCTTTTCGGGTTTGGCCGATATGCTTGAACAACATCTACAGTCAGCAAAAACGGCAGAACAATGAGACTGATCGAATGGCGTGAGACAAAGCTGAAGTCTGGCCTGTAGAGTGGGTGTCCTATAAATCAGCTACACAATAAAAGTGGGTGTCCAATGGTTTTGTTGAGGGTTTCATACTGAGGTTAGACACTCCATAGGACTTGGCTAATGATGGGTGTCCAACGACTAAATTAGTGTGGGTGTCCTGTAAATCGGGTACACAATAAAAGTGGGTGTCCAATAGTTTTACAATAGTTTTGTGCTGAGGTTTCATATTAAGGTTAGACACTCCATAGGTCCCGGCAAATGATGGCTGTCCTGTAAATTGGTACACAATAAAGGTGGGTGTCCAATGACTATATTAGTGTGGGTGTCCTGCAAATCGGGTACTTTAAATGAGAGATTTTTATTTGGTTGTGGTGATAGCAACGGCAACCCAAACTTTGTGGTAGCTCAAAACAGGGAGAAAAATGGTGCGTAAATGGTGGGCGTTAGCGTTAATCTTAAACTGCTCGGTAGTCTGGGCAGCCTTACCGGGGGTGAAAGAATTCACCCGGGACATGACATACAAAGAGGGGTTTATACCGTTTTACTACGATAAGGCTAATGACAAGGTGTATCTGGAGCTATCGCGCTTTGACACACCATTGTTGTTTCAAAGCTCGTTACCTTATGGTGTGGGTTCAAATGATATTGGGCTGGATCGCGGCCAGTTAGGGGATACCCGTCTGGTTCAGTTTGAACGTTACGGCAATAAGGTGATGCTAACACAGCTGAATACCCAGTTTCGGGCTCAAACTGAGAATCAGGCCGAACAAAACAGCGTAAACGAAGCCTTTGCCGATTCTGTCATTGCCGGATTTGAGGTGGTGGCTGGCAAAAGTGACAAAATACTTATCAATTACACCCCTTACTTACTTACTGATGTGCATGGCATTGCATCTCGATTAGAGCAAACCGGGCAGGGCAGTTATAAAGCCGATGCCCAGCGCAGCGGTGTGTTTTTACCGCGCTCTAAAGCCTTCAAGAAAAATACAGAATTAGAAGCACTGGTCACATTTGGCGGTAGCAACCCGGGTAAGTATGTGCAGGCGGTAGCGCCCGATGCGGCCAGTATCACAGTACATCTGCACCATAGCTTTATTGCGCTACCCGAAGACGGCTACCAGCCCCGTGTCTATCACCCATACAGCGGTTACTGGAAAACCCGCTTTTTTGATTATGCGACCGGCATCACGGAGCCGCTGGAACAACGCTACATTACCCGTCATCGTTTGGCTAAAAAAGATATAGACGCCGAACAAAGCGAACCGGTTGAACCTATCGTGTACTACCTCGACCCGGGTATCCCTGAACCGGTTATGAGCGCATTAAAAGACGGCGCGAGCTGGTGGAATCAGGCATTTGAAGCAGCAGGCTACACCAACGCATTTCAGGTAAAAGTTTTACCCGAAAACGCTGACCCGATGGATGTACGTTACAATGTAATTCAATGGGTACACCGGGCTACTCGAGGCTGGTCGTACGGAAGCTCAGTGGTGGACCCACGCACTGGCGAAATTATCAAAGGGCACGTGACGTTGGGATCGCTGCGGGTGCGCCAGGATTACTTGATTGCTCTGGGGCTTACCAGTCCTTTTGCTGATTCTACGCAAACCAATGAGCAGCAACAAATGGCACTGGATCGAATCCGCCAGCTTTCAGCCCATGAGGTAGGACACACTTTGGGTGTGGCACATAACTTTGCAGCCAGTGAAGATGGCCGCGAATCGGTGATGGATTATCCGCACCCACAAATTACCTTAAACAACGGTAAAATTTCTCTGGCCGATGCTTATGATAAAGGTCTGGGTAAATGGGATTTACATGCTATCGCTTATGGTTATCAGGATTATTCTGATGAGCAGGAAGAGCAGACCGGACTTGCCGGGCAAATTACACAAACCCGGGACGCCGGACTGAGTTTTAAAACCGACTTTGATAGCCGCTCATCGGGCAGTGCCTCTGCCAACGGCCATATGTGGGAAAATGGCAGCGATCCACTTAAAGCGCTGAGTAAAATGGTGCGCATCCGTGAGCTGGCGCTGAATAATTTTGGTCTGAACACACTGCCCGAAAACCGCAGTTTATCAGCATTAGAAGATGCTCTGGTGCCGGTGTATCTGTTACATCGCTTTGTAGTCGTTGCAGCAGCTAAACAAGTAGGCGGACTGGTGTATGAATACGAACAAAAAGGCGACTATGACACCCCTAAGGGACAACAGCCTGTCGCCGCAGGTGTCCAGAAACAAGCGATGAAAGCGGTACTTAATACCACCACGGCTGAGTTTTTGCGTCTACCTGAGTCAATCATCAAATTGATCCCGCCCACCGCTTATGGTGATGATATTACTCGTGAACATTTTAACGGCCGTATGGGTCTGGCATTAGATCCGGTATCGGCGGCGGCTTCGGCAGCCAACTACAGCCTGCAACTGCTGCTAAACCCCCAGCGGCTAAACCGATTGGTCTGGCAGGCTAATCAGGAACGTGCATTGCCCGGTGTTCATGCACTTACCTTACGGATATTTGAGCAGCATTGGTACAACAAACAAGAGGCTGACTATGGTTTGCAAAAGCGTTTGCGTATGGTGGCATTAAATGCAGTGATGCAGGCGGTACAAAATCCTGAGCTGGCCCCTGAGGTTAAACTGGAAATGCAGGCGGTGTTGTACAAATTTACTGACTGGCTTAAACAAGACAGCGACCTGATTGAAGCCAAAGTGCTGCATCAGCAAATGACCCGGTATTGGGAAACCGGACTGTGGCAGGCAGAATTCGATGTGCCTGCGCTGCCCCCCGGGTCGCCCATTTAATCAAAGTTTAAACCTAATAGGCGTATCCGGTGTGGGTTCGCCTATTGGTTTTCGGTCAACGTATAGTACTGCGTAAACACTTTATACAGCTGAGTTCCGCTTAGCACCGAGGCCGATGGAAAATGCAAAATGGGGATAACATCACACGGAGCCGTAACCGTAAAGGTGGCGGCATCGTTGTCTAGCTCATCAATGTTCAGCACGCGGGCCAGCGGCTCACCTTTGTTGACGGCGCTACCGGGTTGAGCGCAATACTCCACCATACCCCCAAAGTCGGTATACAGAGTTTTATAATTTGTTAATTCCACGCCGACCCGACGCATGGGTTTGGGTTGGAAGTGATTTTCATTAAGTACCCCACGCTGGTTAAGGTAGGTTAAAATGCTGATTGCATCTTGCTCGCCCTCATCAAATTTCACCACCTCTTGAGACCCCATCTCCAGTGTCATAGCCTCAATACCAAAACTGGGAGGGTGCTCAAAGCTTTCTTCCAGCGCTGATTGCAAGGTCCACCACGGACAAAACGTGGCTTCATCCAGGGCTCCAGCGAACACATTGGGAATGAAAATACAGTGTTCTATGTTAAAACAGTAGGCCGCTGAGCGGGCATTTTCAGGAATGTAAATATGTCGGGCCGATACCGGACCATTATGTAAATCCAGAACGTAATCGGCATCAACCGCCAGTCGCTGCAATTGCAGGTTAAGCTGCTGAGCCAGACCCAGGCCCAAGGGCGACGCCAGTTTTTGTTCAATTGCTTCTCGCCAGTAGGCACGAAAACGCGTTTTAATCTGCTCAACTGAGGTGCCAGGCTTAACCGTGCTGGCAAAATCGAGTACCCGCGCTTCATCGTAAAAATAACCACGATTCCAGTTAGTACCATTCACCGGATCGAACCGGCCCAGGGTGTATTCGCCTGCCTTAATATTGGTGCCAATAGGATTGCAGTTAGGTACCAGAATAACTTCGCCGTACACCGCCAGGTGCTTAAGCTTTTGCAATAAGTGATAAATAACCACATTGCCCTGAACTTCAGCACCGTGAATGGAGCTTTGAATATACACCTTGGGGCCCGGGCGCCCCGCAGTTAGCCGGTACACCGGCACATTCATATTGCGACCCGAGGCATTTTGAGCCACAACTATATGAGATTTGGTCACGGTAACGGTCATATCATCACCTTAAAATTGTATTATTGTGTATGCTGAAACGGCTCACAAACTTGCTATGGTTATTTTAAATACTGCCACAAACGGGGCAGTGAGCCGATTTCGCCACAGCAAAAGATTGCCATTGATGACTAAGCGCATCAAATAAAATCAGTTTACCCAAAGGGGGCTGACCAAACTGCCCAAGAATCTGCATGGCAATCAGTGCTTGTTGTAAGCCGATAGTGGCGACCACTGGCGAAAAAATACCAGATTCGGTGCAGCTAGATTGCGGATCGGTAAACAAGAGACCCAAGCAATGATAACAAGGCATATTAGGCCCGAATTGGCTAACAAATAACTGTCCTTCAAAGCGAATGGCAGCCCCACTCACCAGCGTGGTGGTGTAAGTGCAACAGCTTTGATTGATTTGCTCTCGTGCTGATTTATGGTCGGTACAGTCCAGCACAATGTCATGTTGTTGCACCAACGTATCAAGTTGGTGGGTATCAGGACGGCGCGCATAACAAGTTACCTGGCAGTCGGGGTTAAGGTGTCGCAGTTGGGTAGCGGCAGCGTCAACTTTTAGCTGGCCTACGCTGGCATCGTTAAATAATACCTGACGAGGCAGGTTGGTCACACTCACTGTATCATCGTCTACCAGCGTTATGTGCCCAACACCGCTTGCCACCAGAGACTGTGCCACATGGCAGCCTAAACCACCCACGCCCATCACTAACACCCGTGCGTTTAACAAACGCTCCTGGCCGTCCAGATCGATCTGAGGCAATACAATTTGCCGATTGTAGCGCATTACCTGAATATTATTGAGACTGTCAGACATATAAATGAAGGAATTTCAGAAATTTACCGGCCATCTTATAGCCACATTGGTTACTGGTACGATAACATAACATTATTCGTTTCTTTTGTTTGTTTAGATAATTATGTCGCAGTCTGCCGTATCGCTCAATATCGCCATATTAACCGTCTCTGACACCCGCACCCTGGAAGATGACAAATCAGGCCAGTACCTGGTCGATGCGCTAAAATCGGCCGGTCACCTGCTGGGGGACCGCGCTATTGTAAAAGACGATATTTACCAGCAGCGGGCAGTAGTCTCTGACTGGATTGCCCGGCAAGATGTGCATGCGGTTATCAGCACCGGTGGTACCGGCTTTACCGGTCGTGATTCTACGCCCGAAGCTTTAAGCGTGTTGTTTGATAAACACGTGGATGGCTTTGGAGAGCTTTTTCGCCAGCTAAGTTATGAAGAAATCGGCACCTCAACTATTCAGTCGCGGGCCGTGGCCGGCTTTGCCAATGCCACGGTTATTTTTTGCTTGCCGGGCTCAACGGGAGCCTGTCGCACCGGCTGGGAAAAAATTATTCGTAGCCAGCTCGACTCTCAATTTCGACCGTGTAATTTTGTTGGTCACCTAACCGGAACTATGTAATGAGCCAGTTTAGCCATTTAAACCAGCAGGGCGAGGCCAATATGGTCGATGTTTCAGGCAAGCCGGTTAGTACCCGCGAAGCGACCGCTCAAGGATTTTTGGTGGTCAGTGACGAAGTAATAACAGCTATAAGCGATGCCCGTATTGCCAAAGGCGATGTATTCGCCGTGGCGCGTATCGCTGGAATTCAGGGGGCTAAGCGCTGTAGCGATCTGATTCCGCTGTGCCATCCGCTGGCGTTGTCAAAAGTTGATATTCAATTTGAAACTCTGGCCGAGGATAATCGTATTAAAGTGATTTGCTGGTGTAAGCTCAATGGGCAGACCGGAGTAGAGATGGAAGCGTTGACCGGAGTCAATATTGCGCTTTTGACTTTATTTGATATGTGTAAAGCCATTGACCCGGGCATGCGAATTGAGGCGGTCTGTGTAACCGATAAGCAAGGCGGTAAGACCGGCCACTGGAAGCGAGATACAGTATGATCACGATTAAGACTTTTGCACAAATTCGAGAAATCAGTGGGCGCGCCGAGTTAACTATCAAATGGCAAGCAGATATGACGGTGGACAATCTGATGGAACAACTGGCCCTGCAAGATGCCGCATGGGCTAACGCATTCACTGGTAACGTTCTTATCGCGGTCAATAAAACTATGTGCAACGCTCAGCAGAGGCTCAACGATAACGACGAGGTGGCGTTTTTTCCTCCAGTGACGGGCGGTTAGCATGTTTGCGCATATTTGCACCGAAGACTTTGACCAGCAATCGCTATACGATGAACTGTTGGCTCAGTCGCAACCCACCCCCGGCGCTATTGTGACCTTTACCGGCCTGGTGCGCGACTTCAACGCTCATGGTCCTATTGAGGGAATGAGTCTGGAACATTACCCGGGCATGACTGAAAAGGCCTTACTTAACTTATTAGAACAAGCCACACAGCGATTTGACCTGGCTGGCGTGGGCGCGGTCCACCGGGTCGGAGAACTGGCTAACTTTGAACAAATTGTATGGGTAGGCTGCGGTGCGTCCCACCGCCAACACGCATTTGATGCCGCTTGTTTTATCATGGATACACTAAAACAGGCGGTGCCTTTATGGAAAAAAGAATATCAACATGGTGAGGCCCGGTGGGTAGCGGTAAAAAGCAGTGACGAACACGCGGCCATGACCTGGCTTACGCCGTCAAAAAATTAATCAAGCAGGAAACAGCACATTGAGGTTAGCGAGCCTTATCAGTAAAAAATCAGGATGGTGGTGCCTGACAGGCTTGATGCTGTGGTGTCACGTTGCTGTAGCGCAAACTCAGCCTTTGCATATTGCGGTAGCGGCGAACTTTGCTACGCCAGCCAAACAGATTGCTCAGCAGTTCACCGACCAATATCATATTCCTACCCAAATTACGGTCGCCTCTAGCGGTACATTGTTTGTTCAAATTACCCATGGCGCACCCTTTGATGTGTTTTTATCTGCTGATACCAGGCGTCCACAACAGCTTATCGAACAGCATCATGCAAGGCCCGACTCGTTGCGCACGTATGCTTACGGACGACTGATTTACCTAACCCGAGATCCCGCGCCGCAATCTGTTTCACAACTCAGTCAGCAGTTGCAGCACAGTAACAGCAGACTGGCGTTAGCCAATCCCCGTTTGGCGCCCTATGGCCTGGCGGCAAAACAAACCTTGCAGACCCTACAACTTTGGAATAACAGTACGCTAACGCCGGTGCTGGGCAAAAACGTATTACAGGCCACACAGTATTTTCGGCTTAATACGGTAAATCATGCGTTAGTGGCCGCTTCACATCAGCCCCAGGGGCAGTATCAGCAGTTTTTAATTCCTCCTAATCTACACGATCCTATTGTGCAACAGCTGGTGATCACCGCTAATACTAAAGAACTGGCCAGCGCCCGCAAATTTGTTCGCTTTATGCTATCGGCGCCGATACAACGCAAACTGCATCAGTGGGGCTATCAGTGTGTCCTGAAGGTATGTCAATGAACGGTGACTGGTCGGTAATTTGGTTAACGTTGAAGCTGGCGGGCATCACCAGCGTACTGTTGTTGTGTATTGCCACGCCTCTGGCCTGGGGGCTGGCGCGCTGGCAGCACCGGTTCAAACACTGGGTGCTAGCAGTAATAGCGCTACCCCTGATACTGCCGCCCACCGTACTAGGGTTTTATTTGCTGATTGCCTTTGCCCCCGATGCCATTTTGGGACAAGTGTGGAAGGGCCTGACCGGTACCCAACTGGCGTTTTCTTTTAGCGGCCTGGTATTAGGCTCGCTGATTTATTCGTTGCCCTTTGCTGTACAGCCACTCTATACCGGATTTACCGGGCTGGATAAACGCTATCTGGATGTTGCTCATACCTTGGGGATGAGTCGTTACGCCTGCTTCAGACAAATTGTTATGCCGTTATGTCAGTCGTATTTTATTGTGGCTTTTGGGCTGAGCTTTGCCCACACCATCGGCGAGTTTGGGGTAGTACTGATGATTGGAGGCAATATTCCAGAACAGACTCAGGTGGTCTCTATTGCGCTGTACGACCATGTTGAATCGGGTGATTACAGCAGGGCGCATACACTGGCCCTGGGTCTGTTGGTGTTTTCCTTTGTATTGCTTAGCATTTTGTACCGGTTTAACCGGGGTGGGGGCCGGCAGTGGAACTTTCGGTAAAATTTCACCCTGTTGGCGAATTTTCTCTGGATATTCAGATTAAACACCAAAGTTCGAATACTTTTATCGGGCTTACCGGGCCTTCAGGTGCCGGCAAAAGCACGTTGCTACGATGTTTGGCCGGGCTTGAGTCGCAAGCCAGAGTGAGTGGTAAATGGCAATCTTTTGACTGGGCCACGGCAAGAGTCGGACTGGTATTTCAGGATTCGTTGGTGTTTCCGCATTTATCGGTAGGGCAAAACCTGCTATTGGCGGCTGACTTTGCCCGCAAACAATCCCATAATTTTGATGAGGTGGTGTCAGGCTGTCGGTGTCACCATTTGCTCAGCCGGATGCCAGCCAGTTTATCGGGAGGCGAGGCGCAGCGTGTGGCACTGGCGCGAGCCATTTTAAACGCGCCGGATATTTTACTGCTTGATGAGCCAGTGAGCGCTTTGGACTCACACAGTCGACATGACATTTTAAGCTACCTACGACGTTTATCGGCCGCCGGGCTACCTATGTTGCTGGTAAGTCACGATTTAACCGATTTGTCAGTGTATTGCCCTTCGCTTTTGTATGTTGAAGAGGGACGCATAATCTACCACGGGCCAACCGGCAAGGTACTTGATCAGATTTATCAGGGTAAAACAGCAATAACAGCGTCGCGCTTTGGCTTATTGCACGGCGATGTTGTTACCGTTCACAACCATGGTTTGGTTGAGTTTTGTTGCGAGGGACAAACGTTATACGCCGAACATCTCTTTGTTCACAATAATGCAGTCACTTTGTCAATTCGTGCCGAAGCTGTCACTATTGACCGTGAGCTTAGTGCGACCACCAGTGCAACGAATAGTTTTATATGCACGGTTCAGGCTGTGACACCTGAAGACGGTGGGCATTATCAGGTAACGCTGACGTGTGGAGAAACCCTGTTATACGCTCGGCTGAATGTTATCGCATTTAACCAGCTGCAATTACATCCGGGTGAGGCAGTAGCCGCTCGCTTTGCCACCCATTCATTTCATACCTCCTGAACCTTACCCCCTTATAACCGGATGGCCTGCCGCCGAATTTTTAATTAGCATCGAAAAGCCATAGCAAACCGGCTGCATAAGCGTAGTGCGTACCGAAGTAAGCTATTCAAGCACAGTTTGTCAGATAACATGAGTGAATAAACCCTTATTCAGAATATCAATTAAACTTATTGAGCGGCTTCACCTAGTATTGTAAAAAACACGATACTCAGCAGTTATGACAGAGATTTATCTGGTACGCCATGGTCAGGCTTCGTTTGGTCAGAAAAACTATGATGTTCTTAGCGAACTGGGCCGCCAGCAGGCTTTGTGGCTGGGCGAGTGGCTGGCCCAGAGTCAACTGCAGTTTGATAGTTTTTACAGCGGTACCCTTATGCGCCAGCAGCATACGCTGCATGCCATTACTGATGCTTTGAAGCAACCAGTAACAGAGTCTTTGCCGCATTTTAACGAGTTTGATTTTGTACAGATCGTAAATGCGTTTTTGAAGCAGAACCCTGAACAAAATAACCCAGAGCCTGATCGCCGGGTTTGGTTTAAAACGCTGCGAAAAAGCATGCATGCGTGGTCCAGCGGACAACTTGATGTAAACGAACACGCTGAAACCTGGACTGATTTTTTAGGGCGGGTGCGCGAAGGGCTCAATTATATTATGAGCCACCAGCATGAACGCGTGGTTATCGCCACCAGTGGTGGTGTTATTGCCAGCGCAGTAGGTCTGACACTGGGGCTTTGCGCTCAGGATATCATCAAGCTGAATCTGCAAGTTCAGAATACCAGTATTACCCGGCTTATTGTCAAACCCCAAAGCTGGGCCTTACATAGCTTTAATACGGTTCCCCATCTAAGCTCACAAGAACGGGCTCAACACATCACTTATGCGTAAGTGAAGGAGACAGAATGCACTTCGAATATAATGAAAAAACTACCCGCCTGGCCGAGCAGTTAACCGCCTTTATGGACAAGCATGTTTATCCCATCGAGCAGGAATACGGCACGCTATTTAGCGATGCGCATAATCAATGGCGTACCCCAAAGGTTATGGAGGAGCTTAAGCAAAAAGCCCGGGCAGAGGGCTTGTGGAATTTGTTTATGCCCGAGGAGTACAAACCGTATGGGGCAGGTCTGACCAATTTAGAATATGCGCCCTTGTGTGAAATTATGGGGCGGGTTCTGTTTAGTTCAGAAATTTTCAATTGCAGCGCACCTGATACCGGTAATATGGAGGTTTTGGCAAAATACGGCAGTTCAGAGCAACAGGAAGCCTGGTTAAAGCCGTTGCTAGAAGGCCAGATACGTTCTGCCTTTGCCATGACTGAACCTGATGTGGCCTCGTGTGATGCCACTAACATTGAAACCTCTATTCGCCGCGACGGTGATAATTATGTTATCAATGGTCGAAAGTGGTATATCAGTGGGGCCATGAACGAAAATTGCAAAATACTGATTGTGATGGGCAAAACCGACCCTGATGCCGCCCGCCACCAACAACAGTCGCAGATTTTGGTCCCTATCGAGACTCCCGGCGTGACTATTGTACGCCCGATGTCAGCGATGAATATGCTAGATGAGCCGGTGGGGCACGCCGAAATTATATTCGACAATGTTAAAGTGCCTGTCGAAAATATTATTTTAGGCGAGGGACGCGGGTTTGAAGTTGCACAAGGGCGTTTGGGGCCCGGGCGTATTCATCACTGCATGCGGTTGATTGGCTGTGCACAGCGTGCACTGGATATGGCCTGCGAGCGGGTAAACCAGCGTGTTGCTTTTGGCAAGCCGCTGGCCAAACAGCAATCGGTGCGCGAGTCTATTGCGCAGATGCACTGCGATATCGAGCAGGCACGTTTGCTGACCATGAAAGCGGCTGATCAAATGGATCGCCACGGCAACAAAGTGGCCAAAGATCTGATTGCTGCGATAAAGATTGTGGCCCCAAAAATGGCGTGCCGGGTGATAGATGAAGCCATTCAGATGTTTGGAGCCATGGGGACAAGCCAGGATGCGCCACTAGCAGCTATGTATGCGTACGCCCGAACGGTGCGGCTGGCAGACGGCCCAGATCAGGTGCATATGATGCAACTTGGCAGAAGTCTTATAGAAAAGAAAGCCCGATAAAAACAGGCAGGGAGACAATCGCGCAATGAAAGTGAACCAGCTAGATAAGAACGAGCTCAACCGGTATTTACAGGCTCAGGTGCCTGAACTGGGCGAGGTTACCGCGTATGAAAAATTTAGTGGCGGCCAGTCAAACCCAACCTTCTTACTGACGACTCCTGTCGGTCGCTATGTGTTACGCCGTCAGCCCCCAGGCGCACTGTTAAAATCGGCCCATGCCGTTGACCGTGAATATAGAGTAATGCAGGCTTTGGCGAGCACCGATGTGCCCGTTCCTGAAATGATTCATTTGTGTGAAGATACCACAGTGATTGGCAGTCTGTTTTTCATTATGGAATATGTCGAAGGCGCTATATATTGGGAAGCCGCGCTCAGTAAAATCACCGATAACTCGGTTCGCGGCCAGATGTACGATGCCATGAATAAGGCCCTGGCAGCCTTACACGAGATTGACCCCGCCAGTGTTGGACTAGAAAACTACGGCAAGCCAGGTAATTATTTTGCGCGACAGGTTGAACGCTGGACCACCCAGTATCGGGCCTCACAAACACAAGATTTGCAGCCTATGGAAGCGCTGATTACCTATCTTAACAGCAATATTCCTGTAGACGATGGTCAGGTTGCGCTTGTGCATGGAGATTTTCGTCTGGACAACATGATTTTTAGCAGCAAACAATCGACTGAGATATTAGCCATTCTTGACTGGGAGCTGTCAACATTAGGTCACCCATTTGCCGATTTAGCTTATCAGTGTATGCAATTACGGCTACCGGCGAACTTACCTCAGGCGCCCGGGCTGGGCGGGTTAGATCGCGCTGCCCTGGGTATTCCTTCTGAGCAGGAATATGTAAAGGCATACTGTAAACGGCGTAATATCGGTGGCATTGAAAACTGGCCTTTTTACCTGGCGTTTAGTTTTTTCAGGCTTGCCGCGATTATTCAGGGGGTGGTGAAACGCGCTCATGATGGTAATGCGTCAAGCGACAAAGCCGCTGAAATGGACCGAATGGTGGCACCACTTGCGACCATGGCAATGAATGTTGTAAATGAGGAGAAGCCGAATGTCTGATTCTTTAACTATGCAGGCAGTACAGTGTCATGAGTTTGGGCCGGTGAGTGACCTGACGGTCGAAGCGATAGCGTTGCCTGAGCCGGATTCGCATGAGGTGCGTATTCAGGCTAATGCGTGCGGCGTAAATTTTCCTGATGCATTGCTGGTGCAAGGGCAATATCAGCTAACCCCTGATTTTCCGTTTACGCCGGGTTGTGAAGTAGCCGGAATCATCAGCGCGGTGGGCGACAAGGTTCAGCATTTATCGGTAGGTCAGAAAGTGGCGGCGGTGTGTCAACTGGGTGGCTTTGCCGAACAGGTGGTGGTGCCGGCTCAGCAGGTTATGCCGCTACCAGACTTTATCGACATGATTGAAGCGGCGGCACTTATCACCGCCCATGCCACGGCCCACCATGCCTTAAAGCAACGCGCCGGCCTGCAACCTGGCGAAACGCTGGTAGTGACTGGCGCAGCGGGTGGAACAGGCTTGGCTGCAGTACAGATAGGCAAGGCTATGGGGGCCCGGGTTATTGCGGTATGCTCGAGTGAAGCTAAACTGGCTCTGGCCAAAGAAAACGGTGCAGATGCCGGTATAAACTACAGTCAGAATGATTTAAAAGAAGAGCTTAAACGCCTGACCGACGGTAAGGGCGCCGATGTTGTGTATGAATGTGTGGGTGGTGACACGTTTGATACGCTAAGTCGCAGTATGGCCTGGGAAGGGCGGTTGTTAGTAGTGGGCTTTGCCAGTGGCAAGATACCAAAAATGCCGGTTAATTTGGCGCTTGTAAAAGGCTACTCGCTAGTGGGCGTCTTTTGGGGCGTTTTTACCCAAAAGTCTCCCAAAGTATTTATGCAAAACATGCAAGAACTACTCACCTGGTATCAGCAGAATAAAGTTAAGGTGGTTATCGACAGTACCTATACTCTGGGCAACGTTAGCCAGGCATTACAGAAACTAAACGACCGAGCTGTAATGGGTAAGTTGGTGTTACTGCCCTGATAAAACGTAAATAAAAGGGGTTGTTCTTAACTACAAACAGGACGTTGGGTCCTGTTTGTATTGTACACCTGGCATTTAACGGGTTACTTACCAGGCACTCATGCCACCGTCTAAGGCAATGGCCTGTCCGTTCATAAAACTGTTTCCCGGCGACAGCATCAACACCATTGTATTAACCACTTCCTGCGGATCAGCCATTCGTTTCATAGGGCAGCCAGCAGCCAGCTGAGCACGGCTTTCCTCAGAGGTAAATCCGCCCAGATTCAGCAAATTAGTGGGGCTGAAAAAAGGGCAAATGGCGTTTACCCGTACATTTTTACGGCCATATTCTACCGCCGCAGTTTTGGTGATCCCCATAACCCCGTGTTTAGCCGCCGCATACGGTGCAGCTTTAGGTGCACCGCCTAAGCCTGCCATAGAGCTGACATTAAGCACATGACCCTTACCATTGGCCACCATAGCCGGAATTTGATGCTTCATACCAAACAGCACGCCTTTAAGGTTAACCCCCAGCTGCATGTCGATAGTGGCTTCATCCATAGTATGTAATGCGCCAGGTTGATGAGCCACTCCTGCGTTGTTAACCGCAATATCTAGTTGACCATAGCTTTCCAAAGCCAGCTTAACCAATGCCTCGTTGGTGCTTTCTTTGGCTATATCGCCCACCATGCTGACCACATCGGCACTTGCTTCACGTAAATCTTTTACTGCCTGAGCGAGTTTGTCTTCGTTAATATCAGTTAACACCAACTTGCAGCCACGGTAAGCCAGTGCATCAGCCAGTAACCGGCCAAAGCCGTCAGCGGCGCCAGTGATAAGAGCAACCTGCCCCTGAAAATTTAATAGCGGATCCATAAATTTACTCCAGATGAAATAATGATTGATTACTGTTATTGCGCGCTAGAAGTAAATTGTCAAATGTTGTGTAGGCCCGGGTATTTCTGGCAGTAGGCGGTTTGGCACCGATGTACCTGACCTGTATCGCTGTATTCAATATAGTGATAGTTTGGTATCAGCCCAATCAACTTGGCTGATTGAGTTTGCTTACTTAGTATCAGGCTATTAGCAAAGTCTTGTCAGACCAGTTACTTTTAAGCAGGCCTATCGATGGAAAATTATCAATCCCCCCAACGCGACGCTCAATTTGTTGCCTATGAACTTTTCGACTTTCAATCTCATTACGACCGGTTAGGTTTTACTGATGCCTCTCAGGATTTAGTAAAAGCCATTCATACTGAAGCAGCCAAATTTGCAGATAATATACTGGCACCTATTAATCAGGTGGGTGATCAGCAGGGCTGTACTTTTAATGAAGGCGCCGTGACTACTCCCGAAGGTTTTAAAGAAGCCTACCAGCAATATGTTGAAGGTGGCTGGCCCAGTATGTCTCATCCGGAAAAATGGGGCGGCCAGGGTCTGCCGTATTCTCTGGCTACGTCTATTGCCGAGTATTTTTCGGGTGCAAACCACGCCTGGGCTATGTACCCGGGTTTGTCGCAAGGTTGTATTTCAACCATTTTAAGTCATGGCACCGATGAGCAGAAAGCGCGCTTTTTACCTAAATTAATTGAAGGGCAGTGGGCCGGTACAATGTGCTTGACCGAAGCGCACTGCGGTTCAGATTTAGGATTATTGCGATGTAAAGCCGCGCCGAATGAAGACGGTTCATATTCATTAACCGGGACTAAGATCTTTATCTCGGCAGGCGAACACGACTTTACCGATAATATTGTGCATATTGTGCTAGCGCGATTACCAGATGCTCCGGTGGGTACTAAAGGTATTTCATTGTTTATTGTACCAAAATTCAATGTGACCGAAGACGGCGAAGTGGACGACCGCAACCAGGTCAGCTGTGGCAGCATTGAGCACAAAATGGGCATCAACGGAAGCGCTACATGTGTGATCAATTTTGATAATGCAAAAGGCTTTTTAATTGGTGCTGAAAACCGCGGTCTGAATTGTATGTTTACGTTCATGAACGTGGCGCGTATCGGTACTGGCCTTGAAGGCATGGCGGCCAGTGAAGCGGCACTTCAGGGCGCCTTGCGTTATGCCAAAGATAGGGTTCAGTTTCGTTCACCCACGCAGCGCGACGGCTCTGCCCCCGCCGACGAAATTATTGTACATCCGGATGTACGACGTATGCTATTGACCCAGAAAGCCTTTGCCGAAGGCGGCCGGGCGCTGGCGTATTACTGTATGCAGCAGGTCGATGTGTCGCAACATAGCGGATCAGCTGAAGAACAGCAATTGGCTGAATCACGGTTGGCTTTATTAACACCTATTGTTAAAGCCTTTTTAACCGAAACTGCCCAGGAAGCCACCAGCTATGGTATTCAGGTATTTGGTGGTCACGGCTATGTTAGCGAGTGGGGGATGGAACAGCTGGCTCGCGATACCCGAATTAGCACGTTATACGAAGGGACTACCGGTATTCAGGCACTGGATTTATTGGGACGTAAGGTTTTGGGGTCAAAAGGCGAACTGTTGGGTGTGTTTATTCGTGAGATCGCTGAATATTGTCAATCGTTTAGTGGTGATGAGCACCAACAACAATGGTGTGATACCTTGCAAGAGTATATGCAACAGTGGCAGCAGCTAACTCAGCATGTCGGTAGCCAGGTCGCGACCAACCCCGACGAGCTAGGGGCCGCATCGGTAGATTATTTAATGTATTCAGGCTATGTCACTTTTGCGTATTATTGGCTCAGAATGGCTAAAACTGCATCAGTTAAACTATCGGAAGGTTCGACTGAGTCTGATTTTTACCAGGGTAAAGTTGAAACAGCCCGATTCTTCTTCGAACGTTTGTTACCGCGTAGTCAGTCGCATGCTGCCGGTGTTCGTGCCGGGGCTGGCAGCTTAATGAGTATTGGCGAAAATATGTTTAAGGCCTGAGCATTAAAATAACGCGCCTGTGATTTGCCAGGCGATCAACAATAAAGCGGAGCTTTTGTAAGCTTCGCTTTTTTATTGTGTTTAATACGGTGTTTTGCACGACATTTAAATGTTGTTCAATGAAGCAAAGCTAAACAGAATGAATTTTAACGAAGGATAATATGCAGAAAATTTTCTTCACTGGGTCAAAAAGCGTGTTATTCACAGGGTAAATTAACAAACGGGTGATTTGTAGAGTATCCAGTGTAAGTTTTTCGAAGTGATTTATTGTGGCATGCTTAATCAGGATGAGCCGAAACGATAAACCAAGCCGGGTTTAACAGGTCCGACAAAGATAACAAAAAGCGTTTCAGTAAATAGATTAACGATAGTTCGTAGCAAGAAGTAGTGGTACATAAGCGGTAATTATTCACCACCAAGGCATGTGAAGTGCGCTACTCAGACTAAGCTAAAACGAGGTGCGGCCTCAATAAGAGGCCGCAGAGTGTGGGCGAACCCACTACCATGTTGAAAGTTTTACATGGTTCAACGTAGCAGACTAATGCCTAGATACGTTGTTGAACCTCGCTTGCAATAGCGTTGGTTTGAAAACCATTCTCAGCAATCCAGGCTTGTAATGTTTTGCCATCTGATTCGGGGTTTTGCAGCTCACGTGAAGGCATTTTTTTCACCAACAGAGTACCAACTTCAACAGAATTGCTTTGAATTGCGGTGCGAATAAGGCTTTGGCCATTACAGGTGATACCCGAATAGTAATCGTGTAGTTTTAGACGAAAGTCTGATTGTACCGCACGCATTTTTTTACGTAATTCGCCTTTATCATCGGCCTCAACAATAGTACAGATATTAGCCAGTGCATTTTCAATGCTGGCGTTTGCCGTTCCGCAGAAAATCAATGACGCTGCGGCGATAGACAGAGATGTTTTAACAATTTTCAACATGGTTACATCCTTTGTGTGAAGTTCAATTTAGAAGACAGTGTGTTTGCTTGGTAAACATTAAAGTCTATTTTATCGTTCAGAAAAACATCAGTGCCGATACAAAGGTATTTCAAACAATAACCAAAACGGCTAAATTTCGGATGAACATTGATTAAGTTATTGTTATTTAAAGTTAAAATTGTATACGTAAGTGTCATCTATTTTAAATAGCATTATAGGAAGTCCTGGCGCTCAAAAGTTACCTAATAAAACGAACTACGCCCTCTTAGTAGTCAGAGGGCGTAGAAGGTGTTTGAGTTGTATAAAGCTAGCTTTGCGCGTACAGGCAGGGTCTGTTGCCAGTTAACAATTACAGAAATGCAGCTGCTTGTACTGTCCAGGCATGCTTATAATGAATCGAATTAAAGTCGATGCTGCAAAATTTTTGCTATTTTATTGCGCTGAAGGCCCCGTTGGTTTACCCAGGCTTGTAAAGTAACACCGTCTTGTTCGGGTGACTTAAGGTGGTTTCTGGGTAAGGTTTTTACCAGTAATGTGCCTACCCCTAACGAATTTTTTAATATCGCGGTACGCACCAGGCTATGACCATTGCAGGTTATGCCTTCATAATAATCCTGAAGCTTTAGCCGGTAATCGATTTCAACGGTACGAATTTTCTTTCTAAACCCACTTCTATCATCGGTATTAACCAGATGACAAATATTGGTTAAATCAGTTTCTATATCAGCCTGCACTGAAAATGCGCATGAAATCGCAACTGAAGCCAGCAAGCCTTTTACCAAAATTCCCATAGTATCCTCGTCGGGCGTTTAATGCTTAGATGTCAGAACACAGCTGACGTACAGGTAAGTAAAGCAAAGATTAAAATAGCTGGCGTGCAAGGGAATATACATAAGAATGAAAAACGATAAGCCGGGTACTTTTCGCCGGCACAACCGGACGTTATTAATGAGGTTGAAAAGCCTGGGCCACACTAAGAATCTGTTCTCGCATCCATCTATGAGCCTGATCGTGATCGGCGCTCACATGCCAATATAAAAAGTACTCTATAGGAGGCAATGTAAAAGGCAGTTCAAAAATGTCCAGGTCGTAGTGTTTAGCTAAGTGATAAGGCATGCAGGTAATTAAATCCGTTTTTACCACCGTGCTGGGTACAGTCAGAAAATGCTGACCACGCATTACAATACGCCGGCGTTTGCCTAGTTTATCTAATGCGATATCAATAGGCCCGGGGCCAGACTTTCGCTGTGATACATTAATGTGCCCCAGCCTCAAAAAAATATCCAGGTTGATACCTTCGGTTAGAGCCGGGTGATTTTTTCTGGCAAGTACAACAAAATTGTCATCGGCAATTTTTTGCTTACAAAGATGAGCATCAGTAAATGTCGAGGCGTCCGCAAAAAAATCCAGACTGCCGCTGGCCATGGCTGAAACTACATTAGGGCGGTTTACTTCATAGTTTGTGAGGCTTATTCCAGGAGCCGCACTTTGTAAACGAGCCATAAGACGCGGCATAATACTGACTTCTAGCAAATCTCTACTGGCAAAATTGAAGGCTTTTTCAGAGGTTAAAGGATTGAAAGTGTGGCTATCCTGAACACTGGTTCGCAATAATTTAAGCGCTTCACGCGCCGGAACGATAATATTCTGAGCGACGGGGGTAGGTGTCATGCTATGACCGGTTCGGACAAACAGCGGGTCGCTCAGCATGTCGCGCAAGCGTGCTAATGAATTACTTACCGCGGGCTGTGTAATGCACAATACATCTGCAGCTTTAGTCAAACTGCCTGCAGTGTAAATCGCATCAAAGACCGCAAATAAATTAAGGTCAATGCGATTTAAATTAACAGGTAAAGAATTACGAGATTTTTCCAAGACTGATTATTCGCTTCAATGAACATCCATCATCACATTTTATTAATAAAACCTGACATCATTCAACAGACTAATAGCAATTAACGTTATTATTTCTGCTTTTGTTAGCACCTATGGCTTTTTAAAAGAGTGGGGAAGGGAAACTAGCGGACAAATACACGAGCAAGTCAAGTAGGTGGGATAAAAAGCGAGCAGCTCAGGACTGCCCGCTTTGCGTTAATCAGTGCACATTAATTTGAGGCATCTTCAGCCGCTTCTGAAACCTCTTCACCTGCGTCTTCGATGTCTTCACCTGCGCCTTCCATGGTTGAACAACCGGCTAACATTGATGCTAAAAAAGCAGCAAGTACAACAAAAGAACGGTTTCTAAGCTGTTTTGAATCTAAAAGTGATGTCATTTTATGTTTCCTTCTATAGTGATATTAACGGTCTGCATCGGCATTACTTGCTTCGGCAGACGAGTTACTATTGGCGCTACTTCTTATATTAGCGTCGTTATCTGAGTGAGTTTCGGACTGACCGGAACTCAGCATCGTATCGAGTTTAGTGCCGCCTTTAGCATCAAAATCCAATGTACGAATAGGAAATGGAATAAGGATGTCGGCATCTTTTAAGGCACGATGTATAGCCACTACCGCATCGTGACGCGCTTCCATAAAGCCGGTTTCGCCGGGATACTTAATCCAGAACCAAACCAACAAATCTATACTTGAGTCTCCAAAGCCCTTAGCGTATACGGTGGTTTCTTCCTTATTGATTACGTAATCTTTTTTATTTAAGGCTTCTTTTAATATGTCGCGTGTGCGAGCAGGATCATCGGCATACGAAATGCCTACCGGAATCTCTATCCGGCGAACCCCCAATGCCGAATAATTCGTCATTACGTTTCGAAATAATATTTTGTTGGGAATGATTTCGCGTTGACCGTGGAAGGTGGTTACCAGAGTGTTTCTTAAGTTAATGGCTTCAACATTGCCAAACACTCCTTCAGCCTCAATAACATCGCCAATTTGAAACGGCTTGCGAATGCCCATAGCAATACCGGCAATAAAGTTTTCTGTAATGTCCTGAAACGCAAAACCAATGGCAAGTCCGACAATACCCGCACCGGCTAAAAGCGATGTGACCGTTCCTTGTAGCCCTACAAAGTCAAGCGCAATAAACATACCGGCAACAAGAATAATGACCTTGAATATCGCGGTAATAAGGTCGGCGATTTGTCTTGACTCAAAGGCACTGCGAAGTAACCTCTGTATAAGTTTGCCGGCAATCTTGGATACTATGCCAAACAATATCGCAATAAAAATAGCCACCACGAGATTGGGTAAAAGCTTGATGCCCTCTTCAAGCCAAATTTCTAACTTGTCGTTTATCAACGAGTAAACTTCGTTTACCTGAGGAAAATCCATGCAGCTCCTTATCTTTACTACCAGCGCCGATGCAGCCTTTGTATAAATAGCGATTTCTATATAAGTATGTGTTTATAGGCATAAAGTCATAAAATAGATTTACATTAATACAATCTTGTAAAAACAGGATGGTTAATGGGCAATAGTTTGTGGTAAGAAAACGCATTACTGTACAAAGCTTGTAAAGTTTTTTTGGCAAATGAAAGGGCATGAAATGCTGTGTTTGAGAACCGTAAGGTCGATTCACCCCTACTAATTTGCTAAACATTCATATAGGCATCAATCTTCACATCAATAACGGAAAAACATCATGACCACAAAAATGAAAGACGAGCAAATTAACCGCGCTTTAGATGAACTGAATAAATTGTGTTCTGATGATGTTCTTTGGGAGCGTGAAGGTGACTGTATTAAAAAGACGTTTAAATTTAAAAGCTTTATTCGAGCCTTTGGCTGGATGTCACAAATGGCAATATGGGCTGAAAAACTTCGCCACCATCCTGAATGGTTTAATGTCTATAATAAGGTGGACGTTCGTCTGACTACACACGATGTAAACGGTTTAAGCGAATTAGATTTTAAGTTAGCTGAAAAAATGGAAAAGTTCAGATAATAAAAGCATCGAGTTAGCAATAACGGGTGAATAACACTCACTTCGATTAATTATTCATCGAACAAACACGTTCTGAATAAATAAACGAATAGGGCCCTTGCCAAGTCTTCGCGGCTATGTATAATACGCACCACTTGAGCGAAGCCAGTCATTAAACGCTGAGTCACTCAAGGTTAGTTCGGACGCGGGATGGAGCAGTCTGGTAGCTCGTCGGGCTCATAACCCGAAGGTCGTTGGTTCAAATCCAGCTCCCGCAACCAAACCGAACAGTTGCTATAAAGTACGTTTAGTACTCACAACAGTTAATGTTGTAACAATATTTCTGGCGCGGGATGGAGCAGTCTGGTAGCTCGTCGGGCTCATAACCCGAAGGTCGTTGGTTCGAATCCAGCTCCCGCAACCACATTTGAGGCCACTCTTATCGAGTGGCCTTTTTTGTTTATCGCTTTAATACTTCAAAATTTATATCTATTGGCCTGCTTTTTATTTTTTCGTATTGGTTCCAATACATTAACGAAAACTATTATACCCCCGCCAGTCCTTTGAATTGCTAAAATACCGACATTAAAAAAGTTGTATTTGAACAACTGAAATCAGCTATTGAATTTTTTATTACACTAGCACCTATATTACAAAGGGATGTCAGAACAACATGCAGTTTTTCGAGTGGGCGCTAGGGTATTTTCAAATCCCTGCTAATGCAATTGTGCTGTCCGGCGCATATTCTTCTTCGCTTGTTTTACTGTCAGTAACGATTGCTGTTTTCGCATCGTTTATGGCATTTACTGTTGCTAATCAGGCGGCTCTAGTTTCCAGTGTTTTACAAAGACATACTTTACTGGCGGTCGGTAGTATGGCCCTGGGTACCGGTATCTGGGGCATGCACTTCGTAGGCATGCTGGCCTTTGATTTGGGTACGCCGGTAAACTACGACTTGTGGACTACGTTTCTTTCGTACATTCCAGGATGGATTGCCGGGTGGGTAGCGCTGTCTATCCTCACCGGCCAATCTATTGCTGTGCGCCAAATTTTAACCGGCGGATTCTTAACCGGTGCGGGAATTGGTGCGATGCACTATACCGGTATGTCGGCCATGGAAATGTCGGCTTTGCTCAAATATAGCCCGTGGTTTTTCGGTTTATCAATTGTAGTGGCTATGGGTTTAGCCATGTTGGCTATTTGGATTCGATTTGGTTTATCACGCCTGAAGCGCTTCGCCGGTACGCGTTATCGTATTGTGGGTGCCGCCAGTGTGGTTATGGGCCTGGCAAATTGTGCGATGCACTATACCGGCATGACCGCCGCCCGTTTTGTTGCTCCCTCCAATGCAGAAATACCCAGTGAACACGGGGAGATCTCGATATTTCTCGCCGCTGCCGTCGCTTTAGTCATTGTCATTTTTATCACAATTGTATTGGGCGTAACTCTTTTGGTTAAATACCGAAACGCCTCTAAAAAAGCCAACCACAGTCAGCGTACCTTGTTGGCTATGATGGATACTGCTGTTGATGGCATTCTTACCTTTGATAGTAAAGGCGATATCATCAATGCCAACAATGCGGTCTGCGATATTACCGGTTATCACCGGGATGAACTAATTGACCAGAATGTTCGAAAACTTATTCCAGAGTATCGCCGTTACTTATACGATCAGGCGTTGGTGACCAATAGCCTCCACGCTATGGGTAGTGAACTGCTTGGCGGAACAAAAGAAGTCAGAATTTTAAATAAAGCCCGAGACTTTATTCCTGTAAGGGTGGGTGTTGGCCATACAAAAGTTGCTGGTATGCACTACTTTGTTGCCTTTATAAGCGATATTCGTGAGCGCATCGAAATGGAAAGAAAGCTGCGTAGCAACGAAGCAAAGTTCAGGTCGTTTTTTAATAATGTTCCTGGCCTTGCCTATCGATGCTTAGAAGAACCAGGCTGGCCGATGCTTTTTATCTCCGATGCGGTGAAAAGTATGACAGGGTATCCAGCCAGCGACTTTGTTTTACCCAACCCCCGACGTAGCTTTATGGATCTCTATCACCCGGACGATCTTTCACGTATTAAAAAAGCCATCCAGTCGCAAAGCTCATTTGTACTTGAGTATCGAATTATTCATCGCGATGGCAGCATTCGGTGGTTTAGAGAGCAGGGTGTTGAGGTTAAAAGTGAAGACGAAGGTGTAAGTTGGCTAGATGGTTTCATTTTTGATATTACCGAACGCCGTATTATGGAAGAAGAACTGGTTGAAGCAAAGGTAGGCGCTGAGCAGGCCGCCGCGTCGCGCTCTGCCTTTTTGGCAAATATGAGCCATGAAATTCGCACACCAATGAATGCCATCATCGGCTTTAGTGACATTATGCTGCATGAGAAGTTGAACAAAGAGCAACACAAGCATGTGGTTAACATTAACCGTTCGGCCCGATCGCTGCTGCATTTATTAAATGACATACTAGATAGCGCCAAACTTGATAAAGGCAAACTCGACTTAGAATTGCGTAACTTTATTCTAAGCGAAGAAGTTGACACCGTGATCAGTACTTTCTGGCTTGAAGCAAAGCGTAAGTCGTTAGAGCTTGAAATTGTTATGGAAGACGGTTTGAAGCCCGCCTATAACGGGGCTCCTGAGCGTATTCGCCAGGTTCTTGGCAACCTTATTAACAATGCGGTTAAATTTACCAGTCAGGGCAGCATTACGTTAAAAGTAGGGCCAGCAGCACCTGGTTGGGTCGGCTTTACGATCCGCGATACCGGAATTGGGATGAGTAAGGACCAGTTATCGCGCGTATTTGATGCTTTTGCGCAGGCCGATGCCACCATGAGTCGAAAATTTGGCGGCACGGGTTTGGGAACGACCATCAGCAAACAATTGGTAGAGTTGATGGGCGGGAAAATTTCGGCTAAAAGCGAACCTGAACAGGGCAGCGAATTTTATTTTGAATTACCTCTGGCGATAGCAAAAGCTAACGAGCGATGTATTAGCGACAGCGAACTGGAAGTGCCGCCTCAGCACATTCTGGTGGTTGATGATATTAAACAAAATATTGACCTGATTTGTCTGATGCTTAAGCGTCACGGACATAGCACAGAGGTAGCCAGAAATGGTCAGGAAGCGGTAGATTTAATGGCCTGCCATAAATTTGATCTGGTGTTGATGGACTTGCAAATGCCGGTGCTTGATGGTCTGAGCGCGGCGCGCCAGCGTAGAGCGTTCGAACAACAAACAAAGTTGCCAACGTTACCGATTATTGCGTTAACCGCAAGTGTCTTGGTGCAGGACAAAACCGCTGCAATGGAAGCGGGTATGGAAGGCTTTGCCAACAAGCCCGTTGATTACGAACAGCTTAACCGCGAAATGGCCCGTGTTTTAGGTCTTATTGATGCTATCCCCGAGCCGACGACTACTGAGCTGGTAGACGCTGATCAGGTTCATATGGTCGACTGGGCAAAAGGTGAGCTTTTGTGGGGCGACAAAGCCACCCATATTGTTGAGATTAATCGTTTTTTGAGTGGGTTTGATACCTCGTTTGCCACGTTGCAAAACGCGGTGGCCACGGGCGATATTCAAACCATTAAATCGGTGAGTCATTCGCTAAAAGGCGTGACCGGAAATTTAGGGCTTAACTTGTTGATGACCAGCTTCAGACAGCTTGAGCAAAGCGCGACTCAAACAAGTAAAGCGCAGGATCTTATTGAGATGCTCACATTTCAGGTTAAGCATCTACGCGCAGAGTCGGCACTTAACAACGTCGCCGATGTTAAAAAAGAAAACGGTAATTTTGATGCAGATCCATTACGACGAGCGGTTCAGGCATTGCATACCAGTGTGGTTCAAAACCAGGTGAACGAAGCACATTTAGAAGCGGTACAGGCGATGCCAGCGGGCCATTACAATCATGAACTACAAGATATCATCACCGATATTGACGACTTTGAGTTTGAAAACGCGGCCGATAAGCTACAATTATTGTTGGCCCAACTGCAAAGCGTTGCAGAAGAGGTATAACCGATGCTAAACACGGAACGAACCGCTACGTTATTGCTGGTAGATGATGAACCCGTTAATTTACGCGTACTAAAACAGCTTCTAGCCCCTTATTATCACTTAATCTTTGCCAAAAATGGCGAAGAAGCACTACGGTTAGCCACCACTCAGCTGCCTGAACTCATTTTACTGGATGTGATGATGCCGGGCATGACCGGCTTCGAGGTGTGTCAAACTTTAAAAGAACAGCGTAAAACAAGTGCAATACCTGTGATATTTGTTACCGCATTAAGTGATGAACACGATGAAACACGGGGCTTTGAAGTGGGGGGAGTAGACTACGTCACCAAGCCCATATCGCCCTCAGTGGTGCTGGCGCGAGTTAAAACCCATCTGTCGTTGGTTCAAGCGGACGAATTACGCCGCACCCGTATGCAGATTATTCAACGGTTAGGCAGGGCCGCTGAATACAAAGATAACGAAACCGGCATGCATGTTTTACGCATGAGCCACTTTTCTAAGGTGTTAGCACTGGCCTACGGTTTCACCCCCGCGCAAGCCGATATTTTACTACACGCCGCACCTATGCATGACATTGGAAAAATAGGAATTCCCGATGCCATTATGCAAAAACCAGCCAGGCTGACAAACGAAGAATTCGATATTATGAAAACACATCCGCTTATTGGCGCAGAAATTCTGGGCGATGCGGACTCCAAACTGTTACAAATTGCTAAATCAGTGGCATTAACGCATCATGAAAAATGGGATGGAAGTGGTTATCCGTATGGCTTGAAAGGCGAACAAATACCTGTTGAAGGCCGAATTGTAGCGGTTGCCGATGTTTTTGATGCTCTCACCAGCAAACGCCCTTATAAGGAAGCCTGGAGCATAGAGGAGACCCTGGCCGAGATGAACGCGCAAAAAGGCCGACACTTTGAGCCCCGGCTAATAGAACTGCTGGAACAAAATTTGGATGAAATACTGACAATAAAAGCACGTTGGGAAGAGGAGTAACCTGAGGTTGCCAAGTGCGGTCAGAGTCAGTATACTATGGCCACATAACCAGCTGAAGTAAAGATACCTTCGGGTATTATTTGGTTTCAGCCATTTTTTAATTAACGATAAGTATCGTATTAAAAAATGTGTGCAACTGCCGGTTTGGTAGTTTGGGTTCAGTTTTTTCCAAAAAGCCCCGCTGGTCCGGGGCTTTTTGTTGTATCGACATTGAGCCATAGCTGCTCAAACAGGGTGTTAAATATCAGTTGGGCTTTAGGCCCTTTTTTTGTTTTTGGAGGTTAGGATTGGCAAAGCTTGAAGATAAGCTGACCGAAATGTTGGAGCCTGCGGTTGAGGCTTTAGGTTTCGAACTTGTGGGTGTCGAGTATGTTCGAGCCGGTAAACACTCGATTTTGAGAGTTTTTATCGAGCATGAGAATGGCATCTCCGTAGACGATTGTGCGGATGTCAGTTATCAGGTTAGCGCAATTCTGGATGTAGAAGACCCCATCAGCAACGAATACAATCTGGAAGTTTCTTCTGCGGGTATGGATCGCCCTTTGTTTAAAGAAAAACACTTTGAACAGGCAGTAGGTGAAATAGTACAGATTCGTCTGACAATGCCCATGGATAACAGACGCAACTTTAAAGGACCATTACTTTCCTGCGATAACGGCATGGTAAGTATTGAAGTGGATGGCCAGCAGTTTCAGTTAGCTGTGGCGAATATCGAAAAAGCTAACGTTGTTCCCACATTCGACTAATGGAACAGCACGCGCTTTCATATCAGGAAGCATTAGTGAGGCGAACATGAATAAAGAAATTTTGTTAGTGGCAGAAGCCGTTTCAAATGAAAAACAAGTGCCGCGAGAAAAGATTTTTGAAGCGTTGGAGTTTGCAATTGCCAGCGCAACAAAAAAGAAAAATGTAGGTGACATTGAAGTACGCGTAAGTATTGATCAACGCACCGGCGACTTCGATACGTTTCGTCGCTGGTTAATCATTGAAGATGATCAGGAACAAACTAATCCGTACGCTGAAATTACATTATCGGCTGCGCAGGTAGATGAACCTGAATTGCAGTTGGGCGATTATGTTGAAGAACAAATTGAATCTATAAAATTTGACCGAATAACCACGCAAACGGCTAAACAGGTTATTGTGCAAAAGGTTCGTGAAGCTGAACGTGCCCAGATGATTGCTGAGTACGAAGATAAAGTAGGCGAACTGGTTACCGGTACCATTAAAAAGGTTAACCGCGACAATATCATTGTTGATTTGGGTAACAATGCTGAAGGCGTTATCTATCGCGATGACATGTTACCTCGCGAAACTTTCAGACCCGGCGACCGCGTACGCGGATTACTTTACGTTATCCGCCCTGAAGCCCGGGGTGCACAGCTGTTCATCAGTCGTACACACCCGGATATGCTGGTTGAATTGTTTCGTTTAGAAGTTCCTGAAATTGCTGAAGAAACACTGGAAATAAAGTCAGCTGCACGTGATCCAGGTTCGCGGGCAAAAATTGCGGTGAAGACCAACGATAAACGTCTTGACCCGGTAGGTGCCTGTGTAGGTATGCGGGGTTCCAGGGTTCAGGCGGTTTCAGGCGAGTTGGGCGGCGAGCGGGTTGATATTGTGCTTTGGGACGAAAACCCGGCTCAGTTTGTTATCAATGCAATGGCGCCAGCTGAAGTGGCTTCTATTGTTGTCGATGAAGACAACAACACCATGGATGTTGCGGTTGAAGCAGACAATCTGGCTCAGGCCATTGGCCGTAGCGGACAGAATGTCCGTTTGGCCAGCCAGCTAACAGGCTGGGAATTAAACGTGATGACCATTGATGATCTCAATGCAAAACACGAAGAAGAAAATTCAAAAGTGTTGCAGCTATTTGTTGAATATCTGGACATTGATGAAGGGTTTGCCGGTGTCTTGGTAGACGAGGGTTTCAGTACGCTGGAAGAAGTGGCTTATGTGCCTGTCAGCGAGCTTCTGGCTATTGATGGGCTAGATGAAGATACGGTTGAAGAGCTGCGTAATCGTGCCCGTGCAGTATTGACCACTAAGGCGCTGGCCAGTGAAGAGTCGCTGGAAAGTGCTGAACCTACAGAAGCCTTACTGAATATAGAAGGCATGAGCAAGCATGTCGCTTATGTCCTTGCCAGCCGCGGCATTACCGACTTAGAAGAGTTGGCAGAGCAAGGCACTGACGATATTAGCGATATTGATGAACTAGACGAAGAGAGCGCCGGTAAACTTATCATGGCAGCCCGAAATCTCGTTTGGTTTAATGAAGAATAAGGTCAACAAGGGGATAAACACGTAATGGCAGAAGTATCTGTAGAAAAGCTCGCCAGTGACATCGGAACGACCGTTGACCGTCTGGTTACTCAGTTTAAAGATGCCGGCATCACTAAGGGTGCCGATGAACAGGTGACTGAAGACGAAAAACGACAACTTCTCGATCATCTGAGCAAACAACACGGTAGTACCGGTGGCAATAGCGAACCAAGCCGTATGACTTTGCAACGTAAGACAACCAGTACTTTGAATGTAGGTAAATCTAAATCAGTAAAGGTTGAAGTTCGTAAAAAGCGTACATACGTTAAACGTAGTGACGTAGAAGAGCAAAAGCGTCAGGAAGAAGAAGCTCGCTTGCAGCAGGAAGCCGAAGAAAAAGCAGCGGCAGAAGCAGCAGAATCCAGACGCATAGCTCAGGAAAAAGCAGCAGCAGATGCAGCAGCTAAAAAAGCAGCTGATGAAGCCGCTAAAGCAAAGCGTGAAGCGCAAAAGAACGCCGCTGAACAACAGGCGGCTGCAAAACCTGAAGCAGAAATGACCGACGCTGAGAAAGCCGAAGCGGAAGCCGCTCGTAAAGAAGAAGAGCGTCTTCGCCAGGCTCAGGAATCAGAAGCGCAAAAGAAATACGAAGAAGAAGCAAAACGTGCTGCCGAAGAGGCACGCAAATTGGCTGAAGAAAACGAACGTCGCTGGAAAGAAGAAGAAGAGCGCCGTAAACGTCAAGAAGCCGAAGAAGTACATTTGCATTCTAATCGCTATGCGCAACAGGCTGAAGATGAACAAGATCTGCAGGTTGAACGCACTTCACGACGTCGTAAGAAGTCGAAGAAAAATGCAGGAGAACATTTGAAGCAAAGCTTTAATAAACCAGCTCAACCCGTTGAGCGTGTAGTAAAAATTGGTGCGACTATTACGGTAGGTGAACTTGCCAGCCGTTTGGCCGTTAAGTCGAATACCGTTATCAAAACCATGATGAAAATGGGTGAGATGGCGACAATAAACCAGGTTCTTGACCAGGAAACAGCTGTTTTAGTTGTTGAAGAGATGGGTCATAAATACGAACTGGTTAACGACAATGCACTTGAAGAAGAATTGTTAGCTGATGGCAACGACGGTGAAATTGTACCTCGTGCCCCGGTTGTTACAATTATGGGTCATGTTGACCATGGTAAGACTTCGTTACTGGATTACATCCGTCGCGCGAAAGTAGCGGCAGGCGAGGCCGGTGGTATTACCCAGCATATTGGTGCATATAAGGTTCAGTCAGATAATGGCGATGTAACCTTCCTGGATACGCCGGGACACGCCGCGTTTACTGCGATGCGGGCACGGGGTGCTACTGCAACCGATATCGTTGTACTGGTCGTGGCCGCCGATGACGGCGTAATGCCGCAAACCAAAGAAGCGGTACAGCATAGCCGTGCTGCCGGTGTACCATTGATTGTTGCTGTTAACAAAATGGATAAAGAAGCCGCTGACCCTGAGCGTGTGAAAACTGAGCTGTCGCAGCTTGACGTTATCTCAGAAGAATGGGGTGGTGAACACCAGTTCGTTAACGTATCGGCTAAAACCGGTATGGGTGTTGATTCTTTGCTTGAAGCCATTAATCTGCAAGCCGAACTGTTAGACCTTAAGGCGGTTGATAAAGGTCCGGGTCGCGGTATTGTTATCGAATCACGCCTTGATAAAGGTCGTGGGCCGGTTGCCTCAGTCCTGATTCAGGAAGGTGAGTTACGTGCTGGTGACATCTTGTTGTGCGGCGAAGAATACGGTCGTGTTCGGGCAATGCGCGATGAAAATGGTCAGGAAATTAAAGTTGCGGGTCCGTCTACTCCGGTAGAAGTTCTGGGTTTATCAGGCGTACCTGTTGCCGGTGAAGATGCGGCAGTGGTTAACGACGAGCGTAAAGCGCGTGAAGTTGCTTCCAAGCGCCATCAGAAAAAACGTGAACTTAAACTGGCACGTCAGCAAAAAGCGAAGCTTGAAAACATGTTCGCTAATATGGCCTCAGGTGAAGTTAGCGAGTTAAACATTGTATTAAAAGCCGATGTTCAAGGTTCTGTAGAAGCTATTTCTGAATCATTAGCGAAATTGTCTACCAGTGAAGTGAAAGTGAACATTGTGGGCAGTGGTGTAGGTGGTATCACCGAGACTGATGCAACACTTGCTGCTGCTTCTGGCGCCATCGTGGTGGGCTTTAACGTACGTGCCGACGCTTCTGCGCGTCGCGTGCTTGAAAGCGAAGAGATAGACCTGCGCTATTACAGTGTTATCTATCATTTGATTGACGAAGTTAAAGCAGCCATGAGCGGTATGCTGGCACCTGAGTTCAGACAAGAAATTATTGGCCTGGCTGAAGTGCGTGATGTATTTAAGTCGCCAAAACTGGGTGCAATTGCCGGTTGTATGGTTACCGAAGGTGCAATTAAACGTAGTGCACCGATCCGAGTTCTACGTGAAAACGTTGTAATTTATGAAGGTGAGCTTGAATCATTACGCCGCTTCAAAGACGACGTGCAAGATGTACGTAACGGAATGGAGTGTGGTATCGGCGTTAAGAACTACAACGATGTTAAGGTCGGTGACCAGATCGAAGTGTTCCAGGTGATTGAGGTTGCCCGCGAGATTTAATCTGCAGCGAGCACATTAGATAAAGCGGGGGCCGGGCGCCCCCGTTTTTGTCTGTGTAATATCTAAAGGAGTTATATCATGGCACGTGAATTTTCCCGTACCGACCGAGTGGGCCAGCAGGTTCATAAAGAAGTCGCCAGCATTATTCAAAACGAATATAAACATCGTGTTGGCGACATGCCTCTTATTACGGTTTCTGATGTTGAAATATCGCGCGATTTAGCCCACGCTAAAATCTTTGTCACTATTTATGGTGAAGAGGTAGATCACAAAGCTCAGGTCAAACGACTTGAAGACAACAAAGGCTTTATGCGAAGCTTGCTGGCAAAGCGTTTGCGTATGCGTTCGGTTCCTCATCTGCATTTCTTTGAAGATAATTCGCTTACCGAAGGGGTAAGAATTTCTTCACTGGTGTCAGAGGTTGTAGCTAAAGATGAAGCCCGACATCAGGATAAAGGTGAAGAGCAGGACTAAATGGCTAAACGTCGAAAGGGTCGCGCCATTAACGGAATTGTCTTATTAGACAAACCGGTGGGCGGCTCATCTAATCAGTTATTGCAAAAAGTGCGTTGGTTGTATCAGGCTCAAAAAGCGGGTCACACCGGCGCGTTAGACCCCTTAGCCAGTGGTATGCTACCCATTTGCTTAGGTGAGGCAACAAAGTTTTCGCAGTTTTTGCTTGAAGCAGAAAAAGCGTATGAAGTTACCGCTAAACTGGGTGTGCGTACTACAACCTCAGATGCCGATGGCGACATAGTTGAAGAAAAACCGGTAGCGGTTTGTGAATCAGATGTCAGGCAGGCTTGCTTAAGCTTTTTAGGAAAAAGTAAGCAAATTCCTTCTATGTTTTCGGCGCTTAAATATCAGGGTAAGCCGCTATATCATTATGCCCGTCAGGGTATAGAAGTACCGCGTGAACCTCGGGATATTGATATTCTTGAGCTAGAGATAAAGCGTATTGAGCTGCCTGAGATTGAACTTCGGGTAAAGTGCAGTAAAGGTACTTATATTCGTTCATTGGTTGACGATATTGGTCAGAAACTTGGTTGCGGGGCGTATGTCACCCGGCTCCACCGCACCGAGGTAGCCGATTACCCGACCGACCAAATGGTCACCATTGAGCAGTTAGAAGCGCTTCGAGGTGCAGATGATAAGTATCCCGATTTCGAAGGCATGGACAAGTTATTGCTTTCAATGCAAACAGCGGTTTCGCGCTTGCCTGTCATACATATTGATGATGCTCAGCGCATGCGATTTGATAATGGCCAGAGTGTGACCGACCCCAAGCAACCTGATATTCAGGAAAACACGTTTTATCAGGTTTTTAGTAGCAGTAATGATGAAGCTGTGTTTTTAGGGGTGGGCGAGGGTGTTAAAACCCCCATGGACCAACCTACATTTCGCGGTACCGATAAAATTTTTGTCAGTCCCAAACGGCGTGTCGTTTTTAGTGAAAGTTAGGCATTAGCTTAATTTACGCTTGCTTCATAGCGCTGGGTCATTATAATACGCGCTCTTCATAAGTTGGCTGAATTAGTGATTGGCCAACTTTCACATCCTTATTAGGAGAACATTATGTCACTAACTAAAAAAGAAACTGCAGACATCGTAGCCGATTACGGCGTAAAAGAAGGTGATACTGGTTCACCAGAAGTTCAAATCGCGTTGTTAACTCACAACATCGGTAAACTTCAGTCTCACTTTTCAGCTCACAAGCAAGATCACCATTCACGTCGTGGTCTGTTGCGTATGGTTAGCCAGCGTCGTAAGCTTCTTGATTACCTGAAGGGCAAAAATGCTCAGGGTTATCTGGACCTGATCAAGCGTCTGGGCATCCGTCGCTAAAATAAGATTTGCTGAAAAAAGCGCTCTTCGGAGCGCTTTTTTTGTGTCTGGTATTTAATGCATTTTAATGACTTATAGAAACTAAGTTGATATGGTTTAAAACTTCATCAGATAAAGGAATATATAATGAAGTTTTTCGCCCAGGCAATAACAGGGATAAGTGTATTGGTTTTGTGCGTGGGGGCTACCAATGTTAGTGCTGCGGACAATTCTATAAAAACGCAATATAAAATCAAATCAAAAATCATAAGTCCGGGTTATTCTATTGAGCTACCAACCCCAGACTCACCCTATAGACCCAGTTTGGGCAGCGATCACACCGTTTCTGCAATCTCCGGACTCTATGGTCAGCCTATTGGTTCCTCTTATCAAGATATCGGAAAACAATTTGGCACGCCAGGATTCATCTTTAAGCCAACAGAGGATACCACCATCGTTGCCTATGGTCGTGATCACTGGCTGACCTTTCATAACAATAAGCTGATAAGAGCTCAGTTTGAATCTACCCTATTCAATAATACCCTGACTAATTACTTTGAGTTCGATGATCGGTTTGACGATCGCAAATGGGAAGTGATGAACGAATTAAAGCAAGGTAGCGAGGTAGAACAGCAGCAACTTGCAGCTCTCAGTCAGAACAATAGCAGTAGCGCCTCATTAATATTACATACCGATGTGTTATTTAAAAACAATCAGGAATACAAGACAGTAGAGATAAGCGGCTTCACATTATCATCAGCAAATACAGATAATGCACCCGTGTATGACTTTACCAAATCAGCCAATAGCTTACTGGCCCAGTTAAACCAAAAGTTGCAAAACCTAGAATCAGCCTCGGTAATTGATGTGCGGGACATTGTTGTTAAGCCGCTCGGTAAAACACAAACCTCGGACAAAAAACGTTATTATTTATATGACCCTCACACCTTGGTCGAAACCGTGGGCTTTTCGGTAAGTCGCATTATTGTTACCCCCGATCTTATGGCAGAAAAATATGTAAAAGACACACCGTGGAAATTTGGTGAGTTTTCATTCAATATGCCCAAAGACAAAGCGATAAAGTTAGCGGGCGATAATGCCTTTGCAATGAACGATTATGTTGAGTTTGAACGCGACGATTATGTTGCAAAAATATACTTTGAAGAAATAGACGATAAACCGGTCGCGTATTCAATGGAATTAGTGGTGTATTAAGACCATAACTGCATAAAGTGAACATAGCGCGTAGGGCGTCGCAACTACGCTTTAGGTCTATTCTCATAGTTTCTGATAAGAAAATGGGATTGGAGAAATGGTTTTCAAATCAACATGATCTCTATTTTGCATATTATAAAAAAGTGGCGTTGGCAGCATGGGCAATTAAACATGAAATTGATGATGGTAGGGTTAATTTTGTTACTATGTAACGGATGTGCGACGATACTGACTGCTGACCCAGCCTACGGTAAGGTTCCCATAAGCTACATGGGCAATAAAAGCTATTGCAAAGAAATTCCAAGAGTCTATAGCGGCGTAATGCATAACCTGTGTATGTTGTATGGCGAACCCGGACCACATGTTAATTCTGGCGCCCGACCCGGTGCCGTGACGTATATTTTGTTTGATACCGCGTTGTCATTTGCAGCTGACACTATAATTATTCCCTATACGGCTACGCAGCAGGCACGTAAAGGAAATATCAAAGTTAATTAGAGTGCGGCGATAGTGAAGCAGGTCCATACAGTAGTGTTAGCTGCTGGGTAGTTGTTGCTTACACTCTAACACTTCAAAGCCAGGCAGTTGTCAGAACAGAAATACGGCTATATGTTAGCGGCTATGGAGTCCGCGTTTAAGCTAAAGCAATAACGGGTGCGCCAGCAGTTCGAAGCCGGTTTAACCCATGCGCAGAAGTATGAAATGCGCGTTGCAAAAGCGCAAACTGCCTTAAGGGTGAGTAATACCGCGATATGTAGATTGATTAATAAGCATAGTCGCAGGTAGGGCGTTTTTTTAAGGAAGCAATATGGGTTATAAATTTACTTACTTCCCCAGACCAATTATTACCGATATAAAAACCGTATTCGAAGCGACGTTTGTTGAGCTTTCTTTATGTATTATCTGTGGCATTTTAGCTTACGTTAGCTACGGTGAGCTGCTCCAGATTTTTCTACCCTTCACGATTGTTGCTCTGGCCTGTTTGTTCTTAACCATTCACAATATTTACGTAATGATCAAAGATATTAAAGAGAACAGAGCTGGAAAAGGCGGGTAATAAATTGGCTTTTATAAACCCGCATTTTTGAGTTGGCAAAGCAGCGGCAGGTGCACGGGGCTTAAGCAGACCATCAATATTGAAAAGTTAGATATCAATAAGGCAAACGGGTGCTAGCGGGCCTAAATCAGATAACATCGCGGCACTTTGCCACCAGGCCGCTACGTTACTGTCTTTAGCTTTATCGCCAGAGCATTATTCGTCGTGCGGTATTGTTAAAACAATCTTTCCCACATGCTGCTTTTGGGCAAATACTTGCTGAGAAGTCACTATTTCATTAAGCGGGAAGGTTTGTGCCACAATAGGTTTGATTTTTTCCTGCTCAATAAAATCAATTAAGCTTTTAAATACCTCTGGCTCTATTACGGTACAGCCAAAAAATGTTAAGTCTTTTAAATACAGTGTACGCACATCAAGCTCGACTAACGCGCCACCAATAGCGCCGGATACGGCGTAACGACCTTTGGGCTTTAATACCTCAAGCAGAGTTGGCCATTGCTTACCGGCCACTAAGTCGACAACGACATCAACACTATTTTTACCCAGAGACTGCACTAAATCGTCGTCACGTAATACGATCTTATCGGCACCCAGTTCTTTTATTTTTTGTGATTTGCTTTCGCTTGTAACAGCAATAACATTAGCCCCCCGGGCTTTCGCTAATTGCACCGCCGCAGAGCCAACACCACCCGAAGCCCCTGTTATCAACACAGTTTGTCCTTGTTGCGGATTAGAGCGATAAAGCATATTTTCGGCAGTAGAGTACGAACAGGGAAACGAGGCAAGCTCTACATCACTATATCTGCTATTAATTTTATAGGCATGGAAAGAATCTACGACAGTATATTGGGCAAAACCGCCATCGCACTCAGAGCCAAAATACCAGGGGGACGATAGCGTTTCGCCATTGGCTTTGACTAAGCAAGGCTCTATCAAAACTCGTTCGCCAATACGGCTTTTATCAACCTCTTCGCCCACAGCCACAACTACGCCGCATACATCAGCCCCTTGTATGCGTGGGAATACCAATTCACCACCAGACCAGCTGGCATCATTTTCGTCCTGGTCTTCTTTTGCGTACCAGGCTAAACGGGTATTTAAATCGGTATTATTTACTCCCGCCGCCATCACTTTTATAAGCACATCGCTGCTTGCAAGTGAAGGTACGGCTATATCGGTGGCATAGTTAAGAACATCATAATCACCATATCCGGTAAGTTGAACGCCATGCATTGTAGTCGGTAAATTTGCCATTAAGAAGCTCCTTACATTAGTTCCAGAATACTTTGTTTTGCCGATAAAACCGCCTCGTCACCCATTACAGGCCACGCATTTGATACCCCTTCATGGAGTAAAAACAGGGTATTTGCGAGTGAGTGATTTAAGCATTGTTCCCCTAACAAATGTTTTACCGCGTTTTTGTGATTTTGCACCGCATTATTAATAACGTCGTCTTCGGGGAAAGCCGCCAGCGCATTAATAGATAAACAGCCTTTCGGAGCAAACTTCTGCATCCATAATTTAAGCTGATCAAAAATATGTAATGCTGCATCGGGGCCGGGAGCCGGGGCGTTATCAAGCAAAAAACTGATATATCGGATATGTCGGTATTCCAGCGCAGCAATAATCATTGATTGTTTTGAAGGGTAATATTTATAAAGGGTGCGTAAGCTAACCCCACTGAGTTTTTGCAGTTTGGCTACACTCGGCTCAGAAAACCCAAGTTGACTAAAGGCGACCTCAAGCGCTGCCGCTATCTCTTGTTTCAGCATAATCGATGAATCAGGTAGAGTGAATATTCTACCCTTATGGTAGAGTAATCATTCTACCTGTCAACTTAGTTTTTAGTATAGATAGAAAAATAGCTGATATATGTAATCAGCTGCTATACAACAACCGCTTCGCCAAGGCATATAGTGCATATAGGGTACTTAGGACTAGAGGACGAAGGACAGTCACTAGGAGTACTAGGAGTACATAGGACAGTCATTCATTCTTACATAGGACAGTCCCTGTAGAGAGAACATAGTAGAGAGAGAGAGAACATAGGACAGTCACTCATCCTGTCACTCATCCTTACAAAAATAGATCAATTTACATTTGATACAAGTTTATCTGCTAAGCGGACGGAGGCTTTCGGATCATGAAGTACAGTACTATCGGTGGCGAGTAGTGCTTTTGCCGTTACTTACTTGTGGCAATGGTCAGATTGGATTGTTGAGATGATGAAGTATATCGACAAGCTTTGGACGATGTGAATAATCAAAAGAGGTGGTTAATGAAGAGTCTCTGGTTAGATTAGGCTGAATTGTCTCTTATATTTTCTCTGCGTTTCGAGGGCAGCATTGTAAGACAAACTGTAGTTTTAAACTTCGTTTCAATTCCACACACCAATGTCATCCAGTCCGTATGCCCCAGTCCATTTTGGATGAGTATAGGGGAGACTGCATGATCTATTTTACCGCGCTTGTTTGAGCGAAACTGATGTAAGGTTTGTTCGACTAACGCAAAATAATCTTCGATACGAAAAGGTAATCCATCAGATATTTTGTCAAACGAATTGCCTGAGAAAGGAAGAAGCCGATGGGGTTGTCGATGAGCTTTTGCAACTTCAATACGCTTTTGAATGCTGGTATGAGCAGATGCTGCCGGTGTTTTTGCGAGGCGGCTTCGCACTGGGTTTAAGTCCACGTACGCCATACAGGCTGCGAGTGACACTTCATCCATCAATGCCTGAGACTTAAAGCGTCCTTCCCAGAAATGTCCCGTACAATCGTCTTCTTTATTGGCTTGTCGGGCAATATATTCATTAAGTAACCGCATAAACCAGCTTATATCGAACAATCGGTTGCGATACACTTCAGCAAGACTTTTTACTGTTTCGATTTCTGCCTCAGACAGCGAGTCACTATCGACGGGGTCGATATAACGCTGCGCCAGAATCATGCCTTTGAAAAGCTTATGCCAACGCTGTATAACCTCCTTTGCCGATAGCGACTCAGCCTTTTGCTTGTTAATGCGCAATACTACATGGGTGTGATTGCTCATTACCGCATAGGCGCATACATCTACGCAGAACACGTCAGCCAGAAATAATAACCGGTCTTCTACCCATTGACGACGATGTTCAAAGCTTTTTCCAGTCTGCTTATCTTCACCGCATAAAAAAGCTCTGCGCACGCAGCGAGATACACAGTGGTAGTAAGGTGTATCAGTAAGATTGATAAGGCTTTTACGAGGTCTGGGCATGGCGGCAAACAAACATTAAGAAGCGTATATCAATTATGCTGAAGTTAGCCCAAAATCCAACTGTATCTTGGGATGGTAAGAGAGTGGGATGGTAAGTGACTGTCCTGAAATGCTTATTACTACTAGTGAATGTCCTGAAATGCTGCTCTAAAACGCAGTCCTACTAGTGACTGTCCTGAAATGCTTTTTCGAATGCGCTTTAGCTATCGTAGCCGCTGGCATGCTTGCAGAAACAACCGAGAATGTGTCCTGGCCGCTTTTGCAGCGCCTATTCAAAGCGTTATATATCTGTCCACGTTCGTAGCTTAAAATTGCTATTATGTTCAAACATTCAAGATGAGAGACTTAAAGATGACAAAATTTGATGAGAGGGTTAAAGAGCTGGTTGAAAAGCACCCTAATTTAACCAAGGATGAAGCGGTTAAAATCGTAACCGATAAGAACAAACGGAAGAAAAAGAAAAGAGAGGAAAAATTAGAAAAAGGTAGCCCTAAAAAACCTTAGCAACAAAGAGTCACATTCAGGCTAGACATATTCGGTTTAGCCATTACGTATAAAACAACTTCACGAAGTTGCTCGCAAGATACTTTAGGGCAGTAATACACAAATTCTGTTGTTTTGTTTCGGTTTAGTTATCCCGACAATTTTCTTCGGCCAACTCCACTTCAATAGTGGTATTGGCAAAACCGAAAGGTTTAAGAACACTGGCTACCTGGCTTTTGACAGCATTGTAGTCTGTCAGCGAGGTGCAGTAACTTACTACATGCGCTGTTGCTACATGATATTCACCATCTAGTGACCAGATATGCAGTTGATGAATTTCCTGTACTTGGTTTATATTCAATAGTTCTTTTTTTACCTCGTCGACCGAGGGTGAGGAAGGCGATGCCTGAAAAAAGAGTCTCATGGTTTCGATGGCGTGTTTGATCACGTTAAGCATGATAAACAGCGTAAACGCTATCGAAAGCAAGGGATCTAAAATAGGCCAATCAACAAACTGCATAACTATAGCTACAATTAACACCGCTACCCAGCCCAGTACATCTTCAAGTAAATGCCAGTTCAGCACTTTTTCATTAAGTGTGGAACCGCCATGCAGTTTGTAGGCGGCGAAACCATTGACGGCAATGCCCAGAACCGCTAATAACATCATACCTTCGGTTTGGGGCATTTGCGGGTTAAACAGTCTGGGTATGGCCTCGCTGAATACCCAGATTGAGCCGATGGTAAGTACAATGGCATTAAATAATGCACCAAATAAACTCAGACGCTTGTAGCCATAGGTAAACTGTGAATTAGCCTGTTTGTGCCCTAGCTTGTTAAGTACCCAGGCACTGCCAATAGATAGGGTATCGCCCAGGTCGTGTACGGCATCGGCCATTATGGCGGTACTGTTAGTTAGCCAGCCCCCGATAAATTCGATGATGGTAAAACTAAAATTAAGAAAGAACGCCCAACCAATTTTTTTTGAACTTTGGTCGTCGCCTTCAAAGTGATGATGAGAATGATTATGTGACATAAAAATCCTTAATACCCCTGGGCTGGCCGGGGGATAATGTAAACTATGGACGCTTGCGGTGCACTAACTGATACAAGGCAATACGAATAACGTAAGTAAGGTTGATGAAATAATACCGCCTATTACCACGGTGGCTAACGGTCTTTAAACTTCAGCCCCGGTGCCGATATTAAGCGCCGCGGATACAACCCCCAGATTGGCCACCAATGTTCTCATCAATACGGGTCGCAAACGCACGGTGGCAACCTCTGTTACGGCGTCCACCAGCTTGTTATGTTCTTGCGATAATGGTCGAATAGACGACACCATAATCAAGTCATTTAACACCGCCCCGACAGATAGCGCGATAAACCCCACCACGAAAGTTAGTTCGCAACGCGACAATGCGTCACGATCAGGAATTACTGTCTGGGAGGGCGTTCAATTCCAGAGTTGATGTGTGAAGGATGCATTGCAACATAGTTGGGTAACTTCGCCTGAGGCATCGAAGAAGGCATTATTGAAAAGCGGGTAACCAGCGACACATGTGTAAAATGACCGTGGCAAGCACAACAATGATCGCACTGCTCCGACTCACTGGTATTTTGCAAAGTGTTGCTTTTGGTTTGACACCCGGTAGCGTCATTAAAGCAATGTTCATGATGGGGGGGGTCAATCTCAGAAGGGGTTTCAAAAGCAAGCACATCGACACTCATAGCAAACAACTGCACCAACACCAGCAATACAGCAAGCGTTGTTTTAGCAGTATGTCGTTGTGAAAACCGAATGCTCAAAATGAAGTGCTATCCGAGTATAAGTATTAATTAAAACGAGGGTAATGACATAAATAAAAGAAGTAAAGTCGTGAAGACAAATCCAGGCTTTCTGTTTTAACGATTTACGCTCGTGAAAATACCGGTAAGCACATTTACTGATGTTCGCAGACTTTAATAAAAAAACCACCAAGGCCGCTGGTGGTTTTTTTGAATAGATAAACGGTGAGTTAGTTCTAGTTCGGGGGAGCTTGCCCGCCGGGTGAGCTTATTACTTTGGTCGCAATACTGCGTATTTCGTTTTCCATTGAACTAATACGGGTAGATAACGTGCTGTTACGTTTTTCTAATACGCTCAGTTTATCGTTCACATTTTGAATGGTTTGTTGATTTGAACGCTTGTCGTTACTTACCTGTTCTAAAGCCACATTTAATGCAAGAATTTCGTCAGCCAAAGAAGCTTGTTGGCTTTTCATTGAGCTAAGCCGGTTCTGATGGGTGTTAACATCGTCGGCGACCGTGCTGATAGAACCTTTTAAGTCTTTTTGCATGGTATTTACTTTAGCGCCCAAATCGGTAATTTCTTTTTGGTTTCGACGCCAGGCAGAGGCCCACAACTTATCCATTTGTTCCCAAAGCTCTTTAGACTTTTCGGCCAGTTCGTTAACTTTTACCTGCAAGGCAACAGTAGATTCGCCCATTTCTTCGTCAGTGGCAGAAAGCTTTCGCTCAAGCTCGGCAATACGACTTTCGGTCTCCAACGCAACAACTTGCTGTTGTTGATGCAAAGTATACAAATAGTAACATCCGCCCAGACTGCCTAATGCCAGCAGCAAAGCAATAATCACCAGCAGGATACTTGCACCTGAACGTTTAGTTTTGGCCGGCCCGGACTCTGGCGCTGAAGACGTCGAAGACTTTCCTTCAGGTTTTATTGTATGTGCAGCGGTATGTCGTTTTTTATCATAATCGCGACGGTCTTCTTCATCCAGCCGAATGGTCGGAAAATCATCGTTTCTTGAATCGTTTGCCATAACTCTCTTTACTTCTGCTTCACTTGGCGAAATTAACACTACTAAAAAGCATGTTAGCGTGATTTCTGTGCTAATGCCATAGTTTCAATGGGGGCGAAGCAAGTTGAACACAATGAAAGTGAAGCAGGATTGAAACTAAATAATCTGAATTTAATAATTAAAAAGTGCTGAGCAGCAAAGAAATAAGAGACAAAAACGGTATGTGGGTAGGCAATATTATCAGGGGTTAAGTCCCCTGATAATATTGTAGAGATTTTTAAGACTTGTTACCAATCCACTGAACACGATAAAGGTCGCGTCGGCGATCAAGGTAATTACGTACAGAACCTTCATTCTGAAGGCGTGTTAACTTATCCAGATCAAGATCGACGATTAACGTCATTTCCGTATTCGGTGTCGTTTCTGACACAATAGCATCGTGCGGAAATGCAAAATCAGAAGGCGAATAAACCGCCGTTTGCCCATACTGAATATCAACATTGTCTACTTTAGGTAAATTACCTACGCTTCCGGCGATAGCTACATAACATTCATTTTCGATGGCTCTGGCCTGAGCGCAACGTTGGACGCGTAGGTATCCATTTTTGGTGTCTGTCCAAAAGGGTACAAATAAAATTTGCATCTCTTGTTCAGATAATATGCGCGCAAGTTCTGGAAATTCTACGTCATAGCATATCAGCACGCCAATTTTGCCAAAGTCTGTATCGAAGGTTTTCAGGCTGTCGCCGCCCTTCATGATCCAGTCTTCTTTTTCATGCGGAGTAGGGTGCAATTTATACTGACTTTCAATAGTGCCGTCACGTTTGCAAATGTAGGCCACGTTGTACAATTCTTCATCTTCAACGACTGGCATAGAACCAGCAATAATGTTGATGTTGTACGAGACTGCCAGATGCGATACTGCAGTTAGTATTTCATCGGTATACGTGGCTAAATGCCAGATAGCGTCAATCGAAGACGGATCAGGGCTAAGACCCATTAACGGCGCATTGAAAAACTCCGGAAATACCGCTACATCACAGCCATAGTCTGACAACGCATCAACAAAATATTCTACCTGCTGAAGCAGCTCTTCCACATTATTAAAGTAGCGCATTTGCCATTGAATACAACCAATCCGGGCAGTGGGCTTTTTGCCACCAATCAATGATGTTGAGTGGGGCTCATAATAAATATTGTGCCACTGTAATAAAGTAGCATAACCTTTTGAGTCTTCATCTTCAGGTAAGTAGGCCGTCATAACCTGCTTAACCACAAAACCGTTGGCCAGTTGAAAGGTTAAGATAGGGTCGTATATATCTTTCGATTTCACCTGTTCTATGTATTCATATGGCGTCATTAATGACGAATAATTGCCATAGTTCGGAATTCGACCGCCGGCCATAATAGATTTCAGGTTAAGTGCCCGGCATACGTCTTTACGGGCTTCGTACAATCGACGTCCCAAACGTAATCCACGGTACCCCGGACACACAATAACTTCGACGCCATACAAAACATCCCCGTTTGGATCATGGGTGGTTAAATACGCATCTCCGGTAATTTCGTCATAGCTATGCTTGTCGCCAAATTGTTCGTAATCGACAATAACCGAGATAGCAAACGCAACAACTTTGCCTTTATCCTCGATACAAATCTGGCCGTCCGGGAAGGTTGTGACCTGCGCTTTAAAGTTACGGTAGGGCCATGCTCCGCCAACTTTCGCATAAACTGTGTTCATTAAATTTTTAACATCATCGTAATCGTCAAGTCTTAAGTTTCTAAGCTCAAGATGATGTTCGGTATCTTCAACGGATGTTTGATCCTGACTCATATACTGCCTCTACAATCGCGGCGAACAATGCCGCAAGAATGAACCATTAGCGCAAGGTTATATATACCTTGTCAGCGGACTTTCAGATTAGCAAAATTATGGAAAAAAGTAGATCTTTAATCGGTTTAAACAGATTGCCAAAAAAACGGATATGCCGTATAAGCTGACCTTTCTCAATGACCTGTTCGCGAGATTTATTAATGTCACCCCACAGCGCTACTTCGGAGGTACCGTCAAGCAACCTCGATTTGTTTGAGCGTATTGCAGTGCAGTTACAGCAGCAGGGCTATAGTATTCAGCCAAACGCATTGTCGCATGAAATGGCTATGTCGTTGTATCAATATCAGTGCTCGCTAACGCACAGTGCTTTTGAAAATGCAGGTATTGGCAGAAAACAGAAATTTCATAAAAACGAGTCGGTTCGTACCGACAAAGTCTGTTGGATCGATGGTTCAAGTGATGCCGGAGTCCAGTGGCTGGCCTGGTGTGAAGCATTAAAAACCTATTTAAACCGGCGTTTATTTATGGGACTTTTTTCGTTTGAAAGCCATTTTGCTTATTACCAGCCAGGCGATTTTTATAAACGCCATTATGATGCATTCCGGGGGGCATCAAATCGGGTTTTGTCTATGGTTACCTATCTGAATCCGCAATGGGGGGCCCAGGATAAGGGCGAACTGGTTTTGTATCAGCACGATGAAGACGCCACCGGCGTTTCGGTTTATCCAGAATTGGGCACGGTGGTGCTTTTTCTTAGCGAAGAATTTCCGCACGAGGTCAAACCCGCGCGGCAAAATCGTTATTCTATTGCCGGCTGGTATCGGGTGAATACCAGTATTGGTAACAAAATTGATCCGCCAAAATAATTTTCAGGATGTATTCTCGGTCTGTGTTAATAAGTCGATAGCCTGGCTATAGTCAAGACGGGCCATAGCCAGACAGATTTGCTGCGCTGTTTGTTGCCCAAACTTTTCCTCAAGGCTCTCGCGGTAACGTTCAATGTCGCTGTGGCGCATGTAACCACGCTTTTCTAAACGCGATTGAAGGTCGTCCAGATTGGTGGCTCCTGATAACAAAGGTGGCGACTTTTGGGTATTAAGGTGCGTTAAACAATGACGTATCGTTTTAATGACCAGAGCAAGTTCGTCAGTAATGACACGAACAGTCACAAGGTGACCGTCTGCCAGATTTTTTTCGCCTTCAGCAGCCAAAACCGACAATCGGTTTGCCCCGATTGTCGCCGCCATGCTTTTGAGTGAATGCAGCTGGCGCTGTTGTTTATCAGAAGACTCAGCGTTTATTGCAAAGTCTTCTGCGCCGCTGTACTGCAGGTTAAAGTTTGTCAATAGTTGTCGGTACTGCTCAGCGTCATTTCCAAGCCGGCGAAATACCGAACTTATATCAAATCCGGGTAAAAGCTGACGAAACTGTTTATGCACCACTTTGTTGTCGTGATAGGTTTGGGGGGCGTCTGAGGCTAATTGGTTGTCAAAAACTGCCTTTGGTTTCAGGCAGGTTAATAAAGTGTCTAGTAGCATATTCCGGTCTATTGGTTTAGGAATATGCGCGTCCATGCCCACATTGATAACACGCTGTTTGTCCTGTTCAAGCACTGCGGCAGAAATGGCAATTATAGGCGTATTTTTTAGCGCGGGCCGTTTTTTCATTGCCAGGGTGGTTGAGTAACCATCCATACCTGGCATTTGTAAATCCATAAAAATCACATCAAAAGCCTGCTGCTCTACTAGCTGCAAGGCTTGTTCGCCGCTGCTGGCCAGGGTCACTGTAAAACCGATAGCGGTTAAAAGCTGGTTTGCGACGTACTGATTCATTGCATTGTCTTCAACGACCAACGCAGCACAATTTGGAAAACGAACTTTATCACGGCCGCTTTGACCGGTACCTGCACCGGTTTTAGATACCAGTGAATTGAAGGCAGTTTCCAAATCGCTGGGTAAAAAAGGCGGAAATACCCAAACTGACGGCTGATTTAAGATGATATCGGTGGCGGCGCTTTGAGCGTATTTATCGCAGCCAATAAACACCACCCTGGTGGCAATGCCGGTGGCTGGGTTTTTACTTAACATATGGGTCATTATAGCGTGTTGCTGTGTATAATCTGCCCCACCCAAATCTACCACCAGAATGTCACAGTCAGGAATATTTTGGGAAAAAAGCTGTGCTAAGTCATGCTCAAAAATCACATCGACCTGTAGCATCTGGCAATAATGGTATATAGGGCTGGCGCCCTGGTGCGGGGTAACTACGCCCACAGACATATTGGTGTTCAGGCTTGGGGGGACAGGGGAGGCAGGTAATAACAGCGGCAAGGAAAAACAAAAGCAACTGCCTTCGCCGATAGCACTGGTGCCGGTTAGGCCGCCGTCTAATAAGCCGGCCAGTTTTTTCGAGATTGAAAGGCCAAGACCACTGCCGCCATAGCGTCGGCAAATAGAGTTATCGGCCTGGGAAAAAGCTCCAAATAACAGAGATAACTGGTCTTTATCCATGCCTGTCCCAGTATCGGAGATCTTAAACTGCAATAGCGAATCACCGCGCTCTGTTACGTCCAGCTTCACGTGCAGACACACCATACCCGTGTCAGTAAATTTTATAGCATTGCCCACAAGGTTAGATAATATCTGCTTAATACGCATGCCGTCGCTGACAATCCAGCGTGGGCACTCAGGATGAAGTTTACAGCATAATTGCAGGTTTTTATCAGCAGCGCTGACACTAAACAGATGCAAAACCTCTGATAGCAGTGTGAACAAATCAACGTTTTCGGCACAAATGCGAAGTTTACCAGCCTCTAGTTTGGAGTAATCCAGAATATCGTTAAGAATATTTAGCAGCGACTGAGAAGACAGTTGGACTTTTGACAAGTATTCTCGCTGTGTGTTGCCTAGTTCCATTTTAAGAAGCATGTCGGTAAGGGCCAATACTGCGTTCATAGGGGTTCTGATTTCATGGCTCATATTAGCCAGAAATTCAGTTTTGGTTTTGTTGGCCTGCTCTGCGTCTTCTTTGGCTTTAACCAAATTATCCTGTAATCGGTGCAGCACTGTGATATCCAGGTAACTGCCCATAAGACGATGAACATTCTGATCGCGGGTAAAGCTAAGAACCGAATATTGTCCCATCAACCAAACCCATTTTCCTTTTGCATGCAAAAACCGGAATTGCACCGGGCTACTGATAGCATTGCTACCCGTGTACAAAAAAAGATGCCGAAAATGGCGTATTACCCTTTTTTGATCCTCCTTGTGTACCAGCCTAAGCAATGCCACAGGCCCTTTTTGTAATGTTGATTGTTGTTCGTGCCCGGTTATCTGTTCAAAACGATCGTTAATAAAGTACGGACGCTGGCTGACGGCATCAAATACAAACACCCCGGCAATAGAGGCGTTGAATGCTTGCTTAAGAGACTCGTGTTGTAATACGGGTGTTGACTTAACCTTGTCATTGTCAACGGACTGAAATTCTAAAAGAAGATGATTATTTTGCACTCGTCGTACTTTTACCCGGCCCTTTTCCATACATGAAAAACAAGCCTCATTTTCGTTGCCCAGAGCAAATTGTGACAAACCATGGTGAAGCTCTGCTTCAAAAACCAGAGTCTGGTCGGCAGGGTTTATCCAATAACAGCCAGGCTTATTTTTTAATAAATGTTGCAAAGGCGCACTTTGCCAGCACGAAACAAACCCTTCTTCATGGCATTTCACCAGCCAAACCGGCAATGTGTTGAATAACAGATCGCCGGGGCTTGATAAAATGCTATGGGGGGCCGAACTCAAGGATTGTCCCTGGTTCTTTGGTTTAGTGACATTGAACGGATATTTTTGCCGCGAAAATTGCGTGTTAGCGAGTTTGCATCTATAAATTGTATACAGGGTGAGCAGGGCGGCGCTAATGATAAGGATCGCGGCTATAAAAACAGGGCTGTACGCATTGTTTAAAATAGAAAATAGCCGTTCAGTGCCAGCCATCAGAAATACAATAAATGCTACCAGGAACACCACCCTGATACCCTTTGAATGAAGGCGGTAGTAAAAATAATAAAAGAGTAAGGAAATTCCTAAGTGCGCTGTAACAATAAGAATATGGGTCGCATCCATTGCTTCTCCTGTTTATAGATTGTCTTAAACGATTGTCAATAGACAAATAGCGAGTCAGAAAAGAAAGAAAAACGGCAGCTCGCCACGATATTGATTCAAGAATAGTTCTAAATTCAGAGTTATGCGTACTTTTGCTTAACAATAGTAGGATGTTGTATGTTGCCAACCCGCGTTAAACCTAAAGTGTTAATTATTGATGATGATGTGATGTCGGTCCAGCGGATCGCTGAAGCATTGTCGTCTGGCTATGATGTCTTTGTTAGCACCACTCCTCAGGATGGGTTAAGTCGCGCAATTGAACTTCAGCCCGAGCTTATTCTGCTGGATGTAATCATGCCACAAACAAGTGGCTTTGAACTGTGTCGGCAGCTAAAACAAAACGAGCGCACCCATCCCATTCCGATAATATTTGTCACAGCATTAGATACAGTCAATCAGCAAACCGAAGGCTTTGAGCTAGGCGCAGTTGATTACATTACAAAGCCTGTTGAAAACGCCATTTTAAAAGCCAGAGTTCAGACCCATACCCGGCTGTATCAACAAACCCTACAGCTTGAATCACTGGCCGCGACCGACCCACTCACCGGGCTGGCGAACCGACGCCGATTTGATGAAACCATGCTGTGGGAGATTGAACATTGTCAACGCGAGCAAGTGTGTTTGTCGTTACTCATCATCGATATTGACGATTTTAAGTCTTACAACGATGGGTATGGGCACGGCAAAGGTGATGATTGCTTAATTCATGTGTCACGTATTCTTGAAGACAGCGCCAGGCGGGGTACTGATGTAGTGAGCCGTCTGGGTGGTGAAGAATTTGGAATTATCTTAAATGCGACCGACCAGGTGGGCGCTGTGGCAATTGCAGCTCAAATACTTGACCAATTCAATCAGCAACGCTACGAGCATCGCTATGCCTCACAGCATGATTATCTTACGGTAAGCATTGGTATTGCGACTATTGTTTTTAGCCAGATTACCGACTGCAAACCAGACGAGCGAACATTAGTGGATTGTGCCGATAGCGCTTTGTATGAAGCCAAGCACAATGGCCGAAACCAGTATGCCTGGAAAATCTGGCCAGACGAACGCGATTAGCCTGACAAGAGCATATAACTCAAGGGCATTTACTCATCGGTAGTTTTGAAACTGCCCGAGATTTCACAGCAATGCAGTCCTAACTTCGGTATATCAAAGCGGAGAAAAACGTTCGTTTTGATAAACCTTAATCCTGCAATGTTTCAGGGTTCGATAAGGCTCTGACAAAAGTCTGATAATCAGTGGTAACCTGCTGACAATACTCCCACGCAGCTGAAATCAGAGTGTCTTCGTTGCCCGTCACCTGGTTACATACTGCTTGCTCAAACCTGATAGAGCGTCGATCGCCGCGAGCATGGGCAAGCGCTAATGCCTGACCACACCATCGTGCGTAATCAACAAACCCGCCGTTTACGCTTTTATTGCCCATGGTGACATCGACAGGATCGATACGTACCCGGGCATGATGCCGCGACCTGATTAGATAATGCTGTTGTTGCCAGCACACTTCATCTAACAGCAAATCTGGCTTGCGTTGCATTTTTCGTTGGCATCGCGCTGTGAGGTGCGCCGGATTTAGTCGGTTTACGGCAGACAACGGTTCAAAGTAATACAATGGCGCAGCCTCGCGTTGTTGTTTAACCTCAACGATATGGCACTGAGAAAAGCTGTCGGCGGTGTGCGGTTTATCAGGCCCAACCAAAAAATAATAGCGGGCCATATTCACTGAGCCCGTACCCGCGTTATTGCGTTGCACAATATCAATAATTTTATCATCCATATAGGGTGCAAAAGCGGCTTCAAGCTCTTTATAGTAATGCGGGGCTAATGGCGTGAACTTTTCTGTTTTGCATAAAAAGCGCAGACCGTCCTCACTCATATAAACCGCTTTGGCCAACGCGCTTTTTGTGGTGAACTCCCGTCCGCCTGCTGCCCGTCTGCAGGCCTTGTCATATTGTTTGGTTAAACGGGTACCTGGCCCGATATTTTCTATTGCTGTGTTAATTTTATCAGGGTCATCACACAGCTGTTTTGACGTAGTTACATATTGTTGGATAAAGCCTGCCATTGCCTCAGTGATATCCTCATCGTTCACTACGGGCTTGTGGGTGCGGGTTTTGTCATGCATAAAGCGACCGGCTTTAATGCCTTGCGCATACCGCCCGGCCAGAGCTAAGGAAGTTAAAAACCGCATAATATCCCAGCCCGCCAGCCCCACGCAGGCATCGTCAAAATCATTAGGCGCAAAAATTACCGTATCACCGTGGGAGCCTTCTTCGGTTATGAACCCAAAGTTAGACACATGGCAATCACCTACCACGCAGGTGAGAGGTAATGCCGTAAGGCAGTCGGGAAGATGAAAACGATTAGATTGTAGGTCGGCGTAAAAAAGTTGGGCACTGCCACGATAAAAAGCATAGGGGCTTTCGGCCATTTTTGCGTGTTTGCCTAATAAGGGGTTAGGTCCACAGCCATCTACCCGACATAACTGTTTTGCAACAAAGGCTTCGCGATCTTGTATCGAAGAGGTTTTATCAAGGCTATTCATTAAAAGTGATGTCCTTAAACTTGCAACATTATAAAAATTTTGAGACGCTAAGTAGTTCAATTATTCCGCTGAAAAGAAAATTATTAATCATAAAAACTGATTTAACTGTTCAACATTACCAATTATCATTGTGCTTCAACGTTCGCTATTATTTCAATCAATCGAACGGGGAGCGAATTAAAGCAAACCGACAATTTCATTAATTCGTAGTCTCTGTGAGTTTTTACTTATCGGTGAAAATTTCACAGCATAAATTAACCTCAAAAGGAGATTAACCATGGCATTGATCAACACTGCTATTAAACCATTTAAAGCAAACGCATTTAAAAATGGCGAGTTTGTAGAAGTAAGCAGCGAAGACATCAAAGACAAATGGTCTGTATTTGTATTTTACCCAGCAGATTTTACATTTGTATGTCCAACAGAGCTTGGCGATATTGCTGATAAGTATGAAGAACTGCAATCTCGTGGTGTTGAAGTGTTCTCTGTATCAACAGATACCCACTTTACCCACGCTGCATGGCATCAGTCTTCAGACACCATCAACAAAATCAAATTTGCGATGATTGGTGACCCTACTGGCGAAATTACGCGCAATTTCGATTGTATGCGTGAAAACATGGGTTTGGCTGACCGTGCAACATTTGTTGTTGACCCGGAAGGTATTGTTCAGGCTATGGAAATTACATCTGAAGGTATCGGTCGTGACGCAGATGACCTGGTACGTAAAGTGAAAGCGGCGCAGTATGTTGCTTCTCACCCAGGTGAAGTTTGCCCGGCAAAATGGAAAGAAGGTGAAGAAACATTGGCACCTTCACTAGACTTGGTTGGCAAAATCTAACCAGTAGATAGTTTTTACTATCATTATAGGGGCGAGCAGTAGCTTGCCCCTTATCACCCACACTAAAGAGAGGCAGATTCGACGTGTTGACTAAAGAAATTTTGCAAGCGCTAAAAGGCTATGCTGAATCCATGCAAAAAGAAGTAACGTTCGTGCTCCAGACTGGCGAACACAGCAAGCGTGACGAGCTCGTGACGTTTCTGTCTGATATTGCTGGGGTGAGCGAAAATATTCATTTTGAAGAACGCGACACTAACGGTGTTTTACGCAGCTCGCTGAGCTTTTTATTAGAAGCCGACGGTGAAGATACAGGAATTCGATTCTCAGGAATTCCAGCAGGCCATGAGTTTAATTCATTGGTTCTGGCTATGCTGCACGCATCAGGTACAGCATTAAAAGTAGACGATAGTCTGCAAAGCATTGTCAAAGGGGTTAAAGAAGACCTTAACTTTGAAGTATTTATAAGTTTGAGCTGCCATAATTGTCCGGAAGTTGTTCAGGCATTAAATCAGTTCGCACTTATCAACCCACATATCAAAACAGAAATGATTGATGGTGGGCTGTATCCTGACCTTGTCGCCAAACGTGACATTCAGGGCGTACCGTCGGTTTACCTAAACGGTGAGTTGTTTGCCAATGGTAAAGTTGAGGCAGGTACGTTAATCGATAAACTTATCGAGCGCGATCCGTCTTTAAAAGACGCCAATAAAGGTCAGTCGCTGCCGATGCAGGATGTGACCGTGATTGGCGGTGGTCCGGCAGGTGTAAGCTCTGCCATTTATAGCGCTCGTAAAGGGTTAAAAGTTACCTTGGTTGCTGAGAGCTTTGGTGGCCAGGTAAAAGATACCATGGGTATTGAAAACCTTATTTCAGTTTCAAAGACTACCGGACCCGAATTGGTCGGTAAGTTAATGGAGCATATGAAAGACTACGACATTACTCTTAAAGAGCATGTTCGTGTAGATAGCATCGACAAAGGTCATGTTAAAACCATTAATCTGTCTTCAGGTGAACAAATTGCTACCCGCTCTGTGATTGTAGCAACAGGGGCACGCTGGAGAGAGCTGGGTGTTCCTGGTGAACGTGAAAACGTTGGTAATGGCGTGGCGTATTGCCCGCACTGTGATGGCCCGTTCTTTAAAGGTAAAGATGTTGCTGTTATTGGTGGTGGTAATTCAGGTATTGAAGCTGCCCTGGACCTAGCGGGAATTGTAAAATCGGTGACTGTGTTTGAATTTATGCCCGATTTAAAAGCAGATCAGGTCTTGGTTAAGCAAGCTGAAAAACGCGACAACATTACTATTATTCGTAATGCTGCAACACGGCAGATAGTTGCAAGTAATGGCAAAGTCAGTGCAATCGAATATCAGGATCGTGGCACCGAGCAGGTGCATACGCTTGAATTGGCAGGTGTATTTGTTCAAATCGGACTTGTGCCAAACAGTCAGTTTTTGAAAGAAGTAGTAGAGCTGACTAAACATGGTGAAGTTAATATTGACGAAAAATGCAACACGTCAGAGCCGGGTATTTATGCCGCAGGCGATGTGACCACGGTGCCGTACAAGCAAATTGTAGTCTCAATGGGCGAGGGCGCGAAAGCCTCCCTGGCAGCCTTTGAGTATTTACTGACCCACGAGGCTGATAAAGAAGCAGAAGCTAGCGCAGCTTAATAAATCTGATTTTTTTCAGCTAGACTTATAAACCGGCCCTCTAAGGCCGGTTTTTTTATGTTCGCCCCTCGCTCCACCTTTTACATCTATCAATACCATCACATTGTTCCTACCCAAATAATTTCATTAAAGCGTGAATCTTGTATGTCAGTTTTTGATATTTTTTGTATAATGTAAAACCGACCAGTTGGTTTGTTATTGGGTTTGCTATGTCGTCAGATAAAATTACTTCACGTCAACGCATTATCGATGCCGCTATAAACATTGCTATTAATCAGGGTCCGAAAACATTGACCCTGGATAAAGTTGCCAGTGACTGCGCCATGAGCAAAGGCGGCGTAATGCATTACTTTAAAAATAAAGAAATGCTGTTAGAAGCGCTGCTTGATAACCTGATGGATACAGTGAAAAGCTACGAAGGCGGCATCAGCAATGACTATGATAACTTACTGCCTATTTCACGAATGCTGCGAACCCGCCAAAGAGTGCATGAGCACGTAAACCTGGACTATGCCCGTATATTGCTGGTGGCTGCTACCGAAAACCCTGAATTGCTACACAGTGTTAAAGCTCATATGGAAGAGTTTGAGCAAGAACTGCAAGGTGAGCCTCAGCTGTACTTCGATAGTCTTTTGTTGTGGCTGGCCATAGATGGCCTAAGCTTTCAGGAGCTATTGTCGGTCAGCCCCTTCAGTGAAAACCAACGTAATAGTATACGCAATAAATTGATCAGCATGGCTGAATCATTAGGAGAAACCACCGGTGAAAATTAATTGTTCGCAGCGATTTGTCCTGCTAATGCTTGGCGTACTAACTCTTATGGCATGCTCAAAGCAGAATGAAGAAACAAAAGCTAAGCCGGCGCCTTTGGTTCAACTTTATGAAGTGGGTAAAGATGTGCAACCCAGCATCAGGCATTTTGTGGCTCGTGTAGATGCGCTTAGTACCGTAGATATGTCATTTCAGGTGGCGGGTCGAATTACTCAGCTAGCCGACCGCCAGGGCGTGGTTATCTCAGAAGGTAAGTTGCTGGCTGCGCTGGACCCCAAAGATTACGAGCTCGCTTTGCGCCAGGCCCAGTCTTCTATGCGCCAGGCCGAGTCAGATTTTGACCGGGCTAAGCAACTGCAACAAGACAACTACATAAGTGATTCTGAGTTTGATTCGCTGAAAACCAATTATGATAATGCTCAGCTGGCGGTTGAAAATGCGCAAATGAATGTGGAATACACCAAACTTCATGCGCCGTTTGATGCACTTATTACCAATCGTCTGGTAGAGAAATTTTCGTACGTTCAGCCCAATCAGCCAGTATTACGGGTACAAAATATTAATTTTTTACGCGTGCATGTGAATATTCCTGAACAACTAATGCGATTGGCGGTAGAAGAAGCGCCGCACTACCAGGTGTTTTTGGAAAACAAACAAGGCGATAAAATTTTAAATCAGGCGGGTGAGCCGGTAGAGCTGAGTTACCTTGAACACAAAACAGAGGTTAATAGTGCCACGCAAACCTATCAGGTCACTTTTAAACTACCTCGTCTTGAGGGCGTAGAACTGCTTCCTGGCATGGTATTGACCGCGCGTATTGAAATTGAGCGCGGCAATAACAATTCAGGTTGGTGGGTGCCTATGGGCGCTATTGATACCTCAGGACCTGAAGAATTTGCCGTGTGGGTGTTTGATAAGTCAGCGGGTAGTGTGTCTTACCAACCAGTAAAGTTAGGCATTATTCGTGACCAAAATGCACAAATTATCAGTGGCATTAAAGCCGGTGAAGTAATAGTCGCAGCCGGCATTCGTGAACTGCAGAACGATATGCTGGTACGCCCGTTTGACAATGAGAAACCGGTGCTATGAAAATTGCGACGTACTCGATAAAAAACCAGCTTACTATTTGGTTGTTAATGACATTATTTCTGGTGGGGGGAATAAATGCTGTTATACAGATTGGTAAGTTAGAAGACCCCGCTTTTGCGATTAAAACCGCCATTGTTACCACCTATTACCCAGGCGCTACCGCTACAGAGGTAGAGCAGGAAGTTACCGAGGCTATCGAATCATCGGTACAACAGCTTTCCCAACTCGGCGATATTACCTCACGCTCGTTACCCGGCCAGTCGCAGGTAACCGTTGAACTGCGCGATGATTTTGATGGATCTAATTTGCCCCAGGCGTGGGATGAGCTTCGGCGAAAAGTCGACGCTGCTCAACGCTCGCTGCCTGCTGGCGCAAGTGCCCCGGTGGTAAATGATGATTTTGGCGATGTGTATGGCATGTACTATGCGGTAACAGCCGAAGGATTTTCTAATCGTCAAAAGCGTGAGCTGGCCTCCAGGTTACGGCGTGAAGTGTTGACGGTGCCCGGCGTAACCCGGGCGCAATTAGCCGGCGTTGTGCAAGAAACCATTTATGTTGAAGCAAGTCAGCAAAAACTGGCCAGCCTGGGCATTTCAATGTCACAAATTGCCAGTGTATTTCAAACCGAAAGCGCGATTGCAGATGCAGGTAGCATACGAGTTGAAGATCGGCGTATTCGGTTAGTTATTCCTGCCGGAGACGACTCGGCAGCAACCATCCGAAGCTTAAGCTTTGGGGTGCCAGGCACTACCGAACAGCTTAATATTGGCGATATCGCTGATGTGTATCGTGCTGAAACCGAAACGCCTCAGCAGTTAGCACGCCACAACGGGCAATCTGCGTTTACGCTGGCCATAGCCGGGCGCAGCGACTTAAACATTGTTGATATAGGCAATAATGTTGAAGCCCACTTAAATAAACTGCGCGAAAAACTGCCATTAGGAGTGTCAATCAACCCTATTTACGAACAACACAACGTAGTTGACGAAGCCATTAGTGACTTTTTGGTCAACCTGGCCGCATCAGTAGGCATTGTGGTGGCGGTATTACTGTTGGTGATGGGCTGGCGGGTAGGTGTGGTTGTCGGAGGCACCTTGTTGCTGACCGTTCTGGGTACCGTATTACTGATGTGGGTATTTTCTATTCAGATGGAACGCATATCCCTGGGTGCGCTTATTATTGCGATGGGCATGTTGGTAGATAACGCCATTGTTATTGCTGAATCAATGCTGCTAAATATGCAAAAAGGCAAGCAGTCGGTAGAGGCTGCCGAAGAAGCCGCACAGCAAACCCAGTATCCGTTATTGGCCGCCACGGTGATCGGAGTTCTGGCATTCGCCGGTATTGGGTTATCGCAAGACACCACTGGCGACTTTATGTTCTCGTTGTTTGCCGTTATTTTAATTTCGCTGCTGCTAAGCTGGGTATTAGCCGTAACGGTAACCCCCTTACTGGGCCATTATCTATTTAAAACCGAGACTAACCCACAAACGAACGATATTTATCAGGGCCGCGGTTTTCGGTTTTACAAAAGCTTATTAGGGACGGCGCTTAAGCATCGTCGGTTAACCCTGGTTATACTATTTGTTACTACGGCCATATGTGTGGTGGGCTTTGGGCAGGTAAAACAATCGTTCTTTCCACCCTCTAATACTCCCATCTTTTATGTGAATTATTATCTTCCTCAAGGTAGCGATATTCGCGCTACTGAAGACGATATGATTGCAATAGAAAAGAAAATTTTGCAGCGTCAGGAGGTCGCCGAGGTAACCAGTGTCATTGGCATGGGCGCAAGTCGTTTTATGCTGACCTATGCACCTCAATTGCCTAATCCCGCTTACGGACAATTTATTGTGCGCACTACAACGCGCGAACAAATACCGGCAGTTGTTGAATATATCCAAAATACCATCGCCGATGAGCATCCTCAGGCACAAATATACGCCAAGCGTATTTTCTTTGGCCCTGCAGAAGGAGCAAAAATTGAAGCGCGCTTTATGGGCAACGACCCCGAAGTCCTTAGAAAATTAGGTGCTCAGGCTCAAAAGATAATGTCGCAAGAACCTTTGCTTACCGATATTCGTCAGGATTGGCGACAGCGTGAGCTGGTGGTTAAACCGGTAATAGACGATGAAAAGGCTCGCATAGCCGGGTTATCTCGTACACAAATTGCAGAGGCTCTGGCGTTTGCCAGTGTGGGTAACCAGGTGGGTGTGTATCGCGAAGACGACCGGCAAATTCCGGTTGTTATTCGTCCGCCTGCTGAAGAACGTCGCAGTATGTCCTGGCTTGAAGACCGCTTAATCTACAGTGAATCAGAGCGCAGCTTTATTCCGGTAGCCCAGGTAGTAAAAGATTTTGAGCTGCATTCTCAAAACGGAATCATTCATCGGCGCAACCGGGTGCGCACATTAACCGTGCAAGCCGAACCACAGGGTAACGTAACAGCAGCAACAGCGCGCGCGACTATTGTTGATGCAGTAAATAATATAGAACTGCCCCAGGGGTATACGCTTGAATGGGGCGGCGAGTTTGAAAGTTCGCGGGATGCACAGGCAAGCCTGGGAACCAAATTGCCTATTAGCTTTTTGGCTATGATACTAATTACCATACTTTTGTTTAACGCCTTACGCCAGGCTCTTCTTATCTGGATTATTGTGCCCATGTGTATTTGTGGTGTTACCGCAGGGCTATTACTTACCGGGCTGCCGTTTAGTTTTACTGCATTGTTGGGTCTGTTGAGCTTATCAGGTATGTTGATTAAAAATGCCATTGTGCTGGTCGATGAAGCTGACTTGCGACGTCGCAGTGCCGATAATTTACATGAGGCCATCACCGGTGCCAGTATAAGCAGGGCAAGGCCGGTTATTCTGGCGGTATTAACCACTGTACTGGGGATGTTGCCGCTATTATGGGACGCATTTTTTGCCAGCATGGCGGTAACTATTATGGGTGGTTTAACGTTTGCCACATTACTCACGCTGGTGGCGGTTCCAGTATTATATTCGTTGTTTTTCAGTGAAAAAGATATGCATACCAAGTAGGCGGTTGGGCTAAATGTGTGACCCGTTATTACAATGGGTTTTAATAATATTGCAGTTAATACTGTGTCGATATTTTAATCAGGCAGCTACCATTTTGATCTTAATGGAGTTATTGTGGTACTTCAAAAGACTGAACCGATCAAAAAGGAATGAAAAATGAAAAAAGTCTTAACCATTTTATTGATACTGGTACTGCTTGTAGTAGGCGGTATCTGGTATATGCTGAGCGAAGCGGGTGATTTCATTCATACCCAGATAGAAAAGCAGGGGACCCGTTATCTCGGTACACCTGTAACCGTAGAAAATGTTGACCTGGCGTATAGCGAAGGCCGTTTAGCTATTGCCGGAACCAATATAAAAAATCCAGAAAATTTTTCTGACGACAACGCCATTGCTTTAGGTGAAATGTCGTTGGATTTGGGCGGCGCCACGTCTGAACCTTATGTTATTCAAAATGTCAGTGTGGCAGCGCCGGATATTTTGTACGAAGTCAACGCGTCAGGTCAAAGTAACTTGTTGGTATTGAAAGACAACATCGAAGCTAATATGCCCGCCACGTCTGAAGAGCCGAAGCAGACCGAGTCTGACCAGGCCATGCCCCGTGTTATTGTAGAAAATGTAACGGTAAGCAACACCACACTGCGGTTGAACTTTGAAGAACTACAAACGGCGCAACTCGAAATTGATCAAAAGTCTTATGAGGTAACCTTGCCCACGTTTAATGCTGGCCCTATTGGTAAACCGGACGGATTACCGGCTGATCAGGTAGGCGCAGCAGTTATGAAAGCAATGCTGGATAATGTAATTAAGCAAGCAAAAACCGAAGCCCGTGAACGTCTCAAAGCAAAAGTTGCTGAAAAAATTGAGGCCGAAAAAGCCCGTGCAATGGAAAAAATCGATGCTGAAAAAGATCGTGCACGCGAAAAGCTTAATGAAGAAAAAGATAAGCTTATGAACAAAGCCTCAGACAAAATAGGTGATTTGTTTAAGCGAGATGATGGTCAGTAGGCGATAATTTCACCCCTGAAAAAACGTATTTTTACAATGCGTTTTTTTGTATCTGGTACGCCCAAAAATCTCGGTTCTTTGTTAAAATCTGACAAATATTCATTTTTTAGTAAACCAAAACGGCATGTGGCACGAAAAAAGTAGATATCCTCATTTATAAATTTAATTCTACCCACACAGGAGCCATTATGGAGAATGATAATCAAGCACAAGGCGATCGCAGTATTGCCGGCATGAAAGGGTTAGAATCGGCTATTGCTAATGGCGAAACTAACCGCGTAAAGCAATACCTTGCAACTGAAATGCTAGGCGATTTGCAAAAAAGTTATCTTATTGATTTAGCAAAAACCAGTGACAACAGTGAAATTGCTAAGCTTATTGAAGAGACTCCCACGCGTCCTTAGGTGGACGCTGAATTGCTTTATAGTGATCTTATAAATCCAGCAATTTGGCTGGATTTATAAGAAGTAATAACGGTGCGATATTAAGTCAACCCGTCTTGCTCTGCGATATCAGGGCAAAGCCTCACCTCGTGAAAAAACATAAAGGTTGTACCACTGCTCCCGGGTTAACGACACCGTCGTTGCCTGAGCACATGCATCAATACGTTTGGTATTCGTGGTACCAATAACCGGTTGAATATTAGCCGGGTGCCGCAGTAAAAATGCCAGTACAATGGCTTCACCCGACACCTGATATTCAGCGGCCAGCTGCTTCACATAATGGGCGGTTTTTTGAATACGAGGATCCTCGGCGTTTAAGCCTGCTTCAGAAAATGTTCCTTGCGCCAGGCATCCCCATGCCTGCAACTGAATATCATGCATTTGGCAGTACTCTAACAAGCCGGTATTAAACCCCACATTCGCCGACGCAGGCGTATTTACCCCAATGCTATCATCTAGCCAGTCGGTTTTTGCCAGACTCATTTCAATCTGATTTGCCACAATAGGAAGTGACAACGCACTTTGCAAAAATGCAATCTGTGCCGTGTTCATATTTGACACCCCAATATGCGCAATTTTACCCTGCTGATGTAACGTGTTAATCGTTTCAGCCAGCTCGTTTAATTGCATCAGGGGATCGGGGCGGTGCAACAGCAACACATCTAATTGTTCACAGTGAAGTCGCTGCAGGCTCTGTTCTACCGACTGGCGCACCCACTGGGCAGAAAAGTCATAACGGCCTGCGTTGTGTTCATCTTCAAACCGAATACCACATTTTGACTGAATATAAAGCTGATTTCGCAGCGAAGGAGTTTGTTTTAGCACCTGCCCGAAAACGTGTTCGGCTTTTGAAAAAGTGTAGATGTCAGCATGATCAAACACAGTAATGCCGGCGTTCAGTGCCGTTTGTGTTATTTCGCTCGCTTGTTTTATATCTTGTTGGCTAACTGGGTTCTGATTCCAGCCGCCGCCCAAACCCATGCATCCATAAACAAGACGACTGGCCTTGGGCAGGTATTGCTGAAGAGCGAATGATGTTGACATGATGTATCCCGTGGAATTTAAAGCTACCATAATATTGTTTTTTATAATAAACAAAATAAGATATATGGAAATTCTTTGTTCACTCAACAAAACAATCAGAGCCATACAATATGCTTGAACATAAACGGTTTGAACGGCTTATGCTGTTTGTTGAACTGGCACAACAGTTAAACTTTACCCGGGCTGCACAGGCTTTGGGCATTTCAAAAGGCTATTTGTCAGAACAAATCAAAACGCTGGAAGCCCAATGGCAGTGTCCGTTATTGTTGCGCACCACGCGAAGCGTAAGGTTGACTCCCGCCGGCGAACGCGCATTAGAGCAAGGACTGACCATACGAAAACAAGTATTGCAGCTAGAGCGCAGTGTGGGTGAGCATCATCATACCCTGAGTGGGCCGCTAAAAATTACCGCGCCTAAGATGTTTGCTGAAACCTTTTTATTTGACGTGTGTAATGCGTTTCGTGCTCAGCACCCAGAGATAACCTTTGAGATTAACTGCAGTTACACCACTTTTAATTTGTACCAGCAAAATTTTGACCTGGCATTTCGGGCTACCAACACCCCTCCACAAGACATGGTTGTTCACAAACTCTTTAGCTATCAACATGTGTTGGTAGCAGCGCCTGACTATCTTCAGCAAGGTGGTTGGCCCCAGACCCCGCCTGACTTGTTCCAACATAATTGCCTGGTAACTCAACATCAGCGCACCTGGCCTCTCGGTAATATCGATATTGCCGTAACCGGTAGTCTTATCACCAACGAGAACCACTTACTTCGGCAACAGGCATTAAGGGGCGAGGGTATCATTCGCATTGCCAGTTACTATGTACACGATGATATTGAGGCGGGGCGGTTGTCTCAGGTGTTAAAATCTTACACTCTAGATACGAATGATATGGTGATGTTTCATCCGCAACTGGTATACCCTTCTCAAAAACTACAACAGTTTAGCCGTTTTGTTCGTGCGCATTTTGACACCTAAGTGAGTCTGGATCGTAAAATGCTGTAAATTTAAGCCCAGGCCCATCACAGCGATTCGATAGATTATGCGCAGCGATGGTGCCAGATGTAGCGCGTTTACGCGTACCTATTTCAATAACGCAGCAACAATGACGAATGTATACCAAGAACAGAAAGAGGAATTAATAAGATGGCAAGAATAACATCGAAGCCTACGCCCAGGCGTTCACTTACCGGATTTACCGTGGTCGCGCTTCTTTTTATTGGGGCATGGTGGCTGGCAGCGCAATATGACCCCGGGTTCACTCCCGTAGCGCTGCTTTACAGTGTAATGAGCCTGATTACCTTTATATGGTACTGGCGCGACAAACGAGCCTCTGTACATGAAAAGTGGCGTGTGTCTGAGCTAACTTTGCACATAATGGCAATATTGGGGGGCTGGCCGGGGGCGTGCGTGGCTCAACAGTTGTTCAGGCACAAAACACAAAAACGTACTTTCAGAATCGTATTTGTGTTTACTTGCGGCGCAAACATCGCTTTTTTTAGTTACCTGATATTCAGCACCAATATTTTTGCGCTATAAACAAAATTGGCGCATCAGTGTAAAAGCAGCCTACAGGTAAAGCTGGGGCAGCAAGTAAACCGCCCCAGCCAAACAGCTTTGCCTTAGCGGGGGCCAGGCTTACCTTTCGCTACAGGTTTGCGCTTATGCTTAAAGCCTTTTGGGGGTAAACCAGTGTGCTTAGTTAAGGCGCGCTCGCCACGCTTAGGGCGGGCAGCCTGCTGGCGTTTTTCTTCTTTAGATTCTGGCGGCACTAAATGTTGCGGCCCACGGCCAATCAGGTCTTCACGGTCCATTGCAATAAGCGCCTTACGAATTTGCGCAAAGTTTTTCGGGTCGTGATAGCGCAACATGGCTTTGTGTAACCGGCGATGAATCTCACCTTTGGCAGAAGGCACATGCTCACTGTCTTTTTTGACCTTGCGCAGGCTGTCTACCTCGGTATGGTACATCGTAGTTGCAGTGGCCATTGGCGATGGGTAGAAGTTTTGTACCTGATCCAACTTAAAGCGGTTTTCTTTTAGCCAAATTGCCAAAGCCAACATGTCTTCGTCGGTGGTCCCGGGATGCGACGCTATAAAGTACGGAATCAAATACTGTTTTTTGCCCGCCTCGGCAGAATACTTATCAAACAATTCTTTAAACTGATAGTACGAGCCCATGCCGGGCTTCATCATTTTCGATAATGGCCCATCTTCAGTATGTTCTGGCGCAATTTTTAAATAACCGCCGGTATGGTGTAGCGCCAATTCCTTAACATACTCAGGGTCTTCTACCGCTAAATCGTAACGTACTCCCGAGGCTATCAGTACCTTTTTAATACCGGGTAAGTTTCGCGCGCGTTTGTACAGGCTGATAGTAGGCGCATGGTTGGTATCCATGTGCGCACAAATGCTGGGATACACACAAGAAGGCCGACGACAGGTGGCTTCGGCTTTGGCGCTTTTACAACGCAGTCGATACATATTAGCGGTAGGTCCGCCTAAATCTGAAATCACGCCGGTAAAACCTGGTACCGAATCACGAATTGTTTCTATTTCACGGATAATCGAGTCTTCAGAACGACTTTGAATAATCCGGCCTTCGTGCTCGGTAATTGAGCAAAAAGTACAGCCGCCATAACAGCCACGCATAATATTTATGCTAAAGCGAATCATGTCATAGGCAGGTATTTTCGCATCGCCATAGCTGGGGTGAGGCACGCGCTGATAAGGCAAATCAAATACCGCATCCATTTCCTCAGTTTCAAGCGGCATCGCCGGAGGGTTGATCCAGATATGACGATCGCCATGGCGTTGCAACAAAGCCCGGGCACAACCCGGATTTACTTCCTGATGCAAAATACGTGAGGTATGAGCATACAGAGTTTTATTGTCGCGCACGGTCTCAAATGCGGGCATCTTGACATACACATTTTCCCACGGCTTACGACGTTCAGGCGGCTGAATAACAATAGGCTGTGCTTTATCCGCCCCGGCATCTTTATTGGTTTCAGCTTTATCGCAGTCAGGAATTTCCTGATAAGGACTGGGGATGGGCTCAATTTTACCCGGTTTGTCTAATGACGTAGAGTCTACGCCTTGCCAGCCCGGCAGGGGCTGTTTAACAATAATGGCCGTACCGCGTAAGTCGGTAATATCGGCGATATTTTCACCGGCAGCCAGGCGATGGGTGACTTCAATTAATGGGCGTTCGGCATTACCAAACATCAGCATGTCGGCTTTTGCGTCGAATAAAACTGAACGACGCACTTTTTCAGACCAGTAATCATAATGGGCAATACGACGTAAACTGGCTTCAATGCCACCAATAATAACCGGCACACCTTTAAAGGCTTCACGACAGCGCTGGGCATACACGGTAACCGCCCGATCAGGACGTTTGCCACCCACATTGTCAGGAGTATAGGCATCGTCATGACGCAACTTTTTATCAGCCGTGTAGCGGTTTATCATTGAGTCCATATTGCCGGCCGTGACACCAAAATACAGGTTAGGCTGACCCAGTTGCATAAAAGCATCTTTGCTGGTCCAGTCAGGCTGGGCAATAATTCCCACTCTAAAACCGTGAGCCTCAAGTACGCGTCCAAGTACCGCCATCCCAAAGCTTGGATGATCAACGTACGCATCGCCGGTTACAATGATAACATCGCAACTATCCCAGCCCAGTTCGTCCATTTCGGCGCGGGTGGTAGGTAAAAACGGCGCGGTACCGTAGCAGTGTGCCCAGTATTTGGGGTAAGAGAACAGGCTGCGTTCAGCTTTAATAGTGGCTTGCATAATCTACAACAAAATTCAAAACGGCGCATATTATAGCACCTCTTTGTAGACTTCTCGCTATTTGCCAGAAAGTTTAATGCTTCAGGTTTTGCTTGTCAGGATTAAGCGCACGTTATGATATGCTAATGTGAGTAAAATTTTTGGTGAGTACCGATTATGGCTTACTGGCTGTTTAAAACCGAACCCGATGCTTTTAGTATTGAAGATTTGCGCGCACGACCGAATCAGACCGAGCCCTGGGATGGGGTTAGAAACTATCAGGCCCGCAATTTTTTGCGCGATGATATTAAACAAGGCGATAAGGTTTTTATTTATCATTCAAGCTGCAAAAAAGTAGGCATTGCCGGAGTAGCCGTAGTGGTAAGAGCGGGGTACCCTGATCCGGTTCAATTTAATCCTGAAAGCAATTACTATGACCCTAAATCGACCCCGGACAATCCGCGCTGGTACCGGGTCGATGTGCAGTTTGAAGAAGCTTTTGAAAAGGTGCTTGAATTAAAATCCATCAAAACAATGCCCGAAATTACTCAAACCGGCGTGGTTAAGAAAGGTCAAAGATTGTCGGTAATGCCGGTACCCGAAAAAGAGTGGATGCATTTATATAAAGCCGCTAAAGCAGAAGTTAAGAGCTTTTGAGAGGCTAACCTTGCATTACACCAATAAGTAATAGCTAAATGCAAAGGCGTATAGATACACATTTTCAGCGGCTTTTTAGACAAATTTCGATTAAATACACTAAACCGTACACTTATTTTGCAAACCGAAGAAAGCAACTCTGAAGGCTAATGTGAAGTATCAACCGTCGCCCGGCATTTATAAATGGGGGCTATGCCATCGCCACAACCTGGTATAACAAAATTCCGGTAGAAGCCTGAGCAATCAGTCCAATTGTTACCACTACACCATCGCGATATGCGATCCCTATCGCCGTTAAAGCAAGCGCAAAAGCGGGTAATGCTGCACCAAACGGTATGACCTCTAGTGGAATCATGCTCAACGCTACAATTCCACTGATGCCAGCGATAACCGAGCGTATAGGCTTTTTAGCCATAGCCGTGAAACGCGGCGTGAATAGTTTTTCCATTTTACTGATATAAGGACGAGCCTTGTCCGTCGCTTTTTTCAACTTATCGTGCGAAACAGAACGCTCTCGAAGAGCTTTAGGTAGCCAGGGGTGATCTTTCCCCGCAGCTAACTGAATACACACTAAAAATAGGGTTATGCCGCAAATAGAGGGTACACCGGGTATTGCTCCGGTAGGTAAAATAACCATCAAAGAAGGTATCAGCAGTAACGGCCCAAAGCCACGCTCTTCAAAAGAAGATACCACGTCCTCAACCGTTACCTCATTTTGGGTATCTTCAACCAGCTTATCGAGTAGCCCCGAAATGGTACTGCTTGTCATCTTATTACCTAGCGAATATGTGCATACATTAAATACAGTTAAGGAAGGTAATTGGTTCTTTTTGAGGACGCTGGCGGCCGCTAAATTGCGAAGTTTGGATACTAGGGCAAAAGTGTTCTGGGTGGCATCAGGTACGGACGGTAAGTTTAACCCAATAAGTTGAATGGAAGAATTAAGGTTGGCGAACATATGCTTTATCACCTTAAAAAACGCTTTTTCCTTGGTCAGACAAAAGTGCTCTGACACTAGAAAAAGAATCACTTCGACATCAGCCAGGATAAAAAGTCGGGTTCTGCAAATGCTTTGTCCCAGGAGTTATGGTCGGTACCGAGATAAACTTTTCGTTCAAGTATGGCAATATGGTTTTTGGCTTTTTCGGCTACCCGTGCTGATAATTCCGGCACCACAATTTGATCCTCAGCCCCATGGTAGATACGTAGTGCCAGTTCCGGCGAGTACTGTTGGCTGACTGCCGGGTTGGCGCCCGGGCAGATAGCAATGGCCGCGCTAAACCAGTCTGGCTGCCTGGCCAGTAACTCCAGCGTACCCATCCCGCCCATCGACAGCCCGGTGACATACATTCTGTCGGTATCAATAAACGGTTTGTTCATCATCTGCCTGGTCAGCGCCATCACATTATTCATCGCGTTTGTCGGCGGCACATTATTGCTGCCGGTATACGGAAAAGAAAAGCTAAAGGGTAATGAACTGCGGTCGGCTTCCACCACTGCCCAATAATCATTTTCGGGCGCCTGGGGAAATAACACTACCGCTGGAAACTGTTGGCGTTTTGCTAAAAACAGTTCAGCCCCGAGGGTAAGCTGAGATTTATTATCATCACCTCGTTCTCCGGCCCCGTGCAAAAACAACACAAGCGGATATTTTTCAGCAGGATCAAAATTTTCAGGCAGCAATAACCGGTATTTGAGCTCACCTGACGGGCCATCAAAACTACGAGCCAAAAAAGTGGATTCAACCGTTGTGGCAGCAAACACTGAGGCTGCCGCCATCCATAGAACAGTCATGACCAAAATGCGCATAGTGTACCCAGTAAGTAATTAGTTAAGAACAACCTTCGCATTATTAAAGTAAGGATGCCAGGTCCCACCTGCCTTTAATGAATAAGCACGCAATAGCAAAATACCAGAGTGAATCTCCACTAAACGCCGTTGTACAATTTTTGCTTGAACGATTCCCCCGCGGTGGCAATCACAGTTCAATATGCAGCGAGCTGTCAGTAGCATGGCTAATTGGCTGTGTCACAGTCAGCACACCGGTTTTGGAGTCCCAGAGCCACTTTTCGTCGGCCATCTGCTTCATCTGTGCAGGTTTTTCAGTTAACCCATGGATTTTCCAGGTGAGCTTGCGCTGGTCGGGCAAACCGGTATAACTGCCGTTTGGCGAAATGTTCAGGTGCAGTGTGTCGGTGTTATGGGACGCGCTGAAATCCAGCGTGAGGTAGGCCTGTTCAGCCAGAGTTTGTGGGGACTGGCCCTGGTCTTCATACATGCGGTATGCAGCCTGGCTGACTGAAGCATCGGCCCAGTAGTGTACTGCCAGATTTTCAGCGTTGTAATCAGCGGTGCGGGCCAGGCCCGGCTGCATGGGCACAAAACTCCCCGCTTTGACATACACCGGCATGGTCTCAAGGGTCAGAGCATGTTCTACATTACGACCGCTTTCACTGTGGTATTTTTTACCGCTGAAAAAATCAAACCAGGTGCCGGCCGGCAGAGCTACGGTAGTGTGCTCCAGGTCTGGCGCTGTTATCGGCTTCACCAAAAAAGCATCGCCCCACAAAAACTGGTCGCCTTCTTCAAAAAATCGTTCACTATTGGCAAAAGCCATGGGCCGCATCAAGGGCATGCCGGTGAGGCTGTTGGTGTAGCTGAGTGAGTAATTGTACGGCAACATGTCATAACGCAGCTGGATAAAGCGGCTGACAATTTGTTTGGTCGGATTCTCATGAAATACCGGCTCGGGCGCGATGCCTTCATGGGCGTGTGGGCGGTATACCGGGAAGAAGGTCCCGGCCTGCAGCCAGCGGGTATAAAGCTGGGCATTAAAGGTATTGCCGCCGGCAAAGCCGCCCAGATCTGAGTGGGTATAGGCCAGGCCAAATACACTCATCTGCAGGGCCAGTTCCACCTGAGCTTTGAAGCCACCCCAGGTGCGCGACACATCCCCGGTCCAGGGCATCATGCCATAGCGCTGGCTACCCAGAAAGCCGGAGCGCATCAGTACAAACGGACGTTGCTCTGGTTGTGCGTGCAGCGTACGCTCATACACCATTTTGGCCCACTGATGACCAAATCCATTGTGTATTTCATCGGCGGTTACAGTAGTGCCATCCCAGGAATGCAGGGCGTCGTACGGATGCACTTCTGGCTCACCCAAGTCACCCCACCAGCCCGCGATGCCCTGATCCAGCAAGCGTTGGTAGTATTGCCAGAACCAGTCGCGGCCCTTGTCGTTAAACACATCGACCAGACCGGTGTTACCAAAATAAAAATCAAAAGTGTGTGGGTTGCCGTCCAGACCTTTCGCCAGTGCCTGGTTTGCTTTGGCAATTTGGTATTCTGACGAAGACGTTAAAACAAAGGGCTCGGTGATCACTACAGTGTGAATGTCTTGTTCGGCAAAATCGCCAATCATGGCTTGTGGGGTAGGGAAGGCGTTTTTGTCCCAGTCAAGGTTACCCATATGGCCCTGAATATCCGGACCGAACCAATACAAATCCAGCACCACGGCATCCAGCGGGATCCCTTGCTCATTAAACATGGCGACCACATCGCGGGTTTCCTGCTCGGTGCGATACCCAAAGCGTGAAGCAAAATTGCCCAGCGCCCAGCGTGGCGGCAGCGGCTGGCGTCCAGTCAGGCTTACTACTTGCTTCACCAACTCGGGCAGGGCAGGGGCAGCCACCACGATATAACTTAAGCGGCCGCCTACCGCATCAAACTGCAACCGGTTGGGCGAGGTATGGCCCATATCCAAATGACCGGAAGCGGTATTATCAAATAAAATGGCATAGTTACGTGAAGACATCACTGCTGGCAGGCCAAAATACATCTGGTCTACCGGGCCCTCTGAGTAACCGTAAGAGGCGCGGTTATACAGCGGCATGCGGCTGCCGCGCCGATCCATACCCAGCACCCGCTGGCCACCGCCGTACAGTTTTTCATCCGCGGTTAGGGCAAATTGCGCGCCGCGCACGGTCTGGTAAAAAAAGCCGCCAGCAGCTTCTTCTATCAGGGCGCGGCCATCCTGCGCAAACGCCAGTTTGAACGGCTGCGCCTGTACTTCAACACTGATGCCGGGCAGAAGAATATTCAGGCCGTCAGTAACCTGGCTAATTTCAATCTTTGCTTGCTCTGGGCGGTTTTTATCGGGCACCGCCAGTGAAGGCAGAGGCTGTTCATCAGCCTGACGGTAGAGCACTTCAACACTGCCAGAAGTGAGCGCTGATACAGTGACCGTCACGCCATCATCGCGATGCAGCACAACGCCGTTGTCCAGCCGCTGGTGGCGAACCAGTTCAGCGGCTTGTGCAAAGGAACAAATAAATAACAACAAGCTACCGGCAAACGCAGGTCTGCCGGTGATAAAGGCGCGAAAAAGGGTCATGACATCAGGCTCTTAATATCAAATAATTAATAATTCATCGAGCAAGATAGCGGTTAACAATCTATTAAAAAAGTCTTACGCTGAATTTGCATACGTATTCATCAAAACCACCTGTACTGGTTTACTCAAATCGGCCACACACCACCGCCTGACTGTTTTCAACCATGTGCCGTCCCCGGCAAAGCACATGCACCGGTTTTAGGGTATTGGCATCGAGGAGCACCGGGTGATAAGTGACTGTCCTGTTCACTACTCACATGCTAATAGACAAGTTTTTCACTCTATACTCCCAATCGGGCGGGGATATAAGGTGTAAGATGCGATAGCATCTTAATCTGGGGTTGATTGGTTGCTGTGAATAAGCATCTTAAATTGGACAACTAATAGTTCAGGCGCCTGCCGGGGAGAGTTGAAAAAGTTTTGCACCATTGACGGGCCCTGCGCGTTCGCGTCCAGCGAGAAAATGCCTGTCATGCAGGCTTTTTCGATTCAAAACAGTTTGTTGCACCCAGCTAAAGTGAGTAAGCTTGTGTCAAATCATGATGATTTTAAGACAATAATTCTCGATACAACTAATAAACGGAACTTAATTATGCTCAAATTAGCGGCTCTACTGGCAGGTGCCATCGCACTGCCACTGGCCTCAAACGCAGTCGCGGCTGGCCCATCAACCAAAATGTCTGTGGAAAATTTGCTTGGCATTTCATGGGGACAAAGTCTTGCAGAGACAAAACAGTTAGGGGTGACCTTTAGTCGATGTGAGCAAAGTGGCAAAGCGACCATCTGCGAGGCTGATGGGGATAATTGGGCAAAGGACTACGGCCCAAAATCAACGGTGATCTCGTTTTTTATCGAAGGTGAAGGGCTGCATAAAGCTGCGGTACTGACACATTTCATCATTGATGACTACTACGCAACTGGCGGGCATAAAGCATACGGTGATATGAAAACCATGTTTTCTTTAGGGTTTGGCGAGGCCGTCTCCGTAGAAACGGTGCCGAAGGGGAAACATTTTTATACCTGTTTGCTGGACGAGGATTGTGGTGTCTGGGGCTCTTTATGGGAAGTGCCCACAGGTACGGTCATAATGCAACTTGAAGCCTATGACAAAGAAAGCGCAAACCTAGCGACAGATTATATTTCGCCGGACTATCGACGGTTAACTGGTAGTTAATTTCGCTTATTTTTGAAACAACGATAATAGAAGCGAACTGGATAACGTTATCGCTTTCAGTTCACCGAAAAATGAAACAGCCTGAAAAAGATTTTTAAAAATGAAAAGATTAATACTAGCCGCTACGTTGGCATTATCATCTATGACAGCTGCGGCGAATGAACTTGATGCGCCGGCAGGTTTTAACTGGGGTATCTCGTTAAGCGAGCTCAAAAAACAATCGTTAGTGCCTGAAGATTGCAAGCACGAAGACAGCACCGCTGTATGCAAAACGACAGGCGCTCCCAAACCATTATCATTTGCCGATTTTTATTATCTGGTTTTCATTGAGGGTAGCGGCCTGCAAAAAGTTTCGGTAGTTGGTAATACCATTGATAGCGACAGTACTGGCTCGGAAGGGAAAGCGACTTTTGAAAAAATAGAGACGGCATTAAACGGAAAATACGGTGATGCGCCTAAGAGTCTCAAACACGTAGGTCTGGAACTTTACGATGAATGGGACGAGTTTTATCAATGTTTGGCGTATGATGGGTGCGGCTACTGGCTTAGCTTTTGGGATATTGGAGAGGGCGCCCTGTTTATGGAGTTAAAAGGCTTAAAGCGGGGTAGTGGTTACCTTAATATCGTGTATGAGTCACCGGATTATTCACAATTGGCCGCTGCCATTAAACAAAATAGACTTAACTCCGATGTGGACGCATTGTAGATTAAGCCTCTAAAGTTTTAACTTTTTGCCATAAAAAAGCCGACGTATAGTCGGTTTTTTATGCTTGTGTAGCGCAGCGCTGGTTACCAAAAGGGCAGGCGTTGTACAATCAAAAAATGTTTATGCACCATTTACCCTAAACGGTTGCTACGCGAACGCTTCCCGATACTGTGGACTTCTACCTTTGCCTTGAAAAAGGTAATTGCGACCCGTGGATGTCCCGATGGGAGCCCGTTGAGGGCGTTGTGGTATTGGAATTAAAGCCTGTGACATCAGGGGGCCTGTTATGTGTCAGTCGCTTACCGAACCCAACTGTGGGCGCATCTTGTGGATAGTCTGTCTGCAAGCGCGAATTAACAGCTCACAATTAGGGGCCCTTATGAAAAATACGCTTTATTTTCTAATCCGAGTGTCGATTAAGTTGGCACTTTCCTTCGTCGTCATCTTGGTCGGCGTAATGGCAAAGCTGCTGTTCACGGAACTTCAGCTAGGTGCGCTGCCACTAACGATTGCCTTAGGGATGATAAGCGACTGTCCTGTTCACTACTTTCCTGCTCACTACTTCAACTGCTAAAAAAGCAAAATCCCATCAAACAATAGCATTCTTCCTATCGCTGAATTGGCTCAAAGAACAAACACCACATTGCCTAAAACCCAATTTGCCGCTAGTCTTCGTTAACTGTACAAAAAACAATAAGGGAACCAGTATGTTAGTTCGTTCAATAAAGCTGGCGGCGTTAGCAATGAGCTTGCTAGTGTCAGCAAAGGTGTTAGCGCATGAGTTCGGCTCACCACAAGACGCGGTAAACAGTTATATCAGCGCGGTCAAAACTGGGTCGGGTGAGCATATTAAGATGGCGTTTTTACCATCGGCATCCATCCAGTATTATGATAAAAATGGTAAGTACCAAAACTACACCCGCGATGATTTTGCCAAACTTGTAGATACCGGCAATAAATGGAATGCCACGATTGAAATCACCGATTTAAAAACCACCGGCAATGCGGCGAATGCCACGGTGGAATTTAGCTGGGGTGACGAGGGTAAACAGGGCTACGTTGACTACCTGAATTTGATTAACCACGACGGCAGTTGGCACATCACTGATAAAGTTGCTCAATACGTAGAGCGGTAAAGCAGATGAAGGGCAAGCCACACGCCCCGGAAAATAACTCCGGGCTCAGATATTGCGAAAATATTGTGCTGTATTGCGGTCAATAAAGGTTAGCGTTTAAACGGCATCAAATACAGCGCTTTATAACTAGGCTGTTTATTGCCAATTCCCGTGTCTTGCGTATTGGCATCGGCAAATGTACCAAACAGGCGATCCCACACAATGCAGACACAGCCATAGTTGGTGTTACTTTCACTGATTACCTGGGAATGATGGTGTATATGGTAGCGGTTGGTGGTGAAAAACCAGCCGACGATTGCTGAATTAAGGTTTAAATTGCTATGAGCCAGTATCGCCGTAACGGTGGTTAGCGAGACAAATGCCACGCCTACAACTTCGCCACCCAATAAAAAGCCCACTATTGCCCGAGGCAGGATCAGAAAAAACGCTTCGACGGGGTGATTGGCCACCGCATTCAGCCCGCTTAACTTTTTAAATGCGTGATGCGCGCTATGGCCGGATAACTTCCATAGCCAGCTCCACCGATGTGACGCCCTGTGGTACCAATAATTCACCAACTCGAACGCTGAGAAAATAAGCAGCACCTGCGCGATTATCGGCCATTGTGAAGGCCAAATCTCTAACTGCCATGCGGTGCTCAAATCGGCCATCCATTTGAATATCGACATTTCGTAAAGCATTTCAATAGCCACATACGCTGTGGCTGCAACAAACACAAAACCAAACAGTGCCAGGTTTTCGCGAACGCTTTTGCGCCACTCAGGCCGGGCTGGAATAAGTACTTCCAGCAGGGTAATTAAGCAAAAAGCCACGATAATAAACAGCGTATGACTGTCTAACGACGCTCTGGTATGCGCCGAATACAGTGAAATACCAATCAGCACAGGCTGCAATGCCCAGTAAACGCTTTGCCGCAATGCGCATTCAACAGGAGCAAAGGTATTTGACTTGCCGACCATAACCGCTCCTTATCCTGATTTGACGTAAAAGCACTTTGCGCAAGTTTGTTAGAGGCAAAGAGGCTCGACACCTGGGTAGTGTAGTCGTGTAAATATGCCTCTTAGCACTTAAATTTGTAACAAAAATCTATCTATTACTGCTATTCACTTATTCAGCCTTTGACCGCGCCAGGAATACTCTCCGTTTGGCTAATTGCAGTTGTGTATGGATAGCGGACCTTTTCAATTGAGTCTCAGTTTTCGTCGATCAGAAGCAAAAAAGCCAGCAGCTGCATACTGTAACAAGCGTTATTTGGTGGGGTACACGGTCCACTTCCGCTCCGGCAGAATCAATACGATCTAACATTTTTTTTCAACGTAACCAATAAGATTAATTGATGAAAGAGGTATTTATGGAAAATTTCTTCGGAACTAATATCGATTTATCGGAATTGACCGAAAAAGCCATATCACTGGTGATGACTTATACCCCCAAATTGTTATTGGCTATTCTTACTTTGGTGGTGGGGCTATGGTTGGTGAATCGCTTTGTGGGTTTATTAGACCACCGGCTTGGAAGAAAAGACCCCACTTTAAATAAGTTTTTATGCGGACTTATTAGTGTCGTTTTAAAATTGATGTTGTTTATTTCTGTCGCCTCTATGATCGGTATTGAAACAACCTCATTTATCGCCGTAGTTGGTGCAGCTGGTTTGGCCATCGGTCTGGCGTTACAAGGCAGCCTGGCGAATTTTGCTGGCGGTGTGCTAATACTGATTTTCAAACCATTCAAAGTAGGTGACACCATTGAAGCAGAAGGTCACTTGGGTTCCGTGGAAGAGATACAAATTCTTTATACCATAGTTAACACCTTCGACAATAAGCGTATTGTCATCCCCAACGGTAGTCTGTCTAATGCCACGTTAACAAACGTCAGCGTATACGATAAGCGCCGCTGCGACATGACGTTTGGTATAGGCTATGATGACGATATCGACAAAGCAAAGGAAGTGTTGCAGCGCCTGTATGAAGAGGATGAGCGCTCATTGTCCGACCCTGCACCTAGGATTTGTGTGGGTGGGTTAGGCGACAACTCAGTCGATCTGATGTTTCGCCCCTGGGTTGCCACTGATGATTTGTGGCCTTACTACTGGGATATGCAGGAAAAGGTAAAAAAAGCTTTTGATGAAGAAGGAATTAGCATTCCTTATCCGCAGCGAGATGTGCATATCTATAAAACGAATGACGATTAATCTCCCAATCCGGAGATAGCTTTGTAAGCTATCTCCGATACTTCTTAAAATTAGCTTATAAACTCGGGAGTCTGGCAATATGGAAATTAGCGGCCCAGAAAATATCGAAGATAGTTAGCAGCTATTCATCCTCGCATATTTAAGAGCGTAGCGTATGAGTATAAAAAATATTAACGCTATGTCATGCCCAATGTCTCTGGTGTTAACGGCTGCTATTCGGCACCAAGCGGCTGTCGGGCTCAAGAAGCTCGACCGTATGCTGTTTGTCTGAAGCTGAACAGCAAAAACGGTTCGTAGACGGACCGCACTGCACGTGAAGCGCTCATTGGATATTTAAGGTTCCAATGGCAGCGTTGAGCGAATAGCGATCGTTATCAGCACCCATTAGACAATCGCTTTTTACCTTCGAAAGTTAGTTCAAAACACAACTTTGCCAGCGGACGATAAGTGACTGTCCTTAGCTATGCTGGAAAGCAGAAAGCACAACGAGGCTGAATTAAATTTTAATTGGACTTTTCAGGCTGGCATTAAACGCGCGAATGGCTTCAAAATCAACAAGCTAATGACGCGAAGGCCCGGCAATTGGCGAGCCCTTGTCGTGTGGTGGAGTTGACGGTATTTGAGACCGGGTTAAAAGTAAAAATGAAGGGGGGCTTCCCTGACTTTTAACCGCCCCACGCGATTATTGTTACAAAAGAAGAGGGGACTATTAATCTCTTCTCTTTATCTCAACACCCATAAACAGTAGCGCAGGCTACAACTGCCCGTGAAGTTGATAAGCAGCCCAGTCGCCTCCGCGCTGATACCATTTTCTGTTTTGCCATTTATCAAAAGTCAGTTCATGACTGTGTTGGCAGTCTTGTTGAAAAGCGCTTCGCAATTCCTGCGCAATATTTTTATCCAATAAACCAACACCTACCTCGGCATTGATCGCAAGCGAACGGGTATCCAAGTTTGTCGTGCCAATGTGCGACCAGACTCCATCAACAATAACAATCTTCTGATGAAGCATATTTGGCTCATATTCATATATTCGCACGCCGGCTCGTAATAAGGATCCGTACAAATGTTTGCCGGCTCGGTACAGCAAATAGCTATCGTTTTGTTTGCCAGGCAACATGAGGTGCACCTTCACTCCTCGCTTAACGGTTTGTTCTAAAAGATCCAACACGCTTTTTTTTGTCGCAAAGTAGGGATTCTGGATAATCACTTCTTTACGTGCGCTGGCGATAGCGAGCATGTAGAGCAACGCTACGGATGAGTGACCCTGTCTGCTGGTACTCTCCACGACATGCACAGCCACCGGACCAGCATTACCGACATCTTCTGCAAAACAACCTTCACCCGTGGGTACCGGTTGCTTCGCATCAATCCAATCCTTGATAAACACCGACTGTAGCGAGGCAACAGACGGTCCACGCAGCCGTACGCCGGTGTCTCGCCAGTGAGCGCTGTCATGCGCTTTTCCGTACCAGACATCTTTAACACCATGGCCGAAGATAAAAGCTGAGGTGCCATCAATGATAAGCAGTTTTCTATGGTTTCGATTGTTAAAACGGCGCAAGCTAAAGCGATTGATGGGGTGGTAGAAAGCAAGCTCAACACCTTGATCTCGCAACTTCGCCATCTGACTCTTACTGGCGTTTCGAGCGCCTACCGCATCGACCAGCACTCTCACTGTCACACCCTGTTGGGCTTTTTCGGATAACAGGTTGACCAAACGCTTCTCAAAGTTGCCTTTGTGCCATACAAATGTTTCGAGGTGTACGGTGATTTGCGCATCAGCAATATGCTCCAGCATCGCCTCCAAAAACTTTCCGTTTTGAAACAATGTTGCCTCGTTACCATGATGTAAGGCACTACCCGTGAGCCGGGCTATATTTGGTAGGGCTGTTTGGATATTACCCATCGTGGTTAATTTTGAATCAGGAGGGGGGATCCATCTTTTACGGCTGATAATTAGATATAAAGCTGTCGCAAACGCTGCGAGTGCCATTAATAAGAATGTTTCAAACATAGAACTCCCGCTTGAATGGATATCCGGCAGCAAGTCGTAAAGGCATGTCACCTGCTCTTAAGTGCTTAAGGTATGCCTATCGCCGCCATTCGCTAATATGCTTACGCCTGGCAACCCGATTACGTGCAGTGCTGTTTTTACTATCAAGCCCTTACCACCTGAGAACGAAATATGATCTGAAGCCCTCACGTTGCTTTTTACCTGTTGAGGCTTCAAGAAAAGGCTATTATTGTTGGTCCGACTATTTGCTAACCGATGTGCCTTACAGGTAAATGTGGTTTTATTGGCGCGATAAGTTCAAACAGTTGATTTGCACTTAATATTATTGCTCGCTGAGCTCTACAGTCACTAAAATTGGATTGTGATCAGAGCTTTCATATTGCTTGACTGATGTTTTAGATATCGATACGCCCCTTGTCCATATTTGGTCAAGAGCGAAACCAAATGTTGTAGTACGTTTATCATCAACATAATGTGCTTCTGTAAGCCCCAGTTTTGTCAGTGAATTAATTATAAGTTGCTGGCGGGCATCATTCCAGGCATTCAAATCACCCGCAAAGATAATCGGACCGTCATGCTGCATCATAATGTCTAAAGCGTCTTGTAGCTGCTTTTCATAGTCTTTGGTACCTAGTGTAAAGTTGATGCCATGCATATTGACACTTAGTAAACGAAGGTTTCCCGCCAAAGCATATTCAGTAATATTAGTGGCTTTAGGGGTACGCAACCAAGGCTCTTGATGAGTCCATGTACAATGTGTAGTGGCAGGCCAGCGGCTTAGTGTCATAACTCCGGTTTGTGTGTCACCGCTTTTATAACCAGGTGAAAATCGCTGGTAAGGTTTAAGCTTAACAAGGCGTGGATCGTCTGTAGCCTCTTGTAAAAAAATAAGGTCAGCCTGTTCGTTTAGTTGATTTAAATCGGTAAACAAATTCCTATTTTGTGCTTTATAAATATTCCATGTAAGCAATTTGAACGGCTTGGCCATAATATAGCGACTACTATACGTGTGGAGACGATTTGCTTGTAGTAGCTTGTTACATTGCGTGGGTGTATAAGCTGTATCTGCAATACTCGGGTGCGGCTCAGATGAAGCAGCACTTGCAGTTGTTGTTGTGCTGATTATTAATGATGCACTAAGCAGTGCTTGAAATAGTTGTATTACTTGCATCTAACACCTTACAATTTTCAGAACCTACATTTTTCACTTGTTAAAACAGGGTGGTGCGAGTTGTCGAAAAGGCGCGTTGGCCGCGTCAGAGCCACGATGATGTGGTGCTGCTCTGTGCTGGTTAAACTTATTTTACCAGCAGGGAACATTAAAAATCACTCAAGCGTGAAAACCTAATCAGTAGCATGAGCGCTGTAAGCCACTGGGCTAACATTACCGCCTGCGAAGGCTTCTTTGGCGTATTGAAATAACAACGCAGTAACTATCGACAATATCAGATACGTGACAAAGCAAGTGCGGATGTATTTGTCTGCGTTTAGCGGGTCCATATTTCAACAATGCAACGTAGACTAACAAATTAAGACAGCAAATTTACGTCTTTAGCAAACCGTTCATGACAGCGGGGTAGAACCCGATGGATTAGCCTTAATGTCATTAAATTCCTTTAAAAGTGTTTTATGTTTGCTACTTAGAAACTGGTCGGCCCACCCTACAAGAATAATTTTTTGCTATTCGCTTTTGCTGATAAAAATTTTAAGTAATTAATAAATAATAGAAATTCTGCGTGCTTTCTCTAAATTCTCAGTTTTTATTTTCAAATGTGACAACTTAGCAATATATCTGTCAAATCGCTGTCACTAACACTGCCTAATCTCCAGCGTGCGGTTGAGCAAAAGCACAAAGGAAAACAGCTATTTGCTCTTGTTTACGCCCACCCAACGCCGATTTTAATAAAATGTTTAGGTAACAATCATGAATCGTAACTGGAAAATAGCATGCACTGCAGTAGCAATGGCGGTCTCCGCTGGGTTACAAGCTGCAGTATTGCCAGAGCATCAAACAAATAGCGCATGGTACACCGATGCGCAATCTAAATTGACTGAGAAACTGGCGACGAATAATAAATTCAAAGCCAAGAACGTCATCCTTTTTGTTGGTGACGGTATGGGTATTTCTACCCTTACCTCTGCTCGTATCCATAAAGGGCAATTAGCAGGTAACCCCGGTGAGGAAGGCTATTTAAGCTTCGAATCTTTTCCCTACACCGCGCTTGTTAAAACATACAACATAGATGCCCAAACCCCAGATTCAGCCGGCACAATGACAGCGATGATGTCAGGCCTTAAAACCGATGTAGGTGTTATTGGGGTTGACGAAAATATAGAACGTGGCGATTGCTCTACCGTGGCTGGAAATGAGGTTATTACTGCGCTTGAACTTGCGGAAATTAAAGGTCTTTCTACCGGAATTATTTCTACCGCACGTATCACTCATGCTACACCCGCCGCTACCTATGCAAAATCGGCTGACCGTAACTGGGAAGACAATTCAGATATGCCTGAAGCAGCCATCGCCGCCGGATGTGTGGATATTGCCGATCAGCTGGTCAACTTCGAATCCTATGTAGAGGGTCGTTACACAGGCGTAGACATTGACGGTATTGAAGTAGCAATGGGCGGGGGCCGTCGTCATTTCCTGCCGAAAGACGAAACGTTCAACAGCCCGGATGCACAAAGTGACGTAGAAGGCGATCGTACAGATGAGCGTAACCTCATTGCTGAATGGCAAAGCAAATATAAAAACGGCGTATATGTATTCGATCAAGCTGGTTTTGATGCTATCGAAACCGAATCGACAGAGCGCGTATTCGCCTTGTTTAACGAGTCGCATATGCAATACGAAGCCGACCGCGGTAACGATATTGCCGGAGAGCCATCCGTATCAGAAATGACCAATGCTGCTATTAAAGTACTCGATAACAACGAGGAAGGTTTCTTCCTAATGGTGGAGTCGGGGCGTATAGACCACGCCCACCATGCTGGCAATGCCGCAGGTGCGCTCACTGATACGCTAGCATTTGAAGAAGCGGTGATGACCGCTGTTGAAAATACCGACCCAGAAGAAACGCTGATTCTTGTTACTGCCGACCATGGTCACGTATTTACCATTGCCGGTTATCCTAAACGGGGTAATCCAATTCTGGGTAAGGTAGTGAATGTAGGCTCAGAAGAGCCCGCCACTGCATCAGACGGCAGACCGTATACGACATTGGGCTACACCAATGGTCTTGGTTTTCGGGATTTAGGCGATGAAACCAACTCAGATGCTACTTACGCGATAGATAACGCAGCAGGCCGTGTTGATTTAACCAATATCAACACAACACTTCCGGGGTTTTATCAGGAGGCGCTCATTCCCTTAGGTTCTGAAACGCACTCTGGTGAAGACATTGCTCTGCATGCAACAGGGCCCGGAAGCCAGCTTGCCCAGGGTGTGGTAGAACAAAGCGTTGTTTTCCACTTAATTAATCAAGCTCTTGGCCTTGTTAACGAATAAGTGGAGATAAGAAAATGAATGTATTTAAGTTAAGTTTGATTGCGCTAGCTATTGCAGGGTTATCGGCCTGTTCGTTAGAGGGAGATGATGGCCAGGACGGCGTTGATGGCACTGCTGGAGTTGATGGCGTGGCCGGCGCTGACGGCAATAATGGTTTAAACAGCCTTACTGTTCAAACCGAATTACCTGTGGGCGACGCTAACTGCCCTAACAGTGGTGTTCGTATAGACTCTGGTTCAGACACCGACAGCAGTGGTTCACTAGATGAAGGTGAAATTACCTCTACAAGCTTTGTATGTGCTCCGGGTGTCAACTCAGTTGGAACAAGTGAAATTCTGACCAGTTTAAACAACGAATGGTTTATTGATGGTCAAACAGAAGTTGAAGACAATAAACGTGCATGGGTTAATGCAACCTCTGGCTCATCTGCGGCTTCGTCAAATGTACGTGTAACGACCGCTAACTCTAAGCAAGAGCTTGACGCTATGGTTGAAAACCTTCGCGGTACGGCGAAAAACGTAATTCTTTTTGTTGGCGATGGAATGGGTGTTTCAACGGTCACTGCAGCGCGTATTCTCGACGGCCAGATGAAAGGCTTAGCGGGTGAAGAGAATCAACTAAGCTTTGATGCTTTCCCGTTCTCTGGTTTGTCAAAAACGTATAACGTTGATGCACAAACACCTGATTCAGCAGGCACGATGACTGCCATGATGAGTGGTATCAAAACCGATGTAGGTGTCATTGGTGTTGATGAAGACATTGAGCGCGGCGATTGCGGCACAGTAGCGGGTAATGATCTTGTAACTGCACTTGAGCTGGCAGAAATTGCGGGAAAATCTACGGGTATCATCTCAACCGCACGCATTACACATGCAACCCCTGCTGCTACTTACGCAAAATCTGCCGATCGTAACTGGGAGGATATCTCAGACATGCCTGAAGCAGCGGTTACAGCCGGCTGTACCGATATTGCCGATCAGCTGATTAAATTTGAGGCCAACCTTGAAGCTAAATTCGGTGGTTTAGATGTTGACGGTATCGAAGTGGTAATGGGGGGAGGCCGTCGCCATTTCCTTCCACAAGACGCCGCGTTTAATAGCCCCGATGCTGCAAGCAGTACTGAAGGCGATCGCACCGATGGACGAGACCTGACCGCAGAATGGCAAAATCTTTACACCAACGGTGTCTACGTTTTTGACCAATCTGGTTTCGATAGTTTAGCCACAGAGACCACTGAGCGCGTATTTGCATTATTTAACGAATCACACATGCAATATGAAGCCGACCGCGGCAACGATATCGCCGGCGAACCTTCAGTAGCTGAAATGACAAGCGCGGCCATTAAGGTACTCGATAACAACGAGAAAGGTTTCTTTTTGATGGTTGAATCGGGTCGTATAGACCATGCCCACCACGCCGGAAACGCCTATGGTGCTTTGCACGATACTATGGCTTTTGCTGAAGCAGTCGCTGCTGCGGACGAGCTAACTAATGATGAAGATACGCTTATCATTGTTACCGCCGATCATGGCCACGTGTTTACCATTGCTGGATACCCGAAACGCGGCAACCCAATTCTGGGAAAAGTTGTGAATGTAGGGTCTGACGAAGCAGCAACCGCCGCCGACGGCACGCCTTACACCACACTAGGTTATACCAATGGTCTTGGCTATCGAAATTTAGGTGATGCAACGAACTCAGATGCGTCGTACCTGACTGCAGCAGATACTGGCCGCAAAGATATCACCGGTGTAGACACGACAACCCCGGGCTATCACCAGGAAGCGTTAGTACCGCTTGGCTCAGAAACTCACTCAGGCGAAGACGTCGGCATTTATGCTAAAGGCCCGGGTGCATTCTTAGTAAGCGGGACTAATGAACAAAGCATTATCTTCCATGTTATGGACTTTGCGGGTGACCTTGTGTCACAAGCAGAAAACGCTATGGAATAAGTGATATCACTACCAACACAAGGCCCTGGCTTAAGCCTCATGGCCATTGTACCTTCCAGGGGGAGCCACTTGCTCCCCTCGTTATTGGAGCGAAAATGAAAAAGTTACTCATTCTTGTGACTGCTTATAGCCTTACATTTACCTTGCACGCGGCAGATAGCAATGAGATGTGCGAAGAAGATGGCCAACAGGTTAAGGCCGACTATACAATTACCAGCACCAAACACACCGCCATGGGTGAAAACGCACGCAACAGCACTTTGTCGCTATGGCGAAAGGACAATAAGGTGGCACACCAGTACCCGGCAACTCAGATTACTGAAGTTTACACATTGGTTCACAATAAGCTGATTAAACCCGTACGTTACTTCGACGGCCACCAGCGCGCCATCGAATATCAGCCAGGTGAAACTATACATGGCAAAAGAGAGACTGATTTCTCTTATCGGTATCAGCTTATCAGTGACGCATTTATAGATAACATGACGCTAGTGAGCTCTACCGGCAAAAATTGCAATCAAACAGACACATACGAATTTAAAACAGCGACAAGCGCCTTTAAATTAGTGTGGCGGGTAGAGCATCAATTGATTGAACGATTTGATATTGAGCAAGGTAATATGCACCTCACCTGGACACTAACAAATGCTGACTTTGATGCAGATGTAAGTACATTTTTTGCTCAGCGCGTTAACTATCAGTCAACAGATTATGCTGACATCGGTGATGACCATACCGACCCCTTCCTTACAAAAATGGTAACTCAAGGCTTTATTGAAGCCGGGGCGAGCGGCTTTTACGACCAGCAAGGTAACGCGCTTGAAGGCGAGCACCGCCACTAAAGCAACCATTAAGCATTATAGTGATAGGACAGTCACATCCATAATAATAGGACAGTCACTTCAGATCTAATAAGGCATCGACGAGGTCTGGTCGTAATGTCATACAAAATGAAAGAGGATGTCTTCGCTGTGCCGGAGCTAGCTTAAAATCCAACTGCACTTTGGGATAGTAAGTGACTGTTCTACTTCGAGCCTTTCTGTTTGTGATGTGGAAGCAGAATTGATAGGACAGTCACTTCAGATCTAATAAGGCATTGACGTGGTCTGGGTATTACGTCATACAAAGTGAAAGAGAATGTCTTCTCTGTGCCGGAGCTTGCTTAAAATCCAACTGTACTTTGAGATAGTAAGTGACTGGGGTAGTAAGTGACTGTCCTACTTCAAGCCTCTACTTCGGACCTTTCTGTTTGTGAAGTGGAGGCAGCTTTGTTTTAAAAAGGTAACATGCGCTGCCTCATTATTCACAGGCCATATTTGCTAGGCTTTAGTCGATGTTTGCGATGGGCTGTCACGTTTCATTAACCAGGCATAAGCAGTAGTAAAGGCGGTCTCCTGAAACTGCTTTAAACCAGTGTCTGAAAAAGGAACTGCGATTGGGTTTCTGCGTAAGGATTCTTTAATATCAGTTGGGTTGAATACCACAACCTCTAGCCCTTCGATTAATTCAATAGCCGCTTCCAGTTTAAAGCCAATGGCACTGCCTGCAAATTTGCCCTTACTTTGGCGCTGGCGGATTATTACAGCATCAATGTTGTAGTCGGCGATAAGCTTGGCGAAAGTACTTTGGAAGCTTTTTAGCCCTTTGGCGCTGGAATCGGCTAACGTTAACCGGCGGGTACGGCAGTCGGGAACATGAAACAAACCATCTATCAGTGACAACAGACATACCGTCGCTTCGTTACCTTTTAAATCTACACCACAAACTTTCATATTCATTCCTATTTACATTTACCTGCCATTATAACGTGTTTCGCTGCAAAGTGACTGCTCTATTGAGCCCAGCGGCATCCTGATAATTCCGTACTTCATAGTTCAGTATGCATGCACATACAATATTGTTCTCTACCAGAGTTAAGAAAACGAGCTTGCTTGTCGCATATCGGGCAATAAAACGGTTGTGAAGTACCATAAGCCAGAACTGACTTAAGCCAACAAAATTTGCTATTGATAAACTATTAAGCAAGAAATCAATAATCAGGACAGTCACTATGTACAACTTTATGCACCCCACTAGATAAGTCAGAAACTGCGTTACCTTTTGCTCGCTCAGGTCTTTAGGATGACGCTTTTGCTATTGAGTGTGGTGACTGAAATTGTTTGGTAAACCGCTTCATACAAGAGAGACAACTGGCCTAAAGATCAAAAAATCTAAGTAATTAAAGGTAGATCGGCACATGTTGTTACTACGCATGGATTGAAACCACGCAAAAAAACAGTATAAATAATCATCATAAACGATATAAGCTATTGAAAATAATTAACTATGAAGCATTTGTAGAATGGGAATGTACCGTTGTTACAATGAAGTCTTCATAATAAGTTGTTAGGCATACAAAAGGAAATAGCATGCATCGTAAGTTAATCATGGTTATCACATCATTCTTCCTCTTTTTTACAGTTCAGGCCGCTGAGTTTACTGAGGGCGATCATTATCTAGAGATAGAAGGACAAATAACCGAGAAAAAAGAAATAACTGAATTTTTTTCGTTTTACTGCCCAGCTTGCTTCAGGCAGGAAGCTTTTATGAACGATCTTAAAGCATCACTTCCTAAAGATGCTGTTTTTAATAAAAATCATGTTGACGGTATGCCGGGAAGACAATCTGAGATAGAGGATTTACTGACCAAGGCTCTAATTACCGCAGAATACCTCCACGTTGAAAAGCAACTTGTGCCAGCAATCTTCAATTACATCCATCTAGATAAAGCCGACTTTCACAACGAAAAAGATATTAAAAGCTTATTTTTGGTCAATGATGTAGATGCCGAAAAATTCGATAAAGTATTTTCAAGCTTTTCAGTTAATACCAGAGCTAAGGTAATGAAGAAGAATACTAAAGACATTCGTAGTCAAGGATTTTCAGGAGTACCAACTCTGATTGTGAATGGTAAATACAAGCCTTTGACTAAAAATTTAAAAACGATGCAAGAATATAAAAGCCTAGTACTTTTCTTATTGAATAAAGAGGAATGATTCAGCGCAGGTTATGCCGCACGAAACACTGTTGGCTTACCCTTCGGTCGCTGGGATGCGGGCGGCTTCGCCATTTTCGCTCACGCGCCTGCGCCCCAAAGCTTAGCGTCAGCAGTCATTTAACATGGAGGTATTTTTGAGATTATCAATTTTAGTATTTGCAGTTTTTCTGGCAGCCTGTACAACAACTACGACGTTAGATTTAAATAAAATGGAACAAGCCGAAGAAACGAAAACGACATTTTATATTTCAGTCGAGGACGGCCCATCTTCTGAGCTCGTTAAGGAAGTTGGATCCACATTTTGTAACACAAGCTTTGTCACTGTTATTGAAAGTGTAAACACTACAAGTGAATGGAATAAATTGGTAAAAGTAACGTTTGAAAATTCAAAGTCTAAAGAAAACTTGGCTATTCTATTTTATTTAGAGGAAACCAACGGCACATTGATCCCCTTAGTAAAACATAGTGCAGATGACTTTGCAGAACCATTAGGAATGGAGTTTTCGCTCGGAGAAAAAATAGCTTCAATGGTATATCTACAAAGTAATGATTTCGGTATTTCATTAGAACCAGCACGCAAGATAGATTCGCTATTAAGTCAATCAAACGGTGCAACACGAACGGAAGAATTTGAGTTTTCAATCCTTGAGCTTGATTTTGTACCCGACCTAATAAAGTTCAAAGGGATTTCTGTGAATGCAGTGTTTGACAATATCCGTGTAAATCATGACCGCTCACAAAGTACTTAACACGAGTAACACTGCGCGCCACACTGTGACAGTAACACAGCGGCGCCTCGTGATTATACCGCCCCGCCACTGTCCATTAGCTTAGCGTAAGACATTTATAAGGAAATAATTGATGAAAAATGTTGTTTTAGCGTTTATTTTTATACTCGCTGGTTGCACCTCTACAACTTCGCACACTACGTTTACCTTTTCAGATACCATGGAAATAATAAGGGCCGCTGCCGGTTCAGCGCCCAAAGGTGTTCCTGGCCAATATACTCTTCAAATAGTCGCCACGGGGCGTCAAGGTCAATATGTCTATTTAAATACAGAAAAAGACTACCGTGATCAGCGAGCAATAACGGTAGCCTTACACCCTAAAGTAATTTCACAATTATCGGCGAAATATGGAATGCCACCCCAGGAATACTTTGTAGATAAAACAATAGTGGTTGATGGTAAGGCTCAGCGGGTGAAGATTGCATTTCTATCAGAGGGTAAGCGTACTGGTAAATTTTATTACCAAACGCATATAAGGGTAATGGACATATCGCAACTGAAGGTTGTGGGTGAACATGCCATACAGCTCAATTAACACAATCAATGCCTTCTATGGGAAGAATACGGGCAGGGCGGCTTCGCCATTATGCCCTACGGGTTATCTACCCTCATTTAAAAGTTACAACTTTTGCAGGATATGTATGGTAAAGGGAATTTTATCTATTGTGGCAGTCAATTGTCTGGTCGCATGTTCAACTACTTCGCCTGTTTATCAAGCTAAAGCGCCATTACAAATAACTGACCGTTTAACCGCTACCGAATACTGGGTAAGCACTAAAATTGTTAAGCCTAAATTTCCGGTTACAGCAGCAATCCGTAAACAATCTGGCTGTGCTCGATTCGAGGTCACAATCGACGAGACAGGAGCAACAACGGACATTAATTTTATTGAAAGTTTTCCTGCTAATCAGTTTGTTCAGACATCAGAAGAAGCTCTCAGAAAATGGCGCTGGAAATCAACAGAAAGTAACTCAGCAAGGCAACCTATCAGGCGTGTTGTACAGTTAGATTTTTATGACAGTTCAGCCAATAATCTCGAGGTGGCTAAAGCATTTTGTGCTGTATAAGCACAGTTGTATCAAACCCATTAAGTCACTCTGAGGTTCGCTGGGACAGGAATACATCGACTTTGTCGCTTCACTCGGATTTTAGCCAACGTGTTACTGTCCCTAAGCGGTGTGTTGATATCACCAGTAAGGAAGGTTGATGAAACCTGAAAATATTATTAAGTACATCACTGAAAATTTTCATGGTGTTAGTCCGAAATCTAGCTGGGGCGAAACCTCTCTATTCTATAATCCCGGTAAGGTCTTACCTAATGGGGTTTATTTCTGCACAATCAAAGAAAATAACGGCGAGAATGACAAGTCAGCTGAATTAGACAGGGCTGGAATTTTTAGGGTAAGTATCGGCATTAATAAAAATAGCTATGAAAAATTATTTGGTGCAAAACCACCAAGGCCTGCCAAGGGTGGAATTATTAATACTGGTCATGACTTTACTGAACTCAATACTTTAATGCCACATCCAATCTACGGATGGATGAATTGGGTTCAAATTCTTAATCCAAGTGAATCAACGTTTACTGAAATACTACCTTTAATTAAAGAAGCACATGCAAGTGCAGCTGCAAAATTCAGTAAGAAAAATATTAACAAGAGGCTTCAACGTGTGTCTGCGACGCCGGACAATGTGTAAGTTGCGCCTTTGTGGTTTGCGTCGCAAAGTATTCCCCAACACACCACAACCTACACACTGTGGCTGAACATCACGTTATGCTGCTTAGTGAAGATAAAGGATTAAAAATGAAAGGAAGTTGTAACTGTAAAAGCATCTCGTTCACTTCAAACCAAGAAATTAAAGCGGTTGTGAATTGTCACTGCAATTTATGCAGAAAAATGAATGGCTCTTCATTTTCTACCTACGTAGTGGTACCCGAATACGACTTTTCTATCACGGGTCAAGACCTTAGCTCATTCAAAGTGTCTGAAAACGCCACCAAACATTTCTGTTCTCGTTGTGGTACACCAATTTTCAACACAAACCCCAGGCTTGGGGGGGTAATCATCGTTCATCTGGGGGCTATAGACTCACAATTTGAGATCAGTCCGGCTGTAAATATCTTTTGCGAATCCCAATTAGAGTGGGTAAATAAGATCGACGGTTTAAAACGATTTGAACAGGGATTGGCGTAATGCAACATAACAAGCTGATTAGCACATTTACTGCGTTTGCGGGGACACATTCACGCAGGGCGGCCTCGCGATATACCGTACGAGCCTACACCGTTATTGAAAGGTTATGTGTTATCGTAGAAATATGAAAATATCGGTTTTATCTGATTGTTCAAGTGAAATTGAGACTGTTGCTAAATGGTACTTTAATGAGTGGGATAATAAAGATCCTGAAGCGACGCTAGAAAGTGTTATAGCAAAGGTGTCATCGCGTGACAACAGAACCGTGTTTGTGTCACATATTAATGGAGAATTAGCTGGCGCTGGTGAACTAAAATATTGTGAGTACCCGCAATATTCAGGTTACAACTATTGGTTAGATGGAATATACGTATCTTTAGAACATCGGGGCAAGGGTATATCAACAGCATTAATAGATTTTGCGAAATCCAGGGCCATTGAGTTACAGCTATCGGCTTTTTATCTACGTTGTGAAGCTCATCTCGTAAAACTGTATAATAACCATGGATTTCAGGTGGTTTGCGTTGAGGAGACTAAGTTCATAATGGCGTTTCAAGTTAACACATACCAAACGCTTCAAACGGAAAAATAGAGCTGGCTGTTTTCACTTTGTTCAACATTTTAGCCCACGTGTTATTGTTCTAAGCGGTGTGTTAGTGACCATGAGGCTCATTATGCATGTATGGTTGATTTTAATAACTCTTTCGAGTGTAGTTGGCTTATTAGTCGCTAAGTATATGCGACATAAATTATCAGTTTTTGCTGCCGGTGGTCTACCTTGGTTAGGCCTTTTAGGTGTATTGCTGTATACCGAGTATTTTGTACCTTACCAAGGGGGTGGGGCTTCAATGTGGCCAGTAGCACAATTTTTCGGTGGTACTGCCGCAGCATTCATAGGCGTCGTAACTTTTTTAGTGGCTCGTAAGTTCATCTGGCCAGTTAACGATACTCACTAACAGGTCGCGCTAAGCATTCACTTCGTTCGCTCGCACGCGGCTTCAAGTCCATCCAAATTCAAAACATAAAAAAACCCCATGCCTTATGGCACAGGGTTGTTTTATGTGGTGGAGCTGGCGGGATTGTATTCAACGCCATCCCTGGCGCTGCCCCTGCGGGCGCCTGGTGGCGATACAAATTGTTCCTGACAATTTGTGAACCCGCACGCGGCTTCAAACTCAATAAACTCATGACACAAAAAAAGCCCGCCGAATGGCGAGCCTTTGTTATGTGGTGGAGCTGGCGGGATTGTATTCAGCGCCATCCCTGGCGCTGCCCCTGCGGGCGCCTGGTGGCGATACAAATTGTTCCTGACAATTTGTGAACCCGCACGCG
>NZ_JAESDK010000038.1 GCF_019249245.1 Alteromonas lipotrueiana | reverse complement strand
GCTCCCACTGCTTGTACGTATACGGTTTCAGGTTCTATTTCACTCCCCTCACAGGGGTTCTTTTCGCCTTTCCCTCACGGTACTGGTTCACTATCGGTCAGTTAGGAGTATTTAGCCTTGGAGGATGGTCCCCCCATATTCAGTCAAGATAACACGTGTCCCGACCTACTCGATTTCACATTTAATTCGTTGTCGTGTACGGGGCTATCACCCGGTATCGCGCCACTTCCCAGAGGCTTCCACTAACTTATAAAATGCTTAAGGGCTAATCCCCGTTCGCTCGCCGCTACTAGGGGAATCTCGGTTGATTTCTTTTCCTAAGGGTACTTAGATGTTTCAGTTCCCCTCGTTCGCCTCTCATAGCTATGTATTCACTATAAGATACCTGTACCTCTAACTTACCTTATCGACCTACAACATGTTTTGTCGTTGTGGGCTTTTACCGTTACCGTCGGTAACGTTATATAAAGTAGGTTAGAGGTACAGGTGGGTTTCCCCATTCGGACATCTGTGGCTCAAATGCATTTTGTCGGCTCACCACAGCTTTTCGCAGACTTACACGTCCTTCATCGCCTCTAACTGCCAAGGCATCCACCGTATACGCTTTGTCACTTAACCATACAACCCCAAGCAGCCTTTTGACTTCTGCTCTAGGCGGTGACTTAACACCTGCTGTACGATGACAAGCTAATCGATAAATCGCCTTGTTATCAAATAAAGATTGATAACAAGTAATTTAAGTCAAGTAGAGAGTAGCGTGATTGAAAGAACATCTTTCGATATTCGTTTCTCAGTTACTCAATTTTGATTGATTACTAATTAATATCAGCTTTCCAAATTGTTAAAGAACATATCGTGGTTGTTTCAACCACTTCTAAAGACACTTTATAAAATGTATTTAGAAGTGGTGGAGCTAAGCAGGATCGAACTGCTGACCTCCTGAATGCAAATCAGGCGCTCTCCCAGCTGAGCTATAGCCCCAAAACCATCTACTACGCTTATTAGCGCATTTCTTTCTTAGGCAAGGCGATGACGCGCGTAGTGTGCACATAGCACATAAGCGTGACATTAACGAAGCATAAGGAAGAAATTGGTAGGCTTGGGCAGACTTGAACTGCCGACCTCACCCTTATCAGGGGTGCGCTCTAACCAGCTGAGCTACAAGCCTATTGCTTGGTCTTTATCGCTCATACTGCTTTGCTGTGAAATTTGCTTGGTCACAATCAGACGATTGCTCCCTACGACAAATTTCTCGCTGCGTTGTCTGACCGACAAATCCGCTACGCAATACCCAGCTAAAGCTGCGCATTACGCCAAACGTTCTTTTTTATAACAAGACTATCTGTGTGGACACTGCGCTAAGAGCGCTCGTCGATTCTTTTGGTAAGGAGGTGATCCAACCGCAGGTTCCCCTACGGTTACCTTGTTACGAC
>NZ_JAESDK010000037.1 GCF_019249245.1 Alteromonas lipotrueiana | reverse complement strand
GTGGTGGACGTTACTGGACTTGAACCAGTGACCCTCGCCTTGTAAGGGCGATGCTCTCCCAACTGAGCTAAACGTCCTTTGATTTGTCTTTGCCGTCTTAGGCAAGTGGGGCGGTATTATAGAGTCGCTCTTCAAAGAGTCAACAACAAAATATCACTAACTTGTTCGTTTGAACAAAAAAACGTCGCCGCTAATGATTTTGCTCATATTTAATACATTTTCGACATTTTTACAGAACTTCTCGTTCAATAGAAGAAAGCCGATGTTTTGCCGCTGCCAGAACACTGGTAGAATGCGGTTCATTGTTTTTGTCCTATTATTTTATAGAGAGTTTGATATGTCGGTTGTTACCAGATTTGCCCCAAGTCCTACCGGATACCTGCATGTAGGAGGCGCTCGGACCGCGCTGTATTCTTGGTTGTATGCAAAAAGTCAGGGTGGTGAATTTGTTCTTCGAATTGAAGATACCGACATTGAGCGGTCTACCGAAGAGGCTAAACAGGCTATATTAGATGGTATGCAATGGTTAGGTTTGTCATGGGACAAAGGGCCTTATTTGCAAACTGAACGTTTTGACCGGTACAAAACATTTATCAATCAGCTACTAGACGAAGGTAAAGCCTATAAGTGCTTTATGACTAGCGAAGAGCTTGATCAAATTCGCGAAGAGCAAAAAGCGCGGGGTGAAAAGCCCCGCTACCCAGGAACATGGCGCGATCGTACCGATCATCCAAAAGGTGAACCTTATGCAATCAGGTTTAAAAACCCGTTGGAAGGAACGGTTGTTATTCATGATCATATTCGTGGCAAAATTGAAATCAGTAATACCGAACTTGATGATCTTGTGATTCAGCGTAGTGATGGCACGCCTACCTACAACTTTTGTGTGGTAGTAGATGACTGGGACATGGGGATTACTCATGTAGTGCGCGGTGAAGATCATATCAACAACACGCCGCGTCAGATTAATATTTTAGAAGCTTTAGGTGCACCTGTGCCGCATTACGCACACGTTTCTATGATTTTAGGAGATGACGGCAAAAAGTTATCTAAACGTCATGGTGCAGTAAGTGTAATGCAATACCGTGATGACGGCTTTTTACCTCAGGCTGTGCTCAACTATTTGGTACGACTAGGATGGGCTCATGGTGATCAGGAAATATTTTCTCTAAGTGAAATGATTGAATATTTTAACCTTGATGCCATAGGGCAGTCAGCCTCTGCTTTTAATACGGATAAGCTAATATGGCTAAATCAGCACTACATGAAAACGATGCCAGTGAGTGAAGTGGCTACCTTCGCAAAATGGCATTTTGAAGAGCAGGATATTGGCTTAAACAATGGCCCGACACTTGAAAATGTAGTAGCCATTCAGGCTGACCGGGTAAAAACATTAAAAGAAATGGCACAAATCAGTCGTTATTTTTACGAAGACTTCACCGAATTTGATGAGAAAGCAGCTAAAAAACATCTTCGACCGGTCGCTAAAGAGCCATTAATAGAGGTAAGCAAAAAGTTGATGGCTATTGAAACCTGGTCACCTGAAAATATTCAGGCTGCGATAAATGCTACTGCTGAAGATCTCGGTGTAGGAATGGGTAAAATAGGGATGCCACTGCGAGTAGCCGCGACCGGCGGCGGCAATTCTCCGTCTTTGGATGTAACGCTAAATCTGCTGTCAAAGCAAAAGGTTGAGCAAAGAATCGACAAAGCGGTTAGTTTTATATCAAACAGAGAAAATTCTTAGTTTTTGTCAAAAAAACCGTTGACAGGGCAGTGGGGTATGCCTAGAATGCGCCCCGCTGTCACGGAACAACGTGCTCTATTTGTAGTATATTAGTAACGTAGACTTTGGGGCCATAGCTCAGCTGGGAGAGCGCTTGCATGGCATGCAAGAGGTCGGCGGTTCGATCCCGCCTGGCTCCACCAAATTTTAGTTATGAATCACTGATTTGTAACTGCAAAGAAAGCTTCTTTGTGCATTCTTAGGTTAAGGCCGCTCATCACGTTAAAGTGATTCGCCTTACAAAAAATCTCGAAAGCTTGCTTTCGGGTAGGCCAGGGGAAACATTCCTCAGGACTAGAATCAT
>NZ_JAESDK010000036.1 GCF_019249245.1 Alteromonas lipotrueiana | reverse complement strand
TAAGGTACCCATGAATTCATACTCGTGCTTTTAGGTACAGCTCTTTAAAACCTTCTCGGAATAAGGTGGGTGTCCAGTTGTTCCACCACTACAGATTTGGTTTCAAATGACGGTGGGTATCGAATTAATAAAACCGAAGATACTGGATTAAAAAGGCAAACTAATGTTCACGTTCCACGCTCCGTTTACCAAGACGTAAATACCGAATACAGTGAGCGTAAGCCCTCCTAACCTAAACAACCAAATTGCTGTGTAATAGACTTTCACGCTATTCGTTCTAAAGTATAAAAAAAACGGAAGCTGAGCCATCACGCTCATGAAAGAAACTCCTGTTAGAAGTGAATAGACACCTATAAGTTTGGAAGAGTTCACCCCAAACATCATTGATTCCAATGCACTCGACCATAAGAAAAAGGTCATTATGGCAAATGCTTTTTGAAGGTGCCTGCTCTCAACATTTTTTTCATCGTTACTTGTTATGAGATACTCCGGCTTCTCTTCAACTGACATATAAGCTATGAGCAATACTAAGCTGACGTAAAAAGCCAATTGGTAAAATTCACTATCTACCACAAGTACTAACAATGCGGTAACTGAAAAAATGGCAAATATCAAAGCCGATTCAAATAAAGATTTTCTATTATAGTATTCTAGATACTTAGCATACTCTTCGTCTGTTACCATCATCACTAATTTCCTAGTTGCTCAGGCCTGATTTTAGGCTTTCCACGACCAGCGCCGAATCGTTTTATAGCAGGCTTTCTTAAAATCTTCTCTGCCCCTGGAGCATATCTAAAGGCAGCAGATTGAATTGCCGGGGAATACGGCACCAATGACCGGACTGCGTTTACTGGGTGGTACGCTCCATTTAGAATGCTCGCTATTTCACCGTATATTCCAAACAGTGCATTTCTTTTCTGAACCGGTAAATTCTTAAATGCATGCGCTATGGATTGATAACCAGAGCGAAGACCTAAACCACCATATGCAGTGGCTAGCGGAGAAAATGCCATAGCAAGTGCGTCTGCTGCCTGACTCTGACCATGCCTAAAGTTCATAATCATAGCTCTTTGAGCTATATTATCAGCTGTTATTTTACCGTATTCCGCGCCATCCTTCTGACAAACAAAATCACACGAAATAGTCGCTTGATTTATGTTGCCATCTTCGTTGTATCCAAGCTCGCTATATTTTGCCGTTACCCCCTCTCCGTATCCATAACCAAAGTCTTGGCCAATCGAAGACAATGTATCCTGTGTCTGACTTTGAATGTCTGACGAAAGACTATTTCCCTGAGTACTTATAGACGGAGTTGTGGTTGTAGAAGCAACTTTATCGGTCTTGGCAATATTCCCTTGAGAACCAATATCAGCGACATTGAATCCTGCACTAGACAAGCTGTTAGTTAACGCTCCTCTAACAGCACTCCTTGCAGCACCATTACCACCTGAAATTGAAAGCCCGCCATCTTTTGCAGTTACCGTAACAGTTTGTGATCGCCCTAAGCGACTGCCCAGTTTAGGGGCTCTTTTAACTTCAACTTCTTTTTCGGCGGTATACCCCGTAGGATCAGTGTCCCCCAGGGGATTGTTCATCACATAGCTGTATGGATTAATACCCTGACTGTTTCCGATACCCTGTATGAAAGGGTCTACAGAAAGAAAACGCCCAAGGTTATAATCGTACACCCGCCCGTTCGTATGAATGAGCAAGCCCAACGCGCGTCCTTCTGTTGGAAGCGTTTCAGCCTAGAGGAGTTGCGATGTTAAAGAACAACTTTTGGTAACCGAGAGTGACTGTCCTATTTATGCTGATATTGATAGACTTTACAATTTTCTTTACAGATTATCGGCTGTTTTGACCATGGTTAGCCAGGATGATGGCAATGGTTCATAAGCGACGGTTTTCTTTACACGGTGATGATGGGTGGGAATTGCTAGTAATGCTGATTGTTAAAGTTGTGATGATGAAATGACTTGGGAGACCTGTATACAGCCACCCAAGTGAAAAGAATTGGCTCAGTTCTTCTTAATTAGAACGATATCAGTAACTTTATCATCACGAACCAAAGCAAGCCCCTCTACGCCCCTTAAGTTATCCCAGTCAGATTCGCTAGAGGTAAACTTGTATATGCAGCCAGAAGCACTAGCTTTCTTAAAAAGTAATTGCCAATCGCTTTCCGCCTCGTCCGAAAGGGTGACTTTAGCTCTATTGTTATAAATATCCGTCGCTTGTTTGATGGTATACGGCCCTTCAAACATCAAATTTGAAAATCGACTATCCGAAACCTCTATACTACAAGCCTTCACCACTGTCGAATGAGTACTGCAAGCAATCAGAAAAACAGAAAGCAAGATTGTAACTAACCAACCAATATTTTTTTTCATTTTATCTAGACCTCGCCTTGCCGTGATTTTCATCCCTAAAGGGCTCGTTGAAGTACTTGTGCATAAATTGGTTGGCTCTTCTTATGTTTTTTGCTTCATAGTGCTCACGGTTTATCGTGTACTCAAAGCCTGATACATGTTTCTGCATTAGATGAAAAGCCTCGTGGACTATAACCCTATTCATACTAAAGGCACTATACTCTGGTAAGGATTGCTGGTAACGCTCTATAGCGCCGTAGTATGCACCATCAGACATGCTGTCGGGTAGTGTACCCCCGTAAGCGTCCATACTGGCGTCGGCATCAACCTCATACTCTATACTAAAAATCGATTTATTGATGTTTATGGTGTTGCCATCAAGCTCAGTTTTTTTCTTATTATCAAAGGTCAAAGTTAGTGCTCCGTGCTTTTTCTCTAGCTCAGCAAACTCAGGTTTTTTTCGAAGCTCTTCTAATGATTTATGAGCAGACTTTTTAAGTCCGCTTGTGGTACTTGTTGCTTTTCCGCGAGAGACTGAGGTTAGTTGCTTTCCACTGGAACTATCATTCTTAGCTATTTGTGTTTGTGAACCAATATCACTGACATTGAATTCTGCACTAGGCAAGCTGTTAGTTAACGCTCCTCTAACAGCACTCCTTGCAGCACCATTACCACCTGAAATTGAAAGCCCACCATCTTTTGCAGTTACCGTAACAGTTTGTGATCGCCCTAAGCGACTGCCCAGTTTAGGGGCTCTTTTAACTTCAACTTCTTTTTCGGCGGTATACCCCGTAGGATCAGTGTACCCTAGGGGATTGTTCATCACATAGCTGTATGGATTAATACCCTGACTGTTTCCGACACCCTGTATGAAAGGGTCTACAGAAAGAAAACGCCCAAGGTTATAATCATACACCCGCCCGTTCATATGAATCAGTTCTACTTCATCCAGATGTTCATGGTCGGTGAAGCCTTTGCGGGTAGCCTG
>NZ_JAESDK010000035.1 GCF_019249245.1 Alteromonas lipotrueiana | reverse complement strand
TCAACGTGGCCGATTGTACCCACGTTGACGTGAGTTTTCGTACGTTCAAATTTTGCTTTTGCCATTTTCTATTTTCCCAGCAAAGTTATTTAAAAACTTTTATATTTAATATTTAAAAATATGAGCTGGGGAGAAGAATGGTGCTGATAGGCAGATTCGAACTGCCGACCTCACCCTTACCAAGGGTGCGCTCTACCAACTGAGCTATATCAGCACACTAATTGGAGCGGGCAGCGGGAATCGAACCCGCATCATCAGCTTGGAAGGCTGAGGTAATAGCCATTATACGATGCCCGCGTTCCTAATTCTCTGGCCACCTCATAGAAAAGTGGTGGAGGGGGCAGGATTCGAACCTGCGAAGGCTGAGCCGGCAGATTTACAGTCTGCTCCCGTTGACCGCTTGGGTACCCCTCCTGAGATTGATGGTGCCGACTGCCGGAGTCGAACTGGCGACCTACTGATTACAAGTCAGTTGCTCTACCAACTGAGCTAAGTCGGCACGTCATCAAGTGGTGCGCATTCTAGAGTAATCACTTACTCAGTGCAATAGCCTTTTCGAAATAATTTCGAACTTTTTCTTCTGACTGATGAAGTAGTTATCATCGATTAGAAACTAGCGCCGGGAGTAAACTCTCAGCGTAGCGGGCAAGGCCATGCACCACCAAATTCGCGACGAGGATGCTACCATTTGATTCAGCAAATGCAAGCATGTTTTTACCCCCGCCCCCGATAATTATCGAAAACGGCGCTTGTTTGCTCACCAAATAGTCAACCGCGCTCAAATAAACACCACGAAGGGCAGCCTGACACCCCATCGCCACACACTCTTCGGTATCCTGCCCTACCCTAAAAGTAGTGGGAATCTGATCATGGACGGTCACTTTAGACGTATTTTTTACCAGACTCTCTTGCATCAAAGAAAAACCTGGCACTATCCATCCGCCTAAATGTTGACCATTTTCTACAAAATCGCAGGTTACTGCGGTGCCTATATCTATCACTGCAAATGTTTTTTTTGCAATAGTTTGGGCACCGACCATAGCTAACCATCGGTCGCTTCCCATTTTATTTACATTTAGATAGCTATTTTGTAGACCAAATCTGAATTTTTCGGTTTCAATAAGATGCAGTTTGATTTTATTTTCATCGCAATATGTAAAAAATTGCTGCTCGATTTCGGGCTTGCCCACATTACATAAAAAAATGTGAGTGGGTGTGGTGGGTAATTGACGAAACAGCAGCGTTACCGAATCACTGCTATATATATGCTGTTTGTATTGAGCCAGGCTCACATATTTAAGCAAAGTATTGCCAGCATCAACTAACAGCACAGACTCATCAGTAACCACGCAAACTTACCTCTCCACCATGAAAACGTGTAATACCGTCTTCAGTTTCAACTAGTAACGCCCCACTGCTGTCAACACCCCGGTCTATGCCACTGAATCTTTTTTCACCCATCTGCAGCACAATCTTTTTATCTGCAAAAATATCTAAGGATTCCCAAATGGGGACATATTTACCGAACCCGTGGGCAGCAAATCCGTCGAGGTGCTCCCATAGAGCGCTAATAATTTTCGCCGCCAGTAAATTGCGGTCTGGCTCACTGCCCAGTACAGAGGATAAATCGGTATGAGGCTGGCCAACATCGTACTCATCCGCTGGCACAAAGACATTCAGGCCAACACCGATAACACAATGTGCCGTTGCGCCTATTTGTCCTTCTACTTCAATTAAAATGCCCGCCAGTTTTTTATTACCAAGGTAGATATCATTGGGCCACTTTACCTGCGCGTCATCTATTCCCATGCTTTGTAATGCATCACATATAGCCACACCCACTAGCAAAGACAACCCGGCCATGCTTTGATATCCATCAGGAAACGACCTGTACATTGAGAAGGTCAGGCTTCCACCCACAGGAGCTAACCATTGCCGTCCATGACGCCCACGTCCGGCCGTCTGAATTTCAGCTAAAACGGTATCGCCGTTGGCCAGCTCTTCGCGCGAATTTGCTATTCGTTTTTTAAGCTCCGAGTTTGTTGATTCAAGCACTGGCGCTATATCAATTACCGCAAGCCGTTTCGCATTCAGATGTTTCTTTATGTACTCTGCATTAAGGAGCGTAAAAGGACGGTTCAGACGGTAGCCTTTTCCTTTTACTTTAAAAACATCAAGCCCCCAATCAGATAACTGACTGATATGACCTGCAATGGCGGTTCGGGACAGCCCCACCTGTTGGGCGATAATTTCCCCCGAATGAAATTGACCATCGGCTAATTGCGCTAAAATTTGCTGGCGAATGAGTTTCGAAGCTTGTTTCATAGGGTGATTAATCCATGTTTTGCCACCAACCGGACTTCGGGCTCCAACGTAATAGCAAACTGCTGTTCTACCGAGTCGATTATTTGTCGTGCTAACTGTATAACCTGTTCACCACTGGCATGCCCAAGATTAGTTAATACCAGTGGTTGCGTGGGATGACAACGAACCTCGCCAACGGTTCTGCCTTTAAAGCCCAGTTTATCAATTAACCAGGCAGCAGGTATTTTCATGTGGTGTTTATCTACTTTATAAGCGGGCATTTCAGCGTGAATAGATAATAGCTTTTGGTATTGCTCAAGGCCAATTACGGGGTTTTTAAAAAAGCTGCCAGCATTTCCTAACACCGCCGGGTCGGGTAGCTTTTTACGTCTTACCCGTATGACTTCATTATAAATATCCTGGGCATTAGGTTGGTTTAATACCGCTAACTCTCCATAAGTAGTCACCGGCTTATAGTTTTTCGGCAATTTAAAGTTTACTTGTGTAATTACCACCTTACCGGCCAGAGTGTGTTTGAAAATACTATCGCGATAACCAAACTGACATTGGTCATGGGCTATTCGCTTCTGGGTAAAGGTAGCAAGATCGATGTAATCTACGGACTCAATAAAGTTCGCAACTTCAACACCGTACGCTCCAATATTTTGTATCGGACACGCCCCTACTGAGCCAGGAATAAGCGCGAGATTTTCCAAACCATGATATCCCTGCTTTAAAGCAAAGGTAACGAGCTCGTGCCAGTTCTCCCCTGCCCCTACCTGCAGACAAACAGCGCTTTCGGTGACGGTGGTACTGATACCCTTAATACGGTTGACCAATACCGTACCGGTAAAATCTTCGGTAAACAGCGTATTACTGCCCTCGCCCAATAAATAATAATGGGATGTATTGTCAAGCGCTGACTGAAGCTGTTCAACATCTTCAAAAACAAGCAGCGAATCACAATTGCTGGAAAGATGAAACGAATGATAGGAGCGAAGACCTGGCACACCGGCACCTTTTGTAAATCAAAACTGCCGATATAGTAGGGGATGTCGAGCTGGATGGAAAGTTCGAACAGTAAAAGCAGAGAAGAGTTTGGTTACGTAGCAGAAACCTACGAGTTTTTAATGTTATGGTGACCAAGAAATGTGCTGTAGGCTTTGACTGTTTTTGCATCCTTCACATTGCGCAATAATTGCGCTAATAATTTCATTTCACCTTTCGGAGCCATTTCAATCATATTCAGAGCCTCAGTATATGCCTTCTCTATAAATTGATGACCTTGTTCAGTTGCCACTGCGATGTCCGGTTGATTCATAAACCGTGTTACTGCTTCGGTATACTTTTCCCATACTTCCTGAGAAAAATCTAACATGGAAGGCTGGACAGCATTTATGTAACCGTTTCGATTATTCTTAAAAATCGATTTTTGAAGCTTTTTTCCTATAGGCCGCCCACGCCCCAACATAGCTATATATTCCTTTTCACTTCGATACTTGCGATGGATAATGAAGGCACGGTCTTTACTGTGCGAAAGAGCAGGTTTTTTCAAGCGTGAAAAATGCTTATTTAGTGGAAAAAAATCGGTACCATCATCTCGGCAATAACGCAGGCTGTTATCAATAATATTGTGCGCATTCATCTGACCTGGCCAGACAAATGATTTGTACATAGATTTTACTTGTTCAGCGGGCTCTACCGCCAGCATAGGTGTGTCGAGCACCCTTGAAAATGGCTCCGATTCGTCTATTTTGTTTAGCCAATTAAAGCAAACAATGTCAGAGTTTGCCCGACTTCTGGCCCATTGCGAAATTGAGGTTTTTAAATCTGCCGGGAGCCAGAACTCATCAATGTCTAAAAACATGACATGTGAAAAGCCCTGCTCCCTTGCTTTGATAAAAGCATTTCGATAAACCTCAACCTGCGGCGCTCCGGCGTCATTTTGCTGAAAGTAGTGATCAGCATTACAAAAGTGTACACGGGAAGATGCTAAGCAAGCGGCGAGTTCCTGCGTGTTATCAGTGCAGTTATTGTAGTGCACTTCTATTTCTGCAAAGCCAAAATACAGGTGATGATGCACCCATTCTGCAAGGTAAGCCGCTTCGTTGCGAGCAATGGCGACAAGCTTTATTTTTGGTTGGCTCAGATAACGCAGGGTGTGCAATTTTCGTTGTAGCCAGACACTACGCTCAAAATTAACGAGCCTGTGTTTCAGCTTAGTGAGCATGACGGTCGCTTTTCAGCTTTTCTTTGTGTGTGTTATCGCCCGAAAAGTCAGTTTTGATATCCACTAGAGTCACATTTTTTAAAAGTCGCTTCAATAACGGCGCCTCTTCTGCCGGAGCATCGGCTATCATGTTTTTCACCGTAGCGAATCGCTCTAGCACTGATTTTTCTGCTGTTTCGAGTAGCTGTTGTAATTGTGCGTCAGCCAGTCTTTCTTCTAAATAATAACTATAGTTCGCATAGGCCTGTTCAGGAAAGGTCAAATCAAACGCGTTGGTGTGGACATTATAACCACGTCGATTATTTTTAAATATTGAAGAACGCTTTGCTTCCTCAATTGGACGCCCACGTCCCAGCATCGCCACATATTCAAGTTCACTACGATATTGCCGGTGCACAACCAGAAAGTCACATTTTTTGAAAACCTCGTCACAATGCTCAACTTTCGACATGTCATCACGGTTTGTGGTGAACTCTGCCTGCCCTGTCATACCATAGCGAAGTTTTGAACTGACCACCGTGTGCGGGTTCATTACTGGCGGCTCGACAAAAGATTTTACGCAGGACTTTACTGTGGGAGAAAGTTCCAGGCTTAGCTTATTTTCAACAGCACGTCCAAACACGGTGCGGTCATTAAGCTTATTAGCCCAGTTGCTACAAACTACATCAAATTTCTTTTTTTTCAGCAGCATTTCCGGTATCGATTTTTCAAGATCTTTGGGTACCAGAAACTCATCAACATCTAAAAAAAGTACATGCGAAAAACCTTCATTGTAAGAGCGTCGAAGTGCATTACGATAGATCCTAACCTGCGGAGATTTTATGCTCGCTTTAAACCCCTCATCTGCATTAATGAAGGTAACAGGATAATGCTTCGATAAATACTCACCCATCTGAACGGTATTGTCATCACATTGATTGTAATGAACTTCGATATCGGCAATGCCGAAATAAAGATGGTGCAGAATCCATTCTGCTAAATATCTTGCCTCATTTTTGGCCACTGCAACCAACCGGACTTTTGGGTGGGTAAACTTTAGTGAGTGCTTCAAACGAGAAATAGGCAGGTAAGGCTCCAGTAGCGAGCTGACCAACAACTTCCTAAGCATTTTTTCGCCTGTCATTACGATAATGGCGTGCATTATACGGACTTTATCATTGCGCACCAATAAATCATGGTCGCGATGAATATCCATTCATTTCTATTCTTCAGTTACTACTGAAGCAGGGAGTAGCGGTACTTCAGCTATTCAGGGTAGGAATTTACTAATTAATGTTACAAATACAGATTCTAGGATAAGAGCTAGATACCAATATTTGAATGAGTAGCTTTTCTTAATTCCCCTCAGGCTTTACGCTGTAGCAGCAGACTTAATCTGAGTACAGCTTTTAGCGATTAAATTACACTTAGCAACGAGGCGGTCTATTAAAGTCACAAGCGCGAAGCAGGTATACTGAGCTGAACATACTTTCACAGATGAACCGATAAAGGACAACTACTAACCCTGAACCAAAACAACTATGGTAGGTTGGATTCCTCTATACCAGAGCAGTGCACTTTACTGCCTTATTCGAAAAAACTCGCTCCCGACTAGGTGGTACCATTCTCATATCTAGTGAACGAGGCGGCCTTCACGAGCAAGTGAGCCAAGAGGGAGAAGTGAGATACATCAAAGTAAATCAGGCGTCCCTCACATAAGTGCCTTCGCTATAAAAACACCCACTTTATTTAATTACACGTACTAACTACCCAAGGGATGCTACAGGCAATAAAAAAGTTCCTGTCTTTCGACAACGGCTTCTCTGAGAATGAGATTGCTTCACAACGAACGGTCGCCGTGTGCTACGCCCTGCAGCATCACAATCAGAAGTACTACTTTGTTGTGTGCATAAAAAAAAACCACTCAAATGAGTGGGCTTTTTTGTGCAATAGGAGCTCCGTAGCCGGCAAGGGACAGTTCACTTCGTGACGAGAACTATCTCTGGCAACCACGTTGTCACTTGGGGTTGGACCCACCCTGGGTGAAGAGCGGTGAGCGTAGCGAGCGAGGGGTGCCAGTGGCACGCCGACAAACTGGTCCGGAACCAGTTTGAACAGCTTTAGCTGGCCTGCGTCAGCAGGTGAGCCACAAGGACGTGGCGAATAAAGTGATGAACGCGAGGCATGGGTGAACAGGGTTACAAGCAAATGAATCGTTTCATTTGCGCCGTGTGAACGACCCGAGCTCTGTGAGGGGCTGGACCAGCTTGCTGGCCGAGCTGGACATTACTTCAGGGACGAATTGGCGGAGGTGAATTCACGCAGAACATCGAACGTAAACCACCACGAGGGGTTAGGTATCTCATGGGGTGAGCACGCGAGTGCTTTTCCGAGTAAAAGGGCTATCCATAAACGTTAAATGAACCTGCTAATCTCGCAAACACCAGACGAAAAAAAAGCCATCCTTTCGGTTGGTTCTCGCTGAGAAACAGTTTTTCTTAGAATGAGGAGCTCCGTAGCCGGCAAGGGACAGTTCACTTCGTGACGAGAACTACTCTCACATGGGGGTGAAGAACGGTGAGCGTAGCGAGCGAGGGGTGCCAGTGGCACGCCAAGAGTGATGAACGCGAGGCATGGATGCCGAGCTGGGCATTGCTTCAGGGACGAATTAGCGGAGGTGAACTCACGCAGAACATCGAACGTAAACCGCCCCGATGGGTTAGGTTCTCTATATAAGAGTGGCGCAGTTATACTGCGCTTATACGAAAAAAGCCCACTCAAATGAGTGGGCTTTTTCGTGTAATGAGGAGCTTGGCGGTGTGCTACTCTCACATGGGGAATCCCCACACTACCATCGCCGCTAACGTGTTTCACTGCT
>NZ_JAESDK010000034.1 GCF_019249245.1 Alteromonas lipotrueiana | reverse complement strand
GCGGAGCGGACGGGACTCGAACCCGCGACCCCCGGCGTGACAGGCCGGTATTCTAACCAACTGAACTACCGCTCCACAACGGTAAAGCTCTTTATCTATGAATGGCGGAGCGGACGGGACTCGAACCCGCGACCCCCGGCGTGACAGGCCGGTATTCTAACCAACTGAACTACCGCTCCACTTTTTTAATACTTTCAGCAAGTTGGAATCATTCTATTGAAGACCGTTCCCCCTCACTGCGGCGCAGATAATACGGTTATCAATTTTAAGAGTCAACGCTTTTTTGCCACAAAAAAACATAAAACCGTCTGATTGAATGATTATTCATCACAATGATGAAATATAGAACCAAAAAGAGCGTGGTGGCCTGTTATCAGGCTAGTCTGACGCCCCCTCTTTTGGTTTTTTTTGAAAAACTGCCATCACCCTGGCTTTTAAGGAGGTAAACATTGAGTTAGCCGACGGATTATCATTGTTATTTATATCTGAAACCGGGCTTCGCGTGTCTGTGCCGGGTCCATTCTTTCGCCGCCAAAGCACGAACGCTACCACCAGTCCCACTATTAGCAAAATTGTGCCATTTACCAGCGCTAAGGTGAGCATCAATGTATTTTGGCTCATAGACTCTGGCGACTCTTTGCCGGGGTTTGCAGATGCTGCCAACTCAGGTAGAGGCATAGCTTCAGAGTCAATTACAGCACCAGCTTGTGCTGATGCAGGCTCATCGATTGCCGCTGGGGGTTCAGGCAAAACCTCAAAACTATATTCAGGCACGTTTAAAATAAAATCGCGGTCTTCGGTAGTTTTGCCATAGGCGGTCAGCTTTACGGTAAACTTTCCTTTATCTAAGGCCACCAGGTTGTAGTAACGATCGGCGGCCGTCGGCTCGGTAAGCGAAAATGTGTGCACATCGCCATTGGGATAGCGCACCTTACCGTCAATGAGTAGCGTCGTAACATCAACATGCTTTTTATCCACATCAATATGCAACGTATGATAATTTTCCGCATCTTCGGTTTTATCCTGAGCCAGTGTAGTACGTAAACTAATTGGATTTTTATGCAGGACAAACGCACTGCCTGCCTGCTCTCTTGAGAACATTGGGGTGGTTACACTAAATACCGGGGTCCATTCTCCGGCCTCAATCGATAAATTAAATTGGCCAGTAAATATGCCGTCACCGGGGCGCTCGTCCATTCCGCGCCCGTTATCTTCAAAGGTAGCAATAACCTGGTTTTCGGCTTTAAAATTATCGTAGTTAGGATTATCAGTCGAAATAAGCTCAATTTGTAGTTCAACGACTCGCCGAAAGTCTGCCTGAGCGATAGGTTTAGCACCGTTGGTTAAGGTAGCGGTTTGTTTAAGTATTTCGCCCGAGAATAAGGTAGTGGGCAATGATGGCGCGTTTAGCGCAATATCTGAGACCACCATTATACGACTGTCAGGTTTAATTTGCCCTACCGCCTGCCAGGGCCCGGGAACCGGGTTTTTGATGGTAATCATGTCGTAAGTATCGGCATCAAACCATTGAGCGTTTTCCTGCTCGGCTCGTGTCTGAAAAATTTTTGAACCATCGGGGCGCACCAGCACTACCGGGGCAGAACCGTATTCGCGAAAAAACACCATGGTAACTTCATCAACATTATGATCGACCCTGAAGCGATTTTGTAGCAGGGTTATAGAATTTTGATAGTTGTTACCCAATTCCTGAATAATGTCTTCAGGTGGTGAGGATTGCGTTGCTGGCGTTTGTTGTGCTGCTGTCGCTAACGGCATGGCAGCGATTACTGTCGCTGCTGCTGCCATTAGTAGTAAATTGACCAGACACGTTATTCGTCTTGGTTTGCTCGCCACAAACATTGCCCACCACTGTTTTGTACGATATCTAATCGCGCTTCATGTTGTTCTACTTCATCGGCGCTGGCTTTAATAACCTTTAATTTATTTGCGCTGCGCTGAACCCGACGTACACTCATTGTATCCTGTTCGTTGCCTGCACCCTGTCCCAGCAAGTTCAGTTTTGTCTGGCCGCCTGTCATTAACAAATAGACATCGGCCAGAATTTCCGAGTCTAATAAAGCGCCGTGAAGCTCTCGATGGCTGTTATCTATACCGTAGCGCTTACACAATGCATCAAGGTTGTTTTTTTGGCCAGGGTGAATTTTTCGGGCCAGCGCCAGCGTATCAAGCACCTCACAAATATCTTTGGTTTTTACCGCTGAGGTTGGGCCGTTCAGGGCGAACTCATGATTCATAAAGCCAACATCAAAGGGGGCATTATGAATAACCAGCTGTGCTCCTTTGATAAACTCAATAAAATCTTCAGCCACATCACTAAAAACGGGCTTATCGCGTAAAAACTCGTTAGTTATGCCATGGACTTCAATGGCTTCAGCTTCAATTTCGCGCTGCGGATTAATGTATACATGAAAATGATTACCTGTAAGCTTACGATCAATCAATTCCACACACCCTATTTCAATAATACGGTGGCCTTCGCGAGGCTCAATACCTGTGGTTTCTGTATCCAGTACAATTTGGCGCATAGAACAATCTCAACAAGCGGGCTTTTTTGATAGTATACCAAGTCCAAATCTGGTGACCATGCATAACAGCGAAAAAAAGGAGTGGCAGTGGCCAACAAATCAATTGATATTTACACCGACGGCTCGTGTTTAGGGAATCCTGGCCCCGGCGGTTATGGTGCAGTCATGATTTACAATACACATAGAAAAGAGATAAGCGAAGGGTATTTTGAAACCACGAATAATCGCATGGAGTTGCTGGCCGCAGTCGCAGCGCTGAACGCGTTGAATGAGCCTTGCACCGTCGACTTAACTACCGACAGTCAGTATGTTAAAAACGGCATCAACCAATGGATTCACAACTGGCGTAAAAATGGCTGGCGCACCGCCAGTAAAAAGCCGGTTAAGAATGCCGATCTTTGGCGCCAGTTAGACGAAGCGGTAAGCAAACATAAGGTATCCTGGCACTGGGTAAAGGGGCATTCTGGCCATCCTGAAAACGAACGCTGCGATAAACTGGCACGGACCGCCGCCGAATCGCCTTCAAAGCCTGACCCGGGCTTTAACAGCGAAGCATAGCCTATATATGGCGTTATTCGCGAATGAATCGGTCGTTAACGTTTCTTTAGCGTTACTGAAACATTGAACATACCTGCGTGGCCCTTTGTTTAGGGCCCTGCGTGTATACAGACCACAGAACAAAGTGCCCGGTTTTACCAAGTTGGTGTGGGTCTGTGCGGTGCTTTGATAAAAAACCGTTCTCCCTCAGCTCTTTATCTGGTTGCGGCAATGCATCCCTTCTCCATCCACGGGTTTTCCCAACTGTTACGTTGCTTGTTGCTTGGTTGTTGCAGATGCCAAAGAAGGCAAAGAAGGCAAAGAGAGTAGCCATGCTAGCGCGTACAGCTATAGTGCGGCCATTATCTGGTTAAACTACAAGTGAATCAGCGTTAAAACTGATCGCATGGGCTAAAAATGAAGCTCAACTACTTAAATAGCCATCTCAAGACTTCAAAACGTATTTTTATTACCACCACCCATTCCTCAGGTTTTCTCAACCCTTCTAGCAGGCATTGAATAGAACTAGCAAGTGAAATAGGTCTTACCCAGAGTTTTGCAGACATTATCTCGCCTCGGATATGTGTGCGGGCACACCTTTTTCATTACTACAAAAGCAGAAACGGTATGGCCTTAATCGCGACTCTATCAGTCTGGGTTTAGGTTAGCGTAAAGATGAAGGCGAGCAGTTTTTACGTAAAGAGCCACTGTAGTTGGATAGAGTGGCTGTTCTGTTGGTTTATTAAGAGTGACTGTCCTGGTTGTTCGTTCGCTGCTTGTTCGCGTGTCTCAAACTCAAAGTCCACAGATCATCCCGCCTAACGTCTTGTATTATTTTTAACCTTTACCTACAACGCCCGCAAGATACGCAATAGCAAAATAACATTGACATATGGAGAACCACATATGTTATATTTCACATATGTGGTTTAAGAGATGTGAAATATGACTCCTTTGCAGTTTTTCAAATGCTTGTCCGATGACACCCGGCTGAAGTCCGTTTTGATTATCAGCCAACTTGAAGAAGCCTGTGTGTGCGACCTCATGGCTGCACTTGAACTGGATCAGCCCAAAGTGTCACGCCACCTCGCCGAGCTACGCAAATGTAATATTTTGCGAGATGAACGCCGCGGCAAGTGGGTATATTACCGACTTCATGAGCAGCTACCAGAGTGGGCAAAAGACGTTATCCGCCAAACGGTTGAACACAATCATAATTATTTTTCTGATGCCTTAGCAAAACTGAATGCATCTAAAGTGCAAGCTTCGTCCTGTTAATCACAAGGAATACTCATGAAAATTCTTTATATCTGCACACACAACCGTTGCAGAAGTATCTTATCTGAAGCGATTACCAATCATGTGGCTGGTCAATCTATTAGTGCGAAAAGTGCCGGAAGTCAGCCTTCTGGTAAAGTCCATCCGCTGTCTATTCATTATCTGAAAGAAGCCAACATTTTTACCGGAGATCTGCAAAGCCAATCATGGGATGACTTTGAAGATTTCAAGCCCGATGTGGTTATTACCGTATGCGATTCTGCTGCCGGAGAGGCTTGTCCGGTTTGGTTTGGCAATGCCGTTAAGGTGCATTGGGGATTAGCTGATCCTTCCAAAATTGAAGGCAGTGAACAAGAAAAAGCACAAGGCTTCCGTGCGTGTATTGACCAAATTACGCAGCGGGTTAACAAGCTGCTTCTGATAGCAGAAAAAGGCCTTTCGCCTGCCGAACTTAAAGCTGAATTAACCAGGTTAGGAGCACAATAAACGATGAGCCAGAACACCACCCTTCCGAATATTGATGAGTTGCAGCTTGATATTCCGACATTTGATAAGTGTCAGCCCACCCAGACTGACCATGCGCCGCGTATTCTTCTGCTCTACGGCTCATTGCGTAAACGGTCTTTCAGCCGCCTGGTCGTTGAAGAGTGTGCCCGTCTTTTGTCGCGTATGGGGGCAGAAGTAAAAATATTTAACCCCGAAGGCCTGCCTCAAACCGACACCGAAGATGAGAATCATCCCAAGGTGAAAGAACTCAGAGAGCTCATGATGTGGTCAGAAGGACAAGTATGGTGTTCACCAGAACGTCACGGCTCAATGACTGGCATATTTAAGAGCCAGATAGACTGGGTACCATTAAGCATTGGCAGTGTGCGTCCTACTCAAGGCAAAACCCTGGCAGTAATGCAGGTGTGTGGAGGTTCTCAGTCGTTCAACGTGGTAAATCAGTTACGCGTTTTAGGTCGATGGATGCGCATGGTGACTATTCCAAACCAGTCAAGCGTGGCGAAAGCCTTTCTTGAGTTTGACGACAATGAAAGGATGAAACCGTCCTCTTATTACAATCGCATTGTTGATGTGATGGAGGAGTTAATGAAGTTCACTTTATTACTTCGAAACAATAAAGACTATTTCGTTGACAGATATTCTGAACGTGTAGAGTCGGCTGAGCAAGTAAGTCAGCGTGTCAACCAGCGTTCGATTTAAGGAGGTTACATGGGTTTATTTGAACGTTATATGTCAGTGTGGGTGGGCATTGCCATCGCGATTGGCATTCTGCTTGGTAGCATTGCACCTGATGCCTTTACAGTCATCGCCAACATTGAGTACGCGCACGTTAATCTTGTGATTGCCGTTCTTATCTGGCTGATGATTTTTCCAATGATGGTGCAAATTGATTTTTCCTCACTAAAAGATGTGGGTAAAAAACCTAAAGGGCTTGCGTTAACCCTGGTGATTAACTGGTTAATTAAACCGTTTACCATGGCTTTTCTTGGCTGGCTATTTTTTAAAGGGTTGTTTGCTGACTGGGTAGACCCGCAAACGGCGACCGAATATATCGCAGGCATGATATTGTTAGGCGTGGCCCCATGCACCGCGATGGTATTTGTCTGGAGTCAGCTTACTAAAGGCGACGCCAACTACACGCTGGTACAGGTATCCATCAACGACATTATTATGATATTTGCCTTTGCGCCAATTGCAGGGTTGTTACTGGGCGTGACAGATATCACCGTGCCCTGGGATACCCTATTTCTGTCTGTTGTCCTGTATGTGCTAATTCCTCTGGTGGCAGGCGCAATAACACGTAAAAAGCTAGACAAAGCTAATGACCATACTCGGCTGAATCAGTTTTTAGCAACCATGAAGCCCTGGTCGATAGTGGGGCTATTGGCAACTGTCGCTTTACTGTTCGGTTTTCAATCTGAGACGATACTGGCTCAACCTCAAGCAATTGTACTGATTGCTATTCCTTTGCTGATTCAAACCTACGGTATCTTTGCCATTGCTTATTTTATAGCAAAACAGATGAAGCTACCGCATAACGTTGCTGCCCCGGCCTGCATGATTGGCACATCTAACTTCTTTGAGTTGGCGGTAGCGGTGGCGATTTCGGTGTTTGGACTGCATTCAGGAGCAGCATTGGCTACCGTTGTTGGGGTTTTAGTCGAAGTGCCTGTCATGCTGTCGCTGGTATGGTTTGCAAACCGAACGCGTCATTGGTTCCAGGAATAAAGCGTATTATGTGCTCACCCAGGCGTCTTCAACGCATTAGTAATAGGCGTAGTCGCGGCTGGGTAGCACCTGATTTAGCCGCACAAAGATACAAAGAAAAGTGGTTAGACATGCTTGATAGCATCACACTTTTTTGATGCTTTTTATTAAGATGAAAAGATTAGGTTAAGTTATGATTGTTATTCATCACAACCCAGACTGTGGTACGTCAAGAAACGTGTTACGGGTAATTCAGGATGCTGGATACTCACCGGTCATTATAGATTATTTAAAGGATGGCTGGACCAAAAATCAACTACTCGGGCTTTTTGCTGCAGCTAATATTACTCCGCGCGAAGCGCTGAGAACGACAAAGTCGCCTGCAAAAGAATTAGGGTTACTTGATGAAAACGTATCAGATGACGCCATCATCTCAGCAATGCTTGAGCATCCGGTATTGGTAAACCGTCCGATTGTATGTTCTGCAAAGGGCGTTAAGCTGTGTCGGCCAAGTGAAACGATACTGGATTTAATCGACAAGTGGCCCGCCGGGCCTTACTTTAAAGAAGACGGCGAGCAAATTTTGAATGAACACGGACAGCCAAAATCTGAACAAGAATAAACGCAATAGAAAAGGTCATATTCACAAAATTGCCAGGCAATTATGCCGTCAAATTTGGACTGGTAATCACACTGACTCAGGTTGAGTCAGTGTTCATAAATTTTGCTTCTGTATCGTAGTATTCAGGTGACCATGAAAACCCAGTGAGCCGAGCCGGGTCGCAAAGAGCCCGCCCTTTTGGCTTAATTACCTACCAACGCACAACAACTTTGCCCTGGGTATCATTTTGTTCAAGTTTTTGGTGCGCTTTACCGATATCATCAACGTCTAATACCGTATCCAGGTTCACCTGCAAGTTACCGGTCGCAAATTCGCCTAAAAAGTCCCGTGTAAACGCGCTAATCAATGCACTTTTATACTCATCTGTACGCGAGCGTAAAGTAGACCCCTGAATACGAGCACGTTTAGTCAGCATCAAAGCCATATCTAATGAGTCAGCATAGCGCCCTGCCAACATAGCCAGGTAGACAATGCTGCCGTCTTTTGCCAATACCTGAAGATTTCGATTGAGATAATCGCCCCCGACAAAATCCACAATCGCATTAACGCCATCCTGCCACTGCGCGCTTAGCTCTTCTGCAAAATCCTGAGTTTTATAGTTGATTAAAAGCGTTGCGCCCATCTGCTTGCACGACTCCAACTTTTGACTACTTGATGCAGTTACCGCCGTTTTTATATCTTTAAGCCGACACAGCTGCAACGCTGCTAACCCTACACCACTCGCTCCGGCATGAATTAATGCACGCTCACCCGATTGCACATCGCAAATTGAAAACAAAGCCTGATAAGCCGTTAAGAACACTTCAGCCAAACCCGCAGCTGCCTCCATCGACACACCGGACGGTAACGGCATCAAATGCCCCGCATCTACAATCGCCTGTTCGGCATACCCCCCTCCGGGCATCAGGCCAAACACTTTATCGCCTACCCGCCACTGGCTAACATCGTCGGCCACCGCAATAATCTCGCCGGCAGCCTCAAGACCCAAAATAGAGCTTTCACCCGGTGGCGGTGGGTATTTACCCTGACGCTGCAGAGTATCGGCGCGGTTTATGCCAAACGCATGCACCTGAATAATAACTTTACCAGCGCTTAATTCGGGCGCTTGCGTTTCATCGATAAACAGTTCTTGTGGGCCGCTGCCCTCTTCAAAATTAATGAATCGCATTTTCTCTCGTCGTATTTATTGGGTGAATGGACATTGCTACGTACCGGTAGTGAATTAAGATGATTCTGGGTATACTGCGCGCCTCATTCTTCACCAGTGTTATTTGCTTATGTCTGCCACCCTCACACTTATGCCCGAACGTGAAAAGTCTTTAAAACGTCATCATCCCTGGGTTTTTGCTTCAGCAGTAGAAACGGTAGCTGGGCGGGCTCGTAGCGGTGATACAGTAGATGTGATTAGCAGCACAGGCGAATGGCTGGGGCGCGGGGCCTATTCCCCCGAATCGCAAATTCGGGTAAGAATATGGACATTTGATAAAAACGAGCCGGTCGACAATGGCTTTTTTATGCGTCGCTTACAACAAGCCCTGACGCTGCGAAAAAGCGTGCTGAATTTTAGCACCACTACCGGATACCGGTTAATTGCGGCCGAATCTGACGGCCTGCCTGGTATTACTATTGATATGTACGACAAGGTGGCCGTATTGCAGCTATTAAGCGCCGGCGCCGAAAAGCAGCGCGATAAATTAGTATGGGCTCTTGAAAAACTGTTTGAGGGTATCAGTATTTATGAGCGTTCAGATGTTGATGTTCGTAAAAAAGAAGGGCTGGAGCCGGTAACCGGCCCTATTCGGGGTGACGCACCGGGCACAGTCGAAATTCTTGAAAACAACCTGCGAATTAATGTTGATATTGAAAACGGTCATAAAACCGGTTTTTACCTGGATCAGCGCGATGCCCGAGCCCGCGCCGGGCATTATGCCCATGATAAAACGGTACTCAATTGCTTTAGCTACACCGGCACCTTCTCTTGCTTCGCCCTGGCTGGCGGCGCTAAGCACGTTACCAACGTGGATGTGTCAGCACCGGCTTTAGAACTTGCCCGCCAGCATATTAAGCTCAATCAGTTAGATGAAAGCAAAGTTTCTATGGTTCAGGGTGACGTTTTTGAGGTGTTGCGCCGTTATCATGAAACCGGCGAGCAGTTTGATATGGTTATTCTTGACCCGCCAAAATTTGTAGACAGCAAAGCCACGCTAAACCGCGCAGCGCGGGGTTACAAAGATATTAATATGTATGGCATACATGCGGTGAAACCGGGCGGGTTGTTGCTCACATTCAGTTGTTCTGGGTTGATGCCAGCAGATTTGTTTCAAAAAATTGTTGCAGATGCCGCACTGGATGCGGGCCGTACTGTCAAAATTATTGAACGGCTATCGCAGGCAGCCGATCATCCGGTCAAAACCACCTATCCCGAAGGCTATTATTTAAAAGGCCTGATATGTCAGGTAGCAGATTAAACCTGTCACTCAGAACGCGGGAGTTTTAATTGTCTTTTTGAAATTCTGACATACTGTTTTAATGATCTTATGCCCGCGCACTTTATTACTTTGCAGGCAAACAAAAGCCCGGCTCAAAACCGGGCTTTTGGAGGCGATAGTGCTCCGCTGCGACATTGGCAAGTGTATATCCTGCACATTCGCAAGCTCAGACGCTTGTGCTGTTTAGCCGCATCTGAATTGCTGTGACAAACTATTTCATTTCAGAGATTTCAATACCTATAATGCAGCTATTCGCTGACTCTTCAACGCATCTGACCACGGTAGCCGTAGCCGACAATGAAGGTATTTGCGAACTGGTAGACTCGATAGAAACAGTAACATCGGTACCCAACTCAACTGAAGGCTCATCAACCTCTAAAGACATGCCTGTGGCACTTATATCTTTACAAACCGCCTGCAACGTTCGACTCGATTCATCGTCATTTATTTGCACCTGACATGGTGAATTGACCATCATGCGAAAAAAGTTACGCTTGTCGTCGTATCCCAACATCTTACATCTCCTGACTTCTGAGCCGGTTGATATTATTTAATAAAATTGCTGATATATTCGTTATAGGGGGTGAAGCTGTGCTTGTCAACCGGCACGACAACCGATGCCTCCCTGAGCTATGCTATGGTCATATCAGCTTAGGTTCGTTAGTACGTTGTAAAGCGCCATTTTGGCTTAAAAATCGGCCAGATAATTTTGTATACGCTTAACCGATATCGGGTAGGCTGTGCCTAGCTGTTGAGCAAACAATGACACCCGCAGTTCTTCTAACATCCACCGAACCTCAGCTAACGCTTCGGGTTGTTTACCTGGCGGATAACGAGACCTGACTTTTTCAGATTCTGCGACCACTTTTTCAATACTCATCTGCGCCTGTCGGTCGCGGGTGGGATCTATCGGCAGCTTTTCTAAACGCCGGGCCAGCCCTTTTAAGTAGCGGTTCCAGTCGTTCAGACGCTGGGCACCTATCTCGCTTACAAAGCCAGGATATACTAAAGAATTCAGGTGGGACTTTATATCGCCCATCGCACTGACCATTGTAAGCGGAACATTGCCTTTCATTTGTTTTTGACACTGATGCGCTAGTGTCAAACCAGTTTCTACCTGCTCGGCAATAACCAGCACTTTATCGTTTATATGGGCGCGGACATGGTCTACGGCCTGACGAAATTCTGACTCAGTACGAATTGGTTTATCATATTTGCTTTCAAAATCATTTCGAAGTGCATCTATTCCGGCAAATATACAGTCATCGATAAGTGCCTTAACCTGACCAAAAGGATTGAAATACAAACCCAGCTTGGCTTTATTCGGCAGTTTGCTTTGCAAATGACTCAGCGGAGATGGAATGGCATTTTTTATCAGAATATTCACGCCCTGAGTATGCTGCTCAGCCGCTTTAGCGGGTTCGTCGACCAACACGATATCTACTTTATTGCCTTGCCTGACAAGTGCCGGATACGCCTGAACTTCGAATCCTCCAACTTTTTGAACAAATGTTTCTGGTAACGATTCAAAATCCCATTTTTGCAGATCTTTTCGCTCAAGTTCAGGCGTTGCGGCTTTTTCGAAGGTTTGCTGCACCTTACCCTGGCACTGTTGTTTGACCTGATGCAGGTTATCGCCCATGGCAATAACTTTACGCTCATTGTTAACCACGGCAAAGTGCATTTTCAGGTGGGTGTCCAATTGCTCGGTATTCCACTCTTGAGAGTCAATGACCACCCCGGTCATTTTTCTGAGCTTTTCTTCTAACGCATCAAGCAGCCGAATTGGGTAGCCTTTTTTATCCTGCATATGGATGTCAGCCAGACAGGCTTCAGCAAAATTTGGGGCCGGTACAAAGTTTCTGCGTAAGCGCTTGGGCAGACCTTTTATCAATGCCACAATTAATGCATGACGAAGCCCCGGAACCTGCCAGTCAAACCCCACATCATCAACCTGGTTGAGTACAGGCAAAGGAATGTTCACGGTAACGCCATCATCAGGGGCATTAGGCTCAAAATGATACGATAAAGGTAGGGTGATATTGCCCTGTTTCCAAGCGTCGGGGTATCCGTTTTCAACCGCATCAGGCTGCTGTTTATAAACATCTTGCTCGGTGAAAGTTAAATTAACTGTTTTATTGTTATGCTTGAACCACTTTTTAAACGCCGCTTCATTGTTTACTTCTTCAGGCAAGCGATTGGCATAAAATTCGACCAGGGTATCTTCTTCAACCATAAGATCACGGCGGCGAACTTTTTGTTCCAGCTCATCTGCCTGAGCCAGCAACGCCTGGTTGTCTTCCATAAACGGAAAATTTAGTTTGGTATCGCCGTTTACCAATGCTTCGCGTATAAACAGCTCATGACATAATGCGGGATCTATATCGCTGTATAGCACTGGGCGTTTTGCCACAATTGGCAAGCCGAACAATGTCACTTTTTCGTAGGCAATAACCGCCCCGCGCTTTTTAGACCAGTGAGGTTCGGCATAATTGGACTGGGTCAGATGTTTGGCCAAAGGCTCAACCCAGGCCGGATCGATACGGGCATTAACCCGTGCAAAAAGCTTCGATGTTTCGACCAGCTCTGCGGCCATTACCCACTTTGGTTGAGCTTTTGACAGCCCCGACCCCGGAAAGATCATAAATCGAGTATTACGCGCGCCTAAATATTCCCGGTCTTTGTCTTTTGTACCAATGTGTGACAGCAAGCCGGCACATATGGCCTGGTGCACAGACTGAAAGTCAGCATCCTGGTTGCTAAAGCCTAAATTTAGCTCTGCTAAAGATTTTTTCAGCTGGCTTACGATATCCTGCCATTCGCGCATGCGCAGGTAATTTAAGAACTGACTTTTACACCATTTTCTTAAATGATTTTGCGACAATGCGTTTTGCTGTTCACGAAACGCATTCCAGGTATTGAGCAAGCTGATAAAATCAGAGTCTTTATCTGCATATTCGCGATGAGCTTCGTCGGCCTGCTGGCGTTTTTCCTGTGGCCGTTCGCGTGGGTCCTGAATTGATAGCCCCGCCGCAATAATCATGACTTCCTTTAAGGCGTTGGTGCGATTAGCTTCAAGCACCATGCGAGCGTAACGCGGGTCGATGGGAAGGCGGGCAATCTGACGACCAGCTTCGGTAAGTTGCATCTTACCTTGCTTTTTAGCCACCGCCTGTATCTCTTCAAGCAGCCGAAAACCATCATTGATGTTTCGGCTATCGGGGGGCTCTACAAATGGAAAACGACTGATCTCGCCCAGCCCTAATGCCAGCATCTGTAGAATAACCGAGGCCAGGTTGGTGCGTAGAATTTCAGGGTCAGTAAACTCTGGTCTGCCTAAATAGTCCTCTTCGCTATATAAACGAATGCAGATACCCTCCGATACCCGACCGCATCGTCCCGCCCGCTGGTTAGCTGACGCTTGTGAAATCGCTTCAATCGGCAAACGCTGCACTTTAGAACGGGCACTGTAGCGAGAGATGCGCGCCATGCCCGGGTCTACGACATATTTTATACCCGGTACGGTCAACGAGGTTTCGGCCACATTCGTCGCCAGTACAATCCGGCGGCCTTGGTGGGACTGGAAAATTCGATTTTGCTCACTGGCCGATAGGCGCGCATAAAGGGGCACGACCTCGGTATTCCGGTAATGCTGTTTTTCCAGAGCATCCTGAGTGTCTCGAATTTCGCGTTCTCCACTTAAAAACACCAGCACATCACCTGGCGCTTCGCTTTCAAGCTCGTCTACCGCGGCCACAATCGCTTCGGTTTGTTCAATGTCATTATCCATTTCGCTGGTCGGCCGGTAGCGAATTTCCACGGGATAAGTACGGCCACTTACCTCGATTACCGGTGCGTTATCAAAATGACGGGAAAATCGCTGTGGGTCGATAGTGGCTGAGGTAATAATGAGTTTTAAATCGGCGCGCTTTTTGAGCAGCTGTTTTAAGTAGCCCAGCAAAAAATCGATATTCAGACTGCGCTCGTGAGCCTCGTCAATAATAATAGTGTCGTATTGATTTAAAAAACGATCCTGTTGCATTTCAGCTAGCAGCATCCCGTCGGTCATCAGTTTTATGTAACTGTCTGTGCTGACATTATCTGAAAACCGAATTTTAAAGCCGACTTTTTCCCCTAACGGAGTTTCAAGCTCATCGGCAATACGGTTAGCCACACTGCGAGCTGCCAGTCGCCTGGGCTGAGTGTGGGCAATCATGCCCCCTACTCCACGACCAAGCTCCAGACATATTTTAGGCAGCTGAGTGGTTTTACCCGAGCCGGTTTCCCCCGCTACAATCACCACCTGGTTATTGGCAATCGCCTCTTTAATATCGTCCTTTTTGTCACTTACCGGCAATGGAGGATAATTTACCGTCGGCAAATTATGCTGGCGGGTTTGTCGACGGCTAACCGAATGCTCTACCGCCTGTGTGAGTTTTTCCACAGCCTGCTCTGAGAGCGGCTTTTTTGACGCCACTTCAATACGCCGCTTCAGTTTGAAGCGGTCGGCGCTCATAGTATTGGCCAGCTGTTGTTTTAGCGCGTTTAATGTGGAAGAAACATCACCAGAATTCAATGCACGATCCTTTAAAAACAAATGAGCGACGATCCTAGGGAAATTGCCCTGCATTTTCCAGTCTTAATAAGGCTTAAACAGAAGGAAGTATCGCCATGTGAGGTAAAATAAATATTTAAGAGTAATTACTGTGTAAAACGGGATGAGGGTCAGATAGCTTGAATCAGGACACCCACAAGCTTTAATCAGAGCTTCAATCAGGACACCCACCATCTTAAGATTCGAGCTGCAATCAGGACACCCATCTCCTTGGGATTCGAATTGAGCTTCAATCAGGACACCCACTTCCTAAAGATTCGAATTGGACATCCATATCCTGGTACACAGGACAGTAGCCCAGTCCTGGATACCGAGGCAAAATGACACATCTGTTTATAAACCATACTTATCGCTAATGCCCAGACCCAGAAAAAGCCTGATATCCCTTTCTGATACGCCCTATTATCATTGCGTGTCGCGCTGTGTTCGCCGCGCTTTTTTGTGTGGCAAAGACAAATTTAGCGGCCAGAGTTATGAACATCGCCGTCAGTGGGTTGAAAATCGGCTATTGTTTTTAGGGTCAGTGTTTGCCATTAATATCTGCGCTTATGCGGTAATGAGCAACCATACTCATGTGGTGTTGCATATCGATAGAAATACTGCTGTGCAGTGGACTACCGAACAGGTTTTGCAGCGCTGGCATCGCCTCCATAAAGGAACGGTTTTAACACAACGTTATTTGAACCTGGTCGAACGAAACGCGATGTCATCCGCTGAAATTGAAACCGTTGAAAACACCGCCGCGATTTATCGGGAACGGTTATATGACATCAGCTGGTTTATGCGGCTGCTTAATGAGTACATCGCCCGCCAAGCGAACAAAGAAGATGATTGCACCGGCCGTTTCTGGGAAGGCAGGTTTAAATCTCAGGCCTTGCTTGATGAAACCGCCTTGGCTGCATGTATGGTCTACGTTGATTTAAACCCGGTTCGGGCCGGGATAGCGCGCACTCCCGGGCAGTCGTTGCATACCAGTGTCCGAAAACGCTTACGTGCTATAAAACACAATAAACAACCCAAAGCGCTTTCGCCCTTTAAAGGAAAATCGTATAAACGTACCTCCGCCAGTTTACCTTTTCTGCTTTCTGACTATTTTGAGCTCATTGAAGAAACAAGCCGACAGTTTCACCCCGCAAAACGAGGCCGGATAACAAACGAGGTCCCCCTACTAGCGAAAGCGGGGCTGAACATCACCGACTGGTACTGGTTAATCAACAATATTGAAAACGAGTTCGCTACCAAAATAGGCTTGTCTTCAATACATCAGAAGTTAGAAAACCGAAGTCGGAGAGTTATCGCCTGAGCAGTCGCCGAGCCTTCATGAGTCGTAACCTATAAATAAATATCCCGCATATTATCTTCCGGCGCAGCCCTCTCTGGCTCAAGTCTCTTAAAAAACTTCTACATGGGCTCATATTGTATTACGGTCCCCCTCTTTTCCGTAAACCGAATAATTTGAAGGCCGGATTATCGCCAAATAGCTTTATTTGAAACGGTGTAGAGTTTAATGAATACTGCAGAGAAATATAAGTGGGTGTCTAATGGGTGGTGGGTGTCCATATTGGGGTAGCGGTGCATCTGGTAGTGTTAATTTCAGGAGTGGCTGTCCATATCAGTATTGTCCATATCAATATTAGTGGGTGTCCATATTGGGGTAGCGGTGCATCTGGTAGTGTTAATTTCAGGAGTGGCTGTCCATATCAGTATTGTCCA
>NZ_JAESDK010000033.1 GCF_019249245.1 Alteromonas lipotrueiana | reverse complement strand
GCCCGTTCGTTCCTTTTAAGGTGACGTTAAGTCACCTTAAATTTGCGTTGCAAACCGGAGCCTCACCCATCCCTGGTGTAATGTCCAGTCGCGCCATCCCTGGCGCGCCGTAAATCACTGACGCGCCGTAAATCACTGACGAGGATAGCTAATCCTCGTCCGGGCGTGATTTACCCCCATGTGACAACGTGGTTGCCAGAGATAACTCGCGTTACGAAGTGAACTGTCCCTTGCCGGCTACGGAGCTCCTCATTCTAAGAAAAACTGTTTCTCAGCGAGAACTATCTGCGAGGATGGCCCGATCAGGCTTTACAACAACTATCTGTAAATCAAATTTTTTAAAGCTTTAAAATCTGTACACGTAACCTATAGATAAAAAGTCTAATCCGGGATTTTTATCACTTAATCCGGCATTAGAATAATGCATGTATCGAACACTGATTTGTGATGTTTGTTTATCATTAAAGCTAAAAATAAAACCTATTCTATCTTCAAACTGATAGTGCGATCCTATATCTTTACCCGCAAATTCGCGATCATCGACTAAGCTAGCCCCAATACCAATTTCGAAATGTACAGGGTACTTACCAGCAAGAGTCCCTATTTTTTTAGTTAAAACGGGTGATACCGATAATGCAAAATTGGTTGAGTGCGTGTTTTCATCTCCATATTCCCATAGGTTCATACTTGCCTCCCAGTATAAATCAATGTCACCGAACCAATCAGTCACTAATTTATAAGAAACGGGGCGATAAGCGAGGCGCAAACCTTTTATATCATCTGAACCCTGAAGATAGTCAATGGTAGCGGTCGGTGAAGCATTTGCTGAAATAGAACATAAGCCAAAGAATAAGAAAACTAAAGATGTGAGAATACGTGGCATCAACTAACTCCTTGAAGTAATAGAAAAGAATTAGCAAATCTATGACCACCACGCTAACTGATTAAAATACCTGAAAATATCTATAAATTGATTAATATGCTTAATATTATCTTTGTAAAATAGACTTTCAGCTCAGAATATTATTCATAATAAATTTTTATTAGGTTAAGTTAACTATGCGTTATTGATGTCTTGGGTGCTGGATATGCCATAACTTTCTGAAGGTTACAGATTTTGCCTACTGCATAGGTTTTACGATTGCTTACAATATGATTGATCTATGAATAAGTGGTAGACAAGGACAGTCACTTTTCATGTTTTACGGTGTGTGTGAACCCTCAGGGTTAAGTACCCCCAGCAACGCAAATAGTCTTTTCTCCGATCCAACGGGTAGGTAAGTAACTGTCGTGAGAGTCGCTAACCTTCAGGACTGGATTCGCTGGTCAAAAGCCATTCATCCCATATCCCTCTTTGTAAGTTCGATAATAGCCATTCGCTCGACTATATTGCCTGCACTTAGTGATATTTACCTTTATTAACATTTTTTATATTAGGATGAAATTATATACGTCGATAAAGGGTCTTTATCAATAGGTGAGCACGATCACCTGATTTATTTACCCTTGAGGAATTAAATATGGAAAATGTAAAAACAACCGCTATTTCATCCGCGCTCGGGGCGGTGGTGATCGGTTCATTAGCTGGCACGCCTGCGGTAGCCGAAACAAACCCTTTTGGAATGCAGCATCTTGAATCCGGTTATATGCAGGTCGTTTCAGAAGGTAAGTGTGGTGGCGACAAAGCCAAAAAAGAAGGTAAATGTGGCGAAGGTAAGTGTGGTGAAGATAAAGCCGCTAAAGCTGGCAAAGATGGTAAAGACAAAGCAACCAAAGAGGGGAAATGCGGCGAAGGTAAGTGTGGTGGTGATAAGGCTGCCAAAGAAGGCAAATGTGGCGGCGTGGCTTGAAAGAAAAAAGGCGTCAGATGACGCCTTTTTAACCATTGTATGGAATAGTTAGTATGCAAGTTACCGGGGCGGGCTTAGGCCTTCGCAGAGAAATGTTTTCTGAAATACTTCCTGAATTACCTCGGGAAGTGGATTTTTGGGAAATTGCGCCAGAAAACTGGCTTACCCTGGGTGGAAAATTTCAAGCCCAGCTGCAAGCCTGTGCCGAACAAACAACACTTACCTGCCACGGGCTTTCATTGTCTATAGGTAGCTATGATCCGTTGGATATGCAGCTTCTGCGTGACATCAAGCAGTTTATTAATCGCTACAACATATCAGTGTATTCTGAACACTTAAGCTATTGTTCTGCTGATGGTCATATGTACGATCTTCTCCCGATACCCTTTACCCCTGAGGCGGTCAAACATGTGGTAGCCCGCATACATCAGGTGCAGGACATACTCGAAATGCCCCTGGTATTGGAGAATACTTCTTATTATCTCGCCCCGGGCCAGCAAATGAGTGAACTTGATTTTACGCTTGAAGTCTTACAGCGCTCAGGTTGTGAGATGCTGCTTGATGTAAACAATCTCTATGTAAATAGCATTAATCACAACTACGATGCCAGTCATTTTCTTGAAAGTCTGCCCTCACGCAAAATTGTGTATGGACACATTGCCGGCCATTATGATGAGGCGGATGATCTTAAAATAGACACTCATGGAGCGGATGTTATCGAACCGGTCTGGGCATTGTTATCGAAGGCATATGAGCTACATGGTGTCTTTCCTACGCTGTTGGAACGTGATTTCAATATTCCTCCAGTGACCGACTTAGTAGAAGATGTCAAGCGGATTAAGCACATTCAGACTCAGGCAAGCAACCATTTATGTAGCAGGACAGCCTAATGGAAGATTTCAAAACGGTGCAGCAAAACTTTACCCGGGCCATCCGTGATCCTCAGAAAATGTCTATTTCAGATCGGGAAGCACAACGTAGAATAAACATTTACCAGGCGTTATTTTTTAATAATATCAACCAGTTTTTATGTAATGGTTTTCCGGTATTGCATCAAACCTTGTCAGAAAAACAGTGGCAGGCCCTGGCTCGCGACTTCTTTATCTTACACCCGGCAGCAAGCCCTTATTTTTGCAATATTTCAAAAGAATTCATCGATTTTCTGGCACAGAACCCGCCCGTACTGGAGCGGCTTCCGGTCTGGGTGTCTGAGCTTGCCCACTATGAATGGCTGGAATTAGATCTCAGCATACGTCAGGATGATATTTCAGCAAAAGTCTGGACTAAGGAAGACTTGCCCTTACAGTTTTGTTGTTCTGCCTTAGCCAGTCTGGTGTCATATCAATATGAAGTACACCGCATTGGTCCCGACTACCAACCGGCGCGGGGAGAAGGACAGGTATATTATTATGTGGTATACCGTAACGCGGCCCATGAGGTTAAATTTTTGCAGGTAAATGAAGTTACCGCTTTTCTAATTCAAAATGTTGACGATAAGCAATCTTTTAACGAGCTTTTGGTAAGAATGAAAGCAGCGCTGCCGCAATTAGATGAAACAAACATCACCACCGCGCTCACCCAAACCTTACAACAGTTATTGGGTCATCAGATATTCCTAAAAGCCTGAGCATGAGGTTGGCTATCTGCTAGTCAGTCAACCTGACTAATTCTCAGAAAAACTGTCATTTCTGTTGCTATTCGATTACCATTTACCCCCATTTGCGTGAACAAAAATGAAGGGTAAAGCGGATGTCCGACCACCAAAACTTCAATGAACCCTACAATAAGTGGTGGTTTCTTGCTTCATTAGCTGTATTGATTGCTTTTCCATTATTGCACATCATATGCGGCTGGTTCACATTCTGGCTCTAACCAGCACGATTAAAAGGCGTACTAGTGACTGCTGAGTATATAAAATCAGTTGTAAAAACGGTGCCTGATTATCCCAAACCAGGCATTCAATTTCGTGACGTAACCAGTGTTTTAGAAGATCATAAGGCATTTAGCGCCTGTATTGAGCTACTTCTTGAAAAATACAAGGACGTTAAATTTGATAAAGTAGCAGGAACAGAAGCTCGAGGCTTTCTGTTCGGGGCTCCATTAGCAATTGAAATGGGTATCGGCTTTGTGCCGGTAAGAAAGCCCAATAAACTTCCCCGTGAAGTGGTCAGGGAGTCTTATGACCTTGAGTACGGAACTGATACTCTTGAAATTCATAAAGATGCCATTGTACCAGGTGATAAGGTATTGCTTATTGACGATTTGCTAGCGACCGGTGGCACTATTGCCGCTTCTGCTAAATTGATACGTCGCTTGGGTGGCACCATAAACCATGCTGGTTTTGTTATTGAACTGCCTGAACTGGGCGGAGATGAAAAGCTATCTGAGTTGGGTATCCAGACCTATTCAATCTGTGAATTTTAAGTACACACAGGAGCTGTCAGGGCAATGAGTTATCAGGTATTAGCGCGTAAATGGCGTCCCGGCCGCTTCAGTGAGCTGGTTGGTCAGGAACACGTGGTAGCCGCTATAGCGAATGCCCTGGACAACAACCGGCTACATCATGCTTATCTCTTTACAGGCACCCGTGGGGTGGGCAAAACCACCATTGCGCGCATATTTTCCAAAAGTCTGAATTGTGAGCAAGGGCAGGGGTCTAACCCATGTGGAAATTGCGCTACCTGTAAAGAGATTGAGCATGGTAACTACGTTGACTTGCTCGAGATTGATGCAGCATCACGCACTAAAGTCGAAGATACCCGCGAGCTTCTTGATAATGTTCAGTATAAGCCTACCCGTGGCCGCTACAAAGTGTACCTGATTGATGAAGTGCATATGCTGTCTAAGCACAGCTTTAATGCCTTACTTAAAACACTTGAAGAGCCGCCTCCTCATGTTAAATTTTTACTGGCGACCACCGATCCGCAAAAGTTGCCCATCACTATTTTATCGCGTTGCTTGCAATTTAATCTAAAAGCGCTTTCGCGCGAGCAAATCGGTCAGCAACTGCAGTATATATTGCAACAGGAACAGGTGAGCTTTGAAGAGCCCGCACTTGGTTTACTGGCGCGCGCTGCCCAGGGCAGTATGCGTGATGCACTGAGCCTGACCGATCAGGCCATTGCCCAGGGAGATAACCGTGTTCTGAAACACATTGTTACCGATATGCTAGGTCTGATGGACAAGCATCTGCTGGTACGCTTGTTATATGCAGTGGTTCAGAAAAAATCTACCGAAGTTTTGGGTCTGGTTGCCCAGATGGCTGAGCAAGCGCCCGATTATGCCCAGGTTTTGGCCGAGCTAAGCAGCTTATTGCATCAGATTGCGTTAACGCAATGGGTGCCGGACGCATGTAAACTAGAAACCACCGCCGCCAAAGCTATTTATAGTCTAGCCAAACAAATGAGCGCGGAGCAGGTGCAGTTGTTGTATCAAATTGCCTTGCAGGGGCGTAAAGATATGCCTTATGCCGTTGATGGTAAGAGCGCCCTGGAGATGACACTATTACGGATGATGTCATTTGCCCCGGCGGCTCCGGTGGAAGACCCCGAAAAACTTATCAGTGAATCCTCGCCTGTTACGACGCCCAGCGAACCTATGGCTCGCCAGAAAGCAACTGAGGATAATTCCCCAGCGCAGCCTGAGGCTCTTGGAAGCAGCGATGTTAGTCCGGTTGCTTATAACGAGGATGATGAAGCTGCAGAATTGTTAGCTCAGCAAGCTGAGTCAGAACAAGCGCAGATAGAGCAACAAGCCAGCGCCTACCGGGGCGACGAAGCTGCGCCAGATACTATGGATGACTCATCATCGTCTTTGTTTTCAACAGAATCGATGCCAGACGAGTTTTTGGCCTCATCTGAGCCCCATGCTGACTTGTCTGGCCAGCCTCAGGACCTGGCTTCGGATGCAACGACAGTCATGTCAGAGAGTTCGCAAAATGAAGCCTCGCGTCCGGTAGCCGAATCATCCAACACCAACAGTATGCAAGAAATGCTGGCCCTGCGACAAAAGCTCAAGCGTAGTCGTCAGGAGGACACTTCTTCTGAAAAAAAGTCTGAACCGGTCGACCCCGTTGCCCGGCTAAGCCGAGCAGAGCGGCCGCCGTCGGCAGAGCCCGTAAAATCTCAACCTGAGACCATGCCGGCTTTGTCTACTAAAGATTCGAAGACACCGGATAGCGAGCCTGCAAATACGGCAGATAATTTTTCTGATGCCCCCCAAAACAGTTATGAAGATGTGCCGCCGTGGGTCACCGAATCAATGCCCGAACCGGGTCAAACGCAACAGCAATCGCCTATAGCTGATGCTGAAGAGTCTTCATCTGTTGAGCCGGCTTTGTATGGCGACTCAGTATCATCTTTTGTTAACGAAGCTTCTGTCCCAAACAGGGCTAATGAAGAGTCTTTAAAGCGAGTAGCTGCAGATGTATCTGACATTTCTGACCAGTCAGCTGTCGAGGGGCGCGTGCCGGCCTCTATAGATACTCACGAGAAGCTGTCTGCTTACCTGCCAGATGGCAGTAAGTTAGTTGATGCTAATCAGATAGACAGCTGGAGCCGTTTGATATCGTCGATGCCTGTAGCCGGATTAGTAAAACAAATCGTATTACATTCTGCCTATCAGAAAAAAGATAATCAGGTAATGCTTGAATTAGACCCGGGGCAGACACATCTACTGAATGACAACAGTAAAGAACAGGTTGCCCAGGCCTTATCAAATGCGCTGGGTGAACAAATACAGCTGGATATAAAAATTGGGAAGCCGGATAAAACCCCCTTTTCAATTCAGCAAAAAATCAATTTAATGCGACAGCAGCACGCTGAATGGGTAGTGAGTAACGATGAGCAATTTCAGGATCTCATCGGCTCGTTTAATGCATCCGTCATTGCTCAATCGGTGAAAGCGCGCTAACGAATTACGACAACTTAAAAGGTGAGACATTATGTTTAAAGGTGGAATGGGCAATATCATGAAGCAGGCGCAGGAGATGCAAGAGCGCATGCAAAAAGTTCAGGAAGAGTTGGCAAACCTGGAAGTGACAGGTGAGGCGGGGGCCGGAATGGTAAAAATCACAGTAACCTGTAACCACAATGTTCGCCGCGTAGATATCGACCCCTCATTAATGGACGATGATAAAGACATGGTTGAAGACTTGGTAGCTGCCGCATTTAATGATGCAGTACGCCGTATTCAGGAAACCAGCAAAGAAAAGATGGGTGATGTGACCGGTGGAATGCCACTGCCTCCTGGTATGAAAATGCCGTTTTAGGCTAAAGCCCTTCTCTTTATTAGCCTCGTGAGTTATAAAAATTTACGGAGCCAAATACAAGATAAAAGATTTGCCCTAAAAAGCTTAGGTTCGGCCTGAGCTTTTTTTATGGAAATAAAATCTATTCGGCAGAATTTTCTGCAAGATAACTACGTTCTTCTTGCTTCTCAATAAGAATCTTTTCTTTCGTAAATTAAAAACTCAATGTTTCAGGCGAACATGCATTGTGCGGTGGCTACAGGAGTCTGAGTCAATTTTAGTCGTTGTGTTACTAAGCTAAAAAAATGTAAAACCCTCTGACGCAGAAGCTGACAAGGGCGGCAAAAGTAAACTTTGTACTTACCTTTTTTTACTTACCTGCTTTTACTTACCTGATATCTGCAATACAAATCAATTACCCGTAAATTTAGCCGGGAACACACTACTTCGTGGGACCGACGCTTCTTAAACTTGTAAGCATTTTAGAAAACTGGATATCTGTGTTTTCGCTATGCTTCATGACTTGATTAGAACGATTGCGTTGAGCAAAAAACAAAGACTGGCAGTGAAGAGTGATCGGTAAAAATTGGCAAGAAACTCACATTCGACCTGGCGGCGATAGATCGCTTCCATTTAGTTCGCCATCAGCGAGTGATTTTTTGTGTCGCCATACGACGCGGGGTCGAGGTGTTGGCAAACCGCGATTGCGGCGGCCCCAGAGCGGTGCCCCCGCGCTGATTATTCACGCACACCTCTGTGCTATAAAAAATTAAGCACTGCTCTATTTATGGCCTGAGGTCATGAGCCCTTTATCTTCCAACAACCGGTCGACGGCTTCCACGGTATAGCCTTTTTTATGATTAAGTTTTGCCAGTGGCACGTTTGCTAATGCTTCATTGGTTGGAACATCAACACTATCAAGATGGCCGTCAAGCAATCGCTGGAATACATGCGGACCTCGTGCCGAGACCTGAGGAGTCTGACTCCATAGGTCGTGCAGATGAGGGCTGCGTTTAAGAAGCCAGTCGAAGGTGTGATGGGACCAGAAATAGGATTGAGGCCGTTTACCTGATAGCAAATAACATTCGCTCCAGCGGCGCCATGCTTCTGTTAATGGGGCTTCTGGCGTAGAGGCAATGAACCAGTTTGCCAGTGATCGCTCGGGTTGCGGTCGAGCGAAAGCGAACATACCGCTTGCGTGCGCATGTCCTATCCAGTCATCTAAAGGCCGCAGACAAAGTGTTGTAGCATCGGTCCAAACGCCCCCATAGCGTACAAGAAGACGCAAGCGCACAATGTTCGCTTTATGATTGAGGCTGGTTCCGGGGGGGAACGTCGGTAGGTCGATCCATTGAGAAAGGCTTTGTTCGTTTAGCACCTCGACCTGCCAGTCTGGGTTTAAAGTACGCCAACTGCTAATACATCGCGATACAAGAGGTGGGGCTTGATCCTCGCCCTGTAGCCATAATATCCAGATTCGCCGGGGCAGCCAGTCTGTAGGGGGCCTTGAGAGCAAGCGCGTCCAATCCTGAGAAAAAGTATCCAGGCCTAGTTTACGCTGATTCTGCGCGTCTCGCCGATGCTGTTGCCCCACAAAACGGCGATGTCGCCACTTTTCTATTGCAGTTACACGGGGGATGCCGTCAGAGTCAATCATAGTGAAAAGCCTTTTGCTTATAAGAACTACCCGCAAACGGGGGAATTAAATTTTAACCCTTCTCAAGGCGTAATACAGTACACAATCTAAAACCTATACTTCTTTTCACAAGCCAGCGGCTGCGATGAGTAACAGACTTTATCAACTTAATGTAATGCGAATAATCCTCGCGTGGAGGTTAATTTATTTGTAGCGTGAACCGCCAGGATTAAGAGAACGCACTTAATGCTTGCCGTTATTGAAGCCAGAGTATATGACAAATGAATACTATCGACTAGCCTCTCAGGTCTGCAGTACTGAACCTCAATAGTGCAAGGTCAATCGTCTTTATTCTGAAAATGAAACATAAAGGTATTGGAACGTTTCACTTTTCTTTTGTTTTACAATGCAAAAGCCACGTCGTTTATAACGGCAAAATTGTCAGATATTGTTGGGTGTTCGTTAGCCTTAGCAAGCGAGGTGCTGGTGTAGTTACCATGAGTATACTTGTTTTTAAACAGGACTTACCTGAGATTAATAGCGTGTCATTTGATACGGTCGTTATTGAGACATATTGCTTTTTTCACATTCTGTATTGATTGAAAGCGTAAGCATTGAGGAGCTTGTTCAGGTGTTCGCAACTAGGTATCGTGGTGCGAAGTTTTGTGGTGCCGAGATGCGTAAAGACATTGCGGAAATGTTATACCAAAGTACCCAGGTTACTTTTCTTAAGAACAGCGTACAAAGGGATATATCAGAGTGAACAAGCCTTTTAAAATGGCGACGGGCGGCCTGAGTAACAAAACCTGGCAATACCAGAATTTCTTTTGGTAACAAAACTGGCATATTGTGATCGGTTTGTCGTGTTTTGGAGATAGAAAAGTGATCCTCTTCTAATAAAAAAGTATGAACCAAAAGCGACGGTCGCGGGTACATAAACCTCATTTCTGCAATAAACAGATGTTTAGTTGTACTGTTGCCCGAGAAAAACCGATTTACAATAGCACTCTTAATTTTTGATGAGGATATGGAAGTGTATTCACCGAGTAATTTTTTAAAGACAAAGGAACTGAAAGTAGCTGATTGGTTAAAAATAAACTCATTGTTTAACCACGTTGCTAATTTATGAGCCAGTTAAAAAATTGGGTCACCAAAACACACAGTGTCCCTTTATTCCAACACGAGAAGTCAAGAAGACATTCAGAGATACCTATATGGAAACTTGCACTTAAAGGAACGTTGAGCAATATCCATAAGCCGAAAGCTTTTAGCCGGGTAGATAATTTTGTTCAATTTCTAAGTTTTCCTCGGTCGGGTCACTCACTGATTGGCTCGTTGCTTGATGCCCATCCCAATGCAATTGTATCTCATGAATTGGATGCGATGGGGCTGATTCACAAAGGACTGTCTGAAAAATCTATTTATGCGCTGATCGAGGATAATTCTAAAACATTCACACAGCATGGAAGGTTTTGGAATGGTTTCTCCTATGAGGTAAAAAATCAACATCATGGGTATTCAGATAGCCTTACCACGATTGGGGATAAAAAAGGCGACTGGGCAGTTCGCTGGTTCAATAAAAATCCACAGCTGATTACAAAATTACGAAAAACAGTAAAAAATAAAATCCGCTGGGTGTTGGTGACTCGAAATCCACTAGATAATGTCGCAACACTGTCTCTTCGCAAAAATCGTACTTATGATGAGGTCCGCATTCAACATAAGTCGGGGGATTTATTTTCAGCTGAGCTAAAAAGCAAACAAGAGTCTGGGAAAATTGCAGCCTCTGTACAGGACGATATGGTTAAAGACTACCGTCTGCTGTGTAATACCATTTCAAAAATGCAGAACGAGTTGGCAGACGAAGAAGTTTTGCATGTTGTTTATGAAGATTTTTGCGAAGACCCTGAAACCGGGTTAAGCAGAATTTGTGAATTTCTGAATATTGACCCTTCCGCCGATTATCTGAAAAGCTGCTCTTTAAAAGTGAAACCCAGTCTGCACAAAAGCCGAAAACGGGTAGAGTGGTCAAAAAGTCAGATTGATGAAGTAAAAGAAATCGCTCAAAACCATGAGTTTCTTAATTGTTATCTAAACGATATGGACATTAAATGAGTGAAATAAGATTGATAACATGCGTGGGTGTTGAACATGATCTAGCGCTTTTGCCCCACTTTTTAGAATATTATAAAGGCTTGGGAATTTCAGCCGAGAATACACATGCGGTGCTTCAGGCAACTGACGAAAATTCCGAGCAAATGAAGAAGGCAGTGTTACTGCTTGATGAGTACGGTATCAAACCGCAGGAAATGTGGATTGCTCCCTATACAAGTAATTCTATGTGGGAAAAAAGGCGCGAGATTCAAAAGCAGGTAGCCACCGACAATGACTGGGTTATCAGTGCAGACGTAGATGAATTTCATGAGTTTCCGGTTAATTTAAAGGCGTTTCTGGCGTATTGCGATAAAAAGCAACTTAACTGCATTCAGGGCGTTTTTATTGACCGCCTTGCAGCCAAAGGAGAACTGACACCGATTGAACAAGGTCGTTCTATCTGGGATCAGTATCCGATTCAAGCTGATGTAATGTGTACAATCAGGCAGCACGAAGGCGGCGGCTGGGCGGCGGGCACGGTAAATGTGATGGCATGTAAAGGCAGCGTGCTTCCTTCGTTAGGAGGTCATGGTGCGTTACCCGGTGCGGCCGGAGTTAACTATCTTTTTGACAAACATCTGGGAAAGCTACGGGGCATTGGCAAATCTCAGATTCGTTTTGCTCTACCGCTGCGAGTACATCATTTTAAATGGACAGACAGACTTTCAAACAGTTTGAAACAAAGGCTGTCTACACCGGGTGTGAGCGAGCGAGGAAAAATGTATGGAGAAGCGTTGCTGAATCACATTGACGATCAGGGAAGAATACAGCTTGATCAAATGCCAGTAAGAAAAGCCGGAGTTTTTGACCGGTTACCATGGAAATATCAGCTCAAGATTTTCGCGATGTATGATCTTGGCGTGCGTATTTTGAATAAACTAAAACGAATGGTAAAACAGTAACGGTTGGTCCAGACAAGGTCTCTTTTTTCGAAAGCTAAAGGTATTGGCTTAAACGCTGCTGGCTGTACAATCGTTTCAGGAACAGAGCACCTTATAAAGTTTTCGGAAAAAAAAGTTTTCAGAAACAAAAAGGTCTCAGAGAGAATAAGAAAGAGTGGGGTCAAATTAACCTTTCAGCAATTACCCGATAGCTGGACAAAAGTAAACCTTGATCTGAACTTATACTGGTCTTTTCCCTTACACATAGTTATCTCTGAAAAAGGAACTATTCAATAGGGATTAGTCTGGATTAATAAGTCGCTTTCAATCAAACAAATTAATGTAACACCCAATAAATAGGCATAACAATGACGGATAATAAAAACAGTGGATGGGAAAGAATACAACTAACCCGGGGAAGTGATTCAGGAAAATACCATTCACATGCCTACTATGATATTCCGGTGTTCGATTCCCAAAGCCGGCTACTTGCCGGGCACAGCGTGTCTTTTAAAGAACGAAGCCCCACTCCTCAAGACAAGATTGATATAGGGTATATGGATCTTCAGGGAGACAGGTCGTGGATTAAAGTTGGGGAGAGCACGGCATGGAGCTGGCAGCAAGGTGCCATGAGTCAATGGCTTCCACAAACTAAAACATTAATTTGGAATGACCGGGAAAACGATCAATTTATTTCAAGACACTATTGTGCAGAGAGTGCACAAACCAAGACATTTCCCCATCCGGTATACGCTGTAGCTCCTGACGGAAAGTTTTTTCTGTCTTTGAATATGGCCCGACTCAATTATGTGCGTCCCGGGTATGGTTACGCTGGCGGAAAAGGGCATTTAATCGATTCGTTAAAGCCCTGGGAAGATGGTGTTTGGAGAATAGATGCCAAGTCAGGTGAAGAAAAACTTCTGTTATCGCTACACGAGGCTGCAAAGTTTCTTCTCTCACGCCTGCCTTTGCGGCTTCGTCTTAGTAATTTAGTGAGACGTTATGTCTTTTGGTTTAACCACGTAAAGATGAGCCCGGACGGAAAACGGTTTACTGTAAAACTGCGGTTCAGGTCCCGGGATCTTTCCAGAAGCTGGAATGATAGTATGGGTTGCAGCTTGACCTGTGGAACTGACGGAAGTGATTTACGGTTGTTAGAGCAAGCGACATCACATGTTATATGGTTAGACAACGAACAGTTGTATTTCTGGAGACGAAACGGGGTCTATCTTTACAAAGACGGGCCAAATGGCGGCGAAAAGGTGAGACAAATCGCAGCAAAGCGGATTGACCATAACGTTCATATGCGCCATTTCCCGAACGAGCCTGATCACTTTATTTTTGATACCCCTTACCGAGAAACTATTGATCTGTTCACTTACAGCGAACGAAACGATGAGAGTAAGAAAATTGCTACCTTTCATAACCACAACCCAAAGCATGGGGAATTCCGCTGCGATCTGCATCCTTGTCCCAGCCCTGATGGCAAAAGTATCGTGGTGACATCTATGGACGACGGTGGTCGGCAAATGTATTTGCTTAGGAAAACCGGTCAAGAGTAATTCATAGAAATCTTACAGCGCGACGTAAACTTGAGGATGCAACCAGCAAGTTTACGTCTGCGCTACGCTGTTTGTTAAAACAGGCGCAGGCTCTTTAGCAGCTTGAAGTAATACGCAGGTTGATGGTTAGTTATGATTAGTGTAATTACCTTGTCTTGGCCTATAAAGCTATTGCGAACAAATTCACACCGCAAATAGAATAAACAAGTAAAAACATCAAACATTAGCCCCTGCGAAAGTCATAGGCGCTAATAAAAGTCTGACAGGCAGGGGCCTGAATAAGACCATCAAATGCCTGCTTCATTGTGTGAACCACACATCACCAATCATTAAAAACATTTTACGAGTAAGGTAAAAACCTTTTATAAAAATTGGCTTAAACCCATCCTCCCTTTTTATTTAGTCAAAGCCCTACCTTTAAAAATGATTTAACGAAGAGAAATTCTCAGATAGGCTGAATGGCGTTGTTCAGATAAACGATGTAGCATACGGCATATATTGGGGGGAGGTAAGTTGCCCTGCATGACCTTTGCTTTGCCCGCGTAAGGCCAGATAGTGGCCAGCAATTAAGTTGTAACGAATAATATCGAGTGATGAGAACAATGACCAAAACACCAAAAACCGCTCAATATAACCTGTTAGCACCTATCAGTATCCCAGCCTTATTTACCACGAATAAGCAGGTTTAAATTACCATGAAATTCAGTCCCCTTTTGGCCGAACTAATTACCTCTTTGACCTGTTTACCGGGTGTCGGGAATAAAAGCGCGCAGCGAATGGCGTTTAACTTGCTTGAACGCAACCGGGAAGGCGCGCTGAAGCTTAGTTCGGTATTGCACAATGCAATGGAGCATATCCGGCATTGTGAGCGCTGTCGTACCTTTACAGAGCATTCGGTATGCGAGATTTGTCAGCATCCTCAACGCAATAGTAGTGGGCTGCTATGCATAGTTGAGAGCCCCCAGGACGTCGTTGCTATCGAGCAAACTTCATCGTATCAGGGCATGTATTTTGTGCTGATGGGACATTTGTCGCCAATTGATGGCATTGGCCCATCTGATATTGGTTTGGATGAGCTTAGGCAAAGGCTTCAGAGTGAACCAATTGAAGAGGTCATTCTGGCTACCAATCCAACTGTGGAAGGCGAGGCTACCGCACACTATATTGCACAGCTATGTCAGCAGTTTGATATTAATGCCAGCCGAATTGCTCACGGGGTTCCGGTGGGGGGCGAACTTGAATACATAGATGGTAATACTCTTACCCACGCCTTTTCAGGTCGTCGCAAACTTTAAGCACTTTTTTTAACAAAAATGTAAGCTTGCCAGTTGAAAAACGGCCATATGCCCCTACCTCCCTGTTTGAATTGAGTTCCATCTAACTAGGAGATTCTGGTTTATGGCTGAGACAGCCCAACACGAAACACATGGTTTTCAGACAGAGGTAAAGCAACTTCTGCAACTGATGATTCATTCCCTGTACTCTAACAAAGAAATCTTTTTGCGAGAGCTGGTATCAAATGCTGCGGATGCCGCTGACAAGTTACGTTTTCGCGCATTAGAAAATGACAGCCTGTACGAAGAAGACGGTGATCTGGGTGTTAAGATCAGTGTGAATAAAGATGCGGGTACCGTCACTGTTGCCGATAATGGCATCGGCATGAATCGTGAAGAAGTGATTTCGAACCTCGGAACCATCGCAAAGTCGGGTACCAAAGACTTTTTTAGCAAATTATCGGGCGACTCTGCGCGAGACTCACAGCTAATCGGTCAGTTTGGTGTTGGCTTTTATTCTGCATTTATTGTTGCCGACAAAGTCACAGTACGTACCCGTGCTGCTGGTGCCTCTGCCGATGAAGGCATTGAGTGGACATCACAGGGCGAAGGCGAATTTACCATTGGTCAAATTAATAAGCCTGGACGTGGTACCGAAGTTGTTTTGCATCTTCGTGAAGACGAACAAGAGTTTTTAGACGATTGGCGTTTACGTTCAATTGTAAGTAAGTATTCAGATCACATCAGTATTCCTGTGCAGATGTATAAAGAAGAAGTGCCGGAACGTGATGGGCCTGACGGAGAAAAAATTCCGGCCGAGCCAGGTCAGTGGGAAGTGGTCAACAAGGCGACAGCACTGTGGACCCGCGATAAATCAGAAATTACTGATGAAGAGTATCAGGAATTTTATAAGCATATTTCTCATGATTTTGCCGATCCGCTAAAATGGGCGCACAATAAAGTTGAAGGTAAAACTGAGTACACCAGCTTATTGTATATTCCCAGCAAAGCACCGTTTGATATGTGGAATCGCGATCAAAGCCATGGCCTGAAACTTTATGTTCAGCGTGTGTTTATTATGGATGATGCCGAGCAGTTCATGCCTACCTACCTGCGCTTTGTAAAAGGGTTGGTCGACTCAAATGATTTGCCGTTAAATGTTTCTCGTGAAATTTTGCAAGATAACAAAATTACTCAGGCGCTACGTCAGGGCTGCACTAAACGTGTGCTGAGTATGCTTGAAAAGATGGCTAAAAACGATGCCGATACGTACCAGTCTTTCTGGAACGAATTTGGTAACGTGTTAAAAGAAGGCCCGGCAGAAGACTTTAGCAACAAAGAAAAAATTGCTGGTCTGTTGCGCTTTTCGTCAACCCAGGCAGACACCGACGCACAAACGGTATCGCTGACTGATTATGTTGAACGCATGAAAGACAGCCAGGACAAGATTTATTACGTCACTGCTGATAGCTACCAGGCGGCTAAAAACAGTCCTCACCTTGAGATCTTCCGCAAGAAAGGTATTGAAGTGTTACTGATGGGTGAGCGTATTGACGAATGGTTAATGTCGCACCTTACCGAGTTTGGCGACAAGTCGTTCCAGTCTATCTCTAAAGGTGATTTAGATTTAGGTGACCTGGATGACGAAGAAAGCAAGAAGCAACAAGAAGCTGCTGAAAAAGAAGTTGAAGGCATTGTTGAGCGTGTAAAAACCGCGTTAGGTGATAAAGTGGTTGATGTGAAATTCACTCACCGTCTTACAGACTCACCGGCGGTTATCGTGGCTGATGAAAATGGCATGACCACGCAAATGATGAAGCTGATGCAAGCAGCGGGTCAGCCAGCGCCAGAAGTTAAGTATCAGTTTGAGCTGAATCCAGAGCATCGCCTGGTTAAAATGCTGGCTGATGTGCAGGATGAAAGCTTGTTTAACCAGTGGACGCATGTGTTGTTTGACCAAGCTGCGTTGTCTGAACAGGGTAGCTTGAAAGATCCGGCTGCATTTTCAAAGAACCTTAACGAATTGCTGCTGAACCTGGCCAAATAGGCACGTGTTTAAAGCATTATGATTAAAAAGCCGGCTTTTGTAGAGCCGGCTTTTTTTTGTGGAAAAAACATGGCTCTTGCTTTCGGTGTGGGCACATACCTAACCTGTGGGGTGGCCGCGTTACGTGTTAATACATACCATTATTTATTGGCATGTAGTGAGGTAAAATACAAAATAACACCGGTTCATACTTTATTATTGTAAGGTAATAAAGAGGAAAGGTGAGCTATGTTCATATTTGCTTACGCGGTGTAGGGGTTAATAAGCGTAAAACCAGTGCTTTAAGGCCGTGTAAAACAGGCATCGGACTTGTCACTGTAAGATTGAATGTGTAAAGTGCCGAAAGTTTAAAAATAAAAAGCGGAGAGCGCGACAATGCGAATTATTCTTCTGGGCGCACCGGGCGCTGGTAAAGGAACACAGGCTCAGTTTTTAATGGGGAAATTTGGCATTCCACAAATTTCTACCGGAGATATGCTGCGTTCTGCAATTAAAGATGGCTCAGAACTTGGTCTTGCTGCAAAGCGGGTTATGGACGAAGGTAAGCTGGTGTCGGATGATCTTATTATTGGTTTGGTGAAAGAACGCATTTCTCGCGAAGACTGCAAAGACGGATTTCTGCTTGATGGTTTTCCTCGCACTATTCCCCAGGCTGATGCGATGAAAGAAGCTGGCATTACGATAGATCATGTCATTGAGTTTGATGTACCTGATGATGTTATTGTGGAGCGTATGAGCGGACGTCGCGTACATCCAGCTTCTGGCCGTGTATACCATGTAAAATACAATCCGCCTGAGAACGAAGGCAAAGATGACAAAACCGGTGATGAACTAATTATTCGCGAGGATGATAAAGAAGAAACCGTACGTCATCGCCTGAGTGTTTATCATCAGCAGACTAAACCGTTGGTTGGGTATTATGCCGATGAATCTGAAAAAGGTAACTGTGAATACCACAAAATGGATGGTACGAAACCTGTTTCAGAGGTAAGCGAAGAGTTGGATAAACTGTTAGGCTAATAAGGCGCAATTTTGGGACTGCCGGTTTGGCGGTCTGTGGAAAAAGGGTCGCCGGGCGGCCTTTTTTTGTATCTGAGATTTATGATTTATACTGACACTGTCATTTTAAAGATACCGGCTTATATTTATACATCAGGGAGTTTTTGAATGGGTCTGCTAATAACCGCTTTTTATGCCAGTTTGCTGACACTGTGCTATTTGTATTTATCAGCAGTCGTCATTGGCGTTCGCCGGCGAGAACAAATAAGTCTGGGGCACGGAGACAGCCCTGAGTTAGAACGTCTGAATCGGGCCCACGGCAATTTTAGCGAGTATGTTCCTATTACGCTTATTTTATTGGCATGTCTTGAAAGCTTAGGTGCATTTGGGTGGGTTTTACATTTAGGTGGCAGCTTGATTTTGTTTGGTCGGGTGAGTCATGCCTATGGATTACGTCATCACAGTGGTGCCAGCTGGCAGCGTATCGCCGGCATGTTATTAACCTTCGCGGCCATGCTTTATCTGGCTGCAGCTAACCTTTACATGATTCATTATACGGTGGTGTAATGCAACTTCTGACTACTTTAATCACGCCTGCCTGTATTATAGACGAACCCAAGATGGCGGCAAATGCGCAACGTGTAGCGCAACATTGCGAACAGCAAGGCGTCGCGTTACGTCCACACGTTAAAACGTTACGCTCGCTAGAGGCGGCAAGTATTTATGCGCCTGTGCCTATGCCAATAACGGTATCGACGCTGGCAGAAGCTCACGCTTTTTCTGAAGCCGGCTATCAGGATATTCTTTATGCGGTAGGACTAAGCCCCAATAAATTTGAACAAGTTAATACGTTGCTTAACAATGCGGTTACCCTGACGGTTGTCATTGACAGTACTACCGCCGCAGAGCAGTTATGTGCCCAGGCCAGTATGCTTGAACAACCGCTACGTGTGGCTATCGAAATTGATGTCGACCAGCAGCGCGCTGGCATGGCTGCAATCGATCCTGAGCTGATTACAGTGGCAAATAAAATTGCCGCGACCCCATCCTTAATTTTTGCCGGAGTAATGGCCCATGCTGGTGCGTCGTATGGCTGTTTTGATGCCACTTCCCGTAACCAGATGGCGCAGCAAGAATGCCAGCAAATTTTGTTAGCAGCAAAAAACCTCGAAGAAGCGGGCTTGCCCTGCGCCATGATTTCAGCCGGCTCTACCCCTACGGTTCTCGCCAACGCCAGCCGTGACGGCCTGACCGAATTGCGCGCCGGGGTCTATGCTACATTCGATCTGGTTATGGCTGGCTTAGGGGTATGCAGTTACACCGATATCGCGTTAAGTGTATTAACCTGTGTGATTGGCCATCAAAAAGACAAAAACTGGGTATTGGTGGATGCTGGTTGGATGGCGCTGTCGCGAGATACAGGGACACAAAATCATGCGGAAGATTGCGGCTATGGTTTGGTGTGCGATATCGAGGGTAACGTATTAGATGGGTGGTATGTGTCGCATACTAACCAGGAGCATGGTGTGATTAAGCATAAAGACGGACTGTCACCCGGTGCGGCCTTTGCCTATGGCACGATGTTACGTATTCTTCCGGTACACGCTTGTGCAACAGCGGGTCAGTTTAATGAATATCATGTTACTCAGGACAACCGAAGTATTCAAAGCATCTGGCCACGAATTGTAGGCTGGTAGTTACTGCATAGCGATATTGATACAGTCGGCGAAATAAAAAACGCCCGGATAGTGCCGGGCATTTTTATGAGAATAAGTATTAACTTATTGTTGTAGCAAGTACATCAGAAGCGGAAAGTGGCTTTAGTGTAGATAAAGCGTCCTCGTGGATTATGAATGCCACCTACATAGCCGTATAAATCACTATCGCCATTACCGATAGCAAATGGCGGCTCTTCATCCAGTAAGTTATTAACGCCCAGTACCAATCGCAGCGAGTCAGATACGTTGTAGCCGCCCTGCAAATCTACCAGAAATTGAGAGTCGACCGTACGCGAGGTGTTTTCTTCAAAATCCAATACACCGTCAAAATCGATATCAGGGGTATCTTCAAACTCACCAATGTAACTAATGTTCAGATTGGCATCAAATGCGCCCATCATCCAGGTGGTGCCGAACAACCAACGATTTTCAGGATAGCCATACTCTCCGGTATAATCTAAACCGTTCTTTTCAAACTCGTTCAGATAAGACCAGTCCAGATTAAACTTTATCTCGCCATATTCATTAAGCGCCAGCATATAGTTAGCACTGAAATCTATACCTGAGGCTTCTTGTGACGAGACGTTTTGATAAGTATTGAAGATTTTTTGAATTACCCCCAACGATTCACCCGACTGTGGCGGTAAGCGCACACAAATCTCACTGTCCTGGCTGTTACATTCGGCGTCATAGACCAGACCAAATTGCTGCTCATCAATTTTGTTGTCCTGAGTGATGCTCCAGACATCAATACTTAAACCCAGTTCCTGGAATGGGGCATAAATCACGCCCACGTTCCAGGACTCTGATTCTTCCGCTTCAAGCCCCGGATTACCCGAAAACTGAATGTTGTAATCCAGAGATTCGCAATCTAAGCCTGTCGCTTCACAGCGATACCGGTCAACAAAAAAGACGCTTTTTTCAGAGGGGCCAAGACCCACCTGAGCCAGCGACGGTGCACGGAAACCCTGAGCCCATGAACCGCGTACTGTAACCTGGTCAGAAGGTGCCCACCGAAGGGCGATTTTAGGATTGGTGGTGCTGCCAAAGTCGCTGTAATGGTCGTAGCGACCTGCCAGTTGCAGTTCCAGTTGTTCAGCTAATGGAATAGATAGTTCTAAATAGGCCGCATATTGATCGCGCTCGGCCTGAGCAGAAACAGATTCGGTGCCAAAAATCAGACCGCGCTGAAATTGAATATCAGGGATATCGGAAACTTCTTCTTCACGGTATTCTACACCCGCGGCCATCATGACCACATCATCACCAAAGTCGAACGCTTCACCGGTAATATGCGCATCTACGCTGGTCATGCGTGATTCGCCACGGCGAACCAGGCTGGTGGTAATATTGTCGATTACATTTTGAGGATTAGTTACACCACCAAAAGGATTGTAGTTACCCGCGTCAATTTCTTGCTGAAGCCAGTCAACGCGCACCCATCCTTGAGATTGATCGCCACTTTGTTCTGATTTGCTGCGGCCTTTTTGCACCGATGCTTCCCAGTCAAAGTCCATAAATACGCCTTTTAAGCCCGCCACCAAACGTAGTGTGTCTGTTGAGATATCCCAGCGTCGGGCGCCGGCATCTACCGGTCGATAGCGGCCAATTTCAATATCCTGCCCAAAAGGATTATCAGGATGACTACCGGGAACCGTTAAGCCAGCGTCTTCGTCAAGTGGGGTGGCCGCGCCGCCTGCTTCAGAAGTGTTGTGCTGTACCGCCAGCTCCATAAAGGCGGTTAACTCACTGCCCAGGTTATAGTCAAACTGACCAATCAAACCTACGCGTTCAGCGGCTGGAATAACCAAACCGAACGGGCCGTAGTCAAACAAACAACTTCCCGATGCGGTGGCATTTTCGGCCGGGCAGTCAGGGTCAATCGTTTTAACTCCATCTACATAGAAATAACCAGGATAACCGCGCGAAGAGCGAAAATCATTGCCACCGTAAGGGGTTTGGTTTGCGGTGCCGAAGCGGCCCATTTCGTGCGCGCCTAACTGACTATTTTTAAAATAATCCAGAATAACGGTAGAGCTGCCTTTTTCTGACTGCGTACCCCAGACCAGATTTGCCGTAGTTTCGTCATAACTGGTATCGCCCTCGGTACCCCCGTAACCGACATTGATTTCCAGCCCCTCAAAATCTTTTCGTAGAATTACATTCACTACACCAGCGACAGCGTCTGAACCATAAATAGCCGACGCGCCGTCTTTTAGAATATCAATACGTTCAATAGCTGATACCGGGATAGAGTTAATATCAACAAACGAGTTGGTAATGCTTTCAGCAAAGGCACTAATAGCCACACGCCGACCATTAATCAATACCAGTGTGGCATCTGGCCCCATTCCGCGTAACGACACCGCAGCGGCTCCGTTTGCAGTAGAATCCTGACTGTTGCCCCGAGTTGAAAATGTTCCTGCTCCGGTTGAAGGCATACGTTCGAGAAGTTGTTGAAGATTTTCGTATCCCATGCCTTCAATCATAGAGGCATCGATACTTTGAATAGGTGAGGGGCCTTCCATATCTGTACGCTTGATACGAGAACCTGTTACCGCAATACGCTCGACATCTGTAGCGCTTTGGTCAGATTGTTGTGCGTGAGCAACTGGAACGGAAGACATACCCAGTAACGCCAGGCTCACAGCCAGGGCGCTACGCTTAACACCTTGTTTCATATGTATTTCCTTATTGATGTAATTGAGGGTAGCGAATGCTACGACTCAATAAATAGCACCTTTATAAGGTAAATTGCAATCGTGAAAAATAATCAGTTAATAAGGTAAAGTGTAAGCATTTGTAATACACAGAACCTGCACCATCAGCCCCGCTCAGGTAGAGTAAGGCTTTGGGTACATCTGGTAAATTTTCAAACGAATAGAAAAAAGCGGACCTGGACTGGTCCGCTGTGTAGATTAAAAGCGATAAGTTAGCTCGCCGTAGACATACCTTCCCTGAAATCCATAGGGAGAAAAGTTAGGGTAGGGAATAACATAGTCAAATTGTCCGACATCCGGAGCATCGGTAACAACCGCTGACTGTGGATAAGTATCAAAAAGATTGTTTGCCCCAATATTTAGTTCTAAATCGTCAGTAATATAATAACCGGCTTCCAGGTCCACGATAAACGCGGTGTCGACAGTGACATCTCCACTTTGTGTACTGCCGGGCTGTGTTACTTCACCAAAATAGTTACCGCGCAGCATCAGCGATACGTCTTCACCCTGCCAGTTAGCGGTAACATTAGCTTTTACCCGAGGGGCTGCGTTTTCTAAGCGAGCGCGTTCGCGGCGGGCAAAAAGCGTCTCGGCTGCAAACAGATCGCTGGGACCGGCGGAGGCCACAACGCGACTCACCTCGGTTTCGTTGTAGTTTGCCCCGGCCGATAAATTCAATACCCCAGAGCCGACATCATCAATACTGTAATTTGCAACAATATCGACACCTTCGGTGCGACTGTCTACCCCGTTGATGAAAAAGCGAACCGCACCAATACCGTCAATATTATTTTCGCTGAACACCTGCTGCACTATTGCTGCTTCTTCAGCATCGTTGCCCAAGGTTTCAGACAAGACAACACGATCATCAATATCGATGCGATAGGCATCTGCTGTGATGGTCAAATTGTCAATGACTGTCCAGGTGAAACCTACGCTAACGTTGGTCGACTCTTCAGCTTCAAGCTGCTTGCCGCCCAATGCCATAGCCGCTGGACTTGTAGAAGAAATGGTACCTATTTCAAATGCTTCACCGTCGATAAAGTTTGTACTTATTGAAGTATAAAACTGTTGTTGAAGTGACGGGGCCCGAAACCCGGTACTGACCGAGCTTCGTACTGAAAATGTGTCGCTGAATGAGTAGCGGGTGGCCAGTTTCCCGTTAGAGGTAGAGCCAAAGTCAGAATAGTCTTCATAGCGGCCTGCCAGGGTCAGGTTCCAGCGTTGGGTTAAATCAGCGTCTAAGTCGACATAAAAGGCGTAACTGTGACGATCTTCATCAACTTGTGCGGCGTCTGAAAAATACAGCGCGCCCTGAGCAAATAAACTATCTGACTGGAAGACCGGATTGCCGTTATCATCAAACACAGGTTCGCCTGCTTCGGTGGTGGCCTGAATGTTGGTATAGGCAGCTTCATCGCCTGACTTTATTTCAAACTCATCCAGACGGTATTCGGCACCAATGGCAAACGATAAGGGTGAGAACAGTCCATCAACATCTAAAAAACGCGACGCATCAAAGTTAATGGTTGTTTGTTGGTTTGCTAGCTGTCCGCCGTAAAAGCGGGTAGGCGTTTGCTGTAAAAACGTGGGGTTTGCGGTATTAGAGGTGGTGTAATCAACCTCATTATTGCCAATTACCACACTGGCATTGTAATCCCAGTTTTCGGTACTGCCTTTAATGCCGGTTAACACCGACCAATCCTGAATTTCGGCAAGAATTTGCGGGGTGAAGCCGTCAGGATAAATATTTTGGATAAAGAAGCCTTCATCTGCCGCTTCGCGAAAAAAGGCGCCCGAAATACTTTCTTTGTCCTGAAAAGAAGCAGTAGCATACAATTGTGCATCATTTTTCAGGTAATACCCGGCGTTTGCCAAAAAGGTATAGGATTCAGAGTCAGGGGCACCAAAGTTGAAGCGATCTCTGTCAACCGAGAGTTCACGCTCATCAAAGGAACCATCGGCGTTGCGCGGATAGGTATCACCGTCGTCATAGCCCCCACGATTGGTGCGGTTTGCATTGGCAATTTCACCGGTGAAATTAACAAAACCATTATCGCCCAATGACAGTCCGAAGTTGGCCGCCAGGTTAATGTTTTCGCCATCGTTACGGCGAATCTCATCACCGTAGACGCCGGTAACCCGGTTACTGCCGTTTTCATTGGGCAAAATATTTCCCTGAGCATCGGTTTGTATACCAATTAACTCAGGCACACCGTCAAGTTCGGTAAAGTAGCTACCACCAGATAGCGAAATCATGCCGCCTTCAGAAGCATCTTTGGTAATAATGTTGATGACCCCGGCAATTGCATCGGAACCATATTGAGCAGCAGCACCGTCACGCAAAATTTCAATACGCTTAATCGCGGCTGACGGAATCGCATTTAAATCAACCGAAACAGAGCCTCTACCTGAAGAACCATTAAGGTTTAAAAGCGCACTGGTATGAAAACGACGACCATTTAACAGAACTAATGTTTGGTCGGGGGCCAGGCCGCGAAGCGACGCGGGTTTAATGTGTTCAGTACCATCTACCAATGAAGGTTGATAAAAGTTGAAGCTGGGTACCACATTTTGAAGCTGACGACTGATGTCGTTAAAACCACCCGCGGCCAGCGTTTCTTCATCGATCAAGTCGACCGGAACATTACTTTGTACTACTGAGCGGCCCGGACGGCGGGTACCCAAAATCAGGATTTGCTCAGCTTCTTGCTCAGCAGTTTCGGTGGTGTTTTGTACATCTTGTTGAGCATAAGCGGCAGGCAAAAAACTTGCGGCCACGAGAGTGGCGGCAATAGGAGAAAGTGCAAATGATTTCATGTGTGTTCATCCTCAGAAATAACAATGGTGCAGATATTCTGCTAGGTGGCATTTGTTATAGCTGTATTGACCGGCACTTCTTATAGGCGAGGCTTAATCGTTACAGACGTCGCGATGTTACCAAACTCACCGCGGTGGGGAAGCAAAAGTAATTACGTTTCACAGACTAAAAAAGATGAATAAATAACAAAGCGGTCTGAGACCGGTTAAAGATATTTATTAAGGTTTGATTGGAATGGGCAGACCACTATGGCGAGGTTGAATTAGGTGGGGTCAAGTAAGGCAGACTTGAGCAAGCTATTTAACTCACCGGGTTTTCTAAATAAAAAAGCCCTCTTAATGAAGAGGGCAAAAGAAACAGGCCAGGGAGCCTATACACAACAAAAATTATCGCTGCAAAATGTAGCAGTATCAATGCGAGCTTGTCAGCCCGGCATGAAGTTTTACTTTAAAAAAACACAACTATGAATTACCGATAGGGATCTGTCTGGGCTGTTTAGCTTCAGGCAGTTCTCTTCTTAATTCAACATGTAGCATACCGTTTTGTATTTCAGCCGCCTGAACTTTGACATAATCGCCAAGTTGAAATTTACGTTTGAAATTTCGGGCCGAAATCCCTTTGTGTAAATAGCGTGTCGTCGCTGCTCGGTTTTCATCAGCTTTGGTCGTTTTACCTTCTATTAGCAAGGTGTTTTCTTGCGTTTCTATACTCAGGTTGCTTTGATTAAAGCCGGCTACCGCCATAGAAATTCGGTAAGTATCCTCTCCCGTTAATTCGATATTATAGGGGGGATATGCGCTCTGAGTTTCACTTTGGCGGGCAGTGTCAATAACGGTAGACAAACGGTCAGAACCAATAAAAGTACGGTAAAGTGGAGATAAATCGATGTTTCGCATAATCATATCCTTTATTAAGCAATATGTGATTGGTGTCCTGATTATTCAGCAACACACTGTAAGGGCCCGGGATATTCCAGGCCCA